>JBBFLD010000001.1:0-849266 GCA_037481715.1 Melioribacteraceae bacterium
TCGTCATATTTTTTTCTATTAATATTTAACCACTACGTGGTTTCTCAATCTATAACATTTAACCTGTAACCTTCAACCTTAAAACCTGCAACCTTCAACCATGTTCACGAAACTTCGTTTCGTGTTACAATCCACCAGCCCATTTTTCCATCTTTCCATTTTTCCAATTGCTTCTATTCCCAACGTTTAATATTGAACCCCTTCAGGGTTCTGATAATTTTTCGTTCGTCATATTTTTTTCTATTAATATTTAACCACTACGTGGTTTCTCAATCTATAACATTTAACCTGTAACCTTCAACTTGTAAACTTCAGCCATGTTCACGAAACTTCGTTTCGTGTTACAAATTATATTAAAGCACCTCGTGGTTTTCTAACCTTTAACCTGTAAACTTCAACTAACAATCTTGCAATTTTGCAATTCTCTAATATTAATACCGCCAACATTCATTAACCTTCAACCTTAAAACCTGCAACCTTCAACTTATAACCTTCAACCATGTTCACGAAACTTCGTTTCGTGTTACAATTAATATTGAACACCTTCAGATTTTTTAATCTTGAACTTGTAACGTGCAATCTTCAACCGTTTACGTTTTTGCACTAAATTTTATTTTGTGTTATGATATGATTATGATTTGTAGGGCTGTTTATAGAAAGGAAAATATGAGGAGACGAGTGAGCGATTCGTCTCCTTCAAAATACTAAATTGAATTACTTGGCGGATGCAAATCTCTTTGCTACTGCATCCCAATCAACTACATTCCACCAATTGGCAATATATTCAGGTCTTCTGTTTTGATATAACAAGTAATATGCATGTTCCCAAACATCAAGTCCCATGACAGGAAAGCCTTTAACTTCAGCAACATCCATTAAAGGATTATCCTGATTTGGAGTTGAAGTTACAACTAATTTACCATCACTTAAAACAAGCCAAGCCCAACCAGAACCAAATCTTGTTGCAGCAGCATTGTTAAAAATTTCTTTGAATTTTTCAAATGAACCAAATGTGCCATTGATTGCATCTGCAAGTGCACCTGTAGGCTGACCACCTTTATTGGGTCCCATAATTTCCCAAAAAATTGTATGATTATAATGTCCACCGCCATTGTTACGAACAGCTACTGGAAGTTTGGAAACATTCTGAAAAAGTTCTTCAAGAGTTTTTCCTTCCATATCTGTTCCTTCAATAGCTTTATTTAAATTAGTTACATAAGCACCATGATGTTTGTCATGATGTATTTCCATTGTTCTTGCATCTATGTATGGTTCTAACGCATTAAATGCATAGGGCAATGGTGGTAATTCGAATTTGCTCATTTTGTTACTCCTTTTATTATATATATTGTTTGTTAATGCTTCAATTTTTTTTGTGCCTAATCCTAATGTTAGCAAACCTATCGATGTTAAAAATTTTTTTCTATTCATATTAAACTCCAAATGATTCGCCACAACCGCATGTTCTTTTTGCATTTGGATTATTGAATACAAAACCTCTGCCGTTTAATCCATCGCTGAAATCGAGAACGGTGCCTGTCAGATAAAATAAACTTTTGCCGTCAACAAAAATTTTTAATCCTTCTTTTTCAATAACTGTATCACCAGCTTTTTCTGTATCATCAAAACCAAGTTGATAGGTTAAGCCTGAACAACCTCCGCCTTTAACACTTATTCTTAATCCATAGCTTGCTGGAATATTATTTTCTTCCTTTATTTTCAAAACCTGTTTTAATGCTTTTTCTGTAATATCTATTTCAGAAGTTATGTTAATTTGTTCGTTCATTTTCAATCCTTTCTTCTTGATTTTTATTGCTTTCAACATCATTAACATTATTATCAAGAAAAAAATTCACTTTCCATGCATTTGAAGAAATTTTTTTTAATTTATTTTCTTTTGTAAGAGCATCAATAAAATCAAAAGTTAATTTTTCTGATTCTGTGTAACTGAGTTTTATATTTTTTTTCTCAAAATAACTTCTTATTGCATATTGAATATCTCTCAAAAAAATATTTGAATTGGTAAACAAAGGATATTTTTCTTTCATGAATTTGAAAAATACTTTTTGATTATTGATTAACTCATTCAGATAATTCATAGTTCACCTTTAGATTTGTTTGAAATACTTAACAAAGAAATATTTCCCTCGTTAATGGGTTTTTAATTCTCTATTATCTACAGCAAAATTATAAGAGTTCTAATAAATAAAAAAATTTATAAAAGGATTATTATCTCAACATTTTTTATTAATTTTGAAAAATAGTTTTTTGAAATTTTGTAAAATCTTAAGAAAATAATGAATTAAGATAATGATTGGTTAAATTTTTTAGATACAGATAGAAAAAGAGAAACTTAATTAAATGGTATGTTAAATAAGTAATCGGAGAAAAAATGGTCAACAGTATATTCTGGCTTGCCCCTGCATCTTCAATTCTTGCTTTATTTTTTGCCTGGTTTTTCTTCAAACAAATGATGAAGGAAAGCGAAGGCACAGAAAAAATGGCAAGTATAGCTTCTTATGTTCGTAAAGGAGCTATGGCTTACCTTAAACAACAATATAAAGTTGTTGGAATGTTTTTTATTGTTATAATGGTAATTTTTTTAATACTTGCTTATGGATTTAATGTTCAGAATCCATGGGTGCCATTTGCATTCATTACTGGCGGTTTCTTCTCTGGTTTATCTGGATTTTTTGGAATGAAAACCGCAACTTATGCTTCTGCAAGAACGGCTAATGCTGCAAGAGAATCTTTGAATAAAGGATTAAAAATTGCTTTCAGAAGCGGTGCTGTTATGGGACTTGTAGTTGTTGGTCTTGGTTTGCTTGATATTTCTATTTGGTTTACAATATTAAATTTAGTTTATCCTCATGCTACAGATGCTCATAATCTTGTAATTGTAACCACAACAATGTTAACATTTGGAATGGGTGCTTCTACACAGGCATTGTTTGCAAGAGTAGGTGGAGGAATTTTTACAAAGGCTGCCGATGTTGGTGCTGATTTAGTAGGTAAAGTTGAAGCTGGTATTCCAGAAGATGACCCTCGCAATCCAGCTACAATCGCAGATAATGTTGGTGATAATGTTGGTGATGTCGCAGGAATGGGAGCAGATTTGTATGAATCATATTGTGGTTCAATTTTAGCAACAGCAGCTTTAGGAGCTTCTGCATTTGTTAATGCACCAGAATTACAAATGAAAGCTGTATTAGCTCCAATGCTTGTTGCGGCTGTTGGTATTGTTCTTTCCATTGTTGGAATTTTTATGGTAAGAACAAAAGAAGATGCAACTCAAAAAGATTTGCTTGCTTCTCTTTCAAGAGGAATAAATATAAGCTCAGTATTAATTGTAATCTTTTCTTTTATAATTGTAAATTTACTTGGATTTGATAACGCACTTGGAATTTGGGGTTCAATTGTTACAGGATTGATAACTGGAATCATTATTGGTAAATCAACTGAATATTATACTTCACATTCATATAAACCAACTCAAAGGATAGCAAACAGTTCACAAACTGGTCCTGCAACTGTTATAATATCCGGCTTGAGTATTGGTATGATGTCAACAGCAGTTCCGGTTATCACTGTAGCATTCGGGATTATTTTTGCTTTTCTATTTGCAACAGGTTTTGATTTAACAAATATTAATATGGGATTATATGGAATTGGAATTGCAGCCGTAGGAATGCTTTCAACACTTGGAATTACACTTGCAACAGATGCATATGGTCCTATTGCAGATAACGCCGGTGGTAATGCAGAAATGAGCGGCTTAGGCAAGGAAGTTAGAAAAAGAACAGATGCTCTTGATGCTTTAGGAAATACAACAGCTGCAACTGGAAAAGGTTTTGCTATTGGTTCTGCTGCTCTAACAGCTCTTGCACTTTTAGCTTCCTATGTTGAAGAAGTTAAAATTGCATTATTAAGAGCAGGAAAATCACTTCTTGATTTAGGTAATGGAATCCTAATCGAAACTCAAAAAGCAAGTATTATGGATTTTATGAATTATTACCAGATTAATTTGATGAATCCAAATGTTTTGGTTGGAGTATTTATTGGTGCAATGATGGCATTTTTGTTCTGTGGTTTAACAATGAGTGCTGTTGGTCGTGCTGCAGGTAAAATGGTCGATGAAGTAAGAAGACAATTCAAAACTATTCCTGGAATTCTTGAAGGAACAGCTGAACCAGATTATGCAAGCTGCGTAGCTATTTCTACAAAAGGAGCTCAACGCGAAATGATTCTTCCTTCACTCCTTGCTATTTTAGTACCAATTATTACTGGAGTAATTTTTGGAGTTGCTGGTGTTATGGGTTTATTAACGGGTGGACTTGGTGCTGGATTTGTTCTTGCAATATTTATGGCTAATTCGGGTGGTGCATGGGATAATGCAAAGAAATATATTGAAGAAGGAAATTATGGAGGAAAAGGTTCTGATCCTCATAAAGCTGCTGTAATTGGTGATACTGTTGGCGATCCTTTCAAAGATACATCTGGACCAAGCTTGAACATTTTAATTAAATTAATGAGCATGGTTTCAATTGTTATGGCTGGAGTAACAGTAGCATTTCATATTTTGTAATTAATTGTTGTTTGTTATTGTAATTAATAACTCAATGGTTCTCAGTGTATGGGTTGAGGGAACTCAGCACTGAGAACCGTAGAGAATAAATAAAAGACAATAGTAATAACCTGAGGGAGTTTTCACAATATATTTGTAAGTAGAAATAATATTTCAACGAAAAAATTTTTTTCACGAAACTTCGTTTCGTGTTACAGATTTAAAATTGTAAGTCGAAATGTAATTTCGACAGAAGTGAAAAAATATTTTTTTCACGAAACTTCGTTTCGTGTTACAAATTTTAAATTGTAAGTCGAAATGTGATTCGACAGAAGTAAAAAAAATATGTTTTTTTCACGAAACTTTGTTTCGTGTTACAAGTGTAAGTTGGAGTATTAGTTTCTACAAAAATAATAATATGAATTTCCAGCCAATTTTGTTAAAATTATTTTAGTTGTTACTACGGTTCCAGTAGATTAGAATAAGTAGTTGAGTTTTTTTATTTATTATGAAAGAAAATAAAATTTATTACAGACGAAATTTACCACATTATCAACCAGAAGGTTGTACATTTTTTGTTACATTTCGATTAACGCAGTCTTTACCTCTAAATGTAATTGTGAAACTAATCAATGAAAAAAAATTAGAACTAAAGAGAATAAACAACATAAAATCAAAAATATTAAAGAAGCAAAAGTATTATGAGTTTCAGCAAAAGTATTTTGAAATATTTGATAAATATATAGACACATATAAAAAAGGTCCTAGTTGGTTAGTTAAAGATGAAGTAGCTTCAATTGTTAAAGAAGCAATTCATTATAGAGATGGAAAAGATTATAAGTTAATAGCCTATACAATTATGCCGAACCATGTACATATGATATTTACACCAATAATTAAATCCAGAATTAACGAAAATTCTGATCTAAGTAGAACACAAAATGAACAAATAGATAATGCTCGAAGAAGTGTTAGAGTTTACATAGTTACTAAAATTCTTCAGGAATTAAAAAGGTTTACTGCATTAAAATGTAATAAAATTCTTAATCGTCATGGAGCATTCTGGCATCACGAGAGTTATGACCATGTGATTAGAAATATTGATGAACTAAGAAGAATAGTAAATTATATTCTTCAAAATCCAGTGAAAGCTAACTTAATTGATGACTGTGATAAATGGAAATGGAATTATTATAATCCAAATTATTTATTATAATTGCGGTTTTATGATATTGTATAATAATTGTGAATCGAACTGAAGTTACATAAATGAAATGAGTTAGTTTTCACACTAAACTTCGTTCCGCGTTACCAGAAAATAATGTTTCCTGCCGCTACTTTTTTAGTTGAAATCTAATATCACAAAAACGAAAAAATATGTTTTTCACGAAACTTCGTTTCGTGTTACAGATTTAATATGTAAATCGAAATGTAATTTCGATAAAAGAGAAAAAATATGTTTTTTCACGAAACTTCGTTTCGTGTTACAAAAAACTAATTATTAACCTTCCTTGATTTATGAATTATGTTAATCTAATTTTGTCTACAAAATTTCTTACAAATTTGGTGAATTGTGAATCCTCTTAACAAAGCTATTGTTGATGTAGTAAAAATTCTCCCCAAATCCATAGTTTTCATTTTTGCAAAAAGATATATCGCAGGCGAAACCATTCAAGATGGAATTCGTGTTGTTAAGGAATTGAATTCAAAAGGAATACTTGCAACTATGGATGTTCTGGGCGAAGCCGTTACAAATAAAGAAGAATCAGAGCAGGCAAAACTTGAATGTTTGCATGTTCTAGATGTTATTCAAGAAAATAATTTGAAATCAAATTTATCAATTAAACCAACTCAAATGGGTTTGAAAATTGATTTTGATTTTTGCTACAAGCAGGTTTCAGAAATTCTTGAAAGAGCAGCAAAGTATAAAAATTTTGTGCGAATCGATATGGAAGATTCTTCTACTACTGATGCAACTTTTGAGCTCTATAAAAGATTAAGAGAGAAATATGATAATGTTGGAATTGTTGTTCAAGCTTATCTTAAAAGAACCATGAGTGATATTCAAAATCCAGATATGAAAGGTACTAATTACAGATTATGCAAAGGAATTTATATTGAACCTGAAGAAATTGCTTATAAAAAAAAGCAGGAAATTCGAGATAATTTTATTAAAATCCTCGAGTACTTTTTTAATAATGGCAATTATGTTGGAATTGCAACTCATGATGATTATCTAATTGAAAAGGCTTATCAAATGATAAAAGAAAAAAATATTCCGAAAGATAAATTTGAATTTCAGATGCTTTACGGTGTAAAAGAAAATCTTAGAGACAAAATTAATTCTGATGGATATAAAATCAGGATTTATGTTCCTTTTGGAAAACACTGGTATAATTATTCAATTCGCAGACTTCAGGAAAATCCACAAGTAGCATGGTATATCACAAAAAGTATCTTTTCGCATAACTGATGAATGTAATCGGAATAGAAACATCTTGCGATGAAACTTCTGTAGCAGTAATATCAAATGGGAAATTAATTTCCAATTTAATTTCTTCTCAGGATTTTCATGTTGATTACGGCGGTGTTGTTCCTGAATTATCAAGCAGAGCACATCTTCAAATATTGATGCCGCTTTTGAAAAAAGCTCTTAAAGAATCAAATCTTTCACTAAAAGAAATTGATTTAATTACTGCAACAGCAGGTCCAGGTTTAATTGGGGCTTTACTTGTTGGATTGACTTTTGCAAAAGGTTTGGCTTATTCACTTAAAAAAACTTTTATTCCTGTAAATCACATTGAAGGACACATATTTTCTGGATTCTTAATGGAAGAAAAACCAGTGTTTCCTTATTTGTGTCTTGTAGTTTCAGGCGGACATACACTTCTACTAATTGTTAAAAGTGATATTGAAATTATTAAACTTGGAACAACTGTAGATGATGCAGCAGGTGAAGCTTTCGACAAAGTTTCTAAATTACTTGGGCTTGGTTATCCTGGTGGTCCGCAAATTCAAAAAATTTCTGAAAATAAAAATTCCGATTTTGTTGATTTCCCAATTGCTCATTGCCAAAATGAATATGATTTTTCTTTCAGTGGACTTAAAACATCTGTTATTCGATTTATTCAGAAAGAATATGGAAACAGCGAAAAAATTCCAAATGAACATATCCCATTGATTGCAGCATCATTTCAAAAAGCTGTAGTAAAAGCTTTAACAAGAAATATTGAAAAAGCATTAAGCAATTTTGAAGTAAACTCAATTTCACTTGTTGGAGGTGTTGCAGCCAATAAATTATTAAGAGAGGAACTTAAAAAAATTTCTGCTCGTTACAATAAAAAATTAATAATTCCATCACTTGAATTCTGTGGAGATAATGCTGCTATGATTGCTTACCGCGGCATGAGACTTTATGAATATTCTCAGACAAATGAAAATTTATTTTATTTTTCCAATCATAATGCTTATCCCGATTTAAATGGCAATACATTTATTAAAGATTTCCATTAAAAAAATTAGGCTTGATATTGATAACAGTTATTGATGAAAATAAAAATCAAATATTTAATCGCAATGAAATTTATTTAATTGTAGCTTTTTTTGTCTTTGTCCTTTCAATTTTGATATTTACTTTCTATGCACCAAATTATTATGAAATGCCTTCACCAGTTCAAATTGACATTCCAAAAGGGATGACACTCAATCAAGTTGTCGATTCACTTTATGTTAAAAAAATTATTCCAAGCAAAACTAATATGAAAATTGCAGCTTTTATTTATGGTGCAGAAAGAAAAATAAAAGCTGGAAGATATGTAATACCAAATGGCTTAAATTATCTTCAACTCATAGAAGAATTGATAAATCCTAAAAAATCATTGCAAGTGCTTGTAACAATTCCAGAGGGAATATGGCAAAATGAATTAGCTAAACTGCTTGAAGAAAATTTAGGAATTGATTCTGCTAAAGTGATGGAATTGAGCAAAAGTAAATCATTTATCAATTCACTTGGATTGGATACTGATAATCTTGAAGGTTACCTTTTACCGGAATCATATTATTTTTATTCAAACTCAACCGCTGAAGAAGTTCTCAGAAGATTAAAAAAAGAAATGGATAAATTTCTTGATGATCCAAAGATTCAAAAAAGAATGCAAGAATTAAAGATGACTAAAAAGCAAGTATTAACATTAGCATCTATAATTGATGCTGAATCGAATTATGTGCCTGAGTTTAAAAGAATTTCCGGTGTTTATCATAATAGATTAAAAAGAGGAATGCTTTTGCAGGCAGACCCAACGGTTCAATATTTAATTCGAGAAAGAAAGAATAAAAAAGTTTATTATAAAGATCTTGATATTGATTCAAGATTTAATACTTATAAATATGCAGGACTTCCTCCAGCGCCAATTAATAATCCAGGAAAAGATGCAATTCTTGCTGCATTGTATCCGGAAAAACATAATTATCTTTATTTTGTTGCAAATGGATTAGGGCAACATAATTTTTCTTCTAATCAATTTGAACATATGGAAAACATAGCTCGATACAGGAAATGGTTAAAAAATCAAAATCAATATTAATACTCTTTGCAATTTTTATATGGGGTTGCGCTAATCAAATTCCGCCTGGCGGAGGACCAGTTGATATAATTCCTCCACAGATAATTGAAGTTTATCCTTCAAATGGAACAACAAATTACAATAAAAATTATTTTGAGATTAAATTCAGTGAATATGTTGATAAAAGAACTGTTCGTGATGCAATTTTTATTTCACCTCCGTTGAAATATCCTCTCGAGTATGAGTGGAGTGGGAGAACATTAAAAATAAATTTTCAAGATACATTAAGAAAAAATACAACATACACTATTACCATTGGAGCTGGAATTGAAGACTTAAATAATCATAACAAAATGATTGAACCATTCTCATTTGCATTTTCAACTGGAGAAAAAATTGATTCGGGGAAAATTTCAGGAAAGATTTATGACAAAGACCCTGCAGGAGTTATGGTTTTTGCTTACAAAAAAAATAATAATGAGATTAACCCTTCAGTTAAAAAACCGGATTTTGTTTCTGAAGTAGGTAAGAATGGAAAATATAATTTAGTTGGTTTAAGTGAAGGAGAATATTTTGTCTTTGCAATGAAAGATAAATTGAGAGATTTTTTATATCAAAAGAATGAAGATGAATATGGAGTTCAGTTTAAAAAAATTGTTTTGTCGAAAGAGATTCATGAAATAAATAATGTTGATTTCTTTTTGACTAAAGAGGATACAATTGCACCAAAAATTTTAAATGCATCAATGATGGATAAGAATCATATTCTTATTGATTTTAATGAGAGAATTGACAGCTCAAAAATTTCAGTGGATAATTTTTATATAATTGATTCTACAATAAATAAAAAAGTAATTCCGAAATATTTATTCAAGTCAGCTGAAAAGGGGAATCAATTTAATTTGTGTATTGCTGATACATTAATTAAAGAAAACAAGATTTTTTTAATTGCACAGAATGTTTATGATGTTTACGGTAATATTAATCTTAAAGAAGAAATTCAATTAAATGTTGAAACAAAAAAAGATACTGCTGCACCAAAGATTGTGAAAATTGAAAATCAATATCCTGACAGCAAAACAGATTTTGATAATCCAGTTCTTACATTAAAATTTGATGATGGAATTGAAGAAGACAGTTTAAGAAATGCGATAAGTGTTATTGACATAAAAGAAAATAAATATCCGTTTGAAATTAATAAAATTGACGATACCTCATTTGATGTGATTCTAAAATCAAATTTAAAGCAGAGAAGTGAATATCAGCTCAATATTAATCTTAGCAAATTGTCAGATTCAGCAGGGAACAGAGTTGATTCTGTTTATAAATATAAATTTACAACAGCAAGCGAACTTGATTTTTCCGGCATATCGGGAAAAGTTATGATTGATAATGATACTAACGATGTTATTGTAGTACTTGAAAGCTCTAATGCAAATAAAAATATCTACAAACAAAAAATTGATAAGCAAAAGAATTTTAATATTAATAAAGTGTTGCCAGGGAAATATTTATTATGGAGTTTTATAGATAAAGACAAAAATGGGAAATATACATTTGGAAGTGTAAATCCATTTAAGTTTGCTGAAGAATTCAAATTTTATCCCGATACATTGAATTTAAGAGCCCGCTGGCCTGTTGGAGATGTAATTTTGAAATAAGAATTAAATTGATTGTAAGTCGAAACGAAAGTTTCGACGGAAGAAAGAAGAGATAAAAATAAATTATGCACGCAAATTAGTCCATGTCACAAAGTTATTGATGTAAGTCGAAATGTAATTTCTACAAAAGAGAAAAAATATGTTTTTGTACGAAACCTCGTTTTTGTGTTACAAATTTAATATTGTAAGTCGAAACGAAAGTTTCGACGGAAGAAAGAAAATATATTTTTGCACGAAACTACGTTTCGTGTTTCAAAGTTGTTAGTAGATCGAAATTTTGGTTTCAATAAAATTAGTCAAATTAGATAAGCAGAGAACTTCGTTCAATCTTACAAGTTGTTACTTTTAGTGATATAAGTAATATTTTGATGCCATTTTTTTGAACCACTTAATATCTTTATTCAAAAGTTCTTTGATATCATGAAATTTATACCTTTTAGAAAATTGAAGACGAACTTTGTCTGTTCCAATAACTTTGTCGAACATTTTTATACGCGAAGAATCTGCAATGCTGAAAATTTTTTTATCAGGATAGAGCTTATTAATAACCTCAAGAAAATAAAATTGAATCTGCATTAGATTAACTTTATCGAAATCGTAAATATGAATTTGAACTCCATTTAAAATTTTATTCTGCCATTTTCCATATAAAGGTTTATAACTTATCGGTCTAAATTTTACACCGGTGAGTTTTAATGAATTCATATAAGCAGCAAGTGTATCAGGATTAATCCATTCAGCAGCAAAAGTTTGAAATGGTAAAGTATAACTTATGCCAATCGAAATTTCATTTAACTCGCCAAGTATTCCAGTTGCAACAAGATAAAATGGAATTTTGCTGTCAGGGACATTTGCAGAGGTTGGCACCCATATTAGTTTTGTATCATCAAATTTCATCCATCGATGCCAGCCTTCCATTTTTACTATATTTAATTTACACTTCAAACCATTTGAAAGCATTCTTTCATTATTAATCATTAAAGCTAATTCACCGCAAGTTAATCCATACACATAAGGAATTTTGTATTGACTGACAAAAGAAATAAAATTTTCTTCAACAACATTTCCTTCGATACGCAAACCACCGAGCGGATTAGGTCTATCAAGAACAATGAATTCTTTATTATTTTCTGCAGCTGCTTCCATTGCAAGTCCAAGTGTTGAAATGTATGTATAAGAGCGGCAGCCAATATCTTGAATATCATAAACTAAAACATCAATATCTTTGAGCATTTCTGGAGTAGGTTTTTGAGTTTTGCCATATAAAGAATAATACTTAATACCAGTTGTGCTGTCAAAAAAATCTTCTACAAATTCACCTGAACCTGCAACTCCTCTAATACCATGTTCTGGACTAAAAACAGCAATCAGCTGAAAATTTTTTGCTTTTTTGAATAAATCAATTGTAGAGATTAATTTACTGTTAACACTTGTATGATTTGCTATTAATCCAACCCGCTTGCCATGCAGCAAAGAGAAATTATCTTTTTCGAGTACATCAATTCCAAGCAAAACTTTTGGATTCTGAGAATAAACATTCAGCTTGATTATTAAGAAGTAAATAAAAATTATAAACAGCGGTTTCGATAAAAAATTTTTCATTACTATTTCAATGAGCTTGTTATAATATTCAGATACAAATCTGTTGTTTTTTGAACTTCATCATATATCACTTGAACACTTTTTTGAATTTCAGAAGCAATTGTTTGATTGCTCAATGATTTACAATTTATTAACACATTCAAATATGCTGATTGAGCAGAAGACTTTATTAATGATACTGCTACGCCTGCATCCGAAATAGAATTTTTGTTTCCTTTATCAATTATGATTTTTAATAATGGCAAAATAGAACTGCAATTTTTGATTACTTCAAAAGGAATTTCTGCGGCATGCAAAGTGGCATCTTCAATTTTTTTTGAACGAATTTCAATTTGTTCTTCATTCTCTTTTGGAAGTTTCATTGCTTCCATAACATTGTTAAAAGCTTGATTATCTTGTTCGGCTAATTCAAGAAATTTTTTCTTGTAATCATTAAGTTTTTCTTTTACAGAAATCATATCATTTTCAACATCAGCATATTTTTTCTTGCCAATTGTTAAGTTGCATACCATTATGCCAAGGCAAGAAGCAAGGGCTCCACAAAATGCAGCAACATTCCCGCCGCCTGGAACAGGTGCACTTGACGATAATTCTGTTAAGTATTCTGAAATTGTTTTTGATTCATTCATAAAAATTTCCTTTTTAATTTAGTTAAATCATGTATTCAATAATTTTTTCTTCTGGAATAAATTTATTTAATGAATTTAATCCCAGATTTTCAATTGCAGCTTCAATCAATTTTGTTTCGTTAGATTCTTTGTTGTTTGTATAAAATTTACCTGCTTCAATGATTGCTTTTAATGGAACAAGTCCAACTATTTCACTGCCACACACATCTACGCCAAGTCTTAACGCTTCTTTTTTTACTTCCTCAAATGCTATATGAATTGGAGTAACATGAAAATTTGTAAGATTCATTGAAACCTGAGTGATATTATATTTTTCAAGAAAAACTCCCATAGCTTTTACTTCTTTTAATCTTCCAGGAACTCTTATAGTTTTACCATCAACTTTTATGATATTTCCATGTTCATCACGTTTTGGATAACCGCTTTCACGCAGCAGTTCACTGATTTCTTTAGCAAATTTAATATCATTCGATTTGATATTTACATTATAAGCAATTAAAAAAAATCTTGCACCTGTAACTATTGCACCGAGTTTTGGATTAAAAACAGGTTCACCATAATCTGGAAACCATTCCGGATTTTTTAATTTTTCTTCCAGTCCTTCATATTCTCCCTGTCTAATATTTGCAAGACTTTTTCGTTCAGGTTTACGAGCTGAATATTCATACAAATAAACAGGAACATTTAATTCACGAGAAATTCTTTCAGCAAATTGCTCTGATATTTTCACGCATTCTTCCATAGTAACATTTGAAACTGGAACAAATGGGACAACATCAATTGCTCCAATTCTTGGGTGTTCTCCTTTATGAAATCTCATATCAATATTTTTTGCTGCTGCTATGCATGCATTTATTGCTCCATTAAGAATTCCTTCTTCATTCCCAGCCATTGTTACAACAACTCGATTATAATCTGCGTCGGGTTCAAGATTCAGCAATTTTACATTAGGAGTTGAATCAATAGCATTTCTAATTTCATTAAAAGTATTTTCATTTCTTCCTTCACTGAAATTTGGAACACATTCAATAATTTTCATTTTATCCTCAAGTTTTTTTATAAATTATTTCTCCTTTTTTAATTGTCATCGAGTTTAAATTTTGTCCAATATTGTAAATAATATCTTTATAATCTTTTGAATCAAGAATTGCAAAATCAGCATGCTTATTAATTTCTATGCTTCCTGTGATATGACTTAAATCAAGTGCTTTTGCTGCATTAATTGTTACAGAAGATATAATTTCTTCTGGAGTCATTTTCATATAAATTGCAGCAAGACTCATTATCAAATGTAAATTTATTATGTTTGATGTTCCTGGATTATAATCTGTTGATAAAGCCACAATTGCATTGTTGTCAATTAAACTTCTTGCAGGTGCATACTCTGAATTTGAGAAAAAGGATGCCCCAGGTAATAAAACCGCCACAGTTTCACTTTTAGCTATTTCATTAATTTCGTTTTCATCAATTATTTCCAGATGGTCGGCAGAAAGTAATTTATGTTTTACTGCAAGCTGAATTCCTCCAATGCTATGAAATTGATTTGTGTGAATTCGAATTTTGTATTTAAGTTTTTTTGCTTTTGAAATTATTAATTCCGTTTCTTCGATATTGAATGCAGATTTTTCGCAATAGATATCAACATATTCAGATAAATTATTTTTGATTATGTATGGGAGAAGTTCATCAGTAATTAACTTCAAGTAGCCTTCATGGTCATTCTTATATTCTAACGGATATACATGAGCACCTAAAAATGTTGGAACAATATCAATTTTAGAAGATTTACGGAAATTATTTATTACCTGCAGCAGTTTAATTTCATCATAATAACTTAAACCATAACCACTTTTAATTTCTAAAGTGGTTACTCCCTGTGAAATAAAGTTTTCAATTTTTGGTTCAAGCAAATTTATCAATTCATCATAAGATGAATTTCTAACTGCTTGAACAGTTGAATTTATACCTCCTCCGGTTTCCAAAATTTTTTCATAACTAATCCCGCTTAATCTTTGAAAAAATTCATTTGAACGAGAGCCGGCAAATGCTGCATGAGTATGGCATTCTACAAGACCAGGCAAAATTATTTTATCTTTCACTTCAATTGTTTCATCTGCTGAAATTTTATGAAGTGATGAATTTGGAATTAAATCTTTTATTATTCCATTTTCAATTAGAATAGAATGATTTGTTAAAATAGAGATGTTATTTTGTTCTTTTCCTCTTTTGAAATTTTTTCCATTTGTATCAACAGTAATAATTAAAGCCGGGTTTTTTATTAATTTTTTCATAACATAATTTTTTCTTATCAGCATATTAAAAATAGACAATTCGAAGCCTCAATTTCTAATCTTTTTGTTAAGACATTATTAATTTCGTATTTTTGAATACTAAAAATGCAAGGATTATCTAAAAATGCCATCAAAGTATAGAATTCTCTTTGCCACTTCTGAAGTTGTTCCTTTCATAAAAACTGGCGGATTGGCAGATGTTTCTTCGGCACTCCCTCAAAAATTGCAAGAATTAGGTCATGATGTAAGACTTATTGTTCCGAAATATGGTGCTATTGATGAAAGAAAATTTAAGATTCATGAAGTTGTTAGATTGAAGGACATTAAAATTAACATTGGCGAAAAAGAAGTAATCTTTTCTTTGAGATCGTCCTTTTTAATTGGTCCAAAAGTTAGGGTGCAAATTTATTTTCTTGATAATCCTGAATATTTTGGTAGTCGTCACAGTTTGTATTCAGATCCGTTGACCGGTGAAGATTATCCTGATAACGACGAAAGATTTATTTTATTTGCAAGAGCAGCTTTTGAATTGATTACAAAATTAGGATGGACGCCTGATATTATTCACTGTAATGATTGGCAATGTGGATTGATTCCTGCATATTTAAAAACAATGTATAAAAATGACCCTCAATATGCCAAAGTAAAAACTTTGTTTACAATTCATAATATGTCTTATCAAGGAATTTTTCCAAAAGAATCTTTTGCAAAAACTTCTTTACCTGAAGAACTTGCAAACGAGAAAGGTGTATTCCATGAAGGTAAATTAAATTTCTTAAAATCAGGGTTGATGTTTGCTGACATGATTAATACTGTTAGCGAAACTTATGCAAAAGAATTATGCACAGAAAAAGAATTTGGTGCTGGCTTACATGAAATTCTTTCAAAAAGAAAAAAAGATGTTTATGGAATTATTAATGGAATTGATACTTCAATCTGGAATCCTCAGGTTGATAAAAAAATTCCAAAACAATATTCTTTAAGAAATATTGATAGCAAAAAAGAAAATAAAAAGGCTCTTGCCGAGAATTTTAATTTTAAATACGATGAAAATATTCCAGTAATAGGAGTGATTTCAAGATTAACAGAAGATAAAGGAATGGATTTAATTGAAGATGCATTTACTCAATTGATGAATCTCGATATGCATCTTGTTTTGCTTGGAACAGGTGATAAAAAGTATAACAAATTTTTTATGAATATGGCTTCGAAATATTCAGATAAATTTTCATGCTTTATTGGCTTTGATGATGACCTTGCACATTTAATTGAAGCCGGAAGTGATATGTTTTTAATTCCTTCAAAATATGAACCTTGTGGATTAAATCAAATGTACAGTCTTGTTTATGGAACTGTGCCTATAGTTCATAAAACAGGAGGACTTGCAGATACAATTCAGCCTTTTAATGAAAAGAATGGTTCAGGCAATGGATTTGTTTTTGAAAAATATTCTGCAAGCGCAATGATATCAGAAATTAAAAAAGCTATTAAATTGTTTTCAACTGATAAAGAAACATGGAAAACATTAATGAAGAATGGAATGAAGTCAGATTTTTCCTGGTTGAATTCAGCAAAGAAATATATTGAACTTTACAAAAAACTCACCGAAAAGAACTGATGCTAAGTCCAGCTTTATTTTTAGACAGAGATGGTACTATTAATCACGATACAGGATATATTAAAAATCCTGACGATGTTATTTTATTAAAAGGTGTTGCAGAAAATTTAAGGAAACTAAAAGAACACTTTGGCTTTAAGATAATCGTAGTTTCCAATCAAGCTGGAGTTTCAAAAGGATTAATGACTATTGAAGATGTTGAAGCAGTAAATGAGAGAATAAAAGAACTACTTCAAAATGAAGGTGTAATAATCGATGCAGTTTATTATTGTCCATATCATCCAGAATATGACCCTCCTGAAAAAGCTAATTGCAGAAAACCATCCCCTGCAATGATTCTCAAAGCAGCTGAGGAACATAATATTGATTTAACTAAGTCGTTTATGATAGGCGATAGAGGTTCAGACATTGAAGCAGGTATTAATGCAAATGTCAAAACAATTTTATTGCGTACAACTTTAAATGATGAAGAAATATCTAACTTGATTAATCAAGGTAAAAAACCCAATTTTGTAGCCAATGATTTTTATGAAGTTGCTAATTTTATATTTCAATCTTTTGCGGAGGAAAATTAATTGAATAAATTTCTTTTAAAACACAAACAAATTTTTATTTATCTAATCCTTACGCTTTTCTTGGTTGCCTGCAATAATGACCCTACTTCTGTCGGCTCCGAGCTTTTACAGGATGTTAATAAAATAAAACTAAATGAATTCAATACTCAAAAAGAAAATGTAAAATTAAGTTCAAATACATTTAAGAAAAAAATTACTCTGGGAGTATCAGATAAATTAATTCTTGGGAAAAATTCTTATATAGAATCATACATATTGTTGAGTTTTAATATTTATCTTGCTGATTCTATTGTAACTAAAATTAAAGATAACAAGCTGCGAGTTGCAGAAACATGGATGGATATGAAAGTTAAGTATTCACTTGGAGATAAAAATTTACCGTTTGATTTTACTGTTCATCAAGTAAGAAAAAATTGGGGCTCCGATGCATTTAACTATGACAGCTTAAAAATATTAAATTATGATGCGAATGATGTTTCTTATTCACGCAGTATTACAGATACTTTGGTGAAATTCAATTTAGCTCCAAATACAGTTTTTGAATGGCTCAAGTATTCTGTTGACACAACACTTGCACCACCAAATTATGGATTGCTTTTTAAGCCAACATCTGCAACTCAAAGATTATTAGGATTCAAAGGCTATCAATTGAATAATGACCCCGATGTTCCAACTTTATATATTGTTTTAGAACAACCATCAGTTTTCAAAGATACAATCCTTGTTTCGCCATACATGGATATTCATGTGGTTAATGGTGCCGATGTTTATTCTCTAAATGACATTGTACTTGAAGGAGGATTGGGCTATAAAGGTTTTCTGTTTTTTGATTTATCATCATTGCCAAAAAATATTATTATAAGCAAAGCAACTTTAGAACTTAATGTTGATTCATTAAAGAGCTTTGACGGCAGTCCCTCTTCTGATTCAATAATTGTCAAAGTATTAAAAGACAGCATAAGTAAAAGTTATACTTCCGATAGTTCTTATTATGCAATATTAAGTCGAAATGGTAATACATTCAGTGGTGATATTTCATGGATGGTTCAAAAATGGGTAAGTGGACAGGAAGATAATCAAGGACTTGAGTTATCACTTGCAGATGAAAAATCTTCTGCGGCAAGAATCTGGATTTATGGAAGTAAACAATCAGAAGCATTGCGTCCAAGATTAAAAATTTACTACTTAAATAAATAATTGAATACAATGAAAAAATTTGGAAAATATATTTTTGTTTTTTTAATCCTGGCTAAAGAAATTTTTGCATCAGGTGGGTCAATCTATTCGAGATTTGGTCTGGGAGATTTTTATTATTCATATTCAGCTCGAAGAATGGGAATGGGGGAATTAGGAGTTGCCATTATTGATTATGATTATCTTAATGTTTTGAATCCTGCAAGCTGGTCAAAATTAAGACTAACGAGAGTAGAAACAGGAATAATTTATCACGGCAATAATATTGCATCAAATTCATCTTCTGTTTTTTATTCTCAAACAATTTTTACCGGCTTCATGCTTGGATTCCCAATTGACCATGAATATGGAATAAGTTTAACTGCAGGATTACTGCCATTCTCCAATGTTGATTATGATGTTACTACAGATGAAAGCAATGATTTGACAGGTTCATATAAACTTACTTACAGCGGAAAGGGAGGATTATCTAAAACTTTTATTGGTTTGTCTTATAAACTCCCATTTAATTTTGCAGTTGGAGCTTCTTTTGATTACTATCTTGGGAAAATTACTCATAAATCTTCAATAGAATTTAGCAGCAGTTCAACTTATCGAGATGGCTCTTTTTCTGATGAATACAGCTACCACGGAATTGGTTTTACAGTTGGATTAATTTCGAGCAACTTAGCACAATTGATGAAATTGAATGATATAAAGGATTTAAGAATTGGAATTACATACTCAAATAAATCAACTATTGATGCTGATACAGTTAATAATTCAACAACAATAATTGGAACAATAAACAATTCATCTGGGAAAATTACTACAAAACTACCTTATAGATTTGGAGCAGGTTTATCTTTGCAATTTTCTGATTATCTTTTTGCAGCTGATTATCTTTATCAGCCTTTTAATCAATTCACAAAAGATAATCAACGATTAAATGAACTTAAGAATTTACAAAAGATTAGTTTAGGTGTGGAATATCGCAAATCAGAATTAAGGTCACACTCATATTGGGAACAGGTTATATTGAGAGGAGGTCTAAGCTACGAAAAAACTCAATATCATATTAACAATAAAAGTATTGATATGATTGCTGTTTATTCAGGCTTTTCTTTGCCGCTTGGATTGGAAAGCACAATTGATTTTGCTTTTCAGTTTGGCAAAAGAGGAACTAAAGAAAATAATTTATTAAGAGAAAATATTTATAAATTTTCAATTACATTAAGTCTTGGCGAAATCTGGTTCGTTAGACAAGAAAGATGAAATAATATAGGAGATTCAAAATTGAAAAAAGTAAAATATTTATTAGCACTTTTTTTAATTAACATTACTTCATTGTTTGCCCAAAATGATATAATGGCAAACTTTTCATTGTTTTATGAATATCATAAGAATAAAGATTATGTAAGTGCAGAACCATACGGCTGGAAAGTAATTAACAGCGATCCGACAAATTTTGTTAAGTTCAAACTGTTTCCCAAAATGGAAGAAACATTATGGTATCTGCATGACAGTGCAAAAGTTTCAGATGAACAAAAGAAAAAACTAAACGACACAATTCTTTATTTTTACGACAAAGCAATTCAGTATGAACCACAACTTGAAGGTTATTATTTAGCCCGCAAAGCTTATGTGATGGAAGTATGGCTTCATGATAAACCGGAAAAAATAATTCCTGTTTATGAAAAAGCAATTGAAAAGGATCCAAATCTTCCAGCATTTTACAAAGATAGACTTGGACTTTTATACATTGCCAACGCTGCCGATACAAATGATTATAAGCTTAAAGCTCTCGATTTGTATTCAAAATTATCTGAAGCAGAACCGGATAATCAATTATGGATTCAAAAACTTGAATCAATTGCAGAAAATATTAATGAACTTATTGATATAACAAAAAAATCGTGGGATTTAGATAAAGATAATCTTGAGAAAGCATGGAAATATGCAGCAACTTGTCTAAGAGCACAGGAATATGAGAAAGCTAAAGAACCACTGGAATTTTTAACAACAAAAGCTCCTGATGTAGTTAATTACTGGAAACAATTAGCAAGTGTTTATGATAAATTAGAACAAAACGATAAAGCAATAAAAGCTTATAGAAAGTTAATTGAACTTCAACCTGATGGAAAAGAAAATTATGTGAACCTTGCACTTATTTACAAAAAGATGGACCAGCTTTCAGTTGCAAGGTCATTTCTGCAAAAAGCAATGAGCATTGACCCGAATTGGGATTATCCCGTTTTAATAGAAGCACAGTTGTATGAACAAGCAGCTCGCGGCTGTGAATTTGATTTTATGGCAAAATGTGTTTATCTGCTTGCAGTAAATACATATAAAAAAGCTGCTTCGATGAATGGACAATATTCAAGCTTAGCTGCAGATAGAGTAAAAGCTCTTCAAAATTCTATTCCAACTAAAGAAGATTATTTCTTTAGAAAACTAAAATCAGGTGATGTAATTAAAATTGAAGGTGATTGTTATTCCTGGATTGGAAAATCTGTTCAAGTTCCATAATTAATTTTACATAAAATAATAAGTGAAATTATGCTACAATATTTAACACAAGATCCTGAAATATTAAACATTGTTAAATTAGAAATTAATCGTCAAGCATATAATCTTGAATTAATTGCTTCTGAAAATTTTGTGAGTCTTGCAGTATTAAGTGCAGCTGGTTCTGTATTGACAAATAAATATGCAGAAGGATATCCAGGGAAAAGATATTACGGAGGCTGCGAATATGTTGACATGGCAGAAAATCTTGCTCGAGAAAGATTAAAAAAATTATTTGGTGCTGAATATGTCAATGTGCAGCCTCACAGCGGCTCTCAAGCAAATATGGCAGTTTACATGGCTCTGCTTAAACCAGGTGATAAAATTTTAGGTTTAAGTCTTGATCATGGTGGACATTTAACTCATGGCTCACTTGTTAATTTTTCAGGACAGATTTATCATTCTATTCCATATACTCTCAGCAAAGAAACTAAACTGCTTGATTATAATTTAATTGAAGACATTGCAAAAAGAGAAAAACCAAAATTAATAATCACAGGTGCAAGTGCGTACTCTCGTGATTGGGACTATGCAAAGTTCAGAGAAATTGCTGATAAAGTTGGTGCATTTTTGATGTGCGATATGGCTCATCCTGCTGGTTTGATTGCAAAAGGTTTGTTGAATAATCCTCTTCCTTACTGTGATATTGTAACATCAACAACACACAAAACTTTGAGAGGTCCACGCGGCGGAGTAATTCTTATTGGCAAAGACAAAGAAAATCCTCTTGGTATCAAAACTCCAAAAGGAGATAGATTAAAAATGATGTCGGAAGTTATTGATGGAATTGTTATGCCAGGAATTCAGGGTGGACCACTAATGCACATTGTAATGGCAAAAGCTGTAGCATTCGGCGAAGCACTTCAAGATTCATTTACGGATTATGCAAAACAAGTAATAAAAAATGCAAAAACTCTTGCGCAAGAATTAACGAATCTTGGTTATGATGTTGTTTCCGGCGGAACAGATAATCATTTGATGTTGATTGATCTTTCAAATAAAGATATAAGCGGCAAAAAAGCAGAAACTGCTCTGGGTCTTGCAGGAATTACAGTGAATAAAAATATGATACCTTTCGATACTAAAAGTCCATTTGTTACAAGTGGAATCAGAATTGGAACTCCTGCAGTAACAACAAGAGGCATGAAAGAGAATGAAATGAAATTGATTGCATCGTTTATTGACAGAGCAATTAAAAATGTTGATAATGAACAGGTATTAACTTCTATTAAAAAAGAGGTAGCAGAATTGTGTTCTAAATTCCCTTTATATCCTGAGTTACAAATAAATTAAGAGTTGTGTGAGCAGAGAAGAAAAACTACTTACCGAGGAAAATCATTCTGAAGAAGTTGAAATGACTTTCCTCGAGCATCTCGAGGAATTAAGATGGAGAATTATTTATTCTCTAATTGGCATAGTTATAGGAACGATTATCGCATGGATTTTTATTGATTTCTTTGTTGATAAAGTTTTACTTCTTCCAGCTAAAGAAGCAAATATCAAACTGCAGAATCTCAAACCTTTTGGCCAACTATTTCTTTATTTCGAAGTTGCAATAATTATTGGTTTAATACTTAGTTTTCCAAATGTTGTATATCAAATCTGGAAGTTTATTGCTCCTGCATTAAAAGAAAAAGAAAAGAAATATATTACAGCAATTGTTTTGTTTACTACGTTCTGTTTTATCTGCGGTGTTGTATTTGCATATTTTGTGATGCTGCCTTTGGCATTAAAATTTGCAGCGCAGTTTGGCTCGCCATCTATTGAAAACAATTTTGCGATTGATGAATATTTCTCAATTATTTTGAGTGTTATTTTAGGAGCTGGTTTAGTATTTGAATTACCAATGCTTTCATTTTTTTTGACAAAGATTGGAATTCTTACACCAAATTTTATGAAGAAGTATAGAAGGCATGCGATTGTAATAATAATGATTCTTGCAGCTGTTTTAACTCCGGGCACTGATCCAGTCTCACAGATAATACTTGCAATACCATTGGTTTTCTTATATGAAATAAGTATTTTAGTTTCAAAAATTTTCCAGAAGAAAAATTGATTCAAAATTCACTTTCAAAAATCACACAAATAATAGAACCTGAATTAGAAGAATTCAACAAGCTGTTTCGCAAATCAATTAAATCAAAAGTTGGAATAGTTGATTTAATTACACGTTATTTACTCAAGCAAAAAGGAAAAAAGATAAGACCAATTCTTGTTCTACTATCGAGTAAAATTGCTGGCGGCATAAATGAAAGAAGTTACAGAGGAGCAGGTTTAGTTGAACTTCTTCATACTGCAACCCTTGTACATGATGATGTAGTTGATAATGCAGAAACAAGAAGATATTTCCCATCTATTAATGCCATCTGGAAAAATAAAATTGCTGTTTTGATGGGAGATTATTTGCTGGCAAAAGGACTTATGCTTGCAATTGATTCAAAAGATTTTGATTTCCTTGAAGTAATTACTGACACTGTTAGAAGAATGTCCGAAGGTGAACTTCTTCAAATAAGCAAAACAAGAAAACTTGATAATGATGAAGAAACTTATTTCAAAATAATTTCTGATAAAACAGCTTCATTAATATCTACTTGTTGTGAAATAGGAGCAAGAGCAGCAACAAATGATAATTTGAAAATAGAAGCTTTAAAACAATTTGGCGAAAATCTCGGTATTGCATTTCAAATTCGTGATGATATTCTTGATTATGTGGGAAAAACAAAATTAATTGGAAAACCACTTGGCGGAGATATTAGAGAAAAAAAATTAACACTTCCTTTAATTCACGCATTGAGCAAATCTAACAAAGCTGAATCTGATAAAATATTAACAACAATCAAAAAGGGCGGGAAAAAATTAGATGTAAATGATGTAATAGATTTTGTTAAAAAATATGATGGCATCAATTATTCTGAAAAAGTTTCAAAAGAATATGCTCAAAAAGCAATAAATTCACTTGATATTTTCGAATCCTCTGAGGCAAAAGATTCTTTAATCAGACTTGTAGAATTTGTAGTTAATAGAAAAAATTAAATTTACTCAAATCATAACTAACAATTCCAATTACATTTTGCAACACGAAACGAAGTTTCGTGAACATGGTTGAAGGGTACAGGTTGAAGGTTGAAAGGAGGAGATACAAAAGCGGTTGGAATAGTCGAAAAATGGAATAATGGGCTGGTGGATTGTAACACGAAACGAAGTTTCGTGAATGGTAATCGAATAAATGGAATCAATTAATTTTATGCACGATTCTTCGAATCGTGTTACAAGATAAAATCATAACACGAAATGAAATTTCGTGCGTAATTAAATTGCAAAATTATGCCGTAAGGCATTCCTTTGGAACATAATTGAAAAATTGCAAGAATGTGTTAAGCTTAAGGGGTTTAAAATAAATTGTAACACGATACGCAGTTTCGTGAAGATGTTCAATTTATTTCTCCTTGACGATACTATCGTTCCGAATTGCAAAAAATTTTTTTCCCAATTGAACTTTTGGAGATAAATTATCATTTGTTATCTTTGAATACTAAATTTTAATAAATATACATAATGTCCAATTAAATAATACAGTTTAATGAAGAGAACCATTCTTGATTACACACTAAAAATCAGATTACCATTAACATTATTTGTAATTGCGTGTAGTTTTTTAATTACTTATTACATTTCAAGACCTGAAAGAGATGGACTTGGCTATTCACCAGAGCAGCCAATAAATTTTTCTCATAAACTTCATGCAAAAGAGATGGGAATTGACTGCCAGTATTGTCACATTGGTGTAGAAAAAACTCGCAATGCAATTATTCCTTCGGTAAATATTTGTATGAATTGTCATTCAATTGCAAGAAAAGACAGACCAGAAATAATAAAATTGACAAAATATTATAATGAAAATAAACCAATTTTGTGGAAAAGAATTCATCGTGTGCCTGATTATGCATATTTTAATCACAGCGTTCATGTTAATCGGGGAATACAATGTGAAAGCTGTCATGGTGATGTTAAAGAGATGGATAAGATATCACAAGTTCGACAATTCACAATGGCAGCATGTCTTGATTGCCATCGTAATCCTCATGAAAATTTAACTTACTTAAAAAATGTTAATAAAGGTCCCGAAAATTGTTTTGCATGTCATAGATAGGAGTATATCGAATGAGAATCAATAGAAAAAAATTTTTTGAGATTGTTGGGATAACTGCGATTGCAGGATTTTTAGTATCACAAAAACCAATTAAAATTTTTGGTTCTTTATTCAATAAAAAAAATAGAATTGTTTTAAAATCTAATCCATTATCTGTTAAAAGAATAAATAAGGTTTAGAAATGAGCAAAGAAATTTCAGGTAAATTAAATTCTGAAAAAGAAAATGAAAAACCAATACATGAAACTGATGAATTTCTAAGCAGTGTTACAGCTGAATTTGATTTATCAAAATTATCAAAAGTATCAAGAAGAAAGTTTTTTGCTTTGTTATCTGCTTCGACAGCTTTTGCCGCAACCGCATGCAGCAATTACAGAGACAAAGGAGAAATTGTACCATACAATAAACGACCAGAAGAAATTTTGCCAGGTGTTGCTGATTATTATGCATCAACTTGCAGCGGTTGTACAAATTCATGTGGAATTTTAGTTAAGACAAGAGAAGGCAGACCAATAAAAATTGACGGCAATCCCGACCATCCAATCAATAAAGGTAAAATTTGCGCTAAAGGCCAGGCAAGTATTCTAAATTTGTACGACCCTGAAAGATTAAAAGAACCACTAATAAATGGCAAAAAAGTTAGTTGGGATAAAATTAATGATGAAATTTATAATGATTTATTAAGTGCGACTAAGAATAGCAAAAAAATTGGAATTGTTACCCATACAATTACATCACCTACAACAAAAAAATTGCTTGATGATTTTAAAAATAAATTTCCCATTGTAGAAATTATTTCTTACGAACTTGTAAATGATAATCCAAGACGAAATGCTTGGTTTAAATGTTATGGCACTTATGAATATCCTGCAATCAAGTGGGAAGAAGCAGAAGTTATACTTGCCCTCGATTCAGATTTTCTGGGGAATGAAAATAATTTCATTGAAAACACAATTAGATTTACATCAAAAAGAAATGTAATTGAGAAATTAAAATACAATCGACTTTATGCTGCTGAAAGCAGAATGACAGTAACCGGCATGATGGCTGATTATAGACTTAAAGTTTCTCCTCATCAGCAGTTAGAATTTGTGATGGCATTAATAAATGAAATGATTAAGGAAAGCTCTTCATTTTTTATAGACAATCAATTAAAAGATAAAATCAAAAAATATTCATTTGATAGATTGAATTTTATCAACAAAGAAAAATTAAATTATCTTATTGATGACTTGAAAAAACACCGCGGCAAATCAGTTGTTTATGCTGGCAACACACTTTCTGAAGATGTTCATATTGCGGTAAATCTTTTAAATGAAATCTTAAGTAATAATTCTCTTTATGATTACTCAAATGCTTATAAAGTTCTTGTGAAAAATTCTGATAAAGATGATATTCTTAATTTTATAGATTCTCTTAAAAAGGGAGAGTTTGAAGTTGTAATTCATTTTGATTCTAATCCTGCATTTCACTTTCCAAAGGATTATGATTATTCAGAAGCATTAAAAAATGTCAAAACTGTAGTTACACTTACCGAAAGTAAAAATGAAACAAGCCAATTGAGTAAATATGTTCTCCCAATAAATAATCAACTTGAAAGCTGGGGAGATGCTTATGTTCGTTATGGAGTTTACAGCTTGATGCAGCCAGTTATTGCTCCAATTTTTAACACAAGACAAAAAGAAGCAATTCTATTGACATGGATAAATGAGAATAAATATGATGAAAAAATTTATCACAATTATTTAAAGAAAAATTTTGAAAATGAAATTTATCAGAAAATTAAACCATCTGCGGATTTCGATTCATTCTGGTATTCATCACTTCATGATGGTGTAGTTCAATTAAATGAAAATTATACACTTCCAAAATTCAATTTAAATTCATTAAATGAAATTAAAGAGCCTGCAAGAACTAACGGCTATACTCTTCACTTAACAGAAAGTTATTTTATTGGAGACGGAAGATTTGCAAATAATGGATGGCTGCAGGAATTGCCTCATCCAGTTACAAAAATTACATGGGATAATTATGCTTCAATTTCTCAGAATACTGCGAGTAAATTGAATATTGAAATGAACGATTTAGTTGATATAGAATTATCAAATCGTAAAGTTACTCTTCCTGCATTAATTCAACCTGGAATGACAGATGACACAATACATATTGAATTAGGATATGGAAGAAAAGTTATTGGAGAAGCAGGAAAGGATGCAGGATTTAACGCAATAAATTTAATGACAAAAGAAAATTCTTTATCACCTTATATTTTTACTAATGCATCAATTAAAAAAGCAGAGGGCAAATATATTTTAGCTTCGACTCAGGAACATCATTCACTTGGAGATAAATTTGTAAAAGATTTTCATCGAATAAGAAAAATTATTCAAGAAGGAACAATAATTAAGTATGAAAAAGAACCTGACTTTCTGCATAAAGAAAAACATGAATTATTCAGCATAACAAGAGAACATAAATTTGAAGGTGTTAAATGGGCGATGGCAATCGACTTGAACAAGTGTACTGCCTGCAATGCTTGTGTTGCTTCTTGTAATGTTGAGAACAATGTTCCTGTTGTAGGTAAAGACCAAGTTTTATTAGGAAGAGAAATGCAATGGATTAGAATAGACCGATACTATTCAGGCACTGATGATGAACCAATTGTAAGCAATCAACCAATGTTGTGTCAACACTGTGACAATGCACCTTGTGAAAATGTTTGTCCTGTGAATGCAACCAATCATAGTCCAGATGGATTGAATCAAATGGTTTACAATAGATGTGTAGGAACGAGATATTGTTCTAACAACTGTCCATACAAAGTAAGAAGATTCAATTTTTATAACTTCCGAGACCATTTTGCAAATTCATACTATGAAAATGATTTAACCTCGTTGGTTTATAATCCAGAAGTTACTGTTCGTTCAAGAGGAGTGATGGAAAAATGCACATTCTGCATACAGAGAATAATGGAAGCTCGTTCAAATGCAATTAAAGATGGAAGAGAATTAAAAGGAAGTGATGTAGTTACTGCTTGTCAACAGGCATGTCCATCTAATGCAATTGTTTTTGGTGATATGAATGATCCAAATTCAGAAATATCAAAACTTCGTAAACACAATCTTGCTTATCATGTTCTGGAAGAATTAAATGTAAAACCGAATGTTACATATATTGCCAAATTAAGAAACATTCATTCGGAGGAAATTGAGTGAACACTGTTGATTATTCACAGGAATTATCAGTCATTGAAGGAAAGCCTTCTTTAAGGTCTTTAGATGAATTAATATCTAAACCTTTAGATACAAAACCTGATAAAAAATTTTACATTGCTTTATCAATTACTCTCTCAATGCTTGCATTATTTGTTATTGGACTTGGATTTACATTTTTTTATGGAATTGGTACATGGGGAAATAATAATCCTGTAGGCTGGGGATTTGGAATTGTTAATTTTGTTTTCTGGGTTGGAATTGGTCATGCAGGTACATTGATTTCGGCAATATTATTTTTATTCAGACAAAAATGGAGAACCGGCATAGCTCGTTTTGCAGAAGGTATGACAATATTTGCAGTTATGACAGCTGCAATATTTCCATTAATTCATACTGGAAGACCATGGCTTGCTGGATATTTGTTTCCATATCCAAATCAACATTCAATCTGGCCTAATTTTACTTCACCGCTTTTATGGGATGTATTTGCAGTTTCAACATATTTCACAGTTTCTTTGATATTTTGGTATGTTGGTTTAATTCCCGATTTAGCAACACTTCGTGAAAGAACATCTAATAAAATCAAAAAAATTATCTACTCAATATTTAGTCTTGGCTGGCGTTTTTCAAACAGACACTGGCAGCATTATGAAATGGTTTATTTGATCCTTGCTGGATTTGCAACTCCACTCGTTTTATCTGTTCATACAATTGTTAGTTTTGATTTTGCAGTTTCAATTATTCCTGGATGGCATACAACTATATTCCCGCCGTACTTTGTAGCTGGAGCTGTATTTTCCGGATTTGCAATGGTTCAGAATGTTTTAATATTCATAAGAAAAATTTTTAATTACGAACACATAATTACAATCGATACACTCGAAAAGATGAATAAAATTATTCTTGTTACTGGTTCACTTGTTGGATATGCTTATGGAATGGAATTTTTTATTGCGTGGTATAGTGGAATTCAAGCAGAACAATTTACTTTTATTAATCGTGCTTTTGGTCCTTATGCATGGGCTTATTGGATAATGGTAACATGCAATGTTGTTTCACCGCAATTGTTCTGGTTCAAAAAAATTAGAAGGTCGGTGCCTGTTATGTTTATCATTGGAGTATTTGTGAATATTGGAATGTGGTTCGAAAGATTTGTAATTGTTGTTACATCAATATCAAGAGATTTTCTACCATCAAGCTGGGGATACTTTAAGCCAACAATTGTTGATTTTATGATTTTAATTGGAAGTTTTGGTTTCTTTTTCACATGGATACTTTTATTTACAAAAGCACTGCCTGTTGTTTCAATTGCAGAAGTTAAAGCAGTAGTTGATGGTTCTCAACCTTCTCATCATAATGATTAATTGAGGTTGTGTTAATGGACAATAAGAAATTATATGGTTGTGCTGCAATTTATAACACTCCAGATGAAATATTAAGTGCAGCAAAGGAAGTAAGAAACAGCGGTTATAAAAAATTTGATGTTCACTCACCTTATCCAATTCATGGGATGCCAAAAGCCATGAATTTACCTCCTTCAAAACTTGGATATGCTGCATTAATATTTGGTTTATCAGGTGCAATTACTGCACTTTTGTTGACATTCTGGATTTCAGCAATTGATTATCCACTTGTTATTGGCGGCAAACCATTTTTTTCATTTCCTGCATACATACCTGTAATATTTGAAGTAACTGTTCTTTCAGCTTCTGTTGCAACAGTTATAACGATGCTTTTTATCTTTTTCAAATTACCAAATAATGCTCATCCGCTTAATGATACAGAGTACATGAAAAAAGTTTCTTCAGATAAATATGGAATTGTAATCCAAGCTGATGATGATATTTTTAATGAATCAGTTGTTATTGATTTCTTAAGAAAAACAGGAGCTTCGGAAGTTTTTCCGATTTATTTTAATGATGAGGAATTAAGTGTAAAACCAAAAATTCTTGAACCAAAATTTTTATTGTTTTTAACAGCAACAGCAATTTTTACATCTGGTATTACATATTTTACATTGAATAAATTGCTTTATATGACTCCATTCAACTGGATGATGGAACAACCCAAATTAAATCCACAGCATTCATCAATAATATTCAAAGATGGATTTGGAATGAGAACACCAGTCGAAGGAACAGTTGCTCGAGGTCATTTGCCTTATGCTTTTAAAAATAAACCTGAAGATGCTGGTAAATATCTTGTTAATCCATTGCCTGTTTCAAAATCAGTTTTACAATTAGGACAAAAGAAATATGATATTTACTGCAGTCCATGTCATGGCTACCATGGAGAAGGTGACAGCAGACTTCGTGGTCAATTCCCAAATCCTCCAAGTCTTCATTCAGAAAAAGTTAGAAACTGGAGTGACGGCAGAATTTTTCATGTAATTACAGAAGGTCAAAATATAATGCCTTCTTATTCATCTCAATTAACTGAAGATGAAAGGTGGGCGATAATTCATTACATAAGAGTATTACAAAGGTCATTAAATGCAAAGGAGACCGATTTGCAATGAATCATAATGCAGAAATTTCTTACATTAAAAAAAATATACCATCAAAAGTAAAGTCACTTGGAATTTCTCTTTTGATTATTGGAATGCTTGGAATAATCTTGAGTTATTATTTTGATACTGCAAGAAGCGCTTATAACAATATTATCATATTTCTTTTTTTAATAAGCATTGGAGTTGGTTCATTATTTTTAATTAGTATAGAATATCTTTCAGGCGCAGTATGGAGTGTGCCTTTTAGAAGAATTCCAGAATTTTTAGCTGGAATAATTTTAACACTGCCAATTATTGTATTGCCTTTAATCTTTAATATGAGTAATGTATTTGAATGGCTTCATCCTGAAATACTTAAAATAGATGAATTGCTTAAAAGTAAAGCTCCTTATCTAAATCAAAATTTTTTTATTGTAAGAATCTTTGTTTTTATTTCAATATGGTTGATATTCTTTTACTTTTTATTAAGAAATTCTATAAAACAGGATGAAAATAAAGATCAAGCGTTAACAAAAAAGAATATAAAATTTTCCGCAGCATTTATGCCTTTCTTCGCAATAACAATAACATTTACAGCAATTGATTGGCTAATGAGTCTTGAACCTCACTGGTTCTCAACAATTTTTGGTGTTTATTATTTTTCTGGCAGTGTATTGGCTGCTCTTGCATCTTCAACTATTGCAATTGTATTATTAAATGAAAAAGGTTATTTGCTAAAAGGTTTGTCAAATGACCATTACTATAGTCTTGGTGCATTGCTTTTTGCTTTTGTTAATTTCTGGGCTTATATAGCATTCTCTCAATATCTGCTTATTTGGTATGCAAATCTTCCAGAAGAAACAATATGGTTCTTAAACAGATGGCAGGGAAGCTGGATATATTTCAGCATTGGTTTAATTATCATTCATTTTGTTGTTCCTTATTTCGGTTTATTATCACAACCATCTAAAATGAATCCAAAAAGATTACTTTTAATGTCAATCTGGATTTTATTTGCTCACTATTATGATTTATTCTGGCTTGCAATACCAAATTACAGTAAAAATCAAGTAATCTTCAGCTGGAATGAAATTTCATTTTTGGTTTTTGCAATAGGATTATTAATAATCATCTTTTATGCATTTGCAAACAAATTTAACTTAGTTCCAATAGGCGATCCAAAATTAAAACGAGGAATAGATTTCAGATTATAACTATGGAAAAAAATAATAACTTCAAAGACGAAATTAATTTCAAAGATATTATTAAATATCCAATAAAATTATTTGGTTGGTTATTTCCACTCTATTTTATAATTATTTTGATTTTAGGAATTTACTTTGCTCTGCATTTAAACCAAATTTCATTCAATGAGCAAAGTGCTGGACTTCCTGATACAATTAATGTAAAAAAAGAAATTACACCTAAAAAGGGTACTGTATTAACTGCTGTTAATTTATCTGCAATTAAAAATCCAACTAAAGAAATGATTTCTAAAGGTAAAGAACTTTTTGAAGCAAATTGCAGTTCTTGTCATGGTCAGAATGGTTTTGGAGATGGCACAGGTGGTGCTATGTTAAATCCCAAGCCTCGTAATTTTCATCAAAAAGATGGATGGGTAAACGGAAGAACTATTGATGCAATGTATAAAACACTTCAGGAAGGAATTTCAAAAAGCGGAATGCCAGCTTATGATTTCATAAAACCGGAAGATAGATTTAATATTATTCTTTATATAAGAACATTTACTGATTTTCCTCCAGTTACTGATGAACAGCTTAACAAATTAAAAACAGAATATAAATTAGACCAAAACATTGTTACGCCAAGTCAAATTCCTGTAAGCAAAGCAATGAATATAATTGTTGAAGAAAATAAAACATTAAGAGAAAAAATTGAGAGAGCTAAACAGAAAATTATGACAAACAATGCCGGAGCAAATATCTTACTCGAAAATTCTGAAAATTTAGATAAAGTTTTGAATTCATTTATAATGATGAATGATAAGTCATTTCAAAATTTTATTTTTTCAATTAGCAAATCTCCAATTGTCTTTGGATTCAAACCTTCTGTTTTAAGACTTGATGAGAACGGATTGAAAATGGTTTACGATTATTTGATAAACATTACAAAATAAATCTATGAAAATTATCATAAAATATTTTTTAATTCTTTGTTTTTTAATGAATTACTATATTTTTTTAACTAATTCCTTTGCACAAAGCAAAAACAATGTAGGAATTGATGAACAACTCGGGAAGTATCTTCCTCTTGAATTAAAATTCGTTACATCAAATAATGATACTATTAAATTAAAAGATATTATTGATAAGCCTGTGCTCCTTGCTTTAGTATATTATGAATGTCCTGGATTATGCAGTCCAATGCAAAATGAAGTAGCATGGGTAATTGACAAAATGGACCTTGTTCCTGGAGCAGATTATAAAGTTATATCGTTAAGTATTGACCACAAAGAAAATTATGAAACAGCAGCAAAATGGAAGAAAAATTACCTTCATTCAATGAAGAAAAAACTTAATGAAAATGACTGGATTTTTTTAACAGGCGACAGCATTAATATTTATAATTTGACAAATGCAATTGGATTTTATTTTGAAAAGAACAAAGAAGGTCAAATAATTCATCCAAGTGTTTTAATATCAATTGCCCCAGATGGAAAAATTGTAAGATATATTTTGGGACCTACATTTAATCCTTTTGATATTAAAATGGCTTTAATAGAAGCAAAAGCTGGAAAAACAAGACCAACAGTTGCCAAAGTTTTAGAATTATGTTACAGCTATGACCCAGAAGGGAAAAAATATACTTTCAATTTTCTGAGGGTTATTGGTATCATAATGCTTTTTAGTATAGGAATTTTTATTTCCATTTTATTGTTAAAAGGAAAAAAGAAAAATGCGGAGATTTAAATGGCAAACGGTGCAATTGCTATAACTGAAAAAAGTTTTTACAAGGAAAGCACAAATAAATATTCAGGAATACTATCGTGGCTCTTAACCACTGACCATAAACGAATTGGCTTAATGTATCTTGTATCAATTTTATTTTTCTTCCTTGTTGGTGTTATCCTTGGTGTTCTAATGCGGCTTGAGCTGCTTACGCCTGGAAGAACAATCATGAGTGCACAAACTTATAATTCATTATTTACTCTGCATGGAGTAATAATGATTTTTCTTTTTATAATTCCTGGATTACCTGCAATATTTGGAAATTTTTTTCTGCCAATCCAAATTGGTGCACGTGATGTAGCTTTCCCGCGATTAAATTTATTATCATACTACATTTATGTTATTGGAGCTATTCTTGCATTAATATCACTTTTTTTGCCTGGGGGTCCAATTGATACTGGATGGACATTTTATATTCCATATAGTGTTCGAACTGCATCGAATGTTTCGCTTGCAATTTTTGCCGCATTTGTTTTAGGATTTTCTTCTATTTTAACTGGAATTAATTTTATTACAACAGTTCACAGATTAAGAGCTCCAGGAATGACATTTTTCAAAATGCCCTTGTTTGTTTGGGCAACTTATGCAACTGCATGGATACAAATTATTGCTACTCCTGTTGTTGGAATTACAATTCTTCTTGTTATTATTGAAAGAGCATTTGGTGTAGGTATTTTTGATCCAGCATTAGGCGGCGATCCAATTTTATATCAACATTTATTCTGGATTTATTCTCATCCTGCAGTTTATATAATGATTTTACCAGCAATGGGAGTAGTTTCAGAAATTATTCCAACATTTACAAGAAGAACAATTTTTGGATATAAAGCTATAGCATTTTCAAGTCTTGCAATTGCATTTATTGGTTATCTTGTTTGGGCACATCACATGTTTACAAGTGGAATGAGTGATACAGCAAGATGGATTTTTTCATTGCTAACATTTTTAGTTGCAATTCCAAGTGGTGTCAAAGTTTTTAACTGGGTAGCAACTATGTATAAAGGTTCAATTGATCCGCAGCCGCCATTTCTCTGGGTTATGACTTTTATATTTTTATTTTCAATTGGTGGATTAACAGGTTTAGTCTTAGGTTCACTTGCCACTGATGTTCATGTTCACGATACATACTTTGTTGTTGCACATTTTCATTATGTAATGTTTGGAGGAACTGGAACAATCTTTTTTGCTGCACTTCATTACTGGTTTCCAAAAATGTTTGGCAGAATGTATAATAAAAAACTTGCTAAGATTGCAATTGTATTTTATTTCATTGGATTTAACATGCTCTATTTTACAAAATTTATTATGGGTTATATGGGAATGCCAAGAAGATATTATGATTACCTGCCGCAGTTTGCTAAACTTCAAGAAATTTCTACAATTGGTTCATGGATTTTAGCAAGTACAATTTTCTTTATTGTTGGATATTTGATTCATGCTTTATTTAAAGGTCCGAAAGCATCTTCAAATCCATGGGGAGGTGTAACATTAGAATGGCAAATTCCATCTCCGCCGCCAATGGAAAATTTTAAAGAAATTCCAACAATAACACATGAACCTTATGATTTCAGTCAGCTTAAGGAGATTGAAAATGAGCAATCATGAAAATGCTGCAATGATTTCACATCATACACATTCTGATAAACTTGGTGCCAAGATGGGCATGTGGCTTTTTCTTTTTACAGAAGTTTTATTGTTTGGCGGAATGTTTTTGGCATATGCAGTTTATCGTTATAAATATTCAAATGATTTTCATCTTGCTGCAATGGAATTGAATACAACCATAGGAACAATTAACACAATAATTCTTTTGACAAGCAGTTTAACCATGGCTCTTTCAATTGCATTTATTCAAAGAAGTGAAAAATTATTTTCCATACTTTTTCTTTCATCAACAATTTTATTGGCATTAATATTTTTAATTAACAAGTATTTTGAGTGGTCAGCAAAAATTGAACATGGAATTTTCCCGCGCTCACAGGAATTGCTCGATAGACCAAATGGACAAATTTTATTTTTTGGTTTGTATTATGTTATGACTGGATTACATGCACTTCATGTAATCATTGGTATAATAATTCTTTCATTTATGCTGATTTTTCTGATAAGAAATAAAATAACATCCGAAAATTATATTAAACTTGAAAACTCAGGATTATACTGGCACCTTGTAGATTTAATCTGGATTTTTCTTTTTCCGTTATTCTATTTAATTCAATGAGGTTTACGAATGGAAAAACATAATCATCAAATTGGAATCATGACTTACATTATTGTCTGGCTCTCTTTGCTAGCATTTACTTCGATTACAGTAACTATAGCAGGTATAAGTTTAGGTAAGTATACATTATTTATTGCACTGTTGATTGCAGCAATAAAGTCTGGACTTGTAATTAATATTTTTATGCATATAAAATTTGATGAACCTATATTCAAAGCATTTCTTGCTCTTAGTGGAGCTACATTGGTTGTAATTTTTGTTCTTACATTTTTTGATATTATTTATCGTTGAGGTAACTCATGTCGTCAGCACCAACAGTACATACCGAAACAGTTGATTTTGTGATGTTATATATTGTAGGTATTTCAGTAATACTTCTTTTAGGTATTACTGCAACAATGATTTATTTTGTAATAAAGTATAATCGTAAAAAGGGACACAAACCAGTTGATATTCATGGAAATATCTGGCTTGAAATTGCATGGATAGCTGTTCCCACTTTATTGGTTTTGTCAATGTTTTATTTTGGATATACTGGATTTAAAGAAATCAGAAAAATCCCGGAAAATGCATTTGTTGTAAATCTTACTGCAAGAATGTGGCAGTGGGAATTTAAGTATAATAATGGAAAAGTTACTGATACTTTATATGTTCCTGTCAATACACCAATTAAACTTGAGATGAAATCTGTAGATGTAAATCATTCATTTTATATTCCAGCTTTTCGAATAAAAGAAGATGCTATACAGGGACAAACAACTTATCTTTACTTCACACCAAAAGAGATTGGTGATTTTGATGTTGCTTGTGCAGAATATTGCGGATTGGGACATTCAATGATGTATACAAAAGTAAAGGTTTTATCTAAAGAAGATTTTGATTTGTGGTATAACAAAAAGTAATTGAGATTGATTGGAATGTTAAAGAGAATTTTAAACTACATAAATATTATTCTTGAGCTGAGCAAAATTAAGATTACATCATTTGTTGCTTTATCTACTTTTGCAGGATATGTAGTTTTTTCTAAGAGTATTTCACTCAATATGGTTCTGCCTATCTTTGGAGTATTCTTGTTAGCATGCGGTTCTTCTGCTCTTAATCAATATCAGGAAAGAGATTCAGATGCATTAATGAACAGAACAAAAGGAAGACCCATACCATCTGGCAGAATAAGCAGCATAAATGCTTTGATTATTTCTTTAACTATGATTTTTACAGCTCTTGTGATTATTTATTTGAGCACTAATTTAATTTCTGTTTTACTTGGTGCATTAGCTGTTATCTGGTATAATTTTATTTATACTCCATTGAAGAAAAAATTTGCATTAGCAGTGGTTCCGGGTTCTGTTATTGGAGCATTACCCCCAATGATTGGTTATACATCAGCAGGTGGTTCTCCATTTGATTATCAAATTCTATCTTTAGCATTGTTCTTCTTTATATGGCAAATTCCACATTTCTGGCTGTTGCTTTTAATATTAAGCAATGATTATGAAAGAGCTAATTTCCCAACTTTGACTAAAATATTTTCTGATAGTCAACTTTCAAGAATAACTTTTATTTGGATTATTGCTCTTTCTGTTAGCAGCTTTTTGTTTTTCATTCCTGAAAGTTCTCATAATATTTATTCATTAATCACAATGATTTTTCTCGCATTATGGTTAATCATTGAATCGAGTCAGATTTTGAGAAAATTATCAGATAAAAGTGCAATGAGAGCAGCTTTTATTAGAATCAATCTTTATGTACTTGCAGTAATTGCGATTATTTCAATCGATAAATTATTACTAACAGAAATTTAGCAGGAAGAAACATGGAACTTATAGACAAAATTGTATTGCCTCAATCAGCTCAGCACATGATTTTATTAAAATATATTCTTGTCCTTACTTTTTTATTGTTTGTTCCATATGCATCTGTTTTGTTTGGCTCATTTATATTATCTATCTTTTTTAAAAATAAATTCAAAAAAAATTCAGATGTTCTTTACAAAAATTTATCTATTGAATTAATTGACCTTGTTACATTCAGTAAAGGAATTGCTTTTACACTCGGATTAATACCATTGTTAAGCTCTGCATTTTGTTATGCTCAGCTGCTTCATCTTTCGGGTTTAATTATTCCAGAAACAATTTTAATCTCTGCATTATTGTTTTTGATTGCATTAATCTCAATCTATTCTTATAAACATTCATTGCACTTAAAAAATATTATTGAGCTTAATGCAGATATAAAATCAGATGAATCAGAAAAAGATATTGAAGAATACATCTATAGAATTAACAGAGTGATAAAGACAAGCAGTTATTCTGGTTTACTATTTTTAGTTATTTCAATCTATTTATTTGTCAGCTCAGTTGAATTTACTCAAGATTCAGAAAAGTGGAGTTATGCAAATAACATTTTCGGTATAATTTTCTCGCTTAATGCATTGATAGGATATCTGCAATTTATTTTATTCTCACTTACTTTAACTTCTGCCTTTTTATTGTTAAAACATGGTAAGATTGTTAATAATGCAGATTCATATAAAAATTATGTAAAAAATTTTTCACTCAAGTTAGGATTGACTTCAACGGTTTTATTACCTGTTTTAGTAATTCTATCAATCTTTACAAAATCAAAATTGTCTCTTTCATATAATGTATTTGGTTTTACTTTGCTTGCATTAATATTTCTTCTCTTAATCAGCATTTTATTTTATGCAATGATTAAGCAGAATGAAGTGAAATATGGGTTGCTTACAATATTTTTATTCTTTCTTGTAATATCTTTTTTAATTATAAAAGAACAGTTTGCATTTAACACCTCCGCAAAAAAACATTTTGTTTATTTAGCAGCAAATTATGAATCATATCAGAAAAAACTACTTGAAGAATCTGGATTGTTGAAAGAAACTGTAAATGGTGCAGATATTTTTAACAGCAAGTGTATTGCGTGCCATCAATTTGATAGAAGAGTTGTTGGACCACCTTATAATGAAGTCTTGCCAAAATATGAAGGGAAACGACAGGAACTTGTAAATTTCATTTTAAATCCAACCAAAATAAATCCTGATTATCCACCAATGCCAAATCAAGGATTAAAACCTAAAGAAGCAGAAGCTGTGGCAGAATTTATAATGAGTAATTATAAAAAATAAGTTCACAATCGCTGTAATTATCTTTCTTTTCATTTTATTATTTTTAACTTGACTCTAAAATCATTTTCACAAAAATGCTCACAGTACTGGAATCATTAAAATTATCTGCTGAATATCTTGAAAAGAAAGGAATTGAATCACCAAGATTGAATGCTGAACTTCTTTTAGCTGATATTCTTAAATGCAAAAGATTGGATTTGTATTTGAAATATGACCAGCCATTAAATGAAGACGAATTGAATAAATACAGAGAATATCTTTCTCGTCGTGGGAAAAATGAACCTCTTCAATACATAATCGGTAAAGCAGATTTTTTTGGACTCGAGTTTAAAGTTAATCCTTCAGTCTTAATTCCAAGACCAGAAACTGAAATACTTGTTGAAACTATTATAAATCTTGAAAAACAAAAAAATGATTTGATAATTCTCGATATTGGAACAGGAAGCGGCAACATTGCAATTTCACTTGCACTAAATTTGCCTCAATCAAAAATTATTGCACTTGATATTTCAAAAGAAGCATTGAGTGTTGCGAAAGAGAATGCTGAAATTTATAGTGCCTCTAATCAAATTGAATTCGTAAGAAAAAATATTTTTGATGAATTTTCACTTAACGACTTAATGTTTGATATTATTGTTTCAAATCCACCTTATGTTGGAATTCAAGATTATAAAAACCTGCAAAAAGAAATAGTTGAATATGAACCCCGCATTGCTGTAACAGATGATGAAGATGGATTAAAATTTTTTAGAAAAATTATTCACTTGTCAAGTAAACATCTAAAACATGATGGGAAATTATTTTTTGAAATAGGAATGGGACAATCAAACATTGTTTATGATATGATGAAAAATTCTGGTTTATCTGATATACATATAATCAAAGATTATCAAAATATTGACAGAGTAATTTACGGAATAAAAAAATGAGAGCATTAGTTCAGCGTGTAACAGAAGGTGCAGTTGAAATTAAAGAAGCAAATTACTCAGCATCAATTGGTAAAGGAATGGTAATTCTTCTTGGTGTCAAAGAAGGGGACACTGAAGAAGATATGATTTTTGTTGCAGACAAATGTTCTAACTTAAGAATCTTTGAAGATAACAACGGCAAAATGAATTTGTCCTTGAAAGATATTAATGGTGAAGTTCTCGTTATTTCCCAATTTACACTTTATGGAGATGCAAGAAGAGGCAATCGTCCAAGTTTTACTGATGCTGCAAAACCCGAACTTGCAGAAAATCTTTACAATAAATTTATCGAAAGAATGAAACAAAATTTGGGTGCCGATAAAGTGAAAAGCGGTATCTTTGCTGCTATGATGCTTGTCAAAATTTTTAATGATGGTCCTGTAACAATTTTAGTAGAATCAAAATAAGGGATTTTGTTTGCATTCTACATTAATGATTTTTTTAGATGGCGTTGGAATTGGGAAAAGGGATTATCAATTCAATCCATTTTTCAAGTATCAATTTAAAATGTTTACAGAAATTTTTGGTGAAATCCCTCATCTCGAAAATCAACATCTTTCTGTAAATGGAAGATATGTTTTCCCAATCGATGCTCTTCTTGGTATCCCTGATATTCCATTGAGTGGAACCGGTCAAACATCAATTTTTTGTGGTGTCAATGCACAAAAAATTTTAGGCAAACATTTTGGTCCTTATCCTCATTCAGAATTAATTCCTGTTATCAAAGAAAAGAATATCTTTATAGAATTTTTAAGAAGAAAAAAGAAAGTTGCATTTGTTAATGCATATCCAAAAATATTTTTTGATTATGTAAAAAGAGGGAAAAGAATTTTAAGTGTTACAACTCTCAGCTGTCTATTAAGCAATGTTCGATTAAATAAAATTAAAGATATTCATCAAGGAAAAGCTTTGAGCGCAGATATTGAAAATTATAGGTTAATTAACAAAATGAATTATAAACTTCCGCTTTTCACACCGGAAAAAGCTGCTAAAAGATTATTGAGAATTGCTAACAAAAATCATTTTACACTGTTTGAATATTTTTACACAGACCATCTTGGACACGGAAGAAACTTAGAACTCTTCGACAGAACAATTCATGTATTTGATAATTTTATTTATTATGTAATTAAAAATTTGCCTTCTAACATGACATTATTAATCTGTTCCGACCACGGTAATTTTGAAGATTTATCAATTAAAGCACATACTTTAAATCCTGCACTTGGAATAGCAGCAGGTAAATTTGGCAGCACACTGGCAAAAAAAATTAAAAAACTTAATCATATAAAATCAGCAATATTGGAGTTATATGATTGAATAAATATCCGCTTATAAAATTTGTTTTAATATTTATATGCGGCTACTTATTCGAAGCTATTTTTAAGTTGCATGATGAAATTCTTTTCCTTTTATCATCTGTATTAATCACAATTCTGTTAATTCTATATTTTATAAAAAATCAGAATTGGAAAACATTTCGTCAAATTGTTCTTGTTGTCTCTCTATTCTTTTTAAGTGGATTTTATTATTCATCATTTCATAAAGCAAAAGTTTATTATCCATTTGAGAATTATTCTTATCGCGATATTAAAATAGTAGGAAAAATTAGTAACGTGGAGTTATTTCAGAAAAACAGGAATGTCTTTTATTTAACATCAGATTCAATTTATTTCCCAAATTTTATTGAAAAAAGAAAATTTAATTTTCTTTGTATTTTGAATGATTCCCCAAAAAGATTGAATGAAAAGTATGATTCATTGAAAATTGGAAGTTTAGTTGAACTAAAAGGGAATATTATAAGACCCCGCAGCAAAAGGAACCCAGGTGAATTTGATTATGAAAATTATCTTAATCAAAAACAAATACATTCATTATTTAGTGTTAAAGGTGCTTCTAATATTAAAATAATTTCAAATTCACATCTTGATTTGATGAATTTGATTTTTGAAGTAAGAAAGAAAATAGATAATGTTATTTCAAAATACCACAATAAAAATACTGCATCATTGCTTAGAGGTTTGTTACTTGCAGACCGCAGTAATATAGATTATGAAATAAAAAATGAATTTATTAATTCTGGTGTAGTGCATGTGCTTGCAGTATCAGGTCTTCATGTTGGTTTTATATCACTCATATTTATTTTTCTTTTTCAACGATTAAATATTTTTTTGAGATATTCTTTTACTGTAATTGGCTTAATTATTTTTATGATTATTACTAATTGTCCGCCATCAGTTGTTCGTGCAACAATAATGGCAATAGTAATTATATTAAGCTTAATGACAAGCAGAAAGTATAACAGTTATAATGCGATTGCTTTTTCAGCTTTGATTATATTATTAATTAATCCAGATGAACTTTTTAATCCAGGATTTCAACTTTCATTTGCTGCTGTAATTTCTATTTTAATTTTTTATCCAATTTTAAATAATGCAATTCATCAACTTAATTTTAAGTCAAATTTATTGAAAACAATATTATTGTTTGCCTCAGTATCATTAGCTGCTCAAATAGGAACTCTTCCTTTTGTTCTAATTTATTTTCATAAACTCTCAATAATTTCATTAATTGCAAATCTTATTGTAATTCCTCTAATCGGTATGATTATTGGCTTGGGCATTTTTACAATCATAATTTCTTTTATTTCAAGTTTATTGTGTTCATATTATGCTTCTGCAAATGAATTGTTAACTTATATTTTGTTTTTTGTGACTGATAAACTTGGCAATTTCACAGCAGCATATTTACCTATAACAAATTTTTCGATAATTGATACAATAATTTATTACATGCTAATTGCATCATTATTTTATTTATGGAAAAGACTCCAATCAATACAAGCAAAAATTGTTATAGTTATTCTTTTTGTACTCAATTTTATTTTCTTGGCAAAGCTGGATGATATAAATTTTTTGCCAGACAATTCTTTATCAATATTAGCTGTTGATATTGGACAAGGAGATTCATACTTAGTTAAATTCCCGAATGGGGAGACAGCTTTAATAGATGCTGGTAATGCAAATAAATATTTTGATAACGGTGAAAGAATTATTATTCCTTTGCTTGAATATCTTGGAATTAAAAAAATTGATTATGCTTTTGCATCTCATATCGATTCCGACCATTACCGTGGATTTATATCTTTGATAAGAAATAACAAAATAAAATTAATTTATAAGCCGCCTTTAGATTCTCTTGATAAAGAAGACAAAAATTTTGAAGCGTTATTAAATTATTACTCAATTCCTATTAAGTATTATTCGAAAAGTATTTTAACAATTGGTAATGTAAGAATTTATATTCTGAATGACTCATTCAGTTATAACAATTCAAACGATAGAAGCGGAGTATTCAAAATAAAATATGGGAATACAACATTTTTATTCACTGGTGATATCAGCAAAAAAGTAGAATACAACTATGCTGAACTCTACAAAAATTTTCTTAAATCAGATTTATTGAAAGTAAGTCATCATGGAAGCAAAACAGGCACAAGTGATATTTTTCTTAATTATGTTAAACCTGAATATGCTGTTATTTCTGCAGGCATTTCTAATTTGTTTCATCATCCACATAAGGAAGTTTTAGAAAGATTACTTAAAAGAAAAATAAAAATATTCAGGACAGATAAAGAAGGTGCCATATTATTTCAATCGAATGGATATAAAATTGCAAAGATTAATTGGAAAATACTTGATAACAACTTTATATTTTGAACAGAAATAAAATATTGTTTGCTTAATGACAAACCAAAATTACAAATGCAACTTAGATAAACCCTCAAAAGAAAAAACATTCCTTTTTTCAAGCAAGGTAAGTGCATGAATCTGTATGAAAATTATTCATTAAAACATCACAACACTTTTAATGTAGATGTAAGAGCAAGATACTTTTTTGAAATTTTTGATGAAGATGAATTAACTGAAGTGATAAAAGAAATTAAAAATCAACGGAATGTTCTAATTTTAGGTTCGGGCAGTAATATTTTATTCACAAAAGATTATGATGGTTTTGTAATAAAATATAAAAGCAGTCAAATAAAAATAATTTCCGAAAAAGATAATGATGTTGTAATACAAGCCGATGCTGGAGTAATCTGGGATGATTTAGTTAGCTATGCAGTTGAAAATAATTTTTATGGAATAGAAAATTTATCATTAATTCCAGGAACAGTTGGAGCAGCACCAGTTCAAAATATTGGAGCTTACGGCACTGAAATTAGTAATGTTATAGATTATGTTGAAGGTTATTTTCTTGGAAAATCAGAAAAGAAAATACTTTATCGTGATGAATGTTTATTTAATTACAGAGACAGCATTTTTAAGAATGAATTAAAAAATAAATTCATTATAACTTCTGTTGCATTAAGATTAAGAAAAGAAAAAGAATTGAATCTAAGTTATAGAGATATTCAAAATTATTTTCAGGGGAAAGACTATCATCAAATTACTATTGAAGAAGTTCGGAACGCAATAATAAATATCAGAAAAAGTAAGTTGCCAGATTTTAATGTAATGGGCAATGCTGGAAGTTTCTTTAAAAATCCAGAAATAACTTACACACTTTTAGAATCAATCAAAAAAGATTTCCCAGATATTCCATTTCATCAAATCAATGATAAGTATAAAATCCCAGCTGCATGGCTCATTGAAAAATGCGGATATAAAGGAAAGCGCAAAGGCAATACAGGCATTTATGATAAACATGCTTTGGTTATAATTAATTATGGAAATGCAAGAGGTGAAGAAATAAAAAACTTTGCAGATGAAATTAAGCAGGCAGTCCAAAATAAATTTAATATTGATTTGGAATATGAAGTCAATATTTTATAAAACTTTTCGACCAAATATTAATTCAACCTATCACTAATTCAATCATTTTACAGAGGTAAACATGAAAAATGATAATTCTGTAAATATTCTTAAGAAAACTATTCAAGAAATTACTCAACCATTTAAAGATTTGCTTCACACTTCAAGAGCATTGCTTGGATTAAATCTTTCTTATGTTCTTGAAGGAATAACTTATTTCGGAGTAGTGGGTTTACTTGCAATTTATTTTAACGATTACATCAAGCTTGATGATATACGTGCTGGAAATATGGTTGGTGTTTTAACAGCAGGAATAACATTAAGCATGCTTTTTTTAGGTGCCACAGTTGATTGGATAGGTTTGCGTAAATCACTTTTGATTGCATTATCATTTATGCTTGCAGGAAGAATTTTATTAACACTGGCTCCAAATCTTGGTGCACCTGGATTATGGAATTCTGCTCATATTTTTGCAATGCTTGGTATACTTGGAATTGTATTGGGTTATGGAATATATCAACCTGCATGTTACGCTGGTGTAAAAAAATTAACTAATGAAAAAACAGCAGCTATGGGTTATGCAATGCTTTATGCATTGATGAATCTTGGTGGGTTTTTACCAGGAATAATTTCACCACCTGTTCGAAAAGCATCTGGTATTCTTGGAGTATTTTGGGTTTATGTAGTATTGACTGTTGCGGGAATTCTAATTGTTTATTTTATTATTACAAAAAAAGCTTATGAAGAAGCTGTAAAGGAAGCAAATAACGATAAATTAATTGAAGAAAAAGATGATGATACTTTAGGCAATATGACTATAAAAGAAAAAATCAGATTTTATGTTAAGAACTTTCCGCTCAAAGATAAAAGATTTTTATACTTCATTTTTATTTTAATGCCTGTTCAAACTTTATTTGCACATAACTGGCTAACTCTTCCTCTCTATACAAGCAGAGCTTTTGAAGGGTTCGTTCAAAATAATTTTGAATTTTTTGTAAATCTCAATCCAATTTTAATTTTTATATTAACTCCAATGGTGGCTGCTTTAACCTCGCATAAGAATGCTTACAATATGATGATTATTGGAACATTTGTTATGGCATCTCCAACTTTTATACTTGCATTAGGACCATCCATAAATACTTTAATGGCATATTTAATTATTATGACAATCGGCGAAGCAATGTGGCAGCCAAGATTTTTGCAGTGGGTAGCGGAAATAGCTCCAAAAAATATGACTGGAATTTATATGGGCATAGGTCAATTTCCATGGTTCCTTACTAAAATAATTACCAGTTTATATTCAGGCTGGTTCTTAATGAAATATTGCCCTGCAGATACTCCTCCATCACAAATGAATACAGAATTTATGTGGCTAATTTATGGTTTCATCGCAATTATAAGTCCAATTGGTTTATTGCTCGCAAGAAAGTGGATGATGAAAGGATTTAAAACAAAACATGAGGAGTAAGTGATTAATTATTACTTACATTTATTCCTAATATTGCTTACTCTCTATGGAATTGCAGTAGGAAGTTTTCCTCAATTTAGAATGAATAGAGCAACAATTGCTCTTGTGGGAGCTTCTGCATTAATTTTTTCAAATGCAATAACTCTACAGCATGCTTACGAAGCCATTGATATGAACACCATTCTTTTGCTTTTTGCAATGATGATTATTAATGGAAATTTGCGTATTGCTGGTTTTTTTAAGTTAATCTCTGTTCATATAATAAAATTTGCAAAAACACCGATGCAGCTTTTATGGTTAATTGTATTTTCATCTGGATTATTATCTGCAATTTTCTTGAATGATACAATTGTAATCGTTTTTACTCCTTTAATAATTGAAGTAACAGTTGCATTAAAAAGAAATCCAATTCCTTATTTAATTGCTTTAGCTGTTTCTGCAAATATTGGTTCAGCTACTACTATAATTGGAAATCCACAAAATATGATTATTGGAATTGCTTCAGGAATTCCATTTGCAAAATATGCATTATATCAAATTGTACCATCACTAATTGGACTGCTCTTAGCTATTGCTGTAATATCAATTATTTATAAAAAAGAATTTCATAAAACTGTTTTTGATAAAATTGAACTCGAGGGTGCAAAACCTTATAAACCTTTATTTATAAAAAGTATTGTTGCATCTTCGTTGATGATTATTGCATTTTTTTATGGGGTTTCAATTCCGCTTGCAGCACTGGGTGGTGCAAGTATTTTATTAATTACAAGAAGATTAAAACCAGAGCGAGTATTTAGAGAAATTGACTGGTCACTTCTTGTATTTTTTTCTTCATTATTTATTGTAACAAAATCAATTGAAACTTCTGGAATAGGTAAATATTTGGCAATAACAATTCAACCTTATTTAACCAAATCTGTTCTATCATTAGCTGTATCTTCATCAATATTGAGCAATATTGTTTCTAATGTTCCAGCAGTATTATTACTTAAACCTGTGATTCAACACATGTCAAATCCAGAACATGCATGGCTGGTGCTTGGGATGGCAACAACATATGCAGGCAATCTAACTTTAATTGGTTCAGTTGCAAATTTAATAGTTGCAGAATCTGCAAGAAAGCATTTTATTCATATCTCTTTTGTTGAATATTTAAAATCAGGTTTAATTATAACCATTTTATCATTGACTGCAGGCATATTATGGTTTAATCTAATTTTTTATTAATAAAAAATTTAAAAGCTGCTGAAAAACATTTAAAAAAAATCGATTATAATAATGGAAAAGTTTCAATTAGGGAAAAAATATGTCAAAGTTAATATCAATTGATGAAATCCAGGACGGTATGATACTTGCGGAACCAATTCAAAACCGTTTTGGACATACATTATTAGGTGCAAACATAAAATTGGAAGAAAAACATGTTAAATTTTTGAAATCATGCGGCATACAAACAATTTATATAGTTGATGAAAATGATAATAGTTCAAATAAACAGTATGACAGTGAAACATTAGAAAAAGCAAAAGCATTATTAAATCAAAGAATAACATGGAGACCAAAAAATGAATATGAAAACGAATTAATCGAATTTGTTACTCAACATATTCTCGAAAAACTTTAATATTTGCAAGAGGGTGTCATGGATGTAATTAAAAAAATTATTGAAGGTGTAAGTAACTTACCAACTTTACCTACTGTTTATACAAACCTTTCACAAGCAATGGAAAATCCTAATACTACAAAAGAAGAAATAGCAAGAATTATTTCTGCAGACCAAGCTGCATCGTTCAAGATTTTGAAAGTTGCTAATTCTCCATTTTATGGATTAAGGGGAAGAGTTGATACAATTACTCAAGCTTTATTATATCTTGGATTTAATGAAGTAAAAAATATTGTATTTGCTTTGTCTGTAATAAATGCTTTTTCTAAAAACAAAAATTTCAAGAAATTCACTCCAATTGATTTATGGGCACATTCAATTGGAGTTGGGGTTGCAACAAGATTAATTGGTGCTGCAGTAGGTGAAAAAAATTTAGAAAATTATTTTCTTGCTGGAATTTTTCATGATATCGGCAAACTTGTATTCTTCGAATATGTGCCAAATGAATACGCAAAGGTAATAGACCTTGTGGAAACTAAAAAAATTCCTGTTAAAGATGCAGAACTTGAAATACTTGGATTAAATCATGCACGTGCAGGTCAACTAATTGCTGAAAAATGGAAATTACCTCAATCAGTTGTAAATATCGTCAGCTCACATCATACAGGGTTAATTGGAAATAATGTTAATACATTATTGGCTGCTGTTCATCTTGGAGACATAATTGCAAGAGCTCTTGATTTGGGTTATGGCGGCGATAATTATATACCAGAACCAAACATAAAAGTATGGGATATTCTAAAACTCCCAAAAGGATTCTTTTCTTCCGCAAGAAAAAAGATGAAAGATGATTTTGACCGATTAACTAAAATTATGCTTTCTGATTAATTTCCTTTAAGAAGCTCGAAATAATTCATTACAAAATTTCAGAAAGTGTGAGCTCATAGTTGCTGCATTTCTATTGAGAATTATTTACTAATCAAAGAAAATCTATTTACCACTTTATTTTTTCTGCATATTTTTAAAATGTTATAATTATTAAAAATGGTTACATTTACTTAAGTTATATAAAGATTTTGGTAAAAGATTGGACTTCGTAAGACAATACATAATTCAATGTATTATTCATGCTTCTAATAATTTGAGATTAAGTTCAGAAAAAATTGAAACCGTTGCTATCCTTCGTGAAAGACTAAATAAAACTGAAAATCTTGAAGAGGAAATAAAAAATTTCAAGAAGATTACTGAGCTATCTAAGCTTGGAATTAAATTGGGGGAAATTCTAAACTATCTGGAAAACAGCAAAATCGATTTTTTAAAACTTTCTGAAAAATTCAAAGAACACAGTTACTATCTTGTAAAGGAAATTAATTACTTGCTGGATGTTGTAACACCACAAACTATGCGGAAAATTTTTAATCGAATTGATAATCAATCAATTGATGTTGATTTGACAAAAAGAGAAGAGAAAAAATCTGTAGAGCAAGAACCAATAAAAATCCCACAACGGTCTCGTGCAGATGAATTAAAAGAAGCTCTAATTTTTGCAGAACTCTCGAAAGACAACGATTTCAGCTTTGAACTATATGAAGAAAAAGTTTTAAGACCAATTAAAGAATTGGATGCTTTTTTAACAAGAGTATCAAAATATGATTATACCGAAAGTGAAATTAATTCATACATTAAATTAATGAATGAAAACAGCGAGCTTTCAAGAAAAGTTGGTTTTGAAATATTATCCAATATGCACAGAATATTTGCTCAAGGTCTTGAAGCTATTAATCAAAAAAAAATTGCACCAAGTAATTTAGTAATTGAATCTTTGAGAGCATGCCTGATTGTAATTGTTGCAGTTGTAAGAGGTAAAGAAGTTGATATAACAAATTATCTTAACAGAGCAGAAAATTTTGGTAAAATGATTTCTCAAACAAAAAGGGTAGTGTAATGGAAATATTTGTTGTTATAATGGCAGGCGGAGTGGGCTCGCGCTTTTGGCCCCGAAGCAAAGAAAAAAAACCAAAACAATTAATCCGCATCTTTGGCGAAAATACAATGATACAGGATACTGTTAAACGACTTGATGGACTTGTCGATAAAAAAAATATTTATGTGATTACTAACAGAATTCAAAAATTAAGAGTAAAAGAACAACTGCCTGATATTCCAGAGCAAAATATTATTGATGAACCATTCGGAAAAAATACTGCAGCATGTATTGGTTTGGCTTCAGTGTTAATCAAACAAAAAAATCCAGAGGCTGTTACAATTGTTCTTCCTTCAGACCATCTGATTAAAAATGAAAATGAATTTCAAAAATGTTTGTTAACAGCAGCAAACTTTGCATATAACTCAAAAGGATTAGTTACAATTGGAATTAAACCAACAAGACCTGAAACGGGTTATGGTTATATTCAATTTGATGAAACTGAAATTGAAAATAATATTCATAAAGTTTTGACTTTTGCTGAAAAACCAAATTTGTCAACTGCAATAAGGTTTATTGAAAGTGGTGATTTTCTCTGGAACTCAGGCATGTTTATCTGGAGAGTTGATACAATTCTGAACGAAATTAAAAAATATCTGCCTGAACTTTATGAAGGTTTAGAAAAAATTGAATCATTTATAAATTCTGATGACTTTGAAACACAATTAACTCAAGTTTATGGTCAATTAAAAAGTATATCAATTGACTATGGAGTTATGGAAAAAGCAAATAATGTATATGTAATAAAAGCAGATTTTTACTGGAATGATGTTGGAAGCTGGGAAGCAGTTTATGAAGTATCGGATAAAAATGAAGATGGAAATGTTATTATCGGCGATGTTTATTCTGAAAAAACTTATAATTCATACATCTTTTCACCAAGAAAATTTACAGCCGTAATTGGAGCAGAAAATTTAATTATAATTAATACGAACGATGCACTTCTGATTTGCAATCGTAATTATGCACAAGATGTGCGTCAGGTTGTTGATTATCTAAAAATGCATAACAGAACAGACCTTATATGAAAAAAGTTATAACAGAAAATGATGTTCTTCAATTAATTAAAAATGGATTGACGGAAATCCATCTTAATAAAAATCAAATTCTTACTCCTTCTGCAATTGATAGAATAAGACAGGCAAGATTAAAAATTATTTATGATGTTGATGAAAAAAATCAATCTCAATCATTTAAGAAAATTGTTATTGGCTCTGACCATACTGGAATAAAAGCAAAAAAAGTTCTTGTCGAATTTCTGAAGAATAAAAATTACGATGTGCTTGATATTGGTACTTACACTGAAGATTCGGTTGACTATCCAGATATTGCATTAAAAGTAGCTCAAAAAGTTGCATCAAAAGAATTTGATTGCGGCATTATAATAGATGCAACTGGAATACCATCTGCTATTACATCAAACAAAATTCCCGGAATACGAGCAGCAACATGTTATAATGAATTTTCTGCTCGAAGTTCTCGCGAACATAATGATGCAAACATTATTTCATTAGGGGCAAAAGCTTTAGGCGAAGATACAATAAAATCAATTGTAGAAGTTTGGTTAAATTCTTCTTTCTTAGGAGAAAGACACCAAAGAAGATTAGATAAGATAAGAGCAATTGAAGAAAAATTTTTGAAAAGATAAATAGAATTTTGTCATTTGTTTCATCATCATTAAATTTGCTCACAAAAATTTGAGAATATTTCTTGGTAATCGAAAAAGCTCGCGTTATATCATTAAGTAAGATTTCCAATAATTATTATTTAATTAAAGTTCATTCACCTTTAATTGCAAGAGAAATTAAGCCTGGTCAATTTTGTAATATCAAAGTTTCTGATACAGATTTTCCTTTGTTAAGAAGACCATTCAGCATTTGTGATGTTGAAAACGACAATTTGATATTTGCTTTTGATATTCATGGTGAAGGAACTAAAATTTTAGCTTCTAAAAAACCTGATGATATTCTTGATATTTTAGGACCACTTGGAAATGGTTTTAATCTCGAAGGCAGTTATGAGCTTGCAATTATAATTGGTGGCGGAATTGGAATTGCGCCTTTCCCATTTCTTGTTAAAAATTTGCCGAATAATGTTGCTGTAAAATGTTTCATCGGCGGAAAAACAAGCGAACACTTAATTAAATACAATCTCAAAAATATTTACACTGCAACGGACGATGGTTCTGAAGGATTTCATGGAAATGTTGTTGATTTATTTAATAATGAGATTAAAAATTTCTTAACAAAAAATTTTAGAATATTTGCATGCGGACCAACTCAAATGTTAAGGTCACTTCAAAAAATTGCGCTTGAAAAAAATTATGATTGTCAACTTTCAGTTGAATGTGCAATGGCATGCGGCTTTGGTATTTGCCAGGGCTGTCCAATTGAAAAATCAAATGGTGATGGTTACTACTTAGTTTGTAAAGATGGCCCAATTTTTAATGCTGATATGATTATTGTTTAATAATAACTTTTTGAAAATAAATTCTCGAATAAATGGAAATAGATTTAACAGTTCAGATAGGTAAGCTTAAATTAAAGAATCCAATTTTACTTGCATCTGGCACGGTAGGTTATGGAAATGAAATTTCTCAATTCATTGATTTAAGTAAAATTGGAGGAATAGTTACAAAATCGATTTCTCTAAAACCAAGAAAAGGAAATCCACCACAAAGAATTTGTGAAACTCCATCAGGCATGTTAAATGCAATTGGTCTTGCAAATGTAGGTCTTGAAGCATTTATAAAAGAAAAAATTCCTTTCCTGAAAAAATTAAACACAACGATAATTTGTAATATCGCTGCAAGTTCAATAGAAGAATATGTTGAATGCACAAAAGTATTAAATGAGGAAGAATCAATAGCTGCATTTGAAATTAATGTTTCGTGCCCAAATGTAAAAGAAGGCGGACTTGAATTTGGAAACAATTTAGATGCAGTTGCAAGAATAACCGAAAAAGTGAAATCAGTAACAAATAAAACCGTTATCATAAAATTGTCACCTAATGTTTCAAGGATTTCTGATTTTGCAAAAGTAGTAAAAGAAAATGGAGGAGATGCTGTCTCAGCTATCAATACACTTGTTGGAACTTCATTCAATATATGGACACGTAAACCAAAAATTAAAAACATTACTGGTGGTTTATCAGGTCCTGCAATCAAACCAATAGCACTTGCAAAAGTTTTAGAAATAAGCCGCAATGTTGATATACCAATAATTGGAATAGGCGGTATAATGAACTGGAAAGATGCAGTTGAATTTATGATTGTTGGTGCTTCAGCTGTTCAGCTTGGAACTGTAAATTTTATTAATCCATTTGCAGCACTGGAAATTTTAGATGGCATGAAAACATATTGTGAAAAAATGTCTATATCAAAAATATCAGAACTAACTGCTTCCTATATTTTAGATGAACATTGAGACTATTCTTCAAAAACTTTATTCAATGCGTCAATTTCATGTTAAACTTGGATTAGAACGCATTGAAAAATTATTAGATTACATTGGAAATCCACATAAAAAATTAAAATGTTTTCATATTGCAGGTTCAAATGGAAAGGGAAGCACAGCATCTTTTCTTGCAAGTATTTTGAAAGAATCAGGATTTAAAGTTGGTCTTTATACTTCACCGCATTTTGTAAAATTTAATGAAAGAATAAGAATTAATGGAAAAGAAATCGATGATGATTTCATCTGTTCATTTTATAATTCAATAGAAAAGATAATTGAAAAAGAAGAACCTACTTTTTTCGAAATTACTACTGCAATGGCATTTCAATATTTTTATCATAATAATGTAGATTATGCAGTAATTGAAACTGGGCTTGGCGGCAGACTTGATGCAACGAATGTTATTACACCATTAGCATCTATAATTACATCAATAAGTTTAGAACATACAAATATTCTTGGCGATACATTAGAAAAAATTGCATTCGAAAAAGCTGGAATAATAAAACCAGAAACAATTGTGATAAGCGGCTTTATGCCAAAAGAAGCAGAAAATGTCGTTCAATCAAGAGCGTTGGAGCTAAAGTGTGACTATTATCCTTTCGATAATTTTGTAGTTAAAGAAAAAGATTTTATTGAGGTTTTATTAAAGAACAAAAAATATCATCTCTATAAAACTCCATTAAAAGGTTATCATCAATTATTAAATTGTTCATTAGCAATAAAATCTTTAGATGTTGTTCTAAACTTAGATGATTATTTCAAAATTAATTCAGGAATTAAAAATGTTATTATGAATTCCGGAATTCAAGGAAGATATGAAATTGTTAATAATAAGCCAGATATAATTTTTGATTCAGCGCATAATCCAGAAGGAATAAAAATTTTTCTCGAAGAATTTGTTAAAGATTATTATTCATACTCAAAAAGAGATTTAATCTTCGGAGCGATGAAAGATAAAAATATAGAAGAGATGCTGAAATTGTTAGTTCCATATTTTGATGATATTTATGTTACATCAGTAGAAAATGAACGAGCAGCAACAATTGATGAAATTAAAATGATAGCAAATAAAATTAATATTAATGTAATTCCTATGGAGAACCCAGAAAACTATGTACAAAAATTTTTTAATGAATCTAAGGATAAATGTCTTGTTGTTCTTGGAAGCATGTATTTATTAGGAAAAATAAAATCAAAAATAAATTAGGAAATGCTTGACAATGAGAATTAAGAAATATAATTTTCCAGTGAACCTCAGAAAAACTTCTGCGTTATTTAATAATTAATCCATAAGATCAAGTGTCAATTGATCCCCATTTTAATAAAAATAAATATCGAGTTATTTAATCACAATTTGTAGGAAGAGTTAATCATGCCAATGGACATATCAGAATTACAATCAAAAAAAATCGTTGATCTTTACAAGATTGCAAAAGAATTTGGGCTAACAGGTTACAGCGACCTGAGAAAGCAAGAACTAATCTTCAAAATCTTAGAAGCCCAATCTCAAAAAGATGGTTTAACATTTTCAAAAGGTGTTCTTGAAGTCCTGCCTGACGGTTATGGATTTCTAAGGTCAGCAGATTATAATTATCTGCCGTCACCTGATGATATTTATGTTTCACCATCACAAATAAAAAGGTTCAGTTTAAGAACGGGCGATTTTGTAAGCGGGCAGGTGCGTCCTCCAAAAGAAGGGGAACGATTCTTTGCTTTGCTCAGAGTAGAAGCTGTTAATGGAAAAGACCCTGAAGCTATAAGAGAAAGAACATTATTTGATAACCTCACACCAATTTATCCTACAAAAAGATTAAAATTAGAATCTGCCCCAGGTGAATATTCAATGCGTATTGTTGACTTAATAGCACCAATTGGTAAAGGTCAAAGAGGTTTGATTGTATCACCTCCAAAGGCTGGAAAAACAATTCTTCTCCAAAAAATTGCAAACTCAATTACAAGAAATCACCCCGAAGTAAAAATTATAATGCTTTTAATAGATGAAAGACCTGAAGAAGTTACAGATATGCAAAGGTCTGTTCAGGCAGAAGTTATAAGTTCAACATTTGATGAACCTGCCGAGCGTCATGTTCAGGTTGCAAATATGGTAATCGAAAAAGCAAAAAGAATGGTCGAAGCTGGAGATGATGTTGTTATTCTTCTCGACAGTATTACAAGATTAGCTCGTGCACACAATACTGTGATTCCTCACAGTGGTCGTATCCTCTCAGGTGGTGTTGATGCAAATGCACTTCATAAACCAAAAAGATTTTTTGGTTCTGCAAGAAATACAGAAGACGGCGGCAGTTTAACTATAATTGCTACTGCATTAATTGATACCGGAAGCAGAATGGATGAAGTTATATTTGAAGAATTCAAAGGAACTGGAAATATGGAATTAGTGCTTGATAGAAATCTTGCAGATAAAAGAATATTCCCAGCTATTGACATAAATAAATCAGGAACAAGAAAAGAAGAACTTCTTCTCAAAGAAGATGAATTAAACAAAGTATGGATACTTAGAAAAATTCTTTCTGATATGGATCCTACAGAAGCAATGGAATTTTTGCTCGATAAGATGAAAGGAACAAAAAACAACAAAGAGTTTCTGCAGAGTATGAATAGTTAATCCAATCATGAATTTTTTTATAAAATCATTTTCCCTCTGCTTATTAATTTCATTTATATCATTTCATTCACAGGTTCTATCTCAAAATGTAGAACCTGTGAATAAAAATTTTATTCATCTCGAAAAAAATATTCTGCCTTCAAAAAATTGTTGTCTGATTTTTATTTCTTATAAAATTCCGTATTCAAATCTTGTTTTTGTAAAAAAAGAAGAAAAATTTTTTTCTGGATTAGAAATTGAGTTTAATTTATTTGAAAGAGGCAAAATCATTAATCGGAAAACGGTATCGAAAAATGTATTTGTTGAAAATTATAATGATACCAAATCAAATGAAAATTATTTAGAAGGATTTACTTTTTTCAATATCGAAAAAGATAACTACACAATTTTACCAATCTTAAATCTTCTCAACACAAATAATGAAATTATTCTTGACTCTGTAAAAATTAATTTAAAAGATTTTATAAAAGAAAAAATTTATGCTCCAATAGTTATTGAAGAACCTAAACAAAAATGTTCCGATTCTTTGCTTTTCAAGTTGACAAACTTCGGCAATTCAATTCCATTTGCAAGTTCTGACTATTTGCTTTTAATTCCAGTACAAGATACTTCCATAAAATCTCTGACTGTTAAAATAGAGCAGAACAATAAAATTTTATTTGAAAAACAAGTATCAAAATTTGATATAAAAAATATTTCTGTAGTTGAATGCAATAATTTTATTGGAATTAATGAATTTCAAGATGATTTTTCAAATCGATATTTTGTTATTGATGATTTTAGTTATAAATTACATGAGGGTTCAGCCAGATTAATTATAACTGACACAAATAAAAAAGCTGAATTCAATTTACAAGTTGTATGGATAAATAAGCCAAAGTCGCTTGCTAATCTCGAATTTGCTGTTGAGATTTTAAATATGATTGAAAATAAAAATGTTGTCAATAAAATTCTCCAAAACTCAAAAAGTAATTTGTATGATGCACTTAAAAATTACTGGGATAAAAAATATCCTGATAGAAAATATCAATTCAACGAGCTTATGAATGAATTCTATCGAAGAGTTGATTATGCAAATGAAAATTTCAGCACATTATCATACAAATTTGGAGCTAAAACAGACAGAGGTAAAATTTATATTAAGTATGGTCAACCTGATGAAATATTTAGAAATTATTCTGACAATAAAGTTATTGAGATTTGGATTTATAAAAATATTAACAGGCAATTTACATTTGTTGATAACAGCGGTTTAGGAAATTATATGCTGGAAGAATAATATGATTAAACTTGCTTTTACATGCGGCGACATTAATGGAATTGGTCCTGAAATTATAATCAAAACTATAAATACAATTACATCAATTTCAGGGAAAAAAATAATTGTTTTTATACCAAAGAATGTTTTTAAAAAAACAACTGAAATAATAAAACCAGAATTTGAATTTGAGATTACTAACAAAGAACATATAGATGAAAATAAAAAAGTAATAATATTTGACATAGGGAATTTCAGACAATCTTTTGGAAAACCAACTTCTGATTCCGGTAAGGCAGCATTTAAATCAATAAATAAAGCATTAAATTTCGCAAAAGCAAAAAAAGTCGATGCAATAATTACTGCTCCAATTTCCAAACTCTCATTTAACCTTGCAAAAATAAATTTTCCTGGTCACACAGAATTGTTTGCAGAATTTACAAGAACAAAAAATTTTATGATGACATTTTTATCAGACAAAATGATTTGCGGCTTGGTAACAATCCATCATCCAATAAAAAAAGTTTCAAAATTGATTACACAAAAAAAATTAAGGCAGTCAATAGAGATTTTATACAATACACTCAAAAATGATTTGGGGAAAGAAAATCCTAAGATTGCTGTTCTTGGCTTGAATCCTCATGCAGGCGAAGAAGGATTAATTGGCGATGAAGAATTAGAAATCATAAAACCAGTTATTAAAAGTTACAGCAGAAAAAATGTTGAAGGACCATTTGTGCCGGATGCATTTTTTGGTCTTCATAAATATGAAAGTTATGATGCAGTTCTTGGAATGTATCATGATCAAGTTCTCATTCCATTCAAAATGATGAATTTTAATTTTGGTGTAAATTATACTGCAGGATTGCCTATTGTAAGAACATCACCTGACCATGGAACTGCTTTTGATATAGCAGGTTATGGAATTGCAAATCCTTCCAGTATGATAGAAGCAGTAAAATGGGCTGAATTAATAATCCGCAAAAGAATGAAGAAATGAGTGATAAAATTTATTCTCATCTCGCATCAATTTATTCTCATCTAATGCGCTCTATTGATTATGACAGCTGGGCAGATTATATAATCAAAATCTCCAGTGAATTAAAATCAAAAAATATAATTGCGCTTGAACTTGCTTGCGGAACAGGAAATCTTGCAAAAAAATTGAAAAGTGTTTTTAACTTTTATGTAGCCACTGATTCTTCGCTATCTATGTTAATGCAGTTTGAAGAAGATAAAATTCATCGTGTAGTTTGTGATATGACTTCATTGCCATTCAAAAAGAAATTTAACTTTGTTTTTTCTACTTTTGATAGCATTAATTATCTTACAACAAAAGAAAAAATTTTGAAATTACTTAATTCAGTTAATTCATGTTTAACAGATGACGGAATTTTTACTTTTGACGTTAGTCTTGAAAATAACAGTATCAGATACCAAAAATATCTTAACAGAAAAGGCAGTTTTAAAGGAATTCATTACATTCAAAAAAGTAAATATGATAAAGAAAAAAGAATCCATTACAACATATTCGATATTACACTTAATGATGGAAGCAAAGTGAGAGAAATTCATAAACAAAAAATTTATGAGTTTGATGAATATTTTAGAATAATAGATAAATCTAATTTTTATGTGATGAATTGTTATGAAGCATTTACATTTAATAATGCTAATGCAGAATCTGAAAGAGCACAGTTCATATTAAAAAAGAAAAAATAAATGTTGATATTTAATCACGTTCAGTTTAGTTATAACAATCAGCCAGTATTTTACGATTTGAACCTTGAAGTTCAGCAAGGAGAATTTGTTTTCCTTATTGGAAAAAGCGGGGTAGGGAAAACAACTTTACTGAAAATGATTTATATGGACTGCTTTCCACAATCTGGTTATGTTCAGGTTGGCGAATATTCATCTGAATCTATTACACCAAAAGAAATTCCATATTTAAGAAGGAAGATTGGAATCATATTTCAGGATTTTCAGTTATTAACAGACAGAAATGTGTATGATAATCTTGCATTTGTTCTTCAAGTGATAGGAACACCAAAAAAGGAAATAAAGAAAAGAATATTTTATGCACTTTCTGAAGTGGGCTTAGCTCATAAACAAACTAATATGCCTCATGAACTTTCAGGCGGCGAAAAACAAAGGGTCGCAATTGCCCGTGCAATTATTAATGAACCATTTTTAATATTAGCTGATGAACCAACAGGCAATCTGGACCCTGAAACTGCAGATGAAATATTATCGATTCTTAAAAAGATTAATTCACGCGGAACTTCAGTTATATTTGCTACACACAATTATGAACTTATTCGTTCTTTCGATACAAAAATTATAAAGCTTGAAGATGGTAAAGCAATAAAAGTTTTTTTAAAAAAGAAAGACTAATTCATATTTAATTTCTTTAGAATATCATTCGTAACATTTTCAATAGACTGAGTTCCATCTACTTCGATAATAAATGCTTTATCTTTGTAATAATCAAATACAGGTGATGTTGTTTCGTGATATACCTGCAGTCTCTTTTTTATTACCTCTTCATCATCATCTTTTCTTTTGATATAACTATTAACAGCGCCGCATGAAGGACATTTAAAATTCTCAGTTACTTCATCTTTATTGAGAATATTCCCGCATTGACTGCAGACGAGTCGATTGCTTAATCTGTTAATTATTACATTATCATCTGCATCTAATTTGATTAAATATAATTTTTCATTGTTCAATTCGGATAGGATTTTACTTAGAATCTCAGCTTGATTAATTGTTCTTGGGAATCCATCAAGAATAAAACCATTTTTGCATCTTTCTTCTTTTAATGTTTCCTTAACAATTCCACCAACTATTTCATCTGGCACAAGTCCACCGCTTTGAACAATTTCTTTTGCTTTTAAGCCCAACTCAGTTTCATTTTTGATTGCATCGCGAAGAATATCTCCAGTAGATATGTGAGCTAAATTTAATTTTGAAGCTAAAATTTTGGCTTGGGTTCCTTTTCCCACTCCAGGGGCACCAAATATTATTATCTGCATAACCATTCTAAATTTGTTTTAAAATTTTGAACGCAAAAATAAACAGAATTGCTTTGATAGACAAAATTTGGAAATTACTTTTCTGAGGTTCTTTTATGAGAGAAAAATTTTTCTAACAGCGCTTTTGATTCTTCAGCATAAATTCCTGAAAACACATTTGGCTTGTGATTGTATTTATCACTTTCAATAATATTAAACAGGGAACCACAAGCACCAAATTTAGGTTCGTAAGTACCAAAATAAACATTTTTTATTCTTGAAAGTAGAATGGCACCTGTACACATAACACATGGTTCAGCAGTTACATATAAGTCACATTCATTTAATCTCCAATTCTGAAGATAATTTGAAGCGGCTGTAATTGCAATCATTTCTGCATGAGCTGTTGGGTCTTTTAGTTTTTCGGTTTGATTATAACCGCGAGCAATTATTTTATCCTGATATACAATTATTGCCCCAATTGGAATTTCATTTTCTTCGAAAGCTCTTTCTGCTTCTTGAAGTGCGGAGTACATAAATTTATAAACATGTTCTGGAAATAACATAATTAATATTTGTTAATGAATTATGAAAAGAATTTCATAGAATGTGTTTAAAGAACGCTCGCAATCATAAATAAAATTTGTACGCCCGGAAGGACTCGAACCCTCAACCGGCAGATCCGAAGTCTGCTGCTCTATCCAATTGAGCTACGGGCGCATAAAATAAAGAACTAATTGTCAAGCAATCATAAATATTCTTACTCAAAAATATCTTTGTTTAATATTTTTTCCAAAATTTTACCTGCAACATAATTTTTTATTATTTAACTTTGTTAAAAAATTATGAACAATTAAATGAAAGAATTTTATCACAAATGGCACTCACAATATTTGAATCGAGATTTAGAAATGCTTGTATTTGGCACATCTGGTTACCCAATAATTTTATTCCCGCCTGAAAAAGGAAGATTTTATGATTGCAAAGATGCAGGATTGATTTCAACAGTTGAAAATTTGATCGACAATGACAAAATAAAAATTTACTGTCCCGATTCAATTGATTTTGAAAGCTGGTATAATTTTGAAATTCATCCATCAGAAAGAGTTAAAAAACATATCATATATGAAAAAACAATTTTGAATGAAGTGATTGAATTTGCAAAGTACGAAACAGAAAAAAAATTTGTTGGTGTTGCAGGATGCAGCTTCGGCGCCTATCATGCTCTAAATTTAGCTTTTCGTCATCCCAATGTTGTAAATTCAATAATTTCACTCGGAGGTTTTTTCGATATCAAGCAATTTATTTTTGGTTATTATGATGATAATTGTTATTTCAACAATCCGGTTGATTATATGCCAAACCTTGAAGATGAATGGTATCTTGATAAAATTAAATCAATGAAAATCTTTTTAGCAGTTGGAGAATGGGATTTAGCAGTTCAAGAAAATAAAAAGATGAGCGAAATTTTATTATCAAAAAATATTCAACATCATTTAGATATATACCCATATTACGGGCATGATTGGCAGTTATGGAAAAATATTTTCCCTGATTATATTGCAAAAATAATTGAATCATAAAAAAACGGTAGATTATGCAAACCCTTGAAAACTTCTTAAATCAAGTAAACAATTTTGTATGGGGCTTACCACTTCTAATTTTGCTTTTTGGAACTCACTTATTTCTTACCTTCAAACTGAAGTTCATTCAAAAATATTTAGGGACAGCAATAAAAATATCATTCTCAAAAAATAAAGAAGGTAAGGGAGATATAAGTCAATTTGGAGCTGTTACTACTGCACTTGCTGCAACAATTGGGACAGGAAATATTGTAGGGGTATCGACTGCTATTGCTTCTGGTGGTCCTGGTGCTGTATTATGGATGTGGCTTACAGGAGTTTTTGGAATTGCTACAAAATATTCAGAAGCTCTTTTATCTGTAAAATATAGAACAATCACAGAAAATGGATTAATGGCTGGCGGTCCAATGTATGTTCTTGAAAGAGGAATGAACAATAAATTTCTTGCTGTTCTTTTTGCAGCATTTACTTCTATTACTGCATTTGGAATCGGGAACATGGTTCAAGCAAATTCTATTTCACACTTAGTTCTTGATGTATTTAATGTCCCTTCATGGATAACAGGAATAATTTTAGCTTTATTAACAGCAGTAGTTATTATTGGAGGAATTAAATCAATTGCAAAAGTTTGTGAAAGATTAGTTCCTTTTATGGCAATCTTTTACATAATTGGCTGTGTGATTTTATTAGTTATTAATTATCAAACAATTCCGCAATCAATTTATTTAATTATAAAAAGTGCATTTACTAGTCATGCTGTTATGGGAGGTTTTATTGGTGCAGGTGTTAAAGAAGCAATTAGATTTGGAATTGCAAGAGGATTGTTTTCGAACGAGTCGGGTCTTGGAAGTGCACCAATCGTTGCTGCTGCAGCTCAAACAAAAAATCCTGTCAGGCAAGCTCTCGTTTCTTCAACTGGTACTTTCTGGGATACAGTTGTAGTTTGTGCATTTACAGGACTTGTTATTGTTAATTCATACGAATGGATGAAAGGATATGATGGAGCTGTACTTACCAAACAAGCATTTTCTGATATACCTGTAATTGGTCCAATTTTATTAACAGTTGGATTATTAACTTTTGTATTCTCTACAATTCTTGGCTGGTCATATTATGGAGAAAAAGCAATTGAATATCTTTTTGGTTCAATGCTAATTAAAACTTATCGATGGCTTTGGGTTATCTTTGTTTTTGTTGGGAGTGTTATGACTTTGAATATAGTCTGGTCGTTTGCTGATATTACAAATGCATTGATGGCAATTCCAAATTTATTTTCACTTATATTTCTTAATAAAATTATTGTTAATGAAACAAGAAAATATTTGTGGAATGGAAATATTGAAATGGAAGAATATTAATCATATAAATTAATTGAGGTTCTACTATGAACAAAAAATCTTTGATTTTATTATCAGGAATTTTTCTGCTTGCATTCATATCAAATTTAATGTCAGCACAAACCGAAGCTCGATTACTTCGTTTCCCAACTATTCATGGTGATAAAATTGTTTTTACTTATGCAGGCGATTTGTATTCAGTTGATGCTAAAGGTGGAGTTGCTCGAAAATTAACAAATGATATTGGTTATGAAATGTTTCCAAGATTTTCTCCTGATGGGAAATATCTTGCTTTCACAGCTCAATATGATGGAAATACAGAAGTCTATTTAATGCCTTCAGATGGAGGAATACCAAAAAGATTAACAATTACTGCTACATTAAACAGAGATGATGTGTCAGACAGAATGGGACCAAATAATATTGTGATGTGCTGGAAAGACAATGAAACAATTATATATCGTTCAAGATGGAAAGAGTTTAATGATTTTAAGGGACAACTTTACGAAGTTTCTATTAATGGCGGACTTTCCAAACAACTGCCTCTGCCAAGAGGCGGCTTTTGTTCATTTTCGCCAGATAAATCTGAATTGGCTTACAATCGAGTTTTTCGAGAATTTAGAACATGGAAAAGATATCGAGGGGGACAGGCAGACGATATCTGGATTTACAATTTCAAAACTAAAAAAACAATTAACATCACAAATAATCCTGCTCAAGATATTATTCCAATGTGGTATGGAAATTTAATTTATTTCATTTCTGATCGAGATGGCAGATTCAATTTGTATTCGTATAACATTCAAACTAAAGAAACAATAAAGTTAACAAACTTCACACAATTTGATATAAAATTTCCTTCACTTGGAGATAATGCAATTGTATTTGAAAACGGAGGTTACATTTATAAATTTGATTTGAAAACTCAAAAAGCAGAAAAGATTACAATTTATTTAAATGAAGATTTTTATTCAGGAAGAGGGGGATTAATTGATGTAAGCAAGAATGTTACAAATTATGAAATATCACCTGATGGCAAACGAGCTTTGTTTGGTGCAAGAGGAGAAATATTTACTGTTCCTGCTAAAAATGGTCCTACAAGAAATCTAACAAATACCTCTGGGGTTCATGAACGAAATTCAAAATGGTCGCCAGACGGCAAATGGATTGCATTCATCTCAGATAAAACAGGCGAAGATGAAATTTATATCATACCTCAAGATGGGAAAGGAGAATCTATACAACTTACTTTCAACAGCAATAATTATAAATATGAAATTAAATGGTCGCCAGACAGCAAAAAAATTCTTTGGAACGATAGATTGCAAAGACTATTCTATGTTGATATTGAAACAAAAAAAGTAACACTGGTTGACAAATCCGATGCATGGGAAATAACAAGTTTTGCCTGGTCACCAGACAGCAAATGGATTGCATATGCAAAACCTGAAGATAGAGCCTTTACAAAAATTTATATTTATTCACTTGATGAAAAAAAATCTTACGAAGTTACCGATAGTTGGTATGATTCTTACGGTCCAGAATTTAGTGATGATGGAAAATATTTGTATTTCATTTCTGAAAGAACATTCAATCCAAAATATGGGCAGACAGAATTCAATCATATCTACACAGATATGGCAAAAATTTATCTGGTAACTTTAACGAAAGATACAAAATCACCATTTGAACCTAAGAGTGATGAGGTTTCGATTAAATCTGAAAATCAAAATATAAAAGAAGGAGATAAAGAAAAGAAGGAAAGCAAACCAAATGAAATCAAAATTGATTTTGATGGAATAAAAGATAGAATTGCAGAAGTAACTCCAGAAGGCTCAACATATTTCGGATTGACTTCGGCTAATAATAAAATTTATTACATGAAAAGAGGTTCAGCAGACCGTAAAGCAAAACTTGTTATGTATGATTTCGAAAAGAAAGCTGAAACTGAACTTGGCGAAGCTGATGGTTTTGAAATTTCTGCTGATAGAAAAAAAATGATTGTAAGCAGTCAAAATTCATTTTACATAATTGACCTGCCACAAGCAAAACTTGAATTAAAAGAAAAATTATCACTTGAAGATTTAAAAATGAATCTTGATAAATATGCCGAATGGCATCAAATATTTAATGAATGCTGGAGACAAATGCGTGATTTCTTTTTTGACCCAAATATGCATGGAGTAGATTGGGAAAAAGTAAAGAAAAATTATGAACCCCTTGTTGATTATGTCAATCACAGAGCCGATTTAACTTATATTATTGGAGAAATGATAGGAGAATTAAATATAGGACATACTTATGTTGGAGGCGGAGATTATCCAAAACCTGAAAGAATTAAATTAGGTTTGCTCGGTGCTGAACTGGAAAGAGATGATGCAACTAAATTCTATAAAATCAAAAAAATATTGAAAGGACAAAATTGGGACAAAAATCTTCGTTCACCATTGACTGAAATTGGCGTTAATGTTAATGAAGGAGACTATATAATTGCTGTTAACGGGAAACTTACAAACCAGATGAATAATATTTACGAATCATTAATCAATACAGCAAATAAACAAGTTACATTAACTATAAACTCATCACCTAAAATTGAAGGAAGCCATGAAACTGTTGTTATCCCAATTGATGATGAACAGCCTTTATACTATTACAACTGGGTTCAAAACAATATTGAAAAAGTTAATAAAGCAACGAATGGAAGAGTTGGATATATTCACATTCCAGATATGGGCATAAGAGGATTAAATCAATTTGCTAAACTTTACTATCCACAATTAAAAAAGGAAGCATTAATTATTGATGACAGAGGAAATGGTGGCGGAAATGTTTCTCCAATGATTCTGGAAAGACTTAATAGAAAATTACAAATGATAACCATAGCCCGAAATACAAAACCGAATGTTGACCCAACAGGAACTCATTATGGACCAAAAGTATTATTGCTTGATGAATATTCAGCATCTGATGGAGATATCTTCCCATATCGATTCAGGCAGGCTAAACTTGGTAAATTAATCGGCAAACGTTCTTGGGGTGGAGTTGTTGGAATAAGAGGAACTTTACCGCTGGTTGATGGTGGTTATCTCAATAAACCAGAATTTTCTCGTTACGATATTGAAGGCAAAGAATGGATTATGGAAGGCTATGGAGTTGAACCTGACATTGAAGTAGATAACGACCCTGCACTTGAATATGAAGGAATAGACCAACAATTAAATAAAGCTATTGAAGTTATATTAGAAGAATTAAAAAATAATCCACCTAAAATTGCACCACCTCCTCCTTATCCAGATAAAAGTAAATAAAAAATTGAGAAAACATTAATACAGGCTTGCGAATAATTATATATAAAATTAATTTTGCGCTGCAATTTAAGAGTGCCGAAGTGGCGGAATTGGTAGACGCGCTGGACTCAAAATCCAGTGGAGCTCAAAACTCCGTGCCGGTTCGAGTCCGGCCTTCGGTACTAATTGATAACTTCTTAAAAAAATCATTTCTTACTCACTCATAAATTCAAGAATAATAGAATATTGACATTCAGTAAAATGTATTAACTATTTGTATTAATTAATAAATGCCAAAAGAATAAAAAAGAAGGGAACAGAATTTTTATGTTGAGCTGAAATTATAAAGGGAATCAAAACTATAAGTAAATCATTTATCAAATATATTACATAGTTTGATTCTTAGTGGAAGTTGCAATTTTTTGAAGCATCTATCTTGTAATTATGAACATTAATCAATGACTATCTACTTTCATTATAGATTATCATTTGTTCGATTTATCATGAACATAATGAAAACCATTTTCATCTTCATATCCTAATGGTGCATATTTAATTGCAAATGCCATAACAATTAAAAATAAAACAAAGTAGCCGATAAGATAAAATAATAGCATATTACACCTCTATTAAGTCTAACTAATTATCGAAAGAATATTGAAAAAGTTTAGCAGGAAGGAAGAAATTTTTATAAAATTTATTGAAATCTTGACTACACGTAATAAATTATGGTAGGGGTAAATATAAATTACACTTAAACAGATTTGATAAAATTAATGGGGATTAAAAAACTCAAAAAAAAATTTACAAAAATTGTAATGATATCTTGACAAATCAAAATATAAATTCTAATTTGCAATCGTTTGCAAATTAAATTTTTTTTATGAGACACAGCACAATAACAGATATTGCAAAAAAATTAGGAATTTCTGCTTCTACAGTTTCCCGTGCTTTGAACGACCACCCCGATATCAGTGCTGAAACAAAGAAAAAAGTAAAAAAAGTAGCCAAAGAATTAAATTATAGACCCAATCCTATAGCTCAAAGCTTAAAAAGTAATCGAACATCCACAATTGGTGTTATTGTCCCAGAAATTAAACATGATTTCTTTTCTTCTGCTATCAGCGGAATTGAACAAGTAGCTTATAATTCGGGCTATACTATAATTTTATGTCAATCAAATGAAAGTTTTGAAAGAGAAGTTGTTAATACTAATTTACTTATGTATCACAGAGTTGCAGGGTTAATAGTTTCAATTTCACAAAACACAAAACAAAGTGACCATTTTAAGGATGTTCTTGATAAAGGAATTCCACTTGTGTTTTTTGATAGAACATGTGAAGATATTGATACTTTTAAAGTTGTAATTGATGACAAAAAAAGTGCGTTTAATGCAGTTTCATATTTAATAAAAAAGGGCTATAAAAAAATTGCTCACTTTGCTGGTCCTACTGGTCTTGATATCTGTAAAAAAAGAATGAGTGGTTACATAGATGCATTAAAAGAAAATGGAATTAATGTAGACCAAAATTTAATTAAGTATGGAGGATTACACGAACAGGATGGCTACAATTCAATGAATTCTTTGCTTGAAAAAAATATTATACCTGATGCTATCTTTGCTGTTAACGACCCCGTTGCAATTGGTGCATTTCAAAGAATTAAAGAATCAGGTTTAAAAATTCCCGATGATATTGCAATAGTTGGTTTTTCAAATAATAAAATTACAAGTCTGGTGGATCCACCATTAACAACAGTTAATCAGCCTTCATTTGAAATGGGTAAAAAAGCTGCAGAAATTTTAATTGATATTATCGAAAACAAAAATTTGCCTGATGAAAAAGAAATTATTTTAAATGCAGAATTAATAATTCGTGCATCAACTTAATTTTTTGCATATTTATGCAATCGTTTGTTAAAGTAAATATCCACAAATAGAGGAATTATTTATGCCATCAATAGGATTAACTTTTATCGACTGGATTATTATCTTTATCTACTTTGCCTTTGTTCTGGGCATTGGAGTTTATCTCCGCAGATTTACTACAAGTGAAGAAGATTTCTTTCTTGCAGGAAGAAAAAATTCTTCGTGGGTTGCTGGTTTAGCATTTTTATCTGCCAACTTAGGTGCACTTGAATTGCTTGGTATGACAGGCAATACATTCAAATATGGAATGTATGTAGCTCATTTCTATTGGATTGGTGCTATCCCAGCTATGCTATTCCTTGGTGTCTACATGATGCCATTTTATTACAGCAGTAAAATTAAATCCATTCCCGGTTATCTTAAACTTAGATTCGATGAAAAAACAAGAGTACTCAATGGAATCTCTTTTGCTATTATGACATTGCTTGTATCAGGAATTAATCTTTATGCAATGGCTCTTGTGCTTCATACTTTCCTGGGATGGAACTGGGATATTAGCATGTGGGTATCTGCACTTACAGTTGCTGCTTATGTAACATTAAGTGGTTTAATGTCAGCAATATTTACAGAAATAATCCAATTCTTTTTAATATGGTTTGGTTTGTTCTTGGTTTCAATTATGGGAATAATTGAAATTGGCAGCATTGACCAAATATTAAATAGACTTCCAGCTTCAATGAACACACTCTGGTCTACATCTGCAGACCCAACACAAAATGGAATGATGATTCATTGGGCTGGAATTGTTCTTGGTTTGGGGTTTGTTCTTTCTTTTGGTTATTGGACTACAGACTTTCTTGTTGTTCAAAGAGCATTTTCTGCAAAAGATCTTAGAGCAGCTCGAATGACTCCAATTCTTGCTTCATTTTTCAAAATGGCACTTCCATTCATAGTTATTCTTGCTGGATTAATTGCAATTGCTTTATCAAATGACCCAAACAGCGGTTTCAAATTATTAGAAGATGGCGGTCAGGTAAATTATGATTCTGCACTTCCCATGTTAATCAAAAGATATTATCCAAGTGGATTAGTCGGCTTGGGTGTTACTGCATTACTTGCTGGATTTATGGCAGGTCAGGCTGGCAACATCAGTGCATTTAATACTGTTTGGACTTATGATATTTATAAATCAGTCCTTAACAAAAATGCCAGCGATAAACATTTACTTTGGATGGGAAGAGTATCAACTGTAGTTGGTGTTATAATTTCTTTAGGAACTGCTTATTGGGCAAAAAGTTTTCCAAGCATTATGGATTATATGCAGGCAATTTTTTCATGGGTTAATGCACCTTTATTTGCTACAATGCTATTAGGAATGTTTGTATGGTGGATTACTCCAAATGGTGCATTCTGGGGATTAATAACAGGAATGCTTTCTTCATTTTTAATGTATATGGGAGTAAAGTTCCATTGGTTTAATGAAAGCATAATTACAATGTCGAGTGTTCAAAGTGATATGGCTGCAAATTTCTGGAGAGCATGGTGGGCATGGCTTATTTGTGCTGTTGTTACTGTTGTAATCAGTTTATTTACAAAAAAGAAACCAAAAGAAGAACTTGTTGGCTTGGTAAAAGGATTAACTGATGAAAAGCATGATGCACATTTGCCTTTCGTAAAACGTCCGGAATTTGTGGCAATTATTTCATTAATTGTATTAGTAATATTAAATATTATTTTCTGGTAAAATGGAGAATGAAATATGACAGTAAAAGGAATGAAACCAATCTGGTATTTCGTTGGATTAATCCTTCTAATAATTGGAGGAATAATATTTCTTACAGGAATTTATTATTTATTAAATCCATCAGCACGATATACAGTCTTAAGTGAAACGCACCCAAATATCTGGTGGGGTGCAGTAATGCTAATTTTTGGAAGCATTTTATATTTCAAAAACAGGAATAAAATTATTCAATAGGGGAAAAGAATGGCTGATATTAATTCTGTTGAAAAAAAATTCAAAGAACTATTTAATGAGAATCCTTTATTACTTCGTTCGCCTGGAAGAGTGAACTTAATTGGTGAACATACAGATTATAACATGGGCTATGTATTGCCTGGTGCAATTGATAAATCAATTTATTTTGCTATAACTCCGCGCAATGATGATTTATGTAAAATTTATGCTTATGATATTAATGAAAGTCATGAGTTCAATGTTAATGATATACATCGCTCAGAAAAAAGCTGGACAAATTATTTAATGGGAGTGGTTGACCAGCTGAATAAAGCAGGATATAAAATTAATGGATTTAATTGTGTCTTTGGCGGCGATATTCCAATTGGTGCCGGCTTATCCTCATCAGCTGCTTTAGAAGCTGGATTAGCTTATGCACTAAATTCAATTTACGATTTGAAAATAAGCAAACTCGAGTTGGTAAAACTTGCTCAAAAATCTGAAAATGAATTTGTGGGTGTTAAATGCGGAATAATGGACCAATACATAAATATTTTTGGAGAAGAAAATAAAGTTCTTAAAATTGATTGCCGCTCCCTTGAATATGAATATATCCCTTTCGAATTCAAAAATGTTTCTATTGTTCTTTTTAATACTGGAGTTTCACATTCATTGGCTTCATCAGAATATAATTTACGCAGAAAAGAATGCAGAGAGGGTGTTGAAATTATTCAAAAAGATTTTCCTGAAGTTCAAAGTTTGCGCGATGTAACTCTTGATATGATTTATGAATACAAAAATAAAATGACTAATAAAATTTATAATCGATGTAAATATGTTGTAGAAGAAAATGAAAGATTATTAAAAGCCTGCAATGCACTTAAAAGAAAAGATTTGCCAACATTAGGAAATTTAATGTATCAAACTCATGAAGGATTAAGCAAAGATTATGAAGTAAGCTGCGATGAACTTGATTATCTTGTTGAATTAACAAAAAATGATGATAGAATTTATGGCGCTCGTATGATGGGAGGCGGATTTGGAGGCTGCACAATTAATCTTATAGATAAAAATGAAGTTCAAGATGTTTGCAATTTATTTGCAGAAAAATACAAAAGAAAATTTGGAATAGAATTAAAATATTATGTCACTTCTATAAACAAAGGAACAAGTTTTATTGAGGTTTATGAGAATGCAAAAATCTGAATTGAATAATTATCCACATAGAAGAAAAAATATTTTAACTGGGGAATGGATTCTTGTTTCACCCCACAGAACACAAAGACCCTGGCAGGGTGAAGTCTCAAAAGTTGATGACGAAACTCGTCCTCAATACGACCCGAATTGTTATTTATGTCCTGGCAATAAAAGAGCAAATGGAGAAACAAATCCAAACTATGAAAGTACTTTTGTTTTCACAAATGATTTTTCTGCATTGCTCGAAAATGTCCCAACAAATAAAACTGATAACAATTTATTAACTGCAAAAAGTGAAAGAGGAATTTGCAGAGTTGTAAATTTTTCTCCACGACATGATTTAACACTTGCAGAAATGTCTGAATCAGAAATTGAAAAAGTGATTGATACATGGATTGAAGAATTTAGAATGCTCGGTTCAAAACCATTTATTAATTATGTTCAAATTTTTGAAAACAAAGGAACAATGATGGGGAACAGCAATCCTCATCCGCATTGCCAAATTTGGGCTCAGGAAAGTATTCCAATGGAACCATCAAAAGAGTTAAAAAATTTTAAGAACTATTATCAAAAACATAAAAGAAGTCTTCTTTCAGATTATTTGAAATTAGAATTGAAATTAAAAGAAAGAATTGTTTATGAAAATAATTCTTTTGTGGTTCTTGTTCCTTTCTGGGCAATTTGGCCCTATGAAACATTAATTATTTCTAAAAGAAAAATTGCAAACATAACCCAGTTCAAAGATTCAGAGAAAAAAGATTTTGCAAATGCTTTGAAAGTAATTACAACAAAATACGATAATCTTTTTCAAACAAGCTTTCCTTATTCTTCTGGATTGCATCAGGCACCAACAGATGGAAAAGAACATAAAGAATGGCATTTCCATATGCATTTTTATCCACCGCTTTTAAGGTCAGCTACAATCAAGAAATTTATGGTTGGATATGAAATGCTTGCAGAGCCGCAAAGAGACATTACCCCAGAACAAAGTGCAAAAACATTAATAGAACTTTCAACAATTCATTATAAACAAATAAAAGAAAAAATATGAGAAGACTAATAATTATTATTTTTTTAATCATCTTATCTGCAAGATCATATTCTCAAATCGAAATTGATATTAATAAGTATATTGAAAATCCAGAAGTATTTGGAGAAAATAAGGAAGAACCAACCGCAATCTTAATTCCTTATTCATCATTAGAATCAGCTCTTTCATATCAAAAAGAAAAATCTGAATATTATTCCTCTCTTAATGGCAACTGGAAATTTCAATGGCAAATTAATCCATCACTGGTTCCAAAAGATTTTTACAAAAAAGAATTTAATGATAAAACATGGAAAGAAATTCCTGTCCCTTCAAATTGGCAAATGCAGGGGTATGACCATTTGATGTATAGAAATATACCAATGGAATTTTATCCTTATAATCCTCCTTATGTGCCTGATGATATTAATCCAACTGGACTTTATAGAAAAATATTCAAAGTTCCATCTGAATGGAAAGACAGAAAAATCTTTCTTCACTTTGATGGAATTCAATCAGCTGCCTTCATCTGGTTGAATGGGAAGTATGTTGGTTATCACGAAGATGGAATGACTCCTGCTGAATTTGACATCACAGATAAAATTGAAAAGGGAAATAATTTACTTGCCGTGATGGTTCTTCGATGGAGCGACGGCTCTTATCTTGAAGATCAGGACATGTTCAGATATTCTGGTATTTATCGAAATGTTTATATCTATTCAAAACCATTAGTAACAATTCGCGATTTATTTATCAAAACTGACCTTGATGAAAAATATGTAGATGCAAATTTGATACTTGATATTACATTAAAAAATTATAAGGAAAAATCATCGAAAGTAAAAATCAGATATACACTTTACGATTCATCTAATAAAAAAGTTTTTTCAAATAATTCCGATTACATTGAAGTAAAAGAAAAATTACAAACAACTCTAACTCAAAAAGTAACTTCACCAGAAAAATGGTCTGATGAACATCCATATCTGTATAAACTTATTCTTGAATTAATTGATTCTAATCAAAAAGTAATTGAAGCATTATGTCAAAGAGTTGGTTTTAGAGAGTTGGAAGTTAAGAATGGAGTTGCAATGATGAATGGGATGCCTATATATTTTAGAGGCACAAATCGTCATGAGCATAATCCAGTTGGAGGAAAAACTTTAACAAAAGAATTGATGCTCGAAGATATAAAATTACTCAAGCAATTTAATTTTAATGCTGTTAGAACAAGTCATTATCCAAACGACCCATTATGGTATGACTTATGTGATGAATATGGAATTTTAATTCAAGATGAAGTAAATGCTGAATGTCATTATACAGAAAATGAATTTCCCTCAAGAAAGGAATATTTCAATGCCTTTATGGATAGATTTATAAGAATGGTTCAAAGAGATAAAAATCATCCAAGTGTAGTAATGTGGAGTACGGGAAATGAATGCGGACTTGATAAACCTCACTATGCAATGGCTGATTACATAAAGAAATTTGATCCAACAAGATTTTTAATGCATCAATCAAATTGGCCCGATGGCGAAGCTCCTTATGTTGATATTATTGGTCCAAGATATCCAACTCCATCTCGATTAAGACAAATTGGATTGACAAGAACTAAACCAGTTGTAATGGGTGAATATGCTCATGCAATGGGAAATAGTCTTGGCAACTTTGATGAGTTCTGGGAAATAATTTATGGAACTCCTCATCTTCAAGGAGGATTTGTTTGGGATTGGGTAGACCAAGGTTTGAAAGTCAAATCAAAATTTGTAAAGGATTTTTCTTCGAATAATATTCAATGCGGAGTTATGGGAAATCCTGAATTAGTTAAAGGAATTGATGGAAATGCAATTAAATTAAGCGGCTTGGACGACTGGATTGAAATTTATGATGACCCTCGCCTTGATTTAAGAGGCAACAATTTGATAATTGAGTTTACAGTATTTCCGCAAAAATTTTATTTAGAAAATCCATTGGTAACTAAAGCTTATCAATTTGGTGTAACTCAAATAACTCAAGACACTCTCAGTTTCTACGTTAATTCATACAAGAATGCACTTAAAATTAAGCTGCCTGAAGATTGGTATTCAAAATGGCACAAAGTAAAAGCTGTTTATGATGGAAAAGAAATGTCAATGTTTATTGATGAAAAATTATTTGGTTCAAAAAAATATGAAGGAAAAATTAATTCATCACATTATCCTGTAAATATTGGAAGAGATGCTTTAAGGGATAATGACCAGCATTTAGGCTGGATTTCAAATTTCATTTTTGATGATGTTAAAATTTTTGACAGCCTTGAAAGTACTCAACCAATTCTCTGGCTTAAATTTGATGAAATAATTGAGGGAAAAGATTATCTAACATTTGGAATAAGTACTTTCTGCATTAATGGAATGATAACAGCAGACAGAAAACCGCAGCCAGAATTATGGCAGGCAAAACACAGCATGTCGCCAGTTCGTTTTTATGCAGTCGATATAGAGAAAGGAATTTTTAAAGCAGTGAATAAATATTCATTTACAAATCTGAATGAATTTGAGTTTGACTGGTATTTATATAAAGATGGAAAATTAGAAACATCAAGCAAATTTAATCTTGATGTTCCTCCACAATCAGAAAAAGAATTTAATATTCCTATTCCCGAAGATTTAGAATACGATCATGAGTATGTTTTAGAACTTAGCTGCAAGTTAAAGAAGGATGAACCATTCAAACAAGAAGGTTTTGAAATAAACTTTCAGCAATTTGTATTAAATGAGAAGGAAGAATCATCATTAATTGGAGAAGATTGGTACAGCACAAAGATCAAAGTAGAAGAAAATGAAAATAAATTGACAATTAAAATTGGTGATATAAAATATGAGATAGATAAGTTAACTGGTTCAATGAATTTATTTAATAAAAATGAATTACTCATTTCATCATTTAATGCAAATATATGGCGTGCACCAATTTCGAATGAAAAAAGTGACTGGGGAAAAGCAGAAGCCGAAGATTGGTATAAAATGGGACTGAATGAATTTCAGACCAAAGTAGAAAATTTTGAAATTGATAAAAAATATGATGGAACATTTTTAGTCATAAAAATTAAATCATACACAACATTTTCAAGAAGCAGTGATTTATTAATTAACGATTTTATTTATAATTTCTCGAATAGCGGAAATGTTAGAATTTCACACACAATGACCCCACTTGGCTATTTTAATGTTAGCTGGCTGCCATGTATTGGACTTAAATTTATGATGCCAGATAGTTTTCAAAATCTCACATGGTATGGCAGAGGACCTTATGAAAATTATCCAGACAGAAAAACTGGGGCTAAATTGGGAATACATAATGTTAAAATTGATTCAGTTATGAATCCTTACATTGAACCACAGGAATATGGTAATTACTCCGATGTAAGATGGTTTGAAATAAATAAAAATAAAGAGGGCATAAAAATTATTTCTGAAAATCCTATAAACATTTCAGCAGTTCCGTATTATAATCTGGACAGGGCAGATTATACATATCAATTAATGAGAGATGGTTATATTAGGGTACAGATAAATTATGGCATCAATGGTGTTGGAGATACACCAAATCCAACAATGCCGCAATATAGAGTATATCCAAGCGAATATAAAAATAATTTAATAATCAAAATAAATGATTTGAATAGTAAGTAATAAAAGATAAATTAAAAAAATTATTGATAAAAATAACTTGACAAATAAAAATAAAAAAAATATATTGCAATCGTTTGCGGGAACGATTGAGCCTTTTTGTTCCTACTTTCGTTCTTTCTAAGGTTGTTTGAAAAGAGTGGTTTTGATAATATTTTATTCCAATTATGCATTAGAAAATTTTCTTTAAGAGTAGCTCTTTTATTTTGATAAGTTTGGCACTCAATTGTTGGTTTTAAATACATAATAAGAATAAAAACTAATTCTTATGGATTAAAAACTTTCAACCAGAGGCTTTAGCAATGGGCTGCTGAGCCCTTTGGTTCAGGTGAGCCTATAGCTCAAAGGGTATTTTAATAATCTTAATGAATAATTCGGGATAATAGAATATTCAGTTATACTTCTAAAATTTTTTAATAACAAAATATGCCAAAATTGATTTGAATAATGAATAACAATAAAAATCTTTCATGAAAATTCAACTAAAATATATAACCCTAATTTTATTATTATCTGTTTGTTTAATTACTAATGCTGAATGCAAATTAGAAGAAACTATTTCTAAGGATACGATTGCGATAGTGAATAATAAAATAATTTATCTAGATGACTTTGTAAATTTGTATCGAGATAAAATAGTAAAATTTGGGGTGACTGATAGCTATGAATTCCGTCTGAAGTATTTATTGAATTTAATTAATGATGAATTACTTATAGCTGAAGCTAAATTTAAAAATCTACATAAAACAGAAAGTGCTAAAAAAGAATATAAGCGAATTCAAACACAAGAATTGCTCAATGCCTATACAACAAAACATATTACTCCTGCCATAAAAATTACCGAAGATGAGTTAAAAGATTTATTCATCAAACTGAATACAAAAATTAAGGTAAGTCATCTATATGCTCCTACAAAAGAAAAAGCAGATTCGTTATATGATGAATTAATGAAAGGCAGAAGCTTTGAAGAATTAGCCAAAGAAAATTTCAAAGACCCCGTATTGAAAGAAACTGGAGGTTCATTAGGTTATATATCAATTGATGAGATGGATCCTGAATTTGAAAGTGCTGCTTATTCAATGAAAATAGGGGAAATTTCAAAACCAATTAAAACCGTAAAAGGTTACAGCATAGTTAGAGTTGAAGATATAAAACAAAATCCATTTACTACAGAAACTGAATTCTTAAAAGCTCACGATAGATTGAAAGCTTTTGCTCGTAAAAGAGCTTTTGAAAGTGCAGCTAAAGGATTTGCAAGTTCATTACGAAAAAAATTAAATACAGAATTTAATGACAAAGTTTTATCTAAGTTCTTTAATGCTATTCAGAAAAAAACAATTGATAATATAATTGAAAATCCTTCTAATTTTTCTGCTAATGATCTTAATCAGATTGTTGTTACTTCTTTATTAGGAAATTGGAGTTTGAAAAAACTTATTAATGAAATGAGTGAAGTACCAGAAAAGCAGAGAAAATGGATACGCACAAAAGAAAACCTTCAAGATTTTATTGCTGGTCTTATTAATAGAAAGTTTATTGTCCAGCAAGCAAAAAAAGAAAAATTAGATAGAAATCCTTCTTATAAAAAAAATGTAGAATATAATTTTGATACATACCTGCTTAATACAATCGAGAATGAACTGAAAAAAGAAATAACAATTTCATCTGATTCTATTAAATCTTATTATGAAAAAAATATTAATTATTTCAGAACAAAACCCGAAGTAAGATTAAGTTCAATTCTCTTAGATGATTCTACTTTAGTCGACACAATAAAATATTTTTTAGAACAAGGATTTCCTTTCGAAGAACTTGCCAAAAAGTATTCAATCCAAAAATTAACTGCTAAGAGAGGAGGTGATTTAGGATTTTTTACAAAAGAAGAGCTAGGTGAGTACGGCGATAAAATATTTGCACTAAATATTGGCCAATGGGCAGGTCCTTTTATTGATGATGGAAAATATTTATTTCTGAAGTGCACTGATTTTAAGAAATCCGAAATCAAATCTTTGGAAGATTCTTATAAACAGATTGAGGAGCTGTTAATTTCTTTAAGCTGGTTCAACTTTAGAGATAAATATGTAGAATCTTTGAAAAAGAAATTTGCATATAAATTGTTCACTCAAAAATTAAAAGAACTGAAATTATAAACAATCTTAAAATGGTTATGAAAAAAGAAATAAAATTTTTAGTTGCATTTTTAATACTATTAATTTCCTACACTGCTTATGCACAAAGCAACGGAAAGATTAAAGGAAAAGTTACAGATGCAACTACAGGCGAACCCATTGTTGGGGCTAATATTATTATCGAGGGAACTAATTATGGTGCGGCAACAGACCTTGAAGGACAATACATAATTGTCAAAGTTCCTTCAGGTACTTATAATGTTGTTGCTTCTTATATCGGTTATGCAAAAACTATCACAAGGAATGTAGAAGTTTTTACTGACTTAACAACAAATCTGGATTTTAAATTAACACCATCAACTGTTACGCTTAATGAAGAAATTGTAGTTGTAGCAAAAACACCAATGATTAAAAAAGATTTGACTTCAACTGAGTCTAGAGTAACAGCAGATGAAATAAAACAACTTCCAGTTCAGGATTTGTCTCGATTAATAAGTTTGCAGGCTGGGGTAAGCAGAGATCAGAATGGAGGTATTCACATTCGTGGTGGGCGTTCAAGCGAGGTTTCTTATTTATTAAATGGAATTAGCATAACCGATGATTTTTCAAGAACTCAAGCTTTATTTATTGAAACAGAATCAGTTCAGGAACTTCAAGTAATAAGTGGTTCTTTCAATGCAGAATATGGTAATGCTATGAGTGGCGTCGTTAATATTATAACTAAAACTGGTGGATCAAAATTTCAAGGTAATTTTGAAATATGGACTGGAGATTATGTAAGTAATCACAAAGACATTTTTTGGAATATAAATAAAATTAATCCTGTTTCTAATTATAATTTCCAAGGTTCTTTAGGAGGTCCACTTCTTACAGATAAATTACGATATTTCTTTTCAATGAGAAGATATTATAACGGCGGTTACATTTATGGGATTAACAAATTTAGTCCTCAAGGTCGTTACAAATTTGTTGATGGACAGCTAATTCCAAATCCCGGCGATAGTTCTTATGTTTCAATGAACTGGAGTGACAGATGGAGCGGGCAGGGAACTATAGACTGGCGTATTTTTGATGAATTAAAATTGAAAATCGATGCCTTCGGCAGTATAGACGACAGCAGGTTCTATAATCATTTATATCGATGGAATCCTAATGGAGATATGGGCGGAAAAAGCAGAGGTTACAGTTTATTTGTAAACTTAACTCATCTTATTTATTTGAACACTTTTCAAGAACTTACTTTAGCATATAAATTTAATGATTTTATTTCACGCTTATATGATGACCCTTATGACCCTCGATATGTTCACCCTGATTCTTTGAATGTTGCAGGTTATCACTTTTTAAGAGCAGGAACAAATCTTAACCGATTCCAGCGAAGTACAAAAAGTTTTATTGTAAAATGGGATTTTACAAGTCAATTAGATAAAATTAATCTTGCTAAGATGGGAATTGAAGTACAGTTCGATAAATTGTTCTATGAAAATATTAACTTAATTCCAGAAGTATTACCAAATGGACAGCAAGTTGTCCCGTTTAGACCATACATTCAAGGTATTGAATCTCCACAGCATGATCGATTTGAAAGAAATCCTTTCAAATTCAGTGCATATATTCAAGATAAGATTGAATTTGAAAGCTTGATAATAAATATCGGTTTGCGTTTCGATTTATTTAATCCTAATGGGAAAATTCCAGCTGACCCAAGCGACCCAAATATTTATAATCCTTTTAAGTTAGAACACATTTACAAAGATTTAAACAACGATGGTAAAATTGGTCTTGATGAACAAAGAGATGATAATAAATTTACACTTGTTGAAAAGGAATCATTCTGGTATAAAAAAGCATCTATAAAAAAACAATTAAGTCCACGAGTTGGAATTGCTTATCCCATTACAGATAAAGGAATTATTAGATTTTCTTACGGGATATTCCAACAAATACCGGAATATAGTCAATTGTATCTTGGAGACCAATTCAAAATGACTTCTGCTCAAGGTATTCAAGGACCTTTTGGAAATAATGATCTTAAACCACAGAAGACAACAATTTATGAATTAGGTCTTCAGCAGCAATTCTTTGAAGATTTTGCTTTAGATATAACTGCATTCTACCGCGATATTCGTGATTGGATTTCTTCGAGTCAACCAATTCCAACTTTTCTTGCGGGTATTTCTTATTCACAAAGAATTAATCGGGATTTTGCAAATGTACGAGGAATTACCTTAGCAGTTAATAAAAGATTTACTAATCATTATTCTTTTGGAATTGATTACACATTTCAAATTGCAGAAGGAACAAACTCTTCACCAGACCAGGAATTTTTCTCTCAATTAAATGGTGCAGAACCAACAAAAATTTTAACTCCTTTGGATTGGGACCAGACTCATACATTGAACGCAAATATTTATGTAGGTGATGTTGATTGGGGAGTAAGTTTAATTTATAATTTTAATACTGGTCAACCTTATACGCCAACTGTAATACCTGGAGCATACACTGGAAGAAATGTTTTAACAGGACTTACACAAAACAGCCGAAGAAAACCAGTTGTATCTCGTTTTGATTTAGAATTACATAAGGATTTTAATTTCTCTTCATTTAATATTCAATTCTTCCTTAAAGTTTTTAACTTGTTTGATGCAAAGAATCCATTGATTGTATTTGGTGATACAGGCAAACCCGATTTTACTTTGGAAGAATTACAAGTTCGAGAATATGATCCAGGCTGGTTTGATTATCCTAATTTTTATAGTGAACCAAGAAATATTTATTTAGGTACTAAAATCTATCTGAAATAATTTCAAGGACTTATATGAAGAAGTTCATAATATTCTTAGTTATTTTATTTATCACAAATATTAATTGGGGGCAAGTTCTTAAACATAAGCCCTCGGACTTTCGAGGAGATGTAAATTACAGAAGAAACTCAAATGTTGATGGAAATAACATTAGAGCTACAATTTTTAATTCAGGCTACAGCGGAGACCCATCAAACCGTCCTGATTATATTGATTTTGAATGGCCTAAAAATACAAATAGAATTTACATTGCATTAATTGATATTTTATTAGGCGGTGAAGTAAAAAGCAATACAGGCGAAACAATTTATCTTGTAGAGGTTCCTCAAGGCAGAACTGACCCTACTACCGGTAATTCATGGAATATTGAACCAGTTCCTGGTTTTATAAATCCACAACAAAGCGAAATTGCACGAAGTGATAGAAAATCTACTTGGCCTACTGCAGTTCAAGGTGGCTGGCGGGATAAAAGAACTGACCCAATAGACCCCGGATGGGTAGGTTCCTGGAATGGTTTTTTTGGGAAAAATATTTTTAACGCTGACCAGGAATTTTATTATGTAACATCGGATGACCTTTATAAACGTCAACCTTACACACCCGATACAACTGATTTATCGCGCGGCGGTCTTGGTCTTATTATGGATGTTCGAACTCTTGCCTGGTCTCAGATTCTTATAAACGATATTCTCTTTTTTATTCACGATATTAAAAATGATGGAACTAAAACTATTGAAAAGACATCATTCCTTTTGTTCGTTGCTGATTGGGTAGGCGGCGATTCGCCCGATGATTATCCTTATGTTGATTTACAAACTGCTACTACATTTCTAACTGATGCAGATAGAATTGGAACCGAAGCATTTGGAAGCTCGCCTGTTGGTGTTGCTTCTGTTAAGTATATTGAAACCCCAGGTAACCAAGTAAATGGAATTGATGACGATGGAGATTCTGATGATTTACCAGATTTAATTTCAAAAATTGAAAATCCTGATTTAAGAATTCCACATTTTACTTCTGCAGATTTTCAACCTCGATTTATTCGCCCAGGCGATAAAATTGTTTTAATCGAACCTCAAACTTATGATAGAATTATCACTACATATCCTGCCAATGGAGGAACAGTTAAGAGTCTTGGTAAAGATTATTATTTGCCTCCAGAAGGAATTATGGTCAATGAAGATACTCTTGCAAATGGATTTGATGAAGATTTTGATGGACTAATTGACGAAAAAGAAACATTACATCTTTATCACATAAATGAAATAACTCAAACAACAAAACCTGTTCGTTACATTAACTATTTATCGTTTTCAGTTGGGGATACTATTAAACGAGGTTTTTGTGTAGCAGGAAAAAATGCTGCATGGAATTATCAAAATGTTGCTCCAATGATTGATGAATCAAGAGATGATGGATTTGATAATGATAATGACTGGGATGCTTTTTTGGATGACAATGGATTTGATGGTGTTCGTGGAACTGGAGATGAAGGTGAAGGTGATGGTAAATCAACAAGCGGAGCTGGAACTGAATTTCCGGGAGAGGCAAGTATTGATAAAACTGATGTAAGTGAAACTGACTTGATTGGTATTACAAGTGCTGTCCAAATTCAGGGGAGAGTTCTTAGTTTTAATACTACTCCAGATAAAGGTCTCTGGGATTTATTTATGATCCCAGGCAAAATTAATCTTGTTCGACAAATTGGCGAATATGATACTTATGTTTCTTCAGGTTATTTCCCAATTTTACCAGGTCAACGGCAAAGAATGGCAGTATCTGTTGCTATTGCAGGTGGAGGAAATACAAAAGATGCAGATATCGAAAGTGTAATTAAAAAACAAAAGCAAGCAACATTAGCCTATAATGCCGATTATCAATTTGCTCAAGCTCCTCTTCAAGTAACTCTTACAGCTGTTCCAGGTGATGGACAAGTTACACTTTATTGGGATGATGTCGCAGAAAAATCTTTTGACAGATACATAAACAAAATTGGTGGTAATGGAAGAGACTTTGAAGGATACAGAATTTATCGCGCAACTGATGCTGCTTTCCTTGACGCAAAAGTAATTACAGATGCTTATGGCGTTAAAACTTTAATGCGTCCTATTGCACAATTTGATTTGAAAGACGGTATAACTGGTTTACATCCTATTGACATAAACGGTGTAAAATTCGATTTAGGTAACGATACCGGTCTCAAACATGTTTATATTGATAAAGATGTAATTAATGGTCAAAGATATTTCTACGCGGTTACAGCATATGATTTTGGATATGAAGCTGCAAGAATTCCACCTACTGAAACTCCAATTCAAGTAAATGTTTCGACTGATGGAACTATGACTTATGGAACTAACGTTGCTGTTGTTCGACCTTCGGCAAGTGCTGCAGGTTACCTACCGCCTGAAATTGAATATTTCAAACATGTAAGTGGTGGTGCAAGTGGGTCTATCGATTTTAGAATTATTGACCCTGCAAGTATTAAAGATGGTCATGAATATGAAATCACATTTAAAGATACAGCTTACAAAGTTGACAATAGAGACGTTGTAAAGACAGTATCATTTACTCTTAAGAATTTAACAGAGAATAAATATTTACTAAAAGATGATAAACGAATAAACATAGGAGATGAAATTCCTGTAACCGATGGGTTCCAGATTACTCTCGAAAATGTACAAGAAATTTCTATGAATAATATAAAAACTGGCTGGAATAACCCTGATGTATTTTCTTTCAACTTTGATACATTTACATATCTGACAATAAAAGGAGTATCGAATCCAAGTGATTACAAAATAATAATTGGTGATGTAGGATTATCAACATCAAAAGATACAATAATTTTAGGAAGGAAATTTCCTGCTGTCCCAGTGAATTTTAAAGTTATTAACACAACACAAAATAAAGAAATTGAATTTGTATTTAGTGAACGTGATGGAACTGATGGCAAGTTAAGTATCGATCCAATCACTGGCAGAGCAGATGCAATTTATTTCCTTGAAAGAGACCAGAATGGTAAAGTTCGCTTTACATGGCAATTTGCTCTTAATCTAAAAGGGAAAAGAAATCCACAAGCAGGCGATACATTAAATATAGTTTTAAATAAACCTTTCCTTTCTTACGATGTTTACAGATTCAAAATGAAAGGCTCTTCAATTTCTGTAGACAAAGCAAAAGAGGAATTAGATAGAATTCGGGTTGTGCCTAATCCTTATGTTGCTGCAGAAACATGGGAACCAAGAAATACATTCACAAGTGGTAGAGGTCCTCGCGAAATTCATTTTATTAATTTACCTGCAAAGTGTACCATCAGAATTTTCAATGTAAGTGGAACTCTAATTAAAACAATTGAACATGATGCACCATACGAAAATGGAACTGAAATCTGGGATGTATTGAGTGAAGAGAAATTTGAAATTGCTTATGGAATTTATGTTTATCATGTTGATGCACCAGGCATCGGTCAAAAAACTGGAACATTTGCAATTATTAAATAAATATGAAAAGCTATGAATATGGTAAAAAATAAAACCATCATTATTTTTGCTATCTTATGCACAATTTTAATTTCCCAATTTAGCTATGCGGCTGGCGTTAATAAAATTGGAACTGCTGCTGCAACATTCTTAAGAATTCCAGTTGGTGCAAGAGCAACTGGCATGGGAAGTTCATTTGTTTCTATGATGAATGATCCTTCTTCAATTTATTGGAATCCTTCAGTGCTCTCCTCAATGAACTCGAATGCTTTGATAATTGACCATTCACCCTGGCTTCCAGGAATTAATTTTGACTTTGCAGGGGTTGTTCTTCCTTTAAGTGATTTTGGTACTATTGCAGTTAGTGCAACTATTTTACAAACTGGTGAAATGGATGTAACAACACCGACTGCACCAATGGGAACAGGCGAAACTTTTTCTGCATCAAGTTTTGCAATAGGTTTTACTTACAGCAGAGCACTTACAGATAAATTCTCAATTGGAGGAACTTTCAAATTCATTAAAGAAACAATTTATAATTCTTCTGCCTCAGGTATTGCCTTCGATGTAGGTACTATTTATGAAACTCCTTTTGCTGGAATTAGACTTGGTGCAAGTATTTCAAACTTTGGAACTAAAATGAGAATGTATGGAGAAGATTTAAATGTACGAGTTGATATTGCTCCTAATCAAGAAGGCAACAATCAAAGCATTGTTGGCAAATTAAATACTGATGAATTTGATTTGCCATTAATAATGAGAATTGGAATTTCCGGTGAAATTGTAAACACTGAAAATTTCAGATGGACATTATCAGCAGATGGTATAAATCCAAACGACAATGCACAAAGTGTTAATGTTGGAACTGAAATTGGTTTGCTCAATAATAAAATTTTATTTCGAGCTGGCTACAAAGATTTATTCTTAGAAAATAATGAGATGGGTCTAACATTTGGATTTAGTTTACATGATATAAATGTTTTTAGCAGTGTATTGATTACAACAGAATATGCTTATCAAAATTTTGTACATCTGGGTAATTCAAATAGGTTTACATTGATTATAAAATTTTAAAATGGTTTATGATGGTAGTTCTATTTATAAATAACATTATAACAAACTAAATATCAATTAAAATAAGGGGGGAATATGAAATTAAGAATCAATACTTTTTATTCGTTATTGCTTATAATTACAATGATGTTTGTAAATTCAAATATTGCCCAAACAGTTACAGTAAAAATGAGGATTAATACCTCAACCGTACTCGATACTTTGCGACCAAACCATATAGTATTGGTTTGCGGTGAATCTCAATTGGGTACAGACCCGGCAATTACTTGGGATAAAAATACAGGAATTAAAGCAGTTAATGTTGGCGGCGATTACTGGGAAGCAACATTTAAAGCTAAACCCGGCGATGTAATTAAATACAAATTTGTAACATATTTCAATCTTGATAATCCAACTTTCCATTGGTCGGGCTGGGAAGGTCCAATTGATGCTGGATTTAGCACTGGTGATAATAGAGGATTAATTGTTGGTAATAAAGATACAACTTTGCAGATTCAATATGTCAATGGCTGGGAAAATAAAGTTCCTCAATATTGGAAGCCATTTGCAGTAAAACAAGATTCTATTGCAATTTATTTTAGAGTAAATATGGGTGGTGCTAACTTTGACCCTTCAAAGCAAGAAGTAGAAGTAAGAGGTGGCGCTCCACTTGGAACTGATAATCCTTGGATAAAAATTTGCACATTACAACGTGAAGTCAATAGTGTAAATGGTGGTTCATTCTGGTCTGGGGTTGCTTATATAGCAAAATCTGCTATTACACCAGGAATGACTCAACAATTTAAATTTGTTATCAAAACCCCTGAAACCTGGGAAAGTACTCCTAATCGTTCTTTCACTTTTACAGAGGATATTATCAATAGTGGGGAATATACAGTTCATTGGTATTACTTCAATGATGTTATGCCTCGCGGCTCTAAAGTTACTGCAAATGTTTTATTCAGATTAAGACTTGATGCACTTGAAAAAGCTAATTTATTTAACCGTGCCTTAGGGGATAAAGTTGGTGTAACTGGTCCAAAAGGCTGGGCAGCTGGTAATTTTAATTTTGATACGGATCCTACAGTTCTAAAAATGACTTATAATTCAGACCTTGAAGAATGGAACTTATTGGAACCATTTACATTGTTCCCTAATGAAGTTTTGAGTTATAAATATTACATTGCTTGGGATTCATCTCGTGTAGATCCAAACAGCCCAAATTATATTCCTGGACTTCAACTAACCAATGGCTGGGAAGAACCTGGCGTAACTGGTGGTGCAGATAGAAAATATACTTACACAGACCAAACAGAACAAATTGTTCCAGGAGATTTTGGTGCAGAATATCAATTCTTCAACAGCATCCATCCCAATGGTGTAATTAAAAATCCGCTGAAACTTAAATTCAAAATTGATATGACACCTGCAACCAATGTAGCCACAAATGCAACCAATCCTTTGTTTAGACCAGGCATCGATACTGCATATATTCAATTTGATGGTTCACTAATTCCAATTACTCAAGGTAAAACAATGTATGGTGCAGATAATCGTGTAATGTTAAGCGATCCAGATGGCGATATGATTTATACTGGTGAAATTGATTTGAATCCTCCAACATTTTATCAAGTTTGTTATCGTATTGTTTATACTTCTCCTCAGGGTGAAATATGGAACGGTGGTGGTGTTCAAAAGGGAAGAAGATATTATCAATATATTTTACCTGTAAGTATCAATCCAGTCGTTTGGCCTGATACTTATGAATTAGCATTAATGCAATGGAAATCATCTGATCTAACTGTTGAAGACCATCCAAATTTAGGTCCTGTAACAGAAGTTGAATCTATGAACACTCTACCAAATGAATATAAATTGTATCAAAATTATCCTAATCCATTTAATCCAAGCACTGTTATAACATATGCAATTCCAAAAGCTGAAAATGTTAAGTTAGAAATTTATAACGTTCTTGGTCAAAAAGTAGTTACATTGTTTGAAGGTCAACAATTTGCAGGAACTCATAGCATATCATGGAATGCAAAAAACTATTTTGGACAAGATGTTGCTTCAGGTATTTATTTTGTAAAATTAACTGCTGGTTCATTCACACAGGCTAAAAAGATGATGCTAATAAGATAATTTTAATAATGCATTAAGATTAAGTTATAAGATTATTTTTATTGTGGTTTGACCAAAAAAATAAAATTAGCTGCACTGAATTGTTAATGTAGTAAAGTCATACTGAGCGAAGCGAAGTATCTCACTTTCAATAAAAATTCTTTATTTCGCTTCGCTCTATTCAAAATGACTTAATTATTTTTTTATTCTTATAAGTAGCATTAAAAATTTTTTAACATAACATAGAAGATGCAAGATTTCTATCAGCTTTAGTTTTAAAAAAATTCAATAAAATTTATTAATGAATAATTAAGAATAAAATGAAAATAATATTTCAAATATTTTTACTGATTCAAATTTTATTTACATTAGAATTACACTCACAAAACGTAGAAGATTTTATAAGAGGAGTGGACATTTCGTTCACTCCTCAAATTGAAGATTTTGGTGGAAAATATAAACTAAACGGTCAATTAAAAGATATATTAGATATATTGAAAGAGAAAGGTGTAAATTATGTAAGACTTAGAATCTGGCATACACCTTTTGATGGATATAACGGTTTAGAAAAAACAATTCTGTTTGCAAAACGAATAAAAGAAAAAGGATTTAAATTCTTACTCGATTTTCATTACTCAGATTCATGGGCTGACCCAGGCAAGCAAACAAAACCTGCTGCTTGGAATAACCTGCCATTTGAGAATCTTAAAGATAGTGTCTATGCTTATACAAAATTTGTTTTGACTGCTCTTAAAAATCAAAATGCTTTACCTGATATGGTTCAAATAGGAAATGAAATAACTGGTGGAATGCTCTGGCCTGATGGAAAACTTTATGATAAAACTCTTAATGAAAATGAACAATGGATAAAATTTGCTCAATTAATCAAAGAAGGAATTAACGGTGTAAAAGATATTGATTCCAATATAAAAATTATGATTCATATTGATCGAGGCGGTGATAACAATGGAGCTGTTTATTTCTATAATAAATTAATTGCACAAGGTGTTAATTTCGATGTAATAGGACTTTCATTTTATCCCTGGTGGCATGGAACTTTAGACCAATTAAAATATAATTTGAATGATTTAGCTGTTCGCTATAATAAAGATATTATTGTTGTTGAAACTGCATATCCGTGGACAACTTCATATCAAGTTGATAATCATGGAAATATCGTCGGGCAAAGTACAAAATTATTACAGGGTTTTCCTGCAACAGTTAAAGGTCAAAAAGATTTTTTAATTTTTCTTAAGAAAATTATCAAAGAAACAAAGAACAATAAAGGGAAAGGATTTTTCTATTGGGAACCTGCATACATTTCAGTTCCGCCAATTGGTTCTTCCTGGGAAAATTTAACCTTGTTTGGTTTTACTAATTCAAACCTTGAAGCAGAAGCACTTGATTCATGGAATGCATTTCTTCCCGATGCAAACATTTCTACAATCAATGTTAAGATAAGAATCAATACCTCAACTTTGTTTGATACCTTAAAATCAACAGGCATAGTTCAAATTAGAGGGGAAGCAAAAGGAATTAGCTCAAGTTTATTGCCAAGCGGAGAAAGAATTTCTTGGGATGACCAATCACAAATTATATTAAAAAATGTTGATGGCGATTACTGGGAATATACATTTCAAATGTATGAAGGAGATACTCTCGAGTATACAATTTGGACAGGTCATTCAAAAACAAAAGGAACTTACTTAAGAGTAGGCTGGGAAGGACCTATTGTTCCTTTCGATGGAAGCAACAAAAATTATCGATTATTTATTGCAGGCAAAAATGATACGATATTACCAGTTCAATATTATAATTCTTTAAGCACAAAGGTTAATCAGTATTTTTCACCCTTCAAACCAAAAAATGATTCAATTGGTATTTTGTTTCGAGTGAACCTTGCTGATTTGATGAAGAAAAATTTGTTTGACCCAACTAAGAATGGCTCTGTAGTTGTTCGAGGAGATTCGATTGAATCTGCGGGAGTATTATCGTGGATTAACAATAAACTAATTTTAAAAAGGGAAGAAAATAGTGTTGCCAATGGTTCATTCTGGTCAGGAATTGCTTATTTTCCCAAAAATAAAATTGCAGTAGGTTCGAAAATCAAATATAAATTTTACATTGATAATTCATCTTTTGGCGGCTGGGAATCTAATATTAGTGATAGAATATTTTATTTCCCTTCAAGTGATTCAACTTTAGCATGGAAATTTTTTAATGATAAATTATTGATTAACAGTATAGAAGAATATAATTCGATTCCTTTAGAAATAGGATTATTGCAAAATTATCCTAATCCTTTTAATCCCAATACAACGATAACTTTTTTAATTCCTCATTCTCAAAATCAATTTGGTAGCACATATATAAAATTAAAAATCTTTGATGTACTTGGAAAAGAAATAAAAACACTTGCAGAAGGATTTTATAAACCTGATAAATACGAAGTAGAATTTGATGGTTCAAATTTACCGAGCGGAATTTATTTTTACTCTTTAATATCCGAAGAAAAAATAATTACAAAGAAAATGATTTTGTTGAAATAAGTTGAGGAAATAAAACACAGATAAATACAGATTAAACGGATTAGCACAGATAAAAAATTATTCTAAGCTACATAGCTTATTTATTGCTGATTAAGATTTATCTCAATTAATATGAATGATGTTCGAGTTAGTTAATAAAAATTTCAGGATGTAATAATATGAAAAGAGTATTAATTATTTTCTTAATTATAATAATCAATTTTTCCTTTGCACTTTCTCAGAATAAATCAAAGCATAAAAATGTTTTTGTCGATTCTGATGGTATTTTAAGATGGCAGAATACAAAAGAGGAAGTAAGATTATTTGGTGTAAATTACACAACACCCTTTGCTTATGCATATAGAGCTCACAAAAGGCTTGGATTATCTTTGAAAAAAGCAATCGACCTTGATGTTAATCATTTAGCTCGACTTGGATTTGATGCATTCAGAGTTCATATGTGGGATAGAGAAATTTCCGATAGGAATGGAAATGTTTTGAATAATGAACATTTAGAATTGTTCGATTATTTGTTATATAAACTTTCACAAAAAGGAATCAAAACAATCATAACTCCAATTGCATGGTGGGGCACAGCATGGCCCGAACCAGATTATGAAACTCCAGGCTTTTCTTCTTTTTATTCAAAAGTTGAAATGATTACAAATAAAGAAGCAAGGGAAGCACAAAAGAATTATTTGAAACAAATTATCAATCACATTAATCCTTATAACGGATTAGCATATAAAGATGACCCATCAATCATCGCATTGGAAATTATTAATGAGCCGCATCATCCAGAAGATACTTCGATTGTAAAACAATATATAAATGAAATGTATGATGCTTTGAGAGAGGCCGGCTTTACCAAACCAATTTTTTATAACATCAGTGAAAGCTGGAATGATGCACAAGCTCAAGCAGTTTGTAATTCAAAAGCAGAGGGTGTTTCTTTTCAATGGTATCCAACAGGTCTTGTTCACAATAAAATGCTTGAAGGAAATTATTTAATCAATGTGAATAAGTATAAGATACCATCAGAAAAGGTAAATGGTTTTAACAAAAAAGCAAAAATGGTTTATGAATTTGATGCAGCTGACATTGGAGCATCATTCATGTATCCAGCTATGGCAAGAAGTTTTAGAGAAGCAGGCATGCAGTTCGCAACAATGTTTGCTTATGACCCAGTTCAAATTGCATGGAGTAATACAGAATATCAAACTCATTTTGTCAATCTTTTATATGCTCCTTCAAAAGCTATCAGCTTAATGATTGCATCAAAAGTTTTTCATGAAATTCCATTATCAAAAAACTTTGGTGACTTTCCTAATAATAATTTATTCGAAAATTTTAGAATTGATTACCAAAATAATTTAAGTGAGTACAATTCACCAACTGAATTCATCTATTCCAATTCAACTAATTCAACACCGAAATTTGTTGATAGTCTTAAAAGTATTGCTGGAACTGGGAGTTCATCTGTCATACAATATGACGGCACAGGTGCATATTTTCTTGATAAGATTGAAAATGGATTATGGAGGCTTGAGGTTTATCCAGATGTTTTGTGGCTTAAAGATCCTTTTGAACAGACAAGCATGAAAAAACAAATTGCTAAATTGTTTTGGAACGAAAGAAAAATGAAAATTTCAGTTCCAGAAATTGGAGAAAATTTTAGAGTAGTTTCATTAAGTCACAAGCAAAAAACTTTTTATTCAAAAGTGAATGAAATTGAAGTTACTCCTGGTATTTATTTGATTTCATCTAAAAATACTCCATTGAATCATATCAAAAAATTTATCACTAAAGAAAAATTTCTGGAAGGATTGTTTATCCCCAAAAATAATGATATTGCTTTTGTTATAAATAATACACCTTTTTACATATCATTAAATGATGCAAGTAAATTAAGATTTCAAATTGCATCTGATAAAAAAATCGATGAAGCATTTCTATATGTAAGAAGACCAGACTGGAGAAGATTTGAAAAACATCTTCTTAAAAAAGTTGATGGTTTTAATTATGCTCTTGCAGATTCAATAAAATTATTATATGAAGGTGAAATTGAATTTTGTGTTGCAGTGAAAATTGATAATAAAACATACACATTCCCTGATGGCAAAAATATCTCTCCTGATGATTGGGACTTTTATTATGAAAAAATCTGGAAAACAAAAATTATAAATAATAACACTCCGATTGAACTATTCAATGCAGCAAGAGATTACAAAGATTTAGTTTTCCCTCAGTTTACTAATTCGACAAGATTTTTTGTAGATAACCGCAATGGTTTAACAACGGAAAGGAATTCAATTTTCGTAAATGTAACTTCTACTGGTCAAGATAATTTCCCGTTCGGTTTTCAATTAAATGTGTTTAAGATTATTAAATCAATAAAAAATAATTTGTTTAATTACAGAACTATAACATTAAATGCTCGAACAATTTCTGACTCAAGTCTTACTTTAGGAATAAATTTAATTACGAGTGATGGTAAATGTTTTCAAAATAAAATTAAATTAGAAAACAAATGGGAAGAAAAATCAATTTCATTTGATGAATTTAAAAAAGGGAGTTGTTTGATTTTACCATTTTCTTATCCAAGATTCCTTCCAAAAATCTGGAACAGTAACATTCAAACTGATAAAGAAAAAATAAAACTTGATGATTTAGAATTCATTCAGTTTTTTATAGAAAATCCAAGCAAAGCATACAACAACAGTTTTGAAATAGAATCTTTAATTCTCAAATAGCCAATAAATATTTTATCAAAACTTCATAACATTATTGAATCCCTATCAATCTCTGAGTATATTAGCAATTGAAAAATCATTAAATGAAAGGAATTACAATGATTATCAACACTATAACAACCACAAACTTTGACAATCTCAAATTCTACAAACGAGGAAAAGTTAGAGATATTTATGACTTGGGTGAACATTATCTAATTGTATCGACTGATAGAATCTCTGCCTTTGATGTTATCATGAATGAAGGAATTCCTTACAAAGGGGCAGTGTTAAATCAAATTTCTGCTTTCTGGTTTAATTATACTAAAGACATTATCGATAATCATTTAGTAAGCATTGATGTTGATGATTTCCCGGAAGAATGCAAACCTTATAAAGATGTATTAAAAAATCGTTCAATGCTTGTTAAAAAAGCTGAATTAATTCCTCTCGAATGTATTGTAAGAGGTTATATAACAGGTTCTGGCTGGAATGATTATAAAAAAACTGGAGCAATCTGCGGAATAAAACTTCCAGAAGGATTGGTAGAATCAGAAAAACTTCCAGAACCAATTTTTACTCCATCAACAAAAGCAGAAATTGGGCTTCATGACGAAAATATTGATGAAGAGCAGGCAATATCGATTGTTGGAAAAGAAACATATGATTACATAAAAAATATTTCAATTAATATTTACAAAAAAGCTTCAGAATATGCACTTCAAAAAGGAATTATCATTGCCGATACCAAATTTGAATTTGGTTATTATGATGGAAAAATTATTTTGATTGATGAATTATTAACACCTGATTCATCAAGGTTCTGGCCCCTTGATGAATATGAAAAAGGTCGTCCACAAAATAGCTTTGACAAGCAATATGTTCGTGATTATCTGCTTTCAATTAATTTTAATAAGAAGCCGCCAGCTCCACCACTTCCAGAAGAAGTTATCTTAAACACAAGTAAAAAATATCAGGAAGCACTTTATAAGTTAACTGGTAAAAATATTTCGTAATGTTTCCTGTAAAAATTAAATATGATGCAGAAAAAAATTTGTTAATAATTAATTGGTCAGATAATTTAGAACAAAAGATTAAATCAGCAGATTTGAGATTTAATTGTCCTTGTGCAATTTGTCAAGCTGAAAAAGAAGAACAGAGTGAATCTTATATTCCAATTTATTCATCTGAACAGATATCAATTCAGGATATAAAAATTATTGGGAATTATGCATTAAATATAATTTGGAAAGATAATCATGATACTGGCATATATGATTTTTCTTATTTAAGAAAATTTTCTGAGAAATAATAAACTTGCCATGATTCTCCCTAATCAATTGACTGTACTAAGAATAATTCTTACACCTATATTTTTATTTCTTTTCCTTTATGGTGATGCACTTACAATTCAAATATCGCTTGGAGTATTTATAATTGCAGCAATTAGTGATTGGTATGATGGCTGGCTTGCCCGTAAATTTAATTACATTACAGAATGGGGGAAATTTCTTGACCCTCTTGCTGATAAAATCTTAACTTCAGCAGCTTTCAGTGCTTTTGTGATAGTTGGAATACTTAATTTATGGATGGTAATTTTAATTGTTGTTCGTGATATTCTAATTACAGGTTTGAGAATTTATGCAGACTACAAGAAAATATCTTTTTCTACAAGTTACTCAGCAAAATGGAAAACTTTTTTTCAAATGTTTTTTCTTTATTACTTATTATTAATTTACACAGCAAGAACAGTAAGTTGGATTTATAACGGTAGAGAAAATCTCTTTAACATTTTATTTAACCATGATTTAATTTATTACACAATGCTTGCAATTACAATTTTTACTGTTGTAACAGGAATAACTTATATTTATTCAAACAGGCAGCTCATCAAACAACTTTTTGGAGTAAAAAATTAATACATTAGAAAAAATACTTGGCTCGGGTTTTTATACTGGATTTACTAAAAATGCAACAGGAACAACTGCAAGTTTACTTGCACTGCTTTTATTTCTTATTCCCGGTTTTGAAAATCCCACTCTGATGATTGGATTGATTAGCTTTTTTATTATTATTGGTGTCGACATAGCAAGAAAATTTGAAAAAATTTATGGTAATGACCCGAAAGAATTTACGCTTGATGAAATTATAGGCACATGGATTTCTTTGTTGTTTATTCCTAAAAAGATATGGTATTTATTACCAGCATTTTTTATATGGAGATTTTTTGATATTGTAAAACCTTTTCCAATAAAAAAACTTGAGCAAATAAAAAATGGCTGGGGAGTTATTCTGGATGATGTATTGGCAGGCATTTACACTTTTTTGATAGTGCAATTATTAATCGACTTAATTAATAGAATATTTTAATTACTAACATATATTTTAATTACTAACATAGATTAATTTATGAATGCATACTTAATTACAATTGGTGATGAAATTCTAATTGGTCAAGTGGTAAACACAAATGCAGCTTACATTGGTGAACAGCTTGTAAAGAATGGAATCAAAGTTATTGGTTCGAGTGTTCTTCCTGATGACGAGGATAAAATTATAAAAGAATTTAAGCGTGTATTTAAAATTTGTGATATAATCATTGTAACTGGTGGTTTGGGTCCAACTCATGATGATGTTACAAGAAAATGTATTGTTAATTTTTTTGAAACAGAACTTGTGATGAATGAAGAGATATTGAATGATATAAAAAAATTTTTTGAAGTAAGAGGAAGGGAATTAACAAAAATAAACGAGGAACAGGCTCTTGTTCCTAAAATTGCTGAACCAATAAGAAATACACGTGGTACAGCTCCTGGCATCTGGATAGAAAAGGATAATAAAATTTTTGTAGCAATGCCCGGTGTTCCATATGAAATGAAAAATATGATGGAGGTTTATGTTATCCCTAAATTAAAATCTTGGATAGAAAAAAATCTAAAGGTGAAAAAACAAGAAAGCAATTTTATTTTAACAAAAAACTTGCTTACAACTGGAATTCCCGAATCTACATTGTTCACTAAACTTGGAGATATTGAAAACCTGCTTAATGGAGCAAAACTTGCATTTCTTCCAAATCAATTTGGTGTTAGATTAAGAATAACAGTCGAAGAAAAAGAAATTGAAAAAGCTGTATCAAAACTCGAAGAAATTGAACAAAAAATTAGAAGTATTATTGGAAAATATATTTATGGAAAGGACGATGATACTCTTGAAGGAGTTGTAGCTAAGTTATTAATTGACAGAGGATTGAAGCTTTCAGTTGCAGAATCCTGTACGGGAGGATTAATAGCCAATAGACTAACTAACATCAGCGGCAGCAGTTTGTTCTTCGAAAGAGGAATTGTAGCATACAGTAATGCTGCAAAAGTAGAATTATTAAAAGTTGATGAAGATATCATTGCAAAATATGGAGCAGTGAGCCTTGAAGTAGCAAGACAAATGGCAGAAGGTATTAAATCTATCAGCGGAACCGATATAGGATTATCTACAACTGGAATAATGGGACCAACAGGAGCAACTCCAAATAAACCAGTTGGCTTAGTATATATTGGAATTTGTGATGACAAAATATGCACCGCAAAAGAATTTCGTTTTGGTGATGACAGATTATTAAATAAAGACAGAACCTCTCAAGCTGCACTTGAAATGTTAAGAAGATATTTACTTGGAATTAATTACGATGATTAGAACATTTATAGCTTTAGAACTGCCAGAATTAGAACTAAAAAAAATTATTGATATAAAAAACAATTACATAAACGATTATGATAACATTAAATGGGAACCAATTAATAAACTACATCTTACATTAAAATTTCTGGGCGATACAGATGAAAACATAATTCCTGCTATAAATTCTGAGTTAGAAAACATCTTAAAAAACTATGAAGTTTTTGAATTAACATTCGATAAATTTGGTCTTTTTATTAAAGATAAAAAGCCCAGAATTTTATGGATAGGATTAAAAGAAAATTCTAAGCTTAACTGTTTAGCTCAAGAAATTGATAATGTGATTTCAAAATTTGGCTTTGAAAAAGAAAAAAGAAAATTTACACCTCACATAACTTTGTTGAGAATTAAAGATAAAGATGAAAAATTTTATAAAGATTTTTATAAATTAACTCAAGTTGAAATACCAGAAATAAATTTTTATGCTGATAAAATTACATTGTTCAAAAGCACATTACTTAAAACTGGTTCTGTTTATGAACCCATTAAAAATTTTTATATAAAAAATATTGGAGGAGAAAATGTCACTCGATAAAGATGCAAGAATGAAAATATTAGAAGACACTATTGCAAACATTGAAAAGACTTACGGCAAAGGAACCATTATGAAATTGGGGGACGGTGTAATTAACAAAGTGGAAGCAATTTCAACAGGTTCATTATCACTTGATTATGCACTTGGAATCGGAGGCGTTCCCCGAGGAAGAATTATCGAAATTTTTGGTCCGGAGTCTTCTGGCAAAACTACACTTTGCTTGCACATAATTGCAGAAGCTCAAAAAAAGGGCGGGCTGGCCGCATTTATTGATGCAGAACATGCGCTGGATTTAAATTATGCAAAACGTCTTGGTGTTGATACTGCAAATCTTTTGCTCTCACAACCTGACTTTGGTGAACAAGCTCTTGAAATTGTTGATACTTTAATCAGAAGCAATGCTCTTGATGTAATTGTTATCGATTCTGTTGCTGCTCTGGTTCCACGCACTGAAATTGAAGGCGATATGGGCGACCCTCAAATGGCAGTTCAAGCAAGATTAATGTCTCAAGCATTAAGAAAAATTACAGGAGCTATAAGCAAATCTAAAACTTGCGTTATTTTTACAAATCAACTAAGAAGCAAAATTGGTGTTATGTTTGGAAATCCAGAAACAACTACAGGTGGAAATGCTCTTAAATTTTATGCTTCTGTAAGACTTGATATAAGAAGAGTAAATGCAATTAAAGATGGAAATAATGTAATAGGTAACAGAACAAAAGTCAAAATCGTTAAAAGTAAAGTAGCTCCTCCATTCAAAGAGGTTGAATTTGATATTTTATATAATGAAGGTATCAGTAAAGCTGGTGATATTATTGATCTTGCAACAGAACATGGTATTTTGAAAAAGAGCGGTGCATGGTTTACTTATAAAGATGAAAGATATCAAGGCAGAGAACAATTGAAACAAAAAATGCTTGAAGACCCAAAACTTTTTGAATCACTCGAAAAAGAAGTCAGAGCAGCACTTGGAATGACAAACGGAGAACAACAAGAACAAGCAAATGAACAAGAAACTAAAAACAAAAAATCTAAATGATAATTTTATCTCTAAGAAAAAAGGGAAATAATGTAATCATTAAATTCGATGATGGAAGCTCAATATTATTAGATTATAAAATTGTTACCGATGCTGGTTTAAGAAAAAATGATATAGTTGATGACTCAAAGAAAAATGAATTACTTATTCTAAATGAAAAACTAAAAATTAAAGATGCAGCATTAAAATTATTATCGCGCAGACTTCATTCTAAATATGAATTAATAAACAAACTGCTCAAAAAGAATTTTGATAAAAAATTGATTCATGAAGTTGTTGATGAGCTTATATCAAAAAATTTTTTAAACGATTATGAATTTTGCAAAGCTTATTTCGAAGAGAGATTTTATAGAAAAAAAATAGGCATCAACAAAATAAAAGCTGAATTATTAAAAAAAGGAATTGATAGAAAAATTATAGAAGATATAATTCTTTCAATTGATGATAATTCTTCAATTGATAATGCTTATGAACTTGCTAAAAAAAAGTTGAACTCTTATCAATTCAAAAAACTTGATAATCAGAAAATAAAACAGAAATTATTTTCATTTTTGTCTTCAAGAGGGTTTCAGTCAGATGTTATTTTCAAAGTAATAGATAAACTTAATATTCACTAAAGTGAATTGAATTAAATTTTGCAGATAATATCATTATTAGTATTTTTGCATCTAAATTTTTATAGCAAATTCAATCTCCTAATTATTAATCACTATTCTTAAGGAAATAAGTGAAAACTCAAAAGTGGTGTAATAAAAATTTTTATCTAATTTTTCATTACTAAAATGAAAGGCCACTTTGTGTGGTCTTTTTTGTTAATAATATTAAAGTGAAATCAATTTGGGAGGAAGAAATGAAAAATTCCAAAATAGAATTTGAAGGTTTGACATTTGATGACATATTATTGATACCAGCACGTTCATCTGTTTTACCAAGAGAAACTGATATTACATCGTATCTTACACGAGAAATCAAATTAAATATTCCATTCATTTCAGCAGCAATGGATACAGTTACAGAATCGCAAATGGCAATAGCAATGGCAGCTCAAGGTGGAATTGGAATTATTCATAAAAATATGACAATTGAACGACAAGCTGATGAAGTGGATAAAGTTAAAAGGTCAGAAAGTGGAATGATTGTTAATCCAATTACTTTGACTCCTGATAGAAAAATTTTTGAAGCCGAAGAAATAATGGCTAAATATCATATTTCAGGTATCCCTATTGTTGATAAAGAAGGCAGATTAATTGGAATATTAACTAACAGAGATTTGCGATTTGAGCATAATCGAAATCTAACTGTCGATCAATTAATGACAAAAGAAAATTTAATTACAGCTCCAGTGGGCACAACACTTGAAGAAGCAGAAAAAATATTACACAAAAATCGTATTGAAAAATTGCCTGTAGTAGACAAAAAAGGTTACTTAAAAGGTTTGATAACTTATAAAGACATCATGAAAAAGAAGAAATTCCCAAACGCATGTAAAGATGAACTCGGAAGATTAAGAGTAGGTGCAGCTGTTGGAATTGCAAAAGATACAATTGAGAGAGTGGAAGCCTTAGTTAGTGCTAATGTTGATGTAATTGTTGTTGATACTGCTCATGGCCATTCTGAAGGTGTGATTAAAATGGTAAAACAAATAAGAAAGAAGTTCAAAAATTTACAATTGATTGCAGGTAATATAGTAACTAAAGAAGCCGCATTAGAATTAGCAGCTTGTGGGGTTGATGCTGTTAAAGTTGGAATTGGTCCAGCTTCAATTTGTACTACACGTGTAATTGCTGGAGTTGGTGTTCCGCAAATTAGTTCTATATTGGCTGTTGCAAATGCATTGAAAGGAAAAAATATTCCAATAATTGCTGATGGTGGAATTAAACAAACAGGTGATGTTGCTAAAGCAATTGCAGCTGGTGCTGATACTGTTATGATGGGTGCTATGTTCGCTGGTTGTGATGAAGCTCCCGGTGAAAAGGTATTATTCGAAGGAAGAAGTTTTAAAGTGTATCGTGGAATGGGTTCATTGGGCGCAATGAAACAAGGCAGCAGCGATAGATATTTTCAAGATGTTGAAGAAGATATTAAAAAATTAGTTCCAGAAGGAATTGAAGGTAGAGTGCCTTACAAAGGTGCTCTTGCAGATACAATTTACCAATTTGTCGGTGGTTTAAGAGCTGCAATGGGGTATTGTGGTGTAAGAACAATTAAGGAACTGAAAACAAAAGCAAAATTTGTAAAAATATCACTTGCTGGATTACGCGAAAGTCATCCGCATGATGTTATTATTACTGAAGAAGCTCCAAATTATCAAACAATAACCAAGATATAAAAATTTAATTTCTCTTTTACTGAAGGTTTTAACATGTACAAAGCTCTTGTTCTTGCTTATTATTATCCCCCTATGGGTTTAAGCGGGGTTCAGAGAATTTTGAAATTTACTAAATACATGCCTAAATTTAACTGGCAACCAGTTGTTATAACAACTGGTAATGTTGCTTATTACGCTCACGACTTTAGTTTATTAAAAGAAGCTGAAGATGCAGGCATTCAAATAATAAGAACAGAAGCTTTTGATATTAATTCAATTATTGGGAAAAAAGTTCAAACAGTTAATATCCCTAAAGAATTTTTAAGAAAAACTTTTTCTAATCTTTCAAAAGTTTTTTTCATTCCTGATAACAAAAAATCCTGGGCTAAAAAAGCATATTTAACTGCAAGAGAATTATTACAAAAAGAAAAATTTGATGTATTATTTGTAACCATTCCGCCTTATTCAAGTTTTGTTTATGCTGCAGAATTGAAAAAAGAATTCCATATACCATTAATTGTTGATTATAGAGATTTATGGTTTGAAAATCATTTTGCATTTTATCCTACACCTTATCACAAAAGTAAGAATAAAAAATTAGAATATAATTCTCTTAAAGCTGCTGATAAAATTATTGTTATCAACAGAAGAATCAAAGAAAAATTATTAACTAATTATCCATTTCTATCATTTGATGAAATTATAATTATTCCTCATGGATTTGACCCCGAAGATTTTGATGTAAATGTTGATGAAAAACTTAAGTCAACAAGTAAATTAAGATTTACTTATTCTGGTGTATTCTATGAAAATATTACACCAGAATTTTTTCTAAAAGCTTTTAAAAAACTTTCTGTAGAAAGACCAGATTTAGCTGCTAATATCGAATTAGAATTTATTGGTTTATTCAGAGATGAATACAAAAAATTAATTAATGAACTTAACTTAAATGAATTTGTTAAAATTCATGGTTATATTGAACATAAAGAAGCTGTAAAAAAATTATTAGCTTCGAATATATTATGGATGATGATTGGCAACAATCTTCGAAATGCAGATACAGTTTCAACAAGCAAATTATTTGAATATTTTGGTTCAAGAAAACCAATTCTTGGCTGTGTTCCTGATGGTGCAGCAAAATCAGCATTAATTGAATATGGAGCTTCATTCATTACATCACCAGATAATATCGATGAAATAAAAAATAAAATTATTGAAATACATTCTCTCTTCATTAATAATAATCTACCAAAACCAAATGAAGAATTTATTCAAAAACACGATAGACTTTTTCTAACAGAACAACTTGTTACTCAATTTCAATTTAGCATTAAGGATTTATTATGAAAGTAGCATTAATTGGCTCAGGCGGAAGAGAACATGCATTAGCATGGAAAATCTCTCAAAGCAAAAATTTGGAAAAATTATTTATTATTCCTGGAAATCCCGGAACAAAGTTGCTTGGAGAAAATATTCCGATTAGTGTTGATAACATTAATGACATTGTAAATTTTTGTTCTGATAATAAAATTGATCTTGTTGTAGTTGGACCTGAAAAACCTCTGGCAGATGGCATTACAGACCTTTTACTTCAAAAGGGAATAAAAGTATTTGGACCCACAAAAAATGCAGCAAGAATTGAAGGTGAAAAATCTTTTGCAAAAAATTTAATGAAACAATTTGGAATTCCAACTGCAGACTATCAAATTTTTACTAAAGAAGAAAGAAATCATGCTTTAGAATATCTCAAAAAAATTAAATATCCTGTTGTTATAAAAGCCGATGGATTAGCCGCTGGCAAAGGTGTTGTTATTTGTGAAAATTATAATGATGCTGAGAAATCAATTAATGATTGTTTTGTTAATTCTACTTTCGGTGAAGCTGGTTACAAAGTAGTCATTGAAGAATTTATGACTGGTCAGGAAGCATCTGTTTTTGCAATTACTGATGGTGATGATTTTATTCTTTTACCAGCTGCTCAGGACCATAAAAGAATTGGAGAAGGGGATACAGGAAAAAATACAGGTGGTATGGGTTCTTACGCTCCAACTCCGTTTGTAAATGATAAAATGATGGAAATTATTTCAGAGTCAATTGTGAAACCAACGATTAGCGCACTGAAAGAAACAGGAAATAAATATGTTGGATGCCTTTATTGCGGTTTAATGCTAACAAACGAAGGTCCAAAAGTAGTTGAATTCAATTGCAGATTTGGAGACCCTGAAACACAATCCGTCCTGCCACTTTTAGATGGTGATTTTCTTGAATTACTCTATTCTGCTTCTTCGGGAGCAATCAATAAAAATTCAATTCATTATAATGGTGGTTCATCTGTTTGTGTTGTTGCAGCATCAAAAGGTTATCCCGATAAATATGAAAAAGGAAAAGAAATTACAGGTCTCGATAGCATCAAAGGTGAAGATATTATTATCTTTCATGCAGGAACCATTGAAAAAGAAGGAAGAGTTTTTACAAATGGCGGACGAGTTTTAAATATTACATCTTTCATAAAAGAAAATAATTTATTACTCGCAAAGAAAAGAAGTTACGATGCTCTTTCAAGAATATACTTCGATGGTATTTACTATCGTAGAGATATTGCTGATAAAGCTATAAATAAATAATCAGCCTGGAGGCCAGTTCATCTTTCTTCCACCAAGCAAATGCAGATGTAAATGATAAACCTCCTGACCAGCATCAGGCCCACAATTTATGACAATTCTATAACCCGACTCGCTTATGCCTAAATCCTTTGCAATTTTATTTGCTGCATCAAATAACTCGCCTAAAAGCGGAGCATGAGTTTTGGAATCAATATCTTTTGTTGTTGCAATATCTGTAATCTTTGGAATAATTAAAATGTGAACAGGTGCCTGAGGCTTGATATCTTTGAATGCCAGAACATTATCACTTTCATAAACAATATCTGCGGGAATTTCCTTTCGAATTATTTTTGCAAAAATAGTTTCTCCCATAATTTCACCTCTTTTCTATTCCATATTTTTTTATTTTGTTATAAAGATGACTTCTTTGAATTCCAAGGATATCTGCTGTTTTACTAATGTTCCATCCATTAGCTTCAAGTTGTTTTAGAATGAATGCTCTTTCAGCTTTCTCTTTAAATTCTTGAAATGTATTTGATGTGCTTAATATCTCATCAATTTTTGAAACAGACATCGATATATATTGACTAACTATTTTTTCTGTAATGGTTGTTGCAGATTCCATTATAACAACTCGTTCTATAAAATTTCTAAGTTCTCTTACATTTCCTTTCCATGGTAAATCTTTCAATAAATTAATTGCCTCATCTGTCCATTCTTTTTGTGGAAATTTATTTTTTTCACAAATAATTCTTGAAAAATGTTCAACCAATAATGGAATATCTTCTTTTCTTTCTCTTAAAGGTGGAATATGAATTGGAATAACATTTAATCTGTGATATAAATCTTCTCTGAAATTTCCTTTTTCAATTTCTTGCTGCAAATCTTTATTTGTAGCAGAAATTATTCTAACATCAACATCGATTTTTGATGTGCCTCCAACTCTTTCGATTTTTCCTTCTTCAATTGCACGAAGAACTTTTGCTTGAGCCTGCAGGCTCATATCACCAATTTCATCAAGAAAAAGATTGCTGCCATCAGCCAATTCAAATTTGCCTATTCTTTGTTTAATGGCTCCAGTAAATGAACCTTTTTCATGACCAAATAATTCTGATTCAATCAATTCTTGTGGAATAGCAGCACAGTTTACTTCAATTAATTCTTTGTGAGAACGATTGCTTTGTCGATGAATTTCCTGTGCAACAAGTTCTTTACCTGTTCCATTTTCACCGGTAATTAAAATACGTGCATCAGTTTTTGCAACTTTTGAAATTGTCTCAAGAACTTTTTGAATAGCAGGACTTTTGCCAATTATTTTTTCTTCTATATCAACAACTTTACGAAGTTTTTTATTTTCTTTGATTAGATTTGATTGTTCTGCAGCATTGCGGACTGAAATAAGTAATTTATCTCTATCAATTGGTTTTTCTAAAAAATCGAAAGCTCCAAGTTTAGTAGCCATCACGGCATTTTGAACATTTGCATGTGCAGAAATGATAATAACTTTTATATCAAAGTTTTTTTCTTTTATCCAGTTTAAAATTTCAAAGCCATTTTTATCAGGCATTTGAATATCAAGTAGCAAAACATCATAATTGCCGTATTCAATTTTTTGCATACCTTTTTCAGAATCAGTAGAATAATCTACTGAGTAATCTTCGTATTCAAGAATCATTTTAATGCTTTCACAAATTTCTCTTTCGTCGTCAATAACTAAAATTGATTTCATTAAAATAACCTTAAGAATAATAATTGATAAACTTTTAATACTTCTGATGGAAGAATTTCTTTTTTGTTCTTCAAAGTTTTACCAAAAAGTCCACCAAGGTAATTTGTGAGAATATCCCTGTTATCATAACTTCCATCAATAAAAAGTTCTTGTTCAATAATTTCTACAAAAATACCGATAAATTTGGATAAATTAAAAATGCTGGAATTATAACCAAGAAATGCATTACCAAAGAAGTGAGAAAGTTTATCTTTATCACCAAATTCATCATTATATGAATCAAAGAAAATTTTTTTGGGAAGGTTTTTCAGTTTTTTATTGAAAATAGTTAATGGGGATGAGGGAAGAGGGATAGTTAAAATAGAATTAAATAAAAATCTTATTCTAATTTTGTTATATGGCAAACAAGCGAAAGTTAAACACAAAAGTGCTTCGGATTCATCATTGTCGAAGAATTTTAATGCTTTAAGATAAATTGTATCAACTAAATTGATGTCATCAGTTTTTTGTTTTAGTTCTTGAAATTCTGAAGAAGCAATATAACTTGAAATAAAAAAAATGCCTCCGTAAAAATTTTTTTCAAAATTTTTTTGTGGATATACAATTTCGAAAGATGAAATTGTAATGAAAAGTATAATGTAAAAGGAAGTATTTCTCAAGTTTGCTGATATAAATACAATAAATTTATGGTTCATACAATTTTTTTAATTCTGGTATAAAACTGTAATCAATAAAATCGTCCGGCATTTTATACTGAGAATGAGTAACTGTTTGTAATTTTAGAGCAGTACTGCAAACATACTTTGTAACTGACGGTTCGATATCTAAAATAGTTTCTATTATTTTCCAATCCTCGGGTGTTGGAATAGACCCTCCAAAATCTGAACGGAGCCAATGTCCAACTGTATGCTTGTAAGATTCAGGAAATAGTTTAATAAAATCACTTTTCGTTAATCCTTTTTCCACCCTTTTTTGATTTAAGTATTTAGAAACAAGTTTTTGATCAACATTATAAAGCCTTTGCATTGAAAAATACTCATTCATAACTGATGCTCTTGCCCCAGGCGATGCACCCCAATTCTTCCTTTTCTCATCTTTAAACTTACCATTATAATTTTTCACTGTGTTGTTTAATTGTTCTATCTTATTTACAAATTTTTCTGAGTATGAAATTAATTCTTTGTTTAAATCAACATAATTTACAAGTTCATCAATTATCAAAGGTTCATAGGACTTAATTCGAATGTTCTGATTTATTTCATTGTGATTAAGAATAACAAACTCTTTAGTGTATCTATCGTTTTTCCATTTTACAATAACATATTTTGGGAAATTATTTTCATATGTCTCTAGGATATCAACAACCAATCCTTCGTTAGAATTCTTACTCACACTATCAAAAACAGAATACCCAATAAATGTTTCAGGTTGCCATTTTTTGTCATTATTAGTCCGCGGTTTTAAATTGAGCTTTTGATAATTAAAAAGATAATCTGCAAACTTATTATCATCTACAATCATAAATATTGGAAACCAAAATTTATCTTTTTGAACAACAATCATATTTCTAATAACCCATTTCATTTCATTCAGCATGGAAGTTCTAATTATCAGTTCAATATCAAAATCTTTGCTGCCAATAAAACATAAACAATCACTGGACAAGTTATTTTTAATAGAATGGTTCTCAAATTTATCAAGCAGTTTGTAATATTCATTTTTATTATCGGTTATTTTGACTAATCCTTTCTCTTTTGTCGTTGGATCATATTGTGAAAATTTTTCAAACAATGATAATTGTTCACTAAATTCATTTGAAACAGTAGATACTTTTGAATACTTCAAATCATATTGATATGGAATAAAATCGTATTTCTTAATTGTGTAATTATTTTTCAAGCCGCATCTTTCTATAATTATATCAATATAATCTTTATTTGATTCTATCATAAATGCAGAGGCTTTAGGATATTTTTCTTTAACTACTTTCAAAGTGGTTCCACTTCCAGCAAATGGATCAAGTACTGTAAATTTATCATTCAGGTTTACCATCTTTAAAAGTTCTTCTACCAATCTTTCTGGATAAACAGCAACATGTTTATATGGAGTTGGTTGCAAGTTAATTTTTAGAATGTTTGTGTAATCTTTATTCTTTTTAATATTATCACAAAAAATATTCTTTTTTGATGGTGATAATACAAATACTGGTTCATATGTATTTGTAAATCGATTTTTTATGCTTGAAGGCATATGATTGGGTTTATACCAAATAATTATATCATTAAGGTACCAGCCATCTTTTACCATTTCATAAGCTAATTTATACGGAATAAATCCTAATGGAGACTTGCCATATTTTGATAAATATTTATCTCCTACGTTGAGAAAAAAAACACCATTCTTCTTTAATCTTGTTCGAAGAACATTAAAAATTTTTACAAGCTTAAAAATATAATCCTGATAAGTTGGTTCATTACCAATTTGTCCTTCAAAACCATAATCGCGTTGATTCCAGTATGGAGGAGAAGTAATTGCTACATCAATTGAATTTTCTTTTAAATGAATGAGCCCTGCATATACATCACAGTGCAATAAATTATATTTCATGTGTTTAACTAAGTCCTATAATTTTATTCACTTTATCTTTTATATCATCACTAACAAATATAATTCTTATTCTTGAAGAATTTTTTATTGTTGCAAAGTATGGTTTTGCGCTATACACATATCGAAAACCACCTTTATCGTACCCTCTTTTACCTGCATTTATTATTGAATCTCCATAGATATTATTTAATTTTCCATTAGGAACGGATATCAGAATAATAGCTTTAATATCTATGTTATCTGATTCTATGTTATAGATGATATTTATCAAATATGTAAGACATATTTTATTTTCATATGAATATCTTGTAGGCAAATGAACATCAAAATTAATGTTCTCAACTTTGTAACTTGTTTGATTAGCTCCAAGCGGAATTCTGCCTTTATAGTCTGATGGGTTATTCAATTTAGCAGTTTTAACATCAATATGAACAAATGCATTTTAAGTTTCAAAAAACATGTCTGCTCCAATTGGTGCGGGATTGGGCGAACCAAATTGATTGAAAAGCCAATAATAAATCCTTTCTGCTCCTCGAGCAAAATCTGAATTTTGTCGTTTCTTTTCAGTATTATGAAATATTTCAATCCAATCATCTTTAATTTTGTCTTTTGATTTTAATCCCTCCAGCATTTTTTGAATATCCTGCTTAAGCATAAATTCAATCTGATTGAGATAATGTTCTTCCCAAAATTCAATTTCCTTTTGTTCTTTAGTAAACTTCATTATTACCTCAAGTTTTTACTGTAAGTAAAGTTTATGTTCATGAATATATGATTTCACTTTTTCTGGAACCAGAAAATCTATCGGCATATTCTTTTTTACTCTGTCACGAATATCAGTTGATGAAATTTCTATTGTGGGTGTATCAAGAATAATTGCTTTCTCAAAGTATTTATTTTTTGTTTCTGGTTCTTTATCAATTGTTCTTTTCATTACAATAAGTTTAACTAAATCAAGAATTTCATCAGGTTTGTGCCATTTATCAAATACAATTAAATTATCATAACCTATAATTAATTCAATGTAATTGTAAGTTTTTCTTAATTCCAAAATGGTATTGTAAGTATAAGAAATATTTCCTTTTCTAATTTCATAATCATTTAATTCAAAATAGGGTATCTTTTCAATAGCAAGTTTAAGCATGTTTAATCTGTGAACAGGATTAGAAATATTCTGATTTGTTTTATGAGGTGAAATGTAGCAGGGGATAAAAATAATTTTATCAAGCTTTCTTTTTTCTAAAACATATTGAGTTGTTATTAAATGACCATAATGAATTGGGTCAAATGTACCGCCAAAGATTCCGATTTTTTGATTCATATTAATTTCGAATTGTTGTTATTCAATAGTTCTTTTATTAAACGGCGTTTATTTTCAATTTCATTTTCGTAATAAATTCTTTTTGCGCCTTTTGAATTTTTCATATGCATTTTATTAAATGCAAGGGCAACAGCTGTTCTGAAATATTTCTTTCTAATTTTTTCATTTATCAGATTATTTTGAAATCTCGATTTAGAAGCAAAAATATTTACATGCTCTGCTGGAATAATATTCAACTGGCTTTCTTCCAATAACTCATTTGTTATTAAAACTTTTTCTTTTCGCAAAGAATAATTAAATAAAATCATAAAGAAAATAATTAAGATTATCATAAATATAAAACCGTATAAAAAAGTATCACTGCTGCTTACAGACAAGTTCCATGTAAAATGAATAAAGATTGAGATCAGAATTCCATTGACAATAAAAATGATTTTTTTATAATTCGTTAAAAACTTTGTAAAACCTAAAACAGCACCAAATGTTGCAGTTGATATGCAATGCATAATTGCAGATGATAGTGACCTTAGAATTATAAGCGCAACTAATAAATCTAATGTGGTTCCATATGTTAAGAAGTAAATAAAATTTTCTGTCATGCCGAAACCAAGTCCAATTGCACCGCCATAGACAATGCCATCAGTAATGTTATCAAACTTTTTTGAGTTTACACTAAAAAGAAGAAATATTGCTTTTGAAATTTCTTCGGAGATGGGGGCTGCAATTAAACTTGAAATAAGTTTATCAGGTAAACTTGAAAGCGGAAGGCAAGTAAAAAAACTTATCGATTTTATTATAAAAACATTTCCTAATATTCCAAAAATTACTGCTCCAAAAGCACCCCATAAAAAATGAACAATAACAAACAATAAAGGTTCTCTTTCATATTTATCCATGAACCAAAGAATTAACATATATAATATCATTGGAATAATTGATGCGAAAAATGAAAAACCTAAAAACATTTTGAATCCATTTTAAATAAAAAATAAAATTCATAACTTTCGTTCAGTAAAAAACGAAAATAACATTTCTTGATTATATAAATCATCATAACTATATTTTGAATTAATTTTTTGCTCTTTGTTAAAATGATAATAAAATATACAAATTTTTCAGACGGCATACATCAGATTAATTTTATTGAGCCTGTAGAATCATTGGGTTTAGAAGAATCTTTTTATGGAAATGTTGTAGTTAATTGTAGAATGGATAAATCCGCACATCAAATTGTAATTGATTTTGATGTAGAAGCAAATTCTCATTTAATTTGTGATAGATGTAACTCTGAATATGATGCAAAACTTACAAATCATTTTCAAGTAAGTTACTTATTTGTAAAAGATGCTGTGCGTCTGGAAGAATATGATGTTAAATATTTATCCCCTGATGAAGACAAAATTAATATTGACCAGGATGTTTTTGATTATGTAGAACTTGCAATACCGATGAAAAAATTATGCAAAGAAGATTGCAAAGGATTGTGTCCAAAATGCGGAACTAATTTAAATGAGTCGCAATGTGATTGTCATTTACATACAAACAATGATATTTGGGAACCATTAAAAAAATTGAAATTCTAAAACTAAAAAAGGGTTAAACGATGCCTAATCCAAAACGAAAGATGTCCAAGAGCAGAAGAGATAAGCGAAGAACACACTATAAAGCAACAGTTCCTACCCTAAGTCGCTGTTCTAACTGCGGAGAATTAAAGCTGAGTCATAGAGCATGTCCAAACTGCGGGTATTATGCCGGCAGGTCTATGTTCGTTCCAGAATCATAACATTAAAAAATTAAATGACAGAAAATCAGTCAAACATCAAGTGTAGAATTGCAGTTGATGCTATGGGGGGCGATTACGCCCCTTTGAATGTTTTACTGGGTGCTCTTCAAGCTCAAAGTGAATCTTCTGACTTTGAACTAATTCTTGTTGGCAACAAAGAAAAAATTCTTGAAGTAGCAAGACAGAACAATATAAACTTCGATGAAAATCTAATTTATCACGCACCTGATGTAATTGGAATGGATGAGGTTCCCGTTGTAGCAATTAAATCCAAACCAGATTCATCAATTGTTATCGGGGCTAAATTAGTAAAAGAAAAAAAAGCCGATGCATTTGTTAGCGCTGGCAACACCGGAGCTGTGATGGCTGTTTCTACTTTAATTATGGGTAGAATTAAAGGTGTAAGCAGACCAACCATTGGAGCTACTTTCCCAACTGAAAAAGATAAATATTGTATTGTCTTTGATGCTGGTTCAAGTGTCGATAGCAAACCCCAACATCTTTATGAATATGCAGTCCTCGGCTCTATATTTGCAAAAGAAATTTATGGAATAGAAAATCCTTCCGTAGGAATTTTAAGTGTAGGCGAAGAAGAATCAAAAGGGAATGAACTTGTTTTTTCTACATACAAATTATTAAAAGAATCTAATCTTAATTTTTATGGAAATGTTGAAGGAAGAGATATTTTGAAAGGCACAGTTGATATTGTGGTTTGCGATGGTTTCGTTGGAAATATAATTCTGAAATTTGGCGAAAGTGTTCTTTCATTACTTAAAACAAAAATTAAAAAGTATGCAAAAAGAGGAATAATTAATAAACTCAAAGCATTGATTGTGAAAAATGTTTTGAAAGTTGCATTAAAAGATATGGATTATCAAACATATGGCGGAGTTCCGCTGCTTGGAGTAAATGGAATTAGTATAATAGGTCATGGTTCAAGCAGCCCGCTTGCCATCAAAAATATGATTCTTAGAGCAAAAGAAATGTATGAAAAAAAATTAATTCAAAAATTCGAGGAGGCTCTTTCTAAAAATGCAATCATCCAGAAAACCAATTAATGCAACCATTACAGCTGTTGGAATGTATGTTCCAGAAAAAGTATTAGACAATAAATATTTCGAATCAATAGTCGATACTAGCGATGAATGGATTACAACTCGAACTGGTATTAAAGAAAGAAGAATTTTAGAAAATGGCGGCACAAGCTATATGGCTGCCGAAGCTATAAAAGATTTAATGAACAATTTCAAAATAAAACCAGAAGAAATTGATTTAATCATTGTTGCAACAATTACTCCAGATATGTTTTTCCCTTCCACTGCTTGTCTAATTCAGGAAAAAATTGGAGCTAAAAATGCTTGGGGCTTCGATTTATCTGCTGCATGTTCAGGATTTTTATTTGCACTACAAACCGCAGCAAGTTTTATAGAAAGTGGAAGATATAAAAAAGTTTTAGTTGTTGGTGCCGATAAAATGAGCAGCATAACAGATTATACCGATAGAAATAACTGTATTTTATTTGGCGATGCTGCTTCAGCTGTTTTAGTTGAACCAACCGAAGATTTAACTTTTGGAATAAAAGATTCATTGTTACATTGCGATGGTTCAGGTAAAGACAGCTTATACATGAAAGCTGGTGGTAGTCTTTACCCTGCATCTCACGAAACTGTAGATAATAAATGGCATTATATTTATCAGGATGGCAAAACTGTTTTTAAAGCAGCAGTTAAAGGAATGGCAGATGTTTCTTATGAAATTATGAAAAGAAATAATTTAACAGCTGATGATGTAGCTTATCTTGTCCCTCATCAAGCAAATATGAGAATAATTGATGCTACAGCAGAAAGAATGGGAATATCAAGAGATAAAGTGATGATTAATATAGACCGCTATGGAAATACAACCGCTGCAACAATTCCATTATGTCTTACAGAATATTATAAAACCGGCAAATTGAAAAAAGGTGATAATTTAATTCTTGCAGCATTTGGTGCCGGTTATACCTGGGGTGCAATTTATTTAACATGGAGTTTAGATTAATGGGAAAAAAAGCTTTTGTATTCCCTGGACAGGGTTCTCAATATGTAGGAATGGCTAAAGATTTATTTGAAAACTCAATTGAAGCCAAAGAAATGATTCTTACTGCTGAAGAAGCAACCGGACTTCCTCTATCTCAAATTATGTTCTATGGACCTGAAGAAACTTTAAAACAAACTGACATTACTCAATTATCTATATTTTTGCACAGTGCTGTATTGGTGAGTATTATTAGAACCATGCAGCCAGATATGGTTGCAGGGCATTCACTTGGTGAATATTCTGCTTTGCTTGCAGCAAATTCAATTCAATTTTATGATGCAATAAAATTGGTTCACGCACGCGGCACAGCAATGGCTCAAGCAGGAGTGGAAGAAAAGGGAACTATGGCTGCAATAATTGGCTTATCTCAAGAAAAACTTTTAGAAATTTGTAATCAAGCATCAGCTGATGGTATTGTTCAATGTGCAAATTTTAATTCACCTGGACAAATTGTAATTTCTGGTTCAATCAATGGTGTTAAAAAGGCAATGGAACTGGCAAAGGATGCCGGAGCTAAACTTGTCAAAGAACTTGTAGTAAGCGGTGCTTTTCATTCAGAATTAATGAAAAGTGCACAAATCAAATTTGGCAACTCTCTCAATTCAACAAACTTTTATGATGCAAAAATTCCTGTTTATGCAAATGTAACTGCCCGCCCGGTTCAAAACAAAGATGAAATAAAAAAATTATTATTCGAACAAATTGTCAATCCAGTAAGATGGGAAGATACTATTGTAAATATGATTAATGATGGAGCTGATGAATTTTATGAAATCGGACCAGGAAAAGTTTTACAAGGATTAATCAAAAGAATTAACCCGGATGTAAAAATTTTCGGTATTGATAAGTATCCAGAGGTTGAAAGGTATCTTTGATGGATAATAAATTTGAAAAGAAAATTAATGGTCTTTATATCGACCCGTTAATTTTTACGCACAAATTTGTAAAAGGATGTGATGTTTGTATTTGTTCTGGTGAATGCTGTTATTATGGCGTTTATACTGATAAAAAAGAATATGAAAGAATTCTCGAAATAAAAGATATAATTATTGCTGAAATGGATGATTCTCAATGTAAAGATTCAGATAAATGGTTTGAAGAACCAGAACAGGACAGTGATTTTGAATCAGGTATTGCCATTGGAACTCAAGTTTATAATGGGAAATGTGTATTTCTTGATAAACAAGGATTTTGCACACTTCAAAAAATTGCTCTAAAAAATGGTGACTATAAGTGGAAATATAAACCTTTGTATTGTATATTATTTCCATTAGTAATTTATGAAGGTGTGCTCACAATAGATGACGACCATCTTGGAAGAATGCATTATTGTAATAAAATTCAAAATCAGGTTTCTACAGTTTTTGATGCATGCAGGAACGAACTAATTCATCTATTAGGCGAAAAAGGTTACGAAGAACTTCTTGAATATCGTAATCAATATTTTTCTCAAATAAAAGAAGGAATAAAAAATGAGATTGTTAAATAAAAAAGCTATTGTAACCGGGGGCTCAAGAGGAATCGGCAGAGCCATAGTTGAACAATTAGCAAAAGAAGGCTGCAGTGTTGTTTTTACTTATTACGCACCAACAGAAGAACTATTAAAAATTGAAACCGAAAATGCAAAAAAAGTTGAAGCAGAATTAAACAGTGACAATGTGAAAGTTTTTGGTTATGTTGCAGATGCATCATCATTTAATGCTGCACAGGAAACAGTTAATTTTGCTTTGGAAAAATTGGGCGGCATTGATATTTTAGTTAACAATGTTGGAATAACTAAGGATAATTTGCTGCTTAGAATGAGCGAAGAAGATTTTGACCTCGTCCTTAACATAAATTTAAAAAGCGTTTTTAATTATACTAAAGCTGTTATTAAAAATATGATTTCACAAAAGTATGGTAAAATTGTAAATATTAGTTCCGTAGTTGGAATAATTGGAAACGCAGGTCAAGCAAATTATGTAGCTTCGAAAGCTGGAATAATTGGTCTAACAAAATCTAATGCTAAGGAATTTGCATCAAGAAATATAAATGTTAATGCTGTTGCCCCAGGATTTATTGAAACTGATATGACAAGTAAATTAACAGAACAACAAAGAGAAGCTTATATGAATTTTGTTCCATTGAAAAGATTTGGCAAACCTGAAGATGTAGCTAAAGTAGTGGCATTTTTATGCAGTGACGATGCAAATTATATTACTGGACAGGTAATTCCTGTTGATGGCGGAATGGTTATGTAAAATTTTTTACTTTAATAAATCTAACTAACATTATTTAACAAACATAAAAGGAGATGTAAATGGATATCGAAGCAAAAGTAAAGGAAATTATTATGGATAAACTCGGTGTTGAAGAATCTCAAATAACACCGGAGGCATCCTTTACAAAAGATCTTGGTGCAGATTCTCTTGATATTGTTGAATTAGTTATGGGTTTCGAATCTGCATTTGAAATTTCAATTCCAGATGAAGATGCCGAAAAAATTTCTACTGTTGGTGATGCTATAAAATATTTAAAGGAAAAAGTTAGCTGATTTTTTATACGAGGCTGTCAATAAATTTTTATCGTTATCTATAATTTTTTTGACAGCCTCTCTCTGTCTTTAAAATTCCATAACAAAAAGAGTGGAACATGAATAAAAGAAGAGTAGTAATTACCGGCTTGGGCGCAGTGACGCCAATAGGAAATAATATTCAAGAATTATGGGAAGGATTAATTACTGGACGCAATGGTGCTGGTAAAATAACAAAATTTGATGCCTCAATTTTTGCTACTCAATTTGCTTGCGAAGTGAAAAATTTTGATCCATCTGTTTACATAGACAAAAAAGAATTAAAAAGAATGGACATCTATTCACACTTTGCACTTGCATCGGCAGCAATGGCTCTTGAAGATTCTAAACTTGATTTATCCAAAATCGACCTTAACATGGCAGGCGTTGTTTTTGGAAGCGGCATTGGAGGAATTTTAACTTTCGAAGAGCAACATAATTTATTCTTGCAAGGCGGTCCCAAAAGAGTAAGTCCATTCTTTGTTCCTATGATGATTCCTGATATTGCTGCAGGACATATTTCAATCAGATATGGATTAAAAGGACCTAACTATGCTACTGTTTCTGCATGTGCAACTTCATCTCATGCAATTGCAGATGCATTTATTCTTATCCAAAGAGGTTCTGCAGACATAATTTTCTGCGGTGGTTCTGAAGCTCCAATTACACAAATGTCAATTGCCGGCTTTAATGCTGCTCGTGCTCTTTCAACATGGAACGATAGATATCTTGAAGCATCAAGACCATTTGATAAAGACAGAAATGGTTTTGTAATGGGTGAAGGCGGAGGTGTTTTAATTTTGGAAGAATTAGAACATGCTCTTAAGAGAGGTGCAAAAATTTATGCAGAAATTGTAGGTGTAGGCTTAACTGCTGATGCATATCATATCACTGCTCCAGCTCCCGAAGGTGAAGGTGCTGTTCGCTCAATGAAAGAAGCTTTACGCGATGCAAATGTTCAGCCAGAAGTAGTTGATTATATCAATGCTCATGGAACATCAACTGAATTAAATGATGTTAACGAAACTAAAGCTATCAAAAAAGTTTTTGGTGAACATGCATATAAACTTGCTGTAAGTTCTACAAAATCAATGACTGGTCATCTGCTTGGTGCTGCTGGTGCTGTAGAAGCTATTATTACAGTGCTTGCAATTGTAAACAGCACAATTCCACCAACAATTAATTTAGATGAACCTGATCCGGAATGCGACTTAAATTATACCCCAAAAGTTGCTGTCAAAAAAGAAATTAAATATGCACTGAGCAATACATTTGGTTTTGGCGGTCACAATGCATCTATTTTATTTAAAAAATTTGAAGAATAATTTTACTATCTAATGTGTTAAAGAAATTTTTTAAGAAGAACGATTACATTAAAATTTTGTTCAAACATTTTATTGATAAAAAATCACTTGAATCACTGCTCGGATTCAAGATTAAGAACAAAAATATTTACTTAAAAGCATTAACTCACACATCATTTCTCGAATTACATCCAGAATTGGAAAAATCAAATGAACGCCTGGAATTTCTGGGCGATTCTGTTTTAAATCTTGTTGTTGCAAAATATCTTTTTGATAATTACAGCGATGAGGGAGAAGGATTTTTAACAAAAGCAAGAGCATCTCTTGTGAATCGTAAAAGATTGTATGAGGTTTCAGAAAAAATTGGTTTGAAAAATTTTATTTTGTACAATGAAAAATATATTGGCGAAAGTGAAGAAGGTTTTAAAACAATTCTTGCAGATACACTTGAAGCTCTGATTGGAGCTGTCTTTATAGATAAAGGCTTTAAAGCTGCAAATAAATTTATTTTGAAAAATATAATTAATCCTTTCGAAAGGAATCATGAATATTTAATTGATACTAATTACAAAGGACAACTGCTTGAATACACACATGCTAATAAATTAGATACACCCAAATATGTAGTAATCAGCGAAGAAGGACCTGAACACAAAAAAGAATTTACAGTTGATGTTTACATTGGTTCAGAAAAATTTGGAACTGGAAAAGGAAAGAATAAAAAGACTGCTGAACAGAATGCATCAAAAATTGCTCTATCCAAATTAACCCGTCTGTTTAATAATTCTTAATTTGTTTTTTAAAACATCATCAATCAATTACTTAGAAAATATTTTTAATTAATCTTAACTAACAATTCCACTTTCATTAATTATCTTGAATTCATTCTAAATAGCTATATTTACCATATTGAATATTTAAAAAAGGTTTGTTTATGAAAAATATTTCTTTTTATGACAAATTCGTCGATAGACATATTGGTCCGAGCGACGAAGACATTCAAAAAATGTGTGAGATAATTGGGGTTAGTTCACTTGATGAATTAATTGATAAAACAGTGCCTGCCTCAATTCGATTAAATCAAAAATTACAACTTGATGAACCATTATCAGAGTACCAATTAATAGCTCGTTTAAAAGAAATTGCATCCAAAAACAAAATTTTCAAAAACTATATTGGATTGGGTTATTATCCAACAATTACTCCTGCAGTAATTAAAAGAAACATACTTGAAAATCCAGGATGGTACACTCAGTATACTCCATATCAAGCAGAAATATCGCAGGGAAGATTGGAGGCGCTGCTAAATTTCCAAACAATGATTATTGATTTAACAAAAATGGAAATTGCAAATGCCTCGCTACTCGATGAAGGAACTGCAGCAGCCGAAGCAATGTCGATGTTTTTTAATTCAAGAAAAACAAATAAAAAAAATTCTAATGTGTTCTTTGTATCGGATGAAGTTTTTCCACAAACTATTGATGTTCTCAAAACTCGCAGCGCACCCTTAGGCATTAAATTGAAAATTGGAAAACTCAACGAAATTGAATTAACCGATGATATTTTTGGAATTCTTGTTCAATATCCAGCTGCTGATGGAGAAGTTTATGATTACTCAAAACTTTTTGAAGAAGCAGAATCAAAAGGAATTTATAAAGCTGTAGCTGCGGATTTATTGAGTCTTGCTCTGCTTACTCCTCCAGGAGAATTTGGTGCTGATGTTGTTGTTGGTTCTACACAAAGATTTGGTGTACCAATGGGATTTGGAGGACCTCATGCAGCTTATTTTGCTGCTAAAGAAGAATTTAAAAGACAAATACCTGGAAGAATTATTGGTGTATCAATCGATACGCATGGTAAACCTGCATTAAGAATGGCTCTTCAAACAAGAGAACAGCATATCAAAAGAGAACATGCAACAAGCAATATTTGTACTGCTCAAGTTTTACTTGCAATTATGGCTGGAATGTATGCGGTTTATCATGGTCCCAAGGGAATAAGAGCAATTGCAGAAAGAATTCATAAGTTGACTTCTATTCTCGATAATGCTCTTTTGAAATTAGGAATTAATCAGGTTAACAAAAATTATTTTGATACTCTTAAAATTATTTTAACAACAAATGAAGAATTAGAAAAAGTAAGAACCCTCGCATTAGAAAATAAAATTAACTTTAGATACATCAATCCTGTAACAATTGGAATCTCTTTGAGTGAAGTTGATACACTTGAAGATGTTAAACAAATTCTTAAAATCTTTTCTGAAGCATTAAATAAAAAATATGATGATAACTTTCTTGATTTAGAATTTAATAAAGAATTCCCTGAACCATTGAAAAGAAAAAGTGATTATCTAACTCATCCTGTATTTAATTCCTATTATTCAGAAACCGAAATGATGCGCTATATTAAAAATCTTGAAAGAAAAGATTTATCATTAACAACATCAATGATATCGCTCGGTTCATGCACAATGAAATTAAATGCTGCTTCAGAATTATTTGCAATTTCATGGGATGAATTTGCAAACATTCATCCATTTGCACCTTTAGACCAAGCAGAAGGATATTTACAAATATTTAAAGAACTCGAAGAAGATTTGAAAAAAATTACAGGGTTTGATGCTGTATCACTTCAACCTAATTCAGGTGCACAAGGTGAATTTACAGGTTTAATGGTAATTAGAGCATATCATCATAGTCGAGGAGATTTCAATAGAAATATTGTTCTTATTCCTTCTTCTGCACATGGAACAAATCCTGCAAGTGCTGTTATGGCAGGAAATAAAGTTGTTGTTGTAAAATGTGATGAAAATGGAAATATTGATGTAAACGATTTAAAACAAAAAGCAGAACTATATAAAGAAAATTTATCTGCATTAATGGTAACTTATCCCTCAACTCATGGTGTGTTTGAAGAAGAGATTAGAAAAATATGCGAGATAATTCATGAGAATGGTGGACTTGTTTATATGGATGGAGCAAATTTAAATGCACAAGTTGGATTAACTAATCCTGCATATATTGGTGCGGATGTTTGTCACCTTAATCTTCATAAAACTTTTGCAATACCTCATGGAGGCGGAGGACCTGGAGCTGGACCGATAGCAGTTGCAAAACATTTATCACCATTTCTACCTGGTCATCCATTAGTAAAAGTTGGCGGAGAAAAATCAATCACTGCAGTTGCATCGGCTCCATGGGGTAGTGCAAGTATTCTTTTAATCTCTTATGCTTATATTAAAATGATGGGCGCTGAAGGACTTACAAAAGCTACAAAAGTTGCTATCCTTAATGCTAATTACATCAAAGCAAAATTGAAAGATTTTTATCAAGCTCTTTATACTGGCAAGAGTGGTTTTGTTGCTCACGAATTAATTTTTGATACAAGAAAATTCAAGCAAACTGCAAATATAGATGTTGATGATATTGCAAAAAGATTAATGGATTATGGTTATCATGCTCCAACTGTTTCTTTCCCTGTGCCAGGAACTTTAATGGTTGAACCAACTGAAAGTGAATCCTTAAAAGAACTTGATAGATTTTGTGAAGTTTTGATTTCGATTAGAAAAGAAATTGAAGAAATTGAAAAAGGTTTTTGTGATAAAAATGATAATGTTCTTAAAAATGCTCCTCATACTGCAGAAGATGTTGTAAGCGATAATTGGAATCATTCATATTCAAGAATAAAAGCAGCTTTTCCGGCTAATTTTTTAATTGGTAATAAGTTCTGGACTCCAGTTGGAAGAATTAATAATGCTTATGGCGATAGAAATTTAGTATGCAGCTGCCTCCCAATAAGTGAATATGAAAAAAATGTAGCTTGATTAATGAATAAAGAACTAATTGAAATTTGCAAGCTTCTAAAAAAATCAAAAAGGATTGCGGTGATTGGAATATCCCGCAATCCTGATAAAATCAGCAGAATCATTGCAGAATTTCTTATTAACAAAGGTTATGAAGTTTTTGGTGTCAATCCAAATTTTAATAATGCTAATGGAATAAAAGTTTATTCACGATTAATTGACATACCTTATGATATTGATATTGTAAATGTATTCCGAAAATCTCAGGATATTCCTGAAATTATTCCTGATGTAATTAAAAAGAATCCTGGAGCATTATGGCTTCAACAAGGAATTCGAAACGATAATGCTGTTCAACCTGTAATTGAAAATGGAATATTTACTGTGCAGGATAAATGCATAATGGTTTATTATAACTTATGTAAAAATTCCAATTTATTATGAATTGTGATGTATTTATAATCTATGAAAAAAAATTTTGGTAATTCAACGAATCAATATTTATCTGATAAGGAACTTTATTATTCTTCTTATTTAACTGATAACGAAATTTTTATTGAAGGAGAAGAACTTCATCATATCAAAAATGTAATGAGACACAAAATTGGCGATGAAATTTATATTACTGATGGATGCGGCAATATTTTTAGATGTAGAATTGATAACATCTCAAAGAATACAGCTAAATGTTTAATTTTCGAGAAATTTATATATGATAATAAATTTTCATATTTTGTATTCTGCCTACCTCGATTAAAAAACAACGAACGATTTGAATTTGCTATTGAAAAATGTGTTGAACTTGGTATAACAAATTTTTTATTCTTTGAATCAGAAAGAACAATTGCCAGAGGTTTTAAGAAAGAAAGGATTAAAAAATTATTGTTATCTTCAATGAAGCAATCACTTCAGGCTTGGCTCCCAAAAGCAGATTTCATTAATAACTTATTTGAAATAAACAAATATGAAGGGAACAAAATTTTGTTTGAACAAAAGTCAGAAAGACTTTTTAGAGATTTTTTGTTAGATAAAAAAAATTTTGAGAATAAGAATAAGTTCTATTTTATTTTTGGTCCTGAAGGAGGTTTTTCGGAAAATGAAATTTCTAAAATTAATTCTGCAGTTTTATTACGAATTACACCAAACAGATTAAGAAGTGAAACTGCAATAATAACAGCAGCATCACTTTTAACTACATTAATTCAATAGTTTTTTTAATAAGCTTCTCAAATTTAATTTTTACTTTTTCAGCTGTATCAATTACCTCCTGATGCGAAAGTTTATTTGGAGATAATCCAGCAGCATAATTTGTTATGCATGAAATTGCAGCAACTTTCATTTTCATAAATTGAGCATAAAAAGCTTCGTGAACTGTTGACATACCAACTGCATCTCCACCAAATTTTGAAATCATTCTAATTTCAGAAGGAGTTTCATAACTTGGTCCTTTTGTATACCAGTAAGTGCCTTCTCTTAAAATTATTTTTTCTTCAAGTGCAGCTTTAATTATAAGATTATTCAATTCTTCAGAAGGGAAATCAATCATTGAATTTCTCAATTCAAGCGAAGTTAAGCCAATTAGATTAGTAAGTTCTTTTTTAATATTTAATGCAATAAATGAACGAATTAGCATCAAATCGCCAGGAACAAAATTTGGGTTGACGCCTCCAGCAGCATTTGTCAATAAAATTTTTTTACAATTAAGTTTAGCAGCAAGATGAACCGGCAGAACACAATCGGAAATTTTATATCCCTCATAAAAATGAATTCTGCCTTGAACTATAAATAGTTTCTTGTTTGCATATTTTGAGAAATGGAGGTAACCATTATGTCCTTCAACAGTTGATAGGGGATAAGATGGTAAATTCGAAGTTGAAATTGATTTTACAGTTTCAACTTTATTTGCAAAGTCACCTAAACCACTGCCTAATATTATGCAAATATCCGGTTCAAAAGGAATTTCATCTTTTATAGATTCAATAATATTTCTGTATTTATCATTAATATTAATCATTAATAAAGAATTCCTGCAAGAGTTGCTGTCATTAAATTAGCTAAAGTTCCTCCAATTACAGCTCTAATTCCTAATTTAGCCAAATCACTTCTTCTATTTGGTGCTAAAGGTGAAATGCCTCCAATTTGAATTGCTATTGAACTAAAATTTGCGAAACCGCATAAAGCATAAGTAGCCATTAAAATTGCTTTGTCGTTAATTAAAGTTTTTGCTTCAATCAATTTGCTCATATCGAGATAAGCTACAAATTCATTAAGAACAATTTTAGTTCCTATTAAACTACCAAAATAATAAGCACTATCCCATGGAACACCAATTCCAAAAGCAAGAAATTGAAGGATTGAACCAAAAATTAATTGTAGACTTAACGGGCTTCCAAATTTTGAAATTAAAAACTGATTAATACCAATTGTATTTCCGAACCATCCAAGAAAATAATTAATCAATGCAATAAGAGCTATAAATGCAATTAACATTGCGGCTACATTTAGAGCTAATGTTAAACCATCGGATGCACCAGCAGCAGCTGCTTCAATAATATTCGAAGCATTTTTTTCTACTTTTACTTTTACTGTACCTTTTGTTTCAGGTTCTTCAACTTCAGGAAACATTATCTTTGAAATCAATAATGCGGCCGGAGCTGCCATAACACTTGCGCCAAGAAGATGAGTTGCAAAAATTAATTGTGCTTCCTGCAAAGGAATATTATGAGCTATAGAAAAAGCCGAACCAAGCATTTGAATGTAAGCAGCCATAACTCCGCCAGCAATCGTAGCCATTCCGCCAACCATAATTGTCAATAATTCACTTTGTGTCATTCCTTTCAAATATGGTTTTATCATCAATGGAGCTTCGGTTTGTCCCACAAAAATATTCGCAGTGCAGGAGAGAGATTCAGCACCACTTGTGCCCATCAATCTTGCCATCAACCACGCCATTGCCTGTACAACCTTTTGCATAATTCCAAGATAATAAAGAACCGACATTAAACTTGCAAAGAAAACTATTGTTGGAAGAACTTGAAATGCAAAAAACACACCCAAACTTCCTTCGTTGCCTGGACCTAAACCCAAATTCCCAAAAACAAATTTTGCCCCTTCAGATGTGAAATTCAGAACTAAAACAAAGAAACTGCTGATAAATCTAAAAAAGTCCTTAGGCCAGCCTAATGGTTCAAAAATTTTTCTTAAATCATCTCCTTTAAGAATTAAAATGGCAAAAGTAATTTGAATTATTAATCCGCTGAAAACAAGCCGCCAGTTAATTTTTCTTTTATTATTGGAAATTAAAAATGCTATTCCAATTATAAGAGCTAAACCAATAATTCCACGAATTAATGAAATAATATTCATAAAGTTTCTCGAATTTATTCAGGAATGTAATGGCATTTTCGACATCGTGCTTCATAACTTTCTGCAGCTCCAACCAAAACTCTTTCCGATGAAGAAATTTTTCTTTGAGTTTTATCAGCTGGATTTCCGCATACTACACAGATTGCCAAAGTTTTTGTGATATATTCAGCTACAGCTAATAATTGAGGCATGGGTTCAAAAGGTTTGCCTGTATAGTCCTGATCTAATCCTGCAACAATTACTCTTTTGCCTTCATTTGCTAATTGGTTGCAAACATCTACTAAATCTAAATCAAAAAATTGTGCTTCGTCTATTCCAATTACCTGAGCATCTTCTGAATACTGTAAAATTTCTTTAGCTGATTCAACAAGAATTGAAGGCATCGATTGTTCGCTGTGCGATACAATTTCACTCTTTGAATATCGAATGTCAATTTTCGGTTTGAATATTTTTACTTTTTGCTTTGCAATCTCTGCTCTTCGAAGTCTTCGGATTAATTCTTCAGTTTTACCACTAAACATACATCCTGCTATAACTTCAATCCATCCAGTATTCTTAGGCATTAAATGAGGTGAATGTTCAATCATTTTAAAAATTCTCCGCTAAATGAAAATGGAATTAGTTCATTCAATATGAAAGTTTTTAATTCACCTTTTTGATTGACTAAAATAACTTTTAAGTCTTTCCCGCATAAGTCCAAAAGAACTTGACGACATGCGCCACATGGGGGACAAAAATCTTCAGCATCACTTGCAATTGCAATTGAATCAAATTTTCTTTCACCATCAAGAATAGCTTGAAATACAGCAGTTCTTTCAGCGCATATTGTTAAGCTGTAAGATGAAGTTTCTATGTTTGCACCAAGATAAATTTTTCCAGATTCTGTTAGAAGTGCAGCACCAACATGAAAATATGAATATGTGGGTAATCCTTTAGATTTTGCTTCTACTGCTTTTTTGGCAAGTTCTTCAGGAGTTATCATTCTTTCCATAATTTTTATTTCAAAAATAAGTGATAAACATTAGAAAAAAAATTTTAAAAATTTTACTGCATGTAAATAGGGTCGCCTAAATATTTTTTTGAACCCCATTCGAAATTTATGGACTTTTCTTCTTTTCTAAATTCACACTTTTTGAGATCACAAAATTTACAAACTTCTTCTTTGCAATAATCCATATGAATTCTTACACTGACTAATGGAAATTTAGACTGTAATAAATCTTCCACAAATTCTTCTTCATGATGTGATTCTTTAATTGTAAAATAAAAGGGAAGTATTAAATGAAAATCAACAAAAATTATTTCACCAGATTTCCAGAAACGAAGATGATGAATATCAATCCAATATTCACGTTTGTTTTGTGTAAGTAAATCTGAAATTGTATTCAAAATTTCTAAATCGGTTTTATTCATCAAACCGCCAAAAGATTCTCTGATTAATTTGTAACCTGTGAATAAAATATTCAGTGCAACTGCAATTGCTATTAGTGGATCAAGAGTAACATAATTTGTTATCAAAACTAAAATCAATCCTGCAACAACTCCAAGACTTGTATATGAATCAGTTAAAACATGTTTACCATCAGCAACAAGTGTTAATGAATTTGTTGATTTGCCCTTTTTAATTAAATAAAAACCAAGCAATAAATTAATAATTCCTGCAGTCGCAATAATTGTAGTCCCAATATCAAGTTGTTCAGGTAAAATTCCAGTCAAAATATTTTTAACAGAATTATAAATAATTGCAAATGCAGCAATAATGATTAATAAGCCTTCCAATCCGGCAGAAAAAAATTCAATCTTTCCATAACCAAAAAGATGAGTTTCATCTGCTGGTTTTGAACTTAAATAAATACTATAGAGTGCAAATCCTGTAGCTGCAATATGAACTACAGATTCGGCTGCATCAGAATAAATTGCTGTGGAATTTGTATTCAGGTAAGCAATACTTTTTGAAATAAACATTGCAAGACCTACAGTTAAGGATAACCATGCAGCTTTTTTCTTATCAGTAATATTATTTTGTTCAAATTTCTGCATAATAATTTTCTTTTATTTTTTAAAGTTACAATTTTCAAAACAATTCTAAGAAAGAATTAAAAGAGCTTAATTCCTTATTTTCATTAGAAAAATGTAAAGTGTTTTTCTCACTCATAAGAAATAAACTTAAGAAATCATTTAAAAAATCCGCAATTTTTTAAGAAAATGAACCTTCAAGGTCTTAATTAACTCTGGCATATATTCTGCAATAATATTATAACCAAAATTAAAGCGAGTCAGTAATGCATAATCACATTATTCAAAAATATCCTAAAAACGATAGAAGCAATTTGATTGCATTATTACAGGATATTCAGGAAATCTATGGATATCTTCCTGAAGAAGCTATAAAAGATATTTCAGAACATTTAAATATTCCTGTCAGCAGCGTCTATGGAGTTGCTACATTTTATAATCAATTTAGATTAACACCGCTCGGCAAAAATGTAATTAGAGTTTGCCGTGGAACAGCATGTCATGTTAAAAATTCTGCAAATCTGCTTTTAGCACTTGAAACAGAATTGGGAATCACAGCAGGTAAAACCACAAGAGATAAACTATTTACTCTTGAAACAGTAGCCTGCATTGGTGCATGCAGCATTGCACCAGTAATTAATATCAATGATGAATATTATGGGAGAATAACCGTCAAAGAAATCCCAAAAATCATTAACAAATATCGAAGAGAAGCAACTGTAAAAAGTAAACAAGAACAAACTGAGAGTGTAGAATGAAAAGTTTTATAGAAAAATGTTGTGAACAATGCTGGCATAGTGCAGAAACACCATGTGAACAATTTATTGCATGTTGTGTTGATGGTCCACTTTGCCATAAAGATGAAAAATGTCAAGAAAAATTTAAACAACTAAATTCTGTCTTAAAATACTCTGAACATGATATACCTTTGATATTTATTGGAATGGGAACATGTGGACTTGCTTCTGGCGCAGATAAAGTTAAAAAAGCAATTGAAGAGGAGCTAAGTAAAAACAATCTCAAGGCTAAAATTATTCCAACAGGATGCATCGGTTATTGTGCTAAAGAACCAATAGTTGATATTAAATTGCCAGGCAAAGATAGAATTTCTTATTGTGAAATTTTCCCTAAAGATGTTCATGAATTAATTAAAACTACATTAATTGATGGAAATGTTTATAAGAAAAAATTATTGGGCACTTATGGCAAAGGAACTGATTCAATTCCAAATATAAATGAAATTCCATTCTTCAAAAGACAACTAAAAGTTGTTCTCGAAAATTGTGGTGTGATTAATCCAACTTCAATTGATGAATATATTTCAGCAGGCGGTTTCAAAGCATTAGATAAATCACTTCGATTATTAACTCCTGAAACCGTTATTCGAACAGTAAAAGAAAGCGGCTTGAGAGGAAGAGGCGGTGCAGGCTTTTTAACAGGATTAAAATGGGAACTTGCATATAAAAAAGAATCCGATACGAAATATATTATCTGCAATGCAGATGAAGGAGACCCAGGCGCATTTATGGACCGCTCAGTTCTTGAAAGCGATCCATTTAGAGTGATTGAAGGAATGATAATCGGCGCTTATGCAATTGGAGCTTCTTATGGTTATATCTACTGCCGTGCTGAATATCCTCTTGCAATTGAAAGATTACAAAATGCAATTGATAAATGTAAAGAGTATGGTCTGCTTGGAAAAAATATTTTGAATAGTGATTTTGATTTCGAACTAAAAATAAAAAAAGGTGCTGGTGCATTTGTATGCGGCGAAGAAACTGCATTAATTGCTTCCATTGAAGGAAAAAGAGGAATGCCTCGTCCTCGTCCGCCTTATCCAGTTGAAGCAGGTCTTTGGGGAAAACCAACTGTAATTAACAATGTAGAAACTTTTGCAAATATCCCTCCAATCATTAATCGAGGACAGGAATGGTTTTCTTCAATTGGAACTAAAAGCAGCAAAGGAACAAAAGTATTTGCATTAAGTGGCAAAGTTGTGAATGGTGGCCTTGTAGAAGTTCCAATGGGAATTACATTGAGAGAAGTAGTATTTGATATTGGCGGCGGAATTCCTAATGATAAAAAATTCAAAGCAATACAAATTGGTGGACCTTCAGGCGGCTGCTTACCAGAATCTGTTTTAGATACAGAAGTTGACTATGAATCATTAAAAGAAGTTGGTGCAATGATGGGTTCTGGCGGATTCGTTGTAATGGACGAGGATACATGTATGGTCGATGTAGCAAAATTTTTCTTAACATTCATCCAAAATGAATCATGTGGAAAATGTGTTCCATGCCGCGAAGGAACAAAAAGAATGCTCGAAATAATTGAAAGAATTCCTGTTCGTTATGGGAATAATGGAAATAAAATTGAGCAATTACAAAGATTTAAAGGAATTATTCATTTGCAAAGATTAGCTGATGTAATTAAAGATACATCACTTTGCGGTCTTGGACAAAGCGCTCCAAATCCAGTTCTTTCCGGATTAAGATATTTCAGAGAAGAATATGAAGAACATTTATTCGAAAGAAAATGCAAAGCTAAGGTTTGTAAGGAACTTCTCACTTATGAAATTGATCCAGAACTTTGTAATGGTTGCGCTGTATGTTTAAGAAATTGTTCTGCTGATGCAATCATTGGAGAAAAGAAACAACCTCATCAAATCATTCAAATTAAATGCACTAAATGCGGTATGTGTTTTGAATCCTGCCGTTTTGAAGCAGTTAAAGTTTATTAAAATTTTTTATGGAGATTAAAATGGTAGAACTAACAATCAATGATATAAAAGTAAAAGCTGAAGAAGGAATGACAATACTCGAAGCAGCTAAATCAGTTGGAATTCACATTCCTACTCTTTGTCACATGAAAAATTTATTTCCAACAGGTGCATGCAGAATTTGTGTTGTAGAAGTTGAAGGAATGAGAGGTCTAACGCCAAGCTGTGCTTATCCAGTTATGCAGGGAATGAAAGTTCATACTAATTCACCACGTGTTCGAGTTGCTCGCAAAACTATTGTTGAATTATTAATTGAAAATCATCCACAGGATTGTCTTATCTGTGTAAGAAATAAAAATTGTGAACTTCAAGATTTGGCTGAAAGATATAATGTGAGAGAACATAGATATGTTGGCGAAAAGAAATCGCATGCTATTGACATTTCAAGTCCATCAATGGAAAGAGACCCAGCAAAATGCATTTTATGTGGTCGATGCGTAAGAACATGCAGCGAAATTCAAAAGATTGGAGCTATCGATTTTACTAATCGCGGATTTAGAAGTAATGTTACAACTCCATTTAACAAGGGCTTAAATGTAAGTGATTGCATCCTTTGCGGTCAGTGCATTCTTGTTTGCCCAACTGCTGCATTGAGAGAAAAAAGTCATGCTAAAGAAGTTGTTGCTGCATTAAACGACAAAAGCAAATTTACAATTGCACAAATAGCTCCTGCTGTTCGTGCTACTTTAGGTGAAGAATACAATTTACCTTTGGGTACAAATGTAACAGGACAAATAATCACTGGATTAAGAAGATTAGGATTCAAAAAAGTATTCGATACAAATTTTGGTGCCGACTTAACAATAATGGAAGAAGCAACTGAATTAATTCATCGAATTACAAGCAACGGCACTTTGCCGATGTTCACAAGCTGCTGCCCCGGATGGATAAAATATGCAGAACAAAATTATCCTCATTTATTGAATCATATTTCTACATGCAAATCTCCACATGAAATGGAAGGTGCAATCTTAAAAACTTATTATGCTAAGAAAATGGGAATTAACCCAAAAGATATTTTTGTTGTTTCTATCATGCCTTGCACAGTTAAAAAATTTGAATCAAACAGACCAGAATTATCTGAACAACATTTCCCAGATGTCGATGCAGTTTTAACAACACGAGAATTGGTTAGATTATTCAAAGTAGCTGGAATTGATTTTAATGATTTACCAGAAGATGATTTTGACAATCCATTAGGAGAATCAACAGGTGCTGCAGCTATTTTTGGAACAAGCGGGGGAGTAATGGAAGCTGCACTGCGAACAGCATATTATAAAATTACTGGAAAAGAACTCGCACAGCTCGAATTAACTGATGTAAGAGGAATGGCTGGCATTAAAGAAAGCTCAATCAATGTTAATGGAATGACTTTTAATATTGCTGTTGTAAACGGAATTGGAAATGTCAAAAAAATTTTAGAAGAAGTAGAAAAGGGAGAATCCAAATATCACTTCATTGAAGTTATGGCTTGTCCAGGAGGTTGTATAAATGGCGGAGGACAACCAATTCATCAAAATCCAGAAAAAGTTAAAAAGCGTGCTCAAGCTCTTTATGAAATTGATGCTAAGATGAAAAACAGACGCTCACATGAAAATGAATCTGTTAAAAAATTATATAAAGAATTCTTAGGTGAACCATGCGGTCATTTATCGCATGAAATTTTGCATACCACTTACATTAACAGAAAAAAGATTTTAGAAGAAGTTTAATTTATGTTCAATAACTTTATATAAATTTATATGTCATTAAGAATAGTAACGACAATAGGACAAAAATGCAAAAGATGTTACTCTTGTATAAGAGAATGTCCTGCTCGTGCTATTCGTGTGATAAATGGTCAGGCAGTTGTAATCGAAGAAAGATGCATTACATGTGGTTACTGTGTTAAAGTATGTTCACAAAATGCTAAACAAGTTTTAAATGACAAAGATGTTGTTAATCATTACTTGATAAATTATAAAACATATGCAATAGTTGCTCCTTCTTTTCCAGCTTCATTTCCAGATTTGGAAGGAAAATTTATTTCAGCAATAAGAAAACTTGGATTTCATTATGTCGGCGAAGCTGCATTTGGCGCAGACTTAATCAGCGATTATTATATAAAATACTTAGAGAAATCTGATAACAAAACAATTATAAGCAGCCCTTGTCCTGCAATTTACAATTGGATTGAAAAATATTTTGTAGAGATTGTAGATAACCTTGCTAATGTAGTTTCACCAATGATTGCAATGGGAAGATATTTAAAGAAAAATTTTGGCTCAGATATTAAAGTAGTTTTTATTGGTCCTTGCATTGCTAAAAAAAGTGAATATCGTGATGAAAATGTGTCTGGTGCAATTGATGCTGTATTAACATTCAAGGAACTCAAAGAATTATTTAATGAAAAAAATATAAATCTCAATGAACTTGATAACTCAAACTTCGATCCACCATTTGCTTACATGGGTAAAGCTTATCCATTAACAGGCGGTTTATTAAAAACAACTAATAGACATGGTGATATTCTTGAAAAAGAAATAATAATTGTTGAAGGCAAAGATAGAGTTGGAGAAATATTACAAGAAATTGCAGATAAAAAAATTCAATCAAAATTTATTGATATATTATTTTGTGAAGGCTGTATTAATGGTCCTGCTATTGACTCTTCATTAAACTATTATTCAAAAAGAGAAAAGGTAATTTCTTACATTGAAGAAAACATTAATAGTTTCGATAAAAGAATCTGGAAGAGCACACTTTATAATAATCGTGATTTAGATTTAAGCAGAAAATTTAAACCAAGAAATCAAAGAAGACCTGAACCAACAGAAGAACAAATTAAATCAATTCTTGCAAAAACAAATAAATTCAGCAAAACTGATGAATTAAATTGCGGAGCTTGTGGATATCCAACTTGTCGAGAATATGCAATTGCAATTGCAAAAGGTCTTGCAGAAGAAGATATGTGTTTGCCTTATCTTATTGATAAACTTGAAATGGCAAATAAAGAAATAAGAGAAACTCAAGAACAATTAGCTAATGCAGAAAAATTAGCATCAATTGGTCAATTAGCTGCTGGAGTAGCTCATGAAATAAATAATCCGCTTGGCTCTATTATGATTTATGCTTCGCTATTGAAGAAAAAACTTGAAAAAGCTTTCAATGACCAGCAAAGTTCAGAAGACTTAAAGCTAATTATAGAAGAAGCAAACCGATGCAAAAATATTGTATCTAATCTTTTGAATTTTGCTCGACAGGGGAAATTAAGATTAAGCAAAGTAAATCTTCGTGAATTAGTAAATGACATAATAAGATTGGTAAAAGTAAAACCAGAATTTTCCAATGTTGTTATATCTGAAAAATATGAAGCGGAAGAAACTTTAATTGAAGGAGATTCAGACCAGCTTAAACAAGCTTTGTTGAATATTATAACTAATGCATGCGAAGCTGTTGAATCGAAGAATGATAAGCAGGTTTTAATCAATATATCAGAAAATGGTAATAAGTTAACAATAGAAATTGCTGATAATGGTATTGGCATTCCTCAAGAAAATTTAAGTAAAATTTTCACGCCATTTTTCACGACAAAAAAAATTGGAAAGGGAACAGGTTTAGGATTAGCTATCACCTATGGAATTATTAAAATGCATAAAGGGGATATAAAAGTTCAAAGCGAAGTAGGAAAAGGAACAAAGTTTTTTATTTCACTACCAAAAATACAAAATTATTCGACAGAGAATTAAAAAGGGAAATGCAAAAATGGACACAACAAAAATCAAGAAAATATTAATAGTAGATGATGACATCGATTTACTCGAACAGAACAAAATTATTCTGGAAAACAAAGGATTTACTGTAATCACTGCAGAAAACAGCGAAGAAGGCTGGAAAAAATTTCAACAAGAAAAACCAGATGTTGCTATAATAGATTTAATAATGGAAGAAATGGATTCTGGTTTTGTGCTTTGTTATAAAATCAAAAAAACTGAACATGGCAAAAAAATTCCGGTCTTCATTCTAACCTCTGCAGCCTATGATACTGGATTTAAATTCAGTGCTTCAACTCCGGAAGAAAAAGAATGGATAAAATGCGATGGCATAATTAATAAACCTGTAGTTGTTGAAGAATTATTAGCCAGAATTGAAAATTTCTATTAACATTTTATGAATGATAAATCTAAAATATTAATAGTAGACGACGAAAAAGGATTACGAATAGGTACTCAGAGATTGCTCGAAGAAGAAGGTTATGATGTAGTGGCTGTTGAATCCGGCGAAGAAGGAATTCGAGCTGGAACAGAACAGGATTTTGACATTGCTATTATTGATTTAAAAATGCCGGATTATGATGGACTGGAAGTATTGAAGAGAATTAAAAATTCTCGCCCTAATACTATCTGTTTTATTGCTACTGCATTTGCAAGTTACGATACTGCAATTCAATCAACAAGACTTGGAGCTTTTGGCTACATTCCAAAACCTTTTACACCTGAAGAATTTTTATATCAAATAGAACAGGGAATAAAGCAAAGAAAATTAATTTTAGAATCAGAGAGATTAAAAAAAGAAAGAGAAGAAAATCTGCTTGAATTAGCTTCTGAAAAATCAAGACTAAATGCAATTATTAAATCAATTAGCGATGGGGTTCTTGTAATTAATAAAAATGGAGAACTTGCATATTATAATTATGCGGCTCTGAAATTTCTTGATATTCCAGAAATAAAAATTGGTGACAAAATACTTCCTCTGCTCAATAAAAACATTAATGAATTAGTTGAAAAAATTTTTTCTTCTCAAACAATATTACTGAAAAGTTATACTACTCAAATAGAATTAAAACCAAATAATGAATTAATTGTCGAAGCTGCTGCAACTCCAATCCCTCATCCAGATGGCTCACTCGCAGGTGTGGTAATAGTATTAAGCAATATTACAGAGTTCAAAAGAATTGAGCTGATTAAATCTCAGTTTGTCTCTATGGTAGCTCATGAGTTAAAAGCACCTCTTGCAGCAGTTCAAGGTTACTTAAACATTTTAGCAGATGAAAAAATTAATCTGCCAAAAGAAAAAAGACAGGAATACTTAACTCGTTCAATTACAAGATTAAAAAGCTTAAGCGACCTTGTTAATGATTTACTCGATATCTCGAGAATGGAATTAAAAACAAAACATCGTGAAATTGAAGATATTAATATAAATGAAATCATTAAAAACACTTTACAGCTTTTTGAAATTGAATTAAAGAAAAAAGAAATACATGTAGAAATTAATACACAAGAAAATTTACCTGCAATAAAAGCTGATTATAATGAAATTACCAGACTGATTACGAACCTCATCAGTAATGCAATAAAATACAATAAAGATAAAGGCAAAATAATAATAGATGTATCATCGTCAACAAATTATTTACAAATAAAAATCACTGATACTGGTATCGGAATGAAGCCAGAAGAAAAAGCAAAATTGTTCAACGAATTTTTCAGAGCAAAAAATGAAAAAACTCGTGGTATCAGTGGTACAGGATTGGGTCTCAGCATTGTTAAAAAAATAGTAGACTCATATTACGGTAAAATTGATGTTGATTCCGAATTTGATAAAGGAACAACTTTCACAATCAATTTACCAATAAATATAAACTAACAAACAAAGGAGATGAAATATGGCTCTAATTGCAATCATTGACGATGATCCTGATATTATTGATGCAAGCAGTCTGGTTCTAAAATCTAAAGGGCATTCGATTATTTCTGCATCCAATCCAGATGATGGCTATAAGATTGTTAAAGAACAAAAGCCTGATTTAATTATTCTTGATGTTATGATGGATGAACCTGATGATGGTTTCTATTTAGCACAAAAATTTCGAAAAGAAGGAATTAATACTCCAATTTTAATGTATACCTCTGTTTCAAAAGCAACAGGTCTTGAGTTTGAAAAAAATGAAATGGTTCCTGTTGATGATTTTGTTGAAAAACCTATTTCACCTGAAGAACTTATTCAAAAAGTAGAAAATTTGTTAAAGAAGGAGGTGAAGTAAAATGTTAATACTGGAAAAAAATGAATTAACAGAAGAAATAGAACAACTCGTAGCAAAATATGGTAAAGAAAGATCTTCCTTGCTTCCAATTCTTCAGGATGTTCAGAGAAAACATAAACATATTCCTGATTTTGTTCAGCAAGAAATTGCACGTTTGCTCGATATTCATCCTGTTGAAGTCTATAGTGTGATATCATTCTATTCATTCTTAAGCACTGAACCAAAAGGTAAATACATTGTTCGTTTATGCAAAACAATATCATGTGATATGCAAGGAAAAGATGCTGTTGCAAAAGCTATTCAAAGAGAACTTGGAATTAATTTTGGCGAGACAACCAAAGACAAAAAATTTACACTTGAATATACAAATTGTGTTGGCATGTGCGATCAGGGACCAGCTATGATTATCAATGAAAGAGTTTATACAAAATTAACTCCTGAAAAAGCTGTCCAAATTTTAAACGAGTTGAAGTGAGGTGATCTATGGAAAAGAAAAGAAAAGGAGTATTAATTTTTTCAGAATACAACCGCGGGGAAGGAATTAAAAAAGCTATTGAAAAATCTCGCGAAGATATTTTATTCGAACTCCGCGAATCAAAATTGAAAGGACGAGGTGGAGCTGGTTTTCCAACGGCAACTAAATGGACACTTGTTGCTGCAGCATCGGCAGACCAAAAATATGTTATTTGCAATGCAGATGAAGGGGAACCTGGAACATTTAAGGACAGAGTTCTTTTGATGGAATATCCAGAATTGGTTTTTGATGGTATGGTTATAGCAGGTTACACAATAGGAGCAACAAAAGGAATTGTATATCTTCGTGGTGAATATGAATATATGCTTAAATCACTCGAAGATTATCTTGAACAGATGAGAAAAGATAATTTACTTGGTGAAAATATTCTCGGTAAATCTGGATTTAATTTTGACATAACAATAAGACTTGGTTCTGGTGCTTATGTTTGTGGTGAAGAAACAGCATTAATAGAATCACTCGAAGGAAATAGAGGCGAAGCACGTAATCGTCCTCCTTACCCGGTTAATACTGGTTTTATGGGCAAACCAACTGTAGTTAACAATGTAGAAACTTTAGCTTCTGTACCTCATATTGTTGTAAAAGGTGGAAGCTGGTTCAGAAAATATGGAACTGATAAATCTACTGGTTCAAAATTGTTTTCTGTTTCTGGAGATTGTGAAAAACCCGGAGTTTATGAATTGCCATGGGGCACCAAGATTTCTGATTTGTTAAAATTAGTAGGTGCAAAAAATGCAAAAGCTGTTCAGGTTGGCGGCGCATCTGGTACTTGTATTCCAAAATCACAATTCGATAGAACTTTAGCATATGAAGATGCAGCCACTGGAGGTTCAATTATCATTTTCAATGAAAATAGAAATATGCTTCATGTATTAAAAAATTTTATGGAATTTTTTGTTGAAGAATCATGTGGTCAATGCACACCCTGCAGAATAGGAAATGTAAAACTTTTAGAAGGTGTTGAAATGATTGAAAAAGGGGAATATACTTTTGCTTATATAAATCAATTAAAAGAACTTGGAAGAACAATGCAGGTCGCATCAAAATGCGGATTGGGTCAGTCAAGCCCTAATTCATTTATTTCTATTTTAGAAAATTTTAAAGAAGAAATTTTTAACGGCAACGGAGGTAAAAATGGAAAGTAAAGGAGATTTCAGAGCACCTGTGAGCCAAACTGCTCATACAGTTGAAATTCCAAAAGATACCAGTGCAATTGGTGGAACAGTAACAGTTGAAATTAATGAAAAGAAGGTCTCCGTACCGTTAGGAACTACTATATTAGAAGCATGCAAAAAAGTTGGAATTTCAATACCTACATTATGCCATCATGAAGATTTGTGTATTGCAGGAGTATGCCGAATCTGTGTTGTTGAAGTTGAAGGAATGAGAACACTGCAGGCAAGCTGTTCATATCCAATTACTTCACCAATAAAAATCAAAACATCATCTCCAATGGTTAGAAAAGCAAGACGCCATATTCTTGACTTATTATTAAGTGAACATTATGGAGAATGTTATTCGTGTTTTAGAAATGGAAAATGTGAACTGCAGAATCTTGCTAAAGAATATGGTGTTGATACTTATACATTTGGCCATGTTGATAAACCAAAATATGAAGTAGATAAGTCTTCCTATTCTGTAGTAAGAGATATGAGCAAGTGTATTTTATGCAAAAGATGTGTTAGAACATGTATTGATTTACAGGAAGTTGGCGTGCTTGAAGCAATTGGAAGAGGAGACAATACACACATAGGAACTTTTTTAGATAAACCACTTGCTGATGTAATTTGTATTAATTGTGGTCAATGTATTAATCGTTGTCCTACTGCTGCTTTAAGAGCAAATGACCCATCAGATGAAATATGGGCTGCTATCGATGATCCAACTAAACATGTAGTAATACAAACTGCACCATCACCGCGTGCTGCTATAGGCGAAGAATTTGGTTTGCCTGCAGGTACTTCAATGACAAGAGAATTAAATACAGCATTACGAAGAATAGGATTTGATAAAGTATTTGATACAAACTTTACTGCCGATTTAACAATTATTGAAGAAGGTACAGAATTAATTCTTCGACTTTATAGAGCACTCGTTAAAAAAGAACCTGTTGCATTACCACAATTTACTTCATGTTCACCGGGCTGGGTAAAATATCTTGAACATTTCTATCCTGAATATATTGATAACTTAAGTTCAGCTAAATCTCCTCAACAAATGTTTGGAGCATTAATTAAAACATTTTATGCAGAAAAAGCTGGTATAGATCCGGCAAATATTGTTTCTGTTGCTTTGATGCCATGCTCAGCTAAAAAATTCGAGTGTAACAGACCTGAAATGAATTCAAGTGGATTCAAAGATGTTGATTATGGCTTAACTACTCGTGAATTAGCTCGTATGATTAAAGAAGCTGGAATTAATTTACCAGAAATGCCAAAAAGCGACTTTGATTCACCTTTTGGAGAGGCATCAGGTGCAGGATTAATTTTCGGCGCAACAGGTGGTGTTATGGAAGCTGCATTAAGAACAGTTGTTGAATTTGTTACAGGCAACAAAACTGAAGATATATTTGAAAAAGCTAATATTATCCCATTGCGCGGCTTTGAAGGTATTAGATATATGGAAATACCCATTGGAAATAAAGTTGGTCCTGTACCAGATTTAATAAAACATTTAGTACCTGATTGGAATTGGTTAAAAGGAGTAACTCTTAAAGTTGCGGTTGCTCATGGCACTGCCAATGCAAAGAAAATAATGGAAGATATTAAAGCTGGCGGTAAATTTTCTGAATGTCACTTTATTGAATTTATGGCTTGTCCAGGAGGATGCCTTGGCGGTGGAGGTCAACCAATTCCAACAAATCCTGAAATTAGAAAGAAACGCGCAGAAGCTATATATGCAGAAGACGAGTCCTTAACAATTAGAAAATCTCACGAAAATCCAAATGTAATTAGACTCTATAAAGAATTTCTCACTGAAGGTCCATGCAGTCATTTATCACATAAATTACTGCATACACATTATATTAAACGCGGCAGATATATTGCATAATTATTAGAGGCTGTCCTTTAGGACGGCCTCTTTCGTTTACTTACATTTATTCTTATTTTTCAATCAAATAACTTATTAATTAAATTATAACATGTTATCACTTCTTCCTGATTGGGCAAAAAATTATGGAGAATTCTGGAGGTCAATTCGTGTTAGAAATCTATGGTTTATAAGATTAAGATATGTAGTAGTTGTTTTACTTACGATCTTTTTAATTGCAGGACAATTTTTACTTAATTTTAATTTTACAAAAACACAATTCATTGCCATTTCTTTAATTACTTTTTCTATTCTTGTTTATAATATAATTATTCATATATCAAGAAAATATGTTGGATGTTCTCCGGATAAATTCAACAGTCTTCATCTTTCCTTAATTCAAATGATTTTAGACCTGATTGCATTGATGTTAATTGTTTATTATACGGGCTTAATTGAATCACCACTTTATATTTTTTTCATATTTCACATGATAATTGGAAGCCTTATTCTTCCTGGATATATAGTTTACATTATGGCTGGAACAATAAGTTTAATTTTTTCGCTATTGAATGCTCTGAGTAAATTAGGATTAGTTAAGATATACTTAATTAATGGGTTGTACAATTCTCACATTTCTCATACTTTATCATATGACATACTTTCTGTAGCTTCTTTTACTTTAATGCTTTTTGCAAGTGTTTATCTTGCAAATAATATAGCAAGACAATTATATCACAGAGAACAACTTTTAAGAACTTCACTCCAAAAAATTGATGAAGCAGAGAAATCAAAACAAAAATATATAATTGGAATAGTTCATGAAATTAAAACTCCTGTTACTGCAATAAAGTCAATAATTGATATAGTTTTACAGCAATATGTAGGACCAATAAGTAAAGAAGTTGAAGCAAAATTATTGCGTGCAAAAACTCGGACTGAAGAAACATTGCATTTATTAAATAATGTTTTGCGAATTTCAAGACTTAAATTACTTGATATTCGTTCAGCTGAAGAAATTGATATTAACTTATTTATCAAAAATATACTTGAAAAACAATCAGATAATATCAAATCCAAAAATATAAAACTAAAATTTGAAGATAGGAGAGTAGAAAAAAAGTTTATAAAATCTGACATGATACTTTTAGAACTGGCTCTTTCTAATATCATTGGGAACTCTATTAAATATGTAAATGAAAATGGAGAAATAGAGGTTATAGTTGATGATATTAATGATAAAATTTCTATTGAAGTATGTGACGATGGAATAGGAATACCAAAAGAGGATTTGAAAAAAATTTTTGAACAATTCTATCGAGCATCAAATATTGATAAATCGAAACATGAAGGAAGCGGAATGGGTTTAACTATTACTCGTGAAATAATAGAGAGATTGGGGGGAGAGATAACCGTTGAAAGCCCATCGAGACTTTCACACGGCAATTTTTTAGGAAGCTGTTTTAAAATTTTGTTGCCATATCATTTTAAACCATCATCTTATGATATCTTTGAGGTCAATCCTGAGGATTACTTATCCAGCAAAAGTAATCAGGAGGAAAACAATCTCTGACTTTTTGTATTCTTTCATAATTATCAAAAAAACCAAAAACAGTAGAGCCGGTTCCACTCATCGAAGCATAAATTGCCCCTTCTTTATATAAAGTATCTTTTATGTTTTTAATTTCTGGATACTTTTGAAAAACTGCTTCTTCAAAATCATTAATTATATTTTCTTTCATCAATGAATAATTTAAAATATTATCATGAATTATTTCTTTGTAATCATAATAATCGTACTTGGGTTTTATTGATTGATAAACTTCTTTTGTAGATATAGAAATGTTTGGATTAACTATTAAAACAGGGAACTCGTTTTTAATTTCTATATGCTCTAATATCTCTCCTCTTGATTTTCCTATGGCAGGGAGTGCTTTTATAAAAAAGGGAACATCAGAACCTAACTCTAATGCTAAAGATATAAGCTGTTCATAGCTCAATCCGAGTTTAAATAATTCGTTGAGTGAAATTAAAGTTGCAGCTGCATCTGAACTTCCTCCTCCAAGACCACCTCCAATGGGAATTCTTTTAATCAAATTAATTTTTACATTAAAATTTTTATTGAAGATTTTTTCAAGCAGTCTCTTTGATTTGATAATTAGATTATCATCATCATTTTTTGCTACACTTAAATTACTGTTAAATTCAAAATTGTCAGATAGTTCAAATGTTATAGTATCATATAAATCTTTTATTGGATAAAATAATGTATAAATGTTATGATATCCATCATCTCGTTTTTCCAAGACACGCAGCCCAATATTAATTTTTGCAGGTGCTTTAATTTCTATAAATCTCATTTAATAATTCCTTAATTGCTTTTGTATGTTCTGGATTTGATCCACAACAGGAACCAATAAAGATTGGATTTAATTTTAGTAATTGCTTTGTAATTTCTGAATAATGCTCTGGAGAAATACCGCAAGTTAAAGATTCATCAGTATAGTTTCCTTCACCACAATTAAAATAAAATCCCCATCTTTCCGGTAATGAATATTTTTCTATAAAATTGAAAAATATTTCTGGTTTTATACAATTAAATCCAATTGCAGCTGGATTAAAAGAATTAATGTAATTCACTACATCAATCAAATTTTCACCACTGAGAATTTTTAGATTTTCATCAAAAAATAAACTTATTACAAAAGGAATTTTATTTTCTGAACAATATTTGCAAATTATTTCTATTTCATCCATATGACTTTGCGTTTCATTCCAGATTATATCAACTGAATTGTTCCAAAGAATTTCGATGTGCTTTTTATGATTTGATTCTAATTCACTTATTGAAATAGTTCTTTCAATTTGATAACAATCTTCTGCCGGCGCATTTGAACCTGCGATAATTATTTTTTTATAGTCTCTTGCATCTTTAGCTAACCGAACTGCAGATTTAACAAAATCATATAGATTAATATTTTCATTAGATTTTTTTACAGAAGATGGATTAGTTCTAAAAGTATTTGTTGTTATAATATTTGCACCATTATTAATGTATTCTAAGTGAATAGATTTTACTATTTCTGGATTTTCAATATTCGATAATGAAGTCCATAACACCGGATGATTTTTAATGCCTTTCTCAATTAATAAACTTCCCATTGCTCCATCAAGAATCAATGGTCTTTTTAGCTCATTGTATAAATTTATCAAATCAATTTTTTCTATCATTTTTTTTTCTGTCAAAATAGTTAACAGTTTCTTCAACTATTTTTTCCAAATCAATCATCTGAATACATTCAAGATTATATGGGCATTCTTTTTTCCAGCACGGAGCGCAAAACAGACCTTCTGGATACAATTTTATTCCTCGGTCATAAAGGTCAATTTCAGTCCAGCAACTTAATCCAAACCACGCAATAACATATTTTTTTAATGCAATAGCGAGGTGCATTCCAAATGAATCACCTGTAATAATTACATGAGGTATACTTTCATAGCATGCTCCTCTTCTTATTCCTTCAGTAGTAGGTGTATTTATAATCTGGTCATTAAACAAATCTCCAATAATTTTATTTCTTTCGGTGTCTTCTGGACCACCAAGTAACATTATTTTGAATCTATTAAAAGAAAGAAATTTTTCAATTAATATTATGTGTTGCTCAATAGTCATTTTTTTATTTGGATATAAATTGGAGCAACCCGTGTTGAAACCAATAATTTCATCATTTTCTGTAATTCCAATACTTTTCTTGTAAGATTCAATAAAGTCCTTTTCATCATCAGAAAATTCAAAAACATATTCATCTCTTTTGTACTCTAAATTAAATGTTTCAGCAAGTATTTCCTGCCCAGTTTTTTGATTAATCTTGAACTTAAGATTATCATTAAGTCCCAATTTATAATTATATAAAGCACCATCGTTTAGAGGTACTATTTGAAAATTATTATTAATGCCAAAACCAAGTTTTTCTTTCGCTTTTAATCTTTGAATAATTGCACCAGCTTTAACAGATTTATCAGAATTCATTATAACATCAAATTCAATTGCACTCAAAATTTCCATATTTTCAAAATCGTAAACAAAAATTTTATCTATATAAGGATTATTCTTCAGTATATCAGCTGAATTCTTTAGTGTTAACCAATAAATTGTAGATTCAGGATATTTTCTTTTGATTGCAGGGAGTTGAGCTGTTGTCATTAAAACACTTCCCATTGCTTCAAGAGCTATAATTAAAATTTTGACACCAAATTTTTTTTGTTCTTTACAGCCTTCTTCTAAACAGTTATAATAAGGGAAGCAAGGTTTATAACCAGTAAAATTTTTGCATTCTGGGATATTTAATTTTTCCATAATAGTTTCTCTAAAAATGGTTTTAATTTACTTAATACTTCATTCAATTGTATATTTTTTAGTGTGGGTTGCTCCGTAATTACACATTCAAATTCTGTATTATACGGACTCCATATCATATCATTTGTGTTATATTTCACATATAAACCAAAAACTGGTATATTAAATGCAGAAGCAATATGAACAGCAGAAGTATCGGGCGTAATTAATAAATCCAATTTACTAATCATTGCTGAAAAATTTTCAAATGAATTATCATAAAAAATAGGAACTAACTCATTTGATATCTGCTTTGCTTTTTCAATGTCATTTGGGGAACATAAGATAATAACTTTTATCTGAGAATATTTACTAATCTCTGTTATTAAATCTTTATAATTTTTAATACCCCAAAACCTTGCATCATTGCCTGCAGATATATTAATTCCTATTTTAAAATAATTATCTAACTTATTATTTATTATATAATTACTAATTTTCTCTAATGCTTTTTCATTTATATAATAAAATACTCTTATTTCTTCTTTTGTATATTTTATATTAAAAATTTTTGTAAACTGTAATATTCTTTCTATAACATGGGTTTTTGAAGGATTTGGTTTTTCTATGATATAATTATATAACTTTCTATTATCTTTATTAAAACCAATTTTATATTTTGCTTTTGAAAAAGTTAAAATAAAGCTAACAGTAGTTGAAACATCATCATGTAAATCTATTATGGCATCTGGTTTTAATTTATTTATTAGTCTAATAAGTTTGAAAAGCGTTATTCTCTTTTTATCATAAACAATTACATTATCAACAATTTTTGAAGAAAATACTAAATAATTATAATTACTTGCCACAACATAGATTTTATGATTCGTATTTTTTTTAATTAATGATAATAGAGGGGTAGTAATTAATGCATCACCAATTCTATTTAACCTAATAAAAAGAATTGTAGAGTTTTCCTTTAAATCAATTTTATTAACTACAGATTTTTTAGGAATAATAAGAAGTAATAACTTTAAAATTAACTTCCTAATATATATTTCAATCTTTTTCAAATTATTTAGATATATTATTTTTATTTAATAAAATAGTAATCTTATTTAATACTGTTTCAACATCTATATAGTTAAAACATTCATGTTGTTTAGGACATTCTAATAAATTACACATAATACAATCAAGATTATCTAAAATAATAAATTCATGCTTATCGCCAAAAGGTCCTTGATGATAAGGATTTGTGGGACCATGTAAGCTTAAAACTGGAGTGCCAACAGCAGTTGAAATATGCATTGGACCACTATCATTGGCAATTAGAATATCTGATTTTTTAATTAATGCTCCCATTTGGTTGATATTACTTTTGGGAGCAATTATAGAATTTGGTACTAATTTACTAATCAAGGTTGCATCATCAAAATCTCCGGGTCCCCATAATATCAATATTTCACATTGATATTTATTTTTAACAGAAATAGCAAATTCTGCAAACTTTTCAGGATCACACTTTTTTGATTTCCATCCTCCAGAAGGAGATACTCCAACAACAAATTTGTTTATAAGATTATTGGAACTAAAAAAATCATCAGCAAATTTCATATCATCATTTGAAATGTGAAAGTGTAGATTTTTGTATGGTGTATCAATGCCGATATTTTCTAATGTCTTTAAATGTAAAATAGCTGCATGATATTTCCCTCTTTCGGATGGACCAAATAAGTTATATGCATATTTTCTGCCACGATAGGGGAAGCCAACTCTAAATTTTGCTCGACTAAAATATGTAATTAAAGCTGTAGAAGGATTCGAATAGAAATCAAGAATTAAATCATATTTTTTACGAAAAATCTTGTAAATAAGTTTTAATCTTTTTAATAAATTATCTTTTGGAAAAATAATTACTTCATTTACTTGTGGCAGCCCATCAACAACAGGTTTTGACGACAAATCAGTTAAATAATCAATTCGAGCATAAGGAAAATATTGTTTTAAATTATCAAGAACAATTGTTGATAAAACAACATCTCCAATGCCTCTTAATTTAATAATCAAAATACTTTTAATGTTTTTATCAATCATATTTATTCTGTGACTAATTCAGATCCTGCTGGAATTTCTGGTTTAACAAGAACAACTTCTTCTTTCAACAAAGCAACTTCACCTGGTTCCATGCCCTTTCTTTTTACAACATATTTTTTTAATGTATAACTAACTGGAGCTAATTTAGATGTTTTTGCTTTGCTGTAAAAAGCAGCGATTGAAGCAGCTTTTTCAATAATCTTTTTTGGGATAGATTCTTTTGTATTTTCAACCCGCAGTATAGCATGAGAACCTTTAACAGCTCTTGCATGAAACCAGTAATCATTTTGCTTAGCAAACTTCAGTGTAAGTTCATCATTATTATGACTATCCTTTCCAACATACACATGATATTTTTTATCAATTATGAAATGTCTGAAGTTTGGTTTTGAATTCTCATTGCTTTTTTTCAATGAACTCTCTTTAATTTTCAATTCTTTTTTGATATTTACTAATTCATCATCGGTTAAATTATTCTCCAGCATTAATTTTATCCGAGTTAAATTGTTATAATAATTAATTAGTTCATTATATAAAGTCTTAGATTTCTCATATTGTATTTTTTCTGCTCGTGCTTTAGCAAAATATTCATCAATATTTTGATGTGGTGATAATTTTTCATCAAGCGCAATTTTAACTTTATTATTTTCTTCATCAACCAGTTCTATTTCTTTCATTCCTTTTTTTAATTGATAAATATTCATTAATAATAAATTACCAATTTTTACATAATGATTTTCTTTTGATTCTTTTTCCAGCACTGCTTTCAAATTATTTATTTTATTCGAAACTTTTTCCAGCTCAGTTTCTAAATATTTCTTTATTTCAGAATAAATTTGTTTTCGCTTCTTTAATTTATTTAATTGTACAAAATATTCACTAAGAGCATCAAAATATTTTTTATGATAATTTATGATAGTACAGTTGTCTGGGAGATAAAATCCTGACGGCTCAAATCTTACAGTGCCTTCATTTTGAGAAATGGATATTCTAATATCATCATTTAATATTTCATTGAAAATATCAATTAGTTTTATATTCTTACGAATACTAAGCTGTGATGTAATTGATTTGTCAATAAACTTATAGGAATTTAAAATTTCTTCATCAGATTTATCTGTAATATTCTCATATATTTCTTCAGGATATTCAATATACCTATTTAGAAGCAACTCATCATAAATTTTCGATTTCTCTTCTTCCTCAATTTTCTTAAATGAAGCGAGATTATTTTCGTTATCTATCAAATAAACATTTGTCATCGGTCCTCGAATACAGTAGAAAAGTGAACATTTTGATAGGGTTAATTTTATGATTCTATCACCAAAAGCTATCTCAATTTTATTTATATCATCTGGAAGATAATCATCAAAAAAATTTAATACATTCTTCTTAGCCTTGTGATGTTCATTTTTAATGATTAAAAAAGGGGATTGTGGATTTACAGAAATAACTATGTGAAAATCATCGTAATTTTTTAGTGGAATAGAAATAAATAATTTATCTTTTTCTTGTGTATATATCTCATAAATTTTCTGATTTTGAATTAAATCTCTTAATTCACTTATACTCCTCAACAGATACAAATAATTTTTATACATAAGTTTAGAATTTTCTTTCGCTTTCAGTTAGTTCAAAAACTTTTTTTAATAAGTTTATATCATTATCTGTAAGTTGAATATTTCTTCTTGAAGCAACAACTTTAGCCACTTCAATTGCTTTCTCAAGTTTATATTCTTCGAAGTTATTTATTCCACCCCAAGTAAATGAAGGTATATATTTTGGCGGGAAACCATAACCAAATAGATTACAAGATATACCAACTACAGTCCCAGTATTAAAAACTGTTCCAATTGCAGTTTTAGAATAATCACCCATAAATAATCCTACAAATCTATGTCCAGTTTTCACTTTTTCATTATTGATAAATACATCTACAATTCCATAATCATTTTTAAGGTCGCTGTTTGTTGTACCAGCTCCAAGATTTACCCAGCTGCCAATGTATGAATGACCAATAAAACCTTCATGTTGTTTATTCGAATATGAATGAAAAATTGAATTTTCTATTTCACCGCCAATCTTGCATACTTCTCCAATAGAAGTATTATGATAAATTGAGGTGTGAGCTTTTATTAAACTATTCTTCCCAATACAAGCAGGACCCTTAATTATCACATGAGACATTATATTAACATTTTCATCAATAAAAATTGGTCCTTCAGAAGCATCTAATGTAACAAAAGGTTCAATTTTTGTTCCTTTGCAAATAAGAATATTTTTTCTATTGATTGTTTCTACAGCTTTATATTTTGTTGTTGTTTTTTTTGTATGATTCTTTGCTATGAGCTTAAAATCGTTTATAATTTCTTCACCATTATAATTAATTAAGTCCCATGGATAATTAATCATTTTTGCATTTGTAATAACTTTTGCAAAGTTCTCATCATCAAAGAATAATGAGCCGTCATCATTAAATTTCACATGATTAAAATTATTTCTCTCAAGTTTAATTGCTGCAATTTGGTTATCATTTGTTAAAATAATTCCTTCTTTCAGATTTTTAATTTCATTGACTAATTCCTTATTGATTAATAAGCGACCATTTAAGAATAAAATTGAATCTCCGTTAAACTCATTCACTATTGATTTTTTATATTTTTCTTTTAAGATGTTTTCAAGATATGGACGACAATGAAAAATAAATTTGCTTTTAGGGAAGTAGAGCTCAAATTTTTGTTTTAGTGGTAATATTCCGCATCTTAACTCATAAACAGGTCTTAAAAATGTTAATGGTAATAAATTTTTAAATCCATTATCTTCAAATAGCATTATTGCCGGTTTCATGCAGAACCCATAAATATTTTGTAAATAAACTAACTAAAATTTTTTTAATGCAAAAATATTCATAATAAAGTTTATTATTTTTACGATTACAAAATCGAAGAAATTATTATGAGTCTCATTTCAAAAAGATTATTAACTAAAACCGCAATCTATGGTATATCATTTATTATTGCTGTAATTATCATTGATTCAATAATTCTACCATATTATGTCAACAGTAACGAGTTGAAAGTCCCTAATGTTATTGGTAAACACAAAGATGAAGCAATAAGAATTCTAAAAGAATTAAATCTAAATCCTATTGTTAATACTTCCCGCTACGATGAAAAATATGCAAAAGATTATGTCATATTCCAAAAACCGTTGCCCAATACTTATGTGAAAGAAAATCGAAAAATTTACTTAACAATAAGCGGTGGATTACAAACAGTTAAAATGCCATACTTGATTAATAAATCTGTGCGTGATGCTCAAATAACACTTCAAAAACTTGGATTGGTAATAGATACATTAGAACAAATTACATCTGAATTCCCCCCAAATACAATTGCTGAGCAACAATATCCCGAAGGAAAAGAGTTACCGGTTGGAACAAAAGTAAAATTAAAAGTGAGCATGGGACCACAATTAGGAAAAATTAAAGTTCCTAATTTAATTGGTAAATCATTAATAGAAGCTGAAAAAATATTACGCAATTATTCTTTAAGTATTGGTTTAAAAACTTATATTTATTCAAAATCTCTTTTGCCAAATACAATTGTTGACCAGCAGCCAAGCGAAAATACTCTTGTGAATGCTGGTGACAGTATTAATGTTGTTATTACACTAAACAAGTGAGAGCTTATGGCTAATCAAAAATTATTGGCACCATCAATACTTTCTGCTGACTTCTCAAATTTATCACAACAAATCAGATTAGTAGAAGTAGGAGGAGCAGACATAATTCACTGTGATGTTATGGATGGAAAATTTGTTCCAAATATTACATTTGGACCTATGGTCATTTCTGCAATTCGAAAAATAACAAATTTACCTCTCGATGCTCATTTAATGGTAGAAAATCCAGATTTTATAATTGATGAATTTATTAATGCTGGTGTAAATTATTTAACTGTTCATCAAGAAGCAGTTATTCACTTGCATCGTACTATTGATTATATCAAGAGCAAAGGAGTTAAAGCTGGGGTTTCAATTAATCCAGCTACTCCTGTTCATGTTTTAAAAGAAATTTTGGAATATGTTGATTTGGTTCTGATTATGTCTGTTAATCCAGGCTTTGGAGGACAAAAATTTATTCATAGCAGTCTTCGAAAAATCAAAGAACTCTCTAACCTAAGAGATGAGCTGGGCTATAATTTCTTAATTGAAGTAGATGGAGGAATTACAAAAGAAAATATCAAAGAAGTATCAGAAGCAGGATGCAATATATTTGTTGTTGGCTGGTCAATTTTTGGGAATGATAATAAAACAGCTGCAACTGCCGAGTTTAAAAATCTAATTAACAATCAAAGGTAAATACATTGGCTAACAATTTGATAATTCAACTTATCGATATTTATTATCCCAATGTATTTAAGAGATACAGTTCAAAATATAACATCTATCGTGAATTATACGAAAAAGATTTATATGCATTAGAGATTCGTAATCTTGATTCTAAATTAGGGCATAGAATAAAAAAAATAATTTTAGCCAACAAAGAAATTTGCTACCTTGTTGACAATAACAACCAATCAACTGATTTATTAGCATTAGGAACTATCTCAATTTTTAAAGAATTAGCAAAAGAAATAATTGCAATTGGGAATGAGGATATTGGTTTTAAGATAAATAAAGTTATTCAAAATATTATTGATTATGATAATAAGTCTATGCAAATAGGTAATAAAATATTTGAGATGGATAAAGCACACATTGTAGGAATATTGAATGTAACTCCAGATTCATTTTCTGATGGTGGAAAATTTTTTGAAAAGAATGCAGCAGTAGAACATGCATTACAACTTCTTGAAGAAGGTGCAGAAATAATTGACATCGGCGGTGAATCAAGTCGACCTGGAGCAAAACCTGTTGATGAAGAAGAAGAGATGAGAAGAGTTATTCCAGTAATTAAAGAAATATTAAAATCAAAACCAGATGCTATTTTATCAATAGATACAACAAAATCCAAAGTAGCAGAGGCTGCATTATCTTTAGGTGTTAAAATAGTAAACGATATAAGTTCGTTCAGTTTTGATTATAACATTCTTGAAATTGTTAAAAAATATAATGCTGCATACGTGCTCATGCACATGAAAGGAACTCCAGAAACAATGCAAAACAACCCTTATTACGAAGATGTTGTTTCAGAGTTGTATGATTTCTTTATAGAAAAAATTTTAGAAACACAAAAATTTAATCTGAAAAATATTATAATTGACCCGGGGATAGGTTTTGGCAAAAGAGTAATTGATAACTATGAATTAATAAAAAGATTAAATGAATTCAAAGGTTTGGGAACTCCAATTTATATTGGTGTTTCAAGAAAATCTTTTTTAGGGAAAGCATTAAACTTATCAATTGATGAAAGAGATGACCCCACACTTGCGGCTGAGACATTAGCAATTAAAAATGGCGCAAGATTTATTAGAACCCATAATGTAAAAAAAGCAAAGTATGCATCACTAATAAATTTATTTACTGAAAAACCTGAGCTGCTGCAAAATGTTTGAAATAATCAAAATTGGTTTTATTACAATTAATTTTACTGATATTCTTGATATCACATTGGTATCTTTTATTTTTTATAAATTATACAGCACTATAAAAGGAACTATTGCTGCTCAAATATTTTATGGTTTGCTTATAGTTTTATTTCTATCATTTATTGCTCAGGTTGCAAACTTTAAAGCTACTGGCTGGTTATTGAAATTAATTTCCGATATCTGGGTAATTGCATTTATAATTTTGTTTCAACCGGAAATTCGAAGATTACTAGTTCTTGTTGGAAGAAGTCCTTTACTAAGATTTTTTATTAAAACAGACCAACATAACATAGCAGAAATTATTGCTGATACTGCATTTGAATTAGCACAACATCAGCATGGAGCATTAATTGTAATTGTAAAATCAGTAGGAATTAGAGGTATTGTAGAAACAGGAGAAATAATTAATTCACGAGTATCAAAAAATTTGCTCCGTTCAATATTTTATCCGCGTTCACCATTACATGACGGTGCTGTTATAATTAACAATGGAATAATAGAAGCAGCAAGGTGTACATTACCATTATCAAGTGTAACTCAAATTGATGGAATACCATTGGGAATGAGACACAGAGCTGGTCTTGGCATTTCCGAACAAGCTGATGTTATCTGTGTGATTGTGTCAGAAGAAACAGCAAGTATTTCTGTTGCAGAGAATGGAAAATTAATCAGAGGTCTTTCGAAAGAAGCATTAAAAAATTATTTATTAAAGAATCTAAGTTCACGAAAAATTAGAAGGTCTGAAAAAATTTCGAACAATTAATTTATATTTTGATAAATGATATTAATAAAAAGGAGGAGAGTGAGATGAAATTAAAATATTTTTCACACTCTGCTTTTCAATTTACTTCGAACAACGGAAAGAAAATTTTAGTTGACCCATTTTTCGATGGTAATCCAACATCACCAGTAAAATCTGATGAAGTATCAGCAGATTACATCATCCTTACTCATGGACATGGAGACCATCTTGGTGATGCTTTCAAAATCGCAAAGAGATGTAATTCAACCTTTATTTGTGTTAATGAATTGGCAAATTACTGCATAAGTAAAGGTTTTAATGCTCATAACATGCATATCGGTGGTTCATATAATTTTGAATTTGGGAGAGTAAAATTTACAATTGCTCATCATGGCTCTATGACACCTGATAATTATTATGCTGGCGAACCTTCTGGCGTAATTTTATCAATTGATGGAATAAATGTTTATCACACTGGCGATACAGGCTTATTTTATGATATGAAATTAATAGGAGAAATGACACCGTTAGATTATATGTTGCTTCCGATTGGAGATAATTATACGATGGGTATTACTGATGCTGTTAAAGCTATTGAACTTGCTAATCCAAAAGTAGCTATACCAATGCATTATAATACATTCCCTGTAATTCAAGCAGACCCTTATGAATTCAAAAATAAAGTTGAACAAATGGGGAAGAAATGCATTGTACTTGAATATGGTCAAGAAATAGAACTTCAATAAATATGGCTAAAAAAATTGTTATAGCAAATCAGAAAGGTGGTGTTGGAAAAACGACCACTGCAATAAATCTTTCTGCATCCATAGCAGCAGCAGAATTTAAAACTCTTTTAATTGACATTGACCCTCAAGCAAATTCAACTTCAGGAATTGGAACCGATAAACCTGAAAAAACTATTTATGAAGTTCTTGTAGGAATTAACAAAATTGAAGAAAGTATATTAAATACTTATATGCCTTTTTTGGATATTCTTCCATCAACAATAAATTTAGTTGGCGCAGAAGTAGAATTAGTATCAGTTGAAGGAAGAGAATTTTTGCTCAAAAATGCTGTTGCATCAATTGATGATAAATACGATTTTATATTTATAGATTGTCCGCCTTCGCTTGGATTACTTACATTGAATGCTCTTGTTTGTGCTGATTCAGTATTAATTCCTGTTCAATGTGAATATTTTGCTCTTGAAGGGTTGGGACAACTTCTCAACACAATCAATCTTGTAAGAAAAAATTTTAATGAAAATCTAACTATTGAAGGTGTTCTGCTTACAATGTTCGATAAAAGATTACGCCTTTCACTTCAAGTTGTTGAGGAAGTAAAAAAATATTTTGGTGCAAAAGTATATAATACAATAATTCATCGTAATGTTCGTTTATCAGAATCACCAAGTTATGCAAAACCAGTAATTTTATATGATGCAAGTTCTGTTGGTGCACAAAATTACATTTCGCTTGCTTCTGAAATTTTAGAAAGAAATAATTTACAAATTCGAAAAGAGAGGGAAGAAGGAATATGAAATCAGCTCTGGGAAGAGGATTGGATGCATTAATTAATCCACAATTAAAAGAAAAAATTGATGCTCCTGTTGCTGTTTCGAGCAAAGAATTGCCAAAAGATGACGGAAAATCTTACGATATACTTACAAAAATTCCAGTTGACCAGATTAGCCCAAATCCTTACCAACCACGAACATTATTCGAACCTGAAGCTCTCGAAGAATTAAAAAAATCTATTCTTGAAAATGGATTAATTCAACCAATAACTGTAAGAAGAGTTGATAAAGAAAAATATGAGTTGATTTCAGGTGAAAGAAGACTTCGAGCATGCAAAGAAATCGGAATTAAAGAAATTCCTGCCTATATAATCAAGGTAGAAACCAAAGAAGCAATGCTTGCTTTATCTTTAATTGAAAACATTCAAAGAGAGAAACTTAATCCAATAGAAGTTGCAAATGCATATAAAAGATTAATGGAAGAATGTAATTTATCCCAAGAAGAAATTGCAAAACGAGTAGGAAAAGATAGAACAACAATTACTAATTTTATTCGATTATTAAAACTTCCTGAAATAATTCAAAAAAGTTTGATTGAAAATAAAATTACAACAGGACATGCAAGAGCACTAATTAATTTACCAAGTGAAGCAATTCAACTGGATATACATGAAAAAATTATTAAGAAAAATCTTTCTGTTAGAAAAGTAGAAGAATTAGTAAGAAAATATTTAGAATCAAGAAATGGGCAGAATAAAAAGAAGTCTTTGAATTTGCATGTTGATTTAGCAAATGCATCTCAAAGAAATCTTGAAGAAAAATTGCAAAGTATTCTTGGAACGAAGGTACATTGTAAAATTAATAATTCTGGGGCGGGACAAATTGTTATTGAATTTTATTCTCAAGACGAACTTGAAAGATTATTTGAACTCTTTGAAATTATCAATGCGAATACTCATTAATATTTTCATACTTCTGATAATTTTTGTTTCTCTTAATTTTGCTCAAACAGATACAACAAGAAACATAACTGCTCAACAGGACACAAATAAATTTATAATGAAAAAATCTCCAGCTGGTGCAGTAATTAGAAGTGCATTGCTTCCAGGATTAGGACAATTTTATAACGAATCATACTGGAAAATCCCTATCATCTGGGGAGCTTTAGGATATTTAAGCTATAATTGGATAAATCAAAATAAAGAATATAAGAACTATCGTGATTTATACTCTCAAAGTATTTCTTCAACCAATCCAGAAGGTAATTTAAGATTTAGAAGCTTACGCGAATTTTATAGAGACCAGCGTGATTTAACCGCAGTATTTATTGGACTTACATATTTACTAAATTTAATTGATGCTTATGTTGATGCTCATCTATTTGATTTTGATGTAACTCCATCTACATTGAAAAATGAAATTAATATTTCCATGAGGATAAAATTTTGAAAAATATTTCTTTATGTAAAAATTGTGGAAGTGAAAACCCATTCTATGCATTAATTTGTTCGAACTGCAAGGCTTATCTTAGAACAAGAATTCCGAATATCGATTTGTGGCTAACTATTGGAAAAATAATTGAATCACCGCTTGATGCTATTAAAAACATAATTTATGCAGAACATAAAAATTTCACGTTGTTACTTTTGATTCTTGCAGCTCTTAAGATTGGCATTAATGCTCTAATTCTCAATAATGCTTTAAAAATAAAAAGTATTAATAATGAAAATATATTCAATGCAATTTTATTTAATGGCATTTACGTTATCAGTATTTTTATTGTAAGTATACTTTTAATCACTTTAATTAACTACGTATTTCATATTAAGAACAGGATTAAAGATAACTTTTCAATTTATACATATTCATTTATTCCTGTCATATTTGCATTAATAATTTTAGCACCTGTTGAATATGCATTGTTTGGACATTACTGGTTCACTTTTAATCCATCACCATTTATCATAAAAAAATTAGAAGCTTACATACTAATAATTTTTGAAATGATTTTTTTATTGTGGAACTTGATTTTATTTATTCTTTCTACTTATGTGCAATCAAAAAATATAATTTATTCGGTTTCAATTGGGATATTGTTTTATATAATAATTCTTCTTAGTCCAGTTATTTTTCTTTATTATTTTGTTTAATCAATTTATCAATAATAACTCCGTATCTTAAACCTTTGTTGCTAACAGTTATTTTATCGATTTCCAATATTTCCATTAATGTCTTCAAAATTAATGTTCCAGTAAACAAAACATCTTCGCGCCCTTCGACTACTTGCCCAAATTTATTTTTAATTTGCTCGGCAGTCATTCTTGAAAGCTGAAAACAAATTTTCTCTATATCCTCATAATTAATCACTGAGTTATCTACTAATTTTTCATCATATACTTTAATATTTTGTTTAATGCATGAAAGGGTAGTAGGGGTTCCTGCAACTGCAATTGTAAATGTTTTTGGAGGGACATCATGAGTTAATTCACTAAATATTTCATTTAAATCTTTTTTTAGATTATCAATTTCAGATGAATCCGGCAGATTTTTTTTGAAATATTTTTCAGTAAAAGAAACAATCCCTACGGAAAAACTTTTTTTATAAATTATTTTATCTTCAATTCCATAAATTATTTCAGTGCTTCCACCTCCAATATCAATTACAACTTTTTGATGATAATTATAATTATATGTAGCACCTAAAAAGGAAAGTCTTGCTTCTTCATCTCCATCGATAATTTCCAAGTCCCAATTAAATTTATTCTTAATTATTTCTGAAATTTCTTTTGAATTGGAAGCTATGCGCAATGCATTTGTAGCTACAAGAAAAACTTTTTCACATTGATAATTTTCAATTATCGATTTATACTCACTTAGAACATTCATCAATTCAGAAATTTTGATATCACTTATTCTGTTTCCAGAAATTAAACCTTTTGAAATTCTTGGGGCTCGATAATAATTTTTAATTGTTTCAAGAAAGTTATTATCAAACGAAATTTTTGCTATTAGTAATAAAACTGTATTTGAACCAATATCAATAGAAGCAACAATCATAATTTTTTTTTATTTTTTGATTAAAAATATAATGCTTATGGAAAATCTAACCAAAACTTCTAAACTTATTCTCTACTTAACATCATTATTTTTTATTCTGTGGTTAGGTGGATATGTTGCAAGACATTTAGCAATTTATCAATTCTTTGAGCCAGAAAATCTTGAACTTAGAACTATTTACAACAATCTTTCTTTACAAAGTCACTTATATTTAATCTTGCCGTTGATTGTATTTAATATTTTAACTTATATCTTCTTTTTAATTTTCTATATAATATTTTTATTCATTTCCAAAATAAATTTAAAATTAGAAGGATGGCTTTTAATTATAACATTAATAATAATAATCACTGCACCTTTCGAAATATTTTTATTGATAAAGGATTATGAAATATCAAAAAGCATTTATTATAATCTCAAGGATTCTATGACAATCATCAATATGATTCGAGATAGAATAACAATTTTAAGCAGTTTTTCTTTGATTGAAATCTTTTCTTATTGTGGGGTTTTACTTTTAGTAATTTTTAAGCCATTAAGAAAAGTAAAATGAAAATTAAAGAGAAAGATTTTGAAAATATTCTTCAGGATTTAAAGCAACTTGCAAATCAGATGGGAGCAAAAGTTCGTTTTGAAAGGGGAGACTTTAAAGGTGGATACTGCATTATCAAAGAAAATAAAATTATCGTCATCAATAAACTTTCACCACTTCAAAAAAAAGTTTTAATTCTGTCATCAGCACTAAAAGAACTTGGAATTGATGATGTTTATCTTACACCTAAAATGAGAGAAATTATTGAAGAATTAAGTGAGAACTCATGAAATTACTTATAATTAACGGACCAAATTTAAATTTACTTAAGCTAAGAAATCCCGATTACTATGGAATTACCGATTTAGATTCAATTCAGGAAAGTATTAAAAATAAATTTCCTGATATTGAATTCAATTTTATTCAATCAGCAAACGAAAGTGACATAGTAAAAATTATTAATGAAGCTTCCAATGATTATGATGGATTGTTAATTAATCCCGGAGGATTTTCTCACACAAGTGTTGCAATTAGAGATGCTCTTGAAATTTGTAAAATACCAAAAGTTGAAGTTCATTTATCCAATATCCAAGCCAGAGATAAATTTAGAACAATTTCACTAACTGCTTCTGTTTGCGATGGATACATTAGCGGATTTAAATCTTTAAGTTATATTCTTGGAATTCATGCATTAATTGCTCTTATAAAAAAGAATTTCATTTAATAGCGTAATATTGCTAATTAATGATAATTAATTTATTTTACTTCAAGTAAGTAAAAAGGTAATTGCATGAAGGACTTTGGTCTTAAAAAGTTATATTATTCAATAAGTGAAGTAAGTAAATTAACAGGTCTTGAGCAATATATACTAAGATATTGGGAAACAGAATTCGAACAATTAAAGCCAAGTAAAAACAGAGCAGGGAACAGAATTTACACTAACAAAGACATAAAACTTATTTTGCAAATAAAGAAATTGCTTCGTGATGAAAAATACACAATTGAAGGAGCAAAGAAAATTTTAGCTGGAATGAATTTTAGTTCAGAACAAACATCGAATAAAACTGAAGAGACATTTCCAAAAAATCAAGAGCAGCCATCTCTCAAGAAAGATCTCGAAGAAATTAAGCAGGTTCTAATTCAAATTTACAACACATTATAATCGGAACGTAGCGCAGCCCGGTAGCGCACTTGAATGGGGTTCAAGGGGTCGCGGGTTCAAATCCCGCCGTTCCGACAAATTTTTTACATTTTATTTAATCTTCACTTAAATATATTTTTAGAAACCTTTTTTATATAACACACAAACTTTATATTTCTACCCAAAATTTTTTATTTATATGAACGATAAACCTAAATGTAATTGCGGAGTATTTGGAATTTTTGGCTGCAAAGATGCTGCTTTAAAAACTTACTATGGACTTCATGCTCTTCAACACCGAGGACAGGAAGCAACAGGTATTGTTACAGCTTCTGTTAATGAAAAGGGAAAAAGAATTTTTAACATTCATAAAAATTTTGGGCTTGTTTCCGAAGTTTACAATAATCAAAAAATTTTTGAAAACCTATTAATTGGTTCATCTGCAATTGGACATAACCGATATTCAACCACTGGTGCAGCAGATTCCGAAAAAAATATTCAACCTTTTGTTGTTAATTACAAATCAGGAAATATTGCAATAGCTCATAATGGTAATCTAACTAATGCAAAAAAACTAAGAAAAAGACTTGTTGAAGAAGGAGCAATTTTTCAAACTACAAGTGACACAGAAGTAATTTTACATTTAATTGCAAGAAGCAAATTAAACAATCAAATTGAACAAATTATAGAAGCATTGCAACAAGTAGAAGGTGCCTATAGCCTTGTATTACTAACTGATGATAAATTAATTGCTGCACGTGACCCTCATGGCTTTCGACCCCTTTCTATTGGAAAGCAAAATGGTTCATACATCATTGCTTCCGAAACTTGTGCTCTTGATATTATTTCAGCTGAATTTGTGCGTGATGTGAATCCAAATGAGCTTGTAGTTATTGATGATGAAACTTTAAAAAATGGTACAATAAAATCGTACCAGATTCATAATACAACTAATAACTATAAACACTGCATTTTTGAATACATTTATTTTTCAAGACCCGACAGTAAAATCTTTGGTGCAAATGTTGACAAAATGAGAAGAAAACTTGGAAAGGTTCTTGCCGAAAAACACCCTGTGATAGATAAAGATGGTGATAAAGTAATCGTTATAAGTGTTCCTGATAGTTCAAATACTGCTGCTATTGGTTATCAAACTCAATTAGCAAAACAAGGAATTCCATCTCGTCTCGAAATTGGCTTAATCAGAAGTCACTACATTGGCAGAACTTTTATTTTACCTGGTCAAAAAGCCAGAGAAATTGGAGTTAAAATAAAATTCAATACAGTTAAAGGTGTTCTTGAAAATAAAACTATAGTTATCGTAGACGACTCAATAGTCAGAGGAACAACTTCAAAGCAGCTTGTAAAACTTCTTAGAGAAGCTAAACCTAAGGAAATTCATTTAAGAATTTCTTCGCCTCCTATTATTAGTCCATGTTATTATGGAATGGATTTTCCATCTGCTAATGAATTGATTGCTAACAAATTTAATGGGGACATAGAAGAAATTAGAAACTATCTTGAAGTCGATAGTCTTGAATATTTAACAATTGATGAAATGCTTGAAGCTATGGTTGATCATCCAAAAGAAAATTTTTGTACAGCTTGTTTTTCTGGCAATTATCCTGTCCCGGTTGAATTAGGAATTAAAAAAGAAGAATATGATAGTTAAACATGAATCTATTTCCTAAATACTTTTTTGAAAATATAATTAATATTCCCAATGCTCTAAGCTTTTTCAGATTACTATTATCAATCCCAGCTTTATATTTTCTGCAGAATTTGAATTCATACCCACTCAATCGTAAATTAATGTTAATAACAATATTTATTGCATACATAAGTGACTTTTTAGATGGCTACATAGCGCGTAAAAAAAATTGTATTACAGAATTTGGAAAAATTATTGACCCCTTAGCAGATAAAATTTTTATCATTATCATTGCTATTCAACTTTATCTTCAAAATGAAATTGTATCTATTTATTTCTGGATAATTTTTCTAAGAGATTTAATAATTTTCTTTGGTGGATTATATGTAAGCAAAAAAATTGGAAAAGTTTTACCATCAAATATGCTTGGCAAAATTACAGTATTATCAATAGGAATTTTTTTATTTCTTACAATACTTGGAGTAAATAAAATATTTTGGCTTTACAGAGTATTTTTTTATTTAAGTATTGCCTTAAGTATATTATCAGTAATTGGTTATGCTTTAAGAGCTTATGAAACAATTAAGAAGGCAAAAGTATGAAGTTATTCGGAAATATTAATTTCAAAAAACTTAAAGAAGGTTTAACTAAAACACGAAATAACATTTTTAATAAAATTACAGAAACAATTACACGAAAAGCTATAATTGATGAATCAACACTTGAAGAAATTGAAGAGATTCTAATTACAAGTGATATTGGAATTTCAACTACAGAAAAAATAATCCAAAAAGCTCGAACTCTACTTCTAAAAGAAACCGAAAGAGATTCAGATAAACTAAAAGAAATTATTAAGTCAGAATTACTATCATTACTTAAAATCGACAATGAAAATTATGAGATAGAAAAGTATAAACCATTTGTAATATTAATTGTAGGAGTTAATGGTTCCGGAAAAACTACAACTATTGGAAAGCTATCTTATAATTTTAGAAACTCAGGACTAAAAGTTACGATTGGTTCAGCAGATACTTTTAGAGCTGCAGCAAACGAACAATTAGAAATTTGGGCTAAAAGAGCAGACGTAGAAATAATTAGTTCTGATACTAAAGATCCTTCTGCTGTTGCATTTGATACTATTATAGCAGCACAAAAAAATTCATCTGATATTGTTATTATCGATACAGCAGGAAGATTACACACACATAAAAATTTGATGGAAGAACTTGGTAAAATTAAAAGAGTCATTAATAATTTATTACCATATGCTCCAAATGAAATTTATTTAGTTATTGATGGTACTTCAGGACAAAATGCTTTATATCAAGTAAATGAATTTGAAAAATATACAAACATAACAGGCTTGATTATAACTAAATTAGATGGAACTGCTAAAGGTGGAATTGTATTTCGAATTGCTTCAGAAAAAAATATTCCTATAAAATACATTGGAGTAGGAGAGGGAATTGATGATTTGCAGGTATTCTCCCCAAAAGATTTTGTAGAAGCAATTTTGGATTAAAAGTGAATAAGTTTGAAGATAAAAATTATTTATTTCTTATTAATCCTGCTGCTGGAAACTGGCGCGGATTAAAAGTAATTGATATTATAAAAAAATATTTGGCTCAAAAAAGAATTAATCATCATATAGAAATTTCACAATCTCCAGGACACATTAGTGAATTAGTAAAAAAATTTTCAAAACATTTTACTCATTTAATTTCTGTAGGAGGAGATGGAACATTAAATGAATTAATAAACGGAATTGATAACACTTCAATAAATACTATTGGTTTGCTCCCGATTGGTACTGGAAATGACTTTGCAAGGAATCTAAAACTAAATAAAGATATAAAACAAAATTTAGATTTAATATTTAACAGCAACAAACATTGCTCGTTTGATATTGGTCAATCAATTATTTATGAAAATGGAAATTCAATAAAAAAAACTCATAGATTTATTAATAGTCTTGGAATTGGCTTTGACGCATTAGTAGCTAAGATTAATCAAAAATCCAAACACTTATCTGGTTTAATTTCATATCTTTACGCAGTTATTTTAGCATTAATTAAAAGAAAAGATATAGATGTTGAAATTGAATTAGACAGCTCCACAAGATTATTTGGTAAAAAATTACTAATAGCAGTTGGCAATGGTTATACTACAGGCGGAGGTTTTTATTTGACCCCACAAGCAAAAATAGATGATAATATGCTTGATATTTGCATAATTGATTCTGTATCAACAATCAAAATATTGAGTTCTCTTCCAAAAGCATTATTTAATAAATTAGATAAAGTAAAAGAAGCTTCATTACTGAAATTTACTGACGCAAAAATAGAAATACATGAACCTGCTTTAATCCATACAGATGGAGAGATTATTTCAGAACGAGCAGAAAAAGTCGAAATAACAATATTAAAAAATGAATTAAAAATTATTTCAAATTAATTATGTTAATGAAAAAACCTCAACATAAAGATTTCGAATTTATTCCAAGATTTTATGACCCAGATAAAGACCCCGAAGAACGCTTAAGACGGCGATTAGGCTTTAATAGAAAAAGAAGATTTAAGAGAAAAGGGAGAAGTCCAATTTATTGGCTGGTATTGTTATTAATAGTTATTTATTTCTACTTAAAATTAAGCGGTAAATTATAATTTTTTTCAAGAAATCTAAGTTTACATAATATACATTATGTGCACACTTACGAATTGATTTCAAAAGATAAACAGCATTTAAGTTTTCCACAAGGACCGCTTAATTTTCCCATGCTTGAAAGTAGATTCTGTTCTGTGGCTAATTGAGTAGTGATTTTTTTAAAACTATTCAGGAATGCTGCACAACAAAATTCACGACCACATGTGCCTATGCCACCAATTTTTTTGGCTTCATCACGAACACCAATTTGTCTTAACTCAATTCTTGTTTTGAATTCTGCTGCTAAATCTTTTGCTAATTCTCTAAAATCAACTCTTCCATCAGCAGTATAAAAGAAGAATAATTTTTTTCTATCAAATTGAAAATGGACACTAATCAGCTTCATCTCAAGATTATGTTTTTCAATCGACTTTTGAAATATTGGAATTGCTCGTTCTTCGTCAGCTAAATTTTTTCTTACTCTTTCTAAATCTTCGGTGGTACATTTTCTTACAACTTCAGGCAAAGGTTCATCTATTAATCCTAATGAACTTCTTTTTAATCGAACAATTTCACCTAATAACTTAACTTGGGCAATTTCCAAACTCTCATCTTGCTTAACTATTATAAAATCTTCAGGATGTAATTCTTCAGAAAATTCTGGCGGGACCAAACAAAAATTACAACTCAAAAGCCCATTACATTTTACTTCGATAATGTTTCTTTTATCAAAAGGTACTTTTGCATCTAATGAATGATTACAATAAAAACAACTGCTTACATTGGCATTGAAATCATAAAGTTTCTTTATGATTATTGAATCGTAATTTTTATGATTTGCTCTCTCGTTCAGATTTCTTAAAGACTCGAGAGATACAGTATCAAGATTAGGTAAATTTATATGCGACACTATTAATTCCCAATTGATAATGAAGCCAATTCAAATATAAGATTAAGTGACAATACATTCAAGTTAAGATTTTTACTGCAGCTTTCTTCCAGAACTTCTAACTTATCATACAATTCCATTATGTTTGCATTGCCAAATTTCATGTTAAATTTATCAATTGTTTCTCTATAATCTTTGAAATAATAATTATTATTGTGAAACCTACCTTTAACAGCATCATCTACCCATACTTTTACAAGACTAATTATAATCTTCAAATCTTCAAGAGAGTTATTAGTCATCGATGCCAGTAATTCCTGATATGCAGTTGAATATCTTTTACCTATACTGTATCTAAGAATAGAAATTACTTTTTCTAATAATAAATCAAAATCCTTTTCAACTAATAAAAGTGCTTTCTGAACTGAGCCATCAGAAAAGTGTGCAACTTTTTCAGCAGTAGTTTTATCTATATCAAAATATTCTGTTAATATTTTTGCTACAGCATTTTCACTTAATGGATTAAAATTAATAATCCAGCATCTTGATTGAATTGTCGGAAGTAATTTATCTATGTTTGATGTTATAATAAAAAATATAATTCCTTCTGGCGGTTCTTCTAAACTTTTAAGTAATGCATTTTGAGTTTGTTCATTCATTAAATCTGCATCAAGAATAAAAATAAATCTCAAAGGCGCATCTTCATATTCATATTCGATAAATTTTTTGATATCTCTAATACTGTTGATTTTAATTGTATTAGCATCTTCTAAATAAATTTTATAATAAGGATTAAGAATTTTTTTACTTAATTCTGCTTGAATTAATTCAATCTGTTCTTTGGAAAGTTTATCAATCGAGGAGTCTTCAGCTGTTTCTCCTTTTGCACGAGGCAAAGGAAAAATTAATTTAACAAATGGTTCTTGCAGATTTTCAATTTTTTTTAATGCATTAATTTTTATAGAATCAGGAAATTGTGAATATAAAATTTTAGCATACTGAAGTGCTGTGAAATATTTTCCAATTCCTTCCAAACCATTAAAAATAAAGGCGTGTGGAACACGCCTTGATTCAAAGAAATTAATTAATATTTCCTTTGCCTGACTTTGTTCTATTACTTTACCCCAGTTGTAATTCATGTTTATGATTTAAATTCATCATCGTCTGTATAGAAGAAATCTTCGTCGCTGGGATAGTCAGGCCAGATATCTTCAATTGATTCGTAAGGTTCATCAGAATCCTCCAATTCTTGGAGGTTTTCAATTACTTCAATTGGAGCACCGATTCGTTCTGCATAATCTATTAATTCTTCTTTTGTTGCAGGCCATGGAGCGTCATCTAAATATGAAGCTAATTCGACGGTCCAAATCATAGTTTTAATCCCTCCTTTATTTTTTTACAATCTCAAAAAGTTTAACATCTTCTAAAATAAAATTCAGTGGATTAAGAGCAATTCCATCGTGTCGAACTTCATAATGCAAATGTGGTCCTGTGGTGAGAAATCCAGAATTACCTGTCTTAGCAATTAAATCACCACGACTAACTTTTTGTCCAAGTTTTACTTTTACGCTTGATAAATGAGCATAAATTGTTCTATAACCAAAGCCATGATCTATTTCCATAGTCAATCCATATCCACTTCTGTTTCCAATAAAATCTACAACACCAGCACCAGGAGCATAAACATTAGTTCCAACATCGGTAATTATGTCAATACCATTATGCATTCTTCTAATTTTTAAAATTGGGTGAACCCTCATACCAAAATCATCGGCAATTGTTCCCGAACATGGTTTAATTGCAGGTATCGATTCGAATAATTTTTCATTTTCTTTAAATTTATTAGAAATTTCCTCATAATTATCTTTTTCTAATTTAATTTTTAAGGATACTTTATTAATGTAAGAATCAATTTTATCAAGGAAATCTGCAACTTCGCTCGGGCTATTTGAAGTTAATGGTGTAAACGAAGACCCTCCAGTGCCATAAATTTCACTATCATAAGTTAATGGTTCAAGATTTGCAGCCAATCTTAAATCATGGCTCATTTCTGAAAGTTTAGATATACGTTCATCTAAACTTTTATAACGCTCTACCATCTGGTAAAGCTTTTCTTTTAGCTCTTTGTTTGTCCTTTTTAATGCTCTGATTTCTGAATCTGGATTCAAAAACTCATTAAACACAAAGTAAGTTCCGAATAGAAAAAATGAAATCAGAACAGAAAAAAAGACAACAAGAAATACAAACTTTTTATAAAAGTTTTGTATTTCTACGAATTTGAGCTTTGATTTTGAAAAGTAGTAAAATTTTTTCATATCTTAACTTGTGGTGCGAAAATAATAAATGAATATCTGTGTGTCAACAAATAATTTTATAAATTTTATTCAAAATCATGCTCAAAATACTGAACTGTTCTATCAATATTTTCCCCTTTTTGTTTAATAAATTTTAAGACTCTTTCGTTAAAGACCTTTGCCGCATCATAACCATAATGTTTTAAGAGATAATTAATTGCTATGATTTCAGAAATAACTGTAATGTTTTTCCCTGGAATTATGGGTAATTTAATGTAAGGAATTTCTACATCAAGAATTTTCATGTAATTATCATCTAAGCCTGTTCTTGTGTAATCTTCTTTTTCGTTCCAGATTTCAAGTTCAACTATAACTTCTAATCTTTTTTGAAATCTTATTGCACGAACACCAAACATACTTTTGACATCTACAATACCAATTCCTCGTAATTCCATAAAATGTTTTACCAATTCTGTTCCTGAACCAATTAAAATTCCTTCCCCCTTTTTTGTAAGAATAACTACATCGTCGGCTACAAGTCTATGCCCTCTTTCAACTAAATCTAAAGCTACCTCACTCTTCCCTATTCCAGATTTACCTGTAAATAAAATTCCAACACCATAAACATCTACAAATGATCCATGAATAGTAATCCTTGGAGCAAATTGGTCATCAAGAAAGTCGCCAATCAAATAAATTAATTTGGTTGTTGAATAATCTGAACCAAAAATTGGAATCTTATATTGATTTGCCAATTCCAGCATTTCAGGTGGAGGTAAATTACTGTTTGTGATAATTACGCATGGGATATTAAACTTAAAAATATTTTCAAGTGATTTTCTTTTTTCTTCTGACTTTAAATTATGAAGGTAACTCATTTCTGTATTGCCGAAAATTTGAATTCTGTTGTAAGCAAATAAATCCAAAAATCCGGCAAGTGGCAAACCAGGCCTGTGAAGGTTCTGATCTCTAATTAATCTGTCAAAACCCACCTCATCGTTAAGAAGTCGTAATTTGAATCTGTCCTTTGTGTTCTTGAAGAAAAAATCTACAGTAATGCTTTCTTTTCTTGTGATATTTCTATCATCAAGTTTCATGACCTTTTCCTGGCAATTCTTTTTGTTTTTACTTTTTCTAGCTGACGAACTAATTTATCAACTGCACCGCTTACAGATTTTTCAAAATCATCACTTGATTGAACTACAGAGATTGTTTTGTGTGGAATCTGCAAAATTATTTCTGCTGTTTTTATACTATCTTCAGGCTTTGTATAACTTAGAATTACATCAACATCAAGAATTTGATCATTGAATTTTTCTAAGGATTTAATTTCTTCCTTGATAAAATTTTTTAATGATTCTTTTGCTCTGAATTTTCGTGATGTAATTTTAATGTTCATAACTACTCCTTTAATGATTTTGGGTGGGCTTGTTTATATATTTTTTTAAGCCTTTCAATACTAACATGAGTATAAATTTGAGTTGTTGATAAATTTTCATGACCAAGAATTTCTTTTACTGCTAATAAATCTGCATCTCTATCAAGCATATGCGTAGCAGCACTATGTCTAAGCACATGTGGACTCTTCTTTTTCATTTCAGTTTCTTTAAGAAAATTTTTTACAAGCCGATAAACAAAAAATCGATTAATTCTTCTTCCTTCATCATCCACAAATAATGCATTATTGTTATCATGTCGTGAATTCAAATAATCTAAAATGATTGGAACTGATTTAGTCCCTAAAGGAACAATTCTAACTTTAGACCCTTTTCCCAAAATTCTTATATTCCTTTTTTTAATATCGATATCTTCAAGATTAAGATTGCATAATTCAGAAACACGAAGTGCACATCCATATAACAGCTCAAATATAGCTTTATCTCTTTTTTGTTGCTCGGGATTTTCTATTTTCTTTTCAATTGTTTTTAATATTTCTTCATAATAATTACTGCTTATTGTTTCAGGAAGTTTTCTCTGAATTTTGGGATTAGAAATTTTTTTAACAGGATTACTATTAATAATATCATTTTTAACTGCAAAATCAAATAGCTTTCGAAGTGCTGATAATTTTCTTGCAACAGAACTTTTTGAATATCTTTTTTCATTTAATACCATAAGATAAGATTTGATGTGTCTTGCATTAATCTTTTCGATAGAATTTATTTTAAGTTCATCACAAAATTGAACGAAGTCATTGAGATCTCGTTTATAAGCAGACAATGTATTTTGTGATACTCTTGCAACACCGGAAAGTTCAGTTAAAAGATTTTCAATTATTTTTGAAATGTTATTTGTCATTTAAGCCACTTTTAGTTAAATAAATTCTTCCTCTTCTGAAATTACTTCATCTTCAGATTTTGGAAGTTTCCATGTGGCATAATCGCAATCTGGATATCTGCTGCAGCTGTAAAATATTCTTCCTTTTTTTGTTTTGCGTGTAGTCAATTCACCTTCTTTACATTTTGGACATTGAATGCCTGTTGTAATTACTTTTGTATAATCACATTCAGGATATTTTTCGCAGCCAATAAATCGTCCAAATTTTCCTTCTCTAAATACTGTTCTTGAACCACACTTTGGACATGTTTCACCTGTAAATTTAGGTTCATTGTTTTCATTATTCAATTCTTTTAGTGATTTAATGTTTTTACATTCAGGATAGTTTGTACAAGCTAAAAATTTTCCATACCTGCCAATTTTCAATTCCATATCAGCACCACATTTCTCGCATTTTATTTTTTCCAGATTAGCCTCTACCCTGCTCAATGTTTCTGAAAATGGTTTATAAAAATCATTGAGAACTTTTATGTAATCAATTTCCCCTTCCGCAATGGAATCTAATTCTTCTTCCATTTTTGCAGTAAACCCTACGTCAAAAATATTTGGGAAATTTTTAATCAATATTTCATTGACTTTTCTGCCAAGTGGTGTAGGAATTAGTTTTCTATCCACCTGCTCAACATAATTTCTGTCAATAATAGTGCTTACAATTAGTGCATATGTACTTGGTCTTCCAATTCCATTGCTTTCAAGCTCTTTAATTAACGAGCTTTCTGTATATCTTGCAGGTGGTTTTGTGAAATGTTGATTTGGTGTAATCTCAATCAAATTTAATGATTGATTAATGTTTAATCCAGCTGGAATTCTTACTCCATTTCCATTTTCATCTGATGAATCTTCTTTTGATTCATCATAAAGTTTAAGAAATCCATCAAATAAAATTGTTGAACCAGATGCCCTAAACAAAAATTCATTTGCTTTTATACTAACAGTTGTAGTTTCAATTCGTGCAGATTCCATTTGAGAAGCGATGAATCTTTTCCAGATTAATTCATACAACTTAAACTGAGATTCATCGAGATATGGTTTTACATATTCTGGAGTATATTTTAGAGATGTTGGACGAATAGCTTCGTGTGCATCTTGAACATTTTTCTTTTTTGATTCATAAGTTCTGGATTTTTCTGGAAGATATTCTTCGCCAAAATTTTCTTTAATGTAAATTCTTGCTTCGTTCAAAATTTCTTCACTCAAACGAGTAGAATCAGTTCTCATATAAGTTATTAAACCTGTCAAACCTTCACTCCCAATTTCGACACCTTCATAAAGCTGTTGTGCAATCATCATCGTTCTGCGAGGACGAAATCTCAGCTGTCTTGAAGCTTCTACCTGTAATGTACTTGTTATAAAAGGTGGATAGGGGTTTTTACGAGATTCTTTTTTATTAATATCAGAAATAATGTAATGATTTATATTCCTAATTTTATTAACAATTTCTTCTGCAAGCTCTTTCTTTGTTATTGCAAAATTAGTTTTTAAAAATTCATTCCATTCATCTTCGGTCATCTCAGGTTTTGGTGGAATTTTAATTTGTTTTCCATCAACTTCAAACAATTTTGCTTTTATTTCTTCCCCTGTATCTGTAGTAAAAACTGCAGTAATTGACCAGTATTCTGTAGGAATAAATTTTTCAATTTCTTCTTCTCTTTCACATATTAATCTAAGAGCTACAGATTGAACTCTGCCAGCTGATAATGAACTTCCGTATGAATCAATAACAGCTTTCCAGAGGAATGGACTTACTTTATAACCTATTATTCTATCCATTACTCTTCGGGCGCGTTGTGAACTGACAAGTTTTGTATCAATTTTTTGTGGATTTTGGAGTGCTTCGTTAACAGCTTTTTTGGTTATTTCATTAAAAAGAACTCGATGAATTTTCTCTTTATTTTTTCCATCAAGAATATCTGCAACATCCTGAGCAATTGCTTCACCTTCTCTATCAGGGTCTGTTGCAATGAAGATTTTATTGGATTTATCGGCAAGACTTTTAATTTTTTTGATGATATCACTCTTGCCGCGAATTACAACAAGATTTGGTTGAAAATTATTTTCAATGTCGATGCCTAATTTTGTCTTAGGCAAATTTTTAATATGACCAACTGTAGCTTCAACAATGTATTTATTTCCAACATATTTATTTATGGTTTTTGCTTTGGAGGGAGACTCCACAAGAATTAAATCTTTGCCCATTGTATTCACCATTAATTGACTGAATCGGAAGTATATAAAAGAACCCTGCTGCCAGGTGGAACTATTCTATGATTATCAATAATCGAAAGCAATACTAACCAATTTATATCATTCTTGGTTATTCGATTTTCAGGAAACAAAAATACCTGGTCAAGTATTTCTTCAAATGTTTCGGAATTAATTAAACCAACATTATAAAGATGCAATAGATAGTTATAATTTTCAGCACCAAGAATTTCTTTTTCTTCTTCTGTTAAAAAGCGGATTCCATTTTTATTTTTATATTCATTTTCCAATTTGCTTTTTTCAAATGTAATTTTATCGAAAAGTAAACTGAATGCAATGCTCAATGTTTGTTTATCATATTTTTTCTTCTTCATAAAATTTTGGTTCAATTCCTCAATCGAATAACCTTTGCCAATTCCTTCCAGAATCTTAGTTAATATGTCAACGATTTTTGAATTCATATTATTTAGTTAATTCTCCTAATTTTTTTGTCCTTTTAACAAGTAAATCTTCTATCTGTTTCATTTTTGTTCTCAGCGATGGCTTAATGTCGTCATACCCAATCAAATGCAATACTCCATGAATAATCAATCTTCTTAATTCGTCTTCGTATTTTACCTTGTAAATTTTTGCATTCTCTTTTGCTACTTCACAACATATGAATATCTCTGCATCTAAATTATAATTTTCATTTGAATAATTAAAGGAAATAACATCGGTCAAATAGTTATGGTTCAAATAATTTTTATTAATTTCTAATATTGTATCAGGTTTTACAAAATTTATTTCCAAATTATTGATAGTAAGATTAAATTCATTTTTAATAAAATGAATTAACTTATGAACAGCTCTTTTATTTATAAAAATATTTTTTTCGTTATTTACATATAAATTTTTAATCAAAATTCACCTTTCAGTTTACAAATTTCTCTGCTTCTTTAAAATGTTGAATAGCTTTTTGAAACTGTCTATCATTCTGTAACATTACGGAATACCAGCCTTCATCTTTAAATATGTCCCTTGCTACAAAAGCTTTTAATCTTGTTTTTGTTATTTCTTTATCTTTTAGATAATCATCATAATTAAATTTTATTTTTTGGTTTTTAATAAAATTTATAAATGTTCTCAAATCATCTTCTGAAAAATTAAATTCACGAACAAATTTTTGTAAATCATTTTTGTATTTCAATCTTAAACTCTCTCCGTTTTTATCCATGAATTTTCTAACAAAAAGATAATAGATATTATTCTTTCTTAGTTCGATAGAGAATTCAGAATCTTTATAATTTTCTACAATATAATCTGGAGTGATACCATTTCCTGCAAAAACTTTTCGTCCATTTTTAGTTTTATAAATTTCATTGGAATTTTTCATTTCAAGATTATGATACACATTATTAGAGTCTGATTCGTTTCGTTTATAAAGTTCTTCGTAATAATTTTTTTTGTCTTTATAATTTCTTTGAATGGCTCTGCCAGATGGAGTATAATATTTTGCAATTGTAATTCTTACAGCAGAATTATCCGGCAGAACTATTTGACGCTGCACCAGACCTTTTCCAAAAGTTGTTTCTCCAACAATTAATCCTCTATCCCAATCCTGAATTGCTCCTGCTACAATTTCGCTTGCAGAAGCAGAGCCGCGATTAACAAGAATTATTAATGGAATTTTTTCATATGGATATTCTTTCTCTGCACGATATTCTTCATTTAATTCTTCCAATCTGCCTTTGGTGTAAACTATTAATTTCTTATCATCAATAAATAAGTCAGCAATTTGCACTGCTTGTTCAAGATATCCGCCGGGGTTATTTCTTAAATCAAGAACCAGTTTTTTCATTCCTAATGATGATAATTTTTTCAATGCATTTATCATCTCATTAGTAGAAGTTTCAGCAAATCTGTTTAAGCTTATATATCCGATATCATTGTTGTAAATTAAAGAAGCATTTACCGAGTAAATATTGATCGTATCTCTTACTATATTAAAATTAATTTGCTTACCCGTTGATGGACGATACACAGTAACTTCAACCTTTGTTCCTTTTTTACCTCTAAGTGAATTAATAACTTGTTCATTTGTAAAACCAATACAACTTTTACCATTAATTTTTATAATTCTGTCACCAGAAATAATTCCCATTAATTCGCTTGGTCCGCCAGTAATTGGAGAAACTACAACAACAGTATCTTTAATAATTTGAAATTCAATTCCAATACCTTCAAAATTGCCGCGAAATTCTTCTTCAGATGCTTGTTGCTCTTGAGGTGAAATATAAATTGTATGAGGGTCTAAATTACTGAACATTCCTTCTATGGCATCTTCAACAAGTTTTTCTCGTTTGAGAGTATCAATGTAAAAGCTCTCGGTATATCTTAAAACATTTTCTAGTTTTTTTATTTGTAAATTTTGTCTGGTTGTTAAATATCTATTAAGCTGTAAGCCAACATAAATTCCAAGAAGAAATGTAATGATAACAACCGGCGAATATTTCAATAAATTCTTTTTCATTGAACTTATTTTTCAGGTTTCATTTGTGGAAATAAAATAACATCACGAATTGACGGCTGATTTGTAAGAAGCATTACTAATCTGTCAATTCCTATTCCCAAACCAGCAGTAGGAGGCATTCCATATTCAAGAGCTCTGATGAAATCTTCGTCAATCTGATGCGCTTCCTCATCACCAGCTTCTCTCATTTTAGCTTGTTCTTCAAATCTTTTTCTTTGATCAATTGGGTCATTTAATTCGCTGAAAGCATTGCAAATTTCTCTGCCAAGCACAAATCCTTCAAATCTTTCAACAAGACCTTCTTTGCTGCGATGTTTTTTTGCAAGTGGAGAAAGTTCAATTGGATAATCCATAACAAATGTCGGCTGAATTAATTGGGGTTGAATTGTTACTTCGAACAACTCATCAATTAGTTTACCTTTGCTTTCACCTCCTTTGATTTCTATTCCTCTTTGTTTCACAGCCTTCACTAATTCTTCGTAAGATGCAGTTAATACATCGATACCAGTATAATTTTTTAATTCATCAACCATTGAAATTCTTTTCCAAGGAGGATTGAAATTGATTTTATTCCCCTCAATTTCAAATTCAGTTTTTCCAAAAACATTCATACAAACAGTTGAAATCATTTTTTCGACAAAATCCATCATCCAGAAATAATCTTTGTAAGCAACATATAATTCAAGCATAGTAAATTCAGGATTGTGAGTTTTATCCATTCCTTCATTTCTAAAATCTTTAGAAATTTCATAGACACCATCAAAACCACCTACAATTAATCTTTTAAGATATAGTTCATCTGCAATTCTTAAATAAAGGTCAATATCAAGAGCATTGTGATGTGTTATAAATGGTCTTGCTGTTGCTCCGCCATACAAAGGTTGAAGAACAGGAGTTTCTACTTCAAGAAGATTATTGCTGTCTAAAAATTTTCTTAATTCGGTAATAATTTTTGCTCTTGTTACAAAAACTTTTTTAACATCAGGATTAACAATTAAATCGACATAACGCTGCCTGTAGCGAAGTTCTTTGTCTGCAAACTGGTCATAAATAATTTTATTGCCGTTTTCATCAATTACTTCTTTGGCAATTGGAATTGGTCTTAATGATTTTGCAAGTAATTGATATGATTTGCAGTGAACAGAAATTTCTCCTGTTTTTGTTTTGAAAACATATCCTTCAACTCCAATAATATCTCCAATATCAAGAAGCTTAAAGATATCATAAATATCACCAAGGTCATCTTTCTTTAAGTAGATTTGAATTCTTCCTTCATTATCTTGGATATGTGCAAATGTAGCTTTTCCCATTCTTCTTAATGCCATTATTCTGCCGGCAATCTTTACATCCTTTCCTTCATATTGTTCATAATTGTTTTTAATATTCATAGAATAATTGTTCACATCATAACTATAAGCATAAGGAAGAATGCCTTTCGAGATAAGCTCGTTTAGTTCTTCATATCTTCTTTGAATTAGTGAATTATATTCCTGTTCAAAATTGAAGTTTTCCAAATTAGCCTCCATTAATTTCTTACAAAATTTGCCAATTTATTACAGATATTATCTTGAATATAATTTACCAGACTGGCTGGCGATAAAAAATTATTAACCAATATAGAAAATGCTAAATATTCTCCTGAAACTGTTTTTACATAACCGGAGAGTGATGAACTGTAAGCATTGAATCCAGCTTTAGCACGAACATTATTTTGTGCGGCTGTTTTTATCATTCTATCAGAGAGTGTCCCATCAACACCGGCAATTGGGAGTGAATCATAAAAGTAATTGAAAACATTTGATTTATATAAATAGCTTAATAGATTTACAATTTGACGCGGTGTAACAAGATTTAAGAGGGATAAACCCGAGCCGTCTATCATAACAAGGTTTTCTGTATTAATTCCAATTTGATTAAATAAATCTTTGCAAGCTTTGATTCCATTTTCAGCTGTTCCATAACCATAAATTTCCAATCCAATTGTTTTTAATATTTGTTCTGCATAAAAATTATTACTGTTTTTATTTAATTCTTTGATAATCATTCTTAAAGGCACTGATTGATGAGTAAACAATGGAATTAAATTTTGATAGATAATAATTTTTTCTGAAGTGCTAATACTTCCAATTTTTCCTTTAACAATTATTCCTTTTTTCTCAAAAACTTCTTTCAAGACTGTTAGAAAAAACATTGTTGGATCTGATATTGAAACATTTTCAATAACTGGTTTTGAATTTTTTCTGATTTTTCCAGTAATGCTAATTAAGTTTGTTCCTCTTAATCTTGATACTTTAATTGCTTGTTCTTCTGAATTACTTACTGTCAAAACTTTGCTGATAACAGTTACAAATTTTGTATCAGGATTAATTTTAATGCTTGCAGGAAAATTTATTTCTCCAGGTGAAATTGTAATTTCAATTGAATTATCATTAAAGCTGAGAGCACCTGAAGGAGCAGAAAACCAATAAGATTCATAGTCCGACAACCATCCTTTCCCAAGTCCAGCATTATCAAAATAAGAATCATCACCAAATATGTTCCCATCAATTTGAGAAATACCTTTTGCAATTAAGCTGTCTGCCCATTTCTCGAAAATATTTGTAGTTGTTCCAGGAAAGAAACGATTGGAAATTGTTGGGTCACCTGTTCCTTGAATTATCAAATCTCCTTGAAGCACTCCATTTTTTATAACCCCATTTGCATACAAATTAGTTTCATAAACATAATTGTGTCCAAGAAGAATTAAGGCAGCAGCAGAAGTAAATAATTTCATATTTGATGCAGGAACAAAAAGTTTATCTGCATTTCTTTTATAAATTACATCTCCAGTTTTCAAAGAACGGATATAAGCACCACAAAAAGCATTATTAAAACTTGGGTCGTTAAAAGAATCATCTAATTGTTCACGAAGTTCGTTTAATGAATAAAAATTGGAAGCACTCTTTTTCTCTAAAGTATCTCTTTGAGCAAAAGATAATGCAGTAAAAATAAATGAAATTAATAATACTTTATTTGCCATAAGTTTTGTATACATTCTGAATTTCAGTATAACTTAATTTTTTATAACTGCCTTTAGGAAGATTTTGAATTGTAAAAGGTCCAAATCGAATTCTTTCAAGTTCTTCTACATGATAACCTAATGCACCAAACATTCTTTTAACAAAACGATTTCTTCCTTCGACTGTAATAACTTTTATTCTTTTGTAATCACCTTTTCGAACAAAGTTGATTTCTTCAAACTTGCTTTTTCTTTTGTCAAGATAAATTCCGGTTAATAATTTTTCTTTGTCTTTAACCTCTAAATCCCGATTCAACAGTACTTTGTATTCTCTTGGAATTTGATTAGATGGATGAGTAAGAAAGTTTGCAAAATCTCCATCATTTGTTAAAATCAGAACGCCGGTTGTATCATAATCAAGACGTCCTACAGGAAATATTTTATGTTGAGTATTAATTAAATCAGTTACTTTTTTTCTTTTCTTTTCATCGCTTGTTGTTGTAATATAACCTTTTGGTTTATTCAATAAGAAATAAACCTTCTTTTCGATTTTTAATTTTTCACCATCTAAAGTAACAATATCATTATCGGGGTCAACAACGAATGCAAGTTCAGTAACAGTTTTACCATTAACAGCAACTCGTCCTTCAAGAATAAAACTTTCAGATTTTCTTCTCGAAGCAATTCCACATTCAGAAATAAATTTATTCAAACGCATTTTCATTTTCTTCGCCTTCAGAATCTGATTGAGAATCTTCTTCTAAATTTTCTTCCACTTCGTTCATCATAATTCTTCTTTTTTGTTCTTGAAAATCTTCATCTTTCATAATCTCTTCAATTTCTCTTGGTTTAGGTAAGTCTGAAATATTTCGCAATCCGAAATATTTCAAGAACTCATCAGTTGTAACATAAAGAAGAGGTCTTCCTACAGTATCGGCTCTTCCCTGAATTGTTATTAAATTTTTTTCAAGTAATGTATTCAATGTATAATCTGAATTTACGCCGCGGATTAATTCAAGCTCCGGTTTTGTAATTGGTTGTTTATAAGCTATGATAGCAAGAGTTTCTAATGCTGCTTGACTTAATCTTCTTTTGCTTTTCTCTGTTGACAAATATCCTACATATTTTGCATGGTCTGGTTTTGTAGCATAAACATATCCATTAGCTATTTTGAGAATTACAAATGCATTCCCATTCTGATTATATTTTTCATTCAGCTGGTCTACAGTTTTCTCTACATCTTCTTCTGAAATTTCAACATCAGGACCATCAATTTCTTTAATAGCATTAATAATTTCTTTAGCAGGAATTGGGTCATCGGCTGCAAATATCAAGGCTTCAATTACTGATATGTATGCATTATCCATTATTCAACCCATAAATTATGAAATCATTGAATCCCGTAGATTCTTTCAAACCAATTTGACCTGATTTAACCATCTCTAACATAGCAATGAATGTCACAATAATTCTAATTTTATTTTTCATTTCTTTCATTAATTCTTGAAAAGTAATTTGTGATTTTTCTTTTAGCTTTTTAGAAATATAATCCATTTGTTCTTCAATAGTTACATTCCACTTTTGAATTTGATGAACAGGTTGTTCAATTTTATCGAGCAAAACTTTTTTGAATGCTTTCATTAAGTCATAGATTGTAATATTCTTTAGTAATGTTTCGTAGTTTGTTACAGTTTCTTTGCTATCGTATTGAAAATTTCCTCTGAAATTATAATTTCTCATGTTGGATTCCATGAAGCTCAATTCTTCAGACATTTCTTTATATCGTTTATATTCAAGCAAGGCTTTCACCAAATCAGCGCGGGGATCAATTTCTTCTCCTTTTTCATCGATTTCCTTAGGCAGCAGCATTTTTACTTTTATTTGCATTAAAGTAGCAGCCATAAGAATAAAATCACCAGCAATTTCAAGATCGAGCTGTTCAAGCATTTTAAGATAATCCATAAAATCTTTTGTGATTTTTGATATAGGAATATCGTAAATGTTCAGCTCGTCTCTCTTAATAAAAAATAAGAGAAGGTCAAGCGGTCCTTCGAAATGTGAAAGCTTTATTTTATACACTTTAACCCAATTTCATTTTTGAACGAACTTCTTCCATTGTAGCTGAAGCAGTCACTTTAGCTTTTCTTTCTCCTTCAATTAAAATTTCTTTTACCTGTTCAATATTGTTTTCATAAAATTTTCTTTTTTCAATTATAGGTTCTAAAAATGAATTTATCTTAGCAGCACATCTTGCTTTACATTCTACGCAACCAAGAACACCACTGCGACAATTTTTTTCTATTTCATCAGTTTCTTCCGGATTAAATTTTTTATGATAAGTAAATACAAGACAAATTTCTGGTCTGCCCGGGTCATTTTTTCTAACTTTTAATGGATCCGTAACTGCCTTTCTTAATTTTTGATTAACAATATCAGGTTCATCAGAAAGTAAAATTGTATTTCCAAGTGACTTACTCATTTTAGCATTTCCATCAAGTCCAGGTAATCTTGCAAAATTTGTAAGCAAAGCCTCAGGCTCAGGAAAAACTTCTCCATATTGATTATTAAAACGCCGAGCTATTTCTCTTGTGATTTCTATATGTGGCACCTGATCTTCCCCAACTGGAACAGCTTCACCTTTATATAACAAAATATCAGCAGCTTGAAGAACAGGATAACCTAAATGACCATAAATTACATTTTCAATATTCAAATCCCGAACCTGCTCTTTTAAAGTTGGATTTCTTTCGAGTCTGGCTTTTGTTATTAACATTGAAAAGATAAGAAACAATTCTGCATGTTCTTTAATTTGAGATTGCCGGAAAAGTGGACTTTTATTTGGGTCCAATCCGCAAGCTAACCAGTCAATCAACATTTGAATTGTATTTTCATAAATTTCATCAGTTGATAAATTTGTAGTAAGAACATGATAATCAGCAATTAAATGGTAGCTGTCATACTCATCTTGTAATTTGACCCAATTTTCAAGAGCACCTACATAATGCCCAAGATGAAGTTTGCCTGTAGGTCTCATTCCGCTCAAAATTCTCTTTTTTGCCATAGACTGTTGGAATAATTAATTAATGTGGTTACAAAAATAATGAAAAAAAAGTTACTTATGCTTATTGAAATAGGTAAGGTTTCCAGGATTCTTCTATTCTGCTGACTGCAGATTTAATAAACATAATATGATTTGGTGCATAAGGTTTAAAACGAAGTTTCATGCCTGCTTCTTCAGGGGTTCTGTCTCCTTTTTTATTATTGCAAGGAAGACATGCAGCTACAAGATTTTCCCAGCTGTCATCACCGCCTTTAGATTTTGGAATTACATGGTCAATTGTCAGTGGTAAATCGCCTCTTCCGCAATAAGCACATTTGTGCCCATCTCTTTTTAAAATATTTCTTCGAGTAAGGATAATTTTTTTATATGGAACTTTTACAAAGTCGTTTAATCGGATGACACTTGGCCAAGGAAATGTTTTTGAAACTGTATGAATTTTTTTGCGTTCGTTATCTGCTACTAATTCGGCTTTGCCTAAAAGAATTAATACAATAGCCTTTTTAACATTGCATATAGTTAAAGGCTCGTAACTCTGGTTGAGCAATAAAACTCTTGCATTGAGTGAACCATTTGAGCTGAATTTCCGTTCGAAGACCTGCCTCCGATTTTATGTTTTTTAATGGATTAATAAAATTTCCTTTCTCTTTACTTTACAAATATCGTAAACTCAATTAAATAATGAAAGAGCAAAACTTAGTTCCTAAAAATTATACCGCCAGCAAGCAGATAACCTTTTTCATCATAAAGAACCAATGATTGACCTGGTGTTACTGCATTTTTTGGTTCAATAAATCTAACATGAATTTTATTCTGGTCAGAATAAATTACTTCGGCTGCAGTAGCTTTATCAGAGTATCGAATTTTACCAAAAACGATTTCTCCTTTTTTAAGTTCTGCTTTGCTTACATAATTAACATCCAGAGCTGTAACATCTTTTTCGAGCAATTCTTCTTTATCTCCAATTTCAATAATGTTCAAACTGCTGTCAACTTTTTTGACATAAACAGGTTTTCCAACAGAAATTCCTAAGCCTCTTCTTTGACCAACTGTATAAAATGGAATTCCTTTATGTTTTCCAATAACTTTTCCGTGATAAATTATATCTCCTTCTTCAATTTTATTGATAACATCAGGAATTCTTTCTCTTAAAAATCTTTCATAGTTATTATCTGCAACAAAACAAATTTCTTGACTATCCGGCTTTGCAGCTGTTTTTAATCCAAATTCTTCTGCTAATTTTCTTACTTCAGTTTTTTTCAAATTCCCAAGTGGAAAAATTGTTCTGCTCAAACTCTCTTGAGTTAATCCCCAAAGTGCATAGGTTTGATCTTTAGGATTATCTTCAGAATGTTTTAATGTAAATCTGTTTTCAATTTCATTATACTCAATGATAGCATAATGACCGGTAGCAACATATTTTGCATCAAGTGAATCTGCTTTCTTTAGCAATTCTTCCCATTTAATTTTTCTATTGCATACTACGCATGGGTTTGGAGTTCTTCCAGCCAAATATTCTTCCACAAAATTATCAATTACAGTTTTTTCGAATGCTTTTGTAAAATCAACAGTGTAATGAGGAATACCAAGAACATCTGCTACATTTTTAGCATCAAAAATTGCATCAAGTGAACAGCAACCAGATTCAAATTTGGGTGCACCGCCAACTTCCATAAAGCCCCATGTTTTCATTGTTATTCCAATTACATCATAACCCTGCTTTTTAAGCAGAGCAGCTGCAACAGATGAATCTACACCACCACTCATTGCTACTATTACTCTTTTCTCGTTCACAATAAATCCTTTCTAATTTTTTCAGTTTAACAACAAAAATATAAAATAAGTTTAGAAATAAAATCTGTAAGAGATTTTTTGAGGAATCAGGAATTGTCTTTAGAAAAAGATTTTTGAGATAATACAGCCACACAGGTTACATAATTATCTGAATGGCTCATAGATACATGCAAAAGTTTATCTTCTCCCAGAAAATCTTTTAACCTTCCATGAAATTTAACAGTGGGCATTCCACTTAATTGATTATTAATTTCAATATCCTTCCAGCTGAAAGTTTTATTAAACGGTGAAATAGCTTTTATTATTGCTTCCTTTGCAGCAAAGCGCGCAGCCAGATGCTGATATTTATTTTTTTTATTTAATGAATATTCCAATTCGGTTTTAGTAAAAATTCTGTTTAAGAATTTTTCACCATGATTGTCAACACTTTTTTTTATTCTTTCGATTTCAATTATGTCAATACCAAGTCCAAGTATCATATAACATTGTGTTTAACTAAAACAAATCAATTTTTGCATCGACTTTTATTCCGCTTGATTTAAGTTGTTCCAGTAAAAGTAATGTTAAATCTTTGAGTTGTTTGATAGAAAATTTCAAGTCTTCAATCATTTCTTTATCGTTAAGGGCTTTGCCTAAATTATTTTCAGATTTATTTGTTTTGTCAATAAATTCATTTACACTTGAAATTAATTTTTCTGAATTCTCGAGTGTTTGTTTTAATAAACTAATTGTAACTTTTAATGAATCTCTGTTTGTGGTCATGAAATTATTTACTGATTTTGTAAGTTCTGTGCCTTCATTCAATAAATCAGCAATTTTATCTTTATTGTTCAATATCAAAGAATTTAGATTGTTGGTCAAGTTATTCAAATTCGACAAAGAATTTTTAAGTTCGTTGTTGAATTGTGAATCTGCCAAAGTTTTATTTATGTGAGATAAAGAAAATTTAATTTCTCTTACTACATCAACAAGGTCGCTTTCAACTGTGCCTAATATTGCCATTGCAGTTGCAATATCACCAAGAAATTCACCTTTATGAGGAAGATTATAATTAAGTGAATTATTCGAAAAGCCAGGATTAATTTCAATTTTTTTACCGCCCATTAAATCAAGCATCATCACATAAAATTTTGCATCTTCTTTGAGCTCAATATCTGAATCAAGATTTAATAATACTTCAACTTTTGAGCTGGATATTTTTATATCATCAACATACCCTTTTCTTACACCATTTACTGTAACAGGGTCACCAATTTCAAGTCCTGCAACAGAATTAAATTCAACTGTCAATTTTTTTCTATCTGAATTCATTGTAATATTTTTTGCCCAGCCGTAAATCCAGAGCAAAACAATTATGCCAATAAATACTGTTATGCCTACTTTAATTTCTGTTTTTCTTTGATCTTTCATTTTCCAATGTGAGTTTTTTCAGATTATTAAATTCAATTGAATCAACTTTTCCATCTTCAATGATAATTTTTACATAGTCAATCATTGATTGAAATCTATTCATAGCAATTTCAAAGTTTTGCTTTTTTAAGTCTACTGTTTTTGCTTCAATAAATGATTTTAAGGAATCATTATAAATGCTTTTATCCATCTTATTAAGCTTCTCATTCAATTTATTTAATGTAATATTCATAATTTTTTCTTTACCATAGTCTTCCAATTTATAACCATATTTTTTATAAAGATAAATTCCGCTGCTGATTAATATTGTTAGTAAAATAACTATTGTTAAAAAGCAACCTTTTTTCATTCAGTTTCTTCTTGCTGTGAAAGTTTTTCAATAAAAACTTTTCTTATTCTTTTATTTGAAATTTCCTTAACAGTAAATTTATAGTTATTAAAAGTAAAATGAAAACCTTGAGATGGTATAATGCCAGCTTGATTCAAAATAAATCCTCCTACAGTATCATAATCCTTGTTTTCTGATGAGAAATCAAATCCCAGTAATTCATTTAATTCATCAATAGATAATTTTCCACTCACGATGAATTCATTTTCAGATAGTTTAATAATTTGTGATTCTTCTTTGTCATATTCATCACGAATATCGCCAACAATTTCTTCAAGAATGTCTTCAAGAGAAATTAAACCAGCTGTTCCGCCATATTCATCAACCACAATACCTAAATGGAGCTTTTTTTCCTGAAAATCATGAAGCAAATCACTTATATGTTTTGTTTCTGGAACAAAGAGAGCTTCTCTTGCAATTTTTTTAAGAGATAATGTTTTTCGCAGTTCTGGATTTTTTAAATAAGGGAGCAAATCCTTTGCATAAATTATTCCCTGAATGTCATCCAGACTTTTCCCATAAAGTGGTATTCTGCTGTGTCCTGATTCTGTAATGATTCTCATCAATTCTTCAAAAGTAGCATTTAAAGGAACAGCTACAATATCAACACGAGGAGTCATAATTTCTCTTACCGTGACACTTCTAAAAGAAACAATCCCTTGAATTAGTTCCTGTTCATCTTGTTCTATTGTTCCTTTTTCCAGGCTTAAATCAGCAAGTTCGCTTATTTCTGTGCTATGTAAAGCAGTTTTTAATTTATTTGCTTTTAGTTTTGATGTGCTTATTCTTAAAACATCTGTTAAAATTTTTGCTATCGGAAAAAATATTACACTAATCCAGTAAAGTGGAATTGAAACAATTTTTGCAAATTGAACAGGATATTTATTTGCCCATAGTTTTGGTGTTATCTCACCTATTAAAAGAATAATGATTGTAAGCAAAATAATTTGAACACTTAAAGCAAATTCTTTTGAGATTTGATAAATTTTAGCTACATCGAGTGCAATTAAAACAGCAGTAATTGAGGCGGCAATATTGACTATTGTATTGCCCAATAAGATTGTAACAAGAAGTCTTCTTGGGTTTTCAATCAATAAGTTTATGTACCCTCCAATTAAGCTGTGCTCTTTTCTGATTTCTTGCACTATTTTTTTATCAATTGAAAAAAGTGCAACTTCTGAACCAGAAAAGAATGCAGATAAAATCAAGCATATAATCAAAATGAGTATGCGTAATATCCAATCAAAATCCAATTAAATTATAATCCTAACTTATTCGACATACTAATTAAAATGGTAAATCATCATCTTGAGAAGATGAAGCCGAATCAAAATCAGGTGGAATATTTGCCTCATCCTCAGTACTTACATCAGTTTTACTTGATGCATTTTCAGAATTCGGTTCAATCTGTTCTTTGGCATCAAGAGGAATTAATTGTTCGGCAACAATTTCTGTAAAATATCTTTTTTCATCTTTTACGGAATATTCTCTTTTACTTATTCTTCCTTCAACGTAAAATCTTTTTCCTTTTTTAAGTGCTTGTTTATAAAAATCTGAGAGATTAAAACAAACTATATTATGCCAAGTAGTTTCATTTACCCATTCATTATTTTGATTTTTGTAGCTTCTTGATGTTGCAAGAGGAAATGTTGTAATTGCCACATTATTTGTAGTAAATCTTGTCTCGGCATCAGCGCCTAAATTACCAATTAACATTACTTTATTTAGTGAGAAAGCCAATTTACTCACCTTTAATTTGTTATACTTGTCTTTATAAATTTATTATTATTAAATGAAATTACCAAAAACTAAGTTGAATCTTTTTCTTTTATGAAATAAATAGAAAAACTCTGTATCTCCAATGTAGCAGAGATACAGAGTTTTAAATAATCTCAATAATTATAATGAATATGCTAAGTTAACCCCAAATAGATGAGCTGTATTTGAATAAGTTCCATTAAATCCAAACTTTGAATTTGACACTTTTCTATCAGAGAATAAGAGCAATAAATATGAAATATCGAGGCGCAGATTTTCTGTTAATTTAGCACCATAGCCAATGTTTAATCCAATTCTGTCTGCATCTGGTAAAGTTGGTTCAACATATTCTGTTGGAACTGGATTTCTATCATAAAAAATTCCGCCTCTTAACTTGAATGCAGAAGTTACATCATATTCAAAACCAGCTCTTGCAATAAATGTATTCTCGTAATTTCTTTCAACTGAAGAAACATTTTGTTTACCATTGAGAGGATTCAAATCAAGGTCATAATTTTCAAAAGTAACTTCTAATTTATTATAGCTTGACCAGCCGACATACTGAAAGTCAGCAGTTAACATTACATTATCTGATGCTTTATAAGCAATTCCCAAAGTAGCATTTTGAGGAGTAGTTAAAGGAGCAGTAATGTTACCATTCGGGAAAGGTAAATCACCAAGCTGTGGATGCTTAAAAGTAGCAGGCTCGCTTGTTGCAGTTCCTTCGAGATCAAAACTTACTTCACTTCTATAACTCAATCCAACTGATAATCTTGATAATGGTTTATATAAAATTCCAGCTGCGAACCCAAAAGCTGTTCCATCGCCTTCTAATGTTAAAGTAAAATCGCCCCCTACTGGTGAAGGAGATTTTCGTTTAATAGTAACATCAGCTAAGGCAAATGTACCACCTACACTTAATGATAAATTATCTAATAATTGATAAGCAATAACAGGAGTTACAAAGAACGACTTAAGCTGTGTATCAACTGCTAAATATTTACCTACCCATGTTGATGGCCAGGTAGTTCCCAATCCATATGGATTATTAACTCCAATACCTGCATAAAGCTTATTTGTAATTTCCTGAGTTACATAAAAATTAATTGGTGTAAAAACTTGAGTTTTTTGTTCATACTCTAATTTAGTAGCTCCAGGAACCTTATAAGAACTTAATGGAGCAATTAAAGTAGAACCCAAGTAAAATTGAGTTCCTTTTAATTGAGTTATACCAGCAGGATTGAAGTAAACGGCAGAAGGGTCATTAGCAAGACCAGTAAAAGCTCCGCCCATTGCCATTGCACGAGCACCGTGCTCATTAAGTTGAAACCCACCAGCAAAAATTCTGGCAGTCAAGGATATTGTTAGTAATAAAATTAGTAATACTTTTTTCACACAACCTCCTCTATGTTTGTTAAGAATTCAATGAAAATATAGTTATTTGTTTTATAAAAGCAAAAAGAATTATTATCTAACTTTATTGAAATTCAACAATTGTAATTCCATCTCCGCCGTATTCGATATTAGCATAATAAAAATTTTTTACACCTTTATAATTGGTTAGGATATTTTTCACAAGTTGTTTTAATGCACCAGTTCCTTTACCATGTAAAATTTCAACTTTATCCAGACCTTGCATATTTGCATTGTCAAGAAATTTTATAATCTCAAGCTCAGCTTCATCTGCTCGTTTGCCTCGAATGTCCAATCTATAATTAAGATTATCAGTGGTTATATCAAATTTTTTAGGATAATATTCTTCAACTTCTGATTTTTTTGCTGGTATTAATTCTGAATATTTTGCTTTTATTTTTATAGAACCAATTGTTAATAATGCTCTATTTTTTTCCTTGTCCAATTCTTCAATTATTCCAACAGAAGTTGTTCCTTTAATTGAAGCATAATCTCCAACTTTTAGTTCATACTGGCTTTCTTCTTTTACTTGATGCAAAAACATTTTCTTTATTTCTTTTTTAGTGTTCTCAATTTCCTGCTTTTCCTTTCTCACTACATCACGAGCTGCATTTGATTCTTTAATATTCTTAATTGCATTCTCAAGCTTTTTATTAATCGTCTCAAGAATTTCATCTGCTTTTCTTTTTGTATCTGAAAGAATTTCCTTTTTTTGTTTTTCAAGCTTATCAATCTTTTCCTGATAAAGATTAGATAAACTTTTAAGTCTTAGATTTTCCAGTTCAAGTTTATGAAGCTGTTCTCTAAGTGCTTTAGATTTTTTTTCGAGACTGATAAGAAATTCCTCGATTTTAATTTTATCTGTTTCTAAAAATTCTTTAGCACGATTTATAAATTTATCATCAAATCCAATTCTATGAGCAACTTCAAAAGCATAACTTGAACCTGGCATTCCCTGATTAAAAATGTAAGTAGGTTTTAATTCAGTTGTATCAAATTCCATTGAAGCATTTTGAAAACCTTCCAGCTGATTTGCTATTATCTTAAGAGAACCATGATGTGTAGTTGCAAGCACTACAGCACCCTTATCTCTCAATGTTATTAAAATGCCAGAAGCAATTGCAGCTCCTTCTGTTGGGTCAGTACCTGTTCCAATTTCATCTATTAAGACAAGTGTTTTTTCAGATGCTTCTTCAATTATGTTTTTTATATTTTTCAGATGCGAACTAAATGTACTTAAATCATCTTCAATTGATTGTGCATCTCCGATATCAACAAGAACTTTTTCAAAATAATGGAAATTTGAGTCTGGATTTGCAGGAATAGGAATTCCAGATTGAGCCATTAATACAAGGATTCCAATTGTTTTAAGTGCTACTGTTTTACCGCCAGCATTTGGTCCAGTAATTACAATTACTTTTTCTTTATCAATTTTTATGTTAAGTGGGACTGTATTATTAATTCCAATCTTTCTTATCAATAAAGGATGTCTTCCATCAATTATTTGAAATGGCTTTGATTCATCATAAGATGGAAATGAACCAATTATTTCAATCGAATATTTTGCACGAGCAAAAATTGAATCGAGTTCTGCAATTGTATCAAGTGTTCTTAACAACTCATTGCTTTGATTTCCAATTCTTATTGTTAATGATTTCAAAATCTTTTCAATTTCTCTTTTTTCAGCAAACTTTAATGAAAGAATTTCGTTATTTAATTCAAGAGTTTCTTCAGGTTCTATATAAACTGTCTGTCCTGTAGACGATTCTGAATGAATAAAACCTCGAACATGACGTTTGTGTTCTGCTTTTACAGGAAGGACAATTCTTCCATCTCTTTGTGTTATGTATTCTTCTTGAACAAGATATGATTCACTTAACTGCTTTAGAAGTTTATTAACCAGCCTCTGAAGTGAAAACTCTTTTTCTTTTATTTCATTTCTAATTGATTTTAATTCATTGCTTGCATCATCTCTTACTTCACCGCTTTCTGTGAATACTTTGCTTATCTGATGTTCAAAGACTTTATCTACAAACAAAAAGTTTCGAAGCTCTAATAATTCATTATGTTCATTTTCTTTAGGTTTCAAAAATTGATATAACTTACGGGATATTTCCGCAAGTTTCAATACATCCAAAATTTGCTTTGAACTTAGAATTACACCTTCAATCCTGCTTCGATATAATGTTTCTGTTAAATCAGGCAAGTAATCAATAGGCGGAATATCATTCCTGATTATAATTTCTTTAGCATAATTTACTTTTCTGCCTTCTTCAATTACTTGATTTAATGAATCAAAAGGTTTGAGTGAAAGGATTTTTTGCTTTCCTTTTTCTGTTACACAGTATTTAGAAATGTGGGATAATATTTTAGAGAATTCTAATTTTTCTAATGTATCAAATCTTATCATTTTGTTATAACAGAATCTATGGGTGGAGTTTTTATTGTATCTTTATTCTCAATAAAATTTTTAATCAAATCTGCTGCTTTTGATTGATGTCCGATTATCAGGTCAATCGATTTAGGAATTATATCAGAAACATATGAATACATTAAAGAATCTTTTTTAGTTTTTTCATTTGGGAAGCCAAGGATATCAAGCAGCAAAAATATTCCGCTTAAGAAAAAAAATATTTGAACAGTTCCTATAATTCCGCCTATTAGCTGATTCAAAAATTTATTCAATTTATCGACTGGATGAATAATTCGTTTTAATATTGAGGCAATCAAAATAACAATTAAAAAAATAAGAATGCCAGAGATAACATTTGATAGATATTCATCATTATTAAAGAAAGGATTTAGATATTTACCAATTGTTTGAGAATACTCAAACGCTAAAAAGAATGCAACAACAATTCCAATTAATCCAATAATTTTTCTGACTAAACCATCTTTAAAACCAAGAATAAATCCAATGACAGCTATAGTTATTATTAAATAATCTATGTAATTCAATTCATGCTCAGAAATTTTTCTACAATTTCTTTTACAACTTTGCCATCAGCTCTGCCTTTTAAGGTTTTGGCAGCAAGCGGCATTAAACGCGGGAAATCATTTTTGTCTTTAGCATTAATCTCTGCAGCAATTTTTTTAACTTCTTCTAATATTTCTTCATTTGTTAATTGCTTAGGAAGATATTCTTCGATAATCTTGAGTTCATTTTCTTCTTTTTCAGCAAGTTCAGGTCGATTAGCATTTCGATATTGTTCAATAGCTTCTTTTCTTTTTTTAGCTGCAGCAGTAAGAATACGAATTTCTTCTTCAGGAGTTAATTCTTTTCCAGAACCGCTTTTTTCGAATTCGAGTATTAATGCACGAATTGATCTAATTGTTTCAAGCCGAACTTTATCGCCGGCTTTCATTGCTTCTTTCAAGTCATTATTAATTTTATCTCTCAAGTTCATATGCACCTCAAAAAAAAAGGCAGGCCATTTTGAGAATAACCTGCCTCTTATTTTTTAAGAATCTATTTTTATATTTTCAGCATAGCTGAATAGTTTATTCGCAGACATGATGCTTTTCTAAGTTCCTGTTGAATATCAGTAACTATTCCCATTTCAGAATTCTTATCAATTCTTAAAGATACAATCACATTAGGCAGTGCTAATCTTTTTGCATACATAATTTTTTGAATATCTTCGAGTTTAACAATACTATCGTTTAATTGAATTCTGCCATCATATCCTACCCAGATGTAAGAAATTAATCTTTTGTTTTCAATTTTTTCAATTGCCTTTGCTTCAGGTAATCTGAATTTAACAAGCACATCAACTTCGCGCAGTGTTGTTGTAACCATAAAGAACAAAAGCAGCATGAACACAATATCTGGCAGAGATGCAGTTGGAATCTGCTGCTTAACCGAAGCTCTCTTTTTCTGAAATTTCATCTATCAACCTCAAAATTATTTTTTTACAGTTTCTGGTTCTGCAATACTGATTGTAATAGGTATCTTTTCTTTAATTTCTTTCATTTCTTCACTTCTATCATCGATATCAATTAAGCGTTTGCCAAATCTTGAGCGGGCATATTCTTCACGCACCTGAAAATATGCATCTTTTATCTGGTCTAACGCTTGAATATACAAATTGTAATTTGTTTTTCTATCAGTTTTTATAGATACTACAAGTTTCTTATTTGCAGGTAAATCAATCTTACTTTCGATTCTTGGTTTCAATACTTTTGATATTTGAGGTATTGCAATAATTTCATTATTAAGTAGAACATCACCATTTTCATTAATCAAAACAGCTGCAAGCCTATCTTTAGAAATTGGTACTAATTCTTGTTCTCCTGGCGGAATATATTCTGGTAATACAAGTCCAATACCTGTGTCAACATCAATTACTGTAGAAACCAAGAAGAAGAGCAGAAGCAAGAATGAAATATCAGCCATAGAACTTGTAGGTATTTCTGCTTCTGGAAGTTTTCTTTTCTTTAACTTAACCATTTTAGAATTCTCAAATTAATTAAACTTATTTTTTAGTTTTCAATTCATAGAGAGCATCAATCAATTCAATTGAGCTTTCTTCCATATCAGCTACTAATTTGTCGATACGGGAAACAAAATAGTTATAAAATACCTGTAAAATCATAGCAACAACAAGACCAAACAAAGTAGTTAACAATGCAACCGAGATACCTCCTGCAACAATACTTGGTGAAATTTGAGCAGCTTCTTTAATAGCATCAAATGCTTGAATCATACCTTGAACGGTTCCAGTAAAACCAAGCATAGGTGCAAGTGCTATAAATGTAGAAATCCAGATTAAACCTTTTTCGAGGAAACCCATTTCAATAGCACCATAAGCCATAATAGCTTTTTCTGCAGCATCAAGTCCTTCTTCAGCTCTTAATAAACCGGCATGAAATACAGAAGCAATTGAACCTCTTGTATTTTCACATAATTTTATTGCTTCTTCAACTCCACCATTTTTTAATGCATCTTTTACTTGAACAATAAATTTCTTTGTATTGATTGTTGCTCTTGATAAAGTCCAGAGACGTTCAATAGCAAAGCCTAATCCAATAACTAAGCAGCCAAGAATGGGCCACATAAAGAATCCGCCTTCTATGAATTTTTGCTGTAAATATCCTACTAAGCTTGGTTCTTGGACCTGGGCTAAAATTGTCATCATGAATCCTGAGATATGTGTTAGTTCCATATAGGAAAACCTCCAATTGTGTTAATTAATAAATATAATTTTCAAAAATTGTGTGGCTAACATTAAATAAATGAGCCAAAAAAGTCAATAAATTATTTTATTGACAAAACAAAATTAATCAATTTTCTATCAATTCAAAAAGTGGAATTATATTTCCATTAAAAATTTTCCACTCATCAAAAATTTTTTGAACTATCTTACAAATTTTTTCTTGTGGAATTAGCTTTGCTTTATCTTTCATCCACTCTCTGTTCTCTGGTGTGTCAATTATGTATGGTGCAACAGCATTTGCACTCATATTAATTGACTTGCCTTCAACCGCTAAACTTTTTACTAAATAATTTAATGCATTCTTTGATAAACCATATGCTGCAATATTAGGTTCATTTACAAAACTTGAATAGGCTCCTGTAAAACAAATTGAACCTCCTTTGCTTCTTTCAACTAATTTCATAAAATATTTTGCAATAAGAAATGATGAGTTCAAATTTATATTTAATAACTTTTTCCATTCTTCATAAGGTGTATCAGAAATGCTTTTACCTCCCCAGAATGTTCCAATCGTACTAAATAAAAACAATAATGAATCATCATCTGCTTTTACTTTTTCAAAAGCATCTTGAACATTTCGTTCATCAGTTAAATCATTGATATAAACAACTTCTACATTTTTTGATTCAATTTTTTTTTCTAATTGCTTTCTTGTAAAGAAATAATATTTATCATAATCTTGATTTAAAAAATATTCAACAGCAGTACTTCCAAGATGTCCTGAAGAACCAAACAATAAAAATATTTTATTCATTTTTCTTTCCTTTCTTTTATGAATTTAAATTTTGCACCAACTGGATAATGGTCACTAAATCCGCCAATGTATCTGTTGCCTGAATAAGTTGGAATTGGAGCTCCAATTTTTTCTCCTGATTTTGTAACTATAAATGAAGGTTGAATTATTTCAAAACTATCACAAATATAATCAAGTTTAGCTTTATCAAACATTGAAGATGAAACAATAATCTGGTCGAGCATATTCCAGTCACTTCCATAAAGATAAGTTCCTTTTCCATTCAGAAATTTTTTGTAAGAAAGATTGATTAATTCTTTCGGTCGTGAATTCTCTTTTTCACAATCAAATTCTTTCGCATTAAGAATTTCTTTTATAGAAATATTATCCGGCTCATCATTAAAATCGCCAAGAATGATAATTTGCTCTTTATCATTTATTGAGAATAATGAATCAACTTTTCCTCTCAATACTTTTGCTGCAGCTATTCTGTTTGGTTCGGATTTTACTTGTCCACCCAATCTTGAGGGCCAATGATTAATAAAAATTTGGAGATTTGTATTGCTTAATTTATGATTCAATGTTACATGCAATATATATCTCGTTTTTGCACCGCTTGGTAAATTTACTTTCAATGTATCAACAGAAATAATTTTGAAAATATCTCTGTCATATATTAATGTAACATCAATTCCCCGTTCATCAGGCGATTCTCGATAAACTGTTACATAATCTCGATATTGAAGTTTATAAAGTAACTTTTTTACAACATTGATATTTTCAACTTCTTCAAGAGCCAGTATATCTGGTCCGCAGCCATCATTCATATAATTAATAACTCTGACAAGATTTATAATTTTTTGTTCAAGTCTATCATCAGTCCATTGCTTTTTGCTTGTAGGAAGAAATTCTGAATCATTTTTTAATGGGTCATCTTCTGTATCAAATAAATTTTCTACATTCCATGCTGCAATGAAAATAGTATCAGTGTGTTGATTGCTCTGACAACTAATTGTCAAAGGAAGCAGCAAAATTAAAATAACATACAGATTAATAATTTTTTTCATAATCTATTGTATGGTTATTAATTGTTCTAATTTTTATTTTCCATAGAGAATATAAAAAAATAATTAAGTGATATAAAGAAATAATATGAAAGAGAACAAAAAGAAATTTGTAATAATTGATGCAATGGCTCTTGCTTACAAGGGCTATTATGCTTTTATATCGAGACCATTAATGACATCCAAAGGTGAACCAACTTCTGCGGTCTATGGATTTGTAAGCCAGTTATTAAAAATTATTGAGGACACAAAACCAGATTACATTGCAGTAGCATTTGATTCAAAAGAAAAAACATTCAGACATGAGAAATATGAAAACTACAAATCATCACGCGAAGAAATGCCAGAAGATATGATTCAACAAATCAGCAGAATTAAAGAAATTATTGAAGCATTTAAAATTCCAATTTATATTCTTCCAGGATACGAAGCAGACGATTTGATTGGAACAGCTGTAAAGAAAGCTTCTAAATTAGGTTTTATATGTTATGCAATTACACCTGATAAAGATTTTATTCAGCTTGTTTCTGAAAATGTAAAATTAGTTAAGCCTGGAAAAACTACAGATGAAATTGTTATTATTGATGAAGATAAAGTTCGCGAAGAATACGGATTTGAACCCAAACAAATGATTGATTATTTAGCACTTGTTGGCGATTCATCCGATGATATTCCTGGTGTTGCCGGTATTGGTCCAAAAACAGCTTTGCCATTAATTCAAAAATTTAAGTCACTTGAAAATATTTATAAAAATCTGGACAAAATTGAAAAGCAAAGCATTGCTAACAAACTTCTCGAAAGCAAAGAAAATGCATTTTTATCCAAAGAACTTGCAACAATAAATACAGAAGTTCCATTTGAAATAAATTTTGAAGAAGCAAAATTTCAGAAACCTGATTTAGAAAAATTATTAAAGATTTTTAATGAGCTTGAATTTAGAACATTCGCATCAAGAATTAAAAAAATGTATTCCGATGAAACCACAGAAATCAAAACAGAAGAGATAATTGAAAAAATTCCCGAGAATGAAAACATTCAGGTATATGACAAAAGCAAGGTAAGATATCATTTAATTACTACAAAAGAAGATGCAAAAAAACTTGCTGAAAAATTAACTTCACATGAATTATTTGTATTTGATACAGAAACAGATTCTTTAAATACATTCACTGCAAATTTGGCTGGATGTTCTTTTTCTGTAAAACCAAAAGAAGCATGGTTTGTTGCAGTTAATCCTCAAAGGGAAACTGATGGTTTATTCTCGGCTGATTTATCAGAAAGATTGCCTGTTGATGATTTTATAAAAATTTTCAAACCAATTTTTGAAAACAAAAAAATCAAAAAAGTTTGTCAAAATGGGAAATATGATATAGCTGTTTTAAGAAGATATAATATTGAAGTAGAAAATTTTTATTTCGATACAATGCTTGCAAGTTATGTTATTGACCCTGACCAAAAACATGGGATGGACGAACTTTCTGAAAAATATTTGAACTACAAACCAATTCCACTTTTAGAATTAATTGGATCCAAAAAAACACCTGAAAAAATATTTGAAGTTGATGTAGAAAGATTATCAGATTATTCATGTGAAGATGCTGATATAACTTTCAGATTATATGAAATCCTCGATAAAATTTTGAAGAAAGAAGGATTGGAAAAAGTAGCATACGATATTGAATTCCCTCTTGTTCCAGTGCTTGAAGATATGGAAAGAACAGGCGTTCGTGTTGATACAAAAATTCTAAAAGAGTTCAGCAAAGATTTACAAATTCTTCTTGATAATTATTCGAATGAAATTTACAGATTAGCAGGAGAAACTTTTAATATTAATTCTACTCAACAATTGCAAAAAATTTTGTTTGAAAAATTAAAACTGCCCGAGACAAGCAAAACAAAAACAGGATTTTCAACAGATGCACGTGCACTCGAATCGCTAAAAGGCACTCATCCAATAATTGATATAATTATGGATTATCGACAGGTATCAAAATTAAAATCAACTTATGCTGATGCTTTGCCAGATTTAATAAATCCATCGACAGGAAGAATTCACACTACATACAATCAAACTGCTGCATCAACTGGAAGATTATCAAGCAATGACCCCAATCTTCAAAATATTCCTATTCGAACTGAACTCGGTAAAGAAATAAGAAGAGCGTTTGTCCCGCAGGATAAAAATTTTGTCATTCTAAGTGCAGATTACAGTCAAATTGAATTAAGAATTATGGCAAGCATTTGCGGCGATGAAACATTAATAAACGCATTTAAGAATGGTGAAGATATTCATCGCAGAACTGCTGCTCTTGTTTTCAAAGTTAATCCAGAAGATGTTACACCCGAAATGAGAAGAAAAGCAAAGGAAGTCAATTTTGGAATTTTGTATGGCTTAGGTCCTTTTGGCTTAAAAACAAGATTGGGAATTTCTCAAGCTCATGCAAAAGAAATTTTTGATAATTATTTCAATTCATTCAAGAATGTTAAAAAGTTCATGGAAGATTCGATCAAAAAAGCTCAGCAGAAAGGTTATGCAGAAACTTTAATGGGAAGAAGAAGATATTTAAGAAACATTAACAGTAAAAATAAAGTTGTTCGTCAATTCGAAGAGCGTGTAGCTATCAACATGCCTATTCAGGGAACTGCTGCAGATATGATTAAATTAGCCATGATAAAAATCTACAAAGAACTTAAGAAAAGAAAAGCACAAACAAAAATGATTCTTCAAGTTCATGATGAATTAGTTTTTGATGCTCATAAAAGTGAAGTTGATGAATTAAAATTTGTAATCAAAGACTTAATGGAAAACGCTTTGCCGCTTAATATTCCAGTTGTTGTTGATATTGGAATTGGAGATAACTGGCTTGATGCTCATTAATTACTCAATTAAAAATTTGTAAATCAAATAGCCAAAATTGATTTGCAATAAACCAAATGCAATACCGCTGTAAAGATCAAGACGATTTACTTTTTTTAATGTTTCTTTATCACCAGTTAATAAATATTCATCATACTTTTTATCTGCGTTAATTTTGAAATAAGCAGCTGTTGCTCCAAGTATTGCAGAAGTTCCAATTAATACCTTCAACCAATTAGATTCAGCTAATTCATGTTTTTGAAAATTGTTTAAACCAGAAAATGATTTTTCATATAACATTGTTTGAAAACTGTTTGACTTTGGCAAATGAAAAGTAAAATTGAAATGCTGATTGCATTCAGAAATCTTAATTGTATCAACAACTTCACTTCCGTTCCATTTATTTAAGTATTGTTTGATGTAAATCTCATATAAACCTGAATCAAGCTCTGTTGTTACTATACCCCTTCCTGCAAAATTGTTATTTATAAAAATGTAAGAATCAATATTGTTTGTATTGATTGTAACAAAATTTTTACAATTCTGTGCATTTATATAATGAATCGATAAAATCAACATTAAAATTGTTTTAGAGAGTTTCATCATAATTTTTTCTAAAAGTTTTATAAGCAAAAATTTGTCCTCTGTCTGCACCCAAAAAAATGTATCCATCATAAAAAACTGGTGATAATTTTATTCTTGTATCATATTTTAGAGTTTTTTTGATAACACCATTTTCTGGATTAATGAAATAAATTTTTTTGTTGAAGTCAGGTTGAATCAAAAAATTTTTAAGAAGCAATGGAGTAGAATTAATTACTCCTCTTGTATTAATACTCCATTTTAGTTTACCATTATTTTTGTCAATTGAAAATATTTTTCCTGAAAGATTGCCAATGAAAATATTTTCAGAATTAAAAACTGGAATAGATACAATATTTGCTTTGCTGTTGAAAATCCAGTTAATTTTTTTTGTCTGAATATTAAATGAAATTAGTTTGCCGCTGCTGTCACAAACATAAGCATTGTGATTATCGATAGTTATTCCATTAATGCTATAATCAGAAATTTTTTCTCTAAACAATATTTTGCCTTCACTTGATGATACAAAAAATAATTCTCCATTGTCATTTCCGAAGATTACAATATTTCCATCGGATGCCGTAATAGAATGAGTTGAGGTTTTGGTTTCGACAGACCAGATTTTAATTCCTGCATAATTAAATTTTATCAGCTCTCCCCTGTCACTTAAAACAACAATTCCATCATTCAATTTGAGCATCTCGCTGTTAATGCTGCCTTTAATTTTTGTTTCACTCAAAGTTTTAGCATTATTAATATCTTTCATTACAAACAAAGAATAATTTTCTGATTTGAGATTTACTGCAAAATAAATTCTTAATTTATTAATTATTGGTGCAGCAGCAATTGAACCAGAAAATTTATAGTATCCAATTGATTTCCCTGATTTAATATTAAATCCATAAATTCTTCCTGATAAATCACTCACAAAAAGAAAATCATTATTAATTATTATTGAAGTATTTGATTGACTTCCGTTTGTTTCTGCTTTCCATAATAATTCTAATGAATCAGAAATTGATAAATCTTCATAGAAATTTCTTTGAGGAATTTTGCCAAACATGAATATTCCAGAATCATCAGAATAAAAATTTTTTATCATCAAATCATGTGAACATGATATTAAAAATATTGATGATGTTAGAAATATTTTTAGATTTCTAAAAATCAAAAGTCCCACCCAAAGAAAAATTGGTAAAATAATTTTGGTTGAAATCTATTAAAGTTGTTTTCTATTTTCTTTCCAATATCATAACGCAGAGCAATAGCATTGAACAAATTTATTCTAAAACCAAAGCCAATACTTCCAAGAGTTTCTTTATAAGATTTATCCCATGCTGAGCCGGCATCAAAGAACAGTGCACCTCGAATGTTAAAAAAGCTTAATCCCAAGAATGGAAAGTTAACCTGAATTTTATCAATCAAAGGGAATCTCAATTCAAGAGATGACAGCCACAACTTCTGACCTCTAATTGACCAGCGAGGCCATCCTCTTAAATCCCAGCTGCCGCCTGCAAAATATCTTCTTGCTTCTTTGCCATGATTTACAAAAAGAGCTGCTCTTGTAGCTATTGCACTTCTAAGTCCTAATCTATAATATTTCCTGTAATCAATTATGAATGAATAATAATTAACATTGCTGTACTTAACATCACTTGTGTAACCAAGCAGTATTCTAAAACGAGAACCATCAATTGGGCCTGTAGATGACCAGATAGAATTATCGTGCACAAAAGAAAGTGAATTTGAAACAAGCAGAGATTTTCTTGAAATGATATCACCAAACAATTCTTTGTCTGAATTTGCAATGCTAACATCTGCTTCAATTCTTTGGAAACTTGAAAATGGATAATGCAATTCCAAGTAACCGCCAAATACTCTTTCATAAAAAAATTCATCTGATTCAGTAATATCGTATCTTCTGCCTGCATAATGGAAAATGCCATAGCCAAAATTTGTTCGTCTTTTCAAACTTATTCTGCTTATAGCCACATTGAAATTTTTCAAAATTTCACTCTGAACTTCTGCTGTGTTATATACATAAAAAATGTATCTATCATCACCAAGCAAATCACTTAAAGAAAATAAAGCTCCGCCGCGTGAACCATAAATTGGATCAGTAGATAATTGGCCAACTGCATAATCAAGTGTGTATTCGTTTTGATATTTTAATTTATCATACTCTGAGGGTATTACAATTTCTTTAGCAAGCCATAAGTTTCTTGATTTTATTAAATCAAATTGAACAGATGAATAAAATGAATTTTTATTTAATGTAAGATTATAAAACTGGAATGAATATTTTTCAAAAGCAGATGTAATTATTGTGCTGTCGTTTGCAAATGTAAAACTATAAACACTTGTTAAAAATTTTGTAACCTGTTCAATTTCATTTTGATTATTTGCATAATTCATTTTCCAGATGTTGTAAGTTCCATCATAATCACAATTAAAATAAAGTTCAGTGTAATCAGGATTAAATTGCGGCGATGAAATATTTGCATTAACATAGGTGAGGTAATAAATGGAATTACTTTTTAAATCATATTCGAACAAATTATACTTTTGCTGATATTCACCTGCTGTTCTATCTGAAGCAAAAATTATTTTTGAATTATCTTTATTAAAAATTGGGTCTATATCTGAATAATAATCATCTGTAATTCTTAATAATTTGTCTTCCTCAAAATTATAAATGAAAATATCAGTATAGCCTTTTTTATCAGCTGCTGTGAAAAGAAGCAACTTGCCATCACTTGAAAACGAAGGTGAACGAATCGATATCAAACTTGTTTGTGTGCCATTGGCAATCAAATCATTAAATCGAAGTGTTCTGATTATTTTATTTTCTTTTATCGAATAAATATGAATTACATCACTATAAAGTGATTTTGTTACGAAAGCTATTTTGCCGTCTTTAGAAACATCAAGAGTTTTTTCGAGAAGATGAAAAGCTTCAAATTTAGATTCTCTTTCTCCTTCAATTATAACTTCTGAATTTTGCATTGCTTCACTTTCAATATCATACTTCATCTTAAACACAGATGAATATCCATTATGATTTCCAATAAAATAAATTTCTTTCTTTCCATTGTTATCATAAAATCTCGGTTCAAAATTGAATCCGAATTCTGTCAGCTTTTTTGATTTTATAAAATGCGGATAATTATTTTGAAGTAATGGAAAATATTTTTGTTGAAGTGAGTAATACCACTTATTGCCAATTTCATTAAAAGTTTCCCCAAGTGTAAATTCTATATTTTCCTTGAATGAACTAAACCTCCAAAAATTTTCCATAAGCTGAAGAATTTTTTCTTCGCCATAATTTTTTGAAACAAACTCTAAAAAACTTTGTCCTTCTTTATAAATTATGTATCCATCTGCAGCATCAAGGTCTTGAAGCGGAATAAAAAAATTGTTCAACACAAAATCCCGCATAACCATTTCTGATTGAGTATCCCAATCAAACGACCAGTATTCTGCCAATCCTTCAACAAACCACAGCGGCGGCATTCTTTCAGTTTCAATTCGATGGTCTCGTAGTATATTAAATATTTTATTAGTCATAAACACATGAACAAGTTCATGGCGAATAACATGCTTAAAACTGCTTAACGAGCCAAGATATGGAATAACAACTCGTCCTTTCATAAATTCAAAAAATCCGCCTACACCTTCAGGAATAAAGCTTGGTGTAATATTAGTTTGCTGAAAATGAATATGTGTGTTATAAAAGATGAGAGGAATTTTTGTAGTCACATAATGATTAAATTTAACTTTGTATTCATCAAAAGCTTCTTCAGCAAATTGAGCACCAATTTTTGCAATTTGTTCGAAATCATCATAGTAATAAATATTAAAGTGCTCTGTTTTGAGCACTTTCCAATTAAATTTTTCGTACTGAACTTTATTTCTTCCGAAGAAATAAAATTGTGCAGATAAAATTTGAGGGAATAATAAAATCAAAAGACAGTATTTGAAAATTTTATTGTGAGCTGCCCAAAAAGTAAAAATAGTTGACAGGTTACAATTGAGAATATTTATTTTATTCTCAAGCTTGAAGAAAAAAATTTTCTGAACTAAATAATTACTTTTTGAGCAGCTGCATCTCAAAGACGTTCCTTAAGATAATTTATGTTGTCAATTGTTGTCGGGTCAAATCCCCGGATGACAGCAAAGTAATATGTTGTCCAATCGCCGAAATAAATTAAATCAATCAATCTCAGTTTATAATTTGGTTCAGTACTTTTTATATCAATTATTTCACATCCAGATTTCCTAATAACATCAGATGTAATTATAAATCTTTTCTTCACTTGTGGATGATAATCATCATCCCAGATATTAATAAGTTTTATATTCATTTGTTGTGGATTGTAGCCTTCCCAGCCCATAATTTCATTATGGTCAAGCTCAGGGAAATATGAGAAGAATGCATGATGTTTGGAATTTTCATTGAACTGTCCTTTAAATCTTGTTCCAACAACAGAAGTGTAATCAGAAACAGAATAAATTAATGGAACATAACCAACAAGATTTTCAGCTAAATTAAGTGCATCATTTTGTTCTTTTGAATACTCTTCCCCTTTTCTTTTTAATAAATCTATAGCTTGCTTAACATTTTCACTTTGGTCTGGAATTAATTTTAATGAATTAAAAACATTAAGCACAGCAAAAAAATTAATCCATAAAGCAAAACGGGGTTGATAACCTTTGAGAAGTTTTGCAACTGGAAGATTATGTTGTTTTGCAATGTCTTCCATTTTTCCGCCGGTTGTTACACAAACAATCTGACATTTCTTTTCCAATGCTTGATTTAATGCAGAAAGGGTTTCCTCAGTGTTGCCTGAATATGATGAAGCAATAACAAGTGTATTTTCATCAACAAATAAAGGGAGCTCATAATTTCTGTTTACAAGATAAGGATACTTCAAATCAGTTCTTAAATAATTTTGAATAAGTTCACCGCCAATAGCAGAACCACCGAGACCAGTTAAAATTATGTTTTTGATTTTTGATGTGTCAATAGATGATAGATCAAGTTTTAGATTCCATGAATATTCAATTTGAGTATATGAATCTTTTAATACCTGAAATTGATTTGATGCATCATGTTTTTTAATCATTTCTGAAATACTCATTTTATACCTCAATATAAGTTTTTAATTTTATCCTGAATTTTTCGATTAAAGAAATCATTTAGTATTTGATTTATTTCTTTTTCTGATTTTAGTTCGAGACATTGCTCAGCCAATTTTTTCATGTCTTCATATTTTAGACTTCGAATAATCTTTTTATGAAATGGAATTCCTGCTGCTGATAAACTTAAAGAATCAAGACCAAGACCAATTAATAATGGAACAGCAATTGGGTCTGCTGCCATTTCACCACACATGCTTACAATTTTATTCGATTTTTTTGCTTCTGTTATAATATGATGTAAAGTTCTTATGACTGCAGGATGAAATTCCTGATATTGACTTGATACAATATCGTTCCCTCTATCAACAGCAAGCAGATATTGAATTAAATCATTTGTTCCGATGCTTAAAAATTCTACTTCCTGAGCAAATTCTTTTGTAAGAACTGCAGCTGAAGGAACTTCAATCATAATTCCAACAGGAATATCTTTATCGAAAGCTTTTCCTTCTTTCTGTAATTCATTTTTACATTCTTCAATTAACTGTTTCGAACTTATTACTTCCTGTAAAGATGAAATCATTGGGAGCATAAACCAGACATTCTTATGAGCACTTGCACGAAGAACTGCTCGAATCTGAGTTTTAAATAATGAAGGGTTATCAAGCAAAAGACGAATTCCTCGCCATCCAAGCATTGGATTTGGTTCATGTAAATCTACTGGTAAAACTTTATCTCCTCCAATATCGAATGCCCTGACAATTACAATCTTAGGATAAATTTGTTCAGCAATTTTTTTATAAACTTCATATTGCTTGTCTTCATCAGGAAAAACTTCATACTCTTCAAACAGCTGTTCTGTTCTTAAAAGTCCAATTCCATTTGCACAATTGTGAATTATAAAAGTCATCTCTTCGGATAAATCAAGATTTGCAAAAAGGCTGATTTGTTTTCCATCCAATGTTTCAGCAGGAAGTTCTCGTAATTTCACCAATTCTTCATCATATTCAGAGAGGCGTTTAATTTTTTCTTTGTATTCGGCTATTTGTTTTTCATCAGGATTAATGTAAACTGTTCCATGAAATCCATCCACAATAAGTAGGTCGCCTTCTTTAATTCTGCTTGTAGCTTCGTGAAGGCCAACAACTGCAGGAATATTCAGTGAACGAGCAACTATAGCTGCATGAGAAGTTAATCCACCAAAATCTGTTACATAACCTTTTACATTTACACGAGAAAATAATACAGTATCAGAAGGAGAAAGATTTGAAGTAACAACAATCACATCACTTGTAATTCTTGATTTCCATTTTTTCTTTTTAAGATTCCTGATGATTCTATTTTTAATATCCTCAATATCATGAGAACGTTCTTTCATGTAAGGTTCGTTTGAAGCACTCATAATTTTTGTGTATTTAGAAATTTCATCATCAACAATAAATTCTGGTAATTTTCTTTCTTTCTTAATTCTCTCCTTAATAGTGTTAATTAAAATCGGGTCATCAAGAATCATAATTTGTGCTTCAAAAATTGCTGCACGTTTGTCTCCAAGTTTATCTACTGCAAGATTGAATATTTTTCTCAATTCTTTTTTAGACTGTTCTAAAGCATTATCCAAATTTTGAAGAGCTTCTTCAACATTATCAACATAATCATCAGAAACTGCTTCTTTTTCTTTTGCATACAGAAATGCATGAGCAATTGCAATTCCAGGAGCTGCAGCAATTCCCTTTAGAATATTTTCATGTTTTGTTTCCATATTAAATCTCGTCAAATCCTCTGTTAAAATAATCAATTATTTCTGCTGCTGCTTGTTCTTCATCCTCACCATCAAAAACTAATGTTATTTCTGAACCTTTTTCTGCAGCAAGTGTCATTACTCCAATAATACTTTTCCCATTTATCTGCATTCCATCTTTGATTAAATAAAAATCACTCTTGTATTTTGAAGCCAACTTAACAAGAGTTGCAGCAGGACGAGTATGCAAGCCAGCATTATTTATTATTTTTACTTTTTTTTCTATCATTATTTTTTTCTGCCTATTAATGAATTTGCAAGCCAGTTCATTAATTGACTTCCTTCTTTATCAGGAAGTTTGGATAAATTCTTTAATGCAAGATTAGTATAATGAATAATTTCATTTTTTGCATCTTCTAAAATATTGTATTTATAATAAATTGTTTTATACAAATCTACCTCTTCAGGCTTAATGCCTTTGTTTATAATAACCTTTATTAATTTCTTTTTATCATTTCCATCAGCTTTTTCCAGAGCTCTTAAGAACAGATAAGTTTTCTTTCCCTCAATTAAATCGCTTCCAATTCTTTTCCCAAATTTTTTTTCTTCGCCGATTATATCAAGTAAATCATCCTGAATCTGAAAAGCCATTCCAAGATTTTTCCCGTAATTTTCAACAATATTAATAAAAGATTTATCTGCTTTGCAAATTTTTGAACCAATGGAACAACTCATTTGTAAAAGAGCAGCAGTTTTTTTGTAAATCATAATTTTATATTGATCAATTGTAACATCATCACGCAGCTCAAATTCTTTATCAAGACTTTGACCTTCGCATACTTCTATAATTCCTCTTGTAAATGTAGAAACAATATCTTTTGTATTTTCTCTGCAATCTTTAAGCAAATTTTCATATGCAAGAGCAATAAGATTATCGCCAGTTAGAATTGCAGTACTTATATCAAATTTTTTGTGAACAGTTAATCTTCCGCGCCGCAAATCAGAGTTATCCATTATGTCATCATGAACAAGAGTAAAATTGTGAAATAATTCTACAGCAACTGCAGCATTATAAACTTGATTATAAATTCCTCCAGCTGCTTTTGCTGAAATCAATACCAAAAATGGCCTAATTCTTTTGCCACCACCGGTAATTGAATATTCGCATGGTTCATACAAAGAACGCGGATTTTTGTTTGATAATAAATTTTGTAATCTGCGTTCAATTTTGTTTAATTCTCTTTGATAGATTTTTTGATAAATATTTTCTTGAACTATTGTTTTCAATATAATTCCGATTTTTTAATTAATTTTATTTTTCTTAACTCACTTAAATTTTGTGCACCGGTTAAATACATTACTTTTTTTAATTCATCAATCCACAACTCAAATAATTTAATTGTCTCTTCAATACCATTCACAATAGATTTAAGTATTGGTCTTGCAATTCCCACAATGTCGGCACCAAGAACTAAAGATTTTGCAATTTCAATCCCGTTTGATATTCCGCCTGATGATACCAACAAAAATTTGTAATTCTTTTTAAGTTCATTTACAGTCCGCAGGCAATATGAAGTTGGCAACCCCCAATCTCTGAAAATACTTGTTTCATTATTTCTCAACAATTCAACAGCTGCCCAGCTTGTACCTCCTGCACCAGCAACATCAATTCCTTTTACACCGGCATCAAGTAATTTCTTAGCTGCATTTTTGCTTATACCGCACCCAACTTCTTTGACAATAAAAGGTAAATTAATTTTTGATGTTAGCTTTTCAATATTTTTAAGAAGTCCTTTGAAATTCGGCTGTCCTTCTTTCTGTAAAATTTCCTGCAATGGATTTAAATGTATTATCATTGCATCTGCTTCAATCAAATCAATTAAATAATTAATCTCATCAACAATATTTTCTGAATTTGCAACTTGATAAGCACCAATATTTCCAATCAAAGGAACATCACCACAATTTTTTCGAATTATTTTATATGATGATAAATATTTTTGATTCTCCAAAGCTTGTCGTTGACTTCCAACTCCTATCGGTATATTAAATGTTCTGGCAACAATTGCTAATCTTTCATTAATTTTTTCAGAATCTTTAGTTCCACCTGTCATTGAAGAAATAAGAATGGGGTAAAAAATTTTCTTTGCAAAAAATTTTGTAGTTAAATCAATTTTATCAAATTCAACTTCAGTAATTGCATAATGCTCAAATTCATAATTTTCAAAGCCATTCGATTTTGATCTAAAATTTACATCTTCATTTATGCAAATGTCGATATGTTCTTTTTTTCTGTTAACTATTTTTGAATCGGACATCAAGAAATTCTCGAATTTGACTTTGAAAATAAAAAATTTCTTTGAAATGATTTTTATATCAAGGCAGATTAATCTGCTTTTCTGTTAATTTCAACCTGAACGACATAATCTCCCATAAATTTTTGTCTGGAATTTCTAAAATCAATTAATGAAATCTGAATGTATCTCTCAACATCATTTTGAGTTTCATAAATCAAATTCCCTTTAATTTTATAATCATCATTTTTCTGCCAGTTTTTCGATTGTGTTTTCCAATTTTTGTTTAAGCAATTTTTAATGCTCGTTGTTATCTCTTGAAATATTTTTTCTGCTTCTTTCAAATCATTTCCTTCATAAAATTTTGCAATGTATGAACCATCATTTTCATCGATGAACGCATCGACCGAACCATTGAGTTTTATAAATGATTGTTTTGAATTAACAGGTGTTTCAAGTAATAAAAAGTATGCCTTAGAATGTGCAAGCAAGAAATTTAGTGTTGTGCAAAAATCTGAATTCTGCGAAAGCGATACTGAATTGGAAGATGCAACTGCAAGCTGCAAAGTATAATTTCCAGTTGAAGCTGAATCTCCAACTACATATAAAATCCAATCACCGCTGGCAGGAATTTTTGAAATAATTGATGCAATATTCATTTTTTCAGTCATAGCTTCTTTGAATATTTTACCTTCTGGATTTACAAAAACTAATCGTGGTAAAAATTTATCTGAGTAAACAAGGAAGTTCACGGCTTCTCCTTCATAGAGTTGAATTTCAAATCCATCATATCTTCCAAAATTTTTTTGATACTTATCTGATTTTTCTAATTTGCCTTCAATCTTGTTGAATTCTACATCAAATTGTGCGAAAAGAGATAAATTCAAAAAAAGAATGAAAAGAAAACTTAGTTTTTTCATGTCATTTACCTTCAAAAATTTTATTGTCTGTTTTTTCTTAGTAATACTTCACAGCCAAAAGAAATATACTCGTTTAATAATGGAATATCAGGAAGTTTAATTGTAGGCAATCCAAATCTTATACTGTAAATTGGCCTGAACAGATACAAATCTTTCTTCACTTTTTGAAAATTATATTCTCTGGATAATCTTTCGAATTCACTTATTGTGCAGCCTGTAGAAAAATGCAGTTTAATTTCATCAATATAATCTTCTCTTTCATTCAAAATTTTTGCTGCTGGCTTGAGAACAAATTTTGGAAGCAAATGCAAATAAGGAATTGCTTTCAAAAAACTTTTTCCAATTTGTTGATGACCTGCAAATGGAGAATATTTTGGAGGAAAGCTGATAAATAAAAATCCGTTTTCATTCAATAACTTATTTATGTTTTCAAACGCTGCTTTTTTATTTTTAATATGTTCAATTACTTCACGCATTATAATAAAATCAAAACCTGATGACAACTTTAATTGAGTATGAATTTTCTCTGTCAGTTTCAAATCTGTTATATCTCCAACAATAACTTTTAGCAATGGATTTTTCTTATGAGCAATTTCTGCTCTTTTCTCATCCAGCTCAATACCAGCTGCATCAATTCCGATTGCAAGAAATTCTTCAATCAAACCACCTTCCGCGCAGCCAACTTCAAGAACTTTCATTTTGCTAAAATTTGGGATATGTTTTTGAAAATAAGGAATTAAATAATTTCTCGTAAATTCTCTTTGTTCGTAATAATGTTTTTCTGCCATAATTTTTTCTTAATTCTTGAGTTACAATTTAAATAAAGTTTAATAGCTCTCAAAAAGGAGATAAAAATTTTTTCAAAATGAATTTGGATAAAGTAAAATTCTTGCATTTATTTGACATTAAAAATAAATTTTGTTCGCTTTTTTTTAAATTATGATAGAAAATTCAGAAGAAAAGAACATAACTGTTAATCGCAAAGCTCAGCATGAGTATTTTATAAGGCAGAAATACGAAGCAGGAATTGTACTTGTTGGAACAGAAGTAAAAGCTTTGCGGCAAAACAAAGCAAGTTTGGTTGACAGTTATGCTGTCATTCAAAATGATGAAGTATGGCTAATTAATGCAAATATTTCGGTTTATGATCAGGGAAGTTATAATAATCACGACCCTTTAAGAAAAAGGAAATTGTTGCTGAAAAAGAACGAGATAAGAAAATTAAAAAGAGCAATTGAAGAAAAAGGCAATACTTTAATTCCATTGAGAATGTATTTCAAGAATGGAAAAGTAAAAGTTGAATTAGCACTTGCTACAGGTAAAAAGAAATACGATAAAAGAGAAGATATAGCAAAAAGAGATTTTAATAGAGAAATGCAGAGAAAATTCAGACAGAAATAAAGGAGAAAATGTTGGAGAAAAAAATTTCCTTCCCCCCTGTAAATGAACAAATGGATATAATCAAACGAGGAGTATCTGAAATAATCCCTGAAGAAGAATTAGTAGAAAAACTTGAAAAGTCATACAAAGAAAATAAACCATTAAACATAAAACTCGGTTGCGACCCTACACGACCGGACTTACATCTTGGACATTCTGTTGTTCTAAGAAAACTTGCACAATTTCAGCAGCTTGGACATACAGCAATTTTAATTATTGGTGATTTCACTGGAATGATAGGCGACCCTTCAGGAAGAAATTCAGCTCGTCCCCCTCTTTCATTTGAAGAAGCAAGAGAAAATGGAAGAACATATTTTGAGCAGGCATCAAAAATTCTTGACAGGGAAAAAACAAAAATTGTTTACAATTCTGAATGGCTTGGAAAAATGACTTTTGCTGATGTAATAAAATTAGCTTCAAAATATACTGTTGCAAGAATGCTCGAGCGAGATGATTTCACAAAAAGGTATAAAAATGGTATTCCTATCAGCATTCATGAAATTTTATATCCACTTGCACAAGCTATGGATTCTGTAGCAATTCAAAGTGATGTGGAACTTGGAGGCACAGACCAAAAATTTAATCTGCTTGTTGGAAGAGATATTCAAAGAGAGTTTGGATTATCTCCTCAAGTAATTTTAACTATGCCTCTGCTTGTTGGAACTGATGGTGTCGAAAAAATGAGTAAGTCACTTGATAACTATATTGGAATTAATGAATCACCAAAAGAAATTTACGGGAAAACACTTTCAATTCCAGATGAATTAATTTACACTTATTTTGAATTAACAACTGATATATCAAATGAAGAACTGAAAAGAATCAAGCAACAACTTGAAAATCCAGAAGTTAACCCACGAGATATTAAACGTGCCTTAGCTCGTAAACTTGTTTCTATGTATCATTCAGAAGAAGCAGCTTATGAAGCCGAAAGAGAATTTGATAATATATTTGTCAAAAAAGGTCTTCCTGACGAAATTCCAGAATTTAAATTTGAAAACAATCTAAAAGAAATTGAAATACTTGATTTAATTGTAAAAGTAGGTTTTGCTCCATCAAGAAGCGAAGCAAGACGTCTTGTAATTCAAGGCGGCGTTTCTATAGATGGAGAAAAAATTTCTGATATCAAACAAATAATTAAATTAAATAAGCCAATGATTTTAAAGGTTGGGAAAAGAAATTTTATTAAATTAATTAATGACTAAATTATGGAGGTAAACAAATTGTACGTTCCAACTAAAATCTTTTTTACAAAAGGCGTTGGTAAGCATAAAGAATATTTAGCTTCATTCGAATTAGCTCTTCGCAGCGCTGGTATTGAAATATGCAATCTTGTATCAGTCAGCAGCATTTTTCCAGTTGGATGCAAAATAATTCCACGCAGTCAAGGACTAAAATTATTAAAGCCAGGTCAGATAACACATTGCGTAATAGCAAGAAATTCTACTAACGAACCAAACAGATTAATTGCTTCATCAATTGGTGTAGCTATTCCTGCAGACAAAAATATGTATGGATATCTTTCTGAACATCATCCATATGGACAAACAGAAAAGGTAGCCGGAGATTATGCAGAAGATTTAGCTGCTACAATGCTTGCTACTACACTTGGAATTGAATTCGATGCTGAAAAAGCATGGAACGAACGCGAACAAGTTTATAAGATGTCTGGTAAAATTGTCCGAACTTTTAATGTTACACAATCAGCACAAGGAGATAAAAATGGACTCTGGACAACAGTTATTGCTGTCGGAGTTCTTTTACCATAACTTAATAATATGTGGACATAATAACTTATGATACATGGACATTTTTTATTTTGGGTTATATTTTCTCTCTTAGTAGGAATAATGTTCTACATTGACCTTTATGTAACTGACCATAGAAAAGATAAGGTCGGCATAAGGTCAAGTTTACTCTGGAGCGGTATATGGATTATTACCGCTCTTCTTTTCAACCTGCTTATTTATCTTTTCCTTGAGGATGGGCATCAAAAAGCTTTAGAATTTCTTGCTGGCTATTTAATCGAAAAATCTTTGTCTGTAGATAATCTTTTCGTCTTTTTGATGATATTCAATGTAATGAATGTCAAAGATGAGCATCAGCCTCATGTGCTTAAATGGGGAATTATTAGTGCAATTATAATGAGAATAATTTTTATACTTGCTGGTGTAGCATTAATAAAAATATTCCATCCAATCATTTACATTTTTGGCATTCTCCTTTTTTATGCTGCATATAAAATGGCTTTTGGAAACGATAAAAAAATTGATTATGAAAAAAATCGAATTATAAAATTCATCACAAAAAAATTTAGGATTCTTACTCAATACGAAGGCGGGAAATTTTTTGTAAAAAGAAGCAACAAGATTTTTCTCACTCCCCTTTTTCTTACACTTGTTTTAATTGAATCCTCCGATCTTGTCTTTGCAATTGATTCTATTCCAGCTGTAATTGCAATTACACACGACCCATTTATAATAATTACATCAAATATCTTTGCAATACTTGGTTTGAGAGCACTTTATTTTGCTCTTGCAGGTATTGTGGATTTATTTGTTTATCTGAAATATGGTGTTGCGGCTATTTTAGCATATGTTGGGGTTAAAATGTTAATCTCAGATTTTTATAAAATACCAACTGTAACTTCTTTATTATTTATTATAATCTGTCTTACTATAGCAATTACATTATCACTTTTTAGGAGAAAACATTCTTCGTGAATTTCATTCCAATCAAATGAATAAATAGTGCAGTAATTAGTCCTACAATCATTGGTTCAATTTCTGTTAAAAAATTGAATTCAATATTCTGCTTTATAAAAAACCAGATTATGCTTGTTATTGTTCCGAGTATTAATTCTGCAACAGCATAATTTTCAGACACTCTGAATTTCTCGTAGTATGCACCAAATATTAAAATTATAATTCCTGGAATGCATATACTTCCAATTAAATACCATAATGAAATAACTGATTGAATATTATATGCAAGAATTATTGAAAGGACTGCGGAGACTATTATACCAGAACGCGTATACAAAGGGATTTTATTTTCACTTTTTTCTTTTTTTAATTTGTAAATGAAATCCCTTCCGAATGTTGTTCCGCTTAAAAATAAAAAACTATTTGATGTTGAAATAATTGTCGCAAATAATGCTGCATAAAAAAATCCTTTCAATCCTGAACTCAAAACTTTTTCTGCATATAAAGGAAATGATAAAACTGGGTTTTCAAGATTAGGTAACAATGCACGACTGTAAAGCCCGGTCGAAGTAGTTAGAAAATCAAACAGGAACCAGAATAAAACAGAGATTAAAATTCCATATTTAGCTGTTTTGCCGTCTTTTGCAGCATAACATCTTTGATGAAATCCAGGGTCAGCAAATGTCCATAATGCAATTAAAAACCAAACTATTACATAAATAATTGAAGCATCACCAGTTAATTTAAGATGAGTTGATGGAAGATTGTTTTTCAAAAAATTAATATCGCCAACTTTCAAAAAAGAAATTACAACAATTAAAATAAAACCAATGAACATTACAAAAAACTGAAAAGCATCTGTGTAAAGGTCTGATTTGTATCCACCTTTCATTAAATAAATTGATGAAAAAAAAGCAGCAATAATTAATGACAAAAGTAAATTAATTCCAAAAACCAGCTGAATTAAATTTCCAATCATTAAAATATATGGAGCTGGAGATACAAGAATGAAAATTAAAAATGAAGAAATTACTCCTGCTTTTTTTCCATAAGTCAATTCAATTTTATCTGGAATTGTAAAGAGAGATGCGTTTCGAATTTTCTCGGCAAATAAAAATGCGAAGATTATTGCAAAGATGTAATATGGCAATCCCTGAGTAAACCAGCTTAAAAGTCCGCTTCTATAAGTAAATTCACCTACTCCAAGAATTCCGCCATACCATGTAGAAACATTTGTTAAAACGAAAAGCCACAAGCCAACTTTTCTTCCTGAAAGCAAATATTCAGAAGCATCACCTGCTTTTTCTCTGGAAGGAATTAGACCAATTATTAAAATGATTAGAAAGAACAAAACAATTATTGATATATCCAGAAAACTAAAAGAGGCCATATTTTCTCATCATTTCAAAATCACGAATGATAAATATTTTGCCGTTTTTAATTTCAAGCTCAACTGTTTTACCAAGTGCAACATTGCTTGTACTTTCTCGTTTGCCAAAAGGAAGTGAAATATTTTTCAATGGATATTTCAAACCTGATGATTTTATTTTTGTTTTATCATCAAAGCCATAAATAGAAATTATTTCGCCAGTATAAGTTTGTAATTTTACTTTGCCTGTTGCAGCTTCAAGTATAGATTTTTGATGAATTATTCTAATTTTTATTTTATTAAAAAACTTCAAAACAATAGCAAGATTTCCAAATGAATGGTCTAATCTATCTCCGGTTGCCCCAATTAAAATTGCTTCATTAAATTTTTGTTTGATTGCATACTTCACACATTTTTCTACATCAGTATCATCTTGGCTTCTCATTTTAATAATTTTGCATTTATCAAAATAGTAATCGTAAGTTTCGGGCAGAATAGAATCTAAATCGCCAATGATTACATCAGGAATCAAATCATATTTTAAAGCGGAGTTGGAGCCTCCGTCTGCACATATCAAAGTTGAATAACCTTTGCTGTCTAAAAAATTAATAATTGATTTTTTCGGAGGCTCGCCATTAGCAAGTATTATGCATTTTTTCATAAACCTAATTTAACTCCAAATAAATAATTTCTTTCGGCAGCAGGGAAAAATTCTTTGCCAATTCCATATGCTGCATAGAGATTATCAAATATATTATTAATCTGCACATACAACTTAATATTTTTCAAATAAGAATTTATAAATAAATTATAACTAGCATAAAAGTTTGCAACGAAATATGCATCAACTTTATTGTCTGTGTAATCTGCTACTTTAGAATAAATTTTCAAATAATCAGTAAGTTTATTGTCGTAATTATCAGTAAAGAACGAGCCGACATACTTGCCAGTTAACTGAACTAAAAAGTTTTCATAATTAATTTTTAATATTGCATTGAAAGTAACATCAGGAAATCCGCTTATTCGATTGCCTGATAAATCCAATTTTATAGTTGAACCGGTTTTCTTATTATAAAAATATGCAGCACCGCTGCTTATATAATTTTTGCTCAATGAACCATTCAGTGTAAGTTCGATAATATCATTATGCTTTAGAGAAAATATTCCTTCCAAACCATAATGAATTGTTCTTTCCATGTTACCTGTAATTGGCTGACCAAATCTATCAACTTGACCGCGCTTAACAATTTCATCATTAAATAACATATAAAACAAATTTAGAGATGCTGACAAGTTTTCTTTTGAGTATGAAGAACCAATTTCAAAATTATTCATGGTTTCAGGTTTAACAAGTGGTTTTGAAAAATCATAAGAACCATCTGGTTTTGTTTCAAACTGTGGAACTTCACCTCCGCTCGATTCAGCCGCATCGTAATAATTTTTGAGTCTCGGTTCTCTTGTAACTCTTGCAAATGAAAAATAGAAATTCCAATCTGGCGAGTAACGATAATTTATTCCAAATCTTGGATTGAAATAGAGGTCGTCAATACTAAAATTATTATTCACATATCTTTCATTTTTGATTTTGTAATTATGATATGAGAACTGTGCTTCTGCAAGTAAATTTATTTTTGATGATAGTTGGTAATTTTCATTTATAAAGAAGTTTAAAATATCTTTTCCACCTTCATAATAATAATAGCGGAAGTCTTTGGTTAGACCTTGAGGTAAATTTTCTCCATAATTTATACTTCCCCAATGAACAGAATTATGGAAACGGAATTCACCGCCTAAAATTAATTCACCATCATTATGCTTAATGCTCGCACGAGGAATCCAGCCCCACTGTTTATTTTCTACCATTGCACGAATTAAAACATTTCCAGGATTTTGAGTTGGATGAAAACCATTTTCTTTAGTCAATCTGAAATAAGTTGTATCGCCCCATGAGCCATCATAATCAAAAAATCCATTGCCAAGAACTAAAAATAATGCTGAATTAAAAGTTATCTTATCATTCAATTTGAATTCATTTAATAATTCAAAGTGAGGTTGTGAGAAGTTTTCAATTTCATCTGGACGTCTTTCAAGTGTGTAAGTATAATTTTTATCATCAGCTTCCCAGTAAGAATAATTAGCTTTACGAAGATTTTTATCTTTTATTGCAAATTTTGGTAAACCTGTATATGCAAGACCATCAGCAAGAGGACCTCCAAAAATATTTATTTGAGTAATTAGATTATCATCATAACGAACTGCAGATAGATGATAAGATTTCAAATCAACCCAGCTTGAATTGCGATATCCGCTGCTCAATGTTTGTGAAAGTTTTGCATAAACAGAATATTTATTATTAATTAATCCGCTTGAAACAACAGCAGAATATTTTCGTGTATTAAAACTTCCTATTGAAGAAGAGAATTCTATACGAGGCTGATCTGAAAAAGTTGATGTAATAATGTTAATTGCACCACCAATGGCAGCATAACCTGCAATTCCAGAACCAGCTCCTCTTTGCACCTGAATTAATTCTGTACTTTCAAGTAAATCTGGAAAATCAATCCAATAAACATTATGGTCTTCAGGGTCGTTCTGCGGAATACCATTAATGGAAACTGAAATTCTGCGCTGGTCAAATCCTCTAATGCTCAAATAATTATATCCAAGTCCATTTCCATTTTCAGAATAAAAGTTGCGGATGGAGTATAACTTAATATTTCCGGGATATCCTGATATGTATACGCATCTGCAATTTCACTTCGCTCAAGTTTAGTATAACTAATTGGTGTAATTCCTGATTTAGCAATTGAACCTTTTACAAGAACAGTTTGACTTATAATTAATTTACTTTCAAGAAAAATGTTTTTATCTGGTGATTTAAGTAAATCATCGATTATAATTTCTTTTGGTTCATATCCCAGATATGAAATTAACAATTTATCAGTATTCTTGAATTCTCCTTTAAGTGTAAATTTTCCATTTTCATCTGTGCTTGTTCCAATTGTTGTACCTTTAATTACAACATTAGCTAAATACAATGGTTGTTTACTTGAAGAGCTGAAAACTCTTCCAGTTAATATTGTTTGGGCATAAATATTATTTAATAAAAACAAAAAAAGAATAATTAAGTTTTTCATTTTATTCCTCCTTCTTGCTGTTGCAAGATTTTAAGAAATAAAAAAGCCGTTTTTGAGGAAAACGGCGTAACTTAATTATTCTTGTTACCGTTTCCCTACGCTGGCATTACCCAGATCAGGTTCAAGGGTATAATCTCAGCCCCTTTTAATGGAGCACCCCTAACGACTTTTTTATTTTTTAAGAACTATTTAGTTAAGTAAAATTTGCAGAGCAAAAGTAATTAATTATTCAATTATTTTCTAATCTTAAGTATCTGGCCAATTTTTACTTTGTCACTTTTAAGATTATTCCATGACATTATATCAGCAACTAAAACTTTATAAAGTTTTGCAATTGTCCAGAGTGATTCACCTTCTCTTACCTTATGAATTTTTACTTTTTCTTTAGAATTATTTTTTGCTACAAGTTCTTTATTATTTGATTTAGTTTCTGGTTTAGCATCAGCTTCGTTATCTGTGTAGAGTATTAAAGTTTTTCCTGCAACTATCTTATTATTTTTTAAGTTGTTCCATTTTTTAATATCATTAATAGAAACATTATAATTCTGTGCGATCTTTCCAATTGAATCCCCTTTTTTCACAACATATTTTATCACATTTGAATTTCTTTTAGCAGTATTATCACCATAAGAACGAATATCATCTTTACCATGAACTATTAAAACCTGTCCAAGACGAATTGAATTTGATTTCAAGTTATTCCATTTTTTCAGTTGAGCAATAGTAATTCCAAATTTTGTTGCAATTTCACTTAGTGAATCTCCTTTACGAACAGTATATCTTGTTACAGCTCTATTCGAAGAAGAATTTGAGACTAAATTTTTGGGGTTGCCTGAGTAAACAATCAATTTTTTCCCTTTATAAATACTGTTGCTTTTTAAATTATTCCATTCTTTTAACTGAGATACAGTAACACCATATTTAGCTGCAATACTTGATAATGATTCGCCGCTTCTTATTCTATGCTCAATCCATGTTTCATCAGAATTCACAAATAGAATTTCGTTCTTTTCTTTTTCACTCATATCATTAATTTTCGAATAATAATCAACTTTATCATTTGGGACATAAATTGTTAATTCCTGCCCTACTTTAACTCTGGTTGTATAAGGGAGATTATTCCAGTTTCGAATATCTGAAACTCTCACATCAAATAAATCAGCAATATCAACAAGATTATCTTTGCTTTTAACAACATATTTTACAGGAGTTTTTCCTTCAGGTGCTATAAATTCAACAGAATCTTCATACATTGCAGAATAGAGCTGTGCATATTTATCATCATTAGTTGTTGTGGTAATTTGAAGTTTATATGAAGGATTATTATCAAGAGAATTCATTTCTTCTTCAATTGCAGGAAGCATATCAGTATTAATTGCAAGGTCGTCAACACTTATAGTTGATTTTGGAATTTTCAATTCAATTCCCGGGGTTAACTTTTTTCGTGAAGAGATTCCATTTAATTCTGCTAATTGAGAAATACTCACATCATAAAGATTAGCAATCTTGGATAAAGTTTCACCTGGTTGAACTGTATGAATTACATATTGAAGTTTTGCATCGTCTGGCAAATTTTTGAGATTTTGTGCAAATACATCATAAACCTTTGATGGAATTTTTAATGGATAGCCGCCATCATAATCAGGAGGAGTTACATCTTGCGTTAATTCAGGATTCATATCTCGAAGCAAATCAACACTAATTCCAGCACATTTAGCCAAAACATTCAAATCGATTGATTCATTAATTTTATAAATTGTATAATCATGAGGTTTTTCGTATTGAATATCTGTAAAACCATATTTCTCGGGTTGACTTGCAATCAAAGTTACAGCAATATATTGAGGGACATAATTTCTTGTTTCGCGCGGCAAATATGGAAGTATTTTCCAGAATTCACTCGAGCCAGCTCTTCTCATTGCTTTACGAACTCTACCTTCTCCGGAATTATAAGCTGCCAATGCGAGATACCAATCTCCAAGTGAATAATACAAATCGCGAAGATGTCGTGCAGCAGCTCGAGTAGCTTTTTCGGGGTCTTTTCGTTCATCAATGTAAAAATTAATTTCAAGGTCATAAAGTCTTGCAGTTCCTTTCATAAATTGCCACATACCAACAGCTCGTGCCCATGATCTAGCAACAGGATTTAATCCGCTTTCGGGCATGCTAAGAAATATTAACTGTTGTGGAACTTTTTCTTCAGCAAAAATTTTTGCCATCATCGGGAAATATTTCCCTGAACGCGAAAGCCATGTTTCTATGTAACGTCTTCCTCTTCCTGTAAAATATTCAATATACTTTTCAACATACTTATTAATTTCTAATGGAAAATCTCCAACTATGACTGTAGTGTAATTATCATCTATCACAGCAACAGAATCTTCAAGCATAGGAATTTCAGGAATTCTTTTGTTCATCCATTCTTCGAGTGCATTAATTGATGCATTCTCTGGTAATTCTTCCAAACTTTCTACATAATTTTGATAATCTTCAACTATAGCATTTTCTAATTGAATAAAAGTTGTATTTTCTTCGATGTTTGGATAGTAACTGAGTTTATTTATTGTAGATAGTGCAGATTCATAATAATTTATTGCTTCAGCTTTCAATCCCAATCTTTGTTTATAAAGAGCTTTGACATAATCTCTGCGTGCATTTTCAAGCATTTCATTTACTATTGATTGGACTCCACTTGTTTTAACAGTATCTGATATTGTTCGGCTTGTTTTTGTTGTTGAGTTGAGTGAACCACATGCATTAATTAGAAAGATCATTACAGGCAGGAATATTAGTTTTTTCACACACACTCCGTATTTGAATTTGGTTTGCAATTTAATGTCTTATAAAAATTTTGTCAAGTTATTATTTAAAAAGATTCTTTATTTCTTTCAGAATTAATGAATTAAAACAAAAATTATCCGGCACTAAAACTAAACAATCAAATCAGCAAGCATATTCGAGTAATCAAGTGATTTGAATGTATTGATTATTTCTTCTCTCTTTTTGATAAATTCATTTGAGTTAAAAATTGAAAAATCTTTTTTGCGAGCAAAATCATTTTCAATTGTTTTAATTATTTCACCTGGATTTTTTTTCATTAAATAAATTTTATCAGAAAGAAATAATGCATCATTTATATTCGTAGTTGCCATCAAAAATGATATTTCAAATTTTTCTCGAAGTTCTTTAATCAAAATTAATATTTCACTTCTTGTTTGTGCATCCATGAGTGTAAAAGGTTCATCGAGTAAAATTAATGACGAATTACGAATAAGAGCTTGTGCAAGTAAAATTCTAAATCTGAATCCATAACTTTTATTGTTTGGAATATGAGACTCATAACCATCCAGTCCTACAAATTCAATTATCTTTTTTAAATTATTCTCATCTACATTTTTTAGTCCAAATAAAATATTTTCTTTAGTTGTAAGCCATGGAAAAGATGCTGGTTTAGATGGAATTAAAAAAATGGGATTCTTAAAATCATTGGTAAAACTTCCACTGTAATTTTTTTCTATACCACAAACAATTTTTAACAAAGAAGATTTTCCTGCACCGATAGGTGCAATTATTGATGTAAATTCATTATCGACAATTTTAAATGAAATGTTTTTGAATAAAATATTTTTAACTCCGTAATCATCAACAAATTCTTTAGATAAATTTTTTATTTCAATCATTTATGATTCCCAGAAAAAATATTTTGCTTGAATAAATTTTAATAATAAACTGCCAATCCAGATTAGTAAAGAGATGATTATTGTTAAAACAAAAATTCCAGCGAAATCACCATACAATAAAATTTTTTTGTAAGCTCCGCCAAATCCATTTCCATCAATGTATTCATAAATTAAAATAATCATCCATAACGAATAATGAATTTTAATTAATTTTTTGAATAGTGCTGGCTCTAATGACCTGAATATTACTTTTTTAAAAATTTCTTTTTCATTTAAGCCCATATTTCTTGCAGCTATATAATATTCTTCTTTAATATTTTTCAGTTCATCAAACAATGAAATTTTTAATAGCGCAGAAGCAAAGACAAATCCAAATATAAACTCTGCTAAAATTGAATCATTAAACCAATAAACAAAAATAATCACCGCAAACAGCGAAGGGATATATTTGTAAAACTCAATTGAATCATAAATATCCTTGAATGAAATTATGTAATAAATAAATTGTTTGGATAAGAAAAAGATAACAGCGAAAGATAGAATTAAAGACAAGTAAACAGCAGTAGTAGTTAATGCCATTGATGTTAATAAATTATAATCCAGCCAAATTGAAGAAAAAGATTCAATCAAGAGGGAAGGTTTTGGCAATACTTTGTTGACAGGAAGAATAAATTCGAAAAGCAAAATGTAAACAAATAACAATGTTAACAAAAAGTAGAGTTGAGTTTTAAAATTATTTTTTCTCATTCTATTAAGTAGTGAATATTGAATTCGAGTGAAAATTATTCATAAAAAAATCTTAAATCAAATTATAAATGAATTAAATTGCTTTTCATAGCCAATTGAAGATATATCTTCATGGCCTGGAAATATTATTGCATCATCAGGAAGAGTTAAAAGTTTAGTTTTTATTGAGTTAATTAAAATTTCATAATCACCGCCCCATAAATCTGTTCTGCCGATACTGCCTTTGAAAAGAACATCCCCTGTAAAACAAATCTTATCACTTTCAAAATAAACACAATATTCACCAGGTGAATGGCCTGGCGTAAAAAGAAATTTAATTTCACTATCTCCTAATTTCAAAATTTTATCTTCCGAGAGCAGATCATCAGGCATAGGTGAAGGTTTGAATTTAATGCCAAAATAATTTGCTTGTTCTTTCATTATATCAAGAAGGAAAATATCTTTTTCCGGCATCAATAATAGTGGATTGAATTTTTCTTTTATAAATGAATTGCCAAGAATGTGGTCTATGTGACAATGAGTATTAATTAAATATTTCAGAACCAAATTATTTTTCTCGATAAAATCCAAAAGTAATTTTTCTTCATTTTCATTTGAACAGCCGGGGTCTATAACTAAAGCTTCTTTGGATTTATCATCCCATGCAACATATGTATTTTCAAGAAATGGATTGAAAATAAATTTCTGAACTTGAATCATTTGACAGCAAAATTTTTTTTAATTCTTGAAAAATATTTTTTAACATAATTTAAATAATTATCCATCGTTTCTTCCATTGAATCACCTCCAAATTTTTGCAGGAACAATTTTGCAATTGTCCATGCAGCCATTGATTCTGCAATAACTGCGCAAGCTGGCACAGCAACAAAATCACTTCGTTCTCTTCTTGCTTCTACAGCTTTCATTTTCGAAAGGTCAACAGATTGAATTGGTGTCATCAAAGTTGCAATTGGTTTCATAGCTGCTCTAATTATCAAAGGCAACCCAGTAGAAATCCCGCCTTCAATTCCACCGGCTCTATTTGTCTTTCTTGAAAATTTTTCTTCTTTCAAAATAATTTCATCATGAACTTCGGAACCAAATAGTTCTGCAGATTTAAATCCTAATCCAATTTCTACACCTTTTACGGCTTGTATTGACATTATTGAAAGTGACAATTCAGCTTCAAGTCTTGTATCATATTCAATAAAACTTCCGATTCCAGGAGGCAAGCCGGTTACAATTACATAAAATGTTCCGCCTAATGTATCCCCTCTTTTCTTTGCTAATTTTATTTTGCGAATAATTTTTTCTTCCTGATTTTTATCCAGAACACGAACAGAACTTTTATCCGAAAGTTTATTTATTTTTTCTGCAGAATAGTTTGATGGAATTTTATTGAGCAAGAACTTTTCTGCAAAATTTTCTTTTGGATAAATTCCGCCAATACTTTCAACAAAACTCCCAATATGAATTCCAAACTCGCTTAAAAATTTTCTAGCAATTGAACAGCCAGCAACTCGAGCAGCAGTTTCTCTTGCACTTGACCTTTCAATAGAATTTCTTATATCATCAAAATTATATTTTGTAATTCCAACCAAATCTGCATGTCCAGGTCGTGGAATTGTGACTTTCTCTATTTTTTTATCTACAGGTTCAGAACTCATTGATTCTTTCCAGTTCTCCCAGTCCTTGTTCCAAATAATCATTGATATTGGAGAACCAAGAGTTTTGCCATGTCGTATTCCTGAAATTATTTCAACCTGGTCAGTTTCAATTTTCATTCTCAATCCTCTTCCATATCCTGCTTGTCTTCTTTTAAGTTGTTCGTTTATATAATCTTTCGAGATTTCAAGATTAGAAGGAAATCCGGTTACAATGGTAGTTAAACCTTTTCCGTGTGATTCACCAGCAGTAATTAGTTTTATCATTTCTTTCTCTCAAATTAAAGTTTTGCAAATATAAAAAAAGCGTCCATAATAAGGACGCTTTTAAATATGAACAGAAAATATTTTTATCACTTAGGAATTTCCAATCCAACTAATCTTGAATTGCCCTGGTTATCGACAAGTTTTAGTAAAACAGCTTCTCCTTTTTTATTTTCAATTATAGATTTTAATTCAGCAACATTGTGAACATCTTTCTTATCTGCAGCAGTTATTACCAGACCTTCGCCAATTCTTTGATTATATGCTTTGCTGAATCTTTTAACATCTGTAATTAAAACTCCATTTTCAACTTTATAATCTTTCAATTCATCTTTAGTCATATTTCGAACTGTAAATCCAAGTTCATCAAAAGTAAATTCTTTAATATCTTTTTCTTCTTTTGATTTATCTTTTTTAGAAACTGTTGTAGATTTCTTACTTGCATCTTCATCACGAGGCTTTAATGTTACGTATCTTTCAATTTCTTTTCCATTTCTGAAGATTGTCAATTTAACATCAGTTCCTGCGCGCTTTGAAGCGACATAGGATTGCAATTCACTTGGCTGATTAACTTCTTTATCATCAATTTTAAGAATTACATCACCTTCTTTAATATCAGATTTTTCTGCAGCACCACCTTTTACAATATCCTGAACAAGAACACCTTTAGGTTCTTTCAACCCAATTGCTTTTGCAGTTTGAGCATCAACTTCGGAAATACTTACTCCAATATATCCACGATTTACTTTTCCATTTTCAATTAAATCTCTTGCAACAGATTTAGCAAGATTAATTGGGATTGCAAAACCATAGCCGATATAACTTTGAGTCATCCCATTTGTAGCAATTGCAGAGTTAATACCAATTACTGCACCATTCAAATCAACAAGAGCACCGCCGCTGTTTCCTGGATTTATTGCTGCATCAGTTTGAATGAAATTTTCTACTGCATATTGGTCTTTAATAATGTTAATATTTCTGCTTTTTGCACTGATGATTCCTGCTGTAACAGTTGAAGTTAAAGACAAAGGATTACCGATTGCCATTACCCATTGTCCAACTCTAATTTTGTCTGAATCACCGAGATAAGCAACAGGCAAGTGGTCAGCATCAATTTTAATTACTGCTAAATCAGTTAATGGATCTGTTCCGATAATTTCAGCATCAAATTCTCTTTTATCGTGCAAAGTTACAGTAACCTGCTTTGCATCTTCAACAACATGATTATTTGTAAGAATGTATCCATCTTCAGAAATTATAATTCCGCTGCCGCCGCCCTGTTGTTCTTTTGGAATATCATCTTTGAATGGGAAAAAGAAATGAAATTCTTGAGGAAATTTATTTTTTACTGTAGTAACAACTGTAATTTGGACAATTGACGGAGTAACTTTTTCTGCTGCAAGAATAAAAGCATTATTGAATGCTTCTGCTTGTGGGTCTAATTTTTCGACTGGCGGTTTTGATGCTCCAATTTGAATATCTGCATAACTTGGTTTTACCCAACCAAAACCTGAGACAAGAACCGCTCCAAAAATTACTCCAAATAAAATTAGTGAAAGAGTTCCAAGAATATTTTTGCGTTTCATTTATTAATCCTCCTGCTAATTTAATTCTAATGATTTTAGACCTTGGAATTCATGGATATGATATTTAATAAACTTTTCAAGCAAACGAATGATTGTATTCAGGTCATCGTCGTTGTATTTAATGTTATTAATTTTGGTGCTTAGACACTTCAATAAATTGAAAAGTTCCTCTGTGAAATCGAAGTGAGTTATTCTGTCTTTACGGCATTCATCACACAATATTCCAGTTTCATAATTATAAGAAACTTTTGAACCATTGATAAATTCTTTTCTGCAGGATGAACAATGAGTTGTTGGGAATTCATAACCTATTTCTTTTATAAAGAACAAAAAATACTTTGCGAAATAAAGTTTTGGATTTTTTTCTTTATCATTCAACAGCTCAAGTATTCTTACTGAACCATTAAATAATCTTTGATTATGGTCATGTTCAATTGTTAAATTTAACAGTAGTTCAATTACTGCCGAAGCATATTTTAATCTTTCAAAATCTTCTTTGATATTTGAATAATGCTGAAGTAAATCAGCATCGCTTACAAGCTGAACATCTCTTGTTTCTTTTCTATAAAGTACAATTTGAAGAAGATTAAATGTGTCTACAATCATTCCAATTTTTGATTTTGGTGAACGCGCCCCTTTTATAATAGCAGAAAGTTTTCCAAAGTCTTCTGTGTAAAATTGAGCTATCTTGCTTGTATCACCATAATCAATTTTTCTTAAAACTATTGCTCTTGTTTTTGTCAACTCAGACATTGCTAAAATCAAATGGTGGCAAATGCAAAGATTTTTCTGTAATTATTCCTGAAATTAATTCATTTGGAGTAACATCAAATGCAGGAGAGTAAACTTCAAATTCTTCAGAGGTAATTTGATAATTATTGAAATAAATGAGTTCTTTTTTATCTCTCATTTCAATTTTTATTTGACTTCCATCAACACAATTTTTATCAATTGTAGAAGAAGGTGCAGCAATATATAAAGGAATGTTATGATATTTGCAAAGAACAGCAAGATTATAAGTTCCAATTTTATTTGCAGCATCTCCATTGACTGCAATTCTATCTGCTCCAACAATTACCAAATCAACTTTTTTTTCTTTCATCAAAACTGCAGCAGTTGAATCAGTATTAATTGAAAATGGTATACCCATTTTTTTCAGTTCCCATGCAGTTAATCTTGAACCTTGCAGCAATGGTCTAGTTTCATCGACATGAACAAATTCAATTAAGTGATGTTCAAAAGCTAATCTTATAACATTAACTGCGGTTCCATTGCCACCAGTTGCAAGAGCACCGGCATTGCAATGAGTAAGCACTCGTGATTTTTTCTTAAAAATTTTTAAACCATTTTCAGCAATTGCATCACACATTTTAATATCTTCTTGATGAATCTGTACAGCTCGTTGAATCAGCTTATGATAAATATCAGAATCATGTTTATAACTTTCATAAATTTTTTTTATTTCATTTAAGCCGTAAAACAAATTTACAGCTGTAGGTCTTGTAGAAGATAATCGATTATAAGCATCAATAAAAATTTTTTCTGAATTATTTTTAACATTTTTGATTGATAATGCAAGACCATATGCAGCTGCAATGCCAATGGCAGGAGCACCTCTTACTTCCAATCTTTCGATTGCCAGTGCGATTCGTTCAAAATCATCAGTTACAATGTATTCTTCTTGTAAAGGAAGTTTAGTCTGATTGAGTATAATTAATTTATCATCTTTGAATTCAATTGCTTTTGGAATATTCATTTTATGAAAAGCTTGATAATTCTCGAAACTCATAAAATCTGTTTTGAATTTCTAAATAGCTTAAATCCTCAAGACCTTTTGTGCTGAATTTTTCAACACAAAAAGATGCCATAATACTTCCATAGATAACAGCTCGTTTTAAATTCTCAAAGGATAAATCTCTTGTCTTATGCAAATAACCTGTAAATCCACCAGCAAAAGCATCACCAGCACCAGTAGGATCATAGATATTTTCCATTGGATAAGCAGGAGCAGAAAAAATCATATCTTCTCCAAACAGAAGTGCGCCGTGTTCCCCTTTTTTGATAATTAAATATTTGGGACCCATTGCAGAAATAATTTTTGCTGCTTTAATCAAGTTCGGTTCTCGAGATAATAAACGAGCCTCTGAATCATTAATAATTAGAACATCAACACGCTTCAATACTTTGAGTAAATCTTCTTTGGCTCCTTCAATCCAGAAATTCATTGTATCACAAACAACAAACTTTGGATTTTCAAGCTGGTCAAGAACATTCAATTGAAGTTGCGGTGAAATATTTCCAAGAACAATGAATGGATATTTCCTTTTTTTCTCTGGAATAATTGGATTAAAATGCTCGAATACATTTAAGTGAGTAAAAAGTGAATCACGAACATTCAAATCATAATGATAGCGGCATCCATATCGAAAAGTTTTTTCACCTTTTACAATTTGCAAACCTTCAAGGTCTATATTGTGGTCTTCGAGCATTTTAATATGTTCATGGTCAAAATCCTCTCCAACTACACCTACAATGCTGACAGGTCCGGTAAAATAACTTGCCGCAAGAGAAATATAAGTTACAGAACCTCCCAATGCATTTTCTACCTTATCAAATGGAGTTTCGATATCATCAAATCCAATTGAACCAACGATTAAAAGTCCCACTTTAATACCTATATTAATTTTTTCTTAAAACTAATATAAAGAAATAGTAATCATTTTTTAATGTTATTGAGTTTTATTTCAATGAATTCATTTTCTTTTTCTCTTTTGATAAAAAAGTTGTAAATCATATCGATTGACTTACGCTGACCATCCCATGCAACTAATTTTTTTGCTTCATCCTTTTTAACCCATTTGTATTCTGTATGCTCTCTGGAAATTTTTATCTCTTTATTTTTTTCAATCAGCGCAGCAAAAACAGGAATTAAGTTAAATTCATTTTTCTTTTTATCATAAAAAGAATTTACATTCGGTACAATCCATAATTTTTCTGGAATTAAATCTGTTTCTTCATAAATTTCTCTCATTACAGTTTGATGAATTTTTTCTCCCTTCTCGATGCTGCCGGTAACCATCTGCCATAAATTGGGATATTTCACTTTTTCTGATCGTTTAAGAAGCAAAAATTCAATGCTGTTTTTTGTTCTTCTTATAATATGTGCTTCGATTAAATTGACTGATATTTTCATATTAAATTTAGAAAAATGCTCTTGCTTCTGCGTGCATTGTGTGAATTACTTTATTTCTTCCAAGTAATCTTGCATCATAGCTTAAAGAAGTTTGAATATTGCTGCCAATTCTGTAATCAAAGAATACTCTCCAAAAATAATTTTTTCCTATAATATTTCCTCTCGTTATTTCAAATGGAATATTTGAAATTGATGTACTTGATGTTAATTCTAATCTTTCTGTTTCAACTCGAATTCTTCCAATATTTGCAATTGAATAATTAACACGAAGCAATAATGAATTCATATCAACTTTTGCTGGAGTTGAAGGATATGAATCAATGCTTCGCCCTGTTTGAATTTTGAAACCAATTTCCAAATTGTTAAAAGGTCTGTAAGAAAAATCTGTTGATAAATCATTTCTATCAATTTTTCTTGCACGATTCGAAACTGTTGACGGTAAAAGATTATCGATTTGATTTACAAAATCAGTTTGATTATTAATTTCTTTAACAAGTCGAAATCTCAAACGAATGCTTCTTTCCTTAAAAAATCCTCTTTCGAGTCCTCCGCTAAACTGATTAAGACTCTTTCGTTGAAGATATCTTAATCTCACAGAAAATTTTGAACTATTCTTGAAAAAATTAAAATCCTGTTGAAAAAGCTGTGAACCTCTTAGAGTTGTAGAATCATTCAGGAATTTAGATAAATTCATCAAATAAATTTCTTTTGTGTTTTGATTTTTACTGTTTTCTTCAATTCGGAAAAAAGTTTCTGAAGATAGATTTTTCAACAAAGATAAAATAATGTTTTTGCCATTTATGATTTTATCAAAATCAGTTGTCCATCTTATGTAAGATTTCAAATCAATTACAGGATAAAGCTGTTCTGTTGGTACAGTAATTAAAATATATTCTCCATCATAAGATGTAAGCTCAAATTCATTTTCATCTGCAATTCCATTATTGTTGATATCGCCGACATAAATATAATTTCCACTCCCCTTTGGAACTTTCAAAAATACTTTTTCAAGTTTTGCACTTTGTTCTGTTGCAGTCTGATAATACAAATCGCCATAAATAAAATTCTGAAATAAATTAAATCTGCTTTGAGATAGAAGAAGAATGGTTTCACTATTCGTAAAACCCATTTGAATAAACTTAGCGGTGTAATATTTTTTTCTAAATGTAAAACTAAGTGAAGATGAAAATTCTTTAAATCGATTAAAGCCAATTTGAATTTGAGTTATGTTTGCGTCTGATTGTTTCTCCAAAACATTATCAATTGGAAAATATTCTTCTCGAAATGAATAACTAAATCTTAAGTTCAAAAAAGATGGATTTAATTCCACAGAAGGAATTATTTCAGAATATTTATAACTGCTTGAAAGCAAGCTGTCTAATTTTTTTTCTTCTTTATTTTCATACAAAAATTCCAGACCAGGTTTGATAAACCCAAATGAGTAGAAATTAGATGAATTTTGTCTGTTCCATTTAGTAAAAATATTTTCATTATTTGATTGGACATAATCAAGTTTGTAATAAAAATTATAGTTCTTATTGTTGCTGTATCTAATTTCATTAAAGTATCTGTCAGATGAAAAATTGTTTCCATTTTTTAAATAACCATACTGAGAAAAAATAGAAATGGATTCGAGTGGAAAATAAATTAATCCGATTTCTCGAAGTATCTGGTTATCATTTATTAGTGCTGAAATGTTGTAATATCTGTTAAATTCAACAGGATTAATTCTGTCAAGTGAAGTATATCTGCTTTGAATAAATCTGTCTTTATAGCTTAAACCAGCTTTCCCAAATTTTATTTTTCCTAATTGAATTTCTCTGGGTTCAATCTCAAATAATAATTTTCTTGCATAACCAAAATTATCATTATCATCAATTGTTGAAAATCTATTTTTATCCCAAAGGCTTGCTGAAAATTCGCCGCTTAATACAATCCCTGAAGAAATATTTGCATTTATAAAAACATTTGTTAATTGTTTTAATTCTGGAAATGGAAGAAAAACAACAGGCAGATAATTCCCTTTACCAATTCCAACAAATTTATAATTGCCAAGACCTTCTTTGATATAATCACCTTTTCCTTCACCTGCATAGGAAAATGAAACATTGTAAATTGAATTTTTACTGCCTGGAGAATAAAGATAATATGAAAATAATTTTGAGTTAATGACAGTATCAATTTTTGTATAGAATCCTCTAAGGTTTCCAGCAGAATCAGCTTGAGATAATGATACACCAGACTTTGCAGCTGCATTTCTGTTATCGCCAGCTTCACGAAGTATTTTCAAATCATTATCACTCAGAGTTAGACTTATCGGATTATTTTCGTCATCACCTTCTCGGTAGTAATTAATACCAAATTTTATTTTGTCATTATAAAGTTGAGTTGAAAAATTTGCACCGAAAAAATTTCTTGAATAATTCTGGTCTGTATATTCAAAATCAACAGATATTCTGCTAAATGAAGTAATTAATCTTTTTGGAGTAAAAGTTAATTCAGCATTTGAGTAGTCAATAGTATAATCATTGTTTTCGCCTCGTTTCATTAATTCGCCATCAAGATAAACTTTTTCACTTCCTGCAATAATTATTATTGCTCGTTCATTATTAATGCCATATAATCGATATGGACCTTGATTACCATCTTTTCCAAAAAATTGTATAGAATTGAATTTGCCTCTTGAACCTGCTATAACAAATGTTCCTTTTATTTTTTTATTATCAAATTCTCCTTTTAAGCCTTGAAGTTTTTTTGTAATTCTTGAAAATTCTGATTGATTATCAATGAAATCAAAATCTCCAAATGTGCCCGCAGCATTTTTATGACGAAGTTCAATAAATACTTTATCAAGTTCCTGAAGTGTTTCAGTATTTCCTTCCGGTTGAATTGGAGTATTCTCATCAGTTAATGCTGCAGTTAATTCAATGCCGTCTGAAATTTTTCCATTTAGTTGAAGTCGAAGACCGCTGTTTAGTGTAAAGTCTCTATTTGTGCCTATTGTAAAACCTCGAATAATCGCACCACTTTTTTGCATGTTTTTGCCAAAGATAGATTCACCTGACAAAATATTTTTTAATGGTCTCGAAATTTTTATTGAATCTCTTGAAAGAGAATCATAAACTGCTACAACATTCCTTCTCTTATATTCTTTTTTCAAATTTATTTTTATGCTTTGATATACAATTATGATTGTATCATTTATGCTGAGTTTATCATTTTCATTTAATGAAAAAACACCTGACTCATAGAAAATTTTATATTGGTTTTTATTAATAAATTTTTTTGACACAAAAATTTTTTCGCTGAATGGAATAATGTTTACGGATTTTATTTTGTAATGATTTACTTTGTTAACTAAAAATGTATCGCTCACACTAATGATTTGAGCATAACTTAGGGACAATTGACATGCATAGAAGATTAGGATAATGAGATAAATCTTTTTCAATTATCTTTTCAAATTGTTCTGTAAAGATAAATCAATTAATCCTTACAATTTTTTTAAAGATTATTCATAACGAAGAGCTTCAATTGGGTCAAGATTAGCAGCTTTAAGAGCAGGATAAACACCAAATACAACTCCAACAAATGTTGTAACCAATAAACCAATTACAATCCACTCAATTGGAATATAAACCGGCACTCCAAGTTGAACTGCTACAATATTACCTCCAATTAAACCAAAGAAAATACCAATTAGACCTCCAATCCAGCTTAAAGCTGTTGCTTCAATTACAAATTGAGTAAGAATAGTTTTTCTTTTTGCACCAACAGCTTTTCGAATTCCAATTTCTCTTGTTCTTTCTGTTACACTTACAAGCATGATATTCATAATTCCAATTCCTGCAGCAATCAAAGCGATAAAAGCTATAACACCTGCTCCAAGCTTGAAATATTTAGTTAGTTCATTAAACTGCTGAATAAGTTGGTCATTAGTAACAATTTCGAAATCATTTTCCTGAGAAGCAGGAACTTTTCTAATTTTTCTAAGAGCACCAATAACTTCATCTTTTGTTGCTTCGAGTAAATCTTTATTTCTTGCCATAACTAAAAAGAATGCACTTCTTTCTTCTCCAAAATATTTTTGAAAAACAGGCAAAGGAATGCAGACAAATCCATCTTGAGATCTTCCAAGAACTGAACCTCTTTTGGCAAACACACCTATTACCTGAAAATTATAATTATCAATTTTTATTGTTTGTCCAACTGGATTTATGTTTTTAAATAATCTTTCTGCTACATCAGCTCCAAGCACCGCAACAGGACGAGCAAGTTCTTCATCAGATTTTGAATAAATTCTTCCTTCAGAAATTTTCATATCGAGTGCTACAAAATAATCTGCATTAGTTCCTGAAATAATTACATCAGGGTTTGTTTTTTCATTCCCAAATTTTACAACTTTCCCGCTTATATTAAGTCCAATGCCAATTGCAGCAGGAAGTTCTGTCATCTCGCGCAGTTTTTCACCTTCTTCAACTTTCAAATCTTTTCTGTTTCTATATTGTCTTCTTGCATGAGGTCCGCCAGCTTGAAAAGCAGGATATTTTTGAATAAAAAAATTGTTTGTCCCAATTGAATTAAAAACATCTTCAATATTTTGTTGAATGGCACTTATAGCTGTCATAACAATAATTATTGAAAACAATCCAACAGCGATTCCAATAAGTGTAAGAATCGAGCGAAGTTTACTTCCCATTATAGAATGATAAGCCAATTTAATACTTTCGATTACCTGCATTATTCATACCTCAATGAATCTACTGGATTTAAGCGAGAAGCTTTCCATGCTGGAACAAAACCTGAGACAATTCCAACAAAAGCAGAAATCATTAAAGATAAAATTACAATGTTTAAAGGCAAAGATGTTGGCAAAAATTGATTTATAATCAAACTTAATGGGAATGAAATCATAATTCCTATAATTCCTCCAATCATACAAATAATTGCAGCTTCAACAAGAAATTGAAATAAGATTGACCAAGTTTTTGCACCGACAGCTTTTCTTATTCCGATTTCTTTTGTTCTTTCTGTAACAGAAACAAACATTATATTCATAATTCCAATTGCACCAACAAATAAAGATAATGCAGTAATCACAATTCCAGCTATTGCAATAACTCCAATTGTCTGGTCATACATTTGTTTGAATGCTTCCTGTTGATTAATTGCAAAATCATCAGGTTTATCTGGAGGAACTTTTCTTATAATTCTCATTGCCGCTCTAATTTCTTCTTTTGCATCGTCGAGTTTTGTAACATCTCCAATTTTTATATCAATTCTCATTCTATTGCGTGCTTCACCAATAATTGATTCAAAAGTTTTAAGTGGAATAATAATTTGACCATCCATACTGAAAGCTCCAAGGAATCCGCTTCCCTGTTTTTCCAGAATACCGATTACTTTTACTGGAACATTATTAATACGAATTTCTTTATTGATGGGATTTTCAGAAGGAAAAAGTTCATTTTGAATATCTTTTCCTATGATGCAAACTCTTCTTGATGATTTTACTTCGAGTTCATTCAAAAATCTTCCTTCTTCAAGAACTAATTGACTTGTTCTTTGATATTCTTCTGTTGTTCCAATAATTAATGCAGCTTGAACAGAGCGGTCTTTTCTCTTAACAGAAGCATTAAAAGTTCTTTTAGTGGGAGCCATAGCTTCATAATTCTTCAACATTAATCTAAGTTTTTCATACTGCTCAATTGTAATATCTTTACGATTTCTGAACTGTTCCCATCTATCCATTGCAAACCATGGGAATTTATCAACATAAAGCACATCACTTCCAAGTGAAGAAATTGAATTCATGAATGCTTCTCTTAATCCCACAATTGCAGTGGACATAGTTGTAACTGCAACAATTCCGATAATAATGCCAAGTGTTGTTAGAACCGAACGCAATTTGTTTGCACGTATAGCACTAAATGCTATTGAGAGGATTTCCCTGAATTCTATAAAGAAGTTTCTCATTAAAATATATGATTATGACAAATGCAATATAATTGTTTCAGATAAAATAAAAAACGGACTTAATAATTTAGGATAAAATTTAGCATAAAACTTCCCGATAAGAAAAAACAATTTCTCCCAAAAGGCAAGTGGTAGGAACTACAAAAAAATAAGGCGGCTTTTGCTACTTTTCGAGAAATAGAAAAAAATAATTTGAATTCTATACCTCAATAAAAAATCGTTTAGGTTAGCAATAATCAATTAACCAGAATAACTAAATTTAACATATTTGCTTCTTCATTTCGAAGATAGAAAAGAATAAACCATTTTGAGTATTATGTATTGTGAATTAGTAAAATAGTTTATTCAAAATAAATGATAAGAATTAAAGCCAAAAAACTTGACTTCATAAAATTAAATCATTCATAACGAAGAGATTCAATTGGGTCAAGATTGGCAGCTTTATATGCAGGATATGTTCCAAAAATTACTCCAATAATTATGCACAGAAAAACACCAATTACTACCCAATCAATTGGGATTACAGCTGTTGCTTTTAAATATGAACCTGCAATATTTCCAGCAATAATACCGAGAATAATTCCAATGAATCCGCCAATTAAAGAAAGAGTAATTGCTTCAATTACAAATTGAACAAGAATATTAATTTTTCTTGCACCAACAGCTTTTCGAATTCCAATTTCTTTTGTTCTTTCTGTTACAGAAACAAGCATGATATTCATAATCCCAACTCCAGCAGCGAGCAATGCTATAGCTGCAATTACAATTGAACCGATTCTTACTCCAGAAGTAATATCATTTATTCTTGTCAACAATTGTTCATTTGACCAGATATCAAAATCGTTCTCTGCGTCTGGAGGAACTTTTCTTATAGCTCTGAAATGTCCTTCTGCTTCTTCAATTAATTCGTTATATGAATTTCTGTCGAAGGACATTACTGTAATATTCACACTATGTTTTCTTTTTCCATATAATGATTGAAATGTTGTGATAGGAAGAATAACAAAATTATCGCGGCTTTGTCCAAAAAATTCTCCTTGTGGTTCAAGTATTCCAATTACTCTAAATTTATGCCCTTCCAATGTAACAAATTGATTTAATGGACTGGAATTTGGAAAAAGTTTTTTTGCTATATCAATTCCAATAACTACAAAATTTTCATATCGTTGAATATCCCTTTCATTAATTGCTCTTCCTTCTTCAACAATCCATTGATTATTTGGAAAAGCTTCGGCTGTTACACCTGCAACCATAACATTAGGATTTGTTTCAATATTTCCTACTTTAAGAAGTTTACCGCTTTCCCAAATTTCTGCAGCAACATATTTGGCTTTTGATAATTTTTCTTTTAATCGATAATATTGTTCAAGTGTTATATCCGCACGATTTCTGTATTTCAAGCCTGAACCTGGACCGCCTGTTTGAACAGCTGGCCACTTTTGAATTTGGAATGTATTTTGTCCCAGCATTGCAGTTCCTTTTTCAATGCTTGTCTGCATCATTTCAATTATTGTACTTACAGCAATGATTGAAAAGATTCCTACGACAATTCCAACGATAGTGAGTACAGACCTCAACTTATTTGCTTTAAGAGAATTGAAAGCAACTTTCAAAATTTCTATTATTTCCATTATTCATACCTCAATGCTTCTACTGGGTCTAATTTTGCAGCTGTATATGCTGGAGCAAATCCAGAAACTATACCTGTTATTATTGAAATTGAAATTGCAAGAATAATAGTTCCTACCTGAACGGACGTAGGCAGAAATTGATTAACAATTTGACTCAATAACACAGCAACAAATAATCCAATCAATCCGCCAATTAAACAAATTATTGCCGCTTCAATTATGAATTGGCTTAAGATTGTTCTTCTTTTGGCACCAATTGCCTTTCTAATTCCAATTTCTTTTGTTCTTTCCTTTACAGAGACAAACATTATATTCATTATTCCAACTGCACCCACAAATAATGACAAACCAGTTATGAATAAACCTGCAATTTGAATTACACCCACAGTTTGATTAATGTTTTTTAATAAACCTTCCTGCTGATTGATTGAAAAATCATCTTCCTCATTATACTTTAAACCACGAATTTTTCTCATAATGCTGATTGCTTCTTCTTTGGTCTGTTCAACCAATTGATTATTCTTTGCTTTTACTGTTATTGTAATTGTTTTGTTATTTTCATTTGCAAAGTATTTGAAAATATTTTGAATTGGGATTATTATTTGTTTATCTGGATTGAATTCCCCCATTATCCAACTCCCCTGTTCAGCAAGAACTCCAACTACTTCAAACTTGTGACCTTTGATTCTAATTTCTTCACCAATTGCATTTGAGTTATTAAATAAATTTTTTGCAATTTCGCTTCCAAGCACTGCTACATTTCTTCCGCCATTACTTTCTAATTCATTAAAAAATCTTCCTTCGCCTAAAGTTAAGTTAGTTGCTTTAATATAATCGCTGTTCGTACCTCTTACAATTACAGCTTCTGCAGTTTTATTTTTATATTTCACTGTTTGAGGAGTCCATGTATCAGGCGCAACAGCAGCAGGCAGCTTTGCTAATTCTTTGAATTGTTCATAATCTTTCATTGTAATATTTCTTCTGTTTCTCAATTCCCACCATGGCTTATCATTACTAAACCATTCCCATTTATCAATGTAAAGATTATCAGAACCAAGAGACGACATTCCAGTTTGAAAAGCATTATCAATTCCATTAATTGCTGTTGACATCAAAACAACAGATGTAACACCTATAACAATTCCAAGTGTTGTTAGAACCGATCTAACTTTATTACTTCGTATTGCACTAAACGCAATCAATAAACCTTCTTTCAATTCATATAAAAATGTTTTCATTTCAATACCTAAAGTTTTGATGCACCATTTTTTTGAGGGATGTATCTATTAACAACTTTTTCATCATTTTCTATTAGACCATCACGAATTCTTATTATTCTTTCTGCATGTTCAGCAATGTATTCTTCATGAGTTACAAGAATAATTGTATTGCCCTGTTCATAAATTTCATTGAACAAAGCCATTATATCTTCACCAGTTTTAGTATCAAGATTTCCAGTTGGTTCATCAGCAAGAATGATTGATGGATTGGTAACAAGGGCTCTTGCAATAGCTACTCTTTGCCGTTGTCCTCCAGAAAGTTCATTTGGTTTGTGATAAATTCTATCTCCAAGCCCAACATGTTCCAAAGCTAATCTTGCTCTTTCTTTTCTTTCAGCTGCTGGAACACCGGCATAAATCAAAGGCAGTTCAACATTATGAAGTGCATTTGACCTTGGAAGTAAATTAAATGTTTGAAAGACAAATCCAATTTCTTTATTTCGAATTTTAGCAAGTTCATTATCATTCATCTGGCTGACATTGACTCCCTTAAATTCATAAAGACCATGAGTTGGAGTATCAAGACAGCCGAGTATGTTCATTAAAGTTGATTTACCAGAACCAGAAGGACCCATAATTGCAACATATTCACCTTTGTTTATTTTTAGCGATACATCTCTTAATGCATGAACTTCTTCACTTCCTACCTGATAAATTTTTGCAACATGTTCAATATTTATAATATTCATATTGTTACCATTCATTATTATTTCTTTTCCTTTTTTGTTGACATAATGGAAATCTTTTTACCATCTTCTAATTCTCTTGATACTGCTCTGTAAGGACCACTGATTACTTCTTCATCTCCTTTTAATCCTTCAACAATTTCAATATAATTATCATCACTTATTCCAGTTTTTACTTCAACCATTTTTGCTTTTCCGTTATCAACTATAAATACAACTTCTTTTGGTTTATTTCTTTTTCCATTTTTTGAATTATTATTTGGATTATCTTCATTGCTTTGAGAAGGATTTGGTTTTTCCTGCAGTCTTGCAGTAACACTTTGAATTGGCACAGCAAGAACATTATGTTTTGTTTCGGTTTCTATATCTGCATCACAAGACATTCCAGGTCTAATCTTATCGTCAAGGTCGAGCAATTTAATTTTTACTTCAAAATTTACAACTTCTTCCTGCGTGCCCAAGCCTGTTGTTTTTGCACTATTGCCAATTTGAGAAACAATACCTCTAAAAACTTTATCTCCAAAAGCATCAATATGAATTCTTGCAGTATCTCCAATTGAAATTAGAACGACATCATTTTCATCTACATCAACAGTAGCTTCCATATTGCTTAAATCTGCTACAGTTAATAACTCAGTTCCTGTAAATGCACTTCCGATTACTCTTTCACCTAATTCAACAGAAAGTTTACTTATTGTGCCATTCATTGGAGAATAAACATAAGTTTTGTTTAGTGTTTCGATTGCTTCTTTTAATGCAGCTTCGGATTGTGAGACAATTGATTTTTGAGATTCATAATTTCCAAGAGTTTGGAGATAAGCTGATTTAGCAGCTTCGAGGTCAGCATCGCTTGCCAGACCTTTTTGTGCCAAGCCTTGAACTCGTTTATATTCAGATTCAACTTTTTCAAGCAATGCTTTTGTAGCATTCAACGAAGCTTTAGCTTGAGCAAGACGAGCTTCGGCACTGTTTTTTTGCGCTTCATAAATATCTGGTTTTATTCTTAATAATAATTGTCCTTTTTTAACTATATCACCTTCGCGAACAGGCAGATAAACAATTTCTCCAGTTGCCTCTGCAATAATTTTTACCTGATATTCTGGATTTATTTTGCCTGTTGCAGTTACAACTTGTGTTATGGTTCTTCGAGTTACTTTTTCTGTTTGGACAGAAATTATTTCTTCTTTATTTCCACTGAAAGCAACAAGCAAAATCAAAATAAGAAGTAATAATCCCAGTCCCCCAAATATGAAAAGTTTTTTCTTCGATTTCTTTTTTCCGTTAGCCATTTTAATTAACTCCCTTAAATATTTTATTCATATTTTTTGTATTCGAGTTTGCCTAGTGAATTATTGAGTTTATCACGTTTGGTATAGAAATCATACAATGCATTAATTTTATTTCTTAATGCATCAGTATAATCTCTGTCTGCCTGCAAAACATCCAGAATAGTTCCAGAACCAAGATTATATCTTTCCTGATTAATTTTTCTATTCTCCTCTGCTGCAATAACATTTTTAGAAGCTACATCTAGACTTTTCTTTGCAGCTAATAAATCAAGATAACCCTGTTTAATTTCGATTTTGATTTGTCTTTCAAGAGCCATTAAATCTTCTTGTGCATTCATGTAATTCACCTTAGCAAGTTGAATTTGATTTTCTGTAGACCAATTAGAAAAGATTGGTAAACTTAATGTCAATCCAACATAAAATATTTTTCGATTAAAAAGTTTATTCATTTCAACTGCAGATGTAGACCATGAATAACTTCCTGAGAGCGAAGGAAATAATCCTGAGCGTGCAATTGTTAAACCTTTTCTTGCTGCATTTACAGTTAATTCCTGACTTTTAAAATCGAATCGATTATCCAGTGCAACACTTACCATAGTTTGAACATCTTCAAAGTCTTTCATATAAGAATCTGTATCAACTGCTCTCTGTCCCCCAAATGGATCAACAAGTTCATAATCATCAAGAACATTTAATCCAAGATAATTAAGCAAATTGCTCATAGCTGTTTCATAAGCATTCTGTGCTTGAATTAAAAGAAGTTCTGCATTTCCAAGTTGAACTTGAGCTGTGTAGACATCAGCTTTTGCAACTGAACCCAATCTATTTCTTTCCTGAACTGTCTCATAAAATTTTTGATAATATTTTACATTATCTTCACGAACTCTTTTCAGTTCTTCTGCATTTAATACTTGATAATACAAATCCGTTGTTTGATAAACTACATTTTGTTTGGCTTTTTCAAGATAAAGTTCAGCAGCTTTCAAACTATTTTCTTTTTGACTGATATTAGCAATATTTGCAAGTCCATCAAAAAGAGTAATACCGCCACCAAATCCAAGCCCATAGCTTCGGCTGTCTGTTTGTGATGGAGGAATTGTAACAATGTTGCCAAAATAATCGCGTTGAGTACCGCCTGCATCATTAACTCTTTGCCAGTTCCACTGTGCTTGAGCATTTAATGATGGAAGTAATTCTCCATACGCATTTTTTAACTGGGATTGATTTGTTAACAAATTATTTTTTGTTTTAATAAGAGCAGTGTTTCTCTGAAGTGCTATTGAAATTGCATCTTCTAATGTTAATTTTTTTTGTGCAAACAATGGTGATATTAAAATCAAAAATGACAATATTATTTTTTTCATTGCAACTCCTTTTTGTGCATTAACATTTAGCACTTTATTTTTCTGGTTATTAAGACGAAATTAATTATAAGAAAGTTACAAAATATTTTTCCCTCATTGAAGTTCTTTTTCTGCAAGGAATTTATCTTTTATTTTTAAGAAATATTCATAAGCATCTTCATAAGTATTTGGAATTTTGCCGTCAAGTATAGCTTCTTCAATAGCTTTTTTAATTTTGCCCACTAATTTTGATGGAGGAATATTGCACACTCTCATAATTACATCCCCACGCACAGGAGATTGAAAAGCTCTTAATCTATCTTTTTCCTGAATATCTCTAACTTTCTGCATAACAATATTATAATTTTCAAGATATTGATTTACTTTGATGATGTTTTTGCTTGTTACATCAGCTCGGCACAAAGTAATCAAATCATCTAAATCTTCACCTGCTGCTGCTGCAAGTCTTCTAATTGCCGAGTCAGTTACATTTTCATCAACCAAAGCAATTGGTCTTAAATGAAGCCTAACTAATTTTTCAACATATGGAAGTTTATGAAAAGGCAATTTCAGTTTAGTAAAAATTCCTTTCATCATGCGTGCGCCAATTTCTTCATGTCCATGAAAAGTCCAGCCGATGCCTTCTACAAATTTTTTAGTTAATGGCTTCGCAATATCATGAACCAAAGCAGCAAATCTAAGCCATAAGTTATCACTTACAGCTGCAACATTATCAACAACCATGCAAGTATGATAGAAAACATCTTTATGATGATAATCCTGACGCTGTTCAACGCCACCTAAATTATGTATTTCAGGAAAAATCACTTTCATGATTTCATTTTCGTATAATAATCGTAATCCAATTGAAGGTTTTGGAGCAGCCAGTATTTTTAAGAATTCATCAGTAATTCTTTCCTGAGCAACAATCTTCAGCCTTTCTTTCATTTCTCTTGCTGCTTTTAATGTATTTTCTTCAATATTAAATTCTAATTGAGCAGCAAACCTAAAAGCTCTCATTATACGCAATGGGTCGTCATCAAAAGTTTTATATGGATCTAAAGGAGTTTTAATAATTTTGTTTTGAATATCTTCTATTCCATTAAATTTGTCTAAAAGCTGTCCAAATGAATTTTCATTCAAAGATATTGCAAGAGTATTGATTGTAAAATCTCTTCTATTTAAATCATCATCAAGAGTGCCTGGCTGAACAACAGGATTACGACTGTTTCTTTTATAAGATTCTTTTCGTGCACCTACAAATTCAAGTGATAAATTTTTGTATTTAAAATGCGCAGTCCCAAAATTTTTATAGATGACTATATCAGCTATTCCTAACTGATTAGCAAATTCTTTTGCAAAGGCTGGTCCATCTCCTACTATTAAAAAATCCAGTTCATCTCTTTGACGATTAAGAATTATATCACGCACAAATCCACCCACAAGATAAATATCTTCTTTTCTTTGCTTTGCTATTTCTGATGCAATTTTTATAAAATCATATTTATTTATGATTTCTTTGAAGTCCATATTTTCCTTTTTGAAATTAAGGGGAATAAATTCAATGCTAAAGATTATTTACCCAGTTTATAAATTTTAAATTGTTAATGAGTGTTTCATAAAAAAATTCATCATTTTTATAACTAAGTGTTTTTACAGCTAACTCTTTTGCAATTTGACAATCACCTATCATTATTGCAGCTTGTGATAATTTATATACCGCATAACACGAAGAAAAATCATAAACATTAATTTTTGTTTTAAAAAATTCTACTAAGCTTTTAAGTTTATTATCGTTCTTTTTGCTTAATTCTAAAATATAAGGGACGGTAATATAATGAATATCTTTTTGATTTAGTTCCATCAAATAATTTATCTTATCATCAGTATTCATTTTTAAGAAAAGCTTTAATTCATCAACTCCATTTTTTAAAATCATTTTTCTAATCAAAGCCTGATTTACAAATTCTATATGAGGATTTTGAATGATTAAACTATCCAGTAATTTTTCTGCTGATTCAACTTTATTATTGATTACATAAACATCAGATAGTGTTAATTCTAAATTGTAGTAATAAGAGCTCTTCATAAATTTTTTGATTTCTTTTGCAAGGAATTCTTCTGCTTCCAGATTTTTATTTTGTTTAATTAGAGAATGAATCAAGCCCGATAAGGATTCGTAAGTTTCAGCATAATCGTAAACTTTCCTAAATAGTTTTTCTGATTCAAAATACTTCGAATTCTTATAATAATTAATTGCTCGTTTTGTTTCTGATGCTGCTGTTCTTGGACAAATTTTTTTAAATATTGATTTGCCTCCAAAATATAAATGAGCTTTATCAAAATTCTTCTTAATCTTTAATCCATCCAAAAATTTGAAATATTCATTTTCCAATTCATCAATTCTTTTTTTGAATGAAGTATTGAAATCAGAAGTTCTATAGAATTGCTTAACTTTTTCAATTCCATAATTATCAATCAGAAATCGAATAAACGAACCTGCAAATACATAAGATATGGATGAATAATTAGTAAAAAAGTTAAACCCGCTGAATAATTTTTTCATTTGAACTTTTATACCTGACTCATAAGCAATTTTAGCTGGATAATGAATTGGATAATCATCAAAATTATTTTCAATAGCCATTGCAATTCCTTCTATAACAGCAGGATTAAAATTTTTATTCACCATAAAAATTGTAGTTCCAAATTCAGAAGATAAAGCATGAGCAATTTCATGTTTTAGTGTATGAGTGTATGAATTATAATCAACATAAATCTGACGAAGCCAAGGTTTTGCAACATCAGCTTTTGCAGAACCAAATAATTTTTTCTTTTCTTCTTCGTCGTAAAAAATAAATGAAACAATTTTTTGTTTGCTTTTCAGTTTTAACTCATCTTTAATCTGCTCATAAAAATAATCATGCATAATGCCGATAAGTTTTATTTTAATTTCATCCTTAATTTTGTTTGAATAATAAATTACAGCATGTTCAGTTGATAGAGACTTTCCAAGATTATTTCTTAATGAATTAAAATTAGTTGAAAAGTGTAAGTATGGTTTAAGAGAAATGAATACTAATGAAAAAATCAGAATTATAATCAGAGAAATTTTTTTGATGATTCTTTTTCTTGTTAAAAGAAAGTCAGAAGCAAGAATTAGCGCAATAAAAAAAATTATATTAATCACTCGGTAAGAAATCAGTAAAATGCTTAAATGAATTTCCTCATCATAAATTGTCCCTGAAAAATATCCGAATATAGGATTGAAAAAAAATAATTGTGGATTGAAATAAAATTCCAGCAACGGTATCGAGATGATTACAAAAAAAGCAATGATGAAAAATAAGTTTCTGAATTTTTCAAAAATTATACTTACAAAATTAGCTGTAACAATTCCAAAAAATGATGCAGGAATTGTTATGATTAAAAAATACATCAAACCATTCCAAATAGGACATACAGAAAAAAACAAAGATGCTGCAAGTCCAATTAATAGTGGAATAAAGATCAGAACTAAAAAATCATTTTTAAGAATTTTTATTATGTGTAAAAATCTTTCCTTACCATATTTATTAATATTCCATATAGTTAATAAACCATTAGCCACGAAAAGAAGAATTGAATTCACAATCGAGAATTCATAATTAAAGGTTTTGAGGAGAGGAAGATTAATCATTAACAGATTAATTATAAAAATAGATGTGATAACAATTTTGGGGAATAAATTAATATTCTTCAGTTTCAACTCTTTCAATATCCGCACCTAATGCTTTCAATTTTTCTTCGATTCTTTGATAACCTCTATCAAGATGATATACTCTCAGAACCTCAGTTGTATTTTCAGCAGCTAATCCTGCAATTACAAGACTTGCACTTGCTCTTAAATCTGTAGACATCACTTTTGCTCCTTTGAGCCTTTTTACACCTTTAACAACTGCACTATTATTAATAACTTCAATATTTGCTCCGAGGCGGTTTAATTCAGGCACATGATTAAATCTATCAGGATAAATTGTATCTGTAACTGTAGAAATTCCATCTGCAATTGACATATAAGCAATCCATTGAGCCTGCATATCAGTTGGGAAACCAGGAAAAACTGCTGTTGTAACATCAACATTTTTTATAGTAAGATTTTCTGCATCTATTTTTAATAATCCATTGTCATAAATTAATTTAGCTCCGCTTTCTTCAATTTTTATCAATACTGATTCAAGATGTTCTTTGACAACATTTTCAAGTTCAATTTTACTTTTTGTTATAGCTCCTGCTAATAAAAGAGTTCCTGCTTCAATTCTATCAGGAATATTTATAATCTCTGTGCTGTTTAGTTCATCAACTCCTTCAATTTCCATTATTGTTGTGCCTATGCCAGAAATTCTTGCTCCCATTAATTGCAAGAATTCTGCCAGCAAAGAAATTTCAGGCTCGATTGCAGCATTCGAAATTACAGTTGTCCCTTTAGCTAAAACTGCTGCCATTAAAGTATTACCTGTCGCTCCAACTGAAGGGATATCAAAATGAATTTTTGCACCATTTAATTTTTTTGCTTTAGCAATAACATATCCTTGATCGATTTCTATTTCAGCACCTAATTTTTTCATTGCTTCGAGATGAAGATTAATTGGACGAGGACCCCAAGCACATCCACCAGGCATTGAAACTTTTGCATAGCCAAAACGGGATAAAAGTGGTCCCAGCACATAAATTGAAGCTCTCATTTTTTTTACAAGTTCATAAGGTGCAACTTGATTTGTAATATTTGATGAATCGATTTTCAGTGTGTTATCAAAAAAACTTATGCTGGCTCCAAGTTGTTCTAAAAGTTTTATCATTGTAAAAATATCATTCACTTCCGGTACATTATAAATTGTGCTTATTCCAGAAGTAAGCAAAGTTGCCGGCATCAAAGCAAGTGATGAATTTTTAGCTCCACTTACTGATACTCTGCCGCTTAATTTTTTACCGCCTCTTATTACAAATTTATACACAGTTTCTCCTAATGAATTTTTAATATTTGTCCATTGAACCCAACTAAATAAAGATGTCCATCAGGATTCAATGCAATATCGTTCATATTTGTAAAACTATGAGTATCAATTAAATTCCAGTTCTGTCCGCTATCTTTAGAAATCATCAATGTGCCTTTACTTCCGATTAGAGTCACATAATTCTTCGAAATAAAATAAACTTTCTGCAGAGCACCAACATCAGCAATTCTTTTTAATTCCCACTCTTCTCCAAAATTTGTAGTTCTCAATATAGTTGCATCTCCTCCTGCAATAATTCCAAAACCATTTTCTTGAAGGTCAATTGATTTCAAATAATTATCAGTAGAAATATTATCTATCCTCTGCCATGTTTCGCCACCATTTGTTGTTTTAAGAATCAATCCATTCCAGCCAACTGCAAACCCTCTGCGTGAATCAAAAAAATCAATATCAAAAATTAATGAGTTGGTATTTGTAACAACTTTATACCAATTTATGCCTCCATTGATTGTCTTTAATATTAATCCTCTGTTTCCTGTAATAAATCCTGTTTGTTCATCAATAAATTTAATTCTGAAAAAAGTATAACCTTTTTGAACTGGCACCAATTGAAGAGTATCTAAAAAGTCTTTGCTATAAAAAATTGATGACGAATCTCCAATTATTATAATTTTCCCTGTGGGGAAACAGTGCAAATCACTCAAATTAATTTTCTTATCAAACTGTTTTTGTTTCCAAGTAATTCCGCCGTCATTTGAAATTATTATTGTTCCTGAATCTCCAACTGCAATTGCATTTTTTTCATTTATAAAAAAGATTGAATTAAGATTATGCTTGACGCTGCTCTCAACTTTGTCTATTGAAGTGAATTTGAATTCATCTTCTTTTGATGAAAAGATTGATTGCAAATCATATTTTTTCAACGATTCCAATTTATTGCTTGTAATCAGTTCATTAACCTGCTTATAAACGAAATAAGAAAGAACAATTAACAATATGAAAAAAAATGCGAATGCAGATGCTGAAGCAACTTTATAAGTTTTGCTTCTTTCTTCGGTTCTCTTAAAATAGCTTGTATAAATTTTTGAAATTGTTTTATCAAGCTGTTGAACATCCTCATACATTTCTTCGCATGTTGCATATCGATTCAAAGGATTTTTTTCCATTGCCTTAAATATAACTTTATCAACTTCTTCAGGAACTCCAGTCAGTAAAGAAGAGATTCTTGGCGGAGTTTTTTTCAAATGACTTTCCATTACTTCATATTCACTATCACTATCAAATGGTGGATGTCCAACAATCATTTCATAAGCTGTGCATCCTAAAGAATAAATATCACTTCGATTAGTAACTTCCACTCCTTTAATTTGTTCAGGACTCATGTAATAAACTGTTCCAATCTTTGCCCCGGGCTTGGTAAAATCTTTATCATCAAACATTGATTTAGAAATTCCGAAATCCATAATTTTTGCAATACCTTCACGATTAAGGATAATGTTAGAAGGTTTAATATCGCGATGCACAAATCCTTTTGAATGAGCATAACCTAAACCAAGCAAAATTTGTTTTAATATATACATCACATCATAAAGATTAAATCTTCCCTGTCGCTGAAGAACTTTTTCAAGGCTTTCTCCTTCAACATATTCCATAACAATCCCAAGTAAATCCTCATACTCAATAAAGCCATAAACTGTTACAATATTTGGATGAGATAATTTTGCTTGATTCTTAGCTTCTCTTTTGAATCTTTCTACAAATCGAGCATGGTCATACGTATCCGCATTTAACATTTTTATTGCAACATATCTGTCAAGTTTAGTATCGTAAGCTTTATAGACAATTCCCATGCCCCCTTTACCAAGGACAGATACAATTCTATAATTATCAATAAGAATACCGATTAGATTTTCCATTGAAAAGATTTATTCTTTGTTAAGAAATATAAAAATCTTTTTGTAATGATGCTGAAGCAAAATTATATAATTGCTGATAAGTAAAGAAAAGAAATGAAGCTGTTGTGTTAAAATATTTTTTAATTCTTTAAACTAATTACTGCTTCCCAATTTTTTTCTTCTACAAAAATTCCATTCTTCAAGTTTTCATTTCTTGTCTTGAGGGTTCTTTCGCCTGGATATAAAATTTCTTCTTTGCTCAATCTTCTTGAACTTTTATAATAACTAATAATTTTATCTGCAATTAAATCAATTTCATTCTTAGATATAAAAACATCAGGATTAATTGCAATAAAAATTTGGGACATGCCGTAGTCATCATCAAATTTGCTTAAGTCTGATGTAGAATTTCCACCAGATAAAACAGTTGCAAATAAATCTAATAAAAGTGATAAGCCAGAACCTTTCCAGAATCCAATGGGTAAGGCTCTTTGTGTCTTATAAATTTCTTGAGGGTCATCAGTTAAATTTCCATTTTCATCATAACCGCCAAACACTGGTAATTTTTTTCCTTCATTTATTAATGTTGCAAGTTTACCATAAGAAAATTGAGACAATGCCATATCAAGAACTACATTTCCATTTGAGCGCGGCAGTGCAAAAACAATTGGATTATTTCCTGCTCTTGGCTCCAATCCTCCCCATGGGGGCATATTAGGAATTGTGTTTGTCCAGCATACAAACAAAAAACCTTCATCAGCGGCTTTCCAGCCATAAGTTGCAGCACGCATCCAATGATTTGTATTTTTTAATGCAATTAATCCTGTTCCAAATTCTTTTGCTAATTCAACAGCTCGGTTTGTCATCTTCCATGCATTTAATGGACCTGGTGCAAAGTTTCCATTCCATCTTTCAATTGAATTGAATGAAAAAATTTTTTCAGGTTTTGCTTTCGGATTTATTTTCCCTTTTCTTATTAATTCAATGAAAGCGGGAAATCGATTTATACCGTGTGATAGAACCCCACATAAAGTATTTTCTGTAAAAATTTCTGCACACAAATCTGCATCTTCATTTTCGAAATCATGTTTAATTAAAATTTCCTTAAAAACAGATTTTAATTCATTATAATCAATTTTTATTTTCATTATTATTTTCTTTCTTAATTAAAATACAAATTCTGCATTTCTTTCATTTATTGAAGCAATACTACTGATTATTTTGGCATCATTAATAATTTTTAATCCTATTAAATCATCTTTGGAAAAATTTTTATCTGATATCAACTGTATTGTATCATTCTCTCCGCCTGAATGAAATTGGAATGTAATTCCATTAGTGGTTTGAAAAATTGGTTTACCTATGACGGTAACAGGTTCTGCAAAATGAAGTATTAACAAGTTATTTTGAATTTGATAACTCAATAATTTGACTGGAGAAGTAGATTCAGGGTCCCATTGATGATTAAAAGTCCAGTCTGGATTAATATCGTGTGGAGCTGGGGCATTTTCTGCTTCGTTCAAATTATTTTTAAACCAATCATAATTTATAGAATCACCTTTGCAATTATAAAAGTAATATCTTGGTCCCCAAATGAATTGTCTATTACGAGATGGGTCATCTTTGTAAGTTACACGATAGATAGGTTTATCAGCCATATTTTTTGAGAATGTGCAGTTAATTAAATAAAATTGTGCTTCATAATGATGTCTTCCTAATTCAAAATTTTTCACACCATCAAAATGTGAATTAACAACAACAAATTTCTGATTTTTATCGAATGAACCAGCGTGCCAGATTGAAGCTGTTTCTTTTAATTCATAGAATTTTGAATCTCTTATGAAACACCAACCGCGTGGACAAACAAAATCTACAGCTCCTTCGAAATAACAATTTGCATGATAATACATTCCAGTTTTGTAATCCCACAACGAAACTGTATCGCCGCCTTTGCTAATTACATTGCAATTATAAATTATCGTTCTTGTTCCAAATCCATAAATAGCAAATGCATGCGGACCAACTTGTGGCTGTGAGTTTTCAATTGTTAGATTTTCTAAAATAATATCATCTCCATAAATATTAATTACACCTGGACCAATTGCATCCATATTTTTATTCCAATCTTCTCTTAATTGACTATAAACAATTTTTGTTTTCTCTCTGTCTTCACCTTTCAATGTAATATAATCCTGCTCAATACGAATTTTTTCATTATAAGTTCCATTTTTAATAAAAATAATTAAACGACGATAATTGAACATTGGAAGCGCAGCAACAGCCTCGGTTAAAGTTTTGTAATTACCAGTTCCATCAGATGCTACAATTATATCATATTGTTTCTGGGCATAAAATACAGTGTTGATAAAAAAAATTATTAAGAAAATTTTTTTCATGTTTAATCTCCAAAATTACTTTTCATTAATAACTTTCAAGTAACGAAGCAAGTATGATACATTTTGAATAAATAAACTTGTCGAAATGAATTTCTCATCAGTGTTGTTTGGAAATGGTGATGTATCAAATTTATCGCCAACATAAGAACTGCAATACAAATTAGTATTGGAATCACCTGATACTTCTCCATCAATGTATGGATTTGAAATAAAAACATTTTTAGTTAGCCATCTGTTCTCGCTATCTAATTGAGAAATTATTTCTTGAACTTTGTTTAATGTTGCTTCTTGCTTGTGATTATCAAATACTTTTTCACTTGGCAATTTCAGGTATTCATCAATTTTTTTATAAATCTCAATTGGATTATAATTTTTAATGCTGAATGGGAACTGAAGATAAGAACTATTTTCAAGATTCAATTCTTTTGCTTTTTCGTATTGTCTTTTCAAATTATTGATGTTTATCATTCTAACACAAGGATAATGAATGGGTATATTTTGATTATCGTAATCACAAAAATATTTACCGAATTTAACATTCGTTCCTTTTCGATGTATATAGATTGGCTTATTTGTTTTTAACTCAACAAATTTTGGAATAAGTGCTAATGAATCTTTTTGTTCAAGAACAACTGATTGAATCCAATTTAATGCATCTGGAATTCTTTCAATAAATTTTTTATCACCAGTCAATTCATAAAATTTTATCAGCATTTCAATATGTCTTGCAGTGTATTGAGGGTCGAGCGAAGCAGGTTCATATGTTCTTGCAGCTGCAGGTTCCAGATTTAAATTATATTGTAGAGCCCATCCTGCTTGTGGATTTTTATATTGTGAAATCAAATAAAAATTCATTCCTTTTTTTATTGGCTCAATTAAATTTTTGTAGCTCAATGTTTCATAACATAATATCAAGAATTTAATATTGTTCCAGATGACATTATCATTGAAAGTATAAAAGCAGGTGTAATTTTTTTGACAATCTACATTATCAAGCGGAAAGCGTTGAGGCCAGGCTCCATTCGGATACTGACTTTCTAAAATAAATTTAATTGCTTTATCAAGTGCATTTTTAACATGTTTATCTTTCTTCAACAAATAAAATCTCAATAAAAATTTTGAAGCACCAGCAGTTACATTATCATCAAAAGTTGCATTGCCATAATAATGCTGAAATTCTTCCATGCGCCAGCCATTTGCTCCAATTGTAGAATACCATTTTTTTAATGATTCTTCACCAGCAAAATCAATCATGTAATTCCATCCGCCGCACTTAAGCTGTCCCTTAATTAAAGCTTCTGCAGACTTTTTAGCTAAATTGTAAAAGTATTCATCCTTTGTAGTTTCATAAGCATCAAGAAAGAGATGTCCCATTTCAACAGTACCGGGTCCTTGTACCCAAACCATTGAAGGATATGCTTCCATTTCGCCCCATCGACGCGATAAATCTTGTTTATAAGTCCAAACATAACCACCATTAACAGATAAATTTTTATCAAAATATTCAGCTGCTTTTCGAATTACATCTTTAATCTGGTTTTCGGTATTTTGATTTATTTGTGCTGATGAAGTTGTAATCGTTATTGTATAAACAATAACTGTGAAGAAAAATTTTAAATCAAAGAACAAATATTTTTTCATAACAATATTAACCTTATGACATTAAGTAAACAGATATTTTATTTAATCTCTGTGTTAATCTCTATGATTCTCTGTGTAAAATAATTACACAAAGAAAAATCAAATCATCTTACAATTAGAGCATTCTTATTAACATCATCAGCAAATTTCGTTTTATCTTTTATTTCATTTGCATTTTTGCCTTTCAGATAAATTGAGTTTGTTTTTTCTCCTTGAAGCTGTAATATGATATTATTTTCCTGCGATGGAGTAAAATTCTCAATTGTAATATTTCTACTCTGACTAATCTTAACAGCTGGGTCATTAGAGATAATTTTTGAATTAACTATTTTTATTTCATCAGCATCAAAAATTGAAATTCCTTTTTTTGCATTCATTAGAACATTATCTAAAACTATATTTTTAATTGGCATTTCTGGTAAACCTTGAAGAACAACAGCGTCTTCAGCACCAATACAATAAATATTTTTTAAGAATATATTTCTAAAAATTGGGGTCCCTTCATTTACTTCAAAAGCAACAGCCTGCTTTGATTTTTCTTCAAGAGGAATGTCTTCTGTTGGAGCTGCCCCGCCGTAATACATATTAAAGCTAACAGCTTGAGTTGGGATATCGGTCATATAAATATCTTCAATAAAAATATTTTCAACTATACCGCCTCTTCCTCTTGTACTTTTGAATCTGAGTCCAACATCAGTTCCAATAAAATTACAATTCATCACTTTAATATTTTTTACACCACCAGACATTTCACTTCCTATAGTAAATCCACCATGACCGTGATAAACTATGCAATCAGCTATGATAACATTTTGAGTTGGGATTCCGCGCTTTCTTCCAAATTCATCTCTACCGGATTTCATACAAATTGCATCATCACCAACATCAAATTTTGAATTGTAAATAATTACATTCTTGCATGATTCAACATCAATTCCATCTCCATTTTGCGAGTACCATGGATTTCGAACAGTAATATTTCTAACAATAATATTCTCACTCATTAATGGATGTAAATTCCATGCAGGAGAATTTTGAAATGTAACTCCATCAAGTAAAATATTTTTACAATTAACCAGGTTAACCATTACAGGTCTAAGGAAATCTCTAACTTTTTCATAATCTTCTTTTGTTAATTCTTTTTTAGTTTTCTTTAATTCAGATAAAATTTTTTCTCCATTCATTGCCTGTTCCGAGGGCCACCAAGTATTACCAGATTTATCAACTACGCCACCAGAAGAAATTAATTCTTTCCACTGATTAGCAGTTAATTTATATTTTTTTACAGGTCTCCATGCGTCACCGCCGCCGTCAATTATTCCCTGACCAGTTATCGCAATGTTCTCAAGATTAAAACCACTAATTGGAGAAGTGCATCTGTATTGATTTGTTCCTTCATAAGTAGTTTCAACAAGAGGATAGTCATCAAAATTTTTTGTGAATTGAATATGAGCTCCCTGCATTAAATGTAAATTAACATTGTTCTTTAATGAAATTGGTCCAGTAAGCCACAATCCTGGTGGAACAATAACACTTCCTCCGCCATTTTTTGAACATGCATCAATTGCTTTTGCAAATGCTTCGGTATTTATTGTAACTCCATCGCCTTTAGCACCAAATTCAGTAATTATATATTTTTTATTTGGGAAACTCGGAACTTTTAATTCCGGCATCTGAAATTCCAATCCCTTGTAATACTTTTTTACTTCTTTTTTAATCTCATCAAAATTTTTTGATAAGATGGGATTAGAAAATGAGAGACTTATAATTAGAGTAATTAGTATAAAGAAATTAATCTTTTTCATTTTAATGCCTTTGAATTTTTAATTGGAAATAAAAATAGAACAAAGATTAGGGAGATTTACCCAGTAAAATCAAAATCAATTTAAATTGCCCGCACAAGGCGGGCCATTCTATTTGTCTTAATACTTTTTTAAACTATCCTTTCTAATTCAAACTGGATAATTGTAAAATCCATTTAACAAGATTTTCTGCAGCTCTTAAGTTCTGGAAATCTTTAGGTAATTTTCGATTGTCAATATATTCATTGTAAAGCCAGGGGTCACCAATAGCAATTACAAATCCTTTATCATACTTCTTAAAAATTATTACAGGTTCATTATCTTTCTTTAACAATATGTAAGGCAGTTCATTAAATTTTATTGTAGAAATTTCTTTCATGTATATTTTATCAACACCAGCAAAAATTGGGTTATATGGTAAATTTACAAATGCACCCATATCAAATTTATTTCCATCAACTCTATTGAGACTTACTTCGTTAAAAATAAATCCAAATCTTTCTGTTAATTTATTGAGATGTTCGAATTCACAATTGCCTTTGTCGTTGGCAAACAATAAAAGTATTCCGCCGTTCTTTACCCATTTTTCAAGTTCATTAATACTTTTTTCATCAATATAATTTGGTGATTCAGTTTCCTGCGGAGTATCTGGGTCAACTATGATATAAACATTTGCTCCTTTCAAATTTTGCTTTGTTGGTGCTTTTCTTAATTCAGAAATTTTTGAACCATATTTTTCAAACAATTTTCCTAAAACATAAAATCCCGAGTTTGTAGTATCTTCCCAGATGTAATGATATCTTTCTTTTTTTCCTTCTTTGTTGGTTCTAAATTCATTATTGAAATAATTATCAAGAATCACTTTGTATTTCTTTTTTGAAAGAGCTTCTGCTTTTTCAATTTCCATTGCAGCTAAGATTAATGGACCATAACCTTTAAAATCATTTGTTCTTGGTTTTTCACTTACATAATATTCATAAGATCCGTCACGATAAGGATTACCACCAAGTCCTGCCCCTCTGCATGTTCCATATAAATTGTAATATCCATCTTTATCAAGTTTAACAAATTCTTTTATTGCACCTTTGAAAGAAACTTTTGCTTCTTCAATAAATTTTTTTGGTAGGTAGCCATTATTGTAGCCTTTGGCAAAAGCATAGATATACATTAACGTTGCAGAAGCTTCAAGATAATTTCCTTGACGATTGCCTTGGTCTAATACCTGATACCATACTTTTGATTTTGAATCTCTCACTTTCAATAATGCTTCACAAACATTATTAAGAATAGAAATTATTTTTTGTCTATCTGGATGTTCAACAGGAAGGAAATCTAAAACATCTACAAGAGCCATAACATACCAGCCGATTGCTCTACCCCAGAAATGAGGTGAACGACCAGTTACAGGGTCAGCCCATTTTTGCTGTTTGCTTTCGTCCCAAGCATGATAAAGCAATCCAGTCTTTTCATCCAAAGTTTTTTCATAAATCAAAATGATTTGTTTAGTTATATCATCAAAATCCTGTGGACGATTAAACACTTTAGCATATTCTGCATAAAATGGCTGCCCCATATAAATTCCATCGAGCCACATTTGATAAGGATAAATTTTCTTATGCCAGAATCCTCCGCTTTTAGTCCTTGGCATTCCATCAAGCTGCTTTCGTAAAGTATCAACTGCAATTTTATATTTTTCTTCTCCTGTAATTTGATAAACAAAAAGTACTGCCCCAGCTGGTTTAATGTTATCAATATTGTATTCAGAAAGCTTATAAGTTTTAATATTACCATCATTATCAATATACTGGTCTAAATTTCCTTTAATAAAATCAAAATACTTTTGCTCACCTGTGTAGTAGAACATTTTTCTTAATGTTTCGAGCATCAAACCCTGTTCATAATTCCATTTTCGACTTGTCATAAAAGAATCATAAGTAACTGCACCGGGATGACGAGCCAAAAATGATTCGGCAAATTTTACAGACCAAAAATCCTTGCTAAACTTTCCTTTGGGATAAACATTTGATATTATCCCAAGAATTATTAACAGCAAAAACAACTTGCTTAATTGTTTCATAATTATTATTCCTTTCTATAATGCAAAGTTCAAAGAAATTCTATTAACATTGTTAAATACTTTTATGTGAGAATAAGAATAATTTATTTCAACAAGATTGCCTGCTATTTCTGTGTTTAAACCAATTCCAGCAGACCACGAAGCAATATCACGATTTGTTTGATAACCAGCTCTTAATGAAATCATGTTCATAAATTTGTACTCAAGTCCTAAATTCATTCTTTCTGAATAATTATTAAAATGTGCAAAATCTACAGCGAGTGTAAGTTCATTATTTGTATTTGAGGCATCAACAAATTTCCACAAATTGATTGCTGTCCCAAGCGTGAATACCAATGGAAGTTGTTCATCAATTTCTTCTCTTTTAATATTTGATGAGAAATTTCGAATTGCCATACCAAAACGAAAATCTTTGTAACCAGTGTTATAAAGAACACCTGCATCAAAAACAAGTTTGGCTGCATTATTCTTTTTTGAAGTTCCATTGATAAAATAATTTTCACCTAAATTTTGTCCTGCTATTCTAATATTCCCGCCAATAGAAAATTGTGTGCTGATTCTTTTTGCATAACTTAATCCAACTGAATAAGCACCAACATTACTTAGTTTTCCATTATCAATGTATCCATCGGGATACAATGCTTGCTGAGAGGGGTCAATTAGACTTGTGCCAATAATATCTCCATAATCAACTGTAAGAATATGAAAACCAATAACTCCATAGTTATTCAGATTGTAAGTTGCAGTTCCAGCAAGGTATTTTATATCAGCAATCCATTGAGTATAGTTTAGACTGATATCAATTGTATTGTTTGTATTGGCAATTCCAGCAGGATTATATAAAATTGCTTCTGAAGAATTACCAACTGCATAGAAAGCTTCTCCCATTGCACTTGCTTTAGGGGAAATGCTAACGAGCAAAAAATTCATAGTGCTCTGAGCCAATTTGTTCAATCCAACCTGAGCATAAACATTGTATCCAGTTATGATTAATAAAAGCAAAATTATTTTTATTCTATTTGTTTTCATTATTGATATCTCCCAATTTTATCGAACAACAATGAACTTTTGATAAGAAATTTCGCCGTCAGGCTTTTCGAACACTGCAATGTAAACACCACTGCTTATTACCTGCTGGCTTGAAGTTAACATATCCCATGTTTCAGTACCAGACTTTGCAGGATTATCATGAATAATTGTTTGAATCAAATCGCCATGTTCAGTATAAATTTTTATTTTGCAAACAGGAGGAAGATTGAAGAATATAATTCCTCTTTGGTCAGTAAAGCCGTAAGTTTTCAAAAGCGGGTCATTTATATTATATGGATTAGGAACAATTCTAATTTTGGACATATCTTCATAAGCAAGTCGTGGTGGATTTATCCAATAAATATTTGGAACAAGCACACGAGAACTATACATTATTTTTCCTCTTGTTGTCGGATCAGCATTCGGGTCATTGGGAGCAATTCTTGCTTTTGATTGAACATAGTAATAATACTGAGCACCATAAAGAATTGATTTATCCTTATAAACATGTTCAACAGCTTTATCGGATGCATCTGAGTCATAAATTGCTTCATAGAAAACTGTATCTTGATTTGAAACTCTTCTCATTATTCTGTAACCAGCAAAATTTGGCATTGCTTCTGCTTCAGGACATTTCCATTTAATTTCAACTCCATCACCATAACCAGTTACACTTAATTCAGATGGAGGAGGTGGTGCTTGAGGGATTTTATATCCAGTTTTGAAATTCCATTTTGCTCTGTAAGCAGTTAACATAACAGAATCAATTCCTGAACTAATCCATCTGTCTTTTCTTTTGTCAATTTCTTTTGCATCAGGAGGAAATGCAAATTCTTTTGGCAGCCAGCCTTTTTCTGGGTCTGGCATGTTTGGTGGATTTTCAAGAGTTCCTTTTAACCATTTTCTACCAACTTCAATTGCTTTTTCAAGTGATAAACCAGCAATTCCAGATGCATATACAATTCTAATTTTTTTACCAGGTGCAAAATTTCTGTAAGGACCAAATACACTAACCATCATTGGATTAGGACCTTGCTTTGTTCCTCCAGGATAATTTGAATAATCACTTGTTCCTAATTCATCTGAATTTCCACCATGATGAGTACCTGGGTGAACATTTCCACTCATCGGGAAATAATCGGAATATCCTCCGGCAAGAGACCAGAAGTTTTTATTTCCATATTGGTCATTTTCTACTGTGTATGGAATATAAGTAGCTGTTGCAGCATAAGTAACTTTTGGTTGAAGAAAATCATCTCTATCTTCTGCAGGATTATCAAAAGGCTGCTCAGATGCATGAAGTATTGTATAAAAATAAATATTGCTGAAAAGTAATCTTCCATCTTGAGATGTAACAGGAGCTCCCATGTCATCACCTGGTTTATCGGGGTCATCTGCACTGTATTGATAATAAACTCGAGCAGTATCTCCAACTCTTCCACCATAATAATGATTCCAAACGCGAGTCAACATTGGAGCTTCGTTTGATGGGACTGAAGGATTAATTCCAATTGAATAATAACTATTTGCACCATTACCTTCCATTTTGATATAAAGAGAATCAAAAGTAAAATTAGATTTGTTTTCAAATGTTACATCAAAGATGATGTAGTTGTCGTTGAAATTTTGACTCCATGCCATAATTTTTCTTGTCATCTCAATTCCAAAAATATATTCATTCCCTACTTCAATAATCTGGTCATATGTTCCATCAGTAAATTTTGATGGGTTGTATTCACCAAAATCCTGTAAATCAACACTCTTGAAGTCTGTTGTTTGTTTGGGATATTTATAACGGATATAATTTGTTAATGGTTTTGTAACCTTACCAATTTGAGTCCATTGAGTTGTAGGACCATAAATTGGCAAAGTATCATTCTGCCCAGTAAATGGATTGGGCCAAGGAGTTGTAGTTCCAATTTGAAAACCTGAACCTGTGTTCAATTCTCTGTATTGACCTCTAAATCCAATAATGTTGTAATCATTAGGAAAGAAGCCTGCACGATAATCAAAATTTCCTTTATCGGCATTTGCAGTAACACCAATCCATACTCTTCCGACTTTCATCATTGCTGTTTTAAGTTCTTCAGTTCCCTGAGCATAAATTGATGTTATGCAAAAAGCAGCAATTATTAATGTTAGAATTTTTCTTGATTTCATTTATTCATCTCCATTCTAATTTCAAAATTTTAGAAATCTATTCTTAGACCAACCCAGATATCACGGGGTTGACCATAAAGCCAGAATGAATAATTTGGGTCGTTGATATATGGTTTTTCATCCGAACGCAAATCTCCAACTTTATCATTACCTGGAATATAATAACCTGGTTGAGACTTTCTCAGCTGATCAAATTCTGGTGAATCATACATTGGCAGACGCAATGATGCCATGTATTTATTGAAATCATTGTTATCCTGAAATGCATATCTTCTATTAAGCAAGCTTACTTTCAAATTCAACACATTGCTAATATCAACAAAAAATGTAGATTTCAATCCATAGATATCAAATACCTTTGTAATCTTTAAATCAACCATATAATAATCAGGCCACTTCATATTGTTGCTTATGTGAAGTTTGCTGAGTGGATTGTAAGTGAAATAATCTCCCGCTCTCCATTCGCCAAATATTGTCATACTCCATCCGCCAAGAATTCTATGACCAAAAACTTCTGGTCCCCAATTTTTTGGTGAGCGGAAAGTAACATTAGCATTTAATCTTGGACGAGGCAATGCTCTTGTTTCCTGTCCTTGATATAAACCTTCTCTGTCGTTGTTAATAGTTACATCAGAAATAATAGCTTTACCAGTTAAACCAGTTTTACTGAGCATGTAATTAAAATTCAGCCAGAAGTTTATCCATGAGTTATCATTCTTTGATAAAGTCAATTCAAAACCTTGAATATCTTGATATTCATTATTTGCTCTGCCAGTATAATTTAGGGTTCCACTTGATGTTTGATAATTCACTTCACCTGCTTGACCTGTTATGTCTTTATAATAACCTGAAATTTGTAATAAGTAATTATCAAGAAAATTATAAGCAACACCTAATTCATATGAAATTGTTCTTGGAGGTTCAAGATTTGGATTGGACATATCATATAATCCATTTTTATCATATCGATATCTGAAAAGATACATTGTGTAATAAGGCGGATTTGAACGGAAATGTCCATAATTAAAATAAAATTTAGAATTAACTGTAACTGGGAAAGAAACACCAATACGCGGACTTACAGTAAAGAAATTTTTAACTGGCTGCAAAAATCCTGGATGAGTTTCATTGTATTTCAACCAAGTATCCCAGATATATGAACCACCTTTTTCGAGATAACTATAGAGACTTGTATCAACTTTTTGTGGGCGAAAAACTTCTTCTGCAAATGGGTCGCCCGAGGGCCAAAGTCCTCCTCCTCCATTGTAATAATCGAATCGAACACCCAAGTTTGCAATTAAACCTTCATAACTTATTTGGTCTTGAATGTAAGCTGCTGCCTGGCTGGGCCAGCGGTGATAATTAAATTCATAAGTATTGTAAGCATTATTATTCCATTTTTCCCAAAAGTTATGATTAATATCAATATAATTATATTCAAATCCACCCTTAACGAAATTATGTTCATTAATTTGTGAAGCTATATCAAATTTAACTTGTAATTGATTTATTTTTGTATTGTCATACAAATCACCTTCTTTACCTCGGAATCTTCTTGCCATTCCTGGAGGTGCATCATAACTTGGGAATGTGAAGTAATCTCTGGTATTTGGATTATAAACTTTATGTGTAGTTGCAAACTGCCATTTGCCGTAAGGAGATTCATCAACATAAATCGGTCCAAAGTTAGTAATAAATGTTGTATCTCTGTTATCTCCTGTTGGGGTGTGGTTTTTAATATACAAATAACCAACTGTTAATTCCCAATAAGATTTACTGCTCAATACTTTATTAATTGTAACACCATTCATCAAAATTGTTTGATTTAAGATTGGATAGAATGGCTGGTCATACCAGTATTCTGGATTGTTATAAACATAACGAATATTATCAAGTGGCATAAAGCCGCCTGCATTTCCAGCATTTGGAGCATCACCCCAAGGTGGACGAATTGGACTTAAACCAATTTGTCTTTTCCATAATCCATTATAAGTTATACTCAAACTTTGAACTGGTTGAGATTTTATAGTAGCAAAAGTTGTATAGGATTTTTGACTTCTCAAAGTAAGCGGCATTACATAATGTCTTTCACTTGAATTATTAGAAATATAGAATGTAGCATCACCTAAAAATTTTCCGATGAATGGAATAGGACCACCAAATCCACCATCAAAATTCCAATCAGAACCGTCTTCTTTCATTCTATGATTTTTAAATAGTCTCTTTTGTTCATCAGAAAGTTCATAATATCCAATTTGTTGTTTTAATTCAGGAGATAAATTTGCAAGTCCTTCATAATCTGGTTCTGACATATGCATCCATGCAGCAAACAAATACAAATCATATGGAGTAACTTGTTTTTCTGGGGCTTTCCCTTTGTTATAAATTGATGCTTGATTAATCCATCCAGTAAATTTTGGATTTTGTTCTTTCATGTAAGGATTGTCTTTCCATGCAGCATCTGTTCCAATGAATGCAACAGAAGCATCCAAATAAGATCTTAAAGCATCATTGCGAGGGTCATAAAATGATGCGCCAAATCTTCTCATGTGAGAATTATCTCTTGAAAATGAAAAACTTCCATGATAACCGTCTTTCGAACCGCTCTTGGTTGTTATATTGATTAAACCAGATCTGAAATTTCCATATTCTGCATTGTAACCGCCAGACAAAAGAGAAACTTGATCAATTGCACTAAGAGGAATTGAAGTTTCCGCATTGCCAACAGCAGCATTAACATAAGATAATCCATTAACCAGAGAACCAGTTTGGTCTGCACTTCCACCACGTATTGTTAAAAATCCATTTTCAGTTGAAACACCAGGTAATTTGGAAAGAAATGCATTAATTTCTCTTACACCTGATGCATCCTGCAATTGGCCTGAAGATACAACCATTTGTGTATTCGAAACTTCTTTATGCAATTCATCTCTTTTTGCAGTTACAACTACTTCCTGTCCCTGAATAACTGTTGGCTGAAGTGTAATTTCAAGATTAGTAACTCTATCTGCCGATACAATTACTCCAGTTAAAATCTGGGTTGTATATCCAATCATTGAGACCTGAATATCATAAGTTCCAACGGGAACATTCACTATAAAAAACTTTCCATTGTCATCTGTAGCTGCACCAAGATAAGTTCCTTTAACAATTACATTGGCACCAAACAATGGTTCATTTGTTTGGGCATCTCTTACTGTTCCAATAATTCTGCTTTTTGTTTGTGCAAATTCATATTGGGGTACAGTAAGTAATACCAATGTAATCATGCATAGGAATTTGATAATAAATTTTCTTCTCATATGTTTCTCCCCAACTGTTATGAATATAATGTTTTATAATTTTTCAAACCGGAACCAGTCAAAATCTGTGTATCCAGTTTTATCAGAATCAAATGGTGCCAATGAATAAATTCCAGCTTTTGCACCGACCCATTTTCCTGCCTTTGCATTAAAGTCCTTACCTAATTTAGTAAAATGTTTTCCATCAATGCTATAGTAAAAAGTACACCTTGCATTTTCATTAACATCAACTCTGAAATAAATTTTATTTTGTTTTATCTTTTTTAATTCAATAATTTTTTCATTGTTATTTTTTTCTGCATTTTGATTTATTGCCTGATAAATTCTAAATCCATTCTGAATTTTTTCTATTCCAATGTATGAATAATCAAGTCCAAAAATTATTAATCCAGCTTTTTCATAAATTGTTTTTGGATTGAACTCAAGTTTAGTAGTAATTCTAAATTTTTCTGCTGGAAATTTTTGCATTAATAGTTGCGGAACATTCCAGAAATTTTGTGTCGAATCAGGAAATTTTTGTGAATAAAATCTAAGCCAGCCTTTTCTTTCTTTTAGAGAAATCCATGATGAATCAAAATTTGCCTGCCACTGCCATTGTAATCCTAATTTCGAAGAATCAAATTCATCATTTGTTTGAGGCACACAAATTTGATAAGTCTTTCCAACATTGGGTTTTTTATATTTCAAAACTGGTTCGCCAACACCATTTCCATCATAATCAATTCCAATCAGGGGCCAATTATTTTCCCACTTCATTGGTTGAAGATGAACAATTCTTCCATAAGCATCTTTATCCTGAAAATGAATGAACCACGATTCACCAGATTGAGTTTCTACCCAGCCGCCTTGATGAGGACCATTAATATTTGTTGAACCCTGTTCAAGAACAATTTTATCTTCGTATGGACCATAAACATTTTTTGACCTCAGAACAACCTGCCAACCAGGTTTTACTCCGCCAGCTGGTGCAAAGATGTAATAATATCCATTTTTTTTATAAAATTTCGGTCCTTCCATTGTGGGATGTTTGATTGAATCACAAAAAACTAAAACTCCTTCATCTAATAATTTTTCGCCGTCTGGACTCATTTTATTTACTGTCAATCTATGTTTAATTCCAGAGCGGCTTCTTGCCCATGCATGAACAAGATAAGCATTTCCATCATCATCCCAGAGCGGACATGGGTCAATCCAGCCTTTAGCTTTTTTAATTAACTTCAGTGGTGCCCATGGACCTTTTGGATCTTTGGCTTTTGTCATAAAAATTCCATAATCAGGGTCGCCGTAATAAATATAAAATTCGCCATTATGAAATCTTATGCTTGGTGCCCAAATTCCATTTCCATGCTGAGGTTTATTAAAATCTTTTATTGGATATTGAATAACGGCGTAAGAAATAATTTTCCAATTAACTAAATCTTTTGAATGAAGAATTGGTAATCCTGGAAAGTGAGAAAAACTCGATGATGTCATGTAATAATCATCACCAACACGAATTACATCAGGGTCCGAATAATCAGCATGAATGATTGGATTTGAATAAGTGTCATCTCCATTATCTGGAATCCAGACAGCTCCATTCTTCTTTAGTTTTTCTAATTTATCTTTTGAAGAATCGTGGATATTGGTATAATCGTGATATATTTCATTTTGTCTATTAAAATTTTCATTACAAGTCCAAATAGTAGATTCTTTTTCACATTGTTCAGTATGATAGAAAGAAAAAAAATTATTCTTATCAATTAAAATGAATATGTGATTCTGAAGGAACGAATTGACTGAAGAATCTAAAAAAATTAAAGATTCTTCGTTTTGCTTAGAATAACAATAAAGATTATTTGTTTGAAATCCGAGAATTAAAAGTACTATAAGAATAAATTTTTTATTCATCATAAAAAATTATTTTATTAATAACATTTTCTTTGAAGAAATTTTGTCATTGAAATACAATGAATAAATATAAATCCCAGAATTCAAATTGGAGCCGTCAAACTTAACATTATAATAACCTAAGTTTTTATATTCATTTATGAGAGTAGAAATTTTTCTTCCCAATAAATCATAAACTTCTAATTTCACATAGCCATTTGATGGAATTGAAAATTCAATATTTGTAACTGGATTAAATGGATTAGGATAATTCTGTTTTAGTTCAAAATTCATTGGGAGCGAACTTTCATTTTTTTTTATATCTGTTATAACTACACTTTCAACAAGGCTATTTAAATAAACTTCGAGATTTGTATATCCATCAGAGTTAACAATATTTCTGTCATCAGGATTATTAGGATTCAAGCCATGTTGAATTTCCCAGTCATCAGGCATACCATCGTGGTCGGAATCAACAGGAATATTATAAGTATTAAGAAGAGGCCACCCTCCAACCTCAGATTGAGAGTCAATAATTCCTTTACCACCACCTCCCCATGTTTTTCCATATTTTGCTGTTCCAGTTTTTACTTCTTCAATTATTCTTAAATCAACAGAATCTCGTTTCGGATAGCAAGCGCCTACATATTTAAGGACTAATTCATAAGCCTCTTGTGGAGAATGTGTAGTAACATATGCAATTGGAAAGGGCTGGTCAACTTTGATTTGTTGTTTTATTGTATTAGAAATTCCTTGAACACCAATACCCCAATTATCTGCAGTAGCATCAGGGGCATCAACAACATAATTATCAGCCACATAAAATTTGCCGTAAGTTGTATTTGTTCCACTGTCTGTGGTTGGATTAACAATTCTTTTTCGCACTCCCGAATTTGTAGCAGGACCAGGTTTATAATAATTCAATCGAACATTTTGATTTCCTTCTTCACCGCCATAAGCGCTATTCCCGCCCCAGTTATAAATAACATTATTAACAAAATCTACAATCTCTTTATCAGGTTGTCTATGATATCTGCTTCCATTAAATCTTGGATTACGGCTTGAATGATGAGCTAAAAGATTATGATGAAAAGTAGCTCCCATTCCTCCCCAAATTCCACCATAACCATGAGAACCTTTACTATGGTACGAATTATATAATGACTCAGAAATCAAGCACCATTGCATTGTGAAATTTGTATTATCATAAAAGCTTGCAGTTTCATCAATACTCCATGATACTGAGCAATGATCAACAATTATATTTTTTCTATTTCTACCACCAAATGAATCACTTTCAAGTTTATAAATATCACCTAATCTTATTCTTAAAAATCTTATTATGACATTGTCTGCATCAACTGTTAAAGGATAATCAGCAATACAAATTCCATCGCTTGGAGCAGTTTGACCAGCAATTGTTAAATCGCCATTTTTAATTGTCAAGTTTGATTTTAATCTTATGGTCCCTGATACTTTAAAAACAATAGTGCGTGGACCCTTTTGGTTAATGGCATATCTTAAACTGCCTGGATTACTATTATCTTCAAGTGTAGTAACTTCATAAACAGCTCCGCCTCTTCCACCAGTTGTAAATCTACCATAACCTTCTGCACCGGGGAAAGCCAAAGTTTGTGAAAAAGATTTAATGTTAATAAAAAGTATTATTAAAATAACAATCTGAAGATGATATTTTTTCTGTAACATGAATTTCTCTTCTTTATGAAATTAATTACCATTAAAGTTTTTTATTGGAATACCAAATAATTTTTTTCATATTAAAAATTTTCAAAGAGTTTCTCCGCTTCACTCATAATGTCTGTGTTTCTTTTTTTTCAGTCATTCTAAGGAGTCCGCCTTTGGCGGACTCAGAATGTCAGCCGGAAAAATCGATTCTTCACTTCAATCATAATTACTGTGTCTTCTTCTCTTAATGTCATTCTGTGGGAGTCCCGCCAATACGGCGGGACGACCAAAGAATCTAAAACTATTTCATTATTTCAAAAAGAGATTCTTAGCTTAGCTCAGAATAACTTTTTTGTTTTATTCAGAATAACAGTTCAGAAAAAGAGATTCTTTACTTAGAACAACTTTTAAGACATTCTTCCACAAACTGTAAAAGAACAAAGTTAATATTTCAAAATATTTATTCTATTTTATGCTTTACTTAAACGCTAAAATGAAATCTGAAAAAAATTATCTACCCATCCAACCGCCATCAACAACAAGAACAGCACCATTAACATAATTTGATGCATCTGAACATAGAAAAACCATTGCTCCCATTAAGTCTTCCGGTGTTCCCCATCTGCCAGCTGGAATTCTATCAAGTATTGCTTTATTTCGAACAGGGTCTTCTCTTAATGGTCTTGTATTTTCTGTTGCAATGTAACCTGGAGCAATTGCATTAACTGTTACACCTTTGGATGCCCATTCATTTGCAAAAGCCATGGTTAATTGTTTTACTCCGCCTTTCGATGCAGCATAACCAGGAACCAATATTCCACCCTGAAATGAAAGCAATGATGCAACAAATACAATTTTGCCATAACCACGAGCAACCATATCTTTTCCGAATTCTCTTGTCAAAATAAATTGAGCAGTTAAATTAATTTCAATAACTCTATCCCACCAATCATCAGGGTGTTCGGCAATTGGTTTGCGCATTATTGTTCCAGCATTATTAACCAGAATATCAATTCGAGGAAAATCTTTTTTCACCTGATTAATAAATTCATAAGTTGATTCTCTTTTGGAAAAATCTGCTACATAATATTTGAATTTTCTTCCAGCTGCAGTAACTAATTTTTCTGTCTCTGCAAAATCATCAACATAAGAGACACCAATTATATCTGCTCCAGCTTCTGCAAGTGCTTGAGCATATTTTTGGCCAATACCTTGATTTGAACCTGTTACAATTGCAACTTTACCATCCAGTCTGAATAAATCTAATATCATAACTTATCTCCTTTTTTATTTTTTAATTTATTTCAAATCTGTCATTGGAATCCAATCCATATCATCAAATACCTGATTTTCTCCACCCATTGCCCATATGAATGAATAACTCTGTGTTCCGCAGCCTGAATGCAATGACCAGCTTGTCGAAAGGACAGCTTGTCTATCTCGAATTATTAAATGTCTTGTTTCAGTTGGTTCACCAATCAAATGCACAACAAAAGCATCGGGTTTAAGATTAAAATACATATAAACTTCTGACCTTCTCTGATGTGTATGTGCAGGCATTGTATTCCAAACACTTCCATCTTCAAGTTCTGTTAATCCCATTGCTATTTGACATGTAGGAAGAATCTCAGGCAAAATGTATTGATGAATTGTTCTTTTATTAGAAGTTTCGATTGAACCAAGATGACGATGAATTGCATCATTATAAGTAATATGCTTTGAAGGATATTCTTTATGAGCTGGATAACTTACAAAATAAAATTGAGCAGGATTATTCGAATCATCACTTAAAAATTCTACTTCTTTTGTTCCTCTTCCAATGTAAAGTGCATCTTTGTTATTTATTACAAATTCTTTTCCATCAAGAATTATTTTTCCCTTAGCACCAATATTGATTACACCTACTTCACGACGTTCACAAAAATATTCTGCTGCCATTTCTTTTTTTGTAGCAGTTAATTTTAATGATTGATTTTTAGGAACTGCACTTCCGGTAATTGAGCGGTCTATATCAGAATAGACCATTGGAATCTCGTCTTCAATAAAAAGATTTTCTATGAGAAAAGATTTTCGAAGTTCCTCCGTAGTCATTCTTTTGAAGCCATTTTGGTCAGGTGAGTATCTTACTTCCATAATTTTATCCTATTAGTTAATTAAATTATATTGAATACAGATACAGCGTGATTTTCAAAGATTTTTATTTTGCGTTAATCTGACTTATCTGTTGCATCTGCTAAATTTGCGAGTAAAACATTTAACCACAAAGAACCACAAAGGAATTCACTAAGAAACACAAAGCTGAATACTTAGTGCTACACTTTGTGTTCCTTAGTGGTTAAAAATATTACTCAGTTAAATCTGCGTTCATCTGTGTTCTATAACACTTTATAACCAGCTTTTAATTTTCTCTGCAACCTGTTTGCCAGTTAGTCCAAATTTTTCTGCAAGAATTTTATAAGGTGCAGAAGCACCAAATCTTTCGATTCCTATTCTAAGAAGTTTTTGTCTAAACAAATCTCCCCAACCAGTCATCGATGCAGCTTCGATAATAACAATTGGAACATCATCAGGGAATAATGTTTTTTTATAATCATCACTTTGTCTTTCAAATATTTCTCTTGATGGAATAGAAACAACTCTGATTGAATAATTATCTGCAAGTAATTTTTTAGCTTCAACAGCAACAGGAACTTCGGAACCACTTGCAGCAATTACAAGCTCAAGTTTTTTATTTTCTTTTGAAACTATATAAGCACCTTTTAATATATCTGATGGATTAAAATCTGGTTCTCTCTCAAAAGCTTCAATTTTTTGTCTTGTAAGAATTAAAGCAACAGGACCATGTTTATGTCTTAATGCATAAGCCCAAGCCATTGCAGTTTCAATTCCATCTGCAGGACGAATAACTGTAACATTTGGAATAGCTCTTAAAACTGACAGATGTTCAACTGGCTGATGAGTTGGACCATCTTCTCCAACAAAAATTGAATCATGAGTAAAAACATAGATTACAGGAATTTCCATTATTGCAGCAAGACGAATAGTTGGGCGCATATAATCCGAGAAAACAAAGAAAGTAGCACCGAATGGTCTAAATCCGCCATAAAGTGCAATTCCGTTGATGATGGCACCCATTGCATGTTCTCGAATACCAAAATGAAAATTTTTGCCTGCGTATTTACCTGGTGCAATTGCTTCAAAATCTTTCATATATGTGTTTGTTGATGGAGCTAAATCAGCAGATCCACCAACAAAGTTTGGAACAAGTTGTGCAATTTTTTGAATTACTTTGCTTGAAAGAGAACGAGTTGCATTAGGTTCTTTTGGAGCTGCGTTTAATAATTCTTCTTCAAGATTTTCTGGTAGCCAGTTGTTAATATACTTATCGAACAATTCTGCTTTTTCTGGATTTGATTTTTTCCATTCATCAAATTTTTTATTCCAATCTTCATATAATTTTTTCAATTCATTCTTTCGTTCTTGAAAAAGATTTTTAACTTCTTCTGGAACATAAAATTCTTTATCGAGAGGCCAGTTAAGATTTTTCTTTGTTTCTATTAATTCGTCAGCTCCAAGAGGGGCACCATGAACTTCTGCAGTATCAACTTTATTTGGACTGCCGTAACCAATGTGTGAACGAGTAATAATTATTGTTGGTTTTTCTTTTTCATTTTGAGCATCAATAATTGCTTTACGAATTTCATCATGATTATAAGCATCTGCTCTCAATACCTGCCAGCCATAAGCTTCAAATCTTTTTTGAACATCTTCAGAATATGTTAATTCAGTATTACCTTCGATTGTAATATGATTGTCATCGTAGAAATAAATTATATTTCCTAATTTCAAATGGCCTGCAATTGAAGCAGCTTCGTGAGAAATTCCTTCCATCAAATCGCCGTCACTTACAATTGCATAAATAAAATGATTACCGAATAATTGATTGTTTTCGTCATTAAATCTTGCTGCAATCATTTTTGCTGCTATAGCCATTCCAACACCATTGCCAAATCCTTGACCAAGAGGACCGGTAGTTGTTTCGATACCAGGCAGTAATCCATACTCAGGATGGCCCGCAGTTCTGCTCCCCCATTGACGAAATGACTTTAAATCATCGAGAGTAACATCATAACCACTCAAATGAAGTAAAGTATAAAGCAGCATAGAACCATGTCCAGCAGAAAGAATGAAACGGTCGCGATTATACCATTTGGGATCATCTGGATTATGTTTAAGAAATTCAGTCCACAAAATCATTGCAACATCAGCCATTCCCATTGGCATTCCAGGATGGCCTGAATTTGCTTTTTGAACACCTTCTGCAGCAAGAATTCTGATAGTATTAGCTGCTAATTTTTTCAACTCTGTATTAGTCATTCTCATTACTCCTGATTTTAATAGATTAATTACGCAAATCTAATAATTTTAAAATTCAGTCTGAACCTCACAATTCTCAAACATTATAAGTTGTTGAAGAAGTTGTTCCGCCGCGGCCTGTCCAATTTGTATGGAAGAATTCACCTCTTGGTCTATCAACTCTTTCATAAGTATGTGCACCAAAATAATCTCTTTGAGCTTGTAATAGATTTGCAGGCAATCTATCATTTCTATAGCCATCAAAGAAATTAAGAGCAGTTGATAAAGCTGGAATCCAAATACCATTACTTACAGCAGCTGCAACAACTCTTCTCCATGAATCCTGTGAAGATTCTACTTTTTCTTTGAAGAATGGATCTAACAAAAGATTTGACAGTTCAGGATTTTTATCAAATGCTTCTTTGATTTTTCCTAAGAAAACAGAGCGAATTATACAACCGCCGCGCCACATTAATGCAATTCCGCCATAATTTAAATTCCAGCCATATTCTTTTGCAGCTTCTCTCATAAGCATAAAACCTTGAGCATAAGAAATTATTTTTGATGCATAAAGTGCTTTTCTTAAATCATCTATGAATTGTTTTTTATCACCATCAAATTTTGGTTTTGGACCTGTAATAACTTTTGAAGCAGCAACTCTTTCTTCTTTTAATGCAGAAAGTGCTCGTGCATAAACAGCTTCGCCAATTAATGTTAAAGGAATACCAGTATCAAGTGAAGCAATAACTGTCCACTTGCCGGTTCCTTTTTGTCCAGCAGCATCAAGAATTTTTTCAACTAACGGCTGACCATCTTCATCTTTATATGCAAGTATATCTCTTGTAATTTCAATTAAATAACTTTCGAGTTCTCCTTCATTCCATTCTTTGAAAATGTTATGCATCTCATCATAACTTAATCCAAGCAAATCTTTCATAATTTGATAAGTTTCACAAATTAACTGCATATCTCCATATTCAATTCCATTATGAACCATTTTAACAAAATGGCCTGCACCATTTTCACCAACCCAATCACAACATGGTGTTCCATCAGCAACTTTAGCAGCAATTGCTTGAAAAATTGGTTTAACATGTTCCCAAGCTTTTGGTGAACCGCCAGGCATAATTGAAGGACCACGCAGAGCACCTTCTTCGCCGCCTGATACTCCAGTGCCAATGTAAAGCAAACCTTTTTCTTCTACATATTTTGTTCTTCTAATTGTATCAGGAAAATGAGAGTTTCCACCATCAATAATAATATCACCTGGTTCTAAAAGTGGAATTAAAAGTTCAATAAAATCATCAACTGGTTTGCCTGCTTTAACCATTAACATTACTTTGCGGGGCTTTTTCAAACTTGCAACTAATTCTTCAAGAGAATGTGTGCCGATTATATTTTTTCCTTTTCCTCTTCCATTAATGAAATTATCAACTTTTTCTACAGTGCGATTATAAACTGCTACAGTAAATCCATGACTTTCCATATTCAATACTAAATTTTCTCCCATTACAGCAAGACCAATCAATCCAATATCTGCTTTGCTCATTTTTTATCCTCCTTTAATAAATTTAATTAAAAAATCTTCCTTTATAAGCCCATAAGCCGAGGGCTGGATTTGATATATAAAATATTTCTTCACCATCAACTTCATTAAATCCATCATGAAGTTTTTCAGGATTATATTTTTTCAACATGTAATTCAAATCAGCATATTTGAAATTAACGCTTTCAATTTCTTCCTTTGTTAAATTTCCGGGACAATAAGTAATTGTAAATCTATTTTCTGAAGAACCATGAATCAAATGAGCAGCTGCACTTAAATTATTTTTCAATTCATCATTTTCGTCAACATACTTTAGGATTTCAGGCGTTGTTTTGTATCCATATTTTCTAATCAATCTATCAATTTCTTTATCTTCGCCAAATTCTTTTAACCCTGGTGCTAAAACAATTAACTCGCCATTATCTGCAATTGCCATTCTTGTTCTATAAATACTTTTGTTGCCAAGCCATGTACTTTTAAATTCATGAGGGTCGAGATAAACAACTACTTTTTTCAATGGTTCTTCGAGCATTTCAAAATTAACTTTTAATGAAAGTTCGGAAGCTAATTTAAAACATTCAAAATCATCACCAATATATAAACCACGCATTACTAATTGATTATTTTCATCTTTTCCAATTACTGTAAGCACATAAATAATTGGAAGGTGTTTAGCAAAATTATCTGATGCATAATTCAAAACACTTCTTACTGGATTATCTGCTCTTCCCATTATTCTTTCCATTCCATAAACTGCTCCAAGGAAATGACTTTTGTTTATTCCTTCTTTTCCGCCTGTTCCGACAAAAATATTTTTATTATAATTTGCCATTCCAATTACTTCATGCGGCACAACTTGACCAATTGATAAAATTAAATCAAAGTTGCCTTCTACAAGTAATTTATTTACTTGAGCGGGCCAGGAATAATTTACTTTGCCTTCTGAAATTTGAAAAACAAAATCTGAAGGAACTTCACCCAATGTAACTAAATCTTCCCGCCATCTATGAACACGAAATAAATTTTTAGGAACATTACCAAACATTGTTTCAATTTCATAATCTGTCATTGGGGCATGAGTTCCAAGAGCAGGTAAAATATCTGTTAAATTATCTTTGTAATATTCATAAACATATCGAGTTATATCGCCTGCTTTAGAGTGAAAACGAGTAAAATCAGGCGGTATAGCAAGAACTTTTTTCTTTGAACCCAATTTATCGAATACAGAGTAAAGTCCATCTTTAATATCATTTTCATTAAGAATTTTATCTGGGGAACCATTCGCATAAAAAATCATAAGACCTCACGAATCAGATTTAATCATAAATTCATTTATCTTTGAATTCTTGCTGAACCACCTTTTGCAAATGCTTTAACTTCATCAATAGTTGCCATTGTTGTATCACCTGGATAAGTAGTAAGCAAAGCTCCGTGAGCCCATCCAAGTTTAACAGCTTCTTCAGGTTCTTCATTAGTTAAAATGCCATAGAAAAATCCTGCAGCAAAACCATCACCACCACCCACTCTATCATAAACATCAAGTTCTGCAGTTGGAGCTTGATATACTTTTCCATTAATCCATGCAACTGCACTCCAGCTGTGTCTATTTGTAGAATGAACTTCGCGTAATGTAGTAGCAACTACTTTTACATTAGGAAATTTTTTAACAACACTATCAATCATAGCAATGAAAACAGAAGGGTCTAATTTAGATTTTGCTGTTACATCAGGTCCAGGTATTCCTAATCCTTTTTGTAAGTCTTCTTCGTTTCCAACAAGGACATCAACATGTTCAACAATTTTATTTATCACTTCAACTGCTTTCTTTTCACCACCCCATATGTTCCATAATTTAGCACGATAATTTAAGTCAAAACTTGTAACTGCACCCGAAGCTTTTGCTGCTTTCATTCCTTCAATTATAAGTTGACCAGTTGTTTCTGATAAAGAAGCAAATATACCGCCGCTGTGAAACCATTTCACACCCTGAGTGAAAATGGAATTCCAGTCAATATCACCGGGTTTTAATAGTGCTGCTGCTTCATTACTTCTATTATAAAAAACTACAGGAGCTCGAGAACCAAAACCTCTATCGCTGTAAACTGCAGCCATGTTTGGACCATTAACACCATTATGCTCAAATTCTTTTGCAATCAGTTTTACTCCCATTGCTCTAACACGTTCAGCAATTAAATCGCCAATTGGATATTTTACAATTGCAGTAACAATGCCAGTATTTAATCTAAAACAATCAGAGAGATTTGCAGCTACATTATATTCACCGCCGCTTACATGAATTTTGCATTCAGTTGCTTTTCTAAATGGAATTATTCCTGGGTCAAGGCGATGAACAAGTGCACCAAGTGAAACTAAATCTAATGCTGCTTCTTTTTTAATAGTTAATCCATAATTCATTTTACATTATCCTCATTTTAATGATTATATAACTCAAAAAAAATGCTTAGTTATAGATGATTAATCTCATAAAATTTCAGAGAGCAAATTTTCACAAAGAATTTAACTCCTACGTGTCTATTCGTAATGTCTCTTTATTTGATTTATTTTTCTTGTTTCTCGCTAATACACAAAGGATTTCTTTTGGTCTTTGATTCTTCGAAACTTCGCGTGGAATCTCTATTTTGTTTTTTGCAAAGGTGCAAAGTGGCTAAGTCCTTCTCTTTGTCTCACTTCCTGACTAAACTCAAAATCAAAAAAACTTTTTAGTTTCATAAATTTTATGAAAATATTTTTGATTACTAAGACTCAGTATGTTATCATTTTACACTGAATTAATCTGTCTAATCTGTGTCATCCGCGTTCTATTTTATACTCCACAGAAAGCATTAAAGCCGCCATCAACCGGTATAACAACACCGGTAACAAATTTTGATATGTCAGAAATTAAGTAGAGCAAAGTTCCAACAATTTCTTCAGGTTCACCAAAACGTCCCATTGGTGTATGAGCAATAATTTTTTTACCTCTTTCAGTTAATTGATTTGTTTCTTTATCGATTAATAAAAATCGATTTTGTTCTGTTAAGAAAAATCCTGGAGCAATTGCATTTACTCGAACATTTACTTTTGCTAAATGAACTGCAAGCCATTCTGTTAAATTATTTACAGAAGCTTTTGCAGCAGAATATGCCACAACTCTTGAAATTGGTCTATATGAACTCATCGAAGAAATATTAACAATTGAACCTCCTCTTCCAATCATATCTTTAGCAAAAATCATTGTAGGTAATACAGTCCCCATAAAATTCAAATCAAATACACTCCGAAATCCATCAAGCTCTAAACCAAAAAAACTTTTTGATAAATCATTAATATTTTGTTCTGTCATAAATTCTGTTTGTGTTGTAGCTGCTGGATTATTTCCACCAGCACAATTTACGAGTACATCAACAGGACCAAGTTTCTCATTAATTTCATTTTTTGCAGCAACGAGAGCATCTTTATCGAGAACATTAGCTGCAAGTCCAATTGTAGATGAAGGAAATTTTTCATTTATTTCTTTTGCAACAGATTCAGATTTATCTTTTTTAGTACCAATTATAGCTACTTTCGCACCAGCTTCTGCCAATCCAAATGACAATGCTTTACCAATTATTCCACTTCCACCTGTTACAACACATACTTTATTTTTTATATCATCCATTGAATATTTCATAAGCATTACTCCTTATTTAATTAATGCATCGTTGATACTTTTCATAACTAATTTTGCATTATCAGTAAGTTTATCATATTGCTCATTTTGAATTGCTTCTTTATCCAACAAAGCTGAACCAATACCAACAGCACAAGCACCAGCTTTCAACCACTCACCTGCATTCGTTAATGTAACTCCTCCTGTAGGCATTAACTTGAGATGAGGCATTGGAGCCAAAATTCCTTTAAAGAAAGCCATGCCTAAAACATCAGCTGGGAATACTTTTATGATATCTGCTCCTGCTTCATAAGCTGTTTGAATTTCCGTTGGTGAAAAACATCCAGGCATTGCTGGAATATCATATTGATGAGCTTTTTCTATAATTTCTTTTTTGAAGATTGGACTTACAACATACTTAGCTCCTGCTTTGATTGCATCTTCTGCTACTTGAGAATTAAGAACTGAACCAACACCAATGATAATATTCTTATCAAGTTCATTACTCATTTTCTCAATTAATTGAATTGCATTTGGAACAGTCATTGTAATTTCTGCAATAGTAATCCCACCTTCAGCAAGAGCTTCGATTACTTTTTTCAATTTTTCCGGTTCTTTAATTCTAAGAACAGCTACAGCTTTTCTTTTTAGTATTTCATCAATAATGTTTTGTCTGTTCATTATTTAAATGGCTCCAGATGTTTTTTGAAATGATTTACAATAAATTCATAATGAGTTTCTTCATTTTCAATTAAGCATTTTAGAATTCTGTCTTTGAACAAATATTTTCCTTCTGAATCTTTTTCTGTTAATACTTTTCCAAATGTTACATGCAATACTTGTCTAACATCATTTGAATTAAATATATCAATTAACTCTGAATCTGAATATTCTTTCCCAGATTTTACACGGTTTATATCTGCAGATACATGATAACTTCTTTTTTCTGTTTCATAAAGACCTTTACTGAAATCTAATATTTCTCTGAACAAATCTGGTTGTTTTGCTGCTACTACTTTCAGTGCTTCGAGATAACTTGTGCCGGCAGTTTTAACATGAGTAAATGCATCTTTCAAAGAACCAATTACACGATAAGCAGAAAATTTATCACTTCCTGAATGCAAACTAATTTTATATTTTCCAAAATATTTAGTTATTGCCAAATGTTTTTCATACTCTTTCTTAAATAAATCTAAATCACCTTTGTAATCAATTCCTTTTTCGAAATCTCCAATAAATCTTGGAGCCAGACTAATAAATTTCACTCCAAGACGATTTAGTTCATTTGCAAAGAAAAAGTGTTCGAAAGGAGTTGTTACAGATTCAGTTTCATCAACCGATACTTCAACTTCAAATTTGCCTTCTTGAGCTTTTGAACTTAAGTAATCATACATTTTTTTGATATGAATTATTGCTTTGCCATATTTTGCATAAGCTCTAAGAAAATTTTCTTTCGTAACCTCAAGAGTTAATTTATCTGAGATATCGAATTTTATGTTTACGTATCTTTTTTCTGCTTCTTCGTAAGTATCTTTAAGTTCATTCCAGTTAATTGATTTTACTTTTTCAATCAATTCATTTTCGTTGTAATGGTCAGCATTATTATCAACATGTTCGCTTGGATCAAATGTAAACATTGTAAAATTTGCTGAGAGCATTAAATCAATATCATCGAATGTTTTGAGGTGGTCTGCATCTGAACCAAAACCATCTTTATAACCTTCTTGAAAAACAGCCCAAACAGCTGCATCCATAACTTCGTGAGGTGTTCTTTGCGTGCGTGTGAGTTCTCGAATTGACTGCTGAGCAAGAATTGGTTTGAAGCCGCTGTTTCTTAATGCACGAATATGCCCTGCATTTGCAAGACCCAATCTATCGCCGCATCCAAATGAATTGCATAATCCTAATGGTTGGGCAATAGTATAATCAAATAATTTCTGAAGTTTGATTCTATTATTTGTAGTAAGATTACATTTTTTAATTAAAATATTATTACCTGCATCGATAATTTCACCATCAAAATTTTTAGCAAGTTTATCATCAGAATAAACAATAAATAAAAATTTTTGAAAATTCTCTTTCCCAATAAAGAAATATGAATTATCTAATTTGTTAACTGAGTAAGGATATAATCTGATTTTGATTGAATTAATTTCTACATCAACCAGATTATTATTTACAATATTTCCATTGTTAACTTCTTCAATAATTTTTTCGAGTTCCATTATTATACCCTTTTTTTAATTCCAAAAATCAAAGTAATTTCTTGCATTGTTATATGAAATATCTTGAACCATCCTGCCGATTAATTTAATGTCATTTGGTATTAAGCCTTTTTCAATTTCTTCACCAAGTATATTGCATAAAATTCTTCTGAAGTAATCATGACGAGAATAAGATAGAAAACTTCTTGAATCAGTGAGCATTCCAATAAATCTGCTAAGCAAACTCATATTTGAAAGCGCATCGATTTGTTTTTCAATTCCACTTTTTTGATCCAAGAACCACCAAGCACTTCCATATTGTAATTTGCCAGGAACAGTTCCATCTTGAAAGTTGCCAATCATTGTTGCCATTAATTCGTTATCAGCAGGATTGAGATTATAAATAATTGTTTTAGTTAATTTATTTTCGCTGTCAAGTCTATCAAGAAATTTTGCAAGTGGACGAGCAATTTCAAAATCGCCAATCGAATCCCAGCCGGTATCAGGTCCTAATGTTCTGAACATTCTTGAATTATTATTTCTTAACGCACCGAGATGCAGCTGCTGAACCCAGCCTTTTTCATAATCCATTATACCAAATTCATACATCATTGCAGATTTGAATTTGAGAATTTCACTTAGTGATAATTCTTTTTTAGATAAAATTTTTTGAAATATATTTTCTATTTCTTCTGAAGTATAATCTTCAGCATAAGCTGTTTCAATTCCATGGTCAGAAAGACGACATCCATTTTCATGGAAAAAATCATGGCGTTTTCTGATTGATTCAATAAAACTCTGGAAATCTTTTATAGCAGTGTTTGATGCTTCTTCAAGTTTTTTGACATAATTTAAAAATGCATCAAGATTTTCAACAGCCATTGCTTTATCTGGTCGAAATGCAGGAATCACTTTTGTTTCAAAAGGATTTTCTTTTAATTTCTTATGATATTCAAGAGTATCAACGGGGTCATCAGTTGTGCAAATTACTTCAACGTTCCATTGTTTAATAATTCCTTGAGTAGTAAAATCATCTTGCTGAAGCAGTTCGTTGCAGCGATTCCAAATTTCTTCTGCAGTTTCTGCATTCAATAATTTATCTGAAATGCCAAATGGTTTTTTCAATTCCATGTGAGTCCAATGATAAAGAGGATTTTTAATTGTATAAGGAACTGTTTCAGCCCATTTGAAAAATTTTTCTTTATCCGATGCATTGCCAGTAATAAATCTTTCATCGACTCCATTTGTGCGCATTGCCCGCCATTTGTAATGGTCGCCATAAAGCCAGATATGAGTTATATTTTCAAATTTTTTATTCTCTGCAATTTCATTTACAGGAAGATGACAATGATAATCGATAATTGGCATCTTTGATGCGTATTCATGATAAAGAACTTGAGCTGTTTTATTTGTTAACAAAAAATTTTCGGTTATAAATATATCTTTCATAATTTAGCCTCATTTTATAATTCTACTTTTTTCATTTGTGGCGCTAAAAGATTAAATATAACCCATGCACCTAAATAAGCAGTGCCACAAATTATGAACATTATATAATAACCAGTTTCTATATTTCCTAAAGCTTTGAAATGGTCTAATAAAATGCCTGCTAAAGTTGAAAGCAAAATTCCACCAATTGCACCTGCCATACCTCCAATGCCTGTTACAGAGGCTACAGCTTTTTTAGGAAACATATCTGAAGTAGTAGTAAATAAATTAGCTGACCAAGCCTGATGAGAAGATGCAGCAAGACCAATAATTAAAACTGCAAACCAATAAGTATAAGTTCCTAATGCTTGAGCAAATACAACAGGAACAACTAATAATGCAAAGACAAGCATAGCAGTTCTTCTTGCTTTGAATACAGGCCAACCTTTACCAATAAAATATCCAGAAAGCCAACCACCAAAAATACTACCAATTGTTGTCATTGTGTAAACTACTGCGATTGGTAATGCATAATCAGTTTTAGTCATTCCATATTGCTTATTTAGAAATGAAGGCAGCCAGAATAAATAGAACCACCAGATTGGATCAGTCATAAATTTACCAACAACAAAAGCCCAAGTTTGACGATATGTAAGTAATTTAAACCAGCTTACTTTTTCTTTATTCTCATTTTCTAAAGTTTCATCTTTATCGCTATGAATGTATTCAAATTCTTCTTTGCTTAACTTTTTGTGTTTGGATGGAATCTCATACATACCAAACCAGAAAAATAACCAGATAAATCCAATAGCACCTGTAATAATAAAAGCTTCCTGCCAGCCCCAGGCAGCAGCAATAAAAGGTACTGAGAGTGGAGCCAATATTGCGCCCACATTTGTTCCTGAATTAAATATTCCAGTTGCTAATGCTCTTTCCTTTTTTGGGAACCATTCAGCTACAGTTTTAATTGCGGCAGGGAAATTCCCAGCTTCACTAATTCCTAAAAATCCACGCGCAACCATAAAACCTACAGTGCTTCTTGCAAATGCATGTCCTATAGCTGCCAAACTCCAAACAACAAGAGAAACAGCATAACCTATCTTAGTGCCAACTTTATCAATGAACCAACCAACTACCAACATTCCAAGTGCATAACAAAGTTGAAACACAACTACAATATGGGCATAATCACTTTCTGTCCAGTTAAATTGAGGTTCGAGATAGTCATCTTTTAACAGACTTATAACTTGACGGTCAAGGTAATTAACAGTAGTTGCAAAAAATACAAGTGCTAATATTACCCAGCGATATTTTCCAATTTTGGATTTTGGCGGGGTATTCGATGTGATTTCTGAAGCTGTCATTTTAACCTCTTAGTTATTTTTATAATAAAAAACAGCTTTTTTATATCGTAAACTTTATCGATTACTAAATTATACAAAAATTTTACTTATTCCAATAAAAAATAGTCGTATAAAAAAAATTTCTTGGATTAAATTACTCATAATTTATTTTATTATAGGACAACATAAATTTGGTATGGGAACAAATGAATTTGCGGAGAGAGTGGGATTCGAACCCACGATACCCTTTAGGGGTATACACGCTCTCCAGGCGTGCCAGTTCAACCACTCCTGCATCTCTCCGTTTTCTAAGAACAAAAAATTTAGTCGTGCCAGTTTCCGCCAAAATTATGGCGGACAAGCAACCACTCCTGCATCTCTCCGTTTTCTAAGAACAAAAAATTTAGTCGTGCCAGTTTCCGCCAAAATTACGGCGGACAAGCAACCACTCCTGCATATCTCCGTTTTTAAGAACAAAAAATTTAGTTGTACAAGTTTACGCTAAGATTATGGCAAATTATTAATGGCTACAGTTTCTTAATTAATTCTATAATTCAATTAGAACATAATTAAATTTTGAAACCATAAAGGAACTTATTACACAAAAATTTCATTGCAAATATAGAAAATCAATTATTACTAAAAAATTTTTTTGATAAATAAAATTTTTCTCTACAAGAATTTATTCAATATGTTTTTTAATTTTGAATACTTGAGTATTCACAAATTTGTTACTCTCGTGAAGATGAAAGACTATTAAGTTGTTTGAATATTAGCAGTGAAAAATTGTCTAATTAATTAGAATTGATAATGTTACCAATTTTTTATCTCTACTTAATACAAGTATTTAAAACAAAATAAAATTCTTTGAAATAATGGCAGAGTGGTTGCCTGTCCGGCTCTGGCGGAAATGTGGCGGCCTCGAAATACTTACTAATATCCTCTGGAGAGGTGGCAGAGTGGTTGAATGCGGCGGTCTCGAAAACCGTTTGGCGCATTTTCGCGCCACGGGGGTTCGAATCCCCCCCTCTCCGCAAAGTCAGCGGGCAAATATTTTATTCTTATGTATTATGTTTACTTAATACAGTGAAAAAATAAATAATAGATACATCGGCTACACTGACAATGTAGAAAAAAGACTTTATGAGCATAATCATGCTAAATCTAAATTTACTAAGAGCGGTATTCCCTGGAAATTTCTTTATGTTGAAGAATTCGAAAACAAATCTGATGCAAGAAAAAGAGAATTATTCTTAATTTGTAAGAAATAATATTTTAAACAAACATAAATTCTTATGGCAACCAGTAAAAAATTATTTTTCGTTTTTTTATTCTCATTTATTTTTTATGGCTCATTATGTTCTCAAAATAAAAATGATGAATGGATCCCAGTTGATGTCAATGACAAATTGTTTATTAATTCATCTAACATATTAATTGATAAAGATGATATTTATGTATGGGTTTTAGAAAATCACTCTGAACCTATCAAAATAGAGATGATTGATAAAGAAATTTATAAAACAAAAACATATTATCTAATTAATAAGGAATTAAAAAGATACAGCATTCTTCAAATTATTTTTTATGACAAAAATAATAATGTGATAAAAAGTTACTCTTACAATTATAATACTGATGACATTAATTATAAATACAGCACACCAATTCTTGAGGGTTCAACCGTAGAAAGTGTTTTATTAAAATCTCTGGGGCTTTTTAATAACAGATAATTATAAATTATTCTTAATAAAAATAATTCCACCTATTAAATCCATCTGTTCCATTATTTTATTTCTTCTGTATAATAAATAATTACTTGGTCTTAATGGATTTCTTTTTCGTGGATTTGGTAAAATTGAAGCAATTGCAGCCGCTTCTGATTTCGTAAGCTTATCTGGATTTTTCTTAAAATAAATTCTTGATGCACTCTTTATTCCATAGATACCATCTCCCATCTCTGCAATATTCAAGTAAACTTCTATAATTCTTTTCTTCGACCAAAATAATTCAATTAACACGGTGTAATAAGCTTCAACTGCTTTTCTAAAAAAAATTTTTGATGGGAATAAAAACAAATTTTTTGCAACCTGCATAGTTATTGTGCTCGCCCCTCTAATTCTTTTTCTATGCTCATTTTCCTTCATTGCTTTTTCGATTTGTTCAAAATCAAAACCAAAATGCTCAAAAAATCTCTGGTCCTCAGAAGCAACAACAGCCAATGGAACATAAAGCGATACTTTATTAATACTGATTGGATTATATTTTATATCTTCATTACTAAAAAGTGAACTCAAAGAATCTTTTACAGAAGAATACATAAATGCTGATGTAGCAGGATTAATAAATCTAAAAACAATTAACAAAAAAATAATCCACAATGTGAAAACAATAAAAGTTTTGGCAAGCACTCCAATTATCTTTAACATAATTTTCTTTAAAAATTTGTTAGAATGAACTAAAAATTATTTTTTTTGTTTCAAAGAGTAATAATTTGTATAATTAACTACAACTAAAAAGAGGTGTATTATGATTTCAAACAAAATGGAAAAAGCATTAAATGAACAATTAAATGCAGAATTATTTTCTTCATATTTATATTTATCGATGGCTGCTCATTTCGAATCAATTAATTGGAGAGGTTTTGCTCATTGGATGAAAAAGCAATCAGAAGAAGAATATGGACATGCGATGAAATTTTTTGGATATATTAATGAAGTTGGAAAAAAAGTAACATTAGATAAAATTGAAAAACCAAAATTAGAATGGAATTCACCTCTGGAAGCTTTCGAAGAAGCACTTAAACATGAGGAGTATATAACCAAAAGAATTAACGACCTTGTCAATTTAGCAGTTGAAGAAAAAGACCATGCTACAAACAACTTTTTGCAATGGTTTGTGAAAGAACAGGTAGAAGAAGTTTCCTCAGTTCAAAAAATAGTAGAAACAATGAAATTGGTTGGCGACCATCCTGGAAGTTTATTTATGCTTGACCATGAACTTGGAAAACGCGATTAATTTTTATTCATATTTTTTCTTTTGATATAAATTTGTTAAGTTTGCATGCAAAATAATTAAAAGTGGAAAAATAATGGCTCGAAGATGTCAATTAACAGGTGTTGGTCCAGTAAGTGGTCACAATATCTCCCATGCTCACAATAAAACCAAAAGAAGATTTTTGCCAAATCTTCAGAAAAAAAGAATTTGGGTTAAAGAACTTAATAGATTTGTGACAGTTAAATTAACGACCAGCGCTTTGAGAACACTCGCTAAAAACGGCACTGGAGAATTAGCAAAATTAATCACTGCTAAGAAAATTAAAGTAAGATAAAAAGAAACCCCGTGTTGCCGGGGTTTCTTTTAGTTGCAAAATTAAATCTCATCTAATCCGTCTACTATTAAAATCTCCTTCTCTCCTTACATCATTCATTTTTCTTTCTGGTTTCGAATTTTCATTTTCTCTATTTCTTAATTCAGGAAAATTTCTATCTCTCTGTTTTTCATATTGATTTTGTCTTTCATAAGTTCGGCTTTGTTCTTGAGTTCTGCTTCTTTCACGATTAAAAGTTCTATCTTCATTTGGATAACTTTTTTCAATTCGAGTATTGTTTTCTTCTAAATTATTTCTTGATTCAAATTTATTTTCACTATCATTTCTTCTTATAATTTCTCTTTCTGGCAAATTTACTTTATCTCGTTCAAGTGTAGATTTTCTCTCAGCCCTTCTCAATTCAAAATTTCTATCTCTGCTGATTTGATAATCTCTTTCTCCCAATCTATAAGTATAAATTCTATTTTTATCTCTATCTCTTATCTTTCCAAATTCCTTATAATCATCAAGGTTAGTTACTTCATATTCTCTAATTCTTAATCGTGCTTTTCGTTCAACTATGGATTTGTCAATCCCAGCATTAATAATTCTGCCATCACGATAATAATAATCATTTCTATATTTTGTTCTTTCAAATATGTCTGGAATTCTTCTTGAATCTACAACATAATAATTAACATTTCGATTGCAAAAATGCTCATATCTAACAAAGTTCCAATATGAGTAATGTGAATGCCAGGTAATTGTAAAATGAATTCCTATATCAATTCTGAAATATGCATAAGGAGGTAAAGGAGCCCAGCCAATATAAAAATCGTCGTAACGCCATTCGACCCAAGCAGGTCCCCATTCATCATCAGGTATCCAAATCCATCCATAGTAATCATCATAGTACCATCTGCCATAATGATAAACAGCCCAACCAAAAGGTTCAAACGAATCCCAATACCAACCGTATCTTGTCCAGCACCATCTGCCAATTAAATAAGGTTTCCAGCCGATATGAATTTTTAATGGACGCCAAACAACAAAGCCATTATCAATTTCAATCCACTCACCATAAGGTTTTAGTGAAAAATAAAACATTTCGTATGAATGATGTCTAACTAATGGCTTTGCGTTATTGGATGCATAAAACAATCCAATAAAAATTATTATGTAAAATATTTTCCGTAACATATAACCTCCAGGGTTTTGAAACTTTATTTCAACTACTATACCATTTATAAAATTAGAAACTTATTCAAAAAATAATATGTTATTCGAGTGAAAGTTCATTAAAAAGGACAATTATTTTATTTTTGAATACAATATTAAAGGAGTAATAATGGTTCATCAATTCTTTTTGGATAAAAAGCCACATAGCGGAATGAAATATCAGGAATACATGAATTCATTAAAACAAAAAATTGAATTAATTAACAAAAATAATTTGACTGAATATGAAGGTGTTTCAGCTAATCTTCTTAAGTTGAATTATCAACGCTCATCTCGAATTGAAAAAACTTATGTTATTAATAAAGAATTATGTGAACTGATTAAAAAAATTCAAAAGCCTCAATTATGGTTAATACTTTCTGAACATTGGTGTGGAGACTCTGCTCAAATAGTTCCATACATTTCAAAATTTGCAGAATGCAATAACTTAATTGACTTAAGAATTTTAGAAAGAGATAAAAATCTTGATATAATGGACCTCTATCTTACTAACGGAACAAGAAGTATTCCCAAATTGATTGCATTTGATAATGATGGTAATGAATTATTTCAATGGGGACCAAGACCAAAAGATGCACAGGATTTAGTTAACAAATTAAAAGCAGAAGGAAAACCCAAAGAAGAATTTCTTGAACAACTTCATATCTGGTATGCAAAAGATCAGGGTAAATCAATTGAAAAAGAATTTTATGAAATTATATTTAATTTGATCAATCATCATAACTAAACGGGAAAATAATTTTAACAACTGCATCAATATCTTTGCCTGATAGTCTTGCAGGATTAAATTTTGTTCGCATTATTGCAGACTCAACGGCATCATCACAGCCATATCCTATTCCTTTGATTACTTTTGTATCTCTAACAATACCAAATTTATCAATTGTTGCTTCTATTATTATTTCACCTTTCAACTTAAGTCTTTTTGCAATAAATGGAATTTCTAAATGGTCATTAATACTTCTTAATCCCCCAACTGGATACGGACAATCTTCATAATCACAAATTATTTCAGTCTTCTTTCTTATTTCTTTCTCTGTTTGATTTTCCAAAGATGCTTTTGTTTGAATATTTGATTGCAATTGAATATCACTTTTCTCAACTTCAGTTTTTTCATTTTTACCATTATTGATCACAACTGTTTTATCAAATATTTTGAATTCCACTTTCAATGTTACTCTTGAAGGAACAACTTTACCATCTTTCTGACCAGGAATAAATTTAGTTTTTTTAACTGCTTCTTTTGCTGCTTCGTTACAACCTAATCCTAATCCCTTGATAACTTCTGTATTTGTAACATCACCTTTTTCGTCAATTGTTGCAATTAAAATTACCTCGCCTTCCAAGCCATACATTAATGCATGTTCTGGATAAATTAAATTATCCTGAATTGTTTTCATTCCTCCAATTGGAATTGGACAAATATCCACATCACAAATGAGTTCCTGTTTTTTCTTTTTAAGAAGTTCCTGCTGTCTATTTCCTGCAAGATATGCTTCAGGTGGAGCTGTATAATTTGGGTCATATTCAAATTTATTTGTAGAAACAAGTTTACCTTCTTCATAAATATTAATTTCTTTCAATGCTCCATTCTCATAATAAATTCTATGTGTTCCATTTATAATCCCATCTTTGACATAAAATTCTTCTTTTATTAATCCGCTTTCATAAAATTGACGCACATAACCATTAAGTTTCCCTTTGCTGAATTCTTTCATCGTCTTTAAATTGCCATTTGGATAATACCAAAATGAAGTTCCATCAAGAACATCATTTACATAAGAAATTTCATAATATAAATTTCCATCAGGATAATAACTTTTAATAATCCCATTCTGTGGATAAAAAACAGTTGCTGAAAAAAACAAATAAGCAATAACCAGATATTTTTTCATATAATTAAAAAATTTGTTTTTAAAATTAAGCTAATCAAATATTACAAAATAAATACTGCAAATTGCAGATTTCAATACAAAATGAACTCAATAACTAAGTTAAAATCAAGATTGACTTTTTGATATTTCTTAAGTTTTGCATAATTTTGCAAGCCAATGCGAGAGTGGCGGAATTGGCAGACGCGCTAGACTTAGGATCTAGTACCCAAAAGGTGTGGGGGTTCGAGTCCCCCCTCTCGCACTAAATTATCAATAAATTAAAGAGGTATAATTGGAATACAAAGTAAATCAACTCGAAGACTCAATTCAAGAAATCGAAGTCAAGCTGACTTATGATGAAATTTTGCCCGATATCGAAAAGGCATATGAAGAAGAAAGAAAAAATATCACCATAGATGGTTTTCGAAAAGGGAAAGCTCCGCTTTCACTCATAAAGAAATTTTATGGTGATGCAATTGAATATGACGCAAGTGAAAAAATTGCCAACAAAAGATTTTGGGAAATTGTAGAAAAAGAAAATATAAATCCTATCAATACACCCACATTAACCCATCTTGATTTTGTTAAAGGCGATAAACTTTCTTTCAAAATAAAATACGAAGTCACTCCAAAAATTGAATTGAAGAATTATAAAAATCTTGAAATTGAAAAACCAATTTTCAAAGTAAAAGACGAAGAAATAGAAAAAGAAATAGAATATTATCTTGAATCAAAAGCTCGATTTGAAGAAGCTGAAAAAATTGAGGACAATAATTACCGCATCACAGTTAATCTACAGCGTGTTGATAATTCTGGATTGCCAATCATTGGACAAAAAACAGAAAATGTTGTCATCGATTTAAGCGATAAAAGAGTTAATCAGCAAATTCCTGAAAATGCAATTGGCAAAAAAGTCGGTGACAAATTTCCATTTCATTTTGTAGATGAACACACTCACGGCAATGAAATTCACAGAGAAGAATATCATTATGAAGCTGAAATATTGAAAATAGAAAAGAAAGTTATTCCAGAACCAACTGAAGAATTGATTAAGGAAATAACAAATAACAAAGCATCAAATCTTGATGAATGGAAAGAGATGATTAGAAAAAATCTTGATGAGTATTATCAATCACAGTCAGAAGAGATTTTTGTAAATAATCTTTTGAATCAAGTAGTGAAGAATAATGATTTTACTCCTCCGCCGAGTTTAGTAGAATCTTTACTCAAAAATTTTGTAGAGCAGGAAAAAGAAAATGCTAAAAGGTACAGACAAACAATCAATGAAGAAGCTGTTAGAGAATATTATAAACCAAGAGCGGTATGGAATGCTAAATGGCAAATTATATTAGATAATATTGCAAAAACAGAAAATATAAAAGTTGATGATTCTGATATTGAAAAACTTGCAAAAGAAGATTCAGAAAAAACCGGGATAAGTGTTGATAAATTGATTAAGTATTATAAAGATTCTTATAGACCATATATGCTACTCGAAGAAAAAGTAATTAATTTCTTGAAAGAAAACACAAAAGTAAAAGAAGTAGATGCTGAAAAATATTCAAAAGAAAAAAAGGAAAATGAAGATGAACAATAACCTCTGGAATACTTATCTTTCTAAAAATTATGAAATATTCAATCAATTAGTTCCTTATGTAATTGAGCAAACAGGACGCGGTGAAAGAGGTATGGATATTTTTTCGCGCTTGCTGCGCGAAAGAATTATTTTTCTTGGAACTGCTATAGATGACCATATTGCAAGTCTGGTTATTGCACAATTATTATTTCTAGAAGCAGAAGATCCTGAAAAAGATATTTTCCTTTACATCAATTCTCCAGGCGGCAGTGTTTCTGCTGGATTGGCAATTTATGATACAATGAGATACATCAGATCTAAAGTATCAACTATATGTGTTGGTTTAGCTGCAAGCATGGCAGCAGTTCTTCTTGCAGGGGGTGAACCAGGAAAACGCTCTGCTCTTCCGCATTCGAAAATTTTGATTCATCAACCATGGGTCGGCGGTTTGCAGGGACAAACTACCGATATTGAAATTCATGCAAGAGAAATGATTAAAACACGCGATACTATTTACAAAATTTTATCTGAACACACTGGAAAACCTTATGAACAAATTGCAAAAGATTGCGACCGTGATTATTTCCTAAGTGCAGAAGAAGCAAAAGAATATAATCTAATTGATAATATATTGACTCATCGTGCTGCCCCAACTAACGAAAAAGACAAAAAACAATCTTAAGTGTAAATGAGATTCTGTTTAATAAACTTACAAAAACATATTAAAGAGGGGTTTTAATAAACCCCTTTTTATTTTTAAAGCGTAATGTTCTTAAAATATTTCAAAAAATCTTCAAAGAGGAACTTATGAGGAAAATATCATTTCTCTTTTTGCTTTCAATTTTATGGGTAAGTTTTTCATTCCCGCAGAATAAACTTTTAACCGTTGAAGATGTTGTTCTTAATTCTTACACAAAATTATCCCCTGCTAACCTTAAACAAATCAACTGGATTCCTCAAACAAACAATTACGTTTATTTAGATAATACAAAGAATGCCTTATTAAAATTTTCAATCAAATCTGATAAACCTGATACAATTTTAACATTGGCAAAATTAAATGAACTACTTAAGAAAGAGAACTTAAGTGAAATCAATTATTTCCCTTCAATTAAATGGATTGATAATGTTACATTTAATTTTTGGATTGATAATAAATTTTTCATCTATAATTTAGAAACTAAAAATCTTACATTGGTTAATGAAATCGACGATAAAGCTGAAAACAAAACTGTAGCACCAAATTCAAAATATGTAGCTTATACAATAGCTAATAATCTTTTTGTAAATCTTGAATCATCAAAAACAATTCAGATTACTTTTGAAAAAGATACAAATATTGTATGCGGACAAGCAGTTCACAGAAATGAATTTGGTATTGAAAATGGAATTTTTTGGTCACCTAACTCAAATTACATTGCATTTTACAGAATGGACCAAACAATGGTTACTGATTATCCCATTGTTGATATTTCTTATGTTCCTGCCAGATTAAAAAATATAAAATATCCAATGGCTGGACAAACAAGTCATCAGGTTACTGTTGGAATCTATGATATAAAAACCAATAAAACTATTTTTCTTAAAACAGGTGAACCATTAGACCAATATTTAACTTGTCTAACATGGTCTCCAGATGAAAAATATTTTTATATCGCTCACTTAAACAGAGACCAAAACCATCTTCAGTTAAAAAAATATGATGTTGCTACAGGCGAATTAGTAAAAATTTTGTTTGAAGAAAAAAATGAAAAATATGTAGAACCTGAAAATCCATTAATCTTTCTTCCTAAAACAAATTCTAAATTTTTGTGGTTTTCAAGAAGAGATGGTTTCAAACATCTATATTTATATGACAGCAACGGCAACTTAATTCGACAAGTCACCAAAGGAAATTATGAAGTTACAAACTTCATTGGATTTGACAATGATGGTAAAAATATATTAATCACTTCAACTAAAGAAAGTCCGCTTGAAAGACATGTTTACAGAGTAAATTTAGAAACTGGTGAGATAAAAAAATTAACAAATGAACCTGGAATTCATATCATTATTCCAAATTATAATCAAAATTATTTCTTAGATTCTTATACAAATTTAGAAACACCAAGAACAATTAACATACTAAACAAAAAAGGTGAAGTAATTAAAAATCTGCTCACTGCAGATAATCCACTAAAAGAATACAAAATTGGAAAAACAAAAATTTTCTCTATAAAAAATGAAGAAGGTGTAGAACTATATTGCAGAATGATTTTACCCCCAGATTTTGATGAATCAAAAAAATATCCTGTGATAGTTTATGTTTATGGCGGTCCTCATGCTCAAGAAATTACAAATAGTTTTGGTTATGGAAGATACTTTTTATGGTTTTATATGATGGCACAAAAAGGTTATATAATTTTTACACTCGACAATAGAGGCTCAGCAAACAGAGGCTTAGAATTTGAACAAGCAACTTTCAGAAGATTGGGTACCATCGAAATTAAAGACCAGATGAGCGGAGTTAAATATTTAAAAACTTTACCCTACATCGATACAACAAGATTTGGTGTATTCGGATGGAGTTATGGTGGATTTATGACAACTTCATTAATGCTAAGAACAAACAATACATTTAAAGTTGGAGTTGGTGGCGGTGCTGTTATCGATTGGAAATTTTATGAAGTAATGTATACAGAAAGATATATGGATACTCCTCAAACAAATCCAGAAGGTTATAAAGAAGCATCATTATTAAATTATGTGCAAAATTTAAATGGCAAATTATTGTTAGTGCATGGAACATCTGACCCAGTTGTTGTATGGCAAAATACATTAGCTTTTGTTCAAAAAGCTACTGAATTAAACAAACCATTAGATTATTTCCCTTACATTGGACATGGTCATGGAGTAACTGGAAAAGATGCACTACATCTTTACACTAAAATTACAAATTATTTCATCGATAATTTATAAGGAATAAATTCAGTATTTTTCTAAAAAGTTATAGATATAATTTTAACTAAAAATCTGTTTTCATATTTTTAAATAAAAATGATTTTTATCTAAAAAAGAGAAAAACATGTATAACGAAATCAATGAACTAATATTAAAAATTTATGAATTAGCAGAATCAGCAAGACGAAGGGATAAATTTTTTCTTAATGAAGTATGCAATTTTCTGGTTAAAGAATTTAACTTCGATTCAGCTGTTCTTTTTAGGATAAATGAAAATAAAACACTAAAATTAGCTGGCAAGTCGAATAATATTAGTAATGAATTTCTTAAGAAAAATAATTTTAACTGCAGCGATTGCAATGTTGTTTTAGAAGAAATGCAATATGTGCTTAATTCCAAAAATGATTGTAATATAAAAATATCTGAGGGAAATTTTTACGAAGCTTGTACATTCATTAAAATTTCTGATTCAATTAAGCTCTTGCTCAAGATTGCAAGTAAAACCGAAATTGAAAAACATAAAAAAACGATAATCGAAAACACTCTTCCATTAATCGGATTATTTATTCAATACTGGTACAATCGACAACCTGATTCGATGAGTTTCTTCCCAAATCTTGTATATCACACAACGCAAGAACTAAAAGCAAGTGCATCATCAATAATAAATTCATACAATGTTCTTTTAGAGAATAAAGAGGCTAATTTAACGGAACATCTTTCATTAATAAAAAAGAATTCTCAAAGTATTTTACTGAATATTAATGATTTGAGTGAGCTATCAAAATATGAAGCTAATAATTTATCATTGAATAAAAGTCAAATTAATTTTAATAAATTCATAAATGATATTGTAAATCTTTTTAGAAACCGCACAGGCAAAAAAATAAATTTTGAAGTCGATATTTCACCAGAATTAAATAGACCGTTAGAAAAAGATGAACAAAAGTTGAAGTATATTATCAGCACTTTAATTTATGTTACTACTTTATTGACAGATGAAGGAAAGATTTTGATAAAAGCAGCACTCAATCGAAATAAAAAAGTAGAATTCATAATTTCAAATGAAGGTAAAAATCTTGATACAGATATAATCAATAACTTTTTTGAGCCTTTCAAGTTGCAAAGCTTAAATGAGTTTAAGAATTCTAATCTTACAGGACTAAGTTTAACTTTAGTTCAAAAATATATTAATTTTCTTGGTGGAAATATCACAATTAAAAATAATTCACCAAAAGGAATTATATTTAATTTTACAATTAATGGAGAAAAGATGTCAGAATTAGAATCTACAATATCAAAACTCCCGCAGCCTTCAACTAAAAACAAAGTTCTTGTAATTGAAGATGATTATGCGACATCAAAACTACTTAGCAATTATTTAACTAAGTGGGGCTATGTTCCAGCAATTGTAAGTACCGAAGAGCAAGCATTCAATGTCATTAATTCTGAACCGTTGCTTGCAATAATACTTGATATCGAATTAGCCAATACAAATGGATTAGAGTTATTGAAAAAAATTCATGAAAATCCAAATGCTAAAAATGTACCTGTAATTGTTTGTTCGATAGAACCTGAACAGCAAAAGGCATTTTTAATGGGCGCTGTGGAATATTTCATCAAGCCAATAAATTATAATTATCTTGTAGAAGTTCTAACAAATTATAAGCTAAGAAAAAATTCAACAATCTTATGTGTTGATGACGATGTTCCTACATTGAATTTAGTAAAACAAGCAATTGAAAGTGTTGGATTTAATGCTATTGCAGAAAGTGTATCTGCAAATGTAATGGATTTAATTAAAGATAAAGATATAGACCTTGCAATTATTGATTTAGATATGCCTCATCCAAATGGATTTGAATTAATAAAAATGATTAAATCTGAAAAACGATTTACACATTTACCAATTATAATTTATACTGGAAAAGAAAATTACAAAGAAGACCTTTACAAAATTGAAGGCTTATTTGATGAATTACTTGAGAAGCGGTCAACAAATATTGAAGACCTTGCTGATGTAATCAATGCAATGATAAATAGATACGAAGTTCCCCCGCCTGCAGAAGAAGTTCTTTCCAAAAAAGGTGTAAAGAAAATATTACTTGCAGAAGATTATAAACATTCCCAAATAATTGTTACACGATTATTAAAGAAAAATAATTTCGAAGACATAGTTGTTGTTGAAAATGGAGAAGATGCTGTCAAGATGGCTCAAAAGGAAAAATTTGATTTGATACTTATGGATATGCAAATGCCAATAATGAATGGGTTTGAAGCAACAGAAAAAATTCGTCAAATGCCTGAATACAAAGATGTCCCAATTATTGCATTAACAGCATTTGCAATGAAAGGCGACAGAGAAAAATGTCTTGAAGTAGGTGCTACAGATTATATCCCAAAGCCAATTGACAGCAAAGAATTTATCGACAAGATTAAATATTATACCAATACATAAAAGTTTTCATAGAATAAATTTTTTATTATCAGCAAGTTAGTTCAAGAATAAATTATAATTTATTCAGTTCTGCATCTTTTTTCAGAACTTCATTTTCCATTGACTTTTTATATTCAATCAGCTTTTTTGCAAGAGTATCATCAACTGTAGAAAGAATTTGAACTGCTAATAATCCTGCATTCTTCGCTCCATCTATAGCTACAGTAGCAACAGGAACACCACCAGGCATCTGAACAATTGATAATAACGAATCCAATCCATTTAATGCACCACTTTTCAATGGAACTCCAATAACAGGAAGATGAGTATAGGATGCAACTACACCAGGCAGATGTGCTGCTAAACCTGCACCTGCTATAACAACTTTCACTCCCTTATCTGCTAAACTCGTAACATAATCCTTAACATGATTTGGAACTCGATGAGCAGAAAGTATTCTCATTTCATATTTAATCTGAAATTCTTCTAATACTTCTGCGGCTTTTTTCATAACAGGAAGGTCTGAATCACTTCCCATAATAATACTTACTAAAGCTTTATTCTCCATATTAATATTCCTGATTAGTTTTAGTTTCGAGCCCAAATATAAAAACAAAAAAGCAGAGCTCAAAATTACCCTGCTTTTTTGCTAAGGAGCTGTTATGCATCGAATTATCTTCTTTTTATTGAACCTATACCAGATACATTTGTTTTAGTTTTGGCTGGATTTCCATAATAATCAATTGAACCAATACCAGATACCGAAGCATTAAGATAATTTGAAGAATAAACTTCTGCATTGCCTGCCCCACTTACAGAAACATAAACATCTTCAGCCCTGAATTCCTTAGCATCTAAATTTCCAGCTCCAGATATTCTTGCATTTAATTTTTCTGCTGTTCCTGATAGTTTAATATTTCCAGCTCCACTTAAGTTAACTGTGAATTCATCTGTATTAATATCTTTAACTTTTATCGAATTTGCACCAGAGCAGTTTAATTCTTTCAAATCATTAACAGTAATTTCTATCACTATTTCTCTGCGTGGTGATATATTTTTCTTTGTATCAATTCTTAATGTTTTATCATAAACATTAGTTATAATAAAAGGCAACAAATTTTCTTCTGCTGTAATTTTTAATGAAGGTTCCTGATTACATTTAACATTAATTAAATATGCACCATCTGCTTCTATACTAGAAAAATCTGAAATATTACGATTTTCTGTTTTTAATTTTCCATTTCCTCTTACACCCCAAAATGCACATGAGCAGCCACCTGCAATTAATGCAAATATTAAAACGATGGAAATCATTTTCCTTTTCATAATTACCTCCAAACTTTGACTTGTTAGACGATAATAACATGTAGAAAGTTCTAAATTTTCTTTTAGGGATTTATCTTTTATAGTAAATACTCAATACTTTTTTTTATTTTCTATAGTGAAATAAAATTTTTTCATTAAAGATGACAAATGAAGAACTAAATAATCTTCAAGCAGAAGCTTACGAACATCTATGGAATGGAAGATACAGATTAGCATTATCAACTGCAGAAAAAGTTTACGAATATCGACCTGATGACAGTGAAGCTGCAATTTGTCTTGCATGGGCATACCTCGAAAATGGAAATCCATCTAAAGCACTTGAGTTTGCAAATTTAGCTGTTGAATTGAAAGGAGAATCTTCCCGAACAAGATTTTTCAGAGCTTATCTGCTTTCACGCTTAAGCATTTTTGAAGGTGCCGTCGCAGATATAGAAAAATCTCTCAATCAAGAAAAAGATTTATTGAGCTGGACTTATTTAACACTTGCCCGTTCTTATGCAGGCTTAGGAAAGTTCGATGAAGCCTTAGAAACTTTTAAAATTGGTTATTTAATTGATGAGAGCATAATTAAAACATGGAATAAGCTAAAAGAATATATCAATAAAGCAAAAATATATTTTAATGAAGATTATAAATTGTCATCAATAAAAGTAAAAGAACTTCTTAATGAAGCTGAAGATGCTCTTAAAGATAAAGAATATTGGTTTTCTCTTTATGCCTCAAGAAAATTGTTATCGCAAAATCTTAATGAAAAAGAAAAAGATGAAGCCTCTTTGATTGAATTAGAATCAATGTTTTATTTATTTCAATATAAACCTGCACTAAAAAAAGCAGAGTTAATTAAAAATAAATTTAGTAATAACAAAAAGTTTAATTTCATCTATAATTCACTTAAAAAATATTTATCAAGAGATGAAGAAATAGAAGAGCCTGCAGCCAAAGAAAGAAAAACAAAAATTGAGCTTCCTGATTTATCTAAAGTTGACGAGCAAAAAGAAGAATATAAATTTAATGCTGTCTACTATCCAAACGATTATGTTCAAATTGTATCCATAAAAATTTTTGAAGCTGAAAGTGAAAGCAAAACTGAAGAAAGACATTATTATAATCAAGTAGATAAAAATATAAATTGGTTAGGTGCCGAAGTTATTTTTAATAATCCATTCTATCAAAAGGAAAACCGTTCATTCGATTGCAATCTTGTTTGGTATATAGATGATTTCGAAATTGGTAGAAATGATTTTAAGCTTAATATACCTCAAGATTGGGATTCAATAATTTTCACACAAAAAATGGGAGCTGATAAAACCGGTTTTTGGAAAAAGGGACAGGCAAAAGTTGAGGTATACATTAACAATTTTAAAGTCGGCGAGAAATTTTTTGGGATAAGCAACTTTAGAATTAGTGATGAAGAAATTATTCCACCGCCACCTCCTCCACCTAAGAGAACAAAAGAACAAACAACTTCTATAATCCCTGCATCAGATAGAAGTATTGATGAATTATTAGCAGAATTAGATTCATTCATTGGATTAAACAACATTAAACAAGCAATACGTGATTTCATATCTTATCTTGAATTTTTAAATGAAAGAAAAAAATATGGTTTGAAAGCAGAAGAGAAAATTGCAATACACGCAGTATTTCTTGGAAATCCAGGTTCAGGAAAAACTACAATTGCAAGATTGCTGGGTAACATTTTTAAAGCAATGGGAATTCTTCCATCAGGTCATGTTATTGAAGTAGACCGTGCTGGTTTGGTTGGACAATATATTGGAGAAACTGCACAAAAAACAGAAAAAGTAATCAACGATGCAATGGGAGGAATTTTATTTATTGATGAGGCTTATACACTTGTTAAAAAAGGCGGAAGTTCACAGGATTTTGGACAAGAAGCAATTGACATTCTTCTTAAAAGAATGGAAGACCACAAAGGTGAATTCGTTGTTATTGTAGCTGGTTATACTGATGAGATGAATGCATTTCTCAATTCAAATCCTGGACTTAAATCAAGATTTACTCATACTTTTGTTTTCGAAGATTACACACCTGAAGAGCTTATTCAGATATTTCAACTTTATCTCAAAAAAGAAGAATACAATATCACTCCCGATGCATTAGAATTACTAAAAAAAGAATTCATTAATCTATATCGAAATAGAGATAAAAGTTTTGGTAATGCAAGATTGGTTAGAAAAATCTTTGAAGAAGCTAAAATTAATCTGAGCAAAAGAATAATTAATTTAGATGAATCCAAACGAACAAAAGAAAATTTAAATACTATTACACTTGAAGATATCCAAAACATTCTAAAAAAAGAAAAAGGAAAAGATTTCAAGTTACCAATCAACGAAGAAGCTCTTCAAGAAGCTCTTAATGAATTAAATAATCTTATTGGATTAAATTCTGTTAAAAAAGAAATTAATGATTTAGTTAAGCTTGCCAGATTCTTTGCGGAGCAAGGAGAAGATTTGAGAGAAAAAATCGCAAATCATTATTTGTTCCTTGGAAATCCAGGGACAGGTAAAACTACAGTAGCAAGAATATTTAGCAAAATCTTTTCTGCGCTGGGAGTTTTATCTAAAGGTCATTTAGTAGAAACAGACAGACAAGGTTTAGTAGCTGGCTATGTGGGACAAACAGCTGAAAAAACAACAAACATGATTGATAAAGCTATAGGTGGAACCCTTTTCATTGATGAAGCATATTCACTAATTAAATCAGAAAGCCAAGGCTCTGATTTTGGTAAAGAAGCAATTGATATTCTACTAAAAAGAATGGAAGATGAACGAGGCAAATTTATTGTTATTGCAGCAGGTTACACAGATGAAATGAAGAAATTTATTGAATCAAATCCCGGAATGGAATCACGATTTACTAAGTCTCTCCTATTCGAAGATTATACTCCTGATGAAATGATGGAAATAATAAAACGATATCTTACAAAAGATAAGAAAAAACTAACTACCGATGCTGAAGAATATCTGCATAAATATTTTATCAATATATACAAAACAAGAGATAAAAAATTTGGTAATGCAAGAATTGTAAGAAATATTTATGAACAGCTGAAACAAAAACTATTGCTCCGAATTGCAGATTTGCCACCTTCAGAAAGAACAGAAGAAAAACTTAATACAATTACAATTGAAGATGTAATTGAAGTTACTGGTAAAGGTAGCAAAGCCTCGGAATATCAAGTTAAAGGAGACCCGCTCAAACTTCAAGAGTATATGGATGAATTAAATTCTCTTGTTGGTTTGGAAAAAGCAAAAGAAAAAATCTATCAATTAATCAGCGGTTCAAAAATTATTCAATTAAAAAAAGAACGCGGCTTACATGTAATTGAAAAAAATCTGCATTCAATTTTTATAGGGAATGATGGAACTGGAAAAACAACCGTAGCCAGAATTTTAAGCAAAATATTAAAGGAACTTGGAATTCTAAGTAAGGGTCATTTAGTAAAAGTCTGCAGAACCGACCTAATTGTAAATTATCAAGGAAGAACAACAGTTAATACAGATGAAATTATCAAAGAATCACTTGGCGGAATTTTATTTGTTGACGAAGCCTATGAATTATTTCAACCTAACGACGAATTCGGTTTAGAAGCTGCATCTATTATTTTGAAAAGAATGATTGATTACAAAAACAAATTTGTCGTTATATTTTCAGGAATTACTTCTAAAATGAATTTATTGCTAAAGACATATCCAGATATTACAAAAAACTTTTCTAATATAATTGAGTTTGATGATTATACTCCAAGACAGTTACTTTCAATTTCATATCTTATTGCAAACAGTCATGGCTATACACTCGACGAAGGTGCATTACAAATGCTGCTCGAGATTTTTACACAACTTTATGAAAACAGAAATGAAAATTTCAGGAATGCATTTACAGCAAAAAATATTCTTTACTCTGCTATATCTAAACAGGAACAAAGAATTTTATCTATCATTAATCCAACTGATGAAGATTTAAAAACAATAACATTCGAGGATGTGGCAGCAGTTGAATTCTGAAAAGAATTTATATCTCACTAAAAATGCTAACTCTAAAAAATCTAACAAAAATTTTTAATTCATTTACTGCTGTTGATAATATCAACTTATCAATTCAAAAAGGAGAACTTTTTGGTTTTCTTGGACCAAATGGTGCAGGTAAAACAACAACGATAAAAATGATAGTTGGATTGCTCTCCCCTACTTCAGGAAATATTTTTCTAAATGATATTGATGTTTGGGAAAATCCAATTCAATCAAAAATGAAAATTGGATACATACCAGACCAACCATTTTTATATGACAAACTCACTGGCAGAGAATTTTTATACTTCAGTGGTGGATTGTACAAATTAAGGAAAGAAGCTATCAAAGAAAAAATTAATGAATTAACAGAAACACTAAAAATTGGAAGCTGGATTGATAAAAGAACAGAAGAATATTCTCAAGGGATGAAACAAAGAATTGTAATAGCTTCTGCTTTTCTTCATGATCCTGAATTAATAGTTATTGATGAACCAATGATTGGCTTAGACCCTCAAACTGCATATTTAGTAAAAAGTTTTTTTGTCGAACAGGTTAAAAATGGTAAAACAATTTTTATGTCTACACACAGTTTAAATATTGTTGAAGAAATATGCAGCTCAGTTGGAATTATTAACAAAGGCAAAATTATATTTCATGATTCTATAAAATCTCTTGAAAATATGATTGAGAAAAAAAATAACAATTTTGAAGAACTATTTATTGAACTTACAAATGAATCATGAATCAATTAATACAAATATTGAAATATAAGTTGATAACATTCATTCGCTTAGATAGAAAACTTAACTTGAGTGAATTGATAAAAAATTTGGGCAGCAGTTTAATTTACATTGGTTTTAGTATTGGCACATTTTATTTCACTAAGTATCTAATCTGGTTTTTATTGATAAAAATAAAAATCGGTCTTTTTCTGCTTCATGAATTTATGTCAATGATTTTATTCATTTTCTTCTTATCGGTTAACATTGGAAATATAATTGTTTCTTATTCTACTCTTTATAAATCTAACGAGCTGAGTTTTCTGATTATTCGTCCTGTAGAACCCTTGAAAATATTTCTTATAAAATTCCTTGATAATTTTTTCTATAGTTCTTCTACTCTGATGCTTATCATTATTTCTGTTTTGCTTGGCTATTCATTTTATTTCAAACTAAGTCTTACATCAACTATGCTTTTTTTGATATTTAATTTTTTGCCTTATATTTTTTCCGCAGGTTGTCTGGGTGTGATAATTCTACTTTTAGTTTTAAAGTTAGCGTCAAAAATAAGCTTAAGAAAATTAATAGTATCAATTTCTTCTGCTTACTTAATCATTGTTTATATTTTCTTCAAAACTCAGTCCCCGATTAATCTTGTAAATTCTATAATGCACTATTATCCTTTTGAAAACAGGGATATGTTTTTGAGTGAAGTTATTCCTCCAGTTATTAAATACTTACCTAATCACTGGCTTTCAGAATCTGCTTACTGGCTTATTAGAAATAATTTTAATGAAGCATTTATTCTAATTTGTTATCAGATTTTTCTCTCTATCATTCTATTTACAATTACATTAATTCTTGGGAAATATTTATACTTCGATACTTTATTCAACACAATTAAATACAAAAAAGAAAACTCTGTTTTCAAAAAAATTCAGAGTCTTATATTAAACTTTTCCAACACTACTTTTAAGAATCCTCAAACAGAATCAATTATCAAGAAAGATATCTTACAGTTTATTCGTGAACCAAGCCAAGTTATTCATTTTGCTTTGCTTTTATTTCTTGTAATAACATTTGCAACAAGTATCCAAAAAATAAAGTATGCAGACTTTGGAAATTATATGCTTCAAACATCAATTTATTTGTCGATAATGCTATTTAATTTCTTACTTGTTTCTACACTCTCATTGAGATTTATTTTCCCAATTATAAGTCTGGAAGGACAAGCATTCTGGAAAATAAAATCTGCACCAATCAATAGTAATTTATTAGCTGCTAAAAAAGTTCTACCATTATTTTTGATAATTTTAACAACTTCACTGTTATTAAACTTCATTAGCAATTATAATTTTGGATTCATAATAACTCTGTTTACTTCAATTATAACAGCTTTCTCAACAACTGCAATTTTTATGATTAACTTTGGGATGGGGGGAATATTTGTCAATTTTAAAGAAAAAAATCCAATAAGAATAGCTTCGTCGAGAGGAGCTTCTCTTTCATTTCTCTTAAATATATTCTTTATGTTAATAGTTATAGCATTATTAACAAATCCATTTAATAAATTCTTTTTATCAAGAATTCTAAACAAAACTTTTAATTACTTTTTATTAATATACCCTTCGATTATAATTATAGTAATATCAATTCTTTTGTCTTTCTTATTCTTAAAAGCTGGATTAAAATCACTGACCAAAGATTTTAATTAATATTGAGTATGACTTTTTAGATACAAACTTCTGGCAACTGAACCGGCTAAGGATACCGCTATTCGTCTTGGAATAAATCTTACTATTACACTTACAATTTTATTCTGAATTCCATCAACAACAGAAGGCTTTTTACCAAGTGCCTGCAAAGCTGTTTTTACAACATCCGAAGCTTCTCTGGGAACTGGTCCAACTCCTATTTTTGCTATTCTTTGAAATTCAGTATTTGTTCCACCAGGATTGAGTGCAAGCACATCAATGTTATATTTTTTTAATTCCCACCACAATGATTCACCAAGAAAAAGATTAAATGCTTTTGTAGCTGAGTAAGTAGCCATCATTGGAGTTGGTTGAAATGCAACGGTACTCCCAAGAAAAATTATTGCTCCCCTTCGTCTTTGAATCATATAAGGCAAAAAATAATGTGTCAGTATTGTAGGTGCAATGCAATTTACTTTTATCATTTCAATTTCTTTTGCAGTATTACAAGTAACAAATTCACCTGTAGAACCAAAACCTGCATTGTTTATTAAAATTCCAATTTCTTTATCATTAGTAAGATTTTTTATTTCATCAAGAAAATTTTCTTTTGAAAGGTCAACAGAAATTATGACAGCTTCTGTATTATATTTTTCTTTCAAATTATTTGACAATGCTAAAAGCCTATCTTTTCTTCTTGCAATCAAAATTAATTTCATTCCAAATGCTGCTAATTGTTTTGCAAATTCTTCTCCTATTCCCGAAGAAGCTCCGGTAATTAAAGCCCATTCACCATATTTTTCAACAAGATTTATCATTTTTTTATCTCCAATTAATTTTAGAAAAAATGCTGAATAATTTTTTGAATAAATATTTTCTGAATTAATTTTAAAAATAAAAAAGGAAATTATATGAAAGTAGTTAATATTAAAGATGTAGAAAAGAAAAAAGTAACAATGGAAGGATCGCTTAATGCATTCAAACAGATTCCAATTTCCAAAGCTGATGGAACTCCAAACTTCTCGATGAGAATATTTACAATTGAACCTAATGGATATACTCCATATCACAAACACAGTTATGAACAATTGAATTATATTCTTGAAGGTGAAGGTGTATTAATCAATGAAAATGGTGAAGAAATATCTTTAAGAACAGGTGATTGTGTTTTGGTTATGCCAGATGAAATGCATCAATATAAAAACATATCAGCAAATAATGATTTTATTTTTATTTGTTGTGTTCCAAAGGAATTTGAATAATTAAATCATTTCACTGAGTAATTCTGGTCTTGGTTTTGGAATAACTACTTTATTTACAAGCAAACCTCTGTCAGAAATAACTTTTGCACCGGCATCAACAGCACTACGAACCGCTGCTACATCGCCTGTTAAAGTGCAAAATGCTTTTCCACCTAAAGCCATTGCAAGTCGTATTTCAATAATTTTAACATTTGCTGTTTTAATAGCAGCATCAGCTCCTTCAATCAATGATGCAACAGAAAATGATTCGAGAATGCCAAGTGCTTCTAACATATCAATTTGTGAATGTCCAGACAAAGCTGGAAAAATATCTTTATGAACATTTGGAATAACAAAAGAATCAATAACAGCAAAATCAATTTGATTAATTGCGCTATCAACTGCTGATTGAACTTCAGCTACTTCACCCCCAATCATTACCATATATTTTCCTGAACAGATTGTTCGTGATAAAATTAATTCCACATGAGAAGTTTTTAACATTATATCTGCAGCCTGCATTCCAGCTGCAATACTTGTTAGTTCTACTAAACCAATTGAATTCATTTCCATAATATTCCGACCATTTTTTTAATTAGATGAAATTATTACAAATTCTTGATTTACACTTTGAATTTTTCCAGATATTGATGCATGAATTTTCGCTCCGAGTTTATTTTTATCAACTTCGCCAATTAAATCTCCTTTGTTCACAAGATCTCCTTCTTTAACTACTGGAGTGGCAGGAGCTCCAGCATGTTGTTTTAATAAAATTTTTACTTGCTTAGGCTTTGGTTTTTCTTTAGTAAATGGAGTATGATGATTATAATTCAATAAATCAAGCTTTTTCATAAGCATATTAATTGGAACTCTTCTTCCTTCCTTCATAGGATGAACTGTAACAGGTTTTTTTTGTTCATATTTTATACCTGCTTTTCGCATATAGTCTTTACCTTGATTACAAGCTTCTCTTGGATATAAATCTTCGGGACATGCATAAAGTGAACATAAACCACAAGAGCAACACAAATCAGCAAATTGATTCCATACTTCTTTGCCTGTTGTAGTAAATGCAAGTGAACGCATTACTTTATGAGGTTGAACATCATAACCTAATAAATATCGAGGACAAAACTCTGTGCAGTAGCTGCATTGGTCACATGCAGATTTTCCAATTCTATTCATATCATCAATTGGTCTTGACATTCTTTTTATTAAATAATGCTCTTTGGGTAATACAATGAGCCCAGCTGTAGTTTTAGTAACGACATCATCAAGATTAAAAGTAAGACTTCCCATTAGTATTCCACTTACAAAAATTCCAAAGTCACTTATAGTTGTTCCTCCTGCAAATTCAATCAGTTCTTTAAATGAGGTTCCAATTGGTACAAAAAAAGTAGAAGGATTTTTCACTGCACCTGTTACACATACAATTTTTTCTGTAACCGGAATATCATTAACAGCATTATTGATATTAAAAAATGTTTCAACATTATTAACTACACATCCTACATCTAAAGGTAAACCGTGGGGCGGTATTAATCTTTTAGTTGCAGCATAAACAAGTTCATACTCATCGCCTGAAGGATAAAAATCACCGAGCAAACATAATTCAATCTTTTTATTAGATAAATTTATTTTTACTGATTCAACAGCATGTGTATTTTTTTCTTTAATTCCAAAAAATGATTTTACAGCAGAAATTTGATTCATCATTATTTCTACGCCGTTTAAAATTTCAGGTGCAAAGTTAACCATCAATTCATAATCTTTGTGAATCAGAGGTTCACATTCGGCTCCATTAACCAGTAAATATTCAACTTTAGATTTTGCCTTTATATGTGTTGGAAATCCTGCACCGCCGGCTCCTACTACACCAGCATTAAATATTTTTTCTACAATATCCATTAATCTTTCCTCTTTATGACTACAAGTGTTTTATCATCCTGATATTTACTGTCAGACGTTGTAAATTTATTTATATCATCTAAAATAGAATAAACAATTTCTTTGGGCGTAAAATTAGCAGTTTTCTTGATAATTTTTTCTAATCTTTTTTCATCATAAAATTCATATTTATCATTTGCTGCTTCGACAACACCATCAGAATAAATAACAAGTATATCTCCCTTATGAAAATTGATGCTGTCTGTTTCATATTTTGAATTTGGTGCGGGTCCTAATAATGGCCCAGTTGGATAGAGATATGTAAACGAATTATTTTTTTTGCTATAAAAGATGGGTGGATTCTGTCCTGCATTTGCATAAAGGAATAAACCTTTCTTGTCAGTTGAAATTTCTCCATAAAAAAGGGAAACAAATTTATCGTCGCTGAAAATTTTATTAACAAGCTGATTTAATCGATACATCATTGGAGAAATCTTGATTTGAAAATTGCTTGCCATTCTAATTGCACCAGAAATGTACATTGCCTCTGCAGCTGCTGCAAGTCCTTTTGATGCAGCATCACCAACAACAATACCAAGCCGTTCTTCGTCATCACCAATTTTTAAATAATCATAAAAATCACCTGCAACATTTTCGGCTGGAATTGTTACACCAAAAATATCATAGAAATGAAATTTGTATTCGTGTTCAGGCAAAATGCTGCGTTGAAGTTCCTTTGCTTTATCGATATTCTCAATTAAATTCTTTCTTGATAATGTTAAATATCTTTCTCTCAGTTTGGAAGTGAGAACTGTTGCAATCACATTTAAAGTGTAACGAAGGTCATCGCCAATCTTATCACTATTTATTGCAATTAAATATTCATAATACTTCTTGCCGTTGATATTAATTTTCTTCCCGACTCCAGACGCAGAATATTTAAAAATTCCTTTTGAGATTAATGTAGCATCTGTTTCATCTGCAAGAATTGTTCTCACTGATGAAATTTTATCAAATATTACATAGTCCTTAATAAAAAGTTTATAATCTTTAGGAATCTTTTGCACTTTACCTGTTTGAAATAATAATCTATAAGCTTGTATTGAAGGTTCAAGTTTCCAGACTCTTCCACCTAATACATTAAATTGTTCTTTACTTACAATTTGGTCGATTACATATTTCAACAATTCTTCATCATCACTAAAATTACCAGAAGCAATAGTATCAATTGTTTTAAATAATTTTTTTTGGTCCATAATCACTCGGAATAAAAATTAATCAAGTTTTGCAAAACTTTTTTGCACACCTCATTAAATTCATTTGATGAAAAAGAATTCATTATACTGTTTAATGATGGTCTAAAAACACCTTTCGAAACATAACCACCACCTTCAAATACTCCAATTTTATTTTTATACTTATCATCTGCAGGAGTTGGAATAGGAACATCAGGCTCAATTAAATTTTTCCACTTAGATTCAAAATTAACAAGAGTAGTTAAGTTAGGCTCCCAAGGTTCTACATCAAGAGGATAAAATTCTTGATAGGTATTATCATCAGCATATTCATCACCTAACCCGGCAAAGCCATGACCAAATTCATGAATAAAAATTTGTTTTGAGCGTTCATTATCTGCAGCAGTTATGTTATAAAAATTATAGATTCCTCCGCCGCCATATTTTGAAGTATTAACCAGAATAAAAATCTGGTCATAGGGTGCATTTGCTGCAACATCTCTTACAGAATAATAATCTGTTGTCATCAAATATCTTTCGCTGTCAAAAGTATAAAATCTTGAATTCAATAAAGTAGAAATCCAGATTTCTTTTCCCGGAATATCAGTTCCACTTTGAGGTGATGGTGCTTCAACTCCCCAGATATTAATTTTATCTTTATTTTCTGAAAAAGGTGAATACTGAAATAAATAATCAGCAAATCTTTTGCAGTCATTTTTAAATTTTTCCATTTCGTTTTCTGTGTAGCCCTCAGGAATAAAAACAATATCTAATTTTTTAGATGGTTCTCCCGAGTAATGAACTTTGAAGTTTTTATATGGCTTTAATTTTTCTTTTATTATAAAATAATTTTCTGGATTAATTATGTACTCAAATTTTTTCTCAAAAATATTTTTTTTATTTCTTCTGAGAATTTCAACTTTAATACTTTTCTTAGGAAATGGCATAATCAGCGAACCTTCAAAAGAACGCCAAACATTTTTTGCTTCTTCAGTTGTTTGCCATTCCTGAAATAAAGTAGAAAAACCCCTTGAGTAAATGAGCTTGTTCCCAAATTCATCATAAACTTTTAACATGTAATTGCCGTAATTAAAAGTATCAATTAAATTTTTTTTAGAGCCTGCCCAGAATTGTTCTTTAACAAGTTTTTCAAAAGATATAATCTCGTTATCTTTATTGCCGGTATGATAAAAATCCAGTCTCAACGCTTCATTTGAAAAATAATCTTCAAAATTAATTTGAGAGAATATTATTGTAGAATATAAAAGAAATAGTAAAATTATTTTTTTCATAGCATTTCTTTAGAGGTTAATTTTTCTTGAACCTGGTTTAATAAGAGGGATTTTATTTTCTTTACAAAGAGGACATTCATCAGGTAGATATGAAACAACATCTAATTGCAATGTGCTGAATTGAGGTACTCCAAAATTCACTTTGTTATTACTTCTATCTACAATGTAACCTACTCCCGCAACTATTCCTCCATTATTTCTGACTATATCCATTACTTCGAAAACTGAGCCACCTGTTGTTACTACATCTTCACAAATTAAATATCTCTTTCCTTCTTCGATGTTAAATCCTCGTCTTAGAGTTAATGCTTTGTCTTCTCTTTCTGCAAAGATAGATTTTTTGTTAAGCTGCCTTGCAACTTCCTGTCCAACTACAATTCCACCAATTGCTGGTGAAATAACAACATCGATATCATAATCTTTGAAATGATTTGCTATCAATGAACAAATTAATTCATTGTATTCTGGATATTGAAGAACAAGAGCACATTGAAAATATTGATTGCTATGTCTGCCTGATGTTAATAAAAAATGCCCATTCAAAAGGGCATTTGTTTTTAGGAAAATATCGAGAATTTGATTGTTTGTCATTTTACAATTTGTTCTATTTTATGAGCAAGATTAATGTCGTTTTCAGTTATTCCGTTTGCACTGTGTGTTGATAATATCACCTTTACATTATTCCAGCCATACAGAAATAAATCTGGATGATGGTCTAATTTTTCAGCTTCTATTCCAATCTTTACAATAAATGCAATTGCTTCTGAAAAATTTTTAAGCTTATATTCTTTGATTAATTTATTATCCTCAATTTTCCAACCAGCAACATCATTTAATTTTTCTTTGATTTCTTCAGCCGTTAATAATTTCATACGGTTTTCTTTTCTTCGCTGTCTTGTTCTTCTGGTTCAGCAGCTTTTTCAGAAACAAAGTAAAGTTCATCCGAATTCTTTTTATGCTTAACTATAATCTTATCTCCTTCTTTAAAATGGCCAAGCAATAATTCTTCAGCAAGCGGGTCTTCAACATATTTTTGAATTGCACGTTTCAAAGGTCTTGCCCCAAATTTTGGATCAAATCCTTTTTCAGTCAAGAATTCGACAGCTGATTTATGCAATTCAATACTCATTTTGTTTTCACTTAGATTCTTAATCAAATCTTTCATTTCAATATTGATAATCTTCTTAATATCTTCTTTATCAAGATTTCTGAAGACAATAGCTTCATCAATTCTATTTAAGAATTCAGGATTGAACAAACGACGCATTGCATCTTCAACAGTATTTTTCAAACTTGTGTATTGGTCAGCTTCTGAAGTTGTTCCAAAGCCAAAGCCACCGGTTGTTTTAATATCTTTTGTTCCAACATTCGAAGTCATAATTATAATTGTATTTTTGAAATCAACCCTTCTTCCTAAACTGTCTGTCAAAATTCCATCATCAAGTACTTGAAGTAAAATGTTGAATACATCTGGATGAGCTTTTTCAATTTCATCAAACAAAACAACAGAATATGGTTTACGGCGTACTCTTTCTGTTAATTGGCCACCTTCATCATATCCAACATATCCTGGAGGAGCACCAACAAGACGAGATACAGCAAATTTTTCCATGTATTCACTCATATCAATTCTAATCAAAGCATCTTCGCTGTCAAACAAATATCTTGCTAATTCTTTAGCAAGTTCTGTTTTTCCTACTCCAGTTGGACCTAAGAAAATAAATGTTCCAATTGGTTTATTAGCTCTCTTTAATCCAGCACGAGCACGACGAATAGCTTTGCACAATTTGCTAACAGCTTCATCCTGTCCAACTATTCTTTGCTTAAGAGCTTCTTCCATATTCATTAATTTTTCGGATTCAGCTTGAACAACTCGAGTAACAGGAATACCAGTCATCATTGCAACAACAGTTGCAATATCATCTTCTGTAACATCATAAACCATATCTTGAGTTTTAGCTTCCCATTCACGTTTAGCTATTTCAAGGTCAGATTGTAGTTGTCTTTCTTTATCTCTTAATCTTGCAGCTTCTTCGTAATCCTGTTGTTTTACAACCTGCAACTTGAGCTGTTTAATTTTTTCAATTTCTTCTTCAAGTTTCAAAATTTCTTCTGAAACAGTAAAGTTTCCCATATGAACACGAGCACCTGCTTCATCAATAACATCAATTGCTTTATCAGGCAAATATCTATCGGTTATATATCTTTCACTCAATCGAACAGCAGCTTCAATTGCTTCTTTTGAATAACGAACATGATGATGTTCTTCATACTTGAATTTAATATTCTCAAGAATTTTGATTGTTTCTTCTGGACTTGGAGGATCAATCATTACTTTTTGAAATCTTCTATCAAGAGCGCCATCTGTTTCAATGTATTTACGATATTCATCAAGTGTAGTTGCTCCTATGCATTGTATATCACCACGAGCGAGGGCAGGCTTGAACATATTGGAAGCATCAAGCGAGCCGGAAGCACCGCCAGCTCCAACAATTGTATGCAATTCATCTATGAATAAAATTACATCATCAGCTTTTTCAAGTTCATTCATCAAAGCTTTCATTCTCTCTTCAAATTGGCCGCGATATTTTGTTCCTGCAACCAAACCAGCAAGGTCCAATGTTACAACTCTTTTATCCTGCAAAATTCTTGGTACTTTTCTTTGAACAATTTTTAATGCAAGACCTTCTGCAATTGCAGTTTTTCCAACTCCAGGTTCTCCAATCAAAACTGGATTATTCTTTTTTCTTCTGCTTAGAACCTGGGCTACTCTTTCAATTTCTTTTTCACGTCCTATTACAGGGTCTAACTTACCTTCAAGTGCTAATTTGGTTAAATCTCTTCCAAAATTATCGAGCACTGGTGTTTTAGTTTTTTCCACTTTCTTAGCCGTAAATGGTTGTGGTGCAGAACTAAATTTGTTTGATTCGCGACTTGCCAAAATATTATTTAATTCAGCTCTTGCATTATCATAAGTTACATTAAATTGATGCAGGATTTGAGTAGCAATATTATCTTCATCTCTTAAAAGTGAAAGCAAAATATGCTCAGTTCCGATAACATCAGATTTATAAATTTTTGATTCTATTTGAGTAATTTTAAGAACTTTTTCAGCCTGCTTTGTTAGCGGAATATTACCAATTGTTAATGTTCCACCAGAAGTTCTTACAGTATCCTCAATTGCTTTTTTTAGTTTAACAAGGTCAACATCAAGATTTCTGAGAATTTTTACAGCAACACCTTGCCCTTCTCGGATAATACCCAAGAGAAGATGTTCAGTGCCAATATAATCGTGACCAAGCCTTAGAGCTTCTTCTCTGCTCAATCTAATAACTTCTTGTACTCTTTCTGAAAAATTGCCTTCCATAATTTTTTCCCTTTGCTAAAATTCTATTGCTTTAACAGAAAATCTACCTAATTAGTTTCTTAAATATAAAGATAGTAAAACCTCTTAGCAAGGAAGTAAAATTCACTAACTCTGTAATAAAATTCATGCCAGCAAAATTATTGAAAGACTTTATCATAAATTTGTTATTATAAATTTTAGAGTTCATAATTAATATCGAACATAATCAGAAAATCTTTAATCGTAAATCATAATTTGGTAATTGTCATAATTAATTGATATTTTGGTAATTAATTTAATAAGGAGTCCAAAATGGAAGCAATCACTGGTGTTTCAATCTTAATAATATTTGCAGCAATTATTTTATTAATTCTGTTTTTTTACTTTGTGCCAATCGGATTATTTATTACTGCCTATTTCTCTGGAGTAAAAGTTAGAATCTTTAGAGATTTAATTGGAATGCGATTGCGCAAAGTTTCGCCGCAGGTAATAATTCGTAATTTAATTTCAGCAACAAAAGCAGGAATTGATTTAAATATTTCACTCCTTGAAGCACATTATCTGGCTGGTGGAAATGTAACTAATGTAGTTAACGCTCTAATTTCTGCTAACAAAGCAAATTTAGATTTAGGATTTGAAAAAGCAGCAGCTATTGACCTTGCAGGTAGAGATGTGCTTGAAGCTGTTAAAATGTCTGTAAATCCAAAAGTTATTGAAACTCCAATGGTTGCAGCTGTTGCTAAAGATGGAATTCAATTAAAAGCAATTGCAAGAATAACTGTAAGAACAAATTTAGAGCGACTTGTTGGAGGAGCTGGTGAAGCAACAATCCTTGCAAGAGTTGGAGAAGGAATTGTATCTACAATAGGTTCAAGTAATTCACATAAAGAAGTTTTGGAAAATCCAGATAGCATTTCTAAAGTCGTGCTTTCAAAAGGTCTAGATGCAGGAACAGCATTTGAAATCCTTTCAATTGATATTGCAGATGTTGATGTTGGAACAAACATTGGAGCAATACTTCAAGCTGATCAGGCTGAAGCAGATTTAAAAGTTGCTCGTGCTAAAGCAGAAGAAAGACGTGCCGCCGCAGTAGCTTTGGAACAAGAGATGAATGCTGAAGTAGCTCGTATGCGTGCTAAAGTTGTTGAAGCTGAAGCTGAAATTCCAAAAGCTATTGCCGAAGCTTTTAGAAATGGAAATCTTGGAGTTATGGATTATTATCATCTAAAAAATATTCAAGCAGATACTGAAATGAGAAATGCAATTGCAAAACCAGAAGAAAAGAAAAAAGAAAATCAATAATGGATAATTTGATTGAAATAATAATTACTTTTTTTGTTATTTACTCAATTCTTAATATGATTGCCGGAGGAAAGAAAGAAAAAGACAAGTCAAAATTTCCTGAAGAAGAGGATCACCTAAACTCGTCTTCTGAATCTTATCGCTATCGAAAACAAAAAAGTGATGGCGAAATTACAATTGAAGATCTCTTTGGAATAAAAATTCCTGAAACAGAATATGAAAGTTCCGAAACAAAAAGCAAAGAAAATATTTCACTTGAAAATTTAAGCTGGAATCCAGAAAAAGAATTTGAAGAAAAAATCAAACAACGAGAAGCACTTGAACATAGAAATATCGCAAAAGAAATTCCTGATATTGATTATGACAAAACTCCAACTTATGAAATTGCAGCAGTAAGGAGAGTTGATAAACAGGATGTTCAAGTTTATGAAGAACAAAAATCTTTTGAGAATCAATTAAAAAACATAAAAACAAAATTAAAGGATCCAAAAACTGTAAGAGAATTATTCATAATAACAGAAATTCTTAATAAACCAAAATCACTCCGCAGGTAATGGCAAAAAAATTCATAATCAAAAAAGTAAATCAAATTCAATCTGAACCAAAAATTGATGAATCAAAATTTAAGATAAACTACCAAGAAGCACTCAACGCTTCCCAATATGAAGCTGTGTGTGCAGTTGAAGGAAATTATTTAGTAATTGCAGGCGCAGGAAGCGGAAAAACAAGAACTCTTGTTTATCGAGTTGCAAGATTAACAGAACTTGGTTATGATCCATCTTCAATTTTGCTTCTCACATTTACTCGCAAAGCAGCTAAAGAAATGATGGATAGAGCTGCAATACTGCTCGACAATCGATGTTCAAAAATTAACGGCGGTACTTTTCATTCTTTTGCCAATCTTACTCTGCGTAAATATGCAAAAGCTGTTGGTCTTGATAATGGATTTACAATACTCGACCAAGCAGACAGTGAAGATGTTATTAATCTTATTAGAGGACAACTAAATTTATCACAGCATAAAAAAAGATTTCCGAACAAACAAACAATTTTCAAAGTTCTGAGCTTGAGTGCAAATACAACAAGACCAATTGAAGATATACTTCAAGAAGAATATCCGCATTTTGCTGAGTACACAGACAAATTTCTGGAAATAAAAAAAATTTATGAATCTTATAAAAAGCAAAATCATCTTTTAGACTATGATGATTTACTGATTTACTTAAGAAATTTTTTGTTCGACTTAAGTCCAGCTGCAAAATCTTTTCTCAACACAATAAAATTTGTAATGGTAGATGAATATCAGGATACAAACAAATTACAAGCAGAAATTATTCAAGGATTGGGACAAATTAATCAAAACATTATGGTTGTTGGCGATGACTCTCAATCAATTTATGCTTTTAGAGGTGCAAACTTCAAAAACATCATGGAATTTCCTAAGCTATTTAAGAATGTCAAAATAATTACACTCGAAGAAAATTACAGAAGCACTCAGGAAATATTAAATTTTGCAAACTACATAATTGAAAATGCCATCGAAAAATATCCCAAACATCTTTACAGCAGAAAAATTGGTGGAGAACTTCCGGGCATTGTAAGTGCAGCAAATGAAAATATGCAGTCAAGATTTATTGTTGAAAGAATTTTAGAACTTCGCGAAGAAGGTGTTCCTCTTAACGAAATAGCTGTTTTATTCAGGTCTTCATACCATTCATTTGATTTAGAAATTGAATTAAACAAAGCAAATATTCCTTATGTGAAATTTGGAGGTATGAAGTTTATTGAGGCTGCACATGTTAAAGATTTACTTTCTTTTTTAAGAATCGCAGCAAATCCACTCGACTTTGTAAGCTGGTATCGTGTTTTATTATTACACGAAGGAATTGGTCCAAAAAAAGCTCAACAAATAATGGATGAAATTGCAAAGAATAATTTATCCATTAAACGAGAACCTGAAACAACTATCAGCAAAAAGTATAACGACAAAATTTTCAATTTATTTTCACTTCTGCATGAAATTCATACAAAAAATCAACTGCCTGCAGATAAAGCTGAACAGGCATTAAAATATTATGAACCACTCTTTGTAGAAAAATATGACGACTGGAACAAACGCAAAAAAGATTTAGACATTTTTATAAACATTGCAGAAAATTACAGAAGTCTCGACAGCTTTTTAGCAGACATGGCACTTGAACCTCCTCAGGATTCTGTAATTGATGTTGAAGCAACAGATAAAGAAAAAGAATTTGTAACGCTTTCAACAATTCATTCAGCTAAAGGATTAGAATGGCATACAGTTTTTATTATTCATGCAATTGATGGTTTCTTCCCTTCAAGCCAATCCTTTGAAAAATTAGAAACTCTTGAAGAAGAGAGAAGATTGATGTATGTGGCAGCAACAAGAGCTAAACAAAATCTATATGTCTGTTATCCAATGAATATTTTTGACCGATACAATGGAACAACTTATGCAAAACCTTCACGTTTCATACAAGGAATTACAGAAGATAAAGCTGACTACTGGCTAATCGAAGAAGAATAATTTTTCAAAAATATTTTTTTTGATAATCATATTATGTTCCAATCAAGAATAAAACAATCATCTTTAATATATTTCGTGACAAAAAATTTTAGAGGTTGAAATTTGGAAAATATAAGAGTTCGCTTTGCCCCGAGTCCAACTGGCTATTTACATGTTGGTGGACTCAGAACAGCACTTTATAATTATTTATTTGCAAGAAAAAATAATGGCAAATTCATTTTGAGAATAGAAGATACCGACAGAAGCCGATATGTTGAAGGAGCAGTTGAAAATTTAATTGAATCACTAAAATGGTGTGGACTTAATTATGATGAAGGTCCAGATATTGGAGGAGATTTTGGACCTTACATGCAATCACAGCGGCTTGAAATTTATCAGAAATATGCACAGGAATTAATTACAAAAGGTCATGCCTATTATTGTTTTTGCACACCTGAAAGACTTGAAACATTAAGAAAAGAACAACAATTACAAAAATTGCCGCAAGCAAAATATGATAAGCATTGTCTTCATCTTTCAAAATCTGAAATTGAAGAAAAATTGAATTCTCAAATTCCATTTGTAATTCGACTTAATGTTGAACCAAATCAAAAAATAATTTTTGAAGATGTAATTAGAGGAACAGTTGAATTCGACAGCAACAATATTGACGACCAAATTTTAATTAAAAGTGATGGTTATCCTACTTATCACATGGCAAATGTTGTTGATGACCATCTTATGAAAATAACTCATGTTATTCGTGGAGAAGAATGGCTCTCCTCTACTCCAAAACATATTTTATTATATGATTATTTCAATTGGGAAAAACCAATATTTGCTCATTTGCCTCTCCTGCTAAATCCCGACAGATCTAAATTGAGCAAAAGACAAGGTGATGTTGCAGTTGAAGACTATCGTGCTAAAGGATATTTGAAAGAAGCATTAATAAATTTTGTTGCATTGCTTGGATGGAACGCAGGTGATGATAAAGAATTTTATTACATGGATGAACTGATAGAAAAATTTTCACTTGAAAGAGTTAACAAATCAGGGGCAGTTTTTGATATCGATAAATTAAACTGGCTAAATGCAGAACATTTAAGAAAAAAACCTGATGAAGAAATTTTATCAATGTTGAAAGATTATATCAAAACAACAGAATATGCTGGTAGAAATTTAGCTGATTCATTTTTATTAAATATCATCCATGCAATGAAGGAAAGAGTCTCTTTTGTTCATGAATTTGTAACTAATTGCAAATACTTTTATGAAGCACCAACTGAATATGAACAAAAAGCAATTGAAAAGAATTGGAAAGCAGATACACCAGAATTATTAAAGAAATTAATTGAAAGATTTTCTTCCCTGAATAATCCTTCTAAAGAAGATTTTGAAAATCAATTAAATAAAATTGCAGAAGAACTAAACATTGGCAAAGGTAAATTAATTCATCCTTTAAGATTGGCTGTATCAGGACAAAGCACAGGACCTGGAATATTTGATATTTTGTTTATACTTGGGAAAGATGAAGTAATAAAAAGAATAAATGCTGCAATAGAAAGAATTCCTAAACTTTAAAAAAAAATTTCCTGCTCGTATATGCCGAGCAGGAAATTAAAAAAATTAATTTGAATCTTTCTTCCAGCTTTCTTTTAATGTAACAGTTCTATTAAAAACCAACTTTTCACTTGTAGAATATTTTGTATCAACACAAAAATAACCATTTCTTTCAAACTGGAATTTGTCGCCCGGCTTAGCATTTTTTAGCGATGGTTCAATCAAAGCATCTGGAATTATTGTTAAAGAATTTGGATTAATATAATCGAGCCAATTTTCAAATGCTGCTGGTTCTTCAACTGTGAATAATCTGTCGTATAATCTTACTTCAGCTTTTTCTGCATGTCGTGCAGAAACCCAGTGAATAGTTCCTTTTACTTTTTTATTGCTTTTACCGCTTCCGCTTTTTGTATCGGGGTCATAAGTGCATCTCAATTCAACAACTTCGCCCTTATCATTTTTAATTACTTCTTCGCATTTTATGATGTATGCATATCTTAATCTTACCTCTCCATTTGGAACTAAACGATGATAGCCCTTCGGAGGATTTTCCATAAAATCTGTTTTTTCGATATAAATTTCTTTTGAGAATGGAACTTTTCTTGTTCCTGCAGTCAAATCTTCTGGATTATTAATTGCTTCAAGCTCTTCAACCAAATCATCCGGATAATTAGTTATAACAACTTTTAATGGATTAAGAACTACCATTGCGCGTTGAGCTCTCTTATTCAAATCTTCACGAATTGCATATTCAAGCAAAGCAATATCTGTTAAAGCATCTCGTTTGGCAACTCCAATTATTTCTGTAAAATTTCTTATAGCTTCTGGAGTATAACCTCTTCTTCTCAAACCAGAAATTGTTGGCATTCTTGGATCATCCCAGCCGTCAACATAACCTTCTTGAACAAGCTGGAGAAGTTTTCTTTTGCTCATCACAGTGTAACTTAAATTCAAACGGGCAAATTCAATTTGCTGCGGATGATAAATTCCAAGCTGATCAAGAAACCAATCATACAAAGGTCTGTGATTTTCAAATTCAAGTGTGCATATTGAGTGAGTTATTCCTTCAATTGAATCTTCAAGTCCATGAGCCCAATCATAAGTTGGATAGATACACCATTTGTTCCCCTGTCTGTGATGAGGCTGATGAATAATTCGATACATAACAGGATCGCGCATATTCAAGTTTGGAGAAGCCATATCAATTTTAGCTCGAAGAGTTTTGGCTCCATCAGGAAATTCACCCTTGCGCATTCTTTCAAACAAATCAAGATTTTCTTCTACACTACGGTTGCGATATGGACTTTCAATCCCGGGTTCAGTTAAAGTTCCTCTTGTTTTTCTTATTTCTTCTGCACTTAAATCACAAACATATGCTTTCCCTTTTTTTATTAATTCCACTGCCCATTGATACATTTGTTCAAAATAATCTGAAGCGAAGAATAATCTATCTTCAAAATCTGCCCCAAGCCATTTTACATCTTCAATAATTGAATTAACATATTCAACTTCTTCTTTTTCAGGATTAGTATCATCAAATCGAAGATTAAACTTACCGCCGTAATGTTGAGCAATTCCGTAATTCAAACAAATTGCTTTTGCATGTCCAATATGAAGATAACCATTTGGTTCAGGAGGAAAACGAGTGTGCACTCTTCCACCCCACCTATTAGTTCTTATATCTTCATCAATCAATTCATAAATAAAATTTTTTGGCTTTTTCTCCGAAGGATTTTCAAGTTTGTTATTCTTTTCTTCCATATTCCACAATAAATGTTTTATAATTTATTACAAAGTTACTGAAATATAAAAAGGAGCTCAACACATCAATGAAAATATATGTATTAAAACTTGTTAATGATTTCTAAAGTATTTTCATAAAACTATTCAGTCAATAAATTTCGGTGCATTTGGGGAATAATTTTGATTAAATTAATCCAATTAAAAACCGATAATATTATGCAGAGAAAGCTATTTTCTTAAAAAAGTCCTAAGGACTAAGAATATGAAAACAAAAATTTTAAAGATTATCTCCTCAAGTTTTCCTTTGTTAATTTTTATTACTATGTCAATTCTTTTCATCAACGTTATTGAATTTGAAAAGTCAATTAATTTCAAAAGTCAAACATTGTTCTGGAGTTCGTTATCAGGTCTTGTAATCAGCTTCTTATTTGCAATTTATTATTATCTTGGAGTTGAAGCATCATTAAGAAAAATCAAATCATACATTAAGAAAATAGCTGAAAATGATACTCTTTCAATATCGACCGCACTAACAGAATTATCACACGGAAATTTAACTGCAGAAATAAAATTCAATTCCAACAACATTGATTATAATTTTGGTTTAATGCAAGATATTGTTGAAGATTTAAATTCCATTGTATCGAACTTGACTGATGCAAGCAAAGAATTCAACACAGCTACAGATGTTCCATGCAAAAGATTATTTTATGTTGGAGCTGATTCATATCTTGAAGGCAGAAAATGTGCCGAAGCTATGATTGAAGGATTAAAAGGGAAAGGAAAAGTTGCAATTATTATTGAAAGATTTGGTGTAATAGGACAGGAACTGAGAAGAAAAGGATTTCAAAATTATCTTAAAGAAAATTCTCCACAAATTGTTATTGTTGATGTTGTAGAGGGTTATAATAATCCAGATTTATATTTAGAAAAAACTAAATGGCTTCTCAATAAGTATCCAGATTTATCAGGAATCTATATCACTCATGATGGCGGTGGTTTTTCAAAAACAATAAAGGAATTAAAACTAAAAGATAAATTGAAAATTGTCTGTCATGATATGAGCAACAGGACAATGAATTTAATAGCAAATGGAGAAATTTATGCTACTTTATCTCAGAATGAATTTGCTCAGGGTTACAATCCTGTTGTTCATTTATTCAATCATATTGTTGCAAATTGGGTACCGCCAAATCCTCGATTATTAACAGAGCTGCAATTAATAACAAAAGAAAATTATCACAAATACTGGCATCCTCAAAAAGGCGTTATTGAAAATGAAGAAAGTATTTTGAAAAGACCTAAACCGATTAAGGAATCAAACAAATTAATTAAAATTGCTGTTTTGGGAAGAGAAGGTTCAGATTTCTGGGTATCATTCAAAAAAGGAGTTGATGCAGCATCAAACATTTTAAGAAAATACAATGCCCAAGTAGATTGGATTATTCCTGAAGGTTCACACACAGAAAAAAGCTTTAATATTAGTGCAGAAATTTATGGTGCAGCAATTGAAAAATGCATAGAGAAAAAATACGATGCAATTTGTACCGGTATTTATGATAAAAATTTAGTTACATACATAAACAAGGCTGTTGATAAAGGAATTCCTGTAGCAACCTTTAATAGTGAACCAATGAGTTTACGCGGTCTACTGAAAACTTTATCGGAAAGAACAATTAAATTATCCGAGTTTAGCAAAAATTTATCTAAAGTTGCAAATAATACCATTGAAATTACAAATAACAATGCTGCTTCAATTCAAAATATGGTAAGAAGTTTAACAGAAGAAGCTACTTCTGTAAATACAGCAAATTCAAACATAGAACAAATTTCTGCTGCAATAAATAACATTGCCAAAGATTCACATGAACAATTAGTTGCATCCAATCAAGTATCCTCTGCAGTAAATGAAATTGCAAAAGCAGTTGATGTTGCCAATAAAATTGTTTCATCAATTGTTAAATCTTCAGATGAATCTATAAAAGTTGCCAAGCAGGGCGAAAATTCTGTAATGAAAACAGTTGAACAGATGAAAGTAATAGAAGAAACTATTCAAAATTTTGCATTGAAAATTGAAGAGATGTTAAAACAATCCAGACAGATTGAAGAGATAATTCAAACAATTGAATCAATTGCGGACCAAACAAATTTACTGGCATTAAATGCTGCGATCGAAGCTGCAAGAGCTGGAGAACATGGACGTGGATTTGCAGTTGTAGCTGATGAGGTAAGAATTTTAGCAGAAAAATCTGCTGAGGCAACAAAACAAACTTCTAATATTATTTCAAAAGTTCAGCAGAATATTTCCAGTGCAAATGAATCAATTAAGACTATAGTAGAAAAAGTTAATTATGGAACTGATTTAGCTAATGAATCAGGGAAAGTCATCGAAAAGCTATTGAATTCTTATTTCAATATGAACAAGCAAATTGAAAATATGGTTAATGCAAATAATACAATTTCAGATATAATGAATAGTTTACTGGAATCAACAGAAAAAATTTCGACTGTTATTCAGCAAAATATGAGTGCAACAGAAGAATGCAGCCACAGTGTTAAACATACAGTTGAAATGATAAACAATATTTCAACAATAAGTGAATTTAATGCAAGTATGATAAATGAAATTTCTGAAAAGACTGTTAATGCCAAAAACGAAGCAGAAGAACTTGGCAAAGTAGCCTCAAACTTATTGGAAATGGCAAATGAACTTCAGGCGGCAACAGCACAATTTAAAATCGATTAACTTTTATCTGCTCCAACAAATTTTAATCTGTTAACTGCTCTTTGAAGTGAAGCTTCAGCTCTTTCAACATCAATTTTTTCTTTTCTTGAAGCAGATAATCTTTCTTTTGCACGTTGTAATGATTTTCTTGCTCTTTCAACATCTATTTCTTCTCTTCTTTCAACACTATCAGCAAGAATCAATATTTTATTTTTCAGTACTTCAATACTGCCGCCGCCAGTTGTAAATTCAGTTACAGTTCCGTTTAGTTCTTCTACCTTAATTCTCCCTATTTCGAATGTGCTGAGCAATGGTGCATGATTAAACAAAACCTGAAAACTTCCAAGTGTACCTGGAACAGTAACAGATTTTACTTTCCCTGAATAAACAATTTTTGATGGTGTAATAATTTCTAAGTTAAGTTCTTTTATCATTGTGCTAATCTTTTTGCTTTTTCAACTGCTTCTTCAATTGTGCCTACATACATAAATGCCTGTTCAGGTAAATCATCATGTTTGCCTTCAAGAATTTCTTTGAATCCTTTAATTGTATCTTCAAGCTTAACATATTTTCCAGGTGTGCCTGTAAATTGTTCTGCAACATGGAAAGGCTGACTCAAAAATCTTTGAATTCTTCTTGCTCTTCTAACAATAATTTTATCTTCTTCAGAAAGTTCATCCATACCAAGAATATTAATAATATCCTGTAAATCTTTGTATGCCTGTAAAATTTCTTTTACCTGTTTAGCAACACTGTAATGTTCCCAGCCAACAATATCTGGCTGCAGAATTCTTGATGTAGAATCAAGAGGGTCTACCGCTGGATAAATTCCAAGTTCTGCAATTTGTCTGCTTAATACTGTTGTAGCATCAAGGTGCGAAAATGCTGTTGCAGGTGCAGGGTCTGTTAAGTCGTCCGCAGGAACATAAATTGCCTGAACAGATGTGATTGAACCTTTATCTGTTGATGTAATTCTTTCCTGAAGTTCTCCCATTTCTGTTGCAAGATTTGGTTGATAACCTACAGCAGAAGGCATTCTTCCAAGCAGAGCAGAAACTTCTGAACCAGCTTGAGTAAAACGGAATATGTTATCAATAAACAACAATACATCTCTTCCCTCTTCATCGCGGAAATATTCAGCAATAGTCAAACCTGTCAAACCAACTCTTAAACGAGCTCCAGGAGGTTCATTCATTTGTCCAAATACAAGAGCAGTTTTTGATAACACTCCAGATTCTTTCATTTCAAGCCAGAGGTCGTTGCCTTCACGAGTTCTTTCTCCAACTCCTGCGAATACAGAATATCCGCCGTGTTGTTTAGCAATATTATGAATTAATTCCTGGATAATAACTGTTTTACCTACACCAGCCCCGCCAAACAAACCAGTCTTTCCACCTTTTGTATATGGTTCGAGTAAGTCGATTACTTTTATTCCTGTTTCAAACATTTCTTGTTTAGTTGCAAGATTATCAAATTTTGGTGCATGGCGGTGAATTGCATATCGTTTCTTTGCTTTAATTTCTCCTAATCCATCTATACCTTCACCAATTACATTGATTAATCTGCCGAGAGTTTCTGGGCCAACAGGAACAGTTATAGGTTCACCAGTATCGTAAGCTTTCATTCCACGAACTAAACCATCAGTTGTATCCATTGCAACTGTTCTAACACGATTTTCTCCTAAGTGTTGTTGAACTTCAACAACTAATTCTTCTTCTTTCCCTTCTAAGTTGACTCTTGGAATTTTAACTGCATTATAAATTTTCGGTAAGTAGCCGTCTTGAAAGTCAATATCGACGACAGGACCAATAACTTGAACAATTACACCTTCATTTGATGCCATTTTTCTACCTGTTTTAATAAAATTATTATGCAAAATTATGAAAGATGAAAGTGATTTCCAAAAAACATATCACTCATTAAAAAGTTAAAAAATAAATTCTCGTTAAAATAAATTTCATGTAGATGGAATTTTTTCAACCAGTTCCATTCCCTTTTCCATTGCTTCTTTATTTAATGGAATGAGGTGATGATATCTTTCTGGCAAAACTTTTTTTAATGCTTCGAGAGCTGTTTCAAATGATATTATTGGTTTCTTTTTTAGATATGCACCAAGAATAATCATATTCATTACTCTTGTGTTCTTTAACATTGCAGCTTCGTTTGCAGCTTCAATTGGAATTATTTCTACATCATTTCTTGTGGGAGGAGTTAAAATTGTACTCGACTCATAAATTATTAAACCATCAGGTTTAACTGCATTTTGAAATTTATCGAGTGAAGGCTGATTGAGTGCAATAAGTGTATCAAATTTACTAATGATTGGTGAACTTATTTTCGAATCACTAATTATTGTAATACAATTTGCAGTTCCTCCACGCATTTCTGGTCCATACGAAGGCATAAAGCTTACTTCTTTGCCTTCAAGAACACCGCCGTAGCATAAAATTTGTCCAAGAGACAAAACTCCTTGTCCACCAAAACCAGCAATTATAATTTCTTCTGTCATGATTTTCTCCTTATTCAGATTTGGATAAATCAGGTACTTTCAAATCGCCAAGTGGATAAAATTTGAGCATATTTTCTTCAAGCCATTTGTTGGATTCTACGGGAGTCATTTTCCAGTTAGATGGGCAATTGGATACTATTTCAACAAAACACAATCCTTTTTTATGCTCCTGAAATTTGAATCCATTCATAATAGCTTTTTTGGCTCTTCTTACATTATTTGGAGTATTAACTGCAACACGAGTGCAGTAATAAACACCTGGGAGTTGTGCAACTAGTTCAGTAATTTTTAATGGATTACCCATAACAGAAACATCTCGTCCAAAAGGTGTAGTTGTAGATTTCATACCAACAAGAGTAGTTGGAGCCATCTGTCCGCCGGTCATTCCATAAATTCCATTATTGATAAATATTATCAAAATATTTTCGCCGCGATTGCATGTATGAATTGTTTCACCAGTTCCAATTGCTGCTAAATCGCCATCACCCTGATATGTAAAAACATATTTATCGGGCAACATTCTTTTAATTCCTGTAGCAACTGCAGTAGCTCTTCCATGAGCAGCTTCTGTCATATCAATATCAAGATAATTATATGCAAAAACTGCACAACCTACTGGAGCCACTCCAATTGTTTTATCCTGAATACCTAATTCATCAATTACTTCTGCAATTAAACGATGCGCTACGCCATGTCCGCAGCCTGGACAATAATGCATTGGAGTATCGATAAGTGTTTTTGGTCTTTCATAGACAAGATTTTCATTTACACAAATATTTTCTTCTTCTATCATTTGTTCAAAATGTTTTTCTTCGTCTGTTAAAATTTGATTGCTCATACTTTTTCTCCTATAAATATTTCTTCAATCTTTTGAAGAATTTCATCTGGAGATGGAACTATTCCTCCCATTCTTCCATGAAATTCAATTGGAGTTTTTCCGTTGACTGCAAGACGAACATCTTCGAGCATTTGACCCGCATTCATTTCTACTACAAGAAAATTTTTGATTTTATCTGCAATACTATTTAATTGTTGATATGGAAATGGGAATAAAGTTATTGGTCTAAATACTCCCACTTTAATACCTTTTTGACGAGCAAGTTCAGCAGCTTTTGAACAAATTCTTGCTACTAATCCAAAAGCGACTAAAACTATTTCAGCATCTTCACAATTAATCATTTCAAATCTAACTTCATTTTTCTCAATTTCTTTGTATTTCTTCTGCAAGTGCAAATTAATTTGTTCCATTTTTTCTGGTTCGATGTGAAGAGAAGTAATGATATTTCTTTCTCTATCTTTTGATTTTCCAACAGTAGCCCAAGGTTCAATATTATTTTTGCGAGGAATTGGTTCAAACAATTCTACTTTTTCCATCATTTGGCCTAAAGCTCCATCAGCAAGAATCATCACAGGATTACGATATTTAAAAGCCAAATCAAAACTTAATGGAACAAAGTCAACCATTTCCTGAACTGAGGAAGGAGCGAGAACAATCAATTTATAATCTCCATGCCCACCACCTTTAACAGCCTGAAAATAATCACCCTGAGAAGGCTGAATAGTGCCAAGTCCTGGACCACCTCTCACAACATTTACAATTAAACATGGAAGTTCGGCACATGCGATATAAGAAATTCCTTCCTGCATTAAACTAATTCCAGGGGAGGAAGATGAAGTCATAACTTTTTTGCCAGCGCAAGCAGCACCATAGACCATATTAATAGCAGCCACTTCGCTTTCTGCTTGAAGAACAACCATACCAGTTCTTTCATTGGCTTCGCGAGTCAGATATTCAAGAATTTCTGATTGAGGTGTAATTGGGTAACCAAAGTATCCATCACAACCAGCACGAATAACTGCTTCGGCAAGTGCTTCGTTGCCTTTCATTAATGTCAATTCTTTTTTCATTGTCTCACCGTAATTGTTATATCATTTTTGACATTTGAAATTGTAGCAATTGGTTCTTTCTTTTTATCTGTCTTTCGATAAACTTTTATAATTCCTTCTGGACACACAAGTGCACAATTGACACAACCTGTACAATTATCTTTTATCTTTACAATGTAATGATAACCTTTAGAGTTGATTTTGCGGGAAAGTTCAAGAGTCTTTTGAGGGCATGCATCAACGCAAAGTTCACAGCCCTTGCATTTTTCGATATCAATTATGATATCACCTTTAACTTTTGCCATATAAACCTCAGATTATTTAAAATAAAAAAAGGTTATAGTTTTGCTATAACCTTTTCTTCAGTTAATAAAAATTTAATAGTAGTATTTCCACAAGAATAAATTTCATTTTAACAACCGTAAAAGAGCTTAACGCTATAAAATTTACATGCCAGCTATTAATTACAATTTAGTCATTTTTCTTGTTTGAAAAATAATAATTATTATTCAAAAACAAAGGGGGATAATTTTATTAAAATTCTTCTAATTCAAATTGGGATTCAGTTTTTCCACTTATGAGAAATGAATGACAGTTTTTAAGAAATAATAATTACAATGCTGCATGTTTGTCTGCATGGTAAGAACTCCTTACGAGTGGTGAAGATTCAACTGCCTTAAATCCTAATTTCAATCCATATTCTTTGTAGAATTTAAATTCATCTAAGGTGACATAACGATGAACAGGAAGATGATTTTTGGTGGGCTGCAGATATTGTCCTATTGTCAAAATATCACAACCGCTGTCATACAAATCATTTATTAGTTCAATAACTTCTTCTTTAGTTTCGCCTATTCCTACCATAATTCCACTTTTAGTTTTAAGACCTCTTTCCTTAAACCATTTAATTACATTCAAACTTCTTTCATATTTAGCTTGAGGCCTAACAGCATGATACAATCTTTTAACAGTTTCAAGGTTGTGATTGAGAATATCTGGTTTATTCTTCATGATAATTTCGAATGCATGTTCTTCACCTTTAAAATCTGGAATTAATATTTCTATTGTTGTATTTGGCATTTTCTCTCGAATCAATCTTACTGTTTCTGAAAAAATTGACGCACCGCCATCTTTTAGTTCGTCTCTGTTGACTGATGTAATAACAACATGATTGAGTTTAAGAGCTTCAACAGATTCAGCTACTCTTCTTGGTTCATCCAAATCAAGTTCATTTGGAATTCCTAATTTAACATTGCAAAATCCACAGCTTCTTGTGCATGTATCACCTAAAATCATAAAAGTTGCAGTTCTTCTGTTCCAGCATTCGGCAATGTTTGGACATTTTGCTTCTTCACATACCGTATTCAATTTTGATTTACGCATCAATTCATAAACATCTTTGTAATTTTTTCCGCTTGGTAATCGGACTTTCAACCATTCTGGTCTTTTACCTGGATTAATCTTTTTTTCTATTTCTTCCTTAAATGCTAATTGATGTTGATTGATTTTCATGTATTCTCCAATGTCATTCAATTATTATTAAGTGTCATTAATTCATGAAACTTTGTTTTGTGTTACTATCTATGTTGTGTTCGCATTTTCACGAAACTTCGTTTCGTGTTAGAACATGTTAATTCGTTACACAAGATTCTCATCAAAGTTTTCCAAAAATTCTTTTATTGACTTCAAAAATTTACCGCCAAGCATTCCATCAATCAAACGATGGTCGTGGCTTAATGAGAGATACATCATTGCTCTTACTGCAATACTTTCAATGCCTTCATTTTCAATTACAACTGGCTTTTTTACTACACTTCCAATACCTAAAATTCCAACTTCGGGTTGATTGATTATTGGCGTTCCAATTAATGTTCCGAATACTCCATAATTTGTAATTGTGAATGTTCCATCGACAACATCTTCATAAGTTAATTTTTTTGTTCTTGCTTTTTGACTTAATTCTGCAATAGCCTTGGCAATTCCAATTATGTTTATTTCATCAGCATTTTTAATATTTGGGACTATCAGACCATTCGGTTCTAGTGCAATTGCAATTCCAAGATTGATATATTTTTTTACAATAATTTTTTCTTCTTCAATAACAGCATTCATCAATGGATATTCTTTCAAAGCTTTTACAGCTGCATAAGCAATAAAGGGAAGATATGTAAGTTTAACCCCTTCTTTAGCATATCGCTCTTTTTTATTATTAATAAAATTATGAATCTTAGTTACATCAACTTCTGTAACCGAAGTAACATGAACAGCAGTATCCCGACTTTTAACCATGTTCTCCATAATTTTTCTTCGAACATGGTCAACAGGAATTATTTCAGCTTTTTCAGGTGATGAAATTTTCTTTTCTAAATCTTTCTTTTCTTCATGTATAATTTTTTCTTTGGATTTTCTTTTTTCAACATAATCAAGAATATCTTTTTTGGTAACTCTGCCTTTAATTCCTGTGCCTTCAATTTTATCTAATTCTTCAATGGATATATCCTGCTCACGTGCAATATTTAATACTGCTGGTGAATAAAATCTTTTTGATTTTGATTCAAGCTTCACTTCCTCTGGAACATATGATTCAATTTCATCTATTTGTTTTTGTTCTGTAAAATTCTGAATGATTACTTCTTCATCAGTAAGGATTCTTGCTATAACTGCACCAACTTCAACTGTTTGATTTTCATTGAAAAGTATTTCTTTAATTACACCATCAACGGGTGAAGGAATTTCAGTATCGACTTTATCTGTTGATATTTCAAGAATAACCTCCTCGCGTTTTACATGCTCACCAATTTTTTTATGCCATTTAATTATTGTTCCTGATGTTATTGATTCCCCCATTTTAGGCATAACAATATCAATTAATTTTTTCTCTTCTTGAATAATAATTTGAAAGTTTTCATCAATTTCTTCTTTAGCATCAACAATTGCAACAACAGTTCCAACTTTAGCAGTTTCATTTTCATTAACTAGAATTTCGGTTAAAATTCCATCGCAAGGAGAAGGAATTTCTGTATCAACTTTATCGGTAGTAATCTCATATATAATTTCATCTTTTTTAATTTTGTCACCTACTTTCTTATGCCATTTAATAATTGTTCCTTCAGTAATCGATTCTCCCATTTGAGGCATAATTATTTCTACTTTCATTCATTCTCCATTAATTAAATGAAATATGATTAATAAGTTAATAATTCTTTGAGACCTTCGTAAATTTTATTTTTATCTGGAAGGATAAATTTTTCAAGAACAGATGAATATGGAATCGGAGCATCTTTAGCTGCAATTCTTTTTATTGGACCATCAAGATATTCAAAACAATTTTCTGCTATCAAAGCTGAAATTTCTGCTCCAAAGCCAGCTGTTAATGTATCTTCGTGAATAACTGCAACCTTGCCTGTTTTTTTAACAGAGTTAAATATTGTTTCAATATCAAGAGGCTGAATTGTTCTTATGTCAATAATTTCAATTGAATAACCTTCCTGTTCTAATTTTTTTGCGGCAAAGTTTGATTCATGAACCATTGCACCATAAGTTACAACTGTCAAATCATTTCCTTCCTTGATAATTTTTGCTTTCCCAAACGGCAAGAGATAATTTGAATCCGGCTCCAACGAAGATGCATAACTTTGTCGATATAAACCTTTATGTTCAAGAAATAAAACCGGGTCATTTAATCTGAGTGCGGTTTTCAACAAACCTTTTGCATCTGCAGCATTAGAAGGATATGCAATTAATAAACCAGGCATATGTGCAAAAAAGCTTTCAATGTTTTGACTATGATAAATTCCTCCATGAATATAACCACCAACTGCAACTCGAATTACAACAGGAGTTTCAAATAAATTATTTGAGCGATAACGATACATCACAAGTTCATCTCTAATCTGCATAAAAGCAGGCCAGATGTAATCACCAAATTGAATTTCGACACAGGGTTTAACTCCTGTAAGAGACATTCCAATTGCAACACCAATGATACTTGCTTCAGCCAATGGAGAATTAAAAACTCTGTTATTCCCAAATTTTGTTGATAGACCTTTTGTTGCTGTAAATACTCCGCCTTTGGGGTCAGCTACATCTTCACCAAAAAGAAAAATTTTATCATTAAACTCCATTTCTTCTTTCAAAGCATGATTAATTGCATCGACCATAACAATATTCTTAGAAAAATTTTCAGACTTCTCATAAACAAGCTCATTCCGTCTGTTTGATTCATCGAGGACAAATTTAATTGCAGATTCTGGTTTAGGTTCTGGTTGTTTTAAAGCCCAATCAGCAGCACGATTAATTTCTTCATGTATTTCATTTTTAAGATTTTCTAAAAACTCTTTTGTTATTACTTCTTTCTGCACCAATAAATTTGATAAAATATTGATTGGGTCTTTCTTTGATTCTTCATCAAGAATTTCAATTGGTCTGTATTTTTTTTGGTCATCAGAAGATGAATGTGAAAATAATCTAACAACATGAGCTTCAACTAAAACAGGGCCCAAACCATTTCTTACATAATCAAAAGCTTTTTGTGCAGCAAGATGAGATTGGATAAAATCTGTTCCATCAACTTCAATTCGATATAAATTTTCGTAGCCTTTCATCATTTCATAAATAGAACCATTTTTGCCAGCAGTTTGATTTTCAACAGGAACCGAAATTGCCCATTTGTTATTTTCAATTAAAAAGATCACTGGAAGTTTATCGCGGCTTGCCCAGTTTACAGCTTCATGAAATTCGCCTTCACTTGTTGCCCCTTCACCGCTGCTTACATAAACTACTCCATCTTTATTAAGCTTTTTTAATCCAAGAGCAGTTCCAACTGCTTGAAGATACTGAGTGCCTGTAGGACTTGATTGAGAAGGGATATTTAATTTTTTTGAAGCCCAGTGAGAAGGCATCTGCCTTCCAGCACTCATTAAATCATCTGCCTTTGCAAGAAAATTTAGAAAAATCTCTTCAGGTGTTATGCCTAATGCAAGGACGAATGCTAAATCTCTGTAATATGGATAAGCCCAATCAATTCCTTCATTCATCATTTTGCCAAAAGCAATTTGAACAGCCTCATGACCTGCACCTGCAATATGAAAAAATGCTTTACCTTGCTTTATAAGTGTCATTTGTTTATTATCGATTTCGCGGGATAAAAGCATTATTCGGAGTGCATCTATAAAATTTTCTTTGGGAATTAGATTTTCAACTTCATTTTTAATTTCAAGAACATTTTTTTCTAAAGCAGAATTATTTTTTTTATTCATTTAATTTCCTTCCAATTTTTTAGAAAATGATAGGCTGATTAGGACTTATTCAACTTTTTCTTCTTTTAAAAAATAAAAATCTTTCTTCTTAACAATAACATCAGAATACCCGAATACTTTCACGAATTCATCAAGTAGAATTTTTTTTGTCTCCTCAATATCAATTTCATTCTTTAATTCTTTTTGCAATGATGTAACATAGTAATCTCTTATTCCACAAGGAACAATCCCGCCAAAATAATTCAGATCTGTATTAACATTAAAAGCAAAACCATGCATTGTAATCCATCTGCTTACTTTAATTCCAATTGCAGCAATTTTTCTATCCTGTATCCATACTCCAGTATATTTTGAATTCCTTTCTGCATTTAAACCATAGTACGAACATGTATTTATAATTACTTCTTCAAGTGCACGAAGGTATTCATGAGTATCTTCTTTCCAGTTTGATAATTTTATAATTGGATATCCTACTATTTGTCCGGGTCCGTGATAAGTTATATCACCACCCCTGTCAATTTCATAAACTTTTATTCCAAGTTCATTCAATTGACGATTGTTAATTAAAAGGTGGTCAGGATTTGCAACTTTTCCCAAAGTATATGTATGATTATGTTCCAGAAGAAAGAGTGTATCTTCTATTTCATTTTTTAATCTTTTCTGAAAAATATTGTTTTGCAAATCCCATGCTTCTTTATAATCAATAAATCCGAGATTGCAATATTCAAGAATTCTTTCTGATTTCACTTTGAAAATCTTTTTTGTTTTTAATCGAATACAATGAATTTTATAAAAAAATCAACATTATTTCTTGATTCTATACTAAAATAAAATAAATCCTGATTCCTTAACAAGAAGTTAAAAAGAAATGTTCATTAATCGGAAATGTTAATTCGAATGAATATTAAATTAAAAGCAAATAATTGATGCTATTTTGAAGGATGATAGATTGGAACTGTGAAATAAAATTTACTTCCTTTGCCTAATTGACTTTCTACCCAAATTTTGCCTCCCTGTTTTTCACAAAATTCTTTGCAAAGAATTAATCCAAGTCCTGTCCCTTTTTCTGTCGAGTTTCCAATTTCTCTTACATTAACATCAATTCTAAAAAGTTTTTTGACATCATCTTCACTTAAACCAACTCCAGTATCTTCAACACAAACCTTAACAAAATCGTCTTCATCTTTAGTAATGATTTTTACTGAACCATTTTCAGCTGTAAACTTTATTGCATTTGTAAGCAAATTACGAATTACAGTATCAAGCAAATTTTTATCTGCATAAACCATTAACGAAGAGTTCATACTTACAGTTATTTTTATATTTTTCTTTTCTGCCTGAGGTTTGACAAGTTCAACAGTTTCCTTAATAATATTTTTAATTGACAATGGTTCGAGATTAATTTGTAATCTGCCAGATTGAGCTCGTGCCCAGCTTAATAAATTCTCGAGTAATTTTTGTGTATTTCGTGCTGTATTATAAATTGTTTTAATATATTCTTTCTTTTCATCATCACTCAACTCATTATAATCTTCAACTAAAATTTCTGAAAATCCGAGCAAAGTGATAAATGGATTTTTCAAATCATGTCCAATAATTGAAAACAATTTATCTTTAGCAGAATTTAATTCTTCCAGTTTTCTTTCTGATTCATAGAGCTGATTGTTAAGTTCAACATAGCGGGCGGCTTCCTGTTCAATTTGGTCGCGTGAGTATGCGATATCCTGCAGTAATTTTTCTCTTTCAATTTCTGCTTCGATGCGGTCAGTTATATCTCTCATTATAAACAATATTAGAATTGGTTTATTTTCTTCATTACGAATAACATCAATTTTTGATTCAACATAAAAAAATGAATTATCATTTCGCCTCAATCTAAAAGTGTAAGAAGTGCAATGTTTTCCTTCAGATAAACTTTTAAGATTTTCTGTAAATCTTTCTAAATCATCCTGAAAAATAAATTCGCTTAACTTTTTACCAAACAAACTTTCAATTGATACATTACCAACCATTTCCATAAATTTATCTGAAGCAAAAGAAATTGTGCCATCTAATTCTGTTGTAACAATGCCATCTGGAGAAGTAGCCAAAATTGATTGGGAAAGCATTTCACTTTTTAGCATTTGTTCTTCAGCAAGTTTGCTTTCAGAAATATTCTGAGCAAAAATTGAAACGCCTGTTATCTCCTCTTCATTATTTCTAACAGGATTAAAATAAATTTTGTAATAGTCATTCTGGTAATTATCAAAAGAATACTCCATAGAAAACTTATTCCCTTTCAGAGAAAGAATAATGCTTTCTTCCCAGTGTTTTCTTTCTGTATTATCTATAATTGATAGAAAGTCGTCGTAAATATTAATTTCTTTAGAATATCTTTTTGAAAAGAATTCTCTAAAATTCTGGTTGAATAAAATTAGTCGAAAGTTTTTATCAATAAACCAGATAAAATCATTATTGATATCCATTAAGGAATCAAGCAGATTTTTGTAATCAAGTGTTTCAGGTATTTTATCACTAATTATTTTTGAGTCTGTAATTGTGGAATTACTCATTATTCAACCTGCATACTTTTACGATTTATTATCGAAAAAATTTATCATTTTTACAGCTTAATTTTAACAGCTCAATAGAATTAAGTAAATTTGATTAAATCAAATGGAGATTCTATGCCAACTTTAATGGTAAGTGTGTCAGGAATTCGCGGTATAATCGGCGATGGTTTAGACCCACAGACAATTGTTAAATATACTTCTGCTTTTGCAGAATTTTGCGGCAAAGGTAAAATAGTTCTTGGAAGTGATGGAAGAATTTCTGGTGAAATGGTTAAAAATATAGTTGCCGGAACATTAATCGCCAAAGGAAATGATGTTATTGACATTGGAATATGTCCAACTCCAACTGTTTTATTCAATGTAAGAAATTTAAAAGCATCTGGAGGAATTCAAATTTCTGCAAGTCACAATCCAAACGAATGGAATGCATTAAAATTAATAAACCGTAAAGGAGAATTTTTAAGTCCAGAAGAAAATGCAACTATGCTAAGCTTACTTGAGGAATCCCAAAAAAAATATTCTTTGTGGAATAGATTAGGGAAAATAATCAAGTATGATGACGGGTTAAAGAATCATATTGAAGCTGTATTAAAAATGAACTACATAAATTTATCTAAAATTCGTAAAAGAAAATTCAGAGTTGTATTAGATTGCGTCAATGGAGCTGGTGCATATTCAATGCCTCCTTTGCTTAAAAAACTTGGCTGTGAAGTAATTGAAATTAATTGTGAAAAAAATGGAATCTTTCCTCGATTACCTGAACCAATCCCAGAAAATTTAAAATCCACAATGAAAGCAGTAAAAAAATATAAAGCTGAATTTGGAATTGTTGTTGACCCTGATGTTGACAGATTGGTTCTAATAACAGAAAAAGGCGAACCTTTTAATGAAGAAAATACGATTACACAAGCTGTGAAGTTTTATTTATCCAAAAAGAAAGGGAATGTCGTAGTAAATTTATCTACAACAAGAGCAGTAGATGATGTAGCAAAAAGTTATGGTTGCAAAGTTTTTCGTTCTCCAGTTGGAGAAGCAAATGTAGTTAAAAAAATGAAAGAGGTTCGTGCTGTAATTGGCGGTGAAGGAAGCGGCGGAGTAATTCTTCCTGAAATCAACTTTGGAAGAGATGCACTGGTTGGAACTGTCATTCTACTTCAGCATTTACTTGAATTTGGTGGTACATTAAGTGAATTAAAAAATTCTTTGCCTCAATACTTCATCTCAAAGAAAAAAATTGAACTTGGAAATCGAAATGGTGATGAAGTTATATCAAAGCTTGCAGAAAAATATTCTTCATTCCAAATTAATCAGGAAGATGGATTAAGAATTGATTTTGATGACCATTGGGTTCATTTCCGAAAATCAAACACAGAGCCAATAATTAGATGCATAGTTGAAGCAAAAACAAAAGAAGAAGCAGAAAATTTATCAGAAAAATATTTAAATGAGATTAATTCACTTTAATAAAACAAAATTTGTATTTGCATAAAATTAACATTACCTTTCAAATGCTTAAAAAATAATTTGGTTAATTAATTCCAAATATTAAGCCTGCGTTTTACAATTCTATAATTAAGCTTATCTGTTTTCAGTGATGCCTATTATAGATTGGATTTTCTAAAATTACATAAAGGAGTAAAGCAATGAATATTTATGTTGGAAATTTATCATCTGAGGTAACAGATGCTGACTTAGAAAATATTTTTAGCAATTACGGCAAAGTCAGTAGTGTAAAAATTATTAGAGATATGTTCACCCAAGAATCCAAAGGATTTGGATTTATTGAAATGAATAATAGAAGCGAAGCTGAAAAAGCAATAGAACAATTAAATACCTATGAAATAAAGGGGAAAAAGATTGTTGTAAACGAAGCTCGTCCAAGACGCGATAGAAAAAGCAGAGGACGAAGATAAAATTTAATGAAAGAGGCTGTTAACAGAATAATCAAAAAATCAGCCTCTTTTTATAATGTCACTTCATTAAAAAATTCTTAATTGTCTCAACAACATAATTAATTTGCTCACTTGAAAGCTCAGGATAAATTGGTAATGCTAAAGAATTTTCTGCTGTTTCATTTGCAATCGGGAAATCATTATCATCATACTTCAGATAATTAAAGCATTCCTGACGATGAAATGGTACAGGATAATAAATTTCACATCCAATTTCTTTGTTTTTCAAATAATCCATTAATTCATTTCTTTTTTGAACACGAATTACAAATTGATTATAAATGTGATAATTCTTAACACCTGAATTTCTGTAAACAGCTTTTGGAAGTAAAACTTTATTCTTTTCATCAAATGAAATCTTCCCTTCTTCTTCAGCAAGATTTGAATCAATAAATAATTTTGTATACAAAGAGGCATTTTGTCTTCTCTTTTCCGACCAAATATCAAGATGAGGTAACTTTACTCTTAACACAGCAGCTTGAAGTGTATCCAGTCTAAAATTTCCTCCAACATATTTGTGATAGTACTTAGGCTCCATTCCATGTACACGCATAATCTTCATTTTGTGATAATATTCTTCGTTATTTGTCACGATAATACCACCATCACCAAATCCCCCTAAATTTTTACTCGGAAAAAAAGAGAAACATCCTGCATCTCCAATTGTGCCGACAAATTTTCCATCTTTATATTGAGTGCCTATTGCCTGTGCAGCATCTTCAATAATTTTCAAATTATACTTTTCTGCAATCTCTAATATCTCATCCATTTCTGCACTTTGACCAAATAAATGAACAGGAATTATAGCCTTTGTTTTTGATGTGATTTTCTTTTTCAAATCTGAAGGATTAATATTAAATGTAACAGGGTCAATATCTGCAAAAACTGGAACTGCATTTAATCTTGCAACAACACCGGCAGTTGCAAAAAATGAATAAGTCGGCACAATAACTTCATCACCAGGTTTTATATCAAGTGCCATTAAAGCTAACAACAATGCATCTGTTCCAGATGAAACTCCTATAGCATATTTACAATTCAGATATTTACAAATTTCTTCTTCAAGCAGAGCAACATCAGGACCCATGATAAAGTATTGAGAATCAATTACTCTTTGAACAGCCTCATCAATTTCTTTTTTAATTGATTGGTATTGAGGTTTTAAATCCAGCAAAGGAACTTTCATAAATTTACCTCCACTACAATTCCATTTTGAAGTTGATATTTTTTATTTGATTTTTTACAAAATGCAAAACCATTTTTATCGAACACTAATTTTTCTCCTGCCTCGCTCATCCATCCAACTATCCTTGCAGGATTACCAACAACCAAAGCATAATCAGGAACATCTTTTGTTACAACAGCACCAGCTCCAACAAATGCAAATCTGCCAATTGTAATGCCGCACAAAATTGTACAGTTGGCACCAAGTGTAGCTCCATACTTCACAAGAGTTTTAATGTAATGTTCACTTCCTTTTTGAGGATATTTGCTTCTTGGATTAATAATATTTGTAAACACCATTGAAGGTCCGCAAAAAACATAATCTTCAAGTGTTACTCCTTCATAAACAGAAACATTATTTTGTATTTTAACATAATCACCTATTGTAACATTATTTCCAATATTAACATTCTGACCCAATACACAATATTTGCCAATTCTTGCCCCTGATTGAATGTGTGTGAAATGCCAGATTTTAGTTCCTTCTCCAATTTCTACATTATCATCAATGTAAGCAGATTCGTGTTTGAAGTATTTCATAGTTTCTATTGATTTATTTTTATTTGATTACTAATAAATAAATTGACAGTTAAACTTAATCAGACTGTATTGTAATAGCAAATCTGAACTAATTGAATTTCTTTCTTAAAATTAATGAAATAAAAAAGCTTTTTATTATTTATTTGAATTAATATAAATTTGCTTTCATTATAAAGTTATTATTCAATATAAGGTAATAATATGAACTTAACAGCATCAATTCAAAAACTCAAAGAAGGTTTTCATCCATCATTCTGGGTTGCAAATGGAATGGAATTATTTGAAAGACTTGCATACTATGGACAGGCAACAATATTAAGCATTTTTTTAAGAGACCATCTAAAATTCAGTGAATTGCAAGCTGGTCAACTTTCATCAATTTTTGGAGGATTAATTTATTTACTTCCAATTTTTGCTGGTGCATTAGCAGATAAGTTTGGATTCAAAAAAGCATTTTCATTTGCATTTGGCGTTTTAGCAACAGGATATTTTTTAATTGGTTCAACTGGGATGAATATTTTTTCAGGTTTCTATTCTAATATAGATTTATACTGGCTGCTTGCAGTAATTTTAATTTTCACAGCAATTGGCGGCTCATTCATTAAACCGAGCGTATTAGGAACCGTAGCTTTAAGTACTACAAACGAAACAAAATCACTTGGATATGCAATTTATTATTGGCTTGTTAACATAGGAGCGGCTATTGGTCCCCTTCTCGCATTTTTTGTTCGAGATATTTTTGGAATTGAATTTGTCTATTTAGTTTCTGCAGTCAGCTGTGGATTAATGTTTTTAACAACAAGAATTTTTTACAAAAATCCTCCAGCTCAATCAGAAAATTCTAAGCAGGAATTAAAAACTGTGATTATTAATTTATTCAAAGTATTGAGAAATTTTAGATTCATCACATTTCTATTAATATTTGGCTTATACTGGGTTTTATTCTGGCAATTTTTTATTGTTATTCCATTTTATATTTCAGATTATATTTCTTCACAGGCTCCAATAGAATTAATTTTATCTACTGGGGCATGGACTATTATTTTGTTTCAAATTCCTGTTAACAGATTTACAAAAAACATTTCAACTCAAAAAGCAATTATAATTGGTTTTATACTTGCAACTGCTGCATGGTTAATTTGGTTTTTTATTTTACCATTAACAAATGGTAATTTTATTAATTTATTTGGAACAAAAATACCACTGGGCATTCCAATAATTGTTCTTGGAATTTTTACTTTTTCAATTGGAGAACAAACTCAAGCACCAAGATTTTATGAATATGTTGCAGATTTAGCACCAAAGGGTCAAGCAGCACTTTTTCAAGGATATGCATTCCTGCCAATTGCAATTGCATGGGGTTTCGGCGGTGCTTTCGGAGGATGGGTATATCAAACATTTTCTACTATAAAACATCAACCACAAATTATTTTTCTAATTATGGCAGGAATTGGATTACTTGCAACGATATTAATGCTCATTTATAATAAACTGGCTATAAAAGCTTCACAAAAAATTTGAACAAGTTTAATAATAAATGAGATAATTTTTTGAAAAAAGTTTTTTGATAATTATTAGAATAAACTCAGCTGGCGTTCATTGCTTACGACAGCTGCTTCATGGTCTAAAAGCCATTTTTTTCGCCAGATTCCGGCTGCATAACCTGTTAGACTTTTATCTGAACCAACGACTCTATGACATGGAATGATTATTGCAATTTTATTTTCTCCATTTGCTCTTGCTACTGCTCTAATAGATTTTTCATTTCCCAGCATTTGAGATAATTCAAGATATGATTTTGTTTTGCCGTAAGGAATTTTTAATACTTCATTCCATACTTTTTTTTGAAATTCTGTGCCTGAAGGATTAAGCTTCAAGTCAAATTCTCTCAGCTCCCCTTTGAAATATAAGTCAAGTTGTTCAAGACATTTTTCTAATGGCTCATTAATCAACATGGGTTCCAATTCTATTCCGTCCATTTCAAGGATAAAGTAGAGAGTAGTAATTGAATCTTCATCAGCAGTAATTCTAATTTTACCAATAGGAGAATCATAATATGCAATATATTTGTTTATCATATAGTTCTCTTTGGTAAAATTTGTAAATAGTTTTAATTCGCAAGCAAAATACTAAAAAGAGATTTATTGGTAAATTCTTTTTAAAATTTCAACAATTTTTTCTTTGAGGAGCGGTTTTGATATGAAATCTGTAAATCCAGCTGCTATAAAATTATCTCTTGCTCCGGGCTGCATATAAGCTGTTGAAGCAATCATAGGAACATTTTTATATCCAGGAATTTTTTGAATTATCCTTAATGCATCAAGACCATTATATTCTCCTTGAAGATTTATGTCAATAATCAAAAAATCAAATCTCTTTGTTTTTAATAGTGGCATAGCTGCTTCCAAACTCGGAGCAACTTCTATGCTTTTTAGTTCTTTCATTTGGCTTTTAAATAAAATCTGTGAATCAATCTGGTCCTCTAAATACAAACAGGAAAGTTGAGATAAATCCAATTCTTTTTGCACTTTTTCAATTGGTTTTTCAAATTTTTCAACTGTTTGGATTACTTGTTTTTGTTCTGTTATAACAGGTTTTTCAAGGTCTATACCGATATTTTCTTTCAAAACAAATTTTTTCGGAAATACTAATGCAAATTCATAATCATTACCATCTTTTTTTATAGTTTCAATATTTATGGAAAGTAGTTCAATTAATTTTTTAGCTAACCTCATTGAAAATCTTGAAAAGCCATAATTCCTTCGACTTGTTGTTTCTTCTTCAGAAAATACTTCAGTCATTCCTTTTAATAACAAAGGATTAATAGAATTTTTTGTATCTCTAATTGCTATTACTAAGTTATTAACATCTTTTTCATAAGCAGAAATAAATAAACTGGATTCCTTTGTAATACTTAAAGCAAATTTTATTATTAATCCAATTAATGTAATGAATTTTTGCTTATCACTTTCAAATTCCAACTGCGATAAAATTTTATCAAAAATTATTTCCTTTTTATTCGATTCAATTTCTTTAATCAGATTATTTTTAATTTCCTCTAATGTTGCTGCAAGATTAATTTGCTCGGGTTTTAATTTAACAGCTTTTTGAAGTAACACTGAGTATTCAATAGCATTATCCATAATTTGCATTAGAATTTTCTGGTTATCTTTAATAATATCAATAGCTTCCTTTTGCTCATTTGAAGGAGAAACTATGCTTTCCCATAATTCTTGAGTAAACCCGATAATTACATTTAATGGAGTTAAAATTTCATGGAACATACTTGAAAGGAATGCAGAATCAATTCCTGCAGCTGGTTCACCTAACTGTTTGATTTCTTGCTCCCTTGTTGGTTCTTCTACTATTTTAATTAAAATTGAATAACTTTCTATTTCTCCCTGATAGTTTTTTATTGGCACAGCAATGAAATTAGCTTTACTAAAATCTCCGGATTGTCTCTTTAAGTTTACTTCAAGTGTAATTGGCTTTAATATTCCAGAATGAAAAATGCTTTTATTAACCTTTGCTCTATCTTCATCCGATACAAGACTAATAAGCGGTCTTGACTCTAATTCTTTTTTAGAATAACCAATTTTTTTAGGTACATTATCATTAATATCAATAATAAACCCATCTCTATCTGTAGTAATAATTAAGTCGCTTGTATTTTCATAAACACTCTGGAAAAGCTGTATTCTTTTCTTTTCTTCATATTCTTTTGTAACATCTCTAACTATGTTGAGATGAGCTTTTTTATTTTTATAATCGATTGGGATTCGATTAATATTTATTAATATCGAAGACCCATCACTTCTTTTGTGTCTCCAAGGACCTGACAAAGAAATTGAAGTTTTGCTTTCGCTGCTTTGAATTAATGTTTGAATATCTTCTGGAGCAAATAAATCTGTTAAATCCATATTAAGAAATTCATTTCGTTTATAACCATACAACTTTAATGCAGCATCATTTACTTCAAGAAATTTTAAATTCTCTAAATCATAAATGTACATTGCTTCAGTAACATTTTGCATTAAGGAATCTATTACATTGGGTTGTTGTGCTGCAGAAATCTCACTTACTTCTTTTTTGATAAATAATATAATTGTGCCTGATAAGATTCCTTCTGAAAATATTTTTTGAGCTGTAATTTCTAAACTAAGTTTTTCATCATCGCTAAATTTGTACTGAAATTTCAAAGCATTCTTTTGAGGTGATAAAATATAATTATGAATTTGTTCAGTAAAATCTTTAGGAAATATTTGTAATAAAGTTTTATTCAATATATCTGATTTAACTTCCAAGAATGATAAAAAACTATCGCTAAATGAGGCAATAACATTATCTGGATTTAAGAATAAAGCAGGGACAGGTAAATTTTTAATCAATAATTCCCAAATGAAACTTTCAGAAGGTTTATCTTTCATTTCAGTTTCTTGTGAGAAACCGATTATAGCTACAACTTTATTTTCAAGATCACATATAGGAAATTGTACTATGCTAATATTTCTATTTGAGCTGCTTGTAACCGGAGTACTTCCTTCGATAATTACAGCATTAGATGAATTTAAAATGTAATTATTTATGTTATGATAAAGAGGCACTAAATATTTTGGCAGGTAATCTTCTTCTCTTTTATTTTCAAGTTGCGATGAAGTAAAACCAAGCGAGGAAGCATATTTTTCATTAATCAATATAAATTTACCAGAAGGGTCTTTTAACCAGAAAAATTCATCAATCTCATTTATTTCTTTCTGGATTTTTGCTTTTTCAATGAATGTAAATGGAAAAGTTAATTTAATTCTGTTAATTATAGAATGTATTTTTTTATCGCTGCAAATTTTTTCAATTTCAGAGGTTGCAATAAAAAATTTATCAATATTTTGTTTATAATCAGTTTGCTCTTGTTCTAAAATATCAATATAAAAATAAATGTTGCTTTCGCTTTTAAGCGGTGAAAATACAAACTCATAAGTAATTTTTGTATCACCTGTTTTGATTTCAACAAAATCTCTTCCTGTTATCTCATACTTGCGGGCATCCAAAAATATTCTTTGAAGTGATATTACAGTTTCTTCATCAAATAATTCAAAAAAATTTTTTTGAGGAACGGCATCAGGTATAATTTTCCTGATTGCTGGATTTAATGCAATTATCTTTCCGTTCTTATCTATTATCATATTCAAAAGTTCTTTATGAACTTTTGATGATGTTTTCCTATGTCTCAATTCTTCCATTCTAAAAACCAATCAAGGTATTGAAATATAAATTGTATTGGAATATGGTGTATAAATTCTGTTAGCTAATTTTTGTCGTACTCTGTAATAATAAGTTTTGCCGGATTGAACATTACCATCATTAAATGTAGTTGCATCAGCTTCGATTGTGCTGATTTCATTAAATTTACCATCACTGCCAATCTTTCTTTCAATTATTGTTCCTTTGGTTATTTGCAGTTTATCATTATTTGTCCACTGTAATACCACTCCTGATGAATAATATCCAGAAAGATTTGTTGGACCTTCCACATCTGTATAAAATGTAGATATTGATGCTTCATTAGAATATCCACTCATTGAATTAGAGGTGAAATAGGCTACTCTGTATTTATATGCCGTACTTGGTTGAACATTGGTGTCTTCATATTCAGTTTGATTTGGAGCTGCTATATCAATTACTTCCCAGTTATTTGTATAAGGATTTGTCCTTTCAATTTTAAATCCGAGTTCATTTACAGCAAAATCGTTCCATTTCAAAATTACTAAACTTGCACCAATTGCTTCTGCTTGAAGATTCCATTGTCCGCCAGGCAAACTTGAAGTTCCAACTTCGTTGCTAAATTCTGAAGGGCCTGTATCATTATAAGCTCTTACTTTATAGAAATAATCTACAAATGGAGAAATTCCGTCGTCAATTGTGCTGATCGTATTTGCAGGAAGAGTTTTAATTTTTCTATAAGTTCCTCCTCCGCCATCTTTACGCCATAGTTCAAAACCTTTTTCATTATTCGAATTATCATTCCATAATAATGTTGCTGAATAATCAGTTGTTTTTTTAATTATCAAGTTCGAAGGGGCAGCTGGAGGTTTATCCTTAACATAAATATTTTCCTGAACTTTGCTTTCCTTAGCTTTACCGGATTTATTATATACTTTTATAAAATATTTAATCCTGCTTCCTAAAAATGTAGAATCAATTTCAAGATAAATTTTAGGATTGGTGCCGTCATCATTTTGAACATATTTTTTTGTGAATTTATCATTTATATAAACTTCATAAAATGATAAACCTTGTCCACCTGTTCCATCTGCTGCTTTATAATCAACCTCATTCTTTCCAATCATTATAGAATCGCCAGTTACTGGTTTTATAATTTCAATTGTTGGTGAAGCACTTTGTGATGAATCAGTTAAAGGTTCTACACAACTGATAAAAATCATTGCAACAAAAAACAAAGCAATCAGTATGTGCATTGTCTTATTTTGTATAAAAGTATTTTGAAGAAAATCTTTCATAGCATTTTATTTTAACTAAAAATTTCTTTCAATATTCAATCTACATTTTCAAAATCTATAAGTAAAGAGCGAGTTTCGTGCGGTTCCATTTTATCGAGATAAAAATTAATAACCTGCCCATCTTTGCTTATTTCGAATTTGGGAATTGGAGTATTAATTATATCTGTAGAAATATCAATGTTCTTAACTTTTTTGTTCAGATTTACTTCAACAACAAGATTTTCTGCTTTTAAGTCGCTCGGATTAGTAAACTCAACAGAAATTCTTCTTTTGCTTCTTGCTTCGTATCGAATTTCTACCTGTTGACGTTTTTTCCACCATGACTGAAGTTCTGAAAGTGTGGTTATCCACATTTTTTTGCTTTTTGCATATCTCAAAATATCTCTCACAACTGAAATATAATCAGGCTGGAGTTGATATTCTGTATGAACTTTGAAAACATATAAGCCGCCTTCAAACAAAATTCTGTCAACATCTTCTTCATAAGTATATCTTTGAAAATCAACATTCGTAAGCCCATATTTTTTGACTACTTCATAATCATCTCTTGCAGTTTTAGTGATTATCATAATTTGTTTATTATTTCTTACTCTCATTTCTGGAACAGACCTGTCAGTAAGAGAATCAGTTACAAGGAAATCAATATTATATGCTGCCATTGCTTGAAGTGTATTATCATTGTAATAACCATACAATGGCATAATAGCTCTAATTTCTTTACCAGAAATTTTTTGCAAAGTATCTTTGGCAATCTTTAAGTTTAGAAATTGAGTTTCTTTATTAAAAAGTTCGTTCACTGTATCTTCTGGAAATTCTATGTAACCTATATCAACTATAGCACCAATATCCCCGAGTTTAGCCAGTGATTTTATAAGATTAGCATTTTTAGCTGCTAAATTTGGGTCAACAAAAAATGTTGCAGGAAATTGCTTCAAATCAATTATATTTTTTAGAAGATTTATATTGCTAATATTTTGTGTTAAAGTTGGAATAAAAATTAATGCAGCATCATAATCAAGTGGCCAATCTTTAACATAGGCAGTAGGTTGATAAGTTAACCAGTTCAAAGAATTATTAAATAATTTTTCGAAGTAAACAAAATCTTTTTGAACCCCTAAAACTGAATTCAATTCAAATCCATACCAGACAAATCTTCCTTTTCCATAAGTTCCGTATGCAATTCCAGCACTTTTTTGAATTTCTTCTCGAACCAATCCAGCTTCTCTTCTGAAATCATACCAGAAACTAACTTGAGTTGTGCGAGGCTCAAGAACTTCAGCATAAATTGGTCTATCCCATGTTGCAATTTTAAGAGCATAACCTGTAGGTATTCCAGCAGTAAGTGGCAAATTTCCTCTTAGTGTATGGACTTTATAAGTTTCTTCTGGTTTAATTTCTTTATTGAATTTTAAGCCAAAAACTTCTGTGAAAAAATCCCAGCCGCGCCATTTGCCTTCATCAGAATAAGTTGCTGGTCCACCAGTTACAAATAAACTACCACCATTTTCTAAATATTTTTTTAATTGAACAAGTTGTTTATCGCTCAAAGATTTGGAGCCTGGGAGAACAATTAGTTTATAATCCAAGTGCTCACCTAATTCAATTACTTGGTCGGAAATAATATCATAATTCATTTTGGAATTTTTAATAAATCTTTTCCAAGTATCAATATTATCTTTGAGCCAAGTGCTGCCGGCAGGCAACATATTTTCTGTGTATTGAGAATAGAGAATTGCAACTTTTTTAGTTTTTAAATCACCGCTGATTAATTTTAAGTTTTCTTTGGTGGGTAGTATTTCTTTTAGTTCATAACTTCCATAAATATTTTTTACTATCAATAAAAAAACGAGTATCCCTGTAATAAGAAGAACAAGACCACTTAAAAAGATTATCAAATAATTAACTCTCAAACCTCTGTTTTCAATTACCGCCACCTAAGATTATCCTCTTGTTTTTTCTCTTGTTTAACAGGCTCTTCATAACCTTCACCTGTATACCTAACAAATTTTCTTTTTGGAGAAAAGCGTTCTGCAACTGAACCTGAAATTTGTTCATCTGTTCTGCGTTGAAATTCTTCCCCTTGATATTGACGAGGAGCTGAGCCAACAAAGGTTGGGCGCAGTTCAGGACCTTTTGATTCTTCTTGTTCATAAGGAGAAGGTCTCTGATATTCATAGCCAAATTCTTGTTGAGGTTGAACAACTTCATAGGTTCTTCTACCCGGGGCTGCGGCTCTTTGCTCTGCTCCTAACGGAGCGGGTGCAATTAATTCTGCAGGTATAGCAGCTGGTTGTGGAGCCTGTGCAGTTATTCCTTTTCTTTCTCTAACTTTATATAGAATATATGCACCTACTGCCAGAATAAATGTCGAAACTGTGGCAACGAGAATTATTAATGATAATATTGGAATTAATTCCATTTTCTACCTCATAAAATATTACTTAAATGCTTTGATACCTTGTGTTGATTCTATAGCTGGTGTTCCTATTCTTTCCAATTTTCCCCATGTCATTCTGATTCCTATAAATTCTTCTATAGTTGCCATTGCTTTTGTTACATCTATCAGTAAAATAAAAAATATCCTGTAAATAATCGCAAATGGGACCAAGCGAAATTCTTCTCTTTCAGCTGCTACACAATATACTGCAGACATTAAATCGAGAACTGCTATACCAACCCACCATAAAAACAATGTAATATGAATTCCATAAATCAATGCAATAATTATGAAGTAAAGATTAACAAAGATATTCATTGCAGGCCAGATTAAAGCTTCATAAAACATTGACCATAATATAAAACTATTCCCAAAGTTAAGTGTAGGATTATATAAATATCTTTTATGTTTTCTAATTGCCTGCAAAATTCCACGCGTCCAGCGATATCTTTGTTTCAAGAGCTGATAAATTGTAGCCGGTGCTTCTGTATAAGCTATAGCATTAGGCTCATAAATAATTTTCCAGCCCTTAGCAAGTATTTTAAGTGTTATATCTGCATCTTCTGCATAAGTATCACTTGAATAAAAGCCAGCATCACGTAATGCTGATTTTCGAAAAACTCCAATGGGCCCTGGAATTATATTCACCATCTGTAAAAATCCCTGTGCACTTCTTGCTAAATTTAATCCTTCTAAATATTCAAGCGCCTGTAAATCTGTTAAAATTTTTTTTCTGTTTTGTACTTTTACATTACCGGCTACAGCTCCAACAGTCGGGTCAACAAAATGTCTCATGGCTGCTCGTAAAGTATCAGGTGTTAATTGAGAATCTCCATCCATGCACAGAACAAACTGAGCTTCTGAATATTGAATGCCTGCATTTAATGCTTTAGCCTTTCCACCATTTGGTTTATTGATTAAAGAAATTTTTACCAAACTTGTTTTTCCTTTATGGTAGCCTACAAGTGATTCTCCAACTTCAGCTGTATTATCAGTTGAGCCATCATTAACTATAATAATTTCATAATTAGGATAATCAAGATTAAGAAGTGACTCAATTGAATTCTTTAATATTTTCCCTTCATTATAAACTGGGACAATTATCGATACAAATGGATAATAACCCGGCTTGCTAAGAACCGTATATCTTGTATTATAAAAATATGCCATAAACAAAATTCCAAAATACCTAAACAAAAGTATAAACAAGAAAATAACAAGTGAAACTATGGATGAATAAACAAATAATCCGCTCCATGTCAAAATAGTAAGAGGCATTGTTACAATAATTGTGATAATCAATAATACAGACAAAAAACCGGATACAATTATAGTTCTTAATTTTTCCTTAGCCTCGTTTCTCTTTGGAGGTTTTAGTTCACGATTATCTAAGGCAATCTGATATTTTAATAAATCTTTATCCATAAAAATCTATTATTAGCATAGATTAATAAACAAAACAAATGCCAGCTAAAAAACTTTTATTTCACTCAGTTTTCAAATAAAAAAATTTTCTTGTTACCTCAACAAAATACACATTAAGCTAAGCTGCCTCATATTCATACAATTGGCAGTTGAATATAATTGATTATTTAAACTATTGCAAGAAAATAAGTTATTAGAAGAACTTAAAAGATTGGTGTAAGTGAATGAAATTAGTTCATCAGTGAATAATGATAATATCTATAAATTTATTTTTCTTTATTGAATGCATCCATTATCGCATCAAAAAGAAGTTGAGCTACTCTTTTGCCGCCTGTTGGAGTAAAATGAGAAAAATCTTTCAATGCCATCGGAGGATTTGCATTTACCCACTCACTCATTGAATTCTGACCGCCCATTGCTTCCCATAAATTCCAGAATGCAATTTTTGATTTATCAACAATTCGTTTTTGTGCAGAAAGTAAAAGTGAAACATCTGGATTAGTAATAAACTTATTCCCAATTTTCATTGTCTTGTCACCAACTCCAACCAATATTATACCTGCATTTGGAAAACATTTTCTTAAGTAATCTATAACTGAAATCATTTTATTTTCATAATAATTAAAGATTTCTTTGTTTGGTGCATTAACATTTGCACCATATGTTAAGATGATTAATGAGTAGTCTGAATACTTTTGAAAATCTTTCAACACATTTTCAGAAATATTCAACAAAGATACACCTGAATTTCCTGGCATCGGAAAATTATCAACATAAACACCGTTACCACTTTCTAAACTAATTCCATAAAAATATGGAGCTTTGCCGGAAATAAATTTCATTTCAAAAGATTTTCCAGCAACATTCAAATCTATTTTTAATTCTTTGAGAGAATTTCCTTCTTCTAAACTTACCTCAACAGCTTTCCCATTATTTATTTTGTATTGAATAACAGAATTCTTTGCATTGCTGTAATAAATTTTAACTGTGTTAAAACTATTTGTTGATTTTAGATTATCTGTGGTTTCATATTTTACCCAGCTGTTGACTTTTGGAATAGCCACTGCTCCACTTATTCCAAGAGGTAAATTATCTGGATTTCTTGTTATGATTGATGCGTAAGTCCAATCATCAGAATAAGAATGATTGATACTTGTTTTCATCTTAATGTCATTCGATACAATCGATAAATATCCAATTCCTTTGCCGCCAAATTTTTCTTGAAAATATTCTCTTAAATATTCTGTAATAATATCACCTTGAATTAAAGAGTCGCCATAATGTGCAATTCTAATAACTTGATTTTTGGAATTCTTTAATGCATTAAAAAAATATTTCAGTTGTTCTACATTACCGCTCAGTGGGACAAATTTACCTAATGTTTTTTGTGATGTTACAAATGTGTTATCTGTTTTTTCTTCTGCATCAAAAATTTTGAAATAGTAATTATCACTTGCATAAGTGTTTAGTGAGATTAGAATAAAAATTACGACAATTAAGAATCTATTCAACATATAAGCCCTTCCTGTTTAGAAAATTTTTAGAAAATAAATTAAAAAATATTCCAGTATAATGAAAAAGATGTTGAAAATGACTGATAGACAGAATCGAAACGATAGCTATTTGAAAATCCAACTCTTCCATTTACGCTTAAAGTTTTCAAAGGATTATAACTTGCATCTATAAAATACTCACTTACAAAAAAATCAATTGCAGGCACATAACCAATTTTTCCAAATAAATTTAATTTTAGCCCGCTTTTATGAAGCCATTTATATTCACCCCAGAGACTGTGAGAAATAAAATTTTGAGGAGAATAGTACAAAGAAGATACATAAGCAAAATCTGCAAAGTAGTATTCGTATCCAATTATACCGTTTTCAAAAAATTTTCTACCAACTCTTAAGAGCAAATCATTGCCTTCATTTTTATCTGACACATTATAATAACTATAATTAATTATAAACTGCAGCTGATTGTTATGAAGATAAGAGCCATTGACTCTGTAAATTTCAGCTTTCAATCTCGTATTCATAAGATAAGGTGAATACAAAATTAATCTCGCATCGTTATTTTCATAATATCCGCTTAATAATAATTCATCCTGCTTTTCATATTTAACAACGGCAGTTCCAATATTTTTATTTTTCTCTCCAAGAATATTTAAGATTCCATAGCTAAGCGAAGCTGATAAATTTTTTATAATGTATAGTGATAAAATTCCTTTTAATGCATGAAAATCTTTTGTAACAATTTTATTGTTAATTCTTACATTTTGATACGAACCGCCAAGACTTAAGAATCCAATAAATCCTCCATCCATGTTCAAGCCGTAGCTCCATAATCTAAAACTTTGATTATCACCATAAAAATTTGAAAATGGCGATAAGCCAATATTTGTCGGGATAATAATATTTTTAATCACATAAATTCCTTTTTTAAAACCATAAGGCGGAATCCAGCTAAGTCGCTGCTTAATAATTTTTATATCTGATGTATCTTTAGTCACATCAAGCAAATCATCATAAATATCCTCAGCTTTACCCCATCTGTTCTGCAATGCATATGCATCTGCAAGATATAATCTTTGCTGATTTATTTTTTTTATCATTGCTTCATCATTAATCTTTTTCAATAATTCATCAAATATTTTTTCTGCACGGTCTAATTCTTTTGTTTTAATGTAAGAACTTCCCAATGTGATTAGTTTTTCATTAAGAAGACTTAGCTCTTCTGAAGTTTTCAAACTATCTTTCAGTGATTGATAAATTGAATCAGCTTTGCCAGGTAATCCCACAATGCTAAATGCATTTGCTAAATCCATTTTTGAATTAATATCGATTGAATCAATTCTGCTTAATTTTTCCAACTCTTCAACTGCTTTTAAACTATCTTTGTTGAGGAAATAAGCATTAGCTCGTTGAAGTGCAATTTTAAAATCAAATTCATCTGACAGCAGTTTATCATATATTTCAATTGTTTTGGGATAATCTTCTGCGCATGTTAAAATATTTGCATATTCGATTAATTCATCTCTTGATGGTCCAGTTCTTTTAGAAAAATATTCTTCATATTTAGTTCTTGCATCACTACAATTTCCTTCCATAAAAAGTTTTTCAGCTTCAGCGCGAATTTCAAATACTTTTGTTTCTTCATAAGCAGATAAATGAAGTTCATAATTACTTTCTGCACTAACAACTTCTGGATTACTTGGGTCAATTTCTTTTGCAATGTCAAGATACTTTTTTGCTTCCGGAAAATTCTTTTTCCATGCATACAAAGACACAAGCGACAAATATGCCGGCAATTCTTTAGGTCTATTTTTAATTACATTCAATAAATATTTTTCTGCAAGGTCTAAATCAAGAACTGTCCACACAGCAATTTGAGCTCTTAATAATTGATAATCCAAATTTTCCGGATCAAGTTCCAAAAGTTTGTTTATTTGTGCTATAGCTTTTTCCCACTCATAATTCCATGCACAATATTTTGCATATAAGAACCTTACATCAAGATCTTCATTTTCAGATTTGTCTTTAAGGTATTCTGTTAATACTTCAATTGCATTATCATAATAAAGAAGATTTGCATAAGTCTGAGCAAGTTTAATAACAGCTTCTTTGTTATTAGGATTTTCTTTTAGCATTCCAGTATAAAGTTCGATATTTGAGTTGTAAGTGCTGTCACGATACGCAGTTACTTTTTGATAAAGAGATTTAAATTCCTCATCATCAGCATATTTATTTTGAAGATATTGAAGCTGCTGGAATGCTTCTTCATATCGATTGGCTGAAATTAATTCCTTAATTAAAGCAAATCTAATTTTATCGTCATTTGGATTTCGTTTTAACTCTCTATAATATCTATCGATTGGATAAACATATTCAAAAGACCTTGGTTGATATTGAAGCAAATATGCTTGATTTCTTGCAATATCCAAACCGTCCTGAGCTTCCTTAAAAAAAGGTTTTATATCAAGTGCTTTTTGAAAAGCATTTTCTGCAATTTTATATTTTCCCAGCCATAGTGTAAAATAACCATAACGGCTCCATAATCTCCAATCGTCAGGATATCGTTCTACATATTTTTTCAAAATTCTTTCACCTTTTGTGATTGAACCAGTTTTAGCAAGAATTTCTGTATATCTGATTATTTCATCTGGTGATGCATTATCATCTCTTTTCAAATATTCATCATACCATAGTTCGGCATTATCCCACTCTTCAAGCCATCTGTAAGCTTTGCCAATTTCAAGATAATTGAATGGGTAATTTGGGTCGATTGCAATATCTCTCTTATGCCCTTCAATTTTTTGATAAAGTTGTTGATGCCAAACTGAAATAACTCGATTCAAATCTACTTTTATTTGTTCATTTTTGGGGTCAAGTCTTTCTGCCCTTCTTAAATCAAGCACTGCATATTGATATTGTATTGTTTTTTCATAACAAAGCCCTCTAAGATGATAGCCTTCAGCAAGTTGAGGATTTGCAGAAATAAATTTATTTAACTGGTCAATAGCTTCGCCGTATCTTCCTTCCTTCATCAAAAATTGAGCTTGACGCTTTAAACCATCAGATTTTATTTGAGGATATAAAATGGATGTGATTAAGAATAAAATTGTGAAAAATATTTTAACACGGTAAATCATTACCCTATAAATTTATTTAGCGGCTGATAAGCATGCGTTGATGAAGTTTCTGCTGATAAAACATATTCCATCATCGATTCAGCATTTTCAAATCTTTCATCAATAGTTGTGTTAAAGATTGTAATATAATCAAGAACCGCGGTTAAATATGCAGGATCGCTGCTTGGTAAATTATTCTGAACATTTGTAATTAAATCAACAACGCTTTTCAAACTCCCCTTTACTAATAACACAAGAATTTTATTTTCTATTACACAAATTTTATCTCTTTTACTTGTTGATAATCTTACAGCATTTTGCAATTGATTAATTGACAGTAACCCTCTTACCTGTGCAACTGGGTCTAATCTTATTGAAACGAGATTAAATGTTTGTCCTGTGCTTTTATAAAGAGCAATTTGATTGTTAAGTATTAATAAGAAATCTTGATAGTTATAAACATTAGAAAATGCATAAGGCTCAGATGGGATTTCAACTTTTGTTGGTGCAGTAAAATTTCTTGTTTTTGTTTTAGTATAAATATTATCATATTCTTCTGTTGGATAAGTTTCTTTTGCAAATTCTGTAGTTACACCTTTATTTGGAACAATTCTATATTCTGAACTAAACTCACCTTCTGTATGCCCAACATTAGGTGTGATTGTTACAACTCCACCATGAAATCTTTCTTTACCTGATTCTTTTTTCAGTTGAATTAATCCTGTAACAAATTGTGATAATCCTTCAACAATTGAATGAGCTTTTTGTGTAGCTGGTTCACTAATTATAAATAAACTTGTGATATCTCTTTCTTCAATTGTTTCAATTGTATGAAGAAATGTGTTTCTTAAATAATCCAGATTTTTAAAACCAACAAAAGGAGTAATTTCATCAAAAATAATTCTTGTTGGATTATATTGATTTATTACTGTAATAATATCATTGAAATATTCTACAAGATAATCATCAGGGTTATACATATCATAAATTTCATTCGGCGGGGCTACTCTAACTACAATTATTAAATTTTGGTTCATGTAAGATTGAATATCAAAATTAATTGAAGCTGCTTGAATCATTAAATCTTTCGGACGCATGATAGTAAAATAAACACATGTCTCTCCTCTTCTTGCATTTTCAAGTGCAAACTGCAAACCAATTAATGTTCTGCCGGATTTTCTTGGACCAATTAATAAATAACTTCCTCCCCTGTAAACACCGCCCCAATTTTTATCAATAAAGGAAAATCCTGACGGAACTTTTCTAACAGAACTGAGCATGGCAAATCCTAATTTTTTTAATAATAGCCAATTAACATGCCACTAAAAATATCAATTATATTCTAAAAATGAACATGCAATAAAATAATTTTTCTTAAAATGAAATTTCTGCTCCATTTTAATACATTCAATTTCTCATATTACCAAAAACAAAAATTGCTGTAGCATTTGAAGTAATTGTTGGTTCGTTTGTAATGTAATCATATCTATCATCTCTGTAATAAATATCATCTGTTTGAAATAATGAAAATGTATCGATTCCTTCAAATTGAATTTTAAAATCATTCAATAATTTTTTAGGAACTGGGCCTGCAGCTAATCCTCCAGGTAATTGTTTTTTGAAATATGAAATTTGATGGTGAAAATTTTTAGTGTAATTTTTCCCGTAACCAAATATAAAACTAATTCCCCATGGATTTCTTCCCAAAATAAAATCTCTTTGATAAACAGCCAAAGTGTCAAAAGAAGAATCGTTTGTTAATTTTTCCCATAAAATATTTTGTAGACTTATACCAAGCAAAGTATTATTGCTTCCCCAGTTTAATGAGGCTGCAATTCCAAAAAGATTACTGTTTTTATTCTTATTAAATTCTTCAAGATTCTTTTTCAGCAATTCTGCATATCGATCATCATATTTTGCAAGTTTGTAATGAACCAGTGGATTAATATCTCCCCAGCTCCACCAGAAATTATTTTTTGCAGAATCAGAATAATTTACTGCATCATTATAATAATTCTTATTATTTGTTGAAATGAATAATTCAATAGCTGCGAGTGCCAATTTGCCATTAAAATCAGTATCGACATACATTCCAGAACCGCTGCTATCAACATCAGGAACATTATTTCGTATTGAGTAAAAATGTTTGGCTGTATTTAAACATTTATCAGCAAATTCATAATACTGAAATTTTTCTTTCCAAATTCTTGAAGCAAGTGCTAAAGTAGCTGAGTAGATTCCAATTAAATTTTTTCCAATTCCAAGAAATGCTGGCCTGTCAAATCCGTATTTATCATCTTCAGGCATTCTCCATTCAGAATCATGGTCTTTCAAATCCTGAACCTGAGTTACAAATTTTTTCCCTTCATAATTGCACCTTAAAAGCCAATCGAGACCTACTTTAGCTTCTTCGAGAATATCAGGTAAACCATTTTTATCTTTATCAAATCCAAATTTTTCCGGATTAAATTCATAGGAAAACAAAAGCATGTAAGTAGTAAAAGCAGTTGTATTTAGAAATTTTATATAATCACCTGCATCATGCCAGCCGCCTGTTACATCAATATTTTTGTTCAAAACATTTTTCCCATCAATAATGTTAGTTGCATCAGCAATATGGCATACATCATGAAGCAGTGGATTTGTATAGCCGCATCTTTGAACTTTTAAAAATTCTAAAAGAGAAGGAGCAACATCATTATAAACATTTTTCCCAATTTTGAATGAATAAGATTTTCTTTTATCAATAAGAATTTCAAATTCACCTTGAGTCCTTAAATTAGAAAAATCTATTTTATAGACATACTGGAAGATGCCATAATTTTTAGGCAACACTTGTAAGTAAGTTTTGAATACTATTTTATCAGTATTTATTTCTTTTACAACTGCTTCTTTGCCATCAAGTTTAACTTTTGAAAGAACAATTGCAGTTTTTATATCATCAGGCAGAAATCCAATTTGATTTAACCGAATATAAAAATCTGTTTCTGCATTAAGTTTATTGGAACATGAAGGAATAAGTTCAATTAAGATAACCAAGAAAGAAATAATAATTTTTAAGCTCATCAAATTTTTTAATTTTATTCGATACTAAAATAATTCTTTTGTTTGAAAGATAAATGAGCATCATATTTAAATTCAGCAAAAAAGAAATTAGCTTACCAAAAAATTTTTGAAATCATTTCCCTTGCGTTTCAATAACTTCATTTTTTTCTTTAATTGGGAAATTAGTGCCAAATACATAATCCCATGTTGGTTGACTTACACCAAATCCTTTTGTCGAATCTTTGTAATGATGTTTCATGTGATGATTTTTAATTGCGAGCCAAAATTTGTTATGCATATTGGAATGATGAACTGCATAATGTGTCATATCATAAAATAAATATCCAACTAAAAATCCAGCATAGAAAGGATTAACATTTCTTTCGCCTAAAAGATTAACAAACAAAATAAAAAACAATGCAGCAAGAGGCAGACTTACAGACGGCGGCATTACAAGTCTTTTGGAATCTTTTGGATAATCATGATGCACTCCATGAATTATAAAATGAATTCTTTTACCCCAATTACTTTTAGGTTGATAATGAAATACAAACCTATGCAAAGTATATTCAGTGAATGTCCATATAACAATTCCGATGATGAACCATTTAACAAATTCATAAAATGTAAATGAATAAATGAAAAAAGTTCTATAAGAAAAAAATAAAACTACAGGGACATAAATCCACAAAGGCACAGACCAGTGCACTCTTGAAAGAGCTTCGAGAATATCATTTTCAAACATGCGAACAGTTTCATCTTTATTAGAAATGTAATTTTTTGGCATAATTCCTCCCTCTTAATTTCCCATAAATAACAATAAACAATGTTATAAAATTCAACTCGATAATCGATAAATAAATTTACTTTATAAAAGAAAAGGCTGCTTTCAGTGCAGCCTTTTCGAAGAAATATTTATTTGTATTATAATATCATGAAAAATATGTTAAATGACAGGCATAAATAGCAAGTCCCACAACTGCCAGAAAAAATAATAATCCCAAAGAAAAAGTTAATTTATTCAAATTATCCCCTTTCATTTACTTCATTAATAACATTTTCTTAGAAGCTGTAAATTTATCTGCAATTATTCTATAAATATAAATTCCACTAGTTACTTGAATTCCTGAATTATCTGTTCCATCCCATACAATCCAGTATTGTCCTGCATTTTGATTTTCTGAAATAAGTGTTTTAACCTCTCTGCCGAGGATATCGAATATCTTCAATGTTACATAAGATTTAGCCGGCAAAGTATATTTAATTGTTGTAGATGGATTAAATGGATTGGGATAATTTTGTTCAAGAGAAAATTCTTTTGCTATAATTTTATTTTCTTCAACACTTGTTATTGAGCTTACGGTAAATTCATTTTTGTATGAATAATCAGATTTTTCTCCATTACTTGTTTTCGATTGAACTCTCCAATAATATTTGCCAGGATTTAATCCTTCAACTGTATAGCTTGTTGAATGAATATTTCTAATAACAATAGGATTACTCAAATCTTCATTCGTAGATAATTCTAAATCGTATTTTAATGGAGAGTTACTTTGTGCAGGGACTATCCATGATAAACTTACATTAGAAGAATTTAATTCCGCACCGGCAATTGGATTTGCAGGCAGCACTACTACTGGTAATGCACCTGGTGAAACTGTAAATTGAGCTACAGAAGAAAAATTAGAAACATTGGAAGGATTCGAAGCTAATCTTGAACGCACTTGCCAGTAATAAGTAGTTCCGGGAGTTAAACCAGTTAAATTATATTGATTAGTAATCAACCATCCTGATTGGCCGCCTAATGGTGATGAAGTATTAACAAGAACTCCAGAACTTAATGTTGGATCTGATGACCATATAACTTGATATTCTAAAGCACTTGTTGAATAAGCTATCCATTGTAAAGTTGGACTTTGTGTAAATACAACAATTGATGATGTTGGATAAGTTGGAGTTGGTATTACCGCATAATTGCTTGAAGTTACAGTTGCACTTGCATCAACATCAAAAGATTGAGTATACCATGTTCCACCACCGTTAATTCTTACTCGCCACCAGTAAGTTGTTCCTGCGGTCAATGGACTTGTAGTATATTCATAACCAGGAATTCCTACTTCATTTATTTCTGGGGATGGAAAAGTTGGTCCGCTATTATCAACTTGTAAATCAAAAGTTACCCCAGGTAAATGAATTCCAAGAAACCAATAAAGTGTTGGTGTCAATGAATAAACTACAGTCCCAGTTGTTGGGTAAGTCTGATAAACTGGAACACTTGCAAATGATGCATAATAAATTGCAAAACTTTCTTCAGAACTTGTTGTGTATGTAGTAAAGCTGTTATCCTGTGATACATCGATTACATAATAATAAGTAGTTGCTAAATTAAATCCTGAAAGAACAATGAAATTATTTAATGTCGTAATACTTGTATTTGGATAAGGTCCACCAGAAGTTGTTCCCCACCTAACTCTACAATAATTAGGAGCGTTATTGTAATTATTATTTAAAGTCCAATAAATAGTTGGATAAACAGAATAAATTATTGCTCCATTGGTTGGATACAGTGGTATTGCTGTTGGTGGTCCTGGAATTATAAATGTCCATACAGATGAAATGCTTACTAGTGTATTATTATTTGTATAAGATTTTACTCTCCAGTAATAAGTTCCAGCTGGCAGTGAGCTAATAGTGAATTGGAAATTATAATCAGTTTGAGTACTAAGTGAAGTAGGAAAACCTGCTACTGGACTCGAAAAATTGTTGTTATCATCAACTTCAACAGAATATTTTAATCCTTGATATGGAGCCAGCCATTGAAACTTTATTACATTACCACTGATAATTGTTGCATCAATTGGACTTTGTAAAATTGGCTTTCCCTGTGATATAGTACTAAATTTTGCTATGCTTGATGACTGCTCTGAACCTAATGTTGCAGTAATTCTCCAATAATAAATAGTGCCATTATCTAAAGCATCAATATCACTTAGAGTAAAAGGAGAAGTTACAGTTTGAGGTCCAAAAACAATTTGTGTAAATGCTAAGTCTGTTGCAATTTCAATTGTATATGTGGGTGAACCAGCTCCAGACCAGCTCCATGTAAATTGGGGTGTTATTGAAATTCCTGATGAATTATTTGCAGGTGTTAATAAAGTAGGATTGGGCATTGTTGTAGTTGTAAAAGTATAATAGTTCGGTGCACCCGATGGTTCAACAACATTTGGACCATCTACATCATAAATTCTCCAATAATAAGTTGTATTGTAATTTAAATTGGATTGCCCCAATAATGAATTAATTAAATCCGACGCATTAAAGGTATAACTTGTTGCACCATTTGACAGATTAACATCCAAAACTAAATCGCCAGCATTAAATGCTGTTGTTGTTGAAACCTGCAGATGAGTTGTGGGGGGTACTGTTACAGCATTAAAAGAAAAATTCGGCGTAACTGAAACACCTGTTGAATTATTAGTTGGAGTTTCGGCATATAACAACAACGAGCTATATATAAAAAGTATAGCAATTAAAAGTTTTTTCATTTCTCACCCTCATTATTAAATTTATATTAAGGGGTATCAAATTATGATACCCCGTTATAGCATTATGAAAAATATGTAACATGGCAAGCATAGAGAGCTAATCCAATTACTGCCAGAAAAAACAAAAGCATTAATGAAGCTGCTAATTTTTTCATATCAACCTCACTCTCTATGCTTATTTAATTAATAACATCTTTTTAGATGAAGAATATTTTCCAGAAGTCAATTTATAAATATAAAAACCTGATGATACTTTTCTTCCAGAATTATCATCTCCATTCCATTGAATTTCGTATGTCCCTTTTGAGTACTCATTATTAACCAATGTTTTAATTTCATTTCCTAATACATCATAAATCTTTAATGTTACAATTCCAGTTTCTGGTAAAGTAAATTTAATTATGGTTGATGGGTTAAATGGATTTGGATAATTCTGGAATAATTCAAATTGATTTGGTAAAGTTGTTTCTGAAACACTCACAACACTTCCTGTGCTGAATACTGCAGGAGCAGAGTAATCTGAGACTTCCCCTTTATCTGTTTTCGAAGCAACTCTCCAATAATAAACTTTATTCTTTTCTAATCCTTCCAATGTTACACTGTTTGAAGTTAATCCACTTATTTTATGTGCATTTATAAATTGTTTATTATCTGCATATTCAAAATCATATGTTAATTTACTTTCACTTGGGACTGGTATTATCCAGGATATAGTTACATTCGTTGCATTTACTGGATAACCATTAATTGGGCTTCCTGCTAAAGGCACAACACTCGAAGCTCCTGGTGATACTGTGAAATATCCAAGTGATGACCATGCAGATTCAGTTAATGATGGAAGTTCTCTTGCTTTAACCTGCCAATAATAAGTAGCCCCAGGTGTTAGTCCTGTCAAAACAAATGATGTTCCATTTATCCACGGTGCTGATGCTATAGGAACAATTGGATTATCCAAAACACCGGCTGTAGTTGATGGATCTGTAGAATAAATTACCTTAAACTGCAGTGGGTTAGAATGAGTTAATGACCAAGTTAATGTTGGATTAGTTACAAATACAACAGAACCTGAAACAGGACTTGTTAATGTTGGAACAGGAACAGTTGCAGTATTATTTACTGATGTTGGATAAACAAAACTTGCAGGTGTAGATGGAGTTCCAAAACTATTTAATGCAAATCCTCCGCTTACACGCCAATAATAAGTTCCACCCAATGTTGGATTAAGGGTTGTCAAATCTGAAGAAGTTAATGTATAAGAAGTTGACGGAATATTATTGACAGTTAAATTAACACTACCAAAACCAGGATCATCATCAATTTCTAATCTAAAATATAATATTGGAGCATAAACATTAGTATACCAATAAAACGTTGGATAGGCATCGACTGTTGCACCTAAGATTGGATAGCTTGGATAACAAACCAGAAAAGTTTGACTTCCATATACAACAAAACTTTGCTCGTCAGAATAAGCTGATTCATTTGTTCCATCGCTTGATGCAACTTTCCAGTAATAAGTTTGACCAGGAGTTAAAGCTGTCGGTATTGTTGTAAACCAATTCGGATTGCCCGTATCAAAATAGCCTTCAGTAGCATTTGTAGTTCCTAATCCAACTGTATATGAACCTGAAGTAGTACTATATTTTACTCTATAACTCGTAACTTTTGAATTGTAACTCAACAAATACCAATAAAGATTTGGTGGATTGTTATAAATGCTAATACCATTTATTGGATAAGAAGCAATTGGTTTGGGTAAACCTGCAATGCTAAATTTCCAAACATTGGAATAATTAATAATAACGCCGCCTAATGTTTTTGATGTTACTCTCCACCAATAATCAGTTCCTGTATTGAATATTGATGTATTAAGAGTAACATAAGTATTTGTTGTTGTTGTAGTTGCTGCTGCCACAAGATTTTGCATATCAGAAGTTGTTGAAACTTCTAATGTATACTGTATTCCTATGGTTCCAGAATACCAAGAAAATGTTATTAATTGGTCTCCAATAACAGCATTGTTTAATGGATTAGTAAGATAAGGAACTGCAGGTGGAATTGTAGTAAAACTCCATGGTGTTGATGGATTCCATGTAGTTCCTCCATCGGAACTCACCTGCCAATAATATGTAACAGAATTTGTTAAAGGTGTTGTATTAGTAAATGAGTTAGCTGCTGGGGATATATTATATACTGTAGGAGAACTCATACTTGCATTGATATCAAATCTAATTTGATTTGCAGTAGAGCCCCATGTCCATGAAAAATTATGAATCACACCAACCCCCACTGCTCCATCCGCAGGATTGGGATTGGTTGGTTGTGCATATAAAATACTACTGAATATAATAAATAAAATAACAAATAATTTTTTCATACACCCTCCTTTCGGGTAATTTATTTTTTCTCGGCTGGTTCTTAATTAGAAAAAAATGCAGAGTAAAAGTGAGTAATGCTATCCTTTCTAATTTACTTATTCGGCTGGTTTTTGACTGCAACTTATCTTATCATTCAACAAATGTCAAGTATTTTTTGTAAAAATTTTGTTAAAAAATTTTGAGAAGTGCTTTTTATCATATAGCATAAATTTACATTAATTAATAACTTGCAATAACTTTTATTCTAAATTCAGAGGAGAATCAATGAATAAAGAAAAACCAAGAGAACAATGGGGAAGCCGTATTGGATTAATCTTAGCTGTTGCAGGAAATGCAGTTGGACTTGGCAATTTTCTTCGGTTTCCTGTACAAGCAGCACAAAACGGCGGCGGCGCATTCATGATTCCTTATTTTGTTTCTTTTCTTCTCTTAGGTATTCCATTAATGTGGATGGAATGGGGTATCGGCAGATACGGAGGTAAATTCAAACATGGCAGCGCACCAGGCATGTTCGATGTTCTCTGGAAAAATAAATTAGCTAAATACATTGGTGCTCTTGGTTTGTTTCAATCAACTGTTATTTTAATTTATTACACTTACATAGAATCATGGACACTTGGATACAGCTTTTTTTCAATTACAAAAAGTTATTTTGGCTTAGAAAATTTTTCTGAAATGAAATCTTTTCTTTATGCTTATCAAGGAAGAATTTCTAATCAATATTTTGATAGTGTTTTAACTGCTTATATTTTTATGCTTATAACATTTTCATTAAACCTTTGGATTTTATATAGAGGAATATCAAAAGGGATTGAAAAGTTAGCAAAGATTGCAATGCCGGCTTTATTTTTGTTCGCAATAATTATTGCGATAAGAGTAATTACTTTAGGAACACCAGACCCAAATGTGCCGGAAAATTCAGTAAGTAATGGTTTTGGTTTTATATGGAATCCTGATTTCACAAAACTTGGCGACCCCAAAATTTGGCTGGCTGCTGCTGGTCAAATATTTTTCACATTATCACTCGGTATGGGAACAATTCAAGCTTATGCAAGCTATCTTAAACCAAAAGATGACATTGTACTTTCTGGACTTGCCACTTCTGCTACAAATGAATTTGCTGAAGTTATTTTAGGCGGGTCAATTGCAATACCAATTGCAGTTGCATTTTTTGGAATTCCCACAACAATGGAAATGGCAAAAGGCGGTCCATTCGATTTAGGTTTTGCATCTATTCCTCTTGTGTTCGAAAGAATTCCATTAGGTGAAATTTTTGGATTTATGTGGTTCCTGCTATTATTCTTTGCTGGTATTACCTCATCAGTTGCAATGGGACAACCAATCATTGCCTTTCTTGAGGATGAATTTGGAATGGACCGAAAAAAAGCTGTTACAACTTTAGGTCTCGGAATATTTATCTCAATTCAATTTGTTGTTTTCTTCCTTCAATATGGTTACTTAGGTGAGTTAGATTATTGGGCAGGAACATTTGGTCTTGTGCTATTTGCTTTAATTGAATCAATATTATTTATGTGGGTATTTGGTGCAGAAAAAGCCTGGGCTGAAATAAATGAAGGCGGAGATATACAAATCCCAAAATTTTTCTTTTACATTATGAAATTTGTGACACCTGCACTTTTATCGATTATAATGATTTGGTGGTTGATTAATGATGCTATTCCGATTCTGTTGCTAAAAGATGTTAACCCTGCTAATGTGCCATACATTTGGGGTGCAAGAGTTTTTATGATAGTTCTATTAGGAATATTATTCTGGATGGTAAAAACTGCTTGGAACAAAGAGAAAAAATAAATTTAGATTTGATTGCTCCTTAAAATTTATTGTCAAATTATAACTCTTAACTAATAATCTTTATAAACTAAGCAGTTTCAATGTTACTTAACTGCTAAAAACTTCATGAAGTCGCTAAGGTATTATAATCTTGTAATCTTGCAATCATGTAATTTTTCAGTCTTGTAATCTTGCTATTTTTTAAACCCGCAATTATATAATCTTGCTAACCTGGTAATTCAGCAATCTTTTGTATTTAGTTTTGTAGATATAAAAAAAAGAACCTGCAGCAATGCTAATTAAAATAGCATTGCTGCGGTTCAAAATTTTATATATCAACCAAAAAATGTTTCGGCAACTTTGTAAAGTTCCATATCAACAGTTTTTAATTCACCAACAGCTTCTTCTAATTTTACAGCGACAATATCTTTGCCTCTCAAAGCAGCCATATAACCCCATTGTCCATTGTTAACTAATTCAGCTGCAAACACTCCAAGTCTTGTTCCTAATACTCTATCAAATGCAGTTGGGCTTCCGCCTCTTTGAATATAACCAAGAACAGTTGCTCTTGTTTCAAAGCCTGTTCTTTTTTCAATTTCTTTTGCAATAACATTTCCAATACCGCCAAGTTTTACATGCCCAAATGAATCAACTTCCATATCACTTAAAACTAAAGAGCCGTCTTTATCAACACTTTCTTCTGTTTTAATTTTTGCACCTTCTGCAATTACAACAATGCTGAATGTTTTTCCGCGTGAATGTCTTTTTGTTATAATTTCACAAACTTCATTTAAGTCAAATGGTTTTTCTGGAATTAAGATTACATCTGCACCGCCTGCAATACCAGCATGAACTGCAATCCATCCAGCATGACGCCCCATCACTTCAACAACCATTACACGATTATGAGATTCAGCTGTTGTATGAAGTCTATCGATTGCTTCTGTTGCAATATTAACTGCAGTATCGAATCCAAAAGTATAATCAGTTGCATTTAAATCGTTGTCAATAGTTTTAGGAACACCAACAACTTTAACCCCTGCTTTGTATAATTTATTGGCTACACCAAGAGTATCTTCACCGCCTATTGCTACAAGGCAATCGATACCAGTTTCTTTCATATTATTAATTACTCTTGCTTCGCCGTCTTTTTCTTTGTAAACATTTGTTCTGGATGTTCCTAAAATTGTTCCGCCTCTGGGCAAAATTCCAGAGATTGCATCAAGGTCTAAGGTCATAAAATTTTTTTGAAGAATGCCTCTCCAGCCTTCACGAATTCCAATTGTTTCATGACCATATTGAATTGATTTTCTAACAACAGCTCTTATTACTGCATTAAGACCCGGGCAATCGCCCCCGCCTGTAAGTATTCCTATTTTCATTTTTTACTCCAATTATTTTTAATTAGGTAATCATTCTTCATTTTTATATCAGCTTGAGATTAGCAAATTTCGTGAGTAATTGTTTTGTGCCATATTCTTCAAATGCAATTGTAACTTTTTGCATATCACCTGTTCCATTGATTGCTAAAATTTTACCAACGCCAAATACAGAATGTGAAACTCTGCTTCCCACACGGAGTGACCTTCTTTCCTGATCATAATCATCATAACTTTCTTGATAATATTCATCAAATTCAACTTCGGCGCCGGCTTTTCGTCTTCCTGCTCTTCTGTTGCCTGGTCCGTACAATTCACTGTAAGTTGATTTATCCAGTTCATCAATAAATCTTGAACGGCTTTGATATGCAACTTCTCCAAAACGATATCGAGAACGTGCGTAGGTTAAAAATACTTTTTGTTTTGCACGAGTTAATGCAACATAAAATAATCTTCTTTCTTCTTCCAATTTAGAATCGGAATCGAATCTTGGATTAAGCGGGAATATGTCTTCTTCAAGACCAGTAATAAATACAATTGGGAATTCAAGTCCCTTTGCACTATGAACGGTCATCAATGTAACAGCATTAGCTTTTTCATCATATTGGTCAACACTTGTAACAAGTGAAACTTCTGCAAGAAAGTCATCAAGAGTTGCATTTGGATGCTGACGACTGTAATCCTGAACTGCTGAAATTAATTCTTGAACATTATCATAATGAGCAAGTGATTCCGGCGTATTTTCTTCTTTATAAATTTTTAGAATACCTAACTCATCAATCAATGCAGAAGTTAATTCTCCAATTGAAAGTTTGTCTTTCAAATCGATATACTTATCGAGTAATAATTTGAATTGCTTTACATTTTTTTGAATTCTTTCTTTTACTTCAATTACTTCAAAAACTCGAGCCATTGTTGTGAACAATGAAATATTCAACTTGCGGGCAAATGCAATCATTTTTGTAATAGAAGTATTTCCAATTCCTCTTTGAGGAAAGTTCATTATACGAAGCAGGCTTTCTTCATCATTTGGATTGGAGAGAACTCTCAAGTATGCAATTATATCTTTAATTTCTTTTCTTCTGTAGAATTCTATTCCACCAACAATTTTGTATGGAATACTTTCTCTTCTAAAAATTTCTTCAAGTACTCGAGACTGAGAATTTAATCGATAAAGAACAGCAACATCACTAAATGAAATTTTTCTTGTTAAAACTTCTTTCTTAATTCTTTTTGCTACTTGAAAAGCTTCGTCTTTTTCATCAGATGCTCTAATCAAAGTAATTTCTTCACCGTTATCATTTTCTGTCCATAATGTCTTTGCAATTTGTTCTGTGTTGTTTTTAATAATTGAATCAGCAGCAGCAAGGATTATTTTAGTTGAGCGATAATTCTGTTCGAGCCTGAAAATTTTTGCATTCTTAAAATCCTTTTTGAAATTAAGCATGTTTTTAATATCTGCACCACGCCAGCTGTAAATGCTTTGTGCATCATCTCCAACAACACAAATTTTATCTTTAGCAGGACTCAATAATTTCAAAAGTTCATATTGAGCTTTGTTTGTATCTTGATATTCATCTACAAGGATGTATTTGAACATTCTCTTATATTTTTGAAGCACTTTTGGATGTTGTCTGAATAATTCAATTGGTTTGAGTAATAAATCATCAAAATCCATAGCATTATTTTCAAAAAGACGTTTGTTATATTCTTTATAGATTTCCAGGAATTTTCTATCAGGAAGAGAATTAGTCATTATTTTTTCAAAATCTTCGGGAAGAATCATCTGATTTTTAAGATGACTAATTCTATGCTGAACGCCATGAGGAGTAAGGCTTTCAAGATTTATATTCAAATTCTGCATAATATTCGAAACAAGAGAAACTGAATCTTCACGGTCATAAATTGAGTAATTAGGTTTATAGTTCAAATATTTAGATTCATTTCTCAAAATTTTAGCAAAGATTGAATGGAAAGTACCCATCCAAAGCTGGTCAGCCTTCTTACCAATCATTCCTTTAATCCGCTCTTTCATTTCTTTAGCGGCTTTATTTGTAAAGGTAAGAGCTAAGATGGACTCGGGCTCCATTCCTTTTTCAATTAAATATGCAATTTTGTAAGTTAAAACGCGGGTTTTACCGGAACCAGCCCCGGCTACCACCATATGCGGTCCTGCGTTATATTCTACAGCTTTGCGCTGCTCTTCATTTAAATCATTAAGAAATTTCATAGGAAATGTAATTTTTAGTTAGCAAATTTAAATAAAACTGAATGGATTATCAATGTAATTTCAAGTAAGATTTTAAGTTAAGGTAAGATTTCTGAAAAAATTAGAAATTAATACTATTTCTGATTTTATAGACAAGTTCTATTGATGGTCTGGCATCGCTTATTCCAAAACCATTTCCATTCAAAATATTTTTATAAACTACTGTATGAAGGTTTGTAAAGCCTTCAGTAAATTCAAGTTCAACTTCATTTATTTTTATTGAACGATAAGTTCGCTTATTGATTTTTTTAATTTCATCTGGTAAATCTTCATAGTTAATCGAAAGATGCCATTTTACATCTGCATGTTTTAGTTCAAGTTCACCTCTCATCGACCTTTTTTGAACTTCAGTTACTGTGCTATGGACTGGTTCCCCAAAAATCCAAATTAACATATCAAAAAAATGAATACCGATATTTGTTGCAACTCCTCCAGATTTTTCTGTTACTCCTTTCCATGAAAAGTCATACCACAAACCTCTTGATGTAATATAATCAAGTAAAATATTAAACTTTGCATTGGGATTTTTTCTAAGCTCTTCATCAATTTTATTTTTCAATTCAATAATTGTTGGATGAACTCTCAATTGCAAAATTGTATAAACTTTTTTGCCAGTTTCACTTTCAATTTTTTCGAGAGCATCGAGGTTCCAAGGATTAAGAACAATTGGCTTTTCACAAATTGCATCTGCTCCGATTCTCAATGCTAAACGAATATGAGAATCGTGCAAAAAATTTGGGGAACATATACTTAAATAATGTACTTTTTCAGATTCTGATTTCCGTCTTAACAAATCGAGATGTCTTTCAAATCTTTCGAACTCAACAAAAAAACTTGCATTAGGGAAATACTGGTCAAGAATACCAACAGAATCATGAGGGTCTAAAGCAGCAACAAGATTATTTCCTGTTTCTTTTATTGCCTGCAAATGTTTTGGAGCAATATAACCTGCTACTCCTGTGATTGCAAAATTATACATGTTTTTTGAATTTTAATTTTAATAACAATTTAATCAAAAAATTTTCAAATCAGATTAGTTAATTATGCTTTGTAAACTTTTCCGTCACTTAATCCCTGAACTCTAAAAGCATTTCGAGTATCAAGAATTAACTTTGCATGTTTGCGAATAAAATCATAATCATAATCATCATGGTCGGTGGCTAAAATAATTAAATCATACAATCGAAGTGAATCTTTTCTTAATTCAACGGAATAAAGGTCAAATTTATATTTTCTTGTTGGAGGAAGTTTTGGAAGATATGGGTCATTGTAATCAACTTCTGCTCCCTTTTCTCTTAGTATTTCTATTAATTTCAATGATGGGGATTCACGCAAGTCGTCAACATTTTTTTTGTAAGCTGCACCAAGAATCAAAATTTTACTTCCTTTAAGTGTTTTTTGATGTTCATTTAAAACTTCGATTGCTCGCTCGACTACATGATAAGGCTGAAATGTGTTTATTTCGCCTGCGAGCTCAATAAACTTTGTATTAACTTCATACTCTCTTGCTTTCCATGTCAAATAAAATGGGTCAATTGGAATGCAATGCCCCCCCAAACCGGGTCCAGGATAAAATGCCTGAAAGCCAAATGGTTTTGTTTTAGCAGCTTCAATAACTTCCCAAATATCAATATTCATTTTTTCGAAAACCATTTTAAGTTCATTTACAAGTGCAATATTTACAGAGCGATAAATATTTTCTAACAACTTTGCTGCTTCTGCTACTCGTGGCGATGAAACTGGAACTGTTTTGGTCACAATTTGACTATATAATTTAACAGCAACCTCAAGACATGATTTTGTAACTCCACCAACAATTTTGGGAATTGTGCTTGTTGTAAAATTTTTATTTCCGGGGTCTTCTCGTTCTGGACTAAATGCAAGAAAAAAATCTTTACCAACATTAAATGTTTGATAATTTTTAACAAACTCTTCAGAATCTGTTACTGGCAACTTAACTCTTGGTGCAGTTTCAAATAAAGGCAAAAGCAATTCTTCTGTTGTTCCAGGATATGTCGTACTTTCAAGGGAAATCAATTGACCTTTTCTCAAATATTTTTGAATTGTATAGGCTGTATTTTCAACAAATGTCATATCAGGTTCTCGGTGTTCATTCAATGGTGTAGGAACGCAAATTATAATTGCATCACATTCTGGTAATCTTGTAAAATCACTTGTTGCTTCAAATTTTTGTTTTTCAACAACTGCTTTAATTAATTTGCCATCGATATGCTTGATATAACTTTTGCCGGAATTTAACAGAGGGATTTTATTTTCATCAATGTCAAATCCAATAACATTAAAATCATTGTTGGCAAATGCTAATGCAAGCGGAAGTCCAACATACCCCATTCCAATGATTCCAACAACAGCAGTTTTGTTTTGAATTTTGTTAAGTAATTCTTTTTTGTAGTTCATAATGTTCCCTGTTTAGATAGTTTTAAATAATTCAAAAAATTTTTTGTAAAGAAAAAAATCTCTAAGGATGATTCTTCACAATGCAATTAATTTTGGGAAACATTCACTCTAAAGTATGCCCTTCAGAATATTTTTCATTTTTGTATTTGAATTATAAAAAAATTTTCTATCAATAAAAAATTATAATTTGTCGAATCGAAGAATAATATTTTCCCGCTTTCGTTTATCAAGTTGTTCTGATTTCAAAGTAGTTTTAAATAAATCAAAAAGATTCTCTACGCGAGGCGCTGTGTCTTTTTCTTCAATTGTTTTATTACTCTCAAATTTATTTCCTTTAAATTGATTTTCAGAAATCACAAGTGCCTGCTTTAAAAGTGATATAATTTCTTCTCTCAAAGCATGCACTTCATCTTGAGATGGAGAATTTGGTTTATTAAAATTTTCAGGTTTAATTTGTTGCTTTACACTTTCTTGAATTTCTTCTTTTATATTATTCAATTCATTTCTTCTTAAATCTGTTTCAATTGTTGAATTTGATTTTGGTTTAATTACAAAATCAGAATCAACATATTCTTCATCGATATAATTTGGGTCAAGTGCAAATATTGCATCAGCAAATATTTTATCGTTTTGATTTTGAGCTTCGATTGCTTTTAAGTCAAAGCTGTAAACTTCTGCAAAGTTTGGTTCTTTTTCCCATTTAGTAATCGAAGTTAAACCAACCTGCTGAATTCTAAATCGAAATGTATGCGGGTCAAAATTAAACTGAAGATGCCGCAAATCCTTGATTGCAAAAATTGGGTCGAAGTAAATCAATTCAATTTTATCATCAATCTTTATGAAGTAACCATACTTAGTTGAATAAGCATCAAGATTTTGAACATTTGTCAATAATCTGTAAACAATCAAATTTTTTGGAGAAGGGTCTTTGATATAATTACATACATCAAAATAGCTGATTGGATGTGGTCTTTTTATTTTTTCATTTTTATAAATGATTTTGAAATTATCATTAAAATTGAACTGGTTCTTGGAATAAATTAAGATGTCTTTCGTTTTTAAGTCTAATGTTTCAAGCAGCATATTTATCAAGCCCAGCGAATTAATCCAAGTTCAAATTGATTAATGAGCAGTTCGTGCTTAGGTAAAATTCTTAAAGTAAATCCAAACTGTCCTGTATGTCTGCATTCAATTTCGCCTTTGTAAGTAAAAACATTTGTTTTTTGTTTTTTAGGCACATAAGTCATATTAACATAATTATTAGATTGTTCGGAGCCGTTATCAACTTTTCCGTAGTAGATTTGAACATCTACATCATTTGGATTCAAATCGCCGAGTTCCACTTCTGCTGTAATTTGATATTTATTTCCTACCATTAAGTCGATGCCTTTCTGTTCTTCAGAGATGCTAACAAATTTTACTTTACTCCAATTATCAATAACTTTTTGTTTCCATGCAGTAAATTCTTTTGCTTTTTTCCAGTTATTAGACATCAAGTAAATTCTTTTTTCATAAGCTTTGAAGTAAAATTTTTGAGCATATTCTTGAACCATTCTATGAGTATTAAAAATTGGACCGAGTTTTTTCATTGAATTTTTCATCATTGCAATCCATCCGCGTGGAAGTTTATCTTCCCCTCTATTATAGAAGAGCGGAACAATTTCTTTTTCAAGAATTTCATAAATTAATCTTGATTCTACTTCGTCCTGATAGCCTGGATTATCATACTCTTCTCCATTTCCAATTTTCCAGCCCACATCATGGTCGTAAGCTTCGTCCCACCAACCATCAAGCACACTAAAGTTTAATCCGCCATTTGCAATTACTTTCATACCGGATGTGCCGCTTGCTTCGAGTGGTCTTCTTGGATTGTTCAGCCAAACATCACAACCTTCTACCATGTAACGAGCAACATTCATATCATAATTTTCAATGAATACTATTTTTTTCCTTAGATGTGGTTCTTTAGTCATTGCAATAACTTCTTGAATAATTTTTTTCCCTTCTTCATCTCTTGGATGAGCTTTACCTGCAAAAATTATTTGGACGGGATAATCAGGATTGCACAAAATACTTGCTAATCTTTCTACATCTCTGAAAATAAGAGTAGCTCTTTTATAAGCAACAAATCTTCTTGCAAAACCAATTGTTAATGATTGAGCATCAAGAACTTCTTTGGCAGCATTTATTTCAGAAATAGAACCACCCTTTTCAATTATTTGTTGTCGTAATCTTTTTCTTGCAAATGCAACAAGGCGTTCCCTTCTTCTTTCATGAGTTCGCCACAATTCTTCATCTGGAATTTCATCTATTCTTTTCCAGATTTCACTATCAGAGGGGTCGCGCATAAATTTTTCGCCAAGATATCGATATAATAATTCCTGCATATCATTTGACAAATGCGAATGTGTATGAACTCCATTTGTTACATAATCAATTGGGATTTCATCAAAAGGAATATCAACAAAACCTGCCTGCCACATTTTCTTCGAAACTTTTCCATGAAGTTTGCTTACACCATTTACAAATCCAGCCATGTTCATGGCAAGATGTGCCATGTTATAATTGCTTGGTGGTTTATCTTTAATGATTGTTCCTAAACTGTAAAAAGTTTTATCACTTATTTTCAATTCATTTCGATAATAAGAACCGAAATATTTTTCCATCAATTCATTTGGGAATATATCGATACCGGCAGGAACAGGAGTATGTGTTGTAAAAACATTAGAATAAAAATTTATATCACGAGCTTCTTCGAACGTCAAATTATAAAGCTGCATCATAATACGAATTCTTTCAAGTGCGAGAAATGCGGAATGACCTTCGTTCATGTGACACACAAGGGGTTTAATTCCCATAGCATGTAATGCACGGATTCCGCCAATTCCTAAAACAATCTCCTGTTGAATTCTTGTTTCAATTGTTCCACCGTAAAGTGTTCTTGTTATTTTTCTATCTTCTTCATTATTTTCTGGCACATTTGTATCAAGCAAAAATAGTGGAACTCTCCCAACCATTATTTTCCAGATTTGGACATAAACTGTTCTTCCTGGAAAACTTAATTCAATTTTGAGTGGAGTTTTATCACTGTTCATTACCAAAGTCATTGGCTGATTGTAGAAATCTGTAATTTCATATCTTTCCTGCTGCCAACCATCGTTAGTCAAATATTGTTGAAGATACCCTTCTTTATAACACAAACCAACACCAACTAAAGGCAAACCCAAATCACTTGAAGATTTCAAATGGTCTCCAGCCAATACTCCAAGTCCACCTGAATAAATTTGAAGTGATTCTGTTAAACCATATTCAGCAGAAAAGTATGCAATTACATTTTCTTTATCGTAATTAAAATTTTTCTGATACCAAGTTTTTTCTTCTCGATAAATTTTTAATTGAGCTGCAACTCTATTCATATGGGAAACAAAACTATCATCATTTGCAACTTCGTTTAATCTTTCCTGACTAATTCTTCCCAGCATTAAAACAGGATTGTGGTAAGTTTCTTCCCATAATTTTGAATCTAATCTTCTGAAAAGTTCAATAGCATCATAATGCCATGTCCAGTATAAATTATAAACTATCTCACGAAGAGGTTCTAATTTTGATGGCAGCGAAGGTATTACATTAAACCTGCCAATATATTTAACCATTTACTTACTCCGTTTTTATTTTTTGTAAAATCAAATTTAATAATTTTATTTAATCTGTAAAGAAATAATATTCCATTAAGAGATTTTTATTTCATAAAATTTGATTGTAATATTTCGCAATTTATTAAAAAAGAAGAAATAAAATTTTAGAATTAATGTGACGGCATTAAGTTGTGTAATCAACCTGAAAAAATTAAATACCTATTTTTTATTAAATTTGTTTTCAAAATATGGAATTAAATTATGAATTATATCTTAAGTGCATTAATTGGAATTATTATTGGTTCGTTCCCAACAGCATATGTGATTCTAAAAAAATTAAAGAACATTGATATTACGCAAAAAGGCACAGGGAATGTTGGAGCAATGAATTCTTACGACATCACGAAATCAAAATTAATTGGCTTGTTGATTTTTATAATTGATTTAATGAAAGGTTTTTTAAGTGTCTACTTAGCAAAGTTTTTATTTGAAGATGAATTTTCAATTATGATGGTTGCGCTAATAGGAGCTGTATTGAGTCACTGTTTTTCTTTCTGGATAAAATTTAAGGGAGGAAGAGGATTGGCAACTGCCGCCGGAGGAGCTCTAATTCTATCGATTCCAATTTTAGGGATATGGATTTTATTATGGCTTATTTCTTATGCATTCAGAAGAAATATTCATTTTGGAAATTTCAGTGCAACATTGCTTACAGGTGCGTTGTCATTTTCTTCATCCGAAATTATGAATAAATATACAAATCCACCTGCTGCTTCAAATCTTGAATTCAGTATACTCGTTTCAATAATGTTATTAATAATTCTCATCAAACATATTAAACCAATTAAAGAATATTTTTTACAACAAAATCTAAAATCAAGGAAAGATGAAAATGAATAAAACTAAAATAGTTGTTTTGTCATCACTTACTACTTTGATATTAACTACTGCTATTTATGCATTGTTATTGAGAAAACATTTTTCAGAAGGTGATTATCTCAGTTCAATTTTAAACAATAATGTCAATGCTACTACAATTTCGCAAACTCAAAAAATTAATAATGACATTTCAATTGGAAGAGAAACAATTATTACAAAAACTGTTGCTCAGGTTAGTCCTGCTGTAGTTGGAATTAATGTTATTGAAATTCGGCAGTATCGAGATATTTTTTCTATTGACCCATTTTTCAGACAATTCTTTGGCGACCGTGTTTATAATCAGCAAATAAGAGGACTTGGTTCTGGGGCAATAATTTCTCCTGATGGTTACATATTAACAAATGACCATGTTGCAGGAAATGCTGTCGAAGCAATTGTTACATTAACCGATGGCTCGCAATACGAAGCAAAAATTGTTGGAACAGATCAAGTATCAGATATTTGTTTGCTCAAAATTGATGCTCAAAATCTTCCATATATAAAATTGGGAAATTCAGATGATATTTTAATTGGTGAATGGGTAATTGCTCTGGGAAATCCTTTTGGACTATTTGATATTAATGACCAGCCGACTGTAACAGTTGGAGTAATTTCTGCAAAAGGGATGAATCTTGGTGCAGCTAATAACAGATATTATGTTGATATGCTTCAAACTGATGCTGCAATAAATTCAGGCAACAGCGGCGGACCTCTTGTAAATGCCAACGGTGAATTGATTGGAATGAATACATTAATTTATACTGCACAGGGTTCGTCTGGTAATGTAGGTGTAGGTTTTGCAATACCAGTTAATAAAATCAAAAGAATCATAAAAGAGTTAAAAGAAAAAGGGAAAATTGATAGAGACTTTTGGACTGGATTAAGTGTTCAAACTATTGACCCTTCAATTGCAAAGGCTTACAATCTTAAAAGTTCTCGTGGTGTAATAATTACACAAGTTGCAAAAAATTCTCCTGCACAAAAAGCTGGTCTGCAAGTTTATGATATTATTCTTGGAATAAATAATTTCAAAGTTAATGACGAGAACACATTAATCGGCATTCTTCAAGAGTTTAGACCTGATGAAGTAATCGAAGTAAAAATTTTAAGAGACAATAATTACATTACAAAAAAAATGAAATTGGAGAGAAGATGATACCTCGTTACACTCGACCCCAAATGGGAAAAATTTGGGAAGACCAATTTAAATTCGAAACCTGGCTTAAAATTGAAATACTTGCTTGTGAAGCACGTTATAATCTTGGTCAAATTCCAAAAGAAGAATTTGAAGAAATTAAATCGAAAGCAAAATTTGACATTAATCGAATTTTAGAAATTGAAGAAACAACCAAACACGATGTAATCGCATTCTTAACTAATGTAGCTGAAAATGTTGGACCTGCTTCACGCCACATTCATTATGGAATGACTTCTTCTGATGTGCTTGATACTGCACTTGCATATCAAATGAAGTCTGCTGGAGAAATTCTGCTAAATGATTTAATTGAATTGAAAAATGTTTTGAAAAAAAGAGCTGTTGAACATAAACGAACAATCTGTGTTGGAAGAAGTCATGGCATTCATGCAGAGGCATATTCGATGGGATTAAAATTCGCATTATGGTTTGAAGAAGCAAAAAGAAATATTGAAAGGCTTAAGAAAGCAATTGATGTTATAAGTGTTGGAAAAATTTCCGGTGCAGTTGGAACATTTGAACATCTATCTCCTGAAGTTGAAAAATATGTTTGCGAAAAATTAGGATTAAAACCTGAACCAGTTGCTACTCAAGTAGTCCAGAGAGATAGACATGCAGAATTTCTTACAACACTTTCAATCATTGGTACATCATTAGAAAAAATTGCAGTTGAAATTCGTCATCTTCAAAGAACTGAAGTACTCGAAGCAGAAGAATATTTTTCAAAAGGACAAAAAGGTTCTTCTGCAATGCCGCATAAACGCAATCCAATTATCAGTGAAAGAATTACTGGAATTGCAAGACTTCTTCGTGCAAATTCAATTGCTGCTTTGGAAAATGTTGCTCTCTGGCACGAAAGAGATATTTCTCATTCATCTGTTGAAAGAATTATTATTCCCGATAGCTGCATTGCTCTGGATTATATTTTGATCCTTGCAACTAATCTAATTGACAAATTAATTATCTATCCCGAAAACATGATTAAAAATCTGAATCTCACAAGAGGATTAATTTTTTCTCAAACAGTTTTATTAAAACTTGTTGAAAAAGGGATGACACGAGAAGACGCATATCAGATAGTTCAAAGTTCTGCAATGAATGTCTGGCAGGATAAATCAAAAAATCTTAAAGATGAATTATTAACTTCAGATACTGTAATGAAATACTTATCTGAAAAAGAACTTGATGAAATTTTTAATCCAGATTTAATGCTTAAAAATATTGATTATATTTTTTCAAGAAGTGTTGAGAAGGAATAAAACTAATAAAGATTTGCTGATTAATTATGGAACGCAGATTAAGCATGATTAGCTCAGATTAAAAATTTGTTTTTATTCTGCGAAATCTGCGTTCCATACATCAAAATCCTACAACAATTCAATTATATTTTTATTTGTAGTAATATCTTTTCGTACAGTTTTTTTGACTTTTTGAGATACATCCTTCAATTCTAAATTGGCAGTCAATTCTACACTGGTTCCAGTCTCAGCACGAATTAACATTCCTTTGTCAATGTTAAACAAAATATTTCCTGTTCCAGTAATTTTAGGGTCACTAAAATTATACTTGATGCCATTCTCTTCGCCCTTTTTATTTCCTGTCCAAGTACAAGATAAACTTGCACTTAACTTTGCAGCTCTATGGTCATTTAATTTTACAAAATCTTCAACTTTGTAAGTAATCGTATTATCAATTTTGAAAACACTCAATTGACCTGGATAATTTTTTTCCCATGTGGAATCTTTAGCCAGTGATTTTTGAGGAAGTTCTCTGAATAAAAGTTGAGTGATTGGACGAATGAGAGCATCACCTAAACTTTTTGCGTATTGTGCTTTTTGTTCTGCAGTCAAATTTTGTTTTTGAGGCTGCAAAGAATTTAATTTGTCAATCATTTTATCCAGGCGAAACACTTCTACTACTTCTCCAAGCTCGCTTACTCTTGCACGATATGGTGTATTATGAAGAGATAGATAATCACCAAATTTTTGTTTTTCTTCATCAGTTAATTTTTTATTTGAATCAAAACTAATTTTTTGTCCATTAATATCTGCATCGAGTTTAAGAGAAGATATTGTAATGCCCAATTCTGCTGTTTTATCTGCATCAACATCAATCACTTCTACATCAAAAACATAAGTAGTTGTTTGAGTTGATTTTGCTTGCATAAGAGAATCTGCCTGAACACTTTCTTGTGAAGATGTAATTGTTGTCAGTTTATATTTGAACTTATCCCCTTTCTCAAATTTATAACGCAAAAAAACTTTCTCCCCTTTCAAGTCGATACTTTCAAGTTTAGACTTTGCGATTTCTCCATTTTGTTTTTCTTCTTTTTTTCCGCAAGAAAAGATTAAGCTTATGGAAATTATTATCAGTAACAAATATGTTTTTTTCATTTTAACTCTATTTTTAATTAAAAAATTTATTAATTATTCCAGCCGTTTATTTCAAGTAATTCTTTTCTTGAAAAAAAGTGGGAAATTTCTTTTGCTGCATTTTCATTGGAATCAGAACCGTGCACAATATTTTCCTGAATATTATCTGCATATAACTTTCTTATTGTTCCTTCTTCTGCTTTTGCAGGGTCTGTGGCTCCAATTAATTTCCTGAATTCTTCAACTGCATTTTCTTTTTCGAGAACGATTGGCACACAAGGACCAGATGTCATATATGCAATTAAATCATTGAAGAATGGTCGTTCTTTGTGAACTTCATAAAATCCTTTTGCTGCATCTGGTGTTAATTTAACCATTTTCATTGCAAGTATTTTAAATCCTGCTTCTTGTATGTGTGTTATTACTTTTCCAATTAAATTTTTTCTCACACAATCCGGTTTTAGAATTGCAAGTGTTCTGTTGCTCAATTTTATCTCCTTATTTTGTTTCGAAATTATTTATTTCTTGATTTGATTTTTGTTGACTTACTTTTTTTACTCAATCCTTTCTTTTTAGAAAGAGTTTTTTTAGATGTCAATTTACTTTTCTGAGCTTCAAGTGCATTTTTCATTGTAATACCAATTTCAGCTGGACTTTCAACCACATAAATTCCTGCTTTCTTCATTGCTGCCATTTTTTCTGCTGCAGTTCCTTTACCGCCCGAAATTATTGCTCCAGCGTGGCCCATTCTTCTTCCTGGAGGAGCAGTTCTTCCTGCAATAAAACCAACAACAGGTTTCTTAACATATTTTTTAATATAAGCAGCAGCTTCTTCTTCTGCACTTCCTCCAATTTCTCCAATCATTACAATTCCTTCAGTATCAGGATCTTCATTAAACAATTTTATAATGTCAATAAATTGAGAACCAATTACAGGGTCACCGCCAATCCCAACACATGTTGATTGTCCAATTCCTAAATCAGTTAATTGTTTAACGGCTTCATAAGTTAAAGTTCCACTACGAGATACAACACCAACTTTCCCTTTTTTGTGAATGAATCCCGGCATTATTCCTATTTTAGCTTTTCCTGGAGAAATTATTCCAGGGCAGTTTGGTCCAATCAATCTAACATCTTTTCCTTTTAAAGAATTATAAACTGCAATCATATCTTTAGTTGGAATTCCTTCTGTTATACACACAATCAATTTAATTCCTGAATTTGCAGCTTCGAGGATTGCATCTGCAGCAAAAGCTGGTGGGACAAAAATTGCAGAAGCATTTGCTTTGGTAGCTTTTACAGCTTCAGATACAGTATTAAAAATTGGAATGTCGGTATCTTCAAACTTTTGTCCACCTTTGCCAGGAGTAACACCAGCAACTACATTAGTTCCATATTCAATCATTTGTCGAGTATGGAAAGAACCTTCGCTGCCAGTGATACCCTGAACCAGTACTCTTGTTTTCTTATCAAGAAGAATACTCATATTTAATCCTTAATTGTTATTAACAATAATTTTATTTACAAAATTAAGAAAACCTTTTAAATAAACTTGTTAAAAAATTTCTTTATGATATAAACCATAAAATGTAAATTTGTTTTGTCAAAAAAATTTTTGGAGGCTTTTTATGAATAAGAATTTTGGCATTACTGGTTTTGTTTTTAATGATGATATTCCATGGGAAAATGTTGGTGATGGAGTTCGAAGAAAAATTATGGCTTACGATAAAGATTTAATGCTGACTGCAGTTGAATTTAAGAAAGGAGCAATTGGATATTTACATAAACATCCACATAAACAGGTTTCATATATTGTAAATGGTTCGTTCGAAGTTACACTCGGCAGCGAAAAGAAAATTCAAAAAGCTGGAGATGTTTATTTTGTTCCTCCTGATATTGAACATGGAGTATTAGCTCTGGAAGAAGATAGTTTATTAATCGACATATTTCATCCTTATCGTGAAGATTTTATCAAAAAATAATTTTGAGAAAAACATGAAACTCATAGCAAAAGTATTTTTCGTTTTATTTTTTTTCGTAAGTATTTCTTTTGGTCAAATCAAAACATTAAGATTATGGGAGACCAATGCTCCTGGAAGTGAAAGCATAAATAATGAAACTTACGAAGATGGACGTTATAGAAATGTAAACCAGCCTGAGCTTTCTGTTTTTCTTTTTGAAAATCGGACCAACAATACACCAACAATTATAATTTTCCCGGGCGGTGGTTATACTCATCTCGCATTTGAAAAAGAAGGAATTAAAATTGCAAAATGGCTGAATGAGAATGGGATTAATGCATTTGTATTAAAATACAGACTCAACGAAAATCTTGCTTTAATTGATGCTCAACGGGCAGTCAGTTATGTGAGAGCAAATGCAAATGAATTTAATATTAATCCAGATAAAATTGGTGTAATGGGTTTTTCAGCTGGTGGACATTTAGCAGCCAATATGATTATTAACAACAAAAAATTTTTGAATGACAAAATTGATTCAACAAGCTGCACACCTGATTTTGCTGTTTTAATTTATCCATGGCTTCAAAATTTATATCAAAAAGTTCAAGATAAATTTCCGCCAGTCTTTATTGTTCATGCCTCGGATGACCATCGTGTTCCTGTTGAACAAAGCATAAACTTTTTTAATGTGTTGATTAAAAAAAATATTCCAGTAGAAATGCATATTTATGACAAAGGCGGACACGGCTTTGGAATAGAACCAGATAGAGGCAGAGCATCAACATGGGGGAATATTTTTATTAATTGGTTAAAAGCTGCAATCCAGGAGAATAATTAACATGAAAAAAATATTATTCTTATTTGCTGCCTTTTCTTTTCTTTATGCGCAAAGTTCAATAAAAAATTTTCCTGATGTATCAGGTTTTCAGAATAGTGCACATCACTGGTATGATATTTATGCAGAAGATAATGTAATTCATCCTTTGCCAAATCGTCCACGATATAAACCAGAAAACGTTAAAGAGATTGCAGATAACATTTTATTATATCAAAAAGAAAACGGCGGATGGCCTAAAAATTATGACATGCTTGCAATATTAACTGAAGAACAAAAAGATTCTTTAAGAAACGCCAAACATCAATTGAATACTACATTCGACAACGGCACAACTCATTCACAAATTGAATACCTTGCTCAAGCTTATTATTTAATTCATGATGAAAGATACAAAGAAGCATGTTTGAAAGGAATAGATTTTATACTATCGGCTCAATATCCAAACGGCGGCTGGCCTCAATTTTATCCTGATACCAGCGGCTACAGAAAATATATTACTTTCAATGATGGAGCAATGATTGGTATAATGAAAGTACTTCATAATATTGTTCAAAACAAACCTCAATATTCATTTGTTGATAATGAAAGAAGAGAAAAAGTAAAAGCAGCTTTTGAAAAAGGTCTTGAGTGCATTATTAAAACACAAATAAACGAAAATGGAAAACTTACAGCTTGGCCTCAGCAGGCAGATAATATTGGATTATTCCCTCAATGGGCAAGAGCTTTTGAGCCAGCATGCATTTGTAACGGTGAAAGTGCAGAAATCGTTCTTTTTTTAATGAGTATAGAAAATCCCTCAAAAGAAATAATTAATGCAGTTCAAAGTGCAGTTAAATGGTTCGAAGAATCTAAAATTAAAGGAATAAAAATAGTTGAGAAAAAAATTGAACCAAAAAAATATTACTACAGTACTTTTAATTATGACAGAATTGTTGTGGAAGATTCAACTGCTCCTCCAATATGGACTCGTTACTATGAATTAAAAACTCACAGACCTATGTTTTGTAATCGAAATAAAAAAATTGTCTATTCGCTTGCAGAAGTTGAACATGAGAGAAGAGCTGGCTACGCATGGTATACTTACGCTCCTCAAGTAGTTCTGAATAAATATCCTGAGTGGCAAAAAAAATATGCCCCAAATAAAAATGTTTTAGAAAAAAAGTGAGTCAATCATGAAAAATCTTATTAATATAATTTTATCACTTTCATTAATAATTGGATTAAGTTCATTTATGATGTTAAGTCAAAAATCTAAATATAAAGTTGTGTGTTTTGGAGATTCAATTACATATGGAGCTGGAGTTGAAGGAAATGGATGGGTAGAACAAATTGCTAAAAAGACTGATAAAATGTTAATGATTAATGAAGGAAGAAAAGGAAGAAAAACATCAGATAAGAAAGAACTTCTTCCAATTTTAGAAAAATATCCTGATGCAGATTTGTTTATAATTCTGCTTGGCGTAAATGATTTGAAAGATGGAAATGACAGTCTTGTAAATGAGTGCGTATCAAATATCAAATGGATGATTGAGAAAATAAAAAACAAAGTGCCCAAAGCAAAAATTTTATTGATGTCCCCCTGCAATATTAATTTAGAAACAATGTCAGATATCAATAAACAAAAAAAATATAACGAAAATACTTTCAATTCATTAATAAAATTAGAAAAAGAATACAGCAAAATTGCTGATGAAGAAGAACTATATTTTCTAAGTTTATTTAATGCAGTATCGCCTCAAAATTTTTGGGATGGTTTGCATCCTGATATCAAAGGTCATCAGGAAATTGCAGAAAAAGTATTTGAAAAATTAATTGATATAATAAAATAATTTCTTTAATCAAAAAGATTTGAAATTGGTTAAAGCAATTTTGTTATAAGATTTAATGAGAATGATTTGAATTGTCAATTTGAAAAGAGTACCTAACTGAAAAATTTCTTTTTACATAATATTAAGAAATAAGCATAGACTAAAAAGTTATGAATTATTTCCAAGAATCATTTTCTTAAAGTATTCGAGTGTTAATTTTAATCCTTCTGCTCTGCTAATTTTTGGTTCCCAGTTAAGAATTTTTTTTGCACGTGTAATATCTGGTTGGCGAACTTTAGGGTCATCTTGTGGAAGTTCTTTATGAACAATTTTACTTTTTGAATTGCACAGCTTAATTACTTCTTCAGCAAATTCTTTAAGAGAAACTTCATCTGGATTTCCAATATTTACAGGATAAACTTCGTTCGACATAAGCAATCTAAAAATTCCTTCAATTAAATCATCAACATAACAAAAACTTCGAGTTTGAGAACCATCTCCAAAAACTGTAACATCTTCACCTCTTAAGGCTTGAGAGAAAAATGCCGGCAAAGCTCTTCCGTCGTCAATTCTCATTCTTGGTCCATAAGTATTAAATATTCTTACTATTCTTGTTTGAAGACCATGATAACGATGATAAGCCATTGTCATTGCTTCTGCAAATCTTTTTGCTTCGTCGTAAACACCACGAGGACCAACTGGATTAACATTCCCCCAATAATCTTCACTTTGAGGATGAACAAGCGGATCGCCATAGACTTCTGAAGTAGAGGCTAAAAGGAAAACTGCATTTTTTTCTTTTGCAAGTCCAAGTGCTTTATGAGTTCCAAGTGAACCAACTTTAAGAGTTTGGATTGGCAATTTTAAGTAATCAATTGGACTTGCTGGTGATGCAAAATGCAAAACATAATCAACTTTAGAAGGGACATGAATATAATTTGTAACATCAAGTTTAATGAATTGAAAATTTTCGTTGCCAAAAAGATGTTCAATATTTTCTATTCTGCCTGTTAAAAGATTATCTAGGCAGATAACTTTCATGCCTTCATTAATTAATCTATCACAAAGATGTGAGCCAAGGAATCCTGCTCCGCCGGTTACAACAGCTGTTTTCTTCTGCATTGATTAAACTTTGACCTTACTTTTCTTTGAGCCATTGGTTGGATTTGAATAGTAGTAATAATATTTATAATAAGAACTATAACCACTTCTATATTGAAAATTATTCAATACTACGCCGAGAAATGACAAATTATCTCTTCTTAATATATCCACTGATTTTTCCATTAAATCAACTTCAGTATTATTTGCAGAAACAACAAGAATAGTTCCATCAACATATTGAGCTAATACTTCAGAATCCGTAACAGCAATAAGAGGCGCTGAATCAATAATTATATAATCAAACTCTTTTTTTAATTTTTCAAGGAATGATTCCATTTGTGCAGAACCAAGTATCTCCGAAGGATTTGGAGGAATTGTTCCAGCACTTATATAAAATAAATTATTAACTGATGTAGAACGAAGTATCTGTTCAAATGAAGTTTGGCCAAAAAAGTAATCTGTAAATCCAGGAAATCTTTTTTCATTAAAAACAGAATGAACTCTTGGTTTTCTTAAATCTGCATCTAATAGTAGTGTTTTAAAATTAGCGAGGGCAAGACTCCCAGCAAGATTTACTGAAGTTGTTGTCTTTCCTTCAAGTGACATTGATGAAGTAACTAAAATTGTCTTCAAAGATTCTTTATCAATTTTAGAAAATTTAATTCTCGTTCTTAATGCTCTGTAAGCTTCGCTTGCACTTGCATCAGGCTTTTTGGCAACAATAAATTCTAATTCTTTATTATTGCTATTTAATCCTTCAATTTGAGGTATCCATGCAAGAATATTAATATTTCTGTTTTGAATATCTTCTGGAGTTTTAACCGTGTTATCGAAATGATTACGAACAAATGCAAAACTAATTCCTATACCCAAGCCTAAAAATAATCCAATAACAACAATTAAAGGTCTATTTGGTTTAGATGGTTTAAGCGGTACTAATGCAGGATCAATTATCAAAACATTACCCGGGACTGATTGTTCATTAATAATTGCTTCCTGATATTTTTCTTCTACTTGAAGATATAATTTTTCATAAGCAGATTGTTCTCGAGTTAATCTTGCAAGGTCAATTGAACTTGTTGGCAGTTTGCTTAATCTTTTATCATAATCACTAACAATTTCATTCAGCTTTTTATATGAAGCAAGAAGGGATTGATATTTTACTTCTTCTTCGAGAACTTTTTTGGTTAAGTCTTTTATTTCATCAGGGCTTGCAGCTAAAATGCCGGCACGATAAACTGTAAGCTGGCTGTTTAATTTTTCTCTTAAGTCATTAATCTTTGAATCAAATTCTCTAATTATCTCATCTTTTTTGCGTGAATCTTTGCTCGATGATAAAGCGCGGTCTTTCTGAGTCATTAAATCAGCAATTTGCATCTGTAAATTTTTTATATAAGGTTCAGTTGCAAAACTTTCAATATAATCATTTATGTTTGGGTCTTTCTTTGCAAGTTCAGCTTTGTATTGGTTTAATGTTTTCTCTGCAATAGTCAAATCAATTTTTGTAGCATTCATCTTAGATTCAAAATCTGTAGTCTGTTCAATTAAAGCTTTTGCCTGTTCCGGCAATTGAACTATGCCTTTTTGTTCTTGATAATTTCTTAAAGCTTCTTCGACCTGAGCAAGTTCTGAAAGTTTTTCTTCACGTTGCTGTGCTAAAAAATTTTTTATAGCTGTCAATTGCTGACGATTATATTCAAGATTTAATTCTTTGTAAGCTGCAGCATAAGAATTTGCAATTATAGCGGCTTCTTTTGGCGAAGGAGATTCAACATTTATTTCTACAATATCTAATCCGCGTTTTTGTTCTATCGAGACTTTTCTTTCAAGTAAATCAATAATATCTTCTTTTGGCAGAAGAACTGGTATACTCTTTTGTTCTGAATTATCGAGTATTAAACTAAAAATATTTTTTGTGCTTGTTGATTTGAAACTATCTATTAATGCTTGCGCAACTTTGTCTCTGAGTTTATAACTCTTTAATATTTCAATTTCATTTGCAATAAATCTGTCACTCCCAAAATCCTGAAATTCTGGAATTAATGGTGAATTTAAGATACTCCCTTGTGGTTTGGTAATTTTAAGTGCAGTTGTAGTTTTATAAATGTCGGGCGCATTAAGAGCGTATATTGCACCAATAATCAATCCTGTTAAACCAATTATAATTATAACACCAAGATTAAGCCTAATCAGGTTTATATAATCTTTTAATGAACTTGAATCCTGATAATCTCTGTTATTTACTGCTTCCACATTGCCCTCATTGTTTTCTTGTTATGGTTAATATTAAAATTGATAATGAGATTAAAGTACTCAAAACAGATACCCATATGCTCACTTTATCTCTCGTATACAATCTTGGAGCCCCTGGAACAACAAGAATATCTCCTGCTTCTAAAGATGGAGGCTTTTTATATGCCTTTGATAATTCATTTTCATACATTATATCATTATAATCAATTTTAATTAATACCTGTGATGAATCTTCATTAATACGATAGATTCTTAAATCGTCAAGATGAGCAGCATCTGTTGGACCGCCTGCATATGATAATAAATCAATTACTGTTGTATAGATTGGAACTACATATTTCCCGGGGTAACGAACAAAACCCCAAACAGAAACTTTAATATTGACAGCTTCGGGGTCAGAAAAATCAAAAAAGCCGGAAGCTTGATTAAAACGATTCGGCAGAGTAGATGCACCTAGTTCGTAGTCTTTTACCTGAGCAAATATTGATGAAAAAATCAGAAAATAAAATGTTACTACAAATAATTTAGTTTTTATCATTAAGCCCTCACCTTTAATCTTCAATTTAAAATTGTTAATGAAATTGTTCTCGATGAAAAATAACTTCCAATGAATCCTAATATTACCCCGGTAAAAAATGCAATTATATAATTGCTCTCAAATACCATAGTTAATTTAATATTATTTAGTAAGGTAATCAATAAAAGTTCTAAAATATAATTAATACCTCCACAGATTATGCCTGATATCACTCCAATCAATATTCCATAAAGAATTATAGGTATTTTTATTGTCGATAATTTTGCACCTACAAGTTTCATTGTTTGATATAAATTTTTATTCGCCTCGATTTGTATTCTGCTGTTGGTGTAAACAAGATATATTGAAAGCAAAATTAAAAGTATAGAAAATACATATACAATCAGCTGACCCGATTTCAAATATTTCAAAATTTTTATAATGAATTCGTTATCATAAACTACTTCTGTTATGCCGGAAATTGATTTTATTCTGTTAATCTCTGTACTGATATTTTCATAAGATATTTTTTCCGGCTTGAATTTTATAATGAATGATGGGGGTAACGGATTTTCTGTTAATACATCTCTGAAATCTTCACCCGTATCCCTGATAAACTCTTTTACTGCATCTTCCTTACTGATAAATTTTATAGAAGCAATATTAGGTTGATTTGATATTTCTTCCTTGATTGATTGTATTCTTAATGAATCAATAAAATTTTCTAAGAAAACTGTAACTTCAATACTTTTTTTTATTCTTTGAGAAAATTTATTTGATAACTGCAGTACTAATATCGAGAAGCTTGTCATCAATATTGCAATTGTAGTAACAGAAATTATTACAACAGATGCAAATGGGGAACGTTTAAAAATTCTCAATGTTTCTTTAGTGTAAAATGTTATCATAACAATTAAAAATTTGATTCATCAATCCAGTGAATAATTTTCCATTTATTATTTGTGTCTTTGTTCAATTCAAGATTAACTTTGCCGTCAATATAAACAATGTCTGTTGGATTAAATGTTATTGTTAAATTAAAACTTCTTACAATGTGAGTTGAATCCCCGCTAATTGATACAATGTTATTCCAAACTAAATCAAGTCGTTGTGAATTTTGAAAAAGTCCATAAGTTACTCTCATCTCTTCGTCTCTTCCCCAGCTTACATCTGCTCCAATGTTATAGTCTCTGTAAGTAAAAACAAAATTTTTATCTAAAAGCTGACTATAAATTAATGTATCTTTAAAAGTGTAAGCATACTGAAAATTTTTAAAAACACCATCCACACTGGATAAATCACTTATCAAACTTTGAGAGCTGCTTAAATTTTCATCAAGCTTTGGAGCAAATGGATTAACGCAGCTGCTGATAATTACAACCAAAAATATTAAAGCTAATTTTTTAATAAGCTGTTCTCCCTTTTAAATCACTCCAGCATAAAAAATTTTCTTTTTTTATATCCTGCCACTCAACTATTGACCATTGACCCCTTGAATCGGAAAATATTTTAAATTGTGCAGTGCCTTTAAATGTGCCGCCAATTAATTGATTATTGGAATTAATCGTCAAAGCGTAATCAAAGTAATAAACTGCACTATCGCCAAATAAATTTGTTTGAGTATTTTCAATTAATAAAATAATATTCTTCCCCTGCGGCAATTTCGATATCAAATTTATAAAATATTGTTTCTCTTCTCGAATTGTCCAATTGTTCAGCACAGGATATTGAGCAGACGAACCAGATGCCGGAATAAAAATAAATTTCTTTTTCAAAAAAGAAGTATCAACAAAACAGGAGATATAATTTTCAATAATTTTTTCTTCCACTGATGACTTAAAATTACTAAATAAAATTTCTGGTGATGTTGCTGTTAAATAACTTGAACTTGGTTTATTTGGTTCCTCTGGTGTTCTTGTTGAAAAAATATCACATGAAACTAACAGCAAAGAAATAATTATTATATGAAAAAAATTTTTCATCATTTTTTGAAAAATAAAATTACTCTTGGAGATTTTGTTTCTTGAAATTCATTGCCATCATAATCACCAAAAATTTTATCGAGTTTATACCCGGCTCTTAAAAATTCTTCTATAATTTTATTTGCATCATACAATTTAACTGATTCGAAATATTTTTCTTCAAAATTATTTTTTAGAATTGTTATTTCCTTTATAACCCTGTTATTTTCAATCTTTCTTTTTTCGATTATCTTCAAGTCGTCAATATTTTTTTCTGACTCAGGTACTAAGTTCTTCTCAAGAAAATATTTATTAAAATAATCCATCACATAATAACCATTTTCCTTGAGAAATCTAAAAGCCCTTTTTATGAAACTGAAATTTTCTTCATCACTTTCAAAATAACCAAAGCTTGTAAATAAATTCAGAATTAAATCAAATTCAGACTTAAAACAAATTTCTCTGATATCTGCTTGAATCAAATTCAGATTGACATTTTGAGCTATAGAATTCTCGTAAGCTTTTTGCAATAAATTTTTACTTAAGTCAAAGCCAAAAACTTTATAGCCTTTGAGCGAAAAATAAATTGCATGTCTGCCTGAACCACAAGCTGCATCGAGAATTTTTGATGATGGCGATAAATTGGTTATAGACAAAATTAAATCAGAAAGTTTTTGTGCATCAGTGTCGTCACGATGATTGTAAACATGAAGGTAATTTGGAGATTCAAACCAGTCTTTATACCAATTTTGCATCACAATGTAATTCTTCCGCTAAAAGCTCTTCCAATTGTTGCTGGGTCAGCAAATTCAAGGTCGCCGCCAATAGGCAATCCGCGAGCAATCCTTGATACTTTTATTGGATATTGCTTCAATAATTTTATTAAATACAATGATGTTGTATCACCTTCGGCATCGGGATTAAGTGCAAGTATTACTTCATTAATGCCGCCTTTTTCAATTCTTGAAATTAATTCTTGAATATGCAACTGTTCAGCTGTTACATGAGCAAGAGGATTTAATACACCGCCAAGCACATGATATAAACCATTATATTCATTTGTTTTTTCAATTGCAATTACATCACTTGCTTCTTCAACCACACAGATAATCGAATGGTCTCTTTTGGGACTTAAGCATATATCACATTTTTCTTCAACAGAAAGATTAAAACATTCTGAACAAAATCTAATTTTTGTTTTCAAATCCGACAATGCTTGAATAAGTGCATTCACACTGCTTTCATCACTTTTTAATATATGAAGTGCCAATCTTTGAGCAGTTTTCTTTCCAATAGAAGGAAGTTTGCTCAACTCATCAATTGCTTTTTGTAATGGTTCTGCTATTAACAATTTTAAAATCCAGGTATATTAAATCCAGGCGGCAGCATTCCTTTTGTAATATTTCCAATTTCTTCTTCTGCTAATTTGCCTGCAGAATGCAAAGCTTTATTTACTGCAGCAACAATCAAATCTTCAATCATTTCTTTATCGCCACTCTTAAGAATCTCATCATCTATTGTAATTGATATGATTTCTTTTTTGCCGTTTGCAACAACTTTAACCATTCCACCGCCGCTTTCTTCAGTTACGGTTTTGTTTTCAAGTTCTGCCTGAACCTTTGCCATTTCTTCCTGCATTTTCTGAATTTGTTTTAACATACCTTGCATATTGAAATTCATTAATCCTCCTTGAGATAATTATTTTTTGGTTGCAGCACAAAATTACCAAAAAAATTATTCACAAGAAATTAAAGCTGGAAAATATTAGATTTGCAATCGTTATTCACAGATTAATGAGATTCATGATTTCTAAATATGGCATTAATACTTTCATAGTACTTGCTGCTTTTTCATTAGTATTAATTGCAGCATCTTTTTTTATAAGCAATAACTGGATTAAATACACTTTACTTATTGCAGGAATTTTATTCCTTCTTTTTAATATCAATTTTTTTAGAGACCCTGAACGCAATATACCATCTGGCGAAAATATAATTGTTTCAACTGCAGATGGAGAAGTTATCAGCATCAAAGAAGTTTTTGAAAAAAGATTTTTAAACGATAATGCAATTCAAGTATCAATATTTATGTCGCCACTTAATGTTCATGTCAATAGAATTCCAATAAGCGGCACAATCGATTATCTGAACTACATTAAAGGTGATTACTTAGTTGCATTCCACGAAAAATCTGACTTAAGAAATGAAAGAACTGAAATTGGAATTACAAGTAAATTTGGCAAAATATTATTCACTCAAGTTGCAGGTTTCCTTGCAAGAAGAATTGTTTTTGATTTAAGACTTGGCGATACAGTCAAAACAGGACAAAGATTTGGAATGATTAAATTTGGAAGTCGTTCCGATTTGATTGTTCCAAAAAACTGGAATATCAAAGTGAAAGTTGGGGATAAAGTTAAAGCTGGAGAAACAATAATTTTTGAGCATATAAATGAATAAATTATTAACAAAATCAATAATTGCAAATTTCATAACATCATTAAATATTTTCTGCGGATTTATTTCAATAGTTTTTTCTTCTCAAAATAATTTTAAGATGGCTGCAATTTTTATAATCATTGCTGCAATTTTTGATACTATGGATGGATTGATAGCAAGACTACTTGATACATCAAGCCGTTTTGGAGTTGAACTCGATTCACTTTCTGATGTTGTAAGTTTTGGAGCTGCTCCCTCTTTTCTTGTTTACAAAGCTTATGCATATCAATATGATTATATTGGAATTACCATAAGTTCATTTCTTCTAATTGCTGGAGCTCTCCGACTTGCAAGATTTAATATTCTTATTGAAGACTTAAAAACAAAAAGTGATTTTACTGGTCTCCCAATTCCACTTTCAGCTCTTACAATTTCTACTTTGATTTATTCTTATTATCAAGATACTCAAGTTGCCGAACCTTATAACAATTTTATATTTCCATTGGTAATCATTTTATCAATTTTAATGGTAAGTAAAATTAAATATAGAACATTACCAAAAATCAGCAGTAAAAAATTTTTTAAGAAATTATTAATATTTGTGGTATTAATTATAATTTTGCTATCGGCAATTGTAACAAATGGTAAATTTCTTTTCTTTGTTTTTCTTTCTGTGGTAATTTTTGGAATATTAAATCACATTTATTTATTATTCAAGAAGACACAAATAAATTAATGGAGTTAAAAATTGTTTAAGGCAGTAGTTATTGTTAAAAGAAGGCCAACAATACTTGACCCTCAAGGCAAAGCAGTTGAACAAGGAGCTAAGTTGCTTGGATTTAATAATGTTAAAAATACAAGAATTGGAAAGTATATTGAATTTTTTGTTGATACTGATGACAGAGATGCAGCTGAAAAAGAAGTTCTTGAATACAGTCAAAAATTATTATCAAACCCAATAATGGAAGATTTCGAATATACTCTTGAAGAAGTAAAATGAAACCTAAATTCGGTGTTATTGTTTTCCCTGGAGCCAATTGCGACCACGATGCCTATTACGCAACAAAAAAAGTTTTAGGCTATGACGCAGAATTTATATGGCATAAAGAAAGAGATTTGAAAAATTCTAATGTCATTATTTTACCAGGTGGTTTTTCATACGGCGATTATTTACGAACTGGGGCAATTGCAAGATTTTCTCCTGTTATGGAAGAAGTAATAAAATTTGCAAATAATGGTGGAGTTGTAATCGGTATCTGCAATGGTTTTCAAATTCTTCTTGAAACTGGTTTATTGCCGGGTGCAATGCAAAAAAATCAATCTCTAAAATTTATTTGTAAAGATGTTTATATTAAGATTGAAAACAAAGAAACAATTTTTACAAAATCCATTAAACAGGATGTACTTAAAATTCCTATAGCTCATGGTGAAGGAAATTATTATGCAGATGATGAAACACTTAAATCACTTGAAGAAAATAAACAAATAGTTTTTAGGTATTCATCAAAAGAAGGAAAAGTTTATAAAGAATTTAATCCGAATGGTTCGCTTAAAAATATTGCAGGCATTATAAATAAAAATGGGAATGTACTTGGAATGATGCCGCATCCCGAAAGAGCATGCGACCCACTGCTGAAAAGAACTGATGGAGCTTTAATCTTTAAATCAATTGCAGAAAACATTTTTTATTAAAAAATTTTTATGACATAGGAGGTTATTATGTTTGGCAACTTAGGTGCTTCGGAATTATTAATCATTGTTCTTGTTGTTTTGATATTATTTGGCGCGAAAAAAATACCAGAACTTGCTCAAGGTATTGGCAAAGGAATGAGAGAATTCAAAAAAGCATTGCGGGATGTTGAAGAAGATATCAAATCAATTGATAAAATTGATGATAATAAAAAAAATGGTGATAAATCTTGAAACACTACAGAAATCATTTTGAAAAAATAGAAAAAATAAAATCGGGGGAAATTTCTCTTCGAGAGAATGTTAATTATTTCTTGAAAAGAATTGAAGAGAATTCTAACCTTAACTGTTACAACTTTGTTTTCAAAGAAAGTATTGAGCATGCTGATATTATTGAAGAAAAAATTAAAAATAATCAAGCTGGAAAACTTGCTGGGATGGTCATTGCAATTAAAGATGTACTTGCTCTTAAAGATAAACCTATGACCTGCTCATCAAATATTCTAAGAAATTTCATATCAATCTATACATCAACTGCTGTTCAAAAATTAATAAATGAAGATGCAATTATTATTGGCAAAACCAATTGCGATGAATTTGCAATGGGTTCGTCAAACGAAAATTCTGCATTCGGTCCTGTACTGAATCCTCACGATACTTCAAGAGTTTCAGGCGGTTCAAGTGGTGGTTCTGCAGTAGCAGTTGCAGCAGATTTATGCGATGTTTCTTTAGGAACAGATACAGGCGGTTCTATTCGTCAACCAGCTGCATTTTGTGGAATTTATGGCTTAAAGCCAACATATGGAAGAGTTTCAAGATACGGTTTGACTGCTTTTGCATCTTCTTTCGATACAATTGGACCATTTGCAAATTCAATTGAAGATATTGCTCTTGTTCTTGAAGTCATTTCAGGAAAAGATGAAAAAGATTCTACAAGTCAAAATTTAGCTGTGCCGGAATTTTCTAAAAATATTTTTACCGATAAAAAATTTAAGATTGGAATTCCAAACGAATATTTTGGGGAAGGATTGGACATTGAAATTAAAAATGCCATCAATAATGAAATTGAAAAACTAAAATCGAATGGTCATCAAATAATTGAAATTACTTTACCTCATACAGAATACGCAATTGCAACATACTACATTCTTACAACTGCCGAAGCATCATCAAATTTGTCTCGATACGAAGGGGCTCATTATGGATTTCGTGCAGAACAAGCAGGCGACTTAATTGATATGTACACTGAAACCAGAACTCAGGGATTTGGCAAAGAAGTAAAAAGAAGAATTATGCTCGGCACATATGTTTTATCAGCTGGTTACTATGATGCATATTATCGCAAAGCTCAAAAAGTAAGAAGATTATTAAAAAATGATTTCAATGAAGCTTTCAAAAATGTTGATGTAATTTTAACTCCCACAACTCCAACAGTAGCATTTAGAATTGGTGAAAAATCTTCTGACCCGCTTGAAATGTATTTGAGTGATATCTATACAACCTCGGCAAATTTAGCAGGAATTCCCGGCATAAATATTCCAATTGCAAAAAATAAAGATGGAATGCCAATCGGCATGCAGCTTATGGCAAATCAGTTTGAAGAATTAAAACTAATTCAATTAGCAAAAGTAATCGAAAGCTTGAAGGAAGAAAAATAGAAATAGTTAGAATGATGGAATAATGGGAAAGTGGATAAAATTATTTTTCAGATTTAATTCTCAGCTACTTTTTCATTTATTATTTCACATCACAATTTTTTCAATGAATGAAGATATTGCCAGTCTTGATTTTTATTCACAGCAAGAAAAAATTTTAATTCCTGCTTAAATATTAGAGCACTCAATATTTATTAAAAAAATCAGATAAAGATTTTTAAAATAAAAAGTCCCGCAAATTTAGCGGGACTTTCAGAAGGAGGGAAGTTATGATTAATACATATCACCCATTCCACCATGAGGCATAGGAGGAGTCTTTTCTTCTTCCTTCTTTTCGTAAACTACAGCTTCAGTTGTAATTAACAAGGAGGCAACAGAAGCAGCATTTTCAAGAGCAGTTCTTGTAACTTTAGTTGGGTCAATTACACCGGATTTCATCAAGTTTTCATAGGTTTCAGTTTGTGCATTGAATCCAAAATCATCTTTTCCTTCGAGAACTTTGTTAAGAACAACAGCACCTTCGAGTCCAGCATTAGCAGCAATTTGTTTTAATGGTTCTTCGAGAGCTTTTTGAACAATTTTAACACCGGTTAATTGATCTTCATTTTCAACCTTAAGATTTTCTAATGAAGCAATAGCTCTTACTAATGCTACACCGCCGCCTGGAATAATTCCTTCTTCAACAGCAGCTCTTGTAGCATGGAGAGCATCTTCAACACGAGCTTTCTTTTCTTTCATTTCAACTTCTGTAGCAGCACCAATCTTTAATACTGCAACACCGCCTGAAAGTTTAGCAAGTCTTTCTTGTAATTTTTCTCTGTCATAATCAGAAGTTGTTTTTTCAATTTGAGCTTTAATTTCATTAATTCTCTTCTTGATTTCTTCAGGTTTACCAGCACCTTCAACAATTGTAGTATTATCTTTATCAACTGTAATTTTCTTAGCTCTACCTAAATATTCGAGAGTAGCATTTTCTAATTTGAATCCTCTTTCTTCAGAAATTACAGTACCATCAGTAAGAATAGCAATATCTTCGAGCATAGCTTTTCTTCTATCGCCAAATCCTGGAGCTTTAACAGCACATACTTTTAATGTTCCGCGTAATTTATTTACAACTAAAGTTGCAAGAGCTTCACCTTCAAGGTCTTCTGCAATGATTAACAAAGCGCGACCTGCCTGAGCAATCTTTTCGAGAATTGGGAGTAAATCTTTCATTGCAGAAATCTTTTTATCATGAATCAATACATAAGCATCTTCGAGAACAGCTTCCATTGTTTCTGAATTTGTAACAAAGTATGGTGAAATATAACCACGGTCGAACTGCATACCTTCTACAACTTCAAGAGTGGTTTCAGCAGATTTACTTTCTTCTACAGTGATAACTCCATCTTTACCAACTTTTTCCATGGCATCGGCAATTAAATCGCCAATTGCTTTATCATTATTAGCAGAGATTGCACCTACCTGAGCAATTTCTTCACGACCGCCAACTTCTTTGCTTATAGATTTCAAATATTCAACTACTTTAGCTACTGCAAGGTCAATTCCTCTCTTTAAGTCCATTGGATTAGCACCAGCAGTAACATTTTTTAAACCTTCACGGAAAATTGCTTGAGCCAAAACTGTAGCGGTTGTTGTACCATCGCCAGCAACATCACTTGTTTTGGATGCAACTTCACGAACCATCTGTGCACCCATATTTTCAATTGGATCTTCCAATTCAATTTCTTTTGCTACTGTAACACCATCCTTTGTTACTGTAGGTGCACCAAATTTTTTATCTAAAATTACATTTCTTCCTTTTGGACCTAATGTAACTTTAACTGCATTGGCTAATTTATCAACACCAGCTTTTAATGCATTTCTTGCTTCTGAACTAAATTGAATTACTTTTGCAGCCATAGATTCCTCCTTTTTTAATTTTCAAACTTTTTTATAGAACTGGAATTATTTTTTAATAATTCCGTAAATATCGCTTTCACGCATAATTAAATATTCTTCACCGTCAATTTTTACCTCTGTTCCTGAATATTTACCATAAAGAACTGTGTCACCAACTTTTACATTCATGCTTATTAATTTGCCATCTTCTGTAATTCTGCCATCACCAACTGCTACAACTGTGCCCTCAATTGGTTTTTCCTTTGCAGTATCTGGAAGAATAATACCACCTTTTGTGGTTTCTTCTGCCTCTTTTGGCTTTACAATAACTCTGTCTGCCAAAGGTTTAATTTTGAATTCTGCCATAAGTTACCTCCTTTTATTAATTTTTAATTAGCACTCATTTTTAGCGAGTGCTAAAATATAATTCGAACAAGATTTTGTCAAGAGGAATTTTTTAAAAAATTACAAATTTTGCTAAAAACAAAAGATTTTTTGATTTTGAGATAAGATAATTTACCTGATTAAAACGGAGTATTTTTATATCAAATTGAGTATTAAAAAATTTTTTAATTAAAATTAAAAAACTTCATTGCGTGTAAGAAAATTAAATTTTCTTTTCCCCTACAACAATCTTTGAACCCTCAACATTTTTGACAACTATCGATGAATTACGTGTAACATAATCTCCCTCTGTTACAACATCAATTCTTTTTCCATCTATTAAAGCAGTTCCAGAGGGGCGTAAATCTGTAAGTGCAATTCCCTCTTTACCAATTAAGTCAATGAATTTCTCTTTGACAGCGTAACCTGATTTTTCCTGTACTTTTTCCTGTAAAATTAATTTATTGAATAAAGTTGTCTTTGGTAAAAATTTTATTAAAAGTGCAATAACAAATCCTGTAGCTAAGAAAGTGGCAGCAAGTTGAATAACTGCAAATGAAACTAAATTCATATCAATAATTGGCAAATCTGAAATCAAACCTAAAAATAATCCAGCAATCATTAAAATAATTCCAAGAATTCCAAAAATTCCAAATCCCGGAATAACAAAGATTTCAATCATCAATAAAATAAAACCAAGAAAAAATATTATGATTTCAAGCATTGAAGCTAATTTTAATATGTAGCCTGAACCAAAAAACAATGCAAGACATATTAAGCCAAGGGTTCCTGGCAAGCCCCAGCCTGGAGTTTTAATTTCAGTATAAAGACCAATCAAACCAAGCATAATTAAAAGAGAAGAAACTATAGGATTATTTAAAAATCTTACAAAATCCTCTGCCCAGTTAGTAGTTACAGAAATTAGTTCTGCATTTTTATATCCAAAAGCATTTTTTACTTCTTCAATTGAAGTAACAATTGTATCAGCCATTTTGAATTTATAAGCTTCTTCAGAAGTCAAGGTAATAAGTTTTGTGCTGTCATCCTGTAAATCTGGAACAACAATTTTTTCATCAACCATACCTTGAGCAATATCAGTTCTTCTTCCATTTTTTTCTGCAGTAGCTCGCATTTCTGAACGCATAAATGATTGATATTTTTCAGATTGTTTTTGACCTGATTGGTCAACAACAGTTGATGCACCAATTGATGCACCTGGCACCATTGCAATTTTATTACATGAAAGAGCAATTAAAGCTCCAGCAGAAATTGCTCGTTTATCGATGAAAGCAATAGTTTTGACTTTGCTGTTTAGAATTGCATCTTTAATTTGAGTTGCAGCATCAACTCTGCCCCCAAAAGTATTTATTCGAAAGATGACAGCTTCAGCAGAATTTTTTTCGGCTTCTGTTATTACTCTTCTTACATAAGGAGCTATTCCTAAATCAATTTCTCCTTCAATAACTCCATAATAAATTTTTTGTGCAGATATATTTTTAATAAAACCAAAAATTATTAGAAGAAATATTATTCGTTTCAATTTTTTCCCCTCGATGATAATATATTTTATTCAAATAGTATTGGTCATATTTTATAAAACTTATTTTTGAAAATTCTAATAAAAGTAAAATTCAGCTAATGAATTTATTTATCAACTTTTTGCATAATTATTAAATACTTAAAACCCCTTAAAAAGAAATTATATTTCTTAGCTCTTTCATGCCACACTGGTGTATTTGATGTTTGATTATGTCTAGTTACACAAATAATGTCAACAGGTTTAAAATACTTCTCAAGAATTGAATACAATTTAAAGCCTGTTGGAACAAATTTTTTTTTCTTTGCTTGATCCCCAATTAACCAAGCTATATATTTTTGTGGTCTTAAGATCCGATACATTTCAATTGCTACTTTTTCTAATTCTTCAAAAAAACGAGGATTTTCACAAGAAATATTTCCAATATTATCGGGATGGTCGTTGTATTTAATATTATCAGAATATGGAGAATCAATAAATACAAAGTCTACACTTTCATTTGCTAAAGGCAGATTCCTTGCATCTGCTTGTATTATATCTTTTCTATAAGGGACTATATCAAAACCTATAACTTTTCTATTTTCTTCTTTCCATACATCTATTGTTGTCCCACTACCACACATAGGGTCAACAACTAGATCTCCTTCTTTCGTATATCTTTGGATAAGATTCCAGATAACAAACGCAGGTGTCACCCCAGGATACTTATTATCACCGTGTGATTTGTTTCCATAATTTTGAGTTGGGAAATCCCATAGTGTTGTTGTTTCAAATTTGGGATAGATTTTATTCATTTTTATACCAATTGTAATATTCATTCATTACTTTATAATACATTTCAGTTTCAAATTTTTCATCCCATTTATCTTTTCTTGATTTAGCCTCTATAATATTACTTAAATGGACTTGTGCAAAAAGTAATAATTCTCTCCGTTTCACAATAAAATATGGATAAGAACCATTGATTTTGGGCTTTTTTTCAAAAAGTTCAGAGTTCAACTTCTTCCACTCATTAAATAGTTGTTTTTTGTTCATTTTTTTATTTATTAAAATTTTCTATATCTACCATTTTTCAATATTTTTATCTAAAATACGTTTCGCAAGTTCTAATACAATGTTAGTCAAATCAATAAATTTGGGTATAAAATCCTTAAATTCCTCAATTTTTTCTATGTGGTAATCTGATTTTTTTGAATGTACTATTGCATTACGAAATGAATAAATTAAATCAGATAATTTTAAAGCAAATTTCTCAGATTCATTCTCAGACCAGTTAATAATATCATAATTTTTATTAATTATCTTAGATAAGTCCTGAATTCCTTTGTTAATAAGATCTTCTTTTATTTTTTTAATAGTGTCTTGATTATCCAAACAGTTAACCAGCACCAGTTTCAGCATTTGATCTTCATTTATATGTTTTCTAATTTCATCATAAAGCTCGTCTTTGCTTCGATTATTGTTCAGATTTTTTACATAATTATAAAAATATTCATAAAATAAAGATTCAAGTACATGATATGCATCTAAAAAACGATAAAAAGGATTTGGATTTTTTATAGCTGATATATAGAATTTAAGTGAGTTTAAATTTTGATCACTATCATTTGTTATATTAATATTCCCATCATCATCTAAAATAGATTTTATTTCCTGATTAATTTCGGTTGACGTATCATTATCATAAATAATTTCGTTTTCTATAATTCCTAAATTCGTTGCAAATTTATATAGAAGTTTAATAAGTAAATTTTTTTGTTCATTTTTTATTCTAAGAACATATTTCATAGGTTCAAAATGATCAATAAAATATGAAGGTAGTTTATCTACTTTTTTTATTAACCTTGCTTTCATTTGAGATATAAAAAATGGAATAATTTCTATAGGGTAATCATAATAATCTTCAGTAGGTATTTCACCTTTAATAAAAAAGCAACTTTCTATTTTAGTTAACCCATCTTCCGTTTCTTTTTTCGTTATTGGAACTATACCATTTCTATCCAAATTATTTTTGATAATAATAATTGGTGATTTTATAAATTCAATAAAAATATAACTATTATGTTCATATCTTCGGCCAATAGGTGAATTAAAATTACATAATTCACCTTCAGTAAATAAAAAATCAAACATAGGCTTAGATAATACAATACTTTCATTATTTCTACATATTATGCTAACAATTTCTTGTTCTTCATTTTCAGGTAAACTATTTATTATAATATCAATAAAATCAGAAACATCTTTACCCCAATAAAATTCTTTAACTTCACGTGGGTAAAGAGATATTACTTCATTATAAAAATGTTTAATTTTTTCCTGTTCTATTTTTTTCATTCTACAGAACGTTGCCAGATTCTTTCAAAATTGTCTTCATTTCTAATAAAAAATTCTCTAAAAGCGTTGAAAAAAAATTTTCGGGTAGTTTCTCCAAATTTTTGTGTTCTACTCTTTTCATCCTCTAGAATTTTACTCATGCTTTCTAGTTTTAATGAATCATTTTCATTTGTAGATAATATTTGTAATAATTTTTCTTTCCTTTTTTTATACTCGTTTTTATCCTGTGTTTCTGAAAATGCTTTCCCAAAAGCTGCAAATATTCCAGATAATATTGCAGGAGAATTCATAATATTATTTCTGGAAGTCCATGGAAGAATTCGTTTACCATCTTCCTCAGTTATTCCATTTTTATATTTATTCCATAAAGCATTATCTAAATTTATTAATATATCCACAAATTCATTTACTTCTTCATCTTTTCTCAATATTTCTGTGCTTGAATGTTCTTCTATGAAATTCATTCTTTCTAATTCTTGTACAACCACATTAGTTTTATCAACAATTGGATCTTTTGTTATAAAAGCTGTAAATGCCTCAACAATATTAGAAAATTTATAAGTATGCAATTCATCATTTCTTGTGGGTTCCCTAAAAGTACTGAACTTTATAGTTATTCCTCTGTTCTTTGCAATTTCTAAAAAACTTTCTTTTAAGGGAATATTTAAAATTTCTATTTGGTGCCTCATACTCATTTTAACCTGTCCTGTATTTAATACTAACATTTTATATAAAAGTGCTGTTGTTGTTATATCATACCAAATCTCAGCTCTTAATCTTCGATTCAAAAATTTTTCTTTTTCATCTTTCAGATCGTCTCTTACGTTTAATAAACAGAAAGTTCTTTGAAGACCGTCCAAAATCGAAAAATCACCAATATTAATTTTTGCATTCATAATTTCTTCAATCTCTTTTGTATCATTTTCATTTTTATTTTTAATGTTATCATATACAGATGAATTCTTCTTTAAAACTAAAGATATGGGTGGAATTAATGCTCCTTGTTTTAAATCTTCAATAAGACGTTTATAAACATCACGTCTACGTGACAGCTGCATACCACGCTGAATATCAAGGTCTTCAAGATTTTCTTCTATTAACTCAAGATATTTCCCTATCCTTATATCAACCAATAAACATTTGGCATTAACTTTTTTATCTTCTATTAAATCAAAAACCCGAATTTCCATTTTTATACCCCCTAGTTTTCCAATATTTTTCTTAAATCATTTATAAAATGCTCAAATAATTTTACTTTGTTGCTTTCATCAATAACTTCTTCAGTTAATACATAACTGCCATCCAAATCTACTTCTACAATTGCTCTACCTTTCTTTGCTGGCTGCATTTGTGTTAATGTTCCATCTTCATCTGGTGTTATGAAATAAACTTTAATATGTTTTGTTAAATCATCTTGGCAGAGTTTAAATTTCCAATAACCTGTCTGTGCAATTCTTTCTCTCAATGTAACTTTACTTGATATCACAGCTAGAATTTTACAATCTTTAGGATTATAAATAACAATATCAACATCAGGAAGATGCAAACCAAATTCACCATAATCAATAGCTAAGTTACGTTTTATTTGGCTCAATTCTTTAGGTAAGTTAGTACTTCTTTCAAGTTGATTACCATTAACTACTTTTAACCCAAGGTCTTCAACTTCATCTGTGATAATATATTGAACTAATTTTTCTAAATTTTTCCCTTTGAAGGCTCTCCAACTTTGTTCATGGTCTCTATTTGGAGTAGGATTTTTTAACCAATCTCGCTTATGAATTTTCTTAGCTTCTTTTAAAAGCTCTGAAATGTGCTTGTATGTTTCTTTTCCATACCGTTCTTTCTTTTTCAAATATAGTTTTTTTAAATCTTCAAATTCCATTTTATTATTCCTTTAATCCAATAACAATGTACTCTATAGGATATGCTTCAGAGTTTGCATTATGGTTACTTGCAAATCTACCTGTCTTTTCATCTCTTTTTTGAGGCAAGATTTTAAGAGGGATCATTCTTTTTATTATTCTATCTAACTTAAATCCCGAATATTGCAAACTCTCAGCAAAAACCTCTGCATTTAGAATTTCTACACCCTTTAGTTTTGTATCCCCAATGACATAACAACATCTACCCCCTGGTTTTAAAATTCTATAACTTTCATCAAAAACTTCTTCCATGTCAATGAAAAATGCCTCAACTTCCTTGGCTAATTTTTTACTTTTTATATACAATTTATCAACTATGTTTTTTGCTATTGTACTCCGTAGAATTCTATTTTCATATTTTTTATATGATGTACCTATAAATTCTTTTTTATATTCTGTTAAATTATCTACTAAATTAAGCCATATCGTAGATAACTGATGCAAATCAGCATATTCATAGCTAGTCACATATGGACTTGAACTTACAATCAAATCTACTGAATTATCTAAGACTGGCTGTTTCTTAGCATCCCCAACTTCTATTTTTAAGTAACTATCAATATTAGATTTTACATCTTGTGGTACTATATTATAAAAAGCATTATTCCCTTTTTTCATTTTATTTAAATGCCTTCGTAATGCATCAAATGGTTTAGAAGGAATTTTTTTAAAATCTTTTGTCGGTTTTGTACTCCCTTGTAACCAATAAGAACAATTCTTTAATATATGACTAAAAGCTACAAGTAAAAAATCTCTAATAATTTTATCCTCTTCCTCGTAAATTATTTTCAAAATTTTACCAAGCTCATTAATATTTTCATTTGAGAACCAGTATTTAATCCTTTCAATATGCTTTTCAGGTATAAATGGTGAAATATCTTCACGAAAAAGTGTATCAATCTCATGATTGACTAATTTGATTTTACTTAAGAACTGATTAACTTTTTGTTCTAAATATAAGGGTTCTATAGGTGTAGATTTAACTTTTGTAATAAGATATGCGATTTTGTTTATATCTGTGCCACTTGCTACGAATCCCCTGGATATTGCAGTAACGATAGTAGTGCCACAACCCATAAATGGATCATTAATATGAGCTTTCTTATATGGTATATATTCGTCAACTAATTTTTCAACCAATTGAGGAATAAACTTTGCAGGATACCTGTGGTAACCATGAGTCCATTTATTAGTATCGGAAGGCTTGAATTCCGTAAATGACCAATCTTCATCAATCTTTTTTTTATAAAAAAATTCTAAAATTTCTTCTGAATCTTTTATTAACCTATAATTTATATCAGTATCAAACTTCATTTTATAACTTATTTTATTATACTATCTATCAATAAATGCATAATTAAGCATTTTATAAACGAGTTTTGCTGCAACAAAATTTGAAGATGGATGATATTTGGTTGGAGCTAATTCCACAACATCAAATCCTACGATATTTTTTTCAATACCGACTGCTTTAAGTAAATTCATAGTTTCATCCCAGAATAATCCGCCTGGTTCTGGTGTGCCTGTAGCTGGTAACAACGAAGGATCCAAACCATCTACATCAAAAGTTATGTAGACATTTTCTGTTAGATTGTTTACAACCAACTCATGCCAATTTTCTCCATACATACCCATTTTAATCTCACGCGCGTAAAATGTTTTTATCCCCTTGTTCTTTTTTATCTCAAGTTCATCAATGCATTGAGCACGAATTCCAACTTGGACAATATTTGAATTGAATTCTGCAACTCGAGCCATTACACATGCATGTGAATATTTTGAACCTTCATAGCTGTCTCTTAAATCTGAATGCGCATCAATTTGCAGAATAGAAAGATTTGGGAATCTTTCATGAAATGCCATAATTGGTGCTGCAGATAGTGAATGTTCGCCGCCGAGTGTTACAACAAATTTTCCTTCATCAATATGTTTTGCAACTTCTTTATGAATTTTTTGTAATGATTTTTCAATTGATAATTTTTGAAGATTAATAGGTTCAAGCGTACAAATTCCTTTTTCAAAACAAAGTTCTCTTTTCTGTTCTTCATCATAGAATTCAACATAATGAGAAGCTTTTAATATTTCTTCTGGTCCTTTGCTTGTTCCTTTCCCATAGCTTACTGTTTTTTCAAGCGGTACAGGAAGAATAACTATTTGAGAATCTTTATAGTTAGAATATTTTTTTTCGATGCCAAGAAAATTTTGTTTTATTCCAAGTTCTTTCATAAAACTCCTTTAATTTTTAGACTGTCTTAATCAAATTTATGATTAAGACAGTCATTTTTTTAATCTTTGAGAATTGTTACAATAGCAGAACGGTCGAATTTCATTTTAACATTATTGCCAACATCAATTAATACAGTTTTTTCATCAAGCTGGGCTACGGTTCCATAAAGTCCGCTGCTTAATATTACTTTATCGCCTTTCTGAACTGAAGCTAAAAGTTTTTCTCTTTCTTTTGCTCTTTTTTGTTGCGGACGAATTATCATAAAATAAAAGATAAAGAATATAGCACCAAACATAATTAAGGTGCTGATTAGACTTCCTGCTCCGCCTCCTTGTCCATTTGGCGGAGGTGCCATTGCTAATAATAAATCCATTTTTTACTCCTCTTTTGATTGAACATTGATTGAAATTATTTTTGTTATTTCATCTTTCCATTCAGAAAATTTACCTTCTTTTATCTTTTCACGAGCAGTTCTGATTAGATTTAGATAAAAAGTTAAATTATGAATAGTTGCTAACTCCAAAGCTAAGATTTCTTTTGCATTAAATAAATGCCTTAAATATGCTTTTGTAAAATTTTTACATGTATAACAATTGCATTCATCATCAAGCGGGCTGAAATCATCCTTGTAAGCTGCATTTCGAATTGTAACTATTCCTTTTGAAGTAAATAAATATGCATTTCTAGCATTTCGTGTAGGCATCACACAATCAAACATATCAATACCTCGAGCAATTGCTTCAAGAATATTTTCGGGTCTTCCAACACCCATTAAATATCTTGGTTTATTTTCAGGAAGAAAATCTGTTGTGAAATCTACAATTTCATACATTGTTTCTACTGGTTCTCCAACTGCCAAGCCGCCAATTGCATAACCATCAAATTCAAGTTTGGTTAAATCTTTTGCTGAGCTTTCACGTAAATCTTTGTAAACACTCCCCTGAACAATTCCAAATAAAAATTGTTCATAACCATAAAGAGGATTTGTAGATTCAAATGATTCTTTGTTTAGGATTGCCCATTTTGATGTCAACTCTTTTGATTTTTTTGCGTAATCATATTCACATGGATAAGGAGTACATTCATCAAGAGGCATCATTATATCCGAGCCAATGCTTCTTTGAATTTCTATTACTTTCTTTGGTGTAAAAAAATGAATTGAGCCGTCGAGATGTGAACGAAATTCGACTCCATCATTTTTTAATTTTCTTAAATCAGATAAGCTGTAAACCTGAAAGCCGCCGCTGTCTGTAAGTATTGGCAAATCCCAATTCATAAATTTATGAAGACCTCCTGCCGCTTCTAAAATTTGTGTGCCTGGTCTTAGGTATAAATGATAAGTATTAGAAAGAATAATTTCTGCTTTTACCTCTTCTTTCAAAATTCTTTGAGTAATTGCTTTCACTGTTCCTTGAGTTCCAACAGGCATAAATATAGGTGTTTGAACAATGCCATGTGCCGTTTGGAATTCTCCTGTTCTTGCTTTTGAATTTTTGTCTTGATAATTGATTTTAAAATTTAACAATCCTTTCCTGCAATTTTTGTTTTCAAAGATAATGATTTTTTAGTTCAACTAATTGTAAGGAATGATTAGGTGGTTATGTTATTCTCTTGTTTCGAGTTCTATAATAATTTTTAATAAGTCAATTTTAGTTTTGCTCGATTTCAGAATTAAAATTGTAAAGTGGTCAATTTTAAATGATTCTCCTTTAAGTGGAATTCTTCCCAATTTCGTGGTGATATATCCTGCAATTGTTTCATAATCTCCTTCTTCTATTCCAAAATTATGTTCTTCATTAAGATAATCAATTTCAACTTTTCCGCTTAAGATGTATGTATTGTTATTTATCTTTTTAACAATTTTTTCTTCTACATCATATTCATCTCGTATTTCGCCAAATAATTCTTCAATTAAATCTTCCATTGTAACAATTCCTGCCGTACCTCCAAATTCATCAACTACAACGGCAATGGAAAATTGTTTATCCAAAAATTCATTCAGCATTTCTAAACTCTTTTTTGTTTCCGGCACAAAAACAACTTCTCTGATAACTGATGAAAGACTTTCCGGCATTTTGAAAAAATCTTTAATCAAAACCATACCTTTAATGTTATCAAGATTTTCTTCATAGACAATTAATTTTGAATAACCAGATTCAATAAACTTATCAAGAACTTCATCAACGCTGCTTTTTATATCAACACCAACAATATCAGTCCGTGGTGTCATGGCTTCATAAACTTTTTGTTCTTTTATTTCAATTATTTTATAAATGATATCCGATTGTTCTTCATCAATTTTTTTTGCTTTTGTGCTTTCTTCAATTAAATCCTGAATGTCTTCTCTGTCAACAACATTTAGAATTCCTTCTTCTTCCATTTTATTCATGCGGTTAATTACAGAAGATATATTGCTTGTGATTTTTGATAATGGAAAAATTAGAAACGAAATAATTCTTAATGGTATTGCAGAAATTAAAATCAACAAATCTGCTAATTCAGTTCCAATATATTTTGGCATCAATTCACCAAATATTAAAAGCAACGCAGTAGAAATAATAAGTATTTCGAATTCTTCCAGATTTAAATAAGTAAGAAGGTAAAAAGAGATAATCGAAGCAAAGGCAATATTGGTAATATTGTTCGAAATTAAGATTGTAGAGAAAAAAGAATCGGGATTTTTCAGAAAATAATATGCGTTCTTAGCATAGATATTTCCTTTTCTTGCACGCAGCTCAATTTTAATTTTGTTAGCAACAATATAAGCTATTTCAGATGAAGAAAAGAAAGCACTTAAGAAAAGTAAAATTATAAGCAATATTATATCGTTAATCATATTTTCAAATAAATTATTGATAATGTAAAAATTGTGTATAAAATCAAATTAAAAATCATTGGCTTATCTGTAAGTAAAACTTCAACTATATTTTCTCCTTTATTTTCCTTAAAAGCAAGATACATGTACCTGAAAATTCCAAAAAGCACAAAGATTGTTGTATAAATTAATTTTTCTGTGCCAAATTCTAAAACAGCTCTTGCAGATACAGTATATAATGCATAAGAAATTACAACTCCAGATGCAGTAACAGAAACCATTTGGTCAATAAAACTAAGTGTGTATTTATCGAGCACTTCTCGTTGTTCGTTAATTTTCTGATAACTCACGAATTCAATTCTTCTTTTCATTATTGCTAAAAATAAAGATAGAAATAATGTTGTTAGTATTAACCAGTTAGAAATGTAAACAGAAATTATTAATCCACCGCCAATAACTCTAAGCATAAAGCCAGCAGAAATACAAAATACATCAATGATGACAAAATTTTTCCAGCGGATAGAATAAAAAATATTAATCAAAACATAAATTAAAATTACAATTACAAACTCGTTCCATATTAAGAAACAAAGCAAGAATGTTATTAAGAAGAGAAGAGTTAGAATTAATTTTGCTTCTGAATATGTAATGGAGCCTGCGGCTAAAGGTCTGTTTTTCTTTATTGGATGAATTTTATCTCTTTCAATATCCATCAAATCATTAAAAACATAAATCAAGCTCGATGCAAATGAAAATGTTATAAAAGCTACAATAACTTTTGAGAAATAATCATAATCAAATAAATGTTTAGAAAAAACAAGAGGGACAAAAACAAAAACATTTTTCAGCCAGCTAGTTATGCGAATCTGTTTCAGGTATAATTGAATTTTCTTCAAAGAAAAACTCATAATTATGTTCTGCCAAATCGTTTATCGAATTCTTCTATTGGGATTTTAATTATAATTGGTCTGCCATGCGGACAAACATAAGGCATCGAAGTAGCAAAAAGTTTATCGACAAGAATTCTCATTTCTCTTTCATTTAATTTATCGCCGGCTTTTATTGCTGCTTTACATGAAAAAGATTTGGCAAGATTATCCTTTACATCCAATCTATTCTCCTGTTGGTTTTTTCTATACTCATGAAGAATATCGAGAAGTGTATCAACCTCATGTTCTGCTTTTAAATCTGGTGGTATTCCTGCAATTTCAATTACATTTTTTGATTTGAATTTTATTATGAATCCGAGGTTAGTAAGATAAGGTTCCAAATCTTTTGCAAGCTGATAATCTGCAGGGTCTAATTGAACAGATTGAGGAAAAAGTAATTGTTGAGAAAAAGGAATATTCGCATCAAATGACTGCAAGGCTTGTTCATACAAAATTCTTTCGTGAGCTACATGTGCATCAATAATCATCAACCCGCTTTTGATTTGCGAAAGAATATACTTGTTATGAAGCATTACAATAAAAGGAGTATCAGCCTCTGAATTTTTGAGAGAATCATATTGATGAGTTATTTCAATTTGTTTCGAATCGAATGGATGTTCAACTTCAACTGGAGCAGCAGCTGATTTGATATCGTTATTCAAATCGCCAAACAATCGTTCAATATCTTCTTCATTAAAAATTGGAGTTCTTTTTATTTCATCAGACTGAGCAAATTGTCTGCTGAATGGTCTATCGCTAAAATCTTCTTTCTCAATTGATTTGAAATTTTGAAAACGAAGCGAGGTATCAACCGAGCTGCCTCCAAGCTCGATATTGGGAACAAGATCGTAACTTCCTAAAGTTTTTTTAATAACAGCATGAACAAAAGAATAAATTTCTTTTTCATCATCAAATTTAACTTCCAATTTTGATGGATGAACATTCACATCAACTTTGTGCGGGTCGATTGTCATAAACAATACAAAGAATGGATAATCGCCTTTATCAAGAATGTTTTCGTAAGCTGTGTAAACTGCATGATTAATTATTTTGTTTGTAACATATCTTTTATTCAAAAAGAAGTATTGGTCACCTTTGCTTTTTTGTAAATAAGCAGGTTTTGTTATAAAGCCTGTTAAGCTGATATAATCTGTAATTTCTTTTACTTCAAGAACCGCATCAATAATATTTTCTGCAAAAACATCTTTCATTCTGTCGTAAATTGAACTTGCAGCAAAATCAAAAATAAGGTCGTCATCATTATAAAATTTGAAACTAATTTCAGGATGACTCAATGCTGCTCTTTTGAATGCATCCAGAATGTGTTTTAATTCAGTTGCATTGCTTTTTAGAAAATTTCTTCTTGCAGGGACATTGTAAAATAAATTTTTTACTGAAACAGAAGTGCCAATTGGGAATGAATCTTTTTCAATAATTATTTGACCATCATTTTCGATTTTTATGATTGTTCCTAATTCATCTTCTTTCCTTCTGGTTTTTAATTCAAACTGGCTGACAGCTGCAATGGATGCAAGAGCTTCGCCGCGAAATCCAAAAGTTGTAATTGATTCTAAATCTTCTACTGTAGCAATTTTGCTTGTTGCATGTCGTTGAACACATAGAACAGCATCTTCTTCTGACATCCCGCTTCCATCATCAACAACTTGAATTAAAGTTTTGCCAGCATTTTTTATAATAACATCTATGTTTTTTGCATCGGCATCAATTGAATTTTCAAGAAGTTCTTTAACTACAGATTCAGGACGATTAACAACTTCTCCTGCTGCAATCTTATTTGCAACATTTTCAGGCAATATTTTGATTTTATTTTTCACTTTTTTCTCACACTTTTTCAATTTGTGATTCTAATATAATGATGAACTGTAAAATCAGTAAACTTTTTTATTGAATTTAATTTCCACTCATTAAGTTCAATTTCAGGGAAAAATGTATCTCCATCAGCTGTAAATTTCATTTTGGACAAAATAATTTCATCTGCAATTGAAATTGTCTGTCTAAAAATACTTTCGCCGCCAATTATAAAAACTTGATCAAACTTTTTTTCACAGTAATTGAATGCATCTGAAAGTGAGCCAAATGCTAAGATATGAGGATATTTTTTTACATCATGTGTTATGACAATATTAATCCTATTCTCTAATGGCTTACCAATAGATTCCCATGTTTTTCTTCCCATTATCACTGGAAAACCTAAGGTTATATTTCGAAAATGAGTTAATTCTTCTTTGCTATGCCATGGTATTTTTCCATTCTTCCCGATAACAAAATTTTCTGAAACTGCAGCTATAATAATCTTTTTCATTTCATTCTCTTTTCGTCAATAACTAAAATAATTCGATGATAAATTTATAAATAAAGATTCACATTTATTCTGAAGTATCTTAAAGCCACTAATATAATTTTGTTTATGATTTTCAAAACAATTGAAGATTATTATCAAAACTTTGCTATTGATAATTTCATGAAACAGAATGAGGAAATATTTGAAAAGTTATTTTTTGATGATTATAGATTTATTTGCTTAACTTCAATTGCACTAAGAAAAAAATTTTTCACCAGGGTTTTTCCAATCCCAATTTAATTAGTTTCTCTTCAAATTCTATTCTTTCTCTGTTTCTTGCGAGTCGATTTTCAATTTTATTCAGCCAGCCTAAATCTTCAGCAATTTTGAGTGCTTCATCAATTTTATTCTTGATTAACGCATTAATAATTTTTATTTCGTATGAAGAGAAAGTAATTGAATTTATTTGATAATCAAGAAAAGCTTCCCATGCTAAAGGACACCATTTAGCAACTATTTCATTTCCAATCACATTTGCATAAGAACGAATTTCAAATTGTGCATGACTATCCATTCTCAATGAAAGGAAATGTAAAAGATTATGCAAATCAATTTTCCAGTATGCTTCTGTATAAGTTGAAAGAGGCAGGTCTTTGCGTGCTTGTTCGCGTGCAACACCAAGCTCCAATCTTTCCTGATAAATTTCTCTTGCAAAATTTTGAAGTTCTTCTTCTCGCTCAGAAAGTTTTTTCCCAATTGATTCATCTAGAAATCCATTGCTCCCCTGTTTATTATCTTTTGCCTGAAGTCTCCACTGATTTGGTTCAGTTTTTTGTGTTGCATCAATAGCAATAGAATATCTTGTTGAATATTCATTCACATTTGCAGTTCTATGACGAATCCATTGCCGCCATGTATCCATAGGAACACGCAAATGAAATTTTATTTCACACATTTCGAATGGTGTTGTATGTCTATTGCGCATTAAATAACGAATTAATCCTCTGTCTTCACTTACTTTTTTTGTTCCTTTTCCATAAGAAACTCGAGCTGCCTGAACAATGGATTCATCGGAACCCATGTAATCAATCACGCGAACAAATCCGTCATCGAGAACAGGAAATTTTTTACCCAGGATTTCATCAAGTGCAGGCACTCTTACTTTTTCTATCTTTTCAAATTCATTTTGCATTTTTATCCTGTCTGTTAATTTGCTTCAATTTGTTTTAATATAAATTTGCTTATCTGTTTGCATGCAATGTCAATTCCTTTATCAATATTTGCAATAGATTCTTCAGTTGAATCAAAGTATTCAGCAAGTTCTATTAAATGAATATTTTCGTCATCCGGCAAAATACCTTCTGCTTCGCCGCAAACTATATATACTGGAATATTTTTTTGTGCAAATTTATTAGCAATAATCATTGAGCCTTTGTTCATCATACTTTGAAAATCAAATTTTCCTTCACCTGTAATTATAAGATTATAATCAGAATTTTCTGATTTAATCTCAAGATATTTTTCAATAAAATCCGATGCAAATTTTTCTTCGGCATTAAAAAATATTTTGAATGCTGCTGCTAATCCACCGCCTGCACCACTTAGTTTAGCAATAAATTCTTCGTCCAATTCAAGTTCATGTAAAATATTTTCAAAACCTTTTTCAAGATGAACAATATCGGATTCTGTAGCACCTTTCTGATGTGCAAAAGACTTACATGCGCCTTTTTCTCCAAGCAATGGATTTTCAACATCAATAATAGTTTCCAACTTAAATGGAAGATTAACTTCTGGAACAACTATTTTTTCTACAAGCTCAAAATTTTTGGGAAGAACATCAAGTTTATTGTCATTTTTATCATACAGTTCCAATCCAAAAACTTCCATCATTCCAAGTCCTAAATCATTTGTGCCTGTTCCGCCAATTCCAATTATAACATGTTCAACATCAAGCAATCCATTATCAATTCCATCAAGAATTTGAATAAGAAGTTCACCCATTCCTTTTGAAGATAGTTCCATTGGTTTGCGTTCATCTGCTGGAATTTTTTTTAATCCCAATACTTCTGCAGATTCAATGAAAAGAAATTTTTTTGATTCCCAGTAACCTACGGGGCACAAAAATTTTTCTTCACTATAAGGATAAGAAATTTCGAAATGAAGTTTTTCTAAACCGAAGTGATATTTACAAACTTCCAGAAATCCATCGCCGCCATCGGAGATTGGTTTATAGTCAAATTTTATTTTTGACTTTATATTTTTAGGAAGATGCTTATCAAATCCATTTTCGAACAGCGTAACAAGTTCGACTGAATCTGCACATTCTTTAAAACTATTTGGAGCAACAAGAACTTTTATTTGATTATTCATTTTTCTTACTTGTTATTTTATTAAATGCATCAATTAAATTTTTCTTTGTTTGAAGCAAATCCTGTGAAATAACTTTAACTTCTCCAAGAACAGGGATAAAATTTGTATCACCATTCCATCTTGGTACAATATGGAAATGGATATGTTCATCAATTCCTGCACCTGCAGCTTTACCTAAATTTGCACCAAAGTTATATCCATGCGGCTGCATTGTGTAATCCAACGCTTCAAGAGTTAATTTTACAATTTGCATCACTTCATTCATTTCTTCTGTAGTCAATTGATTAAAAGATGAAATGTGACGATGCGGGATTACCATTACATGTCCGCTGTTGTATGGATAAAGATTCAACATTACATAACACAATTTTCCTTCATAGACCTTAAGACATTTATCATCATTGATATTTTCATTAACTGCATTGCAAAAGATGCACTCGTTGTTATCTTTTTTTCTAATGAATGATTCAATGTATTGAGAACGCCAAGGGGACCAGAGTCTTTTCATTTTTCTCCTATAAATAAAAAAGGCGGAAATAATTCCGCCCCAAAATTAAATAGAAATAAATTATTCTGCTTCTTCTTCTTTTTGTTTTTGATATTCTTCGATAATTTTTGCTTCGATTTCTTTTGGAACTTCTTCATAATGTGAGAAGCTCATTGTAAACATTCCTCTTCCAGAAGTTAAGCTTCTTAATTGTGTAGAATATTTATGTAATTCTGCAAGAGGAATTTTAGCTTTTATTATTTGGAAGGGGCTTTCGGAATCCATACCTTGAATTTTTCCTCTTCTACTCGAAATATCTCCCATTACATCGCCCATAAATTCTTCTGGAATTTTAACTGTTACATCATAAATTGGTTCAAGTATAACTGGTTTTGCTTCAAGGAATCCTTTTTTGAATGCTTGAGATGCAGCAATTTTGAATGAAACTTCATCTGAATCAACAGGGTGATAAGTTCCATCAAACAGAGTTACCTTAACATCAACTACTTTGCTTCCAGTTAAAATTCCTTTAGCCATAATTTCTCTTAAACCTTTTTCAACTGCAGGAACAAATCTTCCTGGAACAACACCGCCAACAATTGCATCAACAAATTCAAAACCTGCACCTCTCGGAAGAGGTTCTAATTTTAAATGAACATGACCATATTGACCGCGTCCACCCGACTGCTTTTTGTGTTTGTATTCTGCATCTTCACATACACCTTTAATTGTTTCTCGATAAGGAATTTTTGGTTCTACCAAATCTACCTCAACACCGTAGCGGTCTTTTAATAATTTTATTGCAAGGTTCAGTTGAAGTTCACCTTGACCAGAAATTACTGTTTGAGATATTTCCGGGTCATACTTTGCAGTAAGAGTTGGTTCTTCTTCGTGAGCAGTATGAAGAGCAGCAGAAATTTTATCTTCATCACCTTTTGCTTTTGGTTTAACAGCAAAACGAATTACTGGTTCTGGATAAACAATTTCAGGAAGAACAACTGTAAAGTTTTTGGAACAAAGTGTATCTCCAGTGTGACTATCTTTCAATTTAACTACAGCACCAATATCACCTGCTGAAAGTTTACTCACTTCCGTTCTGTTTCTTCCATTAAGTATGAATAATTGTCCCAATCTTTCTACTTTATCTTTGTGAGTATTAATCAAATCAATGCCTGGTGTAAGAGTTCCTGAATAAACCTTGAATATTGAAAGTTCTCCAACATGCTGTTCAGAAAGAGATTTGAAAATGAACAATACAGGTTCTCCATTGGGGTCACAATTTATTTTTACTTTTGTGCCGCCATCCTTCATTATTGCTTCGATTGGTTCTCTTTCACTTGGAGCTGGAAAATAATTAACAATAAAATCAAGAAATGTATTTGCACCAATACCTTTTGTTGCAGCAAATGGGAATGCAGGAATTAAACCTCTTTTAATAATTGCAGCTTTTATTCCTTTTCTTAAATCATCTTCGCTTAATGTTCCTTCTTCAAAAAATTTGTTCATTAATTCTTCATCGGATTCAGCTACTTTTTCAATTAATTCTTCTCTTAATTTTTCAGCTTTCTCTTTCAAATCTGCTGGAATATCAGCTTCACTAATTTTCTTAGTTCCTGCAGCATCATAAGTGACCATTTTCATTTTTGTTAAATCAATAACAGAATTAAAATTAATCCCTTCTTTTACTGGAAATGCAACTACAGTTACATCAGGACTCAATCTGTTCTTTGCCATTTGAACAGTATCAAAAAATTTAGAATGTTCATTATCAACTTTATTAATTAGAACTGCTGCAGGGAGATTATATTTTTTAACATATTCCCATGTTAATTCTGTGCCTACTTCAATACCTTCGGCACTTTTAATAACAGAGACTGCAACATCAGATACATACAGACTTGCAATTACCTGTCCAATAAAATCAGGGAATCCTGGAGTATCAATTAAATTGATTTTAGTATTATTCCATTCCATGTTAAGTGCGGAAGCTGCAATTGAAATTTGTCTTTCAATTTCATTTTGATTAAAGTCGGAAGTTGTGTTTCCTTCTTCAATTTTTCCGATTCTATTAATTTGTCCTGTTGTAAATAACAACAGTTCCGAAATAGAAGTTTTACCGCTTCCGCCGTGACCAATTAATGCTAAGTTTCTAATAGCTTCTGGATTGAACTCTTTCAAGATTGTTTCTCCTTACTTTAGAACAATAGTTTATTTTTTCTTAAATGTTTGCCAAAATGCAGATATGCCTTTAACAAAAGCACGCAGATTTTTGATTAAATCCTTTGCAGGATTTTCATCATTTTGAAATGTTTTTAGCGAAGTGAAGTTCGCAATTTTTTCTTTAACTCTTTTTATAGAACTATCAACTTCGTCCCAATAATCTTCAATACCACTTACAACTTTTGAAGCACGATTTGATACATCATTTAAATTATCCAGAATAGGCAAAGCTTTTTCAACAAGATTATGAACATCTTTTCTTATTGCTTCTGCTTCTTGTAATAAATTTTTAAGAGTATAAATTAAATAGATGCAAAGACCTGAAGCAGCAAGAATTAGAATTGCTAAAAGAATATCAATAACAGTAGTCATCTATTAAGCTTCTTTTTCAGTTTTGTATGCTTCAACACCAGCTTTGATTGCAGATTTAAGACGATCCCCTTCCTTTTCAACTTTTTCTTTTGTTGATTGAACAGCACTTCCAGCTTTATCTCTTGCTTCGCTCAAAATTTTTTCTGCTTCGCTTAATAACGCATCTACTTTTTCTTTAGCTTCTGCAACCAGTCGCTCAGATTTTTTTTTCCCTTCATTAATTAATTGATTGGCTTTTTCCTTTGCAGTTGTAAGATAACTTTCTGCATCTTCCATAAAATCCTGAGATTTCTTCTTAATATCTTCTCTTAGTTCTTTCCCAGATTTAGGGGCAAAAAGCAATGCGATAATTGAACCAACTGCTGCGCCGGTTAAAAATCCAATTAATAAACCTTTTCCCAATCCATTATCTTCATTAGCCATGGTTACCTCCGTTTTCTAAGTTTTGTATGTTGCCAAAATAATAAGCACAGTTCCTAAAATCAAGAAGTGGAAATAAGTAGTTAAACAGCTTTCTAGTCTGAATTCATTACAAATCAATTTAGATATGATTAGTTTTTCTTTTATTAAATTAGTATAAACTATTAGAAAATATTGACAAGTTATTATGCATTATCTAATTACAGGTGGAGCCGGTTTTCTTGGAATTAATTTAATTAGATTCTTACTAAAAAATAATAAGAATGAAATTACATCAATTGATATTTCTGATTTTAATTATGATGATGTAAAATCTGAAATAAAAATTATTCAAGGAGACATTCGAAATTCAAGCTTAATAAATGATGTGATGAAAAATGTAGATATTGTAATCCATACCGCAGCAGCATTGCCGCTTTATAGCAAAGATGAAATTTTTTCAATTGACATTGAAGGAACAAAAAATTTGTTGATTTATGCTGAAAAGTATAAAGTCAAAAAATTTATTCACATTTCATCTACGGCTGTTTATGGAATACCAGAACATCATCCAATTTATGAAGATGATAAACTCCATGGCGTTGGAAATTATGGAAAAGCTAAAATTGAAGCAGAAAAAATTTGTCTGGAATTTAGAAATAAAGGAATGAGTATCCCAATTTTAAGACCAAAAACTTTTATTGGTCCTGAAAGACTTGGTGTGTTTGCTCTTCTTTACGAATGGGCAAACGAAGGAAAAAATTTTCCAATAATCGGCAATGGAAAAAATAAATATCAATTACTTGATGTAGAAGATTTATGCGATGCAATTTATAAATGCTGCATCCTTCCAGCAGAAATAGTGAATGATACTTTTAATATTGGCGCAAAAAATTTTCAAACAATTAAAGAAGATTTCCAAGCTGTACTTGATTATGCTGGATTTGGTAAAAAGGTAGTAACTCTTCCTGTTTTGCCTTCCATTATTTTGTTAAAAGCTTTTGAAAAGTTGAATATTTCCCCATTATACGAATGGATTTATGAAACAATAAATCGCGATTCATTTGTATCGATTGAAAAGGCAGAAAAGATTTTAGGCTTTAATCCAAAATATTCTAACAAAGATGCACTTATAAGAAATTTCGAGTGGTATTTGAATAATATTGAGATGATAAAAAATAAAAAAGGAATAAATCATACAAGTGCGTGGGAACAGGGAATCTTAAAATTTGCAAAATATTTTTTCTGAGTTTGTATAGTCAATTCGTATAATTATTATCAGAATAATTATATTTGCTCTCAAAGAATTAATTAATAAAGGAAAAAGTATGGCAACAAAACAAGATTATCTTCAAAAAGTAATTAAGCATATAGACATTAAAGAACATAATGTTGTAAAATTAGTTGATGCAATGGAACATATGGCTTTCAGTGCAAGAGACTTAAATCGTGCAGCAAGAATTTATGACATGATGTTAAGGGATAACGACTGCACAGTAATTCTCACATTGGCTGGAAGTCTTTTTAGTGCCGGGCTTAAAAAAGTCGTTTACGATTTAGTATCAAACAATATGGTGGATGTTATTGTATCTACTGGTGCAATAATGGTAGATCAGGATTTCTTCGAAGCACTTGGTTTTAAGCATTATATTGGAAGTCCTTTTGTAGATGATAATGAACTTAGAGAATTACATATCGATAGAATTTATGATACTTTTATTGATGAAGATGAATTAAGAATTTGTGATGAAACAACGGCAAAAATATTTGACAGCTTGGAACCCAAACCTTATTCATCAAGAGAATTATTATGGCATTTCGGAAAATATCTTGATGAGAACGGTGGTCCAAAAGTAGATGATTCAGTAATTTATGCAGCATACAAAAATAATGTCCCGATTTTTGTACCTGCATTTTCAGATTGCTCTGCAGGATTCGGAATTGTTATGCATCAACATAATAATCCAGAAAAACATGTTTCTTTTGATTCTGGAAAAGATTTTTATGAATTAACTCAAATTAAATTGCAAAGCAAAGAGACTGGAATATTTATGATTGGCGGCGGTGTTCCGAAAAATTTCACTCAGGATATTGTTGTTGCTGCAGATATTCTAAAAGAAAATGCACCAATGCATAAATATGCTATTCAAATTACAGTTGCAGATGTTCGTGATGGTGCTCTTTCAAGTTCAACATTGAAAGAAGCAAGTTCATGGGGTAAAGTTGAAACTACTTATGAACAGATGGTTTATTCAGAAGCGACATTAGCAATGCCTTTAATTGCTGGATATGCATATCATAAAGGCGCATGGAAGAATAGAGCTAAAAGAGAACTTCAAAAGTTATTTTTACAAAAAGAAGTTAGTGTAAAATAAAAAAGCAGGCTGTCTAAAAAGTCAAATTCAAAATCTGTTTTAATCGATTTTGAGTTTTATTTCTTCAAAAGCTTTTACTTTTTAGACAGCCTAATTTTTAATTAAAAACCTAACCTATCCATATCAGCTACAAGAGATTTAACTGCATTAACAGAATTATTAAGCAATGCGGTTTCTTCTTCATTCAGTGATAATTCAATGATTCTCTCTACACCATTTTTTCCTAATACTGCTGGAACACCAACATAATAACCTTGTATTCCATACTCTCCATTCAAATAAGCACATGTTGGCAAAACTCTATTTTCGTTATTCAAAATTGATTTTGCCATTGCAACAGCTGATGCTGCCGGAGAATAAAATGCTGAACCTGTCTTAAGCAATTTAACAATTTCGCCTCCAGCCATCTTTGTTCTTTGTACAATTGCATCCATAACTTCTTTTGCTTTTTTAGCATCATTATATTTTCTTTCAAGAAGTTCCATTACAGGAATTCCATTAACATTAGCATATCTTACAAGCGGAACCATAGTATCACCATGACCCCCAAGAACAATTGCATTGACATTTTTAACGGAAACTCCTAATTCCCATGCAATAAAAGTAGCAAAGCGAGATGAATCAAGCACACCTGATTGACCCATAACACGATAAGTTGGGAATCCACTAATTTTTTGAAAGAGTGTAACCATTGCATCAAGTGGATTTGAAATAACAATCACAATTGAATTTGGTGCATAAGTTTTCACATTCTCTGCGACTGTCTTCATAATGTTTGCATTTGTAACAAGCAAATCATCTCTGCTCATTCCAGGTTTACGCGGTAAACCTGCAGTAATAATCACTAAATCAGCTCCTTCAATATCTTTGTAATCATTAGTTCCTTTTACAGAAACATCAAACAAATCAACACCTGCTGCTTCAGCCACATCGAGAGCTTTACCTTGTGGTAAGTCTTCCACGATATCATAAAGCACAACATCGCCTAATTCTTTTTGTGCAATTAGTTGAGTTAAAACACCGCCAATTTGGCCCCCTCCGATTAGAGCAATTTTTTTTCTTGCCATATTTTACCTCATTGAATAATTAGATTTTCAGACAAAATATATGAAGATAAATTAGAATTTCATAACAGAAGATGATTTACAAAAAATAGATTTATTTCAATGTCATTATTAAAACTGTTTCTGTTCCATCTTCAGAAAAGTGATAATATAAATCATCAAGGAAAGACTTCATGATGTGAATGCCTCTGCCGCTGTCTTTAAGTATATTTTCGTCTTTTGTTGGATCGGGAACTGAAGTTAAATCAAATCCTTTTCCTTCATCTTTTATCTTAATTATCATTTTTGAATCATTTACTTCAATTCTAATTCTTATTTTTTTATTTGGGTCGCATTTATTACCATGAATTATGCTGTTGGAAAGTGCTTCTGAAAATGATAAAGAAAGATTATTAAATTTTTCTGGGTTCATTCCAGATTTTTTTGCTATATCGATTACAAATTCATCCAGAGTTGGAACTATTTCAGGATTACTTTCTACTTCTTTGTAATATGTTTGAACTGACAATCGATTATCTCCTAACTCTCTGGCAAAAATATAATGAGTTATATTTTATCGCAAACAATTAAAAATTATATGACAGCTTCATATTAAAATTTGCAATTTCTCTTTTGTTATAGTTTTCAGTCATAATAAATTCATACCATCCATAAAATCGAAAATAAATTTCGCTTGAAAGAATATAATTAATCTCCAAAACTGGTCCAATGCTCTTATAATCCGATAATTTATTTTTCTCCATTCCTTTTTTGAAATTATATGTTGATAAAGAAAAATATCTTAAACCTTGTCCCACACTTAAGCTGAAATAATTGAAAATAATTTTTGGCTCAACATATTGTTCACTTAAATAACGAAGCGGTTTGCTTGTAAAACTTGACCATTCAAAATCTCCTTGCTCCGATAATTTTATATAACCATTAATCAAAAAAGATAAATTTTTCTTTATCATTATCGAAGAAGAATCTCGAAATATAAACTGTCTGAATGAATAACTCTTGTAATTTGGATTTAACTTTTCATAATCAAACACTGTGTAATTAGCAGAAACTTCGGCACTGTTAGAAGTAACAAAATTCCTGAATTTTATAATTCCACCTGACAACAAACGAATTATTCTTTGAACATTATTATTTGAACTCCGCTCTGAAAAAATATATACAATTTTATTGAAGCTCCCTTCTAAGTTCAAAAAAGTTTTAAATGATGAGCTGAATTTTCTTTCATACAATATTCTGCCCATACTCAACAGTTCATCTCTGTCATCATAGTTATCCTGACTTGGAGTATCATATTTTAACTTGCGATGAAAAAGACTAAAAGTTAATCTGTCTTTATCAGTAATTTCCAATACTGAATTGAGAGCAAGATTTGCTGTTTGTGATATGTTATTTTTTAATGCTTCCGATTTTTCTCTTTCATTAAAAATTATTTCGCTTAACCCTTCAATTCTTCTTGGCTGATGTTTTTCTTCTCTTTCTGACAATGAAAATTTCAAAGAGATATTTAGATTATCTAATTTGTACTCAGCAGACGAAATAAAATCAAGTCGTAACTCTTTTATCTTTGAATCAAAAGAACTGCTTGAAATATTTTTTAAGCTGATATATCTGGTGTTTCTTTCAATATTTCTTAAATATATTCTCCCCTGTACATCAATGTTTAAGTTAGAATTTTGCGGATTAATTCTGATTCTATCCTGGAATAAGTAATTGGTTTCTTCTCGACTTTGAATATTATTCACAATATTAAATTCTGAAGAAGTTACTTCATCAGCTGTGAAATAAAAATCTTTCCTTTGATTGGCAAGATATAATGAAATAGTATTATTAAAACCTTCTTCAAATTTATTATCCAAATCAATGCTGAAATATCTCAATAAATTTTTTCGTGGAGAAACATCTTCATTCTGATATTTCAAAAAAGAATTAACATTAAAATCACCAAGAAGAAAATTATTTAATAATAATTCTGAACCGTAAATATATCCCTTATCTTCTTCCCCAATTTGATTATTATAAGAAACGCCGATGAATGGAGACATTTCAAAATTTTTAACTGGATTGTATTTCAAAAAAAATGAAGTATTCAGCAAAGAAGTTTTATTAATTGCAACCTGACGATTATCTGAATAGAGATTATTTTTAATAAAAATTCCAGCAGAAAGATTTTCTGTAAAATTATACTGTCCCAATAATCTTAAGAATTGTTCATCTTTTATATTTTTCTGTGCTGCAGAAATAATTGTTGAATTAAAATTTTCGTTTAATCCAACAAAATATTTTGAGCTGTTCAAAAAGTATTTTACTTGTGTATTAAATGAATATGTATTAAGCTGTTTATCAACATTATTATTCCACATTTTAAATAAATAGCTCGAAGAGGAAAGCTCTGAACTATCCCTTTCGATTTGAGAGAAAGCTGTGATATTATAAAAAGTTAAAAGCAGAATAACCCAGTAAATTAGATTATTTTTTTTTGATGACATTAAGTTCATCAATGTTCATTAAAATTAATTTGGCACATAAGTAAAAGAAAATAAATCACTGATACTGTTTGGCACATCCTTTTGTGTAAAAGTTAATATTCTCCAGTAATAAGTATTATACGGTTCGAGATAAATATTCGAAAGATTGATTGTAATCAAGGTATCAGTTTTATCTGTGTTGAAATCATATTCATAAATATTACCATAAACGGGATTACGCTGAATGATTAATTTATAATCAGCAGGCATAGAAACAGTTCTAAACTTAAATTCTCTAATAAAATTTATTACAGAATTGTTTGCTGGAAATAATAAAATTGGTTTGTTCAGTAATACATCAGAAACAGGGTTGGTGGGTTCACTTTTAAGTCCGCCTTTATCTACAGCAATTATTGTATATGAATATTTTTTAAGCAATTTCAATTCTTTTTTATCTATATAATAATTATTTGTTGAAGTGTCAATTAAGTTTTCGGGAATAATTTTCACATTTGTTGCTGTATCTCTGTAAATTTCATAGTAGCTGATATCTTTATCAATTGATGGGCTCCAGTTCAATAAAATATATTTTTCGTCATCAATATTTCTTGCATTAATTTTTACAAACTGTGGTCTAAGGGGTTTGTAAATATTTTTTGGTTGAGCAGAAACAATTTGACTGAAATTGCTTTCGCGGTGAAATTTATCTACAGCATTAATCTTGTAATAATAAACTGAATCATAATCAAGATTTGTATCGATAAAATAATTATCTGTAGTTAATTGTATAAAAACAAAATGAAGAGTATCATTAATACTTCTGAAAATTGAATATCCATAAATATCAGGTTCGTTGTTGGGCTGCCAGGATAATCCCACTTGTCCATCAAAAGCTGCATATACAATCAACCCCGTTGGAACAGCAGGCGGCAATCCATCATCAGTTAATTCAGTAATTTCATTGCGCGAACAGCTTAAAAACACAAGCATTAGGAAAAACAAAAAAATGTTTTTAAAGCTTAACACTTTCTCCTCTTTCCGGTATTAAAACTGAGTTAAAACCAATTGACTGAAGATTCGACTTAAAAATTAACTGTTGTTCTTTTTCGCCATGAACCAGAAAGACATTTTGCATTCTGCTTTTATCAAATTTGGAACAATAATCAAGTAATTCTTTTGAATCGGCATGTGCACTGTATGAATCCATAACAATTACTTCAGCATTAAGTTTGTATTCATCTCCAAAAATTTTTATCACTTTTTCTTGATTTACAATTCTCCGCCCAAGTGTATTTTCTGCCATAAAGCCGACAATTAAAATTATGTTGTTTGGATTCTCAACATTATTTGCAAGATGATGAAGTATTCGTCCAGATTCACACATTCCAGAACTTGAAATGATAATGCATGGTCCATTCAAACTGTTTAATTTTTTTGATTCTTCTACTTCAGAGATGTATTTAAGTTTGTTAAAACCGAATGGGTCTTCTTTTTTCAAAATAAAATCACTTATTTCGAAATCAAAACATTCAGTATGCATTCGATATACATTAGTTGCATTGACAGATAATGGACTGTCAACATAAACAGGAATTTCGGGAGCTTTGTTACTTTCAAATATTTTATGAAGTGAATAAACAAGTTCCTGAGTTCTTCCTACACTAAATGCAGGAATTAAAATTTTGCCTTTTTGATTATAAGCTTTTTGAATTACCTGAGCCAGGTCTTCTTCTGCATCTTTTATATCTTTATGAAATCTTCCTCCATAAGTGCTTTCACAAATAAAAAAATCAACATCAGGAATTTTTTCTGGGTCTCTCAAAATCGGCATATTTACTCTTCCTAAATCTCCAGAAAATCCAAGATTAATTATAGTTCCATTTTCATTAATTTTTAGAAATATTATTGAAGAACCAAGAATGTGTCCCGCATCAAAAAATGTAAGCAAGATACCTGGGGCAACTTTAAATTCACGATGATAATTTATTCCAACAAAATGTTTTAATGTCAGCAATGCATCTTCCTGAGTATAAAGTGGTTCGAAAGGATTTTGTCCTTTTTTCTTTCTCTTCTTATTTACAAATTCAACATCCTTTACCTGAATATGAGCACTATCCTGAAGCATAATTGATGCAAGGTCGCGTGTAGCAAAAGTTGAGTAAATTTTTCCATTAAAACCTTTTTTAATCAGTGATGGTAAATTTCCAGAATGGTCAATATGTGCATGTGAAAGAATTACAAAATCAATTTCTTTCGGGTCAAAAAATTCAAAATTCCTGTTTAGTTCAAAAGCTTCTTTTCTTTTACCCTGAAACAATCCACAGTCAAGTAAAAATTTTTTCCCATTAGCTTTAATTAAATGCATTGAACCTGTAACAGTTTGAACTGCTCCAATAAACTGAATTTCCATAATTATCTCCGAATAATTATTGAGGAAAATTTTTTGAAAGGAAATTTATGTTCGAATGATTTTATAATTTTTATAACCATAATAAATTTCTTTAGCTGCAGTTTTAATTACCGTTGCAGCTGGAACTGCTAATAACATTCCAAAAACTCCAAGTAATTTTCCACCGATAAGAATTAAAATAATAATCAATAATGGATGCATATCTGTACTTTTCGAAAATACCCGCGGTTGAATGTAACCATTATCAATTATATAAACCAAAGCAAACAAAAGAACAATTTTAGGAAGCATAGAAAAATTTCCAAGCTGAATTATTGAAATAATTATTGCAGGAATTCCGCCTATTACAGGACCAAAGTAAGGAATTAAATGTCCAACACCTGCAACAAATCCAATTGATGCAGCATTATTAATACCGAGAATAGCAAGTCCAATTCCAGCCAATGTGCCAACAATTGCAGCATCAAGAATCCAGCCGCGAACAAATCTTCCAAGTTGAATTGATATTTTTTTTATTACCCAGTAAGAAACTTCAAAATATTGATTAGGCATGATATTGATAATGCCTTTTATAATTTTTTTATTATCCTTAAGCAAGAAAAAAGTAATAAATGGAACAATAACTAAAAGTGCGAGAACTGAAAAGAGACTATATAAAATATTGCTTACATTGTTAATCCATCCAAACAATAGATTCTGAAATTCGAGTGAGATTCTATTAATTATATTTTGTGTATTTAAGAATGGAAAAAGTTTTTTAACAAATATTTCAATGCTGCTGAAAACAGATAATAAACTTTCGGGAGTAATCATCATTGCAAGTGTATTTAATTGACTTAAAACTTTGGGAAGCAGATATGAAAAGACCAATAACAATAATGAACTGCATAAAATAAATACCATAAGTACAGATACCAATCGATTAAAACCTTGTTTTTCAAAAAAATCTACCACTGGATTTAAAATCATTGCTATTAATAATGAGATTATCAGAACAGCGAGTATATCAGAAAAAAGAATAGAGAGAAAAATTAAACACAAAAGTAATAATGAAATCCATAAATATTTACGAATATTGATTTGACCAGCTTTTTGTTTCATATCTCGTTTTGATTAACATAAATTTCACACAAATATAATCATACACAAATTAAAATATGAGAAAAATATCAAGTCAATCAAAAAAACAGAATGAATTAACCTATATTTGTATACTAAAAAAATTAAATTAAGGAAAAATTTTATGGCAGAAATTGAATTATTAAAACAAATCCGTTCAAAAGCATCTCAAAGGAAGAGAACAATAATTTTACCAGAATCACACGATGAAAGAGTATTGCGTGCAGCAGAAATTTTAACAAAAGAAAATATTGCATCAGTTATTACTCTTGGCAATGAAGAAAAAATTAGAAGTGAAGCAAAAAGACTAAATATTGATTTGCAGGGAATTAGAATTATTGATCCTGAAAAATCTGACAGGCTAAGTGATTTTGCCAACATCTTTTTTAACTTACGAAAACACAAAGGTGTAACAATTGAGCAAGCAAGAGAAACAGTAAAACGAGATATTTTCTTTGCAGGAATGATGGTTCGCGAAGGGATGGCTCACGGAAGTGTATCAGGCTCGGTTGCAACAACCGCAGATGTTACACGCGCAGCAATTTTTTGTGTTGGGTTAAAGGAAGGTATTTCAATTCTTTCAAGCTTCTTTCTTATGGTCTATCCTGATAAAGTTTACAGCTTTGCTGATTGTGCCGTAAATCCAAATCCAGATGCAAGTCAGTTAGCTGATATTGCTATTTCTACTGCTGATAATCATAAAAAATTAACAGGCGAAGAACCTTACATTGCCATGCTCTCATTTTCAACAAAAGGAAGTGCAGAACATGAAATGGTTGATAAAGTTCGTCAAGCTACAAATCTTGTAAAAGAAAGAAGACCAGATTTAAATGTTGATGGTGAACTTCAATTTGATGCTGCAATTGTAGAATCAGTTGGAAAGAAAAAGGCTCCAGGAAGTCCTGTTGCTGGAAGAGCAAATGTTCTAATTTTCCCAGATTTAAATTCTGGAAATATAGGATATAAAATTGCACAACGACTTGGTAAAGCTGAAGCTGTTGGACCAATTAATCAGGGTTTGAAGCATCCATTTTTCGATTTATCGCGCGGCTGCAGTGTTGAAGACATCGTTAATACAGCTGCAATTGCATGCTTAATGGCTGAATAAAAAAATTATGATGTAGTGATGATAATATTTTCATCGAACAAATCAGCTTAATTTGTGAAACTTGCAAGTAATTTAATAAAACTCTGCGGCTCTCTGTGAATTCTCCGTGTGCCTCTGAGCAACTATAAATTTACACAGAGAGCCCTTGAGCTGAAATATATAGTTAATGGATATTAAAATAAATAAAGCCATCCACTAACAATATTAAATTTCTTTCGATTAATTTTTTGTTCTTACCATCCAATCAAGATTTTCTAATTCGCCAAAATGTTCCTAAATATTTTTGAGTACAACAATCCCTCTTTAGACCCTAAAAGCCAGCCATTTTTTATTTTTTTTCTTTATTAAAATCACAATCAGAAATTTTTTGATTTGCATATATTCAGAAAGTAATTCACTTATACCAGCACCTTCCCAGTATTTTTCTGTTAAATACTTCTTCAGGCAAAATATCTTTCATCGATTGCCTCAAAATCCATTTTTCAATTCCGTTATAAATTTTTTATTGGGCTGGAATTTTTAATGCAAATTCTACTACTTCTGAATCAAGAAATGGGACATAAGCAAGCACACCAAAAGCAGAAGAACATCTATCAACTCTTTGCAATGCCGTATTGTGTAATCTGTTATTAATATCAATTAGCTCATCATCGAGATTTTCTTTAGGAATACTTTCCAAATATTCATAACCTGCAAACAACTCATCCCCTCCTTCGCCTGAAAAAACTTTATCAACATAATTTGAAGATTCTTTGCCTGCAAAAAAATTAGTAATACTTGATCTCACAAGTAATGCATCAAAAGATTCAAGATGATAAATTACTTCCGGTAAAACTTTTAACATATCTTCGAATAAAACAACAACTTCATGATGTTCAGAATTCAGATAATCAGCCATGTCTCTTGCATATTTCAGGTCAGGTGCATTTTTAATTCCCGCAGAAAATGTAAAGAACTTTTTAACATTTTGTCTTGCTAAAGATGCAATAACACTTGAATCTAAGCCGCCTGATAACCAGAAACCTGCTTCATTGTTTTGAATTCTTTTTTCAACTGGAGTTTTTAATAAATTAAAAAGTATTGCAGCGATAGAATTTAAGTCATCTTTGATTTTATCTTTTTTCTCGAGAGAATAATATTGTTGAATTTGATTATTAATTAGATTGCATCCAGGTTTAAGTTCAAGAATATTTTTTGTAAATCCAATTAGTGCTTTAACTCCTGAAGCAAAATAAAGTGTATCATCAATAAATCCATAATACAATGGAGCAATACCAAGTTTATCTCTCTTAATGACTAATAAATTTTCTAATTCTTTTGCTTCTGCTAATCTATCGAAACCATCGCTGTCCTTAATAATTTTTTCTGACTTAAATTTCTCAATTAATTTTTCATCATCAGTTATAATTCCAAGAGTTGATTTATCAGTTGAAAATATTTCTTTGAGATTTTTCCCCCGATGAAAAAGTTTTTCGAGCATTTTATTTACAGAATCAATTTTATCAGGTTTGTCAATTCCTGCAATAGCTGTCATAAAATTGCTGTTATAAGTAATCTTTTAATCTTTCTTTTTCAGATAAAATTTTTCCTGTACTTTCATCAATAGCATACCATGCACCATTAATTAAATTTGTTTTTATTTTACCACACAGATGAGGATTGCCGATAAAATGTGGTGTATCCAGAATTCCAATTTTTATTGCAGAAGCCAGTGTTTTAGCATCAGACCATGGATCATCGCTTAAGTTTTTTCCATAATTTTTTAATGTCTGCAACAAATGTTTTGCTTCTTCTTTAAGTTCATTTTTCCTCTTTATAATTATTTCATCATTTTCAAAATCAGGATAGCCATACAAAGAATTTTGAATAACGCCATGAACTATCTTGCAGCTTTCAATTAATTCTTCTGGATAAACAGCATGGTCTCCTTCACAATAAGCTACAACATGAAGTATATGCGGTTTGAGTGCTAAACTGATAAAAGCTGAAGCAGCAAGTTGACCTTTGGCAATATGTGGGTCAGGTGAAAAATGTGCAATCCCAGCTCTAACTTCTCGGATGATATTAAAATTATCATCTCTTAGCTCTTCAATCAATTCATTCTTAGCCATCATTTTTGCTATATCCATTTGCGGAGAAGTTCCTGGTGGTGTATTAAACATGAACTGAGAAACATAATTTTTAACACCAACTTTTTTGGCATTATATGCAGCTAAGAAAGCCATAGCAACAGCAAGCGAATCGTGAGCATCTCTTAAACTCCATTGATGAGATTCGTTAACTTCAACTGGAATGTTATGTTCTGCATACCATTTCATTGCATTTTGATTTTCTGCAATAGAAATTTCAAGAGGTCTTTTTGACCTGCCATCCATTACACTATACCATGTTAAAGGAATTGCAGCCCATGCATTATGAATAGTCTCAACACTCATCTCTGCCCACTTAATTAAATCATTTGTTCCACTATAACATCGCATTAATGGGAAATTGCCGCATCGAGAAGTTTCGTACAATGCAATTAAATCTTCTTTTTTTCTTACAGGAACACCGCCTGCCCCATCTAATTCTGGTTTCATAAGTTCTGGAGTAAAAAAGAACTCTTGTGCATTCTGATCAGTACCGAGCGAAATCACATCTAAAACCTGAGCTTCGGAAATTTTCTTTATTCCTTCGATTGTTTCTTTCAAAGTTGGTCTGCCGAAATGATGTCTAATTATTGGATATGGATATTTCTGCTCAATTCTTTCCATAAGTGTTTGAGGATAAATCTCATGAATATTTTTTTTATGAATTCCTTTTAGATAAGATTTGACTTCGTCAATGTTTTCAGTTCCATCAAAAATTTTTTCAAATATATTTTTCTTTTTAGCAACTTCTGCAACCGAAGGAGTTCCGCCAAAAATAAATTTTATGTTATGCAAAGATTTTTCATCAATTCTTTTTTTCAATTCATCAAAAAGATTTTCTGCAACTTCAGGAGTCAAACGATAACTTATTGCGACAATATCTGGAGAATATTTTTCTATTTCATTAAATAATCTTTCAAGCGGAACAGCCGGCCCAAGTGAATATGTTTGATAACATTCAAGTTCTGCAAGTCTAAGAAAATGATTCAATCCGCCGATATGAACACAATTCCCAATGGCACAACCAAGAATAATTTTTTTTGATTTCATTTTTGTTCCCTTTCTAACTTTTCTCCAATTGCAAGCAATCTTAATTCTTTTAACGACATATCTTTTATATTCAGTCTTTCAACGGTTCTTCCTTCTTTCCAGTAATCTGTATTAGTTAAGATAGATGCAAGATGAATAATTGCATCAATTGTTGGAGTTAAAACGTCAAATTTTTTACCTACAGAAGAAATTGGGACAAGACTTGTTGGAACATCTTCTGTTATATATCGCATATTTAATCTGTTAGGAGCTTTAATTCCACGATAACCTGGATTTGCTTTCATAGCTTCATTAAGATTTTCACCAACAGCATTATAAGCAAGATAAAGCCACTCACGGGCTGTCATTGCTCTAATTCCAAGTGCTTCTGCAACCTTAACTCTTTCTTCATCAATTTTCTCAAGAACTTTAGCCACAGATGGCGTAGCCCCCTGATAATAAAATTGGAATTCTGCATCATCTTCTATCCAGCCAGCATTTAATACACACAAAGCCGGATGAAATACTGCACCAATGTTATCAAAGCTTGTCTTGAAAATATTATCACCAGGAACAAATTGGGGATAAGCAATACGAACTTTTTTTAACACTTCTGGAATTAAGTGAGCACGAATTGAAGCAAGCGGTATTGAATTTTTAATTCTGAAAATATGCGCCTGCCCTGGATTAACTGCTCTTGAAGCATAAATAAAAGTTTGAGCTTCTGCAATTATCACATCAGTTTTGATATTCAATGAATTTAGAACCTGTTTGAATTCCAATGCACCAAAAGTTCTTCCAGGATTTAAAATTACTATTTGACCATCTTTTAAGAATGGAGCTGAAATTTCTGCAATATAACGATGTGCGGTTGCAGGAACTACTACCATAATAATATCAACATCATCAATTGCTTCTGCAATGTTTGTTGTTGCTGTATTCAATACACCAAAGCCTTCGAGACCAAAATCACTTTCAATTCTAATTCCACCTGTAGAATGAATAGCCCAAAGTCTTTCTTCAGAGCGATTATACAGATTCACTTGAAATCCCATCAAAGCTAAGTGCCCTGCCATAGCTAAACCGCCGTGCCCCGCACCAAGTACTGCAAATTTTGGTTTGTAATCTTCATTTACCATAAAACCTCCTTCTATTTTCTTGCGGGTAAAAGAATAATAAAAGCTGCATGATTGAACAATGAGTGAGAATTAAGAAGAATTATAAGTATAAACTTTTATTATAATCTGTTTTCTTTTTTATTAATAATAAAATTTTCACCCAATGGCAAGATAATTAGCAGTGTCTGAAATAATTTATTTGAAATTGCTTAATTACTTTTCACCATAAATTGTAATACTAATAATTCCAGAGCTGCTATTTAAGAATTTCAGAAATTCTTCTTCTGATAAAAATTTTTTTATGAGTGATTCGGGGAGTGAAATTTTCTTTTCTCTTTTTATAACAATGTTCTTAAAATTTTCTTCTAAAATTATTTTTAAATATTCATCTTTTTGCAAAGCTCCTGCAACGCAGCCTACATACATCTCAGCAGATTTTTTTAATTCTGCTGGTAATTCACCTTCAACAACTATATCCGATATACAGAAATGACCAGATTTTTTTAACACACGATAGATTTCTGAAAATGCTTTTTTCTTATCAGGGACAAGATTCAATACACAATTGCTTATTACTACATCAATGGTTTCATTCTCAACTGGAAGATTTTCAATTTCACCAAGTTTGAACTCAACATTTTGATAACCTAATTTTTCTTTGTTGAAATTTGCTTTTTGAATCATTTCTTTTGTCATATCGATGCCGATTACTTTGCCAGTTTCACCAACAAAATTTCGAGCAATAAAAACATCGTTGCCTGCACCACAACCTAAATCAAGAACCACATCACCATTTTTTATATTTGCAAATTCTGTTGGTATGCCGCAACCTAATCCTAAATCAGCTTCCTGAACATAACCTTCGATATTTTGGTACTCATCTCCAATCATTGAATATTGAATGTCTGAACCGCAGCAAGAAGATTTTGGTCCGCAGCATCCTTGATTAGTTGATTTTGCAATTTGACTATATTTCTCCTGAATAACTTTTTTAATATCATCTTTCATAAAAATTAACTTTCTCTTTTTTTAATAATTTCAAAAAGCAGAATACCTGCAGCAACTGAAACATTCAATGAATTAATTTTTCCCATCAGTGGAATTTTCACAAGGAAATCACAATTAGCTGCAACAAGTTTGTGAATCCCTTTTTCTTCATTTCCAACAACAAGTGCAATTGGAAGTTTGTAATCTATTTCAGTATAATTTTTTGATTTATCCGACAAATATGAACCAACAATCCAGAAACCTACGTCTTTAAGAATTTGAATTGCACGATTGAGATTGTTTACTTTAGAAATTTTTACATGAGAAAGAGCACCAGCAGAAGATTTTTCTACTGTTTCATTAATTGGGGCAGTATTATTTGTTGTAATAATTATTCCATCAACACCAGCACATTCTGCGGTTCTAATAAGTGCACCAAGATTATGAGTATCCTGAATAGAATCAAGAAGAAGCAGCAATGGATATTTTGATTTTTTTGATAATTCGATTAATACATCAAGTTCATAGAATTTATAATTTCTTATTATTGCTGCAACTCCTTGAGTGTTTTGTCCCTTAAAAAGTTTTTCAAATTTTTCTTTTGAGAGCTGAGTTATTTTTATTCCATGATTTTTTGCTGCAGCAAAAATTTGATTAATAATTTCACCATGCTGTCCATATGCGAGATAAATTACCTCAATATCAATATCAGAATTAATAGCCTCAAGAACCGGCTTGCGTCCAAATATTTTTTTCAATTATAACTCCAATTAAAAAGATTCGGGGAAAGTGAATTCTTCTTTTGCTACTTCAAATTTACAAAAGAATCGGTTGTTTTTCTTTTTAGGGATGAATTCTTTAATTAACTTAATTTCTCTATTGAAAATATTAAAATGAAACTCTGCAGAATTGATTGCTCCATCCTGTTTTACAATATTAATTGTGTAATCTCCAGTTAAAGTATCAAGAAGAATTTCTTTTCTTGCAGGTGCAATTTGAGGAACAATATCCATCCTTACTATCAAACCAGTGATTACAAAATATAGAACATTTTTTTCTTGAATTGTTTCGACTGAGATTTCATAAGTAAAATTTGTAAACTCTACATTCGTTTCAATTAAAAAAGCTGTGAATTGTTTTTTAAGTTTTGGGTCATACTTAAAATATGCTTTGCAAATAAATTCAAGTTTATCCGGTTTTTTCAGAGGGACAGACGCAATAATAGCCTCAGGTTTTTTCTTCCTTGTCTTAGGAATTTTAGGAATCTCTTTTATTTTTCTTAGAGGCAATTATTTCTCCTTTAGAATAGAAATTAATTTATTTATATCATCAACAGGAATATTGATTTGTTCACCATTTGACATATTCTTCAATACAAGAAAACCATTTTGATATTCTTCACCGCCTGCAATCAATGTAAATCGTGAATTTAATTTATTTGCTTCACGCATTTGAGCTTTCAAACTTCTTTCAAGATAATCTAATTCAACTGTTAAATTTGATTCTCTTAATTTAACTGCAAGATTAAAAGCAAATTCAGAAAGATTTTTTTCAATTGTTACAATATATAAATCTATTGATTCTTCATTTGCATTCAAGGTTTTTTCATTTTCACAAGCAAGCAAAATTCTTTCAATGCCTGCAGCAAAACCAACTCCGGGCAAATCTGGTCCTTCAAGTTCTTTTGAAAGTCCATTATATCTTCCGCCGCCGCAAAGTGCGCTTTGAGCTCCAACACTTGAACTTATAATTTCAAATGTAGTATGAGTGTAATAATCAAGTCCGCGAACCAACTTTGCGTCTATTTCAAATGGAACATTAGAATTAAGAAGAGCTCTTTTAACTTTTTCAAAATGTTCAAGACTTTCATCATCAAGATATTCAATCAGCAATGGTGCATTAGCCATAATTTTCTGATCCTGTTCTTCTTTGCTGTCAAAAATTCTTAATATGTTTGTTTCAAATCTTTTCTTGCTGTCGTTTGATAATTCATTAAAATGATTGCTGAGATAATCTTTTAATATTTTTTTATAATTTTCTCTCGACTGCGGAATTCCAAGTGAATTTATTTTTACACTTAGATTTTTTAATCCAAGTTTTTTCAAAATATTGAATGCAATAATTATCATCTCTGCATCGAGCAAAGGGTTGTTGCTGCCAATAGCTTCTGCTCCAAACTGATGGAACTGACGCAATCTTCCTGCTTGAGGTCTTTCCTGTCGAAACATTGGAGATATGTAAAAAAATTTGTTCAGACTTTGCTTTTTGAAAAGTGAATGTTCAATCAATGCACGAACAACAGATGCAGTCATTTCTGGCTTGAGAGTTATGCTTGTTCCGCTTCTATCAAGAAAAGTATACATTTCTTTACTAACAATATCTGTTGCTTCGCCAATTCCTCTTGCAAAAAGTTTTGTCTCTTCAAAAATTGGCGTACGAATTTCTTTGTAATTATACTTTGTAAAAGTTGCTATTACAATCTCTTCTAAGTATCTCCATTTATAAATTTCTTCAGGAAGAATATCTTTTGTTCCGGTTATAGCTTTAATCATCAGGCAGGATTCCAAGTTATTAACTTATTTCAAAATATTGTTTTTCTTCATTGTCGAAGAGTTCATAAATTTCATCAGCAGTTTGAGCTTTAGCAAGGCTTTCTCTGAATTCATCTCTGTTCATCATTCTTGATATACGACTCAAAAGTTTAATATGCGGACCAACAAGATTTTCTCTTCCTACAAGAAGAAAAATTAAATTAACCGGTTGACCATCAAGTGCCTGAAAGTCAACTGGTTCGTCAAGTTTACCAAATGCAGCAATTATATCATTAACACTGTTAGATTTTGCATGTGGAATTGCAAAACCTTTTCCTACACCCGTTGACATTATTTTTTCTCTTTCAATTACAGATTGACGCATACCTTCTAAATCTATCACACGTTCGTCATCTTTAAATAAATCAACAAGTTCATTAATCAAATCAAATTTTGTTTTCCCTTTCATCGAAGGAATAATTTTATCCTTTTTTAGAATATCACATATCTTCATGATTCTACCATTTATTGATTTTTCAAATGCAAATTTAAGAAAGGGTATCCCCTTAAGCAATTAAATTAAAATTCTTATTTTCTTGCAGTGCGCTCTTACAAAGAGTAATTTTCACTACAAAAAAAAAGTAAATGGAGTTTTTATGGACATTCAAAACAAAATTGTTTTGGTTTTAGGTGGATGGGGATTAGTAGGCAATGCTGTAATTCGAAAACTTATCCCCGAAAAACCCAAACAAATAATTGTAACATCTCTAAAAAAAGAAGAAGCTGAAGAAGAAGTTGAAAAGCTAAAGAAAGAATTTCCAAATCTGCCCGATAATTTCTTAATCCCATGGTGGGGAAATATTTTCGTTCGATACGAATACAAAGACAGAGACAGAATGGAATTACTTGATAATCCTGTGTCAAGAAAAATTATAATGCAAGATATTATGGAAGAACTGAATGATGAGATTTTGCAGAATTCATCAATTTATAATCTTCTGATGGAATTCAAACCAGAGATAATTATTGATTGCGTCAACTCTGCTACTGGAATAGCATATCAGGATGTTTATTCACGTTATTACAGAATCAAAAAACTGCTCGAACAAAAACCATCTGCAGAAATTTTAGCAGAAGAAACAGAAAAAATATTTTGCACAGAATATGTTCCTCAATTAATTCGACATGTTCAAATACTTTACAATTCAATGAACAAAGCAGGAACAAAAATTTATATTAAAATTGGGACAAGCGGAACTGGAGGAATGGGATTAAATATACCCTACACACACAGCGAAGAAAAACCCTCTCGTGTTCTATTGAGTAAATCTGCAGTTGCTGGTGCTCATACTTTGCTTCTTTTCTTAATGGGAAGAACACCAGAAGGACCAATCACAAAAGAGATTAAACCTACTGCTGCAATTGCATGGAAAAAAATTGATTATGGTGAAATCAAAAAAAGAGGCAAACCAATTGAACTTCTAGATATTTCTATGGACGAAGCTATTCCTCTAAATGGTAAATTAAAATTAACTGAAGACAAAAAATTTAGAACTACAGGTGATTTTCTTAAATCTGTTTTCATAGATACAGGTGAAAATGGAACATTTTCTTTGGGAGAATTCGAATCAATTACAACTCAGGGACAAATGGAATACGTAACACCTGAAGAAATTGCTGATGATGTGATTTATGAAATTAAAGGTGGAAATACAGGTCACGATATCATTAATGCACTCGACCATGCAACATTAGAACCAACATATAGAGCTGGATTCATGCAGCATTCTGCTATTGAAAAACTAAAAGAGCTTGAAAAAATTCACAATGTAAATAGTGTAGCATTCGAATTGCTTGGACCACCTCGCTTATCAAAACTTCTTCATGAAATTAATTTATTAAGATTAATCTGCGGCACAATGAAAAAAATTCTTGAAGAAACTCCTGAAAGTTTATCACAAAAATCATATGAATACTTAAAGCAGAATTCAAAATTGAGAAATGAAATTTTATCAATAGGAATCCCAATTTTAATGCCTGATGGCAAATCAATTTTAAGAGGAAATGAAATTAAAATTCCACCTTATCGTGGAGAAAATGAACTTGAAATTACTCAAGAGAAAATTGATTTATGGGCTCACGATGGCTGGGTTGATTTAAGAAAAGAAAGCATGCAATTGTGGCAGCTAAGAATTAAAAAAATAATGGAAGAAGCTGAATCAATTCCACCGGATGATACAAGTTCTATGTTTGTAAGAACAAAAAAATACTGGAATAATTTCGAACAGATTGATATTGGAAAAGTCGTTGGCTGGATTTTCAGCAAAGAAGAAAAGGGCGAAAGAATGAAAGCTTAATTGCTTCAGCTGAAAATTTTTGTAATAATAAAAGGGGCTGACTAAAAAGTAAGATTTTTTAGAAAATAACACAGACAACTCAGATTTTTATGAATTTTCACAGATTATATAATTGAAAATTACTTTTTAGTCACCCCAAATTTAAAACTGAGTTTATAAAAATATTTTTAATCTCATCACTTTATTTTACCAACATCATTTTATTAACCAATAAATTATTCCCTGTCTGCAATGTATAAAAATATATTCCGCTTGAAAGTTTTGATGCATTGAATTCGATTTTATATCTGCCAGGTTCTTTAACTTCATCAATCAATGTTGAAATTTTTCTTCCAAGAATATCATAAACTTCGATTGATACTTTACTTAAAACTGGTATTTGATAATTTATAATTGTTGTAGCATTAAATGGATTAGGATAGTTTGAAATAGAAAATTCTTCGGGCAAGATATTATTTTCTTTCAAATCTGTTTTTATCCCAGCTGTAATAATTTCAGGAATTTTTTCGGGTTCATCTAAAAAATATTTATATGGAACTTCTAATCTGCAGCCTTCAACAGCATAAATATTGCTGCTTATTAAATAATTGTTCAATAAAAATCCTGCACCAGGAATTGAGCTGTAATCTGAAAAAACAGCTTTACCTACATTTTCGAAGTAATTATTCTCTACTCTAACACAAGCTCCCATTCTTGTATTAACTGCCGTATTACAATTTTTATAATAATTATTAAAAATGTGTGCTTTGCCAAATCGTATGCTGGGCAATCTTGATTCGCAGTTATAAAAATAGTTATGATGAAAAGTAACACGAATTACAGTATCTGCAAATTGTTCATCTCCAGAACTTATTAAAATTGTTTTATAATGGTCGTGGAAAGAAGACCATGAAACAGTTATAAATGAAGATTCATTTTTAATGTCAAGTAAACCATCGTAATAATCTGTTCCATGTTCTCTGTCTGAGAAAAATTCACAATGGTCAATCCATATATTTTTTGATTTGCCGTTAATTTCAATTGCATCTTGAGGAGTTACATGAGAAATTGTAATATTTTTAATGATTACATTTCGTGCATTATTAATTGAAAGTTCAATTCCTTTTAAGTATGCAACATCTCCAACTCCCAACAAAGTTTTATCTGATTTTACACTTATAACATTATTGCCTTCAATTTTGCCGGAAAATTTTATTACATATGGTTTATCACTGCCAAGATAAAATTTAAGTTCTTCAAGTGAATTTGCTTCAACTGTATCACCAAGAGCACCACCAATAACAGTGTATCGAGTTCCTTTATCATCCTGAACTGTAGCATATCCAATTAAACTGGAATCAGCTTTTGTTCCTAAAGGTAAAAATCTTGCAACTGCATTAACATTCTTTTTTATAGTAAAAGTAAAAATTGAATCTGAACTTGTTTCTTCACCAGTCCAGCTTTCGAAGAAGTAACCCAATTTTGAATGAGCTTTTAATGTAATTAAAGTTCCTTCATCATAATAATTTTGGACAGGAAAATATTCCACAGTTCCCCAATCTTCATTATTACTTTTGACAGTTAAAGTATAAGAAGGTGTACATTGCGCAGCTTCTACACCATCACCAATTACTTTGAAATAATCATAATTGCCTAAACCATTTGGTGAATAAGCTTCAATTCTAATTTTATGATATCCTTTTGTTAAAAAGACCCGCACAGGATTTGATTCAGTCCATGAATCCCACTTATCACCAGTTCTTGGGAAATAAATAGTATCGATAGCAACATTTCCATCAATCAATAATTTTGCATTGCGTTCCTGTGTGTTTCCGCTTACAGCATATCTCCATACAAATGAAAAATATCCAGAATTAATAACATTAATTTCCCAGCTAATGCTTTTACCAACTCCTAAATCAGTATCGGCATAACCTTTACCTGTGTAGCCTGTAACACTTGTTGCTATTGTTCCATCAACAGAACAAAATCCTAATTCATTTTCCTGAATTATAATTTCCTGTTGAGCAAGTAATAATGTATTTAATATCAATAACAATGTTAATACATTTTGTTTCATATTTTTCACTATAAAAATATCTGTGTAAATCCAATTAATCTGTGTAATCTGTGTTCTTCATTTAGCAGCATAAATTCATTTCAAATAAACTGCTTTAATAATTTTCGATTTATTATCATAATCTATCTTAACAAAATAGATTCCAGAATTTAAGTTAATTTTAGAAGCACTCCAGTTTATTGAGTATGTTCCTTCTGTTAAAAAAGAATTTAATAATTCATCTACCTGCTTTCCTGTTAAATCATAAACTCTAATTCTTACATTGTTGCTTTTAGGAATATAAAATTTTATTGCTGTTGAAGGATTAAATGGATTAGGGAAATTTTGATAAAGCTGAAAATCTTTTTTTACAATCTCTGATTCAACAGAATTAATTATATAACTACTTTCAAATGCACCCAAATCTGGTGCAGTTCCAATAAAAGGTAATCCAACATCAACACCAGCATCAATAAATTGACTATTCGAACTAAGATGCAAAAATTTAATGTCGGGTAGACTTCCATCTTCTTTTCTTGGACCAAAAGCTTCTGTGGGATCAATACTAATAAAATCATTTTCAGAAATTCGGAAAGGACTTAACCAGCTGTTCTTTTCCTGAATTGCAAAACTTCCAAGTTCAACAGAGCCATTTAGTGAAATACAATTTTTTACAATTAAATTTTGTCCAGCATTCAACTGACGTGTGATTCGATAATTTGCACTTTTATTTCCAAAACCAGTGGAGTTTAATAAAGTCATTGAGCCGGCATTATTGTTTTGGTCAAATCCTTTTACCTTGTTATTAAATGCAAGACAATTTTTAAGTATAAAATGATGCATCAAGTTTAGACTATTGCTGTTATCGCCTCCGCCCATTTTGAAGCCATTTCCATTCCCTTTACTTGTGCTTCCATCTTTACGATATCCGTTATTAAATGTCCAGCAATTTTCAAGAATTGTAGTAATATTATTTGCCCCTCTTAAATAGCCATCCCACCCGTCATCAGAATTTTGCCATGCTCTGCAGCCATAAAAATAATTATTATTTCCAACAGTTAATTTTGGTGCAAATCCATCAGCATCTTCTTCATTATCTGGGTCAAGATTATAATAAGAATCGCAATTAATAATTTTATTATTTGAAGCACCATTACTTAATTGTAAACCTGAATCTCTGTTTTCATAGAAAGAACAAAATTCAATAATATTGTAAGAGCCGCCATTAATTTCCATTCCATTATCACCTGCACCTTTTATATCAAAACCCTTAATATGCCAGTAATTTGCTCTTAAACTTATACCTCGGTTGTTTCCGCTGAAACTCATTGAAGAAAAATCAAGAATGGGTCTTTCATTTTTATAAGCAAATAAATAGTACATTTTTTCGGCTGTGCCAGATTTTGAAGAACCGATACTAATAGTTGAAGAAAGAGAATAAATTCCACCACGAACATAGATTGTATCACCGGGTTGAGCAATACTAATAGCCTTAGCTACTGTTTTATATGGTTGAGTAAATGTTCCTGGATTATTATCATCGCCGTTAACTGCTACATAGATTTGAGCATTGATATTTGATATAAAAAATGATGCAAGAAAAATTACTTTCAAGAAATTCAGATAATGTTTCATTGTTCTCCCAATTCATAATTAGATAAAAAATAGACCAGCTTCTGTCAAAGTAATTAACAAAAGCTGGTCATAAGAAATTTTAGATGGTAAATTATTTAGCAAGAACCATCTTTTTTACGCCAATATAATTTTCTGTTTCAAGTTTATAGAAATAAACACCGGAAGTAAGATTGGAAGCATCAAGAAGAACTGAATGATAACCTGCCTCCATTTCTCTTGAAATTAATGTAGCTACTTTTTCTCCTAATGAATTATAAACCGACAAGTTCACATAACTTGATTTAGGAATTGTAAATGAAATTGTAGTAGCTGGATTAAATGGGTTCGGATAATTTTGTTCTAATTCAAATTCAACTGGTAGATTGCTTTCTTCGTCAACAGAAACTGCTGTTTCAGTTTTTCCAATTACTTCAACATAATTCAAACAGAAGTATTTTGTTGTTCCGCCAGTTGTAGAATACCATGGATAAATTCTCATTATGAATGACTGACCATCAAGAATTTTTTCACCAATCTTATGAACACGAACATAAGCAGCACTATCTCTTATATCGTTAATTGGTGCAGAAGTTGTATCGATAATTTTCTTATTAGCAAATGAAGGATCTCTATCCCAATAAACATTTGCATGCATATAAGCACGAGTTCCATATGAACCCATTCCATATTTTACTGTATCAACAATTAAATTATTACCAGGTTTTGGCGATACCTTAAACTCAACATACTTATCAAAAGAAGGTGCTGTTTCATTAGGCCATTCAGCACCGTCTTTATACCATATTTTCACAGCAGGACCAAATTGTGAGCCAGTAAAATCACGAACTGTTAAACCTCCCTGAAGACTTACATCATTGGCTGTAACTTCACCTATTAAAGTTGTGACTGATAAGTCTAACGTAAGTTCCCACATAACATATGCACGTTGTGCAAATAAATTTTGTATAAAAAATAAACATATAAAAAGTAGTATAGTTATGAGCTTTTTCATATTTCCTCCTATTTGTTAAATGTTATTTCTGTTTTTTCATTTCTATTAAAAAGCTACACTTAAAGAAAATCTATTTACACCATCGAAATACTCTGTGGCTGAATATGAATAATTGATATCGAACTTAATTCCTCCAATTGATTGAGTAATACCAAGACCACCGGACCAGCTAAAGATATCATGATTACTTTCATATCCAGCACGCAATGAAATCATATTCATGTATGTATATTCAATTCCGGCATTTACTCTATCTGTATAATTATTTGGATGTAAAAATTCTGTTGATACAAGAATTGAATGGTCTTGAGAGATATTCTTGTTAATTAAATCCATAATATTCATACCAAGTCCAACTGCAAATGTAATGGGGAGAGGTGAACTAAAGCTTTGATATCTCACAAAAGTTGAAAAATTTCGCATTGACATTCCTAATCTTAAAGATTCAATACCTGGGAAATATTTAATTCCCATATCAAATACCCACTTGTTTGCATTATTATCACTAACATTTCCTGCAGCATCAACAAACTGACCTAATTGTTGACCAACATATTTTGCAGTTCCGCCAATTGAAAATTTTGGACTTATTTGTTTTACATAAGTCAATCCAAATGCATAAGCTCCAACATTTTTTATATCACCTGTAAGGATATAGTTATCTGGACTAGTGCTTGCAGCATCAACGAGTGCAGTTCCTCTAATTGTTCCATAATCAACTATTAAAAAGCTTAAAGCTACAGAACCATAACTTTCACCATTCCATGCAACAGCGCCGGCAAGATATTTAATATCAGCAAACCATTGAGTTGATGATACAAAAGCCTGATATTTTGAATCCATTTCCGTTAAACCAGCTGGATTTGAAAAAACACTTTCAACACCTTTGCTTAAAGCCGTATAAGAATTTCCAATGCCAGCTGCTTTAGGAGAAACAGCAATTTGTAAAAAGTTCATAGTAGTTTGACCTGTCTGCTTCAGGTTAACACCACCCTGTCCAGTAGTTTTCATATCAACCTGAGCTTGAATACTCAAGCTGATGAAAGAAATTAGTACTAAGATTTTTATTAAACTTTTCATTAATAAATTCTCCTCTTTTATTAACGAACTACAACAAGTTTCTGATACGATACATTTCCATCTGGCGTTTGAAATACAACAATGTAAACACCACTGGCAATAGTTTGACCGCGTTCATTTGTCATATTCCATTTATCAAATCCGCTGTCCTGATTATGCTCAATAGTTTTTACAAGGTCTCCTGTTTCAGTAAATATTTTAATTGTAACTGTTTTTGGTAATTCATAAAAAGATATCTGCATGTTAGAAGGATTAGTCCATCCATAGCCTCGTATCTTTGGGTCATTGTAATTATATGGATTTGGAACTATAACAATTTTATCAAGTTCATTGCCAAGTCGTGCTTCCCCTTTAACTGGTGTATTGTTATAGAAATAAACTCTGCCACTGTAAATTGTTTTACCTCTTTCAGTAGGATGAGCATTTGGGTCGTTAGGAGAAATTTTTGCTGCTGCCTGAACATAGTAAAAGAGATTTGCCCCTACACGAATTTGTGTATCTGTAAATGAATGAACAGCTTTTTTATCTGTTGCGTTTGATCTATATACTTCCTGATAGTAAGTAGTATCTCTGTCGGATACTTTTTTCATTATTCTGTACCCATCAAAATTGCTTAAAGCTTCTGCTTGTGGGTCAGCCCATTCAATTGTCACACCTGAACTTGTACCTGTTATCGATACATAAGTTGGGGGAGGTGGAGTCATTGGTGCATTATAATTATGCAAGAAATTATATTTAGCTCTGCTTACTGTTTTATGAACTGAATCTATTCCAGTACTAAACCATCTATCTTTTTTCTTATCTGTTTCTGTTGCACCTGCTGGGAAAACAAAATTACTTGGGAAATAACCTGTAACAGGATTTGGTAAATTTGGAGGATCTTCTAAAGTATTAGTTTGATTCTTTGTATCATTTAACCATTTCTTACCAACTTCAACTGCTTTTTCTCTGCTAATTCCTGCAATGCCTGTTACTTTTACAATTCTAATTTTTTGTCCTGGTGCAAATGTATAAGGTCCATAACATTTAATCATACTTTCAAAAGTATTTGCTTGAGCACTTATACCTGTTTCACCTCCTGGAGCTTCTTTGCCAAGTTCATCAAGATTTTTTCTGTGATGACCTGGTCTAACATCTGGACCTGTCATATCTTCGCTTTGCAACAAGGTTCCATTAATTAAATTATAATAAGAAGCTCCATCTGCCACAGGGTCATAAGTAGGAGTAAACAATGGTAAGTTTAGATTATTCTGCATATTAGCTACACTTGTAACCATTGGTTGATTCATGTCGTCCTGGTCATTGGGGTCAATAGGTCCAGTATAATTTGGTGTTGGATAATAAGGTTGTTTTGAAGCATGAATAGTTGCCATAAAAGTAAAATCTTTATCTAACAATCTTCCTCCTTGTTGAGTAAGAGGTTGACCTATTCTATCACCTTGAACTTCTGGGTCATCAGATGAATAGCAATAATATACACGCAATGAATCTGTTACTTTAGCTCCATAATAATGATACCACTTTCTTGGTGAATTATTATTTGCATATTGGTCTATTGTAGCAATAGCAGGATTTGTTCCATCTGCTCTTTGCAATTGATATTCACCATCATGAAGGAAAATATAAAAATTGGTAAATGTAATATTTGTATCGTTAGAAAAAGTATAATCAATTACAACATAATTATCATGATATTGCTGAGACCAAGCTAATACTTTTTTCTCAACAGTAACCCCGCAAGAATATTTATTAGTAACTGTTACAGTTTGGTCACTTGTCCCAATACATTTTGAAGGGTCAATAATAACATTGCCAAGGTCATTTTGTGGAGGAGTTGTAGTAGAACCTTGAGAAGCAATAGTATAAGTTGGATTTGCATAACGAGCATAATTTTTAAGTGGAACTACAATCTTACCATTAGGCTGATCTTTACCAATAGGAGAAAATACAGCAGGTTTTCCGTTCCAGTTATCCGTTGCTATAGCAGCAAATCCACCAAAATATCCTTCAGTTCCCTGAAAGCGGCAGCCATAAGCGCTGTAATCTGCAAACAGATTTAGATTAGATGAGCCGTAAGTAATTCCTTTGTTACCTCCATTTGCAGCAACAGCACCCCAGATTCTGTTTACACGCACCAAAGCATCGGTTTGTGAATAAACATAATTTGTAAATAATAAACTGATAAGGAATATTATAATCATCCTTTTAGTAATAATTATATTATTCATTTTCACTCCCAATTTTTTAATGTTATTGTTTGACATCTTTTAATTTCCTTTTAGAAGTCAAACCTAATTCCAAACCAGATAGACCTTGCATAGCCATAAGTAAAGATGTCCACATTGGGGTCATTAATCCATGGTTTGTCTTTTGACCTCATATCACCAATATGGTCTTCTTGAACAACTTCTCCCTTTTTATGCAGAATACCCCATTGGTCAACTACATCCTGAGTATATACATATCCGGGATATAAATAATTACCTTTTGTTTCATCACGTATTGGGTCCCAATATGGATTAGCATATTCTTTAAGATGTAAAGATGCCATATAAGCTTCAAAGTCGGAACCAGAAGCAGAACCATTGCCACCATAAAATGCATAGTTATACATAAAGATTTTGTTGTTGAATAAATTATTAACATCAAGATATGCAGTAGCTTTAATAAAACCGATATTAAATGTTTTACTTAATCTCAAATTAACCATCCAGAAATTAGGCCATCTGAATTCATTGTTTACACCTTCGACATTACGCGGATTGTATCTGAAAATTTGTCCAAGTCGCCAGTGAGGTAAAATGCTCAGATTCCAATCACCAAGATAGTAACCCCATTTTGATGGAGAACGCAAATTGATGTTTGCTTTAATTTCTGGAACAGGGTCGGGTCTCGAAGGATTTGCATATGCAAAAGCACTTGGGGCATTATTCGATGAAGGGTCTTCAAAGACAGCATTTCTTCCTGTATTGCCTCCACTTGCATATGTGTATTGCATGTTCAACCAGCCTGTTAAATATTCACCAACAGATTTTGTAATTTGTAATTCTAAGCCTTGAATTGTTCTATATCTATCGTTTGTTCTAAATCTGTATGTTGGAATTCCAGTTGTAGTTGGTGTATAAGTCAGAACTCTAACTTCACCTGTAACATCCTTATAGTATCCTGCAATATGAATTAAATATTGGTCGAGCAAATTGTAATCAACACCTAATTCATACTGAACAGTTTTTGATGGTTCAAGATTAGGATTGCCTAATTGATAGAGCCCGCCTTTCTTATCATCATATCTAAAGTCATACATAAATAATTCACTTAATGGAGGCAAACTTCTGAAATGTCCATAGTTAAAATAAAACTTAGCTCGTTCTGTAATTGGGAAAGCAATTCCAAATCTTGGGCTGAATACAAGATGGTCATCAACAGGTTCAAGTAATGGCTTTTTTCCTTCTGCAATCAATTTATTATTTACTTCATTCCATCTTTCCCAAATTATTGATCTGCCTGAGCGAAGAATTTCTAAATAATTTTGTGGTGTCCAGTTAGGAGCTGCAAAAGCATCTGCATTCCATGGGTCACCTGTAGGCCATTTCAAATCTCCAAATCCATAATAATCCATACGAATACCAATATTAGCAACCATATCTTCGAATGTTATTTCATCCTGTATATATGCTCCAAATGTTCGAGGTTCAACTTTGAAATTATATTCGTACATACTGAGTGGACCTTGATTAGGCCAGTATGACCATCTATCGTTTTTCAAATTAATGTAATTAAATTCTAATCCAGCCTTGATAAAATGCATTTTTGTAATCTGACTTCCAAAATTAAATTTCATTCTTAATTGTCGAGTAAGTGAATTGTCATAAAAGCATCCGCCTTTACTGTCAAATCTTTCAGCTAATCCTGGAACTGAATAATATTGGTCAAAAATGAAACCGTCAATTGTATCCTGAGATTGTCCAACATCCAAAATTCTTCTTCCATATGGCATTTCTGTTACAGGAATCGGTCCTAAATGTGTTACAACTGATAAATCTCTTGTTTGAGTTGCATTAATATCTTCTTTAGTTGATTGATAACTAATTGTAAAATCATAAAATGTTTTTGAACTTATTGCGTGAGTAAGATTTGCACCAATCAAATAATTTTTCTGAATCCATGGCTGAAGCATTGTTGGATACCAGTAGTAAATCGGTCCATAGTTAGAACCAGAAGCAACAAATAATGGGATATTATTTTCAGGCATCATTGCACCACGGTCAAGCCCTTGATAAACTGAAGAACCTAAATCATTAGCAGTTGCTAAATTAGGAATTTCGCTATCAGCTCCTCTTGCTGGGTTCATTCCTTTTTGATAGGTATAAACACCAGTTAATTTTAGAGTGATTGCATTAGTAATATTAGATTTTAATGCAAGCATTGTTGAACTGCTAAAATCAAAATCTAATTCGAGCGGCTCGATATAAGATTGTCTTTTAGTTACATTAGAAAGATAAAAAGTTGCATTACCTAATGCTTTGCCAATTAGTGGAACTGGTCCGCCAAATCCTCCATCAAAATTAAAATCCCCATATTTACCTTCTTTATTAGCATGACGTGCAAATAAGCTCATTAAATTCTGGTCAGTAACTTCATTACCTACATTCAGACCTTGAGCATTAAGTTCTCGAATAACTTTGTTTAATTTTTCAAAGTCGGGCATTACCATATGCATCCATGCATCATAGAGATAAAGGTCTACTGGAGTAATTCCTTTATTTTTCCATGCAGCTGGAAGAGATTTATTGTTAATCTGAATCCATCCTGCAAAAGATGGGTATTGAGTAAACTGCTGCTTTTGGTAATTATCGATTATTCCCCTCTTTACTGCCTCATTCACTCCTATAAATGCAATTTCAGGGTCTAAGTGTGGACGCAAGTAATTATTCATTGGATCGTAAAGTGAAGGACCAAATCTTTTTAGATGTGCAGGCGAACGTGTAAAACTAAATGTTCCATGATATCCTTCTGATGTTCCATATTTTGTTGCTACATTAATAACACCAGAACGAAAATCTCCATACTCTGCACTCATACCTCCAGCTTTAAGAGAGACTTGTTCAACTGCACTTGTAGGTATTAATGATTCTGTTTTCCCTACTCTTGCATTTACGAAAGTCAAACCATTAATAACAGTTCCAGTTTCTGAGGGTCTTCCCTCTCTAATATTTAAATAATCTGATCCAGTAATTCCTGCTTGAGTAGAAATAAAATCCTGTAATGTTCTAACACCAGCAGCTTCGCTTAATTGTTTGTTATCAATAACAATCTGAGTACTTGAAACTTCCTTGTGAAGAATATCTCTTTTAGCAGTAACAACAACTTCTTCACCAACTATTGCTGTCTGTTCAAGTTGAAAATCAACTCGTGTTGTTTGATTCTGTGATACAATAACGTTCGTTTGAGTAACTTTATTTGTCCCAACCATCGAAGCTTGAATTGAATATGTCCCAACTGGAACATTTACTATTATATACTCACCATTTTCATCTGTAGCTGCACCAATATGAGTTCCCAAAATAACAACATTAACACCTAAAAGGGGTTCACCGTTACTTTTGTCAGTCACTTTTCCAACAATTTTACCTTGAGCATACATTAAACCAGTAAACATGAACAAAAACAGTATGCTAAAGGCAAATAAATTACCTCGTAGATTTTTAGTCATATTTACTCCTCTATTGTTATTTCAAAGAGTTATTTATTTAATGAACGACAAATAACAGATTTATTAATTAAGTGAAAAGCCGAAGTATTTATAATGGAACGACAAGTAAGTATCGCCTCAAGCAGAGATATCATAATTAAAATAAATGTAGGGGGAACCAAAATCATTTATTATCAATAAAGTAAATGTTTACTTAATTGCTGACTTAACTTGCCAAAATTTGTAATAAATGTCAAGTTATTTTTATATGCTTGTTTATTTTGTGTTATTGCTGATATAATTTCTTACATCTGTAACAAACATCTTGGCATTCAGTGCAGCTTGAATACCAAGTTCCCCATCTTCAAATACTTGACAATTTTCCGGAGGAATATTCAGAATTTGAGATGCATGAAGGAATAAATCAGGAGATGGTTTGGGTTTTATGTCATCATCAGCTGTTAGGATTACATTAAAAAATTTATCTATTCCTACGATTTTCAATTCTTCCAAAACAAGTTTTTTAACACCGCCTGATACAACTGCCATTGGCAAAATGTCTTTATAATTATGAACAATTTCTACAACTTCTTCAATTGGTTTAACGTGATGAATGTTTTTCAAAAAATAATCATGTTTTAAATTCACTACTGCTTCTGTATCCAAATTAATATTTTTTTCTTTGTTCAATATTTCGACAATATCACTTTCTCTCATTCCTTTTCTTGAAAAGAAAAAGTCATAATCAAAATCGATATTCAACTTATTCATTGCATATTCCCACGACTTCATGTGCAGGGGCATAGAATCGACAAGAGTTCCATCACAATCAAAAATTAATGCTTTAGTTTCTGGATAAATAGGAATTTTCTTCATAATCAAGAAAAATATGAATCGTTCCAGCGCAGTTCTTTCTTAAATTCCGATAAATTTGTTTTATCGTTTATTAGCAAGAATTCAATCCCAGCAATTTCACAGAAATCTTCAAGATATTCTGAAGTTATTGCTTTTGAAAAAGCTGTATGATGGGCTCCCCCTGCTAATATCCATGCAGTTGCAGAAGTTTCCAAATCTGGCTTTGGTATCCACAAAGCGCGAGCTACCGGCAACTTTGGTAACTGTTTTGGTGGATTAATTACTTTTACTTCGTTAACTATCATTCGAAATCTATTACCCAAATCAATAATTGAAGCATTTAAAGCTTCGCCTTCAGCAACATCAAAAACTAATCTTGGAGGGTCATCTTTTCCACCAATTGAAAGTGGATGAATCTCCAATTTTGGTTTTTGACCTGCAAGTGAACTGCAAACTTCAAGCATGTGAGCTCCAAGAACCATCATGTTTTCAGGTTCTAAATGATAAGTATAATCTTCCATAAATGAGGTTCCGCCTTCAAGTCCAGCAGACATTACTTTAACAGCTCTAACAAGTGCTGCCGTTTTCCAATCACCTTCTGCACCAAAACCATAACCTTCTTCCATCAATCTTTGAACTGCAAGGCCGGGTAATTGTTTTAATCCATGAAGATTCTCGAAAGTTGTTGTGAAAGCTTTGAAATTGCCATCGACTAAAAAATTTCTTAAGCCAATTTCAATTTTTGCAGCTTCTTTCAGATTGGAAAATTTTTCACCATCTTTCTTCAAACTATCTGCAACTTCATATTTATCAAAATATTCTTTTATTAAATTATCTATTTCATTTTCGGAAACTTTATTTACATATTGAACAAGGTCGCCAAGGCCATATCCATTTACTGAATAACCAAATTTAATTTGAGCTTCTACTTTATCGCCTTCAGTAACAGCAACATCTCTCATGTTATCACCAAATCGAACAATTTTAGCTCCCTGAGCATCTTGCCATGCTGCAGCAGCTCTAAGCCATATTGATAATTTATTCTGAACTTTTTCGTTCTGCCAGTGTCCAGTAATTACTTTTCTTGATTTCCTCATTCTTGAGCAAATAAATCCAAATTCTCTATCGCCATGAGCAGATTGATTAAGATTCATGAAATTCATATCAATTGAATCCCATGGAATATCACGATTAAATTGTGTATGAAGATGAACAAAAGGTTTAGTAAGTATATTTAATCCTTGAATCCACATCTTTGCAGGAGAAAAAGTGTGCATCCATAAAATTAATCCAACACAATTTTTATTTGTATTTGCTTCGAGACATAAATTATAAATTGATTCTGGAGTTGTAAGAACAGGCTTAAAAACAACTTTGATTGGCAGTTTACCTGACTTGTTTAATCCTTCAACGATAGATTGTGAGTTCTGTGCAACCTGTTTTAATGTTTCATCTCCATATAAATGCTGGCTGCCGGTTACAAACCAGGCTTCATAATTTTTTATATCAATCATGGTTCTTACCTACCTTTTGTTATAATTTTTTTGTCCATAATATGCATTTGGACCATGTTTTCTTTCATAATGTTTTTTAATAATATGTTTTGGAAGAATTTTGATTTCAGGATTAATGATAAGAGTACCAAATGCCAATTGTGCTACATATTCAAGTATCTGAGCATTTTTCACCGAATCAATTGCATCTTTCCCCCATGCAAAAGGTGCATGACCTGCAACTAAAATTCCTGGTGTTTCCGTAACATCTAATTTTTTGAATCTTTCAATAATTACTTTGCCCGTATTTTTTTCATAATCATTTTCAACTTCTTCTTTCTTTAAATATCTTGTTACAGGAATATTTCCAAAAAAAGTATCAGCATGAGTTGTTCCAAGGCATGGAATTTCTGTACATGCCTGAGCAAACATTGTAGCATAAATACTGTGGGTGTGAGTAATTCCCCCAATTGAAGGAAAAGCTTTATATAATTCAACATGAGTTGGAGTATCTGACGAAGGACGTCTATTGCCTTCAACAATTTTACCTTCTAAATCCACAACAACCATATCATTGAGTTTCATTTTATTGTAATCAATACCGCTTGGTTTTATAACAACAAGATTTTCATTACGGTCTATGCCACTGACATTACCAAAAGATTGAATTACCAATCCTGATTTGAACAATTCAAGATTAGCTTCGAGAACAATTTCTTTTAATTCTTTGAGCATATTAATTTTTTAATCTAATTTCATCACGAATATTTAATAAATCTTTCATGACATTATAAAGTGAACCATTCCATTCTGGCGTTCCAAATGCATCATGCAGCTGAGAATATAATGCATATAATTTTTTATAAGTTTTATGATACTCTTCATTAGGATGATAAATTTTACTTATACCTGTCATAGCTGCTTGAGCTTCTTTAATGCTATCGTACCCGCCATTTTTTTTGCCAGCTGCAACAGAAGCAAAAATAGCTGCACCTAATGCAGGAGTTTGTTCACTTCGAGAAATTTTCATTGGTCTGCCAATTACATCTGCATAGATTTGCATCATTAAAGAATTCTTTACTGCAAGTCCACCGCAATTAATTACATCTTTAATCTTTACACCATATTCTTCAATTCTATCAATAATTTTTAGTGCCCCAAAAGCTGTTGCTTCAATTAATGCTCTGTAAATTTCATGGGGTGTAGTATGCAAAGTTTGACCAATCAATAAACCAGCTAAACGAACATCGACAAGTATCGTTCTATTTCCGTTGTTCCAGTCTAATGCTAATAATCCAGATTCCCCTGGAATTAATTCTGATGCAGCTTTTTCAAGATTAGAAAATTTATCTTCAAGAGTAGAACCATATTTTTCTGGAGTAAGATAATTAACAAACCATAACAAAATATCACCAACTGCAGATTGTCCGGCTTCAATTCCATAATATTCACTCATTACAGAGCCATCAACAATACCGCAAACACCTTTGATATCGTTAAGAGGTTTTTGATTTTGCCAAATCATAATATCGCAGGTGCTGGTTCCAATAATTTTTACCATTGTCTCTTCTGTAATTCCAGCTCCAACAGCTCCCATGTGAGCATCAAAAGCTCCGACTGCAATAGCAACATTTTCAGAAAGTCCAAGTTTTTCTGACCATTCTTTAGATAAATATCCTGCTAAGTTTTCTGCACTGTAAGCTTTTTCATATAATCTGTCGCGTAATTTCCCCAAGCCTTGAGACACAATTTCTAAAAATTCTTTATCGGGTAATCCACCCCATTGTGAATTATAAATTGCTTTATGACCAGCTGCACAAACACTTCTTTTAATTTCTTCTGGTTTTGTTTTTCCAATTAGAACTGCAGGTATCCAATCACAAATTTCAACCCAGCTGTAAGTTTCATTATAAAGTTTAGGGTCAATATTTTTGCAGTGAAGAATTTTACTCCAGAACCACTCAGAAGAATATTTCCCACCAATTTTAGATAAATATTGTGGACGAATTTTTTCTGCTATTTCAGTAATAAGTTCAGCTTCTTTAAAACTTGTATGGTCTTTCCAAAGCCATACCATTGCATTTGGATTATTTTTATATTTTTCTTTGAAGCACATTGGAAGACCATTTTCATCAACAGGCATCGGACTGCTTCCTGTTGTGTCGATTCCGATGCCTATTACATTTTCATTACTAAAATCTGAATCAACACTTTTTGCTTTTGCCAGAGCATCTTTGATTGTGTACTCAATTCCCAATAAATAATCAGCTGGATTTTGTCTTGCAAGATTTGGATTTTCTGAATCAATAATTACTCCATCAGTTCCTGATGGATAAGCAAATACAGAACTTGCTAATTCCTTGCCGTCTGAAACTCGAACAATTAGTGAACGGCATGAATTAGTTCCAAAATCCAAACCAATTACATACTTATTCATAATAACACCTTTTAATTATCAGCCTGTAAAATAGAGATAAGCAAAAAGAATACATAAGAGAACAATTGCCGAAGCAATTACGTCCCATTTATTCCAGCTTGCTCTTGATTCTTTACGATGTTCTTCTGTTACAGTTCCATAAGTTAATCCTTGCAACTGTTCGTATGAAGGTTCTTCAGTTGCATAACTTACTACTACCATAACAACGAGACTGATTACAAAAATTAATAAGCTGTAATATTGGAAGAAGATATTATTAATAATCCATAGAATAGAACCTTCGGGATAATGAAATCCCTTAATTAATTTTACAGGTGTATCAATTGCAAGACGAGCGATTCCCAAAGCAAAACCTGTGTAGAGAGCAGCAAGACAACCTTTTGCATTTAATCTTTTATGAAATATTCCTGCAAAAAATACTACAAAGATTGGAGGAGCCAGATAAGCTTGAACACCTTGAAGATAATCATAAAGTCCTTTACCACCACGAATCACAGGAATCCATAATAATCCAATTAAAACCATAACTGCTGTAGCAACTCTACCAACCCATACCAATCTTTCTTGAGATACGTTTGGGTGAAGTCGTGAATAAAAATCCATTGTAAACAAAGTAGAACTTGCATTGAATGCACCGGCTAAAGAACTCATCAAAGCAGCTAATAATCCTGCTACAACAATTCCTCTTACACCTATAGGCAAAACATTAGCCACCATTAAAGGAAATGCTTGTTGAGCATTATCCCGAATTATATTTCCATTTGCATCTAATAATGTTTGTTGAATTGCAGGAACTTTTCCACTTACAGCAAGACCATAAGCAATTATTCCAGGAATAATAAAAATGAATACAGGTAATAATTTAAAGAATGCTGCAGCAATGGTTCCGCGACGAGCCTCAGTTTCATTTGGAGCCGCAAGTACTCTTTGAACGATATATTGATCAGTTGTCCAATACCACAGACCGATAATTGGTGCACAGAAAAGCATTCCAACCCATGGATAGTTATCATTAAAATACCAAGCCATTCTGCCTGCTTCTTTTACTGGTGCCCAAGTTCCCTCAACACCATGTGGAACGAGTGGTTTCCATAAATTAAACATTTCAGGTCCAACAATTGCTTTCAACTCGCTCCAGCCTCCAATTGCCTGCAATCCAAAAAAAGTAACAAGAGCAGAACCAATAATCAAAATAATTGTTTGAAGCGCTTCTGTATAAGCAACCGCACTCATTCCACCAAGAATTGTATAAATTCCTGTTATAACAATTACAAGAATTGAACCTACCCAAAAGCTATCCATTCCCATAAAATTAATATCTGGAAGGAGAACTGAGAAAACCACTCCACCAGCAAAAACTCCAACTGCAATTTTAGTTAATATATATGCAACGAGAGAGATACCTGATAAAACAACACGAGCTCTGGGAGAAAATCTCTTTTCAAGAAATTCAGGCATTGTAAAAACTTTTGACCTCAAATAAAAAGGAACCATAACCCAGCCCAGAACAAGCAAGCACCAAGCATGAAGTTCATAATGTGCCATTGCAACACCATCAGTTGCACCAGAGCCAGCTAATCCAACAAGATGTTCTGAACCGATATTAGAAGCAAAAATTGAAGCTCCTACAATAAACCAACCCAAACTTCTTCCAGCTAAAAAGTATCCATCAGAAGTTTTTTTCTGTCGTTTGATTACCCACCAGGCTAATCCAAGAATTATTAGAAAATATGCGGCTATCGCTAGCCAGTCAATTGTGCTGAGTACTCCCATAATTTCCTCTCACTTTATTTTTGAGATTATTTGACTATAAAATGATAAATAGTTTTTTGAGTGTATTTCTCTCCTGGTCTTAATACTACTGATGGAAAATTTGAATGATTGGGAGAATCAGGAAAATGCTGAGTTTCAAGACATAAACCAGTTCTATAATCATAAACAGTTCCATTTTTGCCTTTGATAGAACTATTCAAAAAATTACCAGAATAAAATTGAATCCCAGGCTGGTCAGTCAATACTTCCATTGCTCTTCCACTGGATGAATCATATAATTCAGCTACTTTTCTTACTTGTCCATTATAATTATTCAAAACCCAATTATGGTCGTAACCTTTTCCAAAAATTAATTGCTCATGTTTTTCATTTATTCTTTCACCAATTTTGCGAAAAGTTCTGAAGTCAAATGGAGTTCCTTCAACTTTCATTAATTCCCCAGTTGGAATTAATTTATCATTTACAGGAGTTATATAATCAGCATCAATAAATAATTCATGATTTAGAATTGTGTTCTTAAACGAACCACTTAGATTGAAATATGAATGATGAGTTGGATTTACAATTGTTGGTTTGTCAGTTTCTGCTAAATAATCAATAATTAATTCATTATTATCATTTAATGAATAAATTACCTGTATTGTTAAATTTCCAGGATAGCCTTGTTCTCCATCTTTGCTTTGATAAGTTAATTTTAATGACTGAGATGAATCGCTTACAACAGGTTCTGCATTCCAAAGAACTTTATTAAATCCAATTGTTCCGCCATGCAAATGATTTTCTCCGTCATTAATTGTAAGCTGATATTCTTTTCCATCAAGTGTGAATTTGCCTTTTGCAATTCTATTACCAAATCTTCCAACAATGCAGCCAAAATATGAACTTCCATTCATATAATCTTCTAAATTATCGTAGCCCATAACAACATCTTCGAACTTGTTATTTTTATCAGGCACTTTCAAAGAAACAATAGTAGCACCATAATTAATAATTTTTACTTCCATTCCATTCTTATTAGTCAAAGTGTAAATAAAAACCTTTTCACCTGATGGAAGCGTTCCAAAAACTTCTTGATTAATCATTTTTTCCCTCGGATTATTTGTTTTACATGATGAAAATAATAACACAATCAAAATTGCTGCAAAAATTTTGTTCTTCATTTTAGTATCCCCCAAAATTTTTTGGGAATCATTATTATGAATAAATTAATTATCCACAAAAGATTTTTTAATAATTAATTTACAAAATTATTAATAAATATAAATCAGATTTTTTCAAAAAATTCTAAATGAAAATTTAAAAAACAGGAAATTATTTTAAGAGACTATGGCGAAAGCTTTTTCACAAGCATAAATTCTCTTAGTATTAGTTAAACTAGGATTAAACATTTTCGTTAACAAAATTCAATAAAAAAAGTGATGAGCCAAAAAAGTTAGATGAACGTAGTAATTAATTTCAGTTTATTTGATAGATTCAAAACAGAAACTTTGGTTTTGGATAACCTTTTTCGATTGGTAATGAAAAATCTCTTGACCATTCATTCCATGATGCAAAATAATTTCGCACTTTGTTTATTCCAGCAAGTTTCAATGCAATAAACATATTTGAAGTTCGTGCCCCCTTGAAGCAATAAACATAAACTTCACTGTTTTCAGTGATACCATAACTGTTAAACATTTTTTTCAATTCATCCGGCTCTTTAAAAAAAGTAATATAATTTTTTTGACACATAGTTTTATACCATTCAATCCAGATTGCACCAGGAATTCTTCCTTTCCTTGGTGTAAATTCCGGTCCATAAGGTGAAGAACTTACTCCAACCCATTCAGCATGGTCACGGCAGTCAAGCTTAATTATATCATCGCTGGATAATGAGTTCAACATTTCATCTTTTGTAAGAATTATTGAGCTATCAACTTTTGCATTAAATATTTTCTTTTGGACATTGGGGATTTTTCTTGTCACGGGAAGATTTTTTGAAATCCATGCTTGATATCCACCATGAAGAACTCTAACATTTTGATGACCAAGATAAGTCAACAAAAAATATCCTCTGCAAGATCTTCCGTAACCATTATCCATTGCATCTTCATAAACAATAACTGTTTCATTACCCTCAATTCCAGCATTGCCAAAAATTTCAGAAAAATTTTTTATCAAAGCTTCATAACTGCCATTTTCTTGCGTAGCGAGATAAGTAAAAATATCATAAACATTTACTGCCCCCGGAATGTGGTCGATTAGATAATCTTCCGGCTCTCTTGTATCAATTATAACTAAATCTTTGCTGTCTAATATTTCGAATAATTCTTCAACTTCAATTAAATATTTTTTCTTGATATTTAATTCCAAAATAGACTCTCAAATAATGATGAGTATTTTTAATAAAATTATCGGAAGTTCAATTGAAGATTTTAATCGGGATTATTTTTTTGTTTTTGATAATGCCTGTCAATTAAATTATTCAAAACTTCCTGCAGTTCAATATTTTTTTGTGCAAGCATTACAAAGAGATGATAAATTAAATCCGAAACTTCATTAATAATTTCATTTCTATTTTCATTCTTTGCAGCAATAATTGTTTCAACAGCTTCTTCACCTACTTTTTGAATTATTCTGTTTAACCCGCTCTGAAATAATTTTGTTGTGTATGAACCTTCTGGTAATTTTTCTTTTCTTTCTTTGATTAATTCAAAAAGATAGTCAAGAAATTTTGTATTTGATTTTTCATTTCCAAAACAGGAATAATTTCCAAGATGACATGTTGGTCCATCAGGTTTCGCAATTACTAAAAGTGTATCATTGTCGCAGTCTGTTTTAATATCAACAAGATGCAAATAATTTTTTGATGTCTCTCCTTTTGTCCATAATGATTTTCTTGTTCTGCTGTAAAATGTAACAAGCTTTGTATCAATAGTTTTTTGAAGCGCTTCCTGATTCATAAAGCCGAGCATTAAAACTTGTCCAGTAAAATTATCAACAACAATTGCTGGAACAAGTCCAGAATTTTTTGAGAAGTCAATAGCGTTTAAGTCTATCATAATCTTATATTCACATTATTTTCTTTTAGAAATTTTTTTAGTTCATTAATTCTTAATTCACCATAATGGAATAAACCGGCAGCAAGGCACGCATCAACATTAGCAATTTTAAATGCATCAAGAAAATGTTCTTTTGAACCAGCACCTCCGCTTGCAATAACAGGAATTGTAACAGTATCAACTACTTTTTTTAAGAATTCGATATCATAGCCTTTGCGTGTTCCATCGTGGTCCATTGATGTCAATAAAATTTCACCTGCTCCAAGTTCATTTACTCTTTTGCACCATTGAAACCCTTCGAGTTCTGTTTCTTCTTTGCCGCCTTTAATGAAAACTTTTTTTATTCCATTAACAACTTTAACATCAATAGCAGCTACAATTGCTTGTGAACCAAATTGTTTAGCTGCTTGAGTAATTAAATCTGGATTTCTTACAATTGAAGAGTTCAAAGAAACTTTATCAGCTCCTGCTTTCAATAATTCTTCAATATTATCTAAAGAAGAAATTCCTCCCCCGACTGTAAAAGGGATTCTCAAAACTTTTGCAACATCTTTGACAAGTTCTATCAATGTTTTTCTTTTTTCTTCAGTAGCAGTTATATCAAGAAATACAAGCTCATCAGCACCTTCTTCATAATATCTTTGAGATAATTCAACTGCAGAACCTGCATCTTTTAGATTAACAAAATTTACTCCTTTTACAACTCTGCCGTTTTTAACATCAAGGCATGGTATGATGCGTTTAGCTACCAATTTTAATTAAATCCTCCAGTTTAATTTTGTTTTCGTAAATTGCTTTTCCTACAATTACTGCAAAAAGATTAATTTGTGAGAGCATTAAAATATCATGAAGCGAACCAATTCCACCCGATGCAATTAAATTTATATCTGGAAATTGATTTATTATTTTCTCATAAAGTTCTTTATTGGAGCCGCTTAAAGTTCCATCACGACTTACATCTGTGCACAAAAATGTATCAATTCCAAGTTCAGAACAATATTTAATATGTTCATAAATTGAAATGCTGCTTTCTTGAGTCCATCCTTTTATAAGAATTTTTTCTTTGTTTGAATCTATTGCAGCAATAAATTTTTCTTTCCCAAATTCATCGATAATTTTTTCGAATTGTGTCTTATTGGTAATTGAAAGAGAACCAATAATAATTTTATCAACTCCTGCTTCAATCAATTTTTTCACTTGTTCATGATTTCTTATTCCTCCGCCAAATTCAATTTTTAACTTTGTTTTTTCTTTAATCTGTTGAACTATTGAAAGAGTGCTGATATTTCCATCAACAGAAGCTGCAAGGTCAACTATATGTACCCATTTGAAACCGGCAGAATTATATCTTTCAGCAACTTCTAAAGGTGTTGTGTCGTAATAAGTTGCCTGATTAAAGTCTCCTTTTCGCAGTCTTACAACTTTATTATTTAATATGTCAATTGCAGGAATGATTAACATTTTTCAATAAAATTCCTTAATACTTTTAATCCATTGCTACCAGATTTTTCAGGGTGAAATTGAATTCCGTAAAAATTATCTTTTTCACATGCAGCTGAAAAATCAACATCATAATTTGATTTTGCTATTGTGTAATCATTTAATGGGACATAATATGAATGAGCAAAATAAAAGTAAGAATTGTTTTCAATGCCATCAAACAATTTGCTTTGTTTGATTATTTCAACTTTGTTCCAGCCCATGTGCGGGACTTTAACTTTTTTTGTATCAAACATTTCTGTAGTTGTATTTATTATGCCAAGACAAGTTACATTTCCTTCAATTGATTTATCGCACAGAATTTGCATGCCGAGACAAATTCCCAGCAAAGGTTTTTTTATTATTCTAAGCATTGTAAACAAATTTAGAAGGTGCAATTTTTTTACAGCAAATGATGCTTCGCCTACACCAGGAAAAATAATTTTTTCACATTTCAGCAAATCACTTTCTTTGTTTGTAACAATGAAATCTGTTGTTATATCGCTTATTGCATTAACCACAGATTGAATATTGCCGGCGCCATAATCAATTACTGCAATCATAATTTCCCTTTTGTTGATGGTAAAAATCCTTTTGCTCTAAAATCTATTCTGCAGGCTTCGTTTAATGCTTTTGCAAATGCTTTAAATATCGATTCAATTTTATGATGGTCATTCTTCCCTTCGGCTTTAATGTAGATATTTGCCATTAATCCAATTGTAAGTCCGCGGAAAAATTCTTCTGTTAATTCTGTTGGAAATTCTCCAACCTTTTCTCTTTGAAATTTGCAATTAAAATTGAGATAACTTCTTCCACTCAAATCAATCGCACATTGAGCAATTGAATCGTCCATTGGCAGCATATATCCAAATCTTTTGATTCCTTTTTTATCCCCAAGTGCTTTTCTTAATGCTTCTCCAAGTGCAATTCCTGTGTCTTCAACTGTATGATGTTCATCAATATTTAAATCTCCTTTTACTTGAATTGTTAAATTCAAATTTGCGTGTCTGGCAATTTGTTCAAGCATATGATTGAAAAAACCAATTCCTGTTTCTATGTCAGCTTTTCCTTCACCATCAAGTTCAAGTTTTATAGTAATATCAGTTTCTTTTGTCTTTCTGATAACTTCAGCTGCACGCAAATTTTTAATAATCTTTTCAACAGCTTCTTCGATATTTTTTATTTTGTTTTTTGAAATAACAATTTTTTTATCAGAAGGTTTTCCATCAACTCCAATTTCGAGTAAGTCAATTTTGTTTTTAACAGAATTAATTTTAATTCCTTCCAGTTTCAAAACATTAAGAATTACCGGGTCAATTTCTTCTTTATCAGCAAAGATTTGAAACGAATATTCTGATAATTTCTTTAATGAACTTATCAAACCTTTTGCTTTTTTACTTGCAGGATTAAATAACTCTGAATTAATAAAAACTTTTTTCATAAAATCTCATTCAGCTTTTCAAGAAATAAATTGTTTTCTTCGGGAGTTCCAATTGTAACTCTCAAATAACCAGCAAAGTTAAATTGATTACTTCTGTCACGAATAATTATTTTATTTTTTTCGAGATAACTATAAACTACTTTTGGATTTTCTACCTTAAAAGAAATAAAATTTGAATCAGAAGGCAATACATTTAATATTTTTTTGTTCGATTTTAATGATGCATAAACTCTTTCTCTTTCTTGTAAAATCATTTTAATGTATTGATTTCTTTTTTCGATATTTTGAAGTGCTTTTGCAACAGCTTGTGCAGTAAGTTTGCTGATATTGTAAGGCAATTTTATCTTGAAAAAAATATTAATGATTTCTTTTGATGCTGCACAAAAACCGCATCTAACTCCAGCCATTCCCCATGCTTTTGAAAATGTTCTCATTACAATCAGATTTGGTAGTTCATTTGTGTATTTTATTAAACCTTCATCCTGAGCAAAATCAATATAAGCTTCGTCCACAAGCACAATGAGATTTAATTTTTTTGTCAGCTCAAGAATTTTTTCTTTATCAAGCAAGTTTGCAGTCGGATTATTAGGAGAACATAAAAATAAAATTTTTGTATTCTTATTTACTGCTTTTTCAATTGCATTTGAATCAATATTAAAATCGTTTGTAAGAGGAACATTTATCACCTCAACATCATTAATATCACATGCAACTTTATACATTCCGTAAGTTGGTTCACAAACAATAACATTATCAATTGAAGGCTGGCAAAAAATTCTGATGGTTAAATCAATTATTTCATCTGAACCAACTCCAAAAAATAAATTATCAACTGGAATATTTAATAACTTGCTTACACCTTCTCTCATTTGCTTTTGATATGGGTCGGGATAACGATTCACATTTGTAAATTCATCATCAGGCAAAACTGTACCAAAACTGTTTTCGTTTGCATCAAGAAGAATTCCTTCGCTGTGCGATTGACGCGCAGAAGTGTAAGGTTTCAGTTGAAGTATATTTTTTCTAACCAGATTATTTATATCCATCTTCAATCCTTATTTTGATTGCATTTGCATGTGCCTGCAGTCCTTCAGTTTCTGCAAGTGATATTACTGTTTCTGCAATTTTATTTAATCCATCTTTGGATAATTTCTGAAAAGTAATTGATTTCATAAAAGAATCCACACTAACTCCGCTGTAAGATTTTGCATATCCATAAGTTGGCAAAGAATGATTTGTTCCGGAAGCATAATCTCCAGCACTTTCTGGAGAATAATTTCCAATAAATACAGAACCAGCATTAACAATTTTATTTATGAATTTATTGTAATTCTTAACAGCTAAAATCAAATGTTCAGGTGCATATTTATTACTAATTTCAATTGCTTCGTCAAGATTTTGAACAAGAATAATTCTCGAATTATTGAGAGATTTTTCTGCAATTAATTTTCTTGGCATCAATTGAATCTGATTTTTCAAATCAATTAAAACCTGCTCTGCTAAGTTCTTGCTTGTTGTTACCAAAATTACTTGAGAATCTTCACCATGTTCTGCTTGTGAAAGTAAGTCAGCAGCAACAAATGAACTGACTGCAGATTCGTCTGCAATAATTAAAACCTCACTTGGACCTGCAGGCATATCAATTGCACAACCATCAGGGTCAATGCTTACCAATGTTTTAGCTGCTGTCACATATTGATTTCCTGGACCAAAAATTTTATCTACTTTTTTTACATCCTCGGTTCCATAAGCCATCATTGCAATTGAATGAGCTCCGCCTATTTTATAAAATTCGTCAACTTCACAAATTCTTGATGCAAATGCTAATGCAGGATTAATTTCATTTTTAACAGGCGAACAAACAACTACACGCTTACATCCAGCTATTTTTGCAGGTATACCTAACATCAGCATTGTAGAAACTAAAATTGCACTTCCTCCTGGAATATATAATCCAACATTTTCAATGGGAACAGATTTTCTCCAGCATTTGATTCCCTGCATGGTTTCAATTTCATAGTCATTTCTTTTCTGCATTTCATGGAACTTGAAAATATTATCAGCTGCCGTTAAAATTGCTTTACGAACATCTTTAGATAATTTTTTTTCTGCATTCAATAATTCATTTTTACTTGCAAGAATATTTTCTCTTTTCAATCCATCAAATTTTTTAGCATAACTGATTACTGCTTTTTTCCCTTTCTTCTTTACATTTTGAAGTATTGGCTGAACTTGTTCATAAATCTCTGCAGTTTTTATTGCAGGACGACTTAACAACTTTTCAATTTGTTTGCTGGTGAGATTTTTGTAATCAATGATTTTCATAATATCATATTTTCAATTGGTAAAAGTAAAATTCCAGAAGCACCTGCTTTTTTTAATTCCTGATAAATTAACCAGAACTGCTCAGCTGGAATTACTGCATGAACTGCGACCATAGTAGGATCAGCAAGTGGTAATATTGTAGGACTTTTCAATGAAGGAATAATTTTTTCAATCTCTTCGAGTGCACTTTTTGGTGCATTCATCATTAAATATTTTGAAGTTTTGGCATTGAGTGCAGAATCAATTCGAACTAGCAGCTGATTAAGTAATGAATTTTTATTTCCATCACTAACAAGATTTTTATTTTTAATCAAAACAGCTTCCGAAGAAAAAACATCAAAAGATTTTTTTAATTTGTTAAGTTTTAATGTATTGCCTGTTGAAACGAGGTCGCAAATAACATCTGCAACACCAAGCGATGGTGCAATTTCGACTGAACCGCTGATTTCTACAATTGTAGCTTTGATGTTATTCTCATCAAGAAATTTTTTCAACAGATTTGGGTATGATGTTGCTATTCTTTTCCCATTCAGCTCGGAAATATTATTCAATGTTTTATTCTCTGGTATTGCAAGGGATAGATTACATTTACCGTATCCCAGTTTTCTAATTACTTCTACATCAGCATTTCTTTCATACAAAACATCTTCACCAACTATTCCAATATCTGCAACTCCATCACTAACATATTCAGGAATATCATCATCCCTTAAGAATAAAATATCAAGTTCGAAATTTCGGGTTGTTATTATTAATCTTTCAGAATAGTCTTCAATATCAAGGCCGCAGTTTCTTAATAATTGAAGAGATTTATCAGTTAATCTTCCTCGTTTTTGTAAAGCTAATTTTAAATTTCCATTTAACATTTTTTTACTCCATATAATAAAAAACCCCGACTAAGCGCCGGGGTTTGTTTATAAAATTTATTAATTAATTTAAAGTATACCGGCGCTTCTATTAAGAAGTAAATGATGATGATGGTTAAGATGGTATACTTTTGTTTTCATTTAAAATTCCTAATTTTGTTTGCAAATCTAAAAAATTTGATTTAAGAAACAAAAATATTTTTTTAGAAATGTATTGTTATTTCGTTTCAGATTTACACGGTAAGACTGATAAATATCAAATACTATTTAATTCAATTCTAATTGAAAAACCTGATATAGTTCTGATTGGTGGTGATTTACTTCCTCATTATACAATAAAAAATTTTGTTGCTACTTTTTTAAAACCTGAGCTGGATAAATTGAAACAAAAATTAAAAGATAAATATCCGCACATTTTGATTATTCCTGGCAATAATGATCCAAAATCGGAGGAAGCACAATTAATTAGTCTTGAAAAAGAAAAACTCTGTTTGTATCTACACTTTAAAAAAATAGAAATAGATGAATATAAATTTTTTGGTTATGCTTATTCTCCTCCTTCTCCTTTTTTACTTAAAGACTGGGAAAAATATGATATAACTCGAAATACTGGGATTGGATGTATTTCTCCTGAACATGGAATACGCACAATAGAAATACCAGATTCAGAAAAGAAATATTCTACAATTAAAAATGATTTAGAAACTTTTGCCGAGAAAGAAGAAAACACTAATACAATTTTTTTATTCCATGCACCGCCATACAAAACAAATCTTGATAGAGCTGCACTTGATGGGAAAAAAATTGATAATATTGAAATAGATGTTCATGTGGGAAGTAAAGCAATTAGAAATTTCATTGAAAATTTTCAGCCGTATTTAACATTACATGGTCATATTCACGAATCTTCAAGATTAACAGGCAGCTGGAAAGACAAAATTGGCAACACACATTGTTTTAGTGCTGCGCATGATGGAAAAGAATTAGCAATTGTAAAATTTCACTTAGAAAATCTTGATAATGCCTATCGTGAATTAATTTGATTTTGATTTTAATTTAAGTGGATGAGCTGCATCAGTTAGAGTATTAATTTTTAATGCAAAGCTTGTTTTATTTTCAATATCATCATCAGTAACATAATGCACGTCAAGCAAGCCATCTGTTTTGTAACCTGTTCTTAAATAATTAATTTCGCTCAAGCATAAGCTCCAGCCTTCGAACCACAATTCCAATTCATATCTATTGCATTTATCTTTATCAATATGAACAAGCAAATCAATATCACTGCCTGGTCCTGACACAGCATCTTTAGTACTTCCAAAAACATAAATTCCTTTAACACCAAATCTTTCACCATCAAGTTCAGATGCAATTTTTTCTGCCATTTTCATTCTCCAACGCCAATGGTCGCTGGGATGATATTCAATACTTTCTTTAATTTCTTTTTCAATTTGAATATCAATAGAAGGTTGAACAAACATTGCAATGGCTTCATCAATTTCAGCATTCATTAAAATACGCAAAATCATTCCTTCAGTTGCTCGAACAATGTCAATCACTCGAATTGTATCCTGCATGTAATAATATTCTGGCAATAAATTTTCAAGAATATTTTCTGATTCTATTAGAAATTTTTCATTGAAAATTATTCCTTCATCATCAGGGTAGAGCGGCAAATATCTTATGTTCGATTCTACCAAATCCTGAAAGAAATGTGTACCAAAAGATACTTCTGGAATATAATTGCCTTTCTTTCTTGCAATTTCAATCAGCATTGCAGTATTGTTAATATCAGAGTAAGTAACACTAACACCAAGTTTTATATCACCACGACTGCCCCATCTGCCAGGTCCCATTAAAATAAATTTTCTTTTTGGAAGAAGTTTATTAAGTCTGCTTACTACTCTTCCAACTTGAAGTAATTTGTTCTTATCAGAAATTTCGTTGTATTTAATTGGGTCAACATAAACAATATGAGTTATTTCTGGCACTTTACCATTTGATACAAATTTTTTTGCAGTAAAAAGAATTTTTTCTTTAGGAACATCTTTAGGAATTATATCACCAGCAATTTCTCTGGTTTGACTTTGAGGACGACATTGCAACAAATAAAAATCTTTTCCATCAGAAGCAAACTCTATATCAACAGGATTTTTCATTTTTATTTGTAAAGTTTTCAATATCATATCAATCTTTTTTAGGAAGTCTGTTTTCAAAAAAAGTCCATCAAATGTAACCACATATTCTTTTGATGGGTCATCAAATTCAAAAGCCATCGGTTGACGAAGCATATTGCCTTGAATGACTGAAAATACTAAGTCAAATGAAGGATAATTATTATTTGTTTCTTCAAGAAATTTTTTAATAGAAATAGTTTCAAACTCATTTGTTTTTAGATTAATAACATCAATCTTTTTTGGTGAATATCTTAAAATTTCTTCTGGTGATACATTAACTCTTAAATTTGGTTGAGTAGGAGAAATAAGAACTGGATAATCATCACTTAATCGGTCTACTGCACGAGTACCTAAACCAGGAACTAAGCGAACCAAACCATCTTCTCTCTTAATTCTTGGTGACCAGCGAAATTCATTATGACTGAAGGCAACCCCAGCAAATGCTGGAAGGAAATAGTTTCCAACACGTGTTCCAACAACTTCTTGAATCATAATTCCCATTTCTTCATGAAAATCAAGTAATCCTCTTTCCGCACGATACTCAATTGGGTCGGGTCCAAAGGTCGATGCATAAACTTCTGCAATTGCATCCATTAATGCGGCAAGCCTCTGCTGTTTTGATCCCTGATTAGCAAGAAATAAACTTTTATACTTTCCAGAAAATGCAGCATCCATCTGGTCTTCAAGCAAACTTGAACTTCTTACAATTAATGGTCTATCACCAAAATCATCCAATGCCATTGATAAACCTTTAACCATATCCTGAGGGAATTCTGAATTTTTGAAAAGTTGAACAATGTGAGGATACTCAATTCTTACTTCATCAATATCCTTATATTTTTGTTCTAATACCTCTTCTAAGTTATTATGTTGCATAAAATTAAGCACACCATCTGAAGCAATATACCATGTTTTGGGAACCTTAACATTTTTCAGCAAATCATTGGTTTCGGCTTCTTTTTGAAGAATATGGGATGCAATAAATAATCCTGCACTTTTACCACCAAGTTTTCCATGACTTCCTGGAGGAAAAATCATTTTGTCTATAAGTTTATAAAAATCGGTAAGCTTTACATATTCTTTTGCTATAGAAATAAAACTAAGCTGGTCAGTAAAAAATCTTCGGAGCAGAGAAACTCTTAATCCCTTGATAGTTGATGGTGGCAATTCAAATTTTTCTGGAGCAAGATGATAATATTTGCGAATTGCATCTGCTATTTCTGTTAACGAGGTATCCTGATTATCAACTACTTTGATTAATGCACTCGATTTATCTTCCTGAATCCATTTTTGAATTTTATTCAAGATTACTTCATCAGGTAAATGGTCATCAGCAAGCCTTTGTATTCTTTCTACATATTCATCATAATTAATAATTCTTTCTACTTTTGTTGGCTTATTCTCATCTGTAAGTTCTTCATCTCCCAAACCAATTTTTACTCGCCTTGAAATATTAGTATGTTTCATTAAAAGTTCTGCTTCTTCAATTCCTTTCCAACATAATAGGTTAAGAAGTTTTCTCATCAAACTCATAAATAAATTTGGGTCTGTTTTTCTTATCATATCGAGAACAATTTTCCATTCACCTCTGATTGTTTTGCCAACTTCCTGTCTTGCAGTTTGAAGTTCCTCATATAAACTTTTTAATTTCTGATGAAGAATAAAATGCCCTAATCTTTCTGCCACTGTTTTTAATAATTTTTTTTCTTCTTCTAAAAAAGGTGTGCCTTCATCTGTTTTAAATTCTTTTGTATAATAAACAAATATCTTTCCTACTATCTGTTCCTCAACAACAATATCAGTACTTATAAACCATGGTGTTTCTTCGAATTCACTTATTTGATAAACTATATCATTATAAAAAATTTTTGCTTGACAATACTCAGAAAATTGAAAGCCCTGAGGTAATGCTTCTAATACTGTATTAATTGCCTGACGAAGTGATATTTCTGAGCGATTTAAGCTATCTTCAATTTTAAAAAGACAATTCAGCACCTTCGTTCTTTCCTGCAATAAAAATTCAATCTCGTTGTTTCTATTTTTCATATAATGCCTTAAAAATTTTTTATTAAATCACTTTAAGTTCCTTTAAAATAAATCTCTTTTGTAATTTATTAAAAAAACAGGTTCTTAGAAATAGAAATATTCAGGAATGCCTCAGTGTAAAGTTTTTAAATAATATCAGGAATGGACATTGGGTAAATGTCCATTCCATGAATTAAGGAAATAAGTTTATACCCAGCCTCTGTCTTTGCATGCTTGAGCAACACGACTTACAGCTATTATATAAGCTGCATCACGCATGTATAAATTTTTCTTTCGTGCAAGTTCACTTACAGATAAATATGCAGAGGTCATTTTAACATCTAATTTGCTCAGTACTTCGTCACGTTCCCAGTAGTAATTCATATTAGACTGAACCTGTTCAAAATAACTGCAGGTAACACCGCCAGCATTGGCAAGAAAATCAGGTATCAAGAAAATTCCTCTTTCTTGAATAACTTTATCTGCTTCAGGAGTTGTTGGACCATTTGCACCTTCGACAATAATTCTAACCTTATTGCTTATCTTAGTAACATTATCAGCATGTATTTGATTTTCAAGAGCGGCAGGAAGAAGTATATCAACATCCTGTGTAATCCATTCATCACCACTTAAAACTTCATATCCTAAATCCTTAGCTTTGGTTTTATCAATTCCTCCAAATTTATCTGTAATTTTCAAAAGCTCTTCTTTATCTATTCCATCTTTTTTTCTAAAAGTGTATGAACATTGATCTTGTTCATCCCAGCTTGCAACAGTAATTACTTTTCCTCCCAATTTAGTATATAATTCAATTGCATATTGAGCAACATTACCAAAACCCTGAACTGACATTGTAGTATCTTCAATCTTAATTCCCATTTCCTTTAGAGCTTCTCTCAAAGTAAAAATAACTCCATATCCTGTAGCTTCTGTTCTACCTAAAGAACCACCCATACCAACTGGTTTGCCAGTTATAAATCCTGGATACTTACCACCATAGATAGCTTCATATTCATCAAGCATCCAGAGCATGTGTTGTGCATTGGTCATAACATCTGGAGCTGGCACATCATTAACTGGACCAACATTTTTAGCCATTTGTCGAACCCAGCCGCGGCAAATTTGTTCTTGTTCTTTCATGCTTAAATGATGAGGGTCGCAAATTACTCCTCCTTTCCCACCGCCAAGTGGAATATTGACTACAGCACATTTCCATGTCATCCACATTGCTAATGCACGCACAGTATCAATTGTTTCATGCGGGTGAAATCGAATGCCGCCTTTTGAAGGACCACGTGCATCATTGTGCTGAACTCTGAATCCCCTAAATATTTTTGTTGTTCCATCATCCATTTTTACAGGAATACTGAAGTGATATTCTCGTAATGGATATCTTAGCAGCTGGCGTGTAGCCTCGTCAAGATTTAACATGTCAGCTACTTTGTCGAATTGAGCTTGTGCCATTTCAAATGGATTGAACTCTTTTGATTTCATAACATCCTCAAAATTTTTTATTGAATTTATCTGCCATCATCAATTCTTTAAGATGATGACTTATTTTATTTTTCTTATGAACGAAAAATAGAGAGAGAATATCATAAAGCAAAATGATTAAAAATCAGTTGCTTTGTTTATTAACTTCTGTTTTTAAGAATGAACAGAAAAATATTTTAAGAAAGTTATGTCATGTAATTTTATTTCTTAATTATTATCGAGAACTTTTTTAAATACCTAATTTTTCTCAAAGAGAAAAAAATTTTTTAATTAAAAAATTTATGGACATGATAACTTTATTTAAGTCAATTCTTGGTTTGGATTTTTTCCAAATGAATTCTATTTTGTAATTAAATAATCTCCTATATATCAAACTTTGGAGAATAATATGAAAAGAATTTTTCTATTAATGTTCTGTTTCTCTTTTGCATTTTATTTAGAAGCTCAAAATTTAGAGTACCCAAAATCAAAAAAGATAAATCATATTGATGAATATCATGGAGTGAAGATTGAAGACCCATACCGATGGCTTGAGGATTTAAATTCTGAAGAAACAAAAGAATGGGTTGATGCTCAAAATAAATTAACGAACAATTACTTAGCAAACATACCTTACAGAGAAAAAATCAAAAAAAGATTAACTGAATTGTGGAACTATGAAAGATACAGTGCACCATTCAAAGTGGGAGATTATTACGTATTTTCAAAAAATGACGGACTGCAGGAACAAAATGTTTATTACATCCAGAAAGGAATTAATGGTGAACCAGAAGTTTTAATTGACCCAAATAAATTTTCAACAGATGGTTCTGTTTCACTTTCAGGAATCTTTTTTTCTAATGACAACAAATATTTAAGCTATGGTATTTCAAGAGGTGGTTCTGATTGGCGTGAGTTTTATGTAATGGAATTATCTACAAAAAAATTACTTGACGATAAAATTATGTGGTCAAAATTTTCTGGAAATGCATGGTATAAAGATGGTTTCTTTTATACAAAATATGATGAACCAAAATCAGGCGAAGAACTGAAACAATCAAATCAATTTCAGAAAGTCTATTATCATAAAGTAGGAACACCTCAAACTCAGGATGAATTAATACTTGAAGACAAAGAAAATCCTAAAAGATTATTTGGAGTAAATGTAACAGATGATGAAAAATATTTAATAATTTCTGTTTCTGAAGGTTCATCATCATACAATTTATTATGGTATAAAAATCTTTCTAATAATTCTTCAATTGTTAAATTAATCGATAGTTTTGATGCTGAATATAATTTCATTGATAATATAGACGACAAATTTTTGGTGCTTACAAATTATCAAGCTCCAAATAACAAGTTGATTTTAATCGACCTAAAAAATCCTGCAAAAGAAAACTGGAAAACAATTATTCCTGAGTCAAAAAATGTTATTCAAAATGTTTCTCGAATTGGAGGTAAATTAATCGTGACATATTTGCAGGATGCAAGCAGCAAAGTCTCTGTTTTTACTGAGGATGGGAATTATCTTTATGACATTAAACTTCCAACATTAGGAACTGTTTTTGGCTTTTCTGGAAAAAATAAAGATAAAGAAACCTTCTACACATTTACATCTTTTACATATCCTCCCACAATTTACAGATATGATGTTCAAAACAATATATCTACTCTCTTCAAAAAATCTAATATAAAATTTAATATGGAAGATTATGAAACGAAGCAGATATTTTATGAAAGCAAAGACGGGACAAAAATTCCATTATTTATTGTGCACAAAAAAGGATTAAAACTAAATGGGAATAATCCAACATTACTTTATGCTTATGGTGGATTCAATATATCCCAGCAGCCAACATTTTCAATTCCAAGAATTCCATTGTTAGAAAACAATTTTGTATTTGCATTAGCTTGCTTGCGTGGAGGAAATGAATATGGCGAAGAATGGCACAAAGCAGGAATGCTATCTAATAAGCAAAATGTATTTGATGATTTTATTGCAGCAGCAGAATGGTTAATAAAAAATAAATACACTTCCCCAAGCAAACTTGCTATACAAGGAGCTTCGAATGGAGGTTTACTAATCGGTGCAGTAATTAATCAAAGACCTGAATTATTCAAAGTTGCATTCCCTATGGTTGGTGTAATGGACATGCTTCGTTTTCATAAATTCACAATTGGATGGGCTTGGGTTTCGGAATATGGTTCAAGCGATAATCCAGAACAATTTGAATACTTGCTTAAGTATTCTCCTCTTCACAATATAAAAAATGCAGAATATCCAGCCACACTTGTTACAACTGCAGACCATGATGATCGTGTATTTCCGGCTCATTCATTTAAATATATTGCAACTCTTCAAGAAAAAAATACAGGGAAAAATCCAACTTTAATTCGCATTGAAACCAAAGTTGGACATGGTGCAGGCACAAGCACATCAAAATCAATTGAACTCTATACAGATTTATGGTCATTTATGTTTTATAATCTTGGAATAATTCCAAATTATTAATCAATAAAATTTCTTCACCAAAAAATTTATGCTATGAAGAAAAGAAAAATCAGAAAGATAATAATTAGTATTGTGGGAAGTATTTTATTAATAATTGGGATTATCATGATAATTGTACCAGGTCCAGCTTATTTAATTATACCTGCAGGATTAGGAATGCTTGGAACAGAATATCAATGGGCAAAAAGAATGCATGAAAAAGCAAAAGGTTTAGTGAAAAAAATATTTAGTAAATAAAATTACTTTATTAATTAACAATTTATTTACAAGAGCTTACCTTAAGAACCAATCTTTCTTTTTTGTAATGAAACTTTAAAACTCAGAATTTAGTTATTCTATATAAGAACTTAAGAATATGATAATTATGAGAAAAGCAATTATTTTTATTCAATTACTAATAATCCCAATAAAAGTTTTATCACAAAATTATGGTGAAATTAAGGGATATGTTATAGAAGCCAATACTAGGCTACCTTTACCATTAGCAAATGTTATTATATTAGAAACTAATATAGGTGCATCTACTGATTTAGAAGGGAAATTCATTATTAAAAACGTTCCCCCCAATATTTACAGAATTAAAGCATCAGTTATAGGCTATAAATCTGTTGTTAAAACTGATATCATAGTTAAGCCCAATTCATCAACTCAAGTTAATTTTGAACTTACCCCTGAAACAATAGAACTTGAAAATGTTGTTGTTCAAGCAAATTATTTTGATAAAAATATAATCGAACCTGTGAGCCTAAGAAAATTATCAAACGAGGAATTAAGAAGAAGCCCAGGTGGATTTGAAGATGTAATCAGAGCTTTATCGGTTTTACCTGGAATATCTCAAGCAGATGCTGGAAGAAACGACTTAATAGTTCGTGGTGGAGCTCCTTCGGAAAATTTATATGTTGTGAATGGTTTTGAAATACCAAATATTAATCATTTTGGCACGCAAGGTTCTACAGGCGGACCAATTAGTTATATTAATCTTGATTTCGTCAATGAAGTTAATTTTTCTACAGGTGGATTTTCTGTAATGTACGGTGATAAAATTTCATCTACACTAAGTATAAATTTACGCGAAGGAAATGATAGCAAATTAAAAGGAAAGGCTACAATTTCAGCTACACAGTTTGGATTAAACTTTGAAGGACCAACAAATAACAATTCATCTTTTATAATTTCTGCAAGAAGAAGTTATTTAGATTTCATTTTCAAAGCGGCTGGATTTTCATTTGTTCCCGAATATTATGATGTTTTAACAAAATTTGATTATAAAATTGATAATACTAATTCATTCAACTTTCTATTTATCGGTGCATTTGACAAAACTAAATTTTTTAATGATAATCAAGAAAAAATATCAAATAATTCAAGAATTTTAGGAAGCAATCAAACACAATATTTAGCTGGCTTGTCATATCGTAGAGTTTTTAGTAACGGTTTTATGAATTTCAAATATTATAGAAATTTTACTGACTTTGATTATATACAAAAAGATACATTGCTGCAACCAATATTCAAGAACATTTCAAGAGAAGAAGAAAATAATTTTCAACTTGATGTTGTTCATAAATTCTCAAAAAAAATTGAAATGAATTTTGGGGCTGTAACTAAATTAATAGAATTCAACTCTGATGTGTATTTTCCATCATTCAAAACTACTTTTGGTGAATTTTTACCATCATTATATATCAATCAAAAAAACAATTTTGTCAAGTATGGGTCATACATAAATTTTAATTTTCTATTATCCCCACAAATATTAACTAATCTTGGTTTACGATATGATTATTTTAATGGCATAAACAAAAAAAATTATCTCAGTCCTAGATTTTCTGCATCATATTTCCCTAATGATATTTTTAGCTTTAATTTTAGCGTAGGTATTTACCGACAATTTCCATCTTACATTTGGCTAATTTCAAATAATCAAAATAAAAATTTAACTGCAATTAAAACTAACCAATATGTATTTGGAATTAATTATTTGCTAAGGGATGACACAGAATTGAAATTAGAAGCTTTTCTTAAAAACTATATCGACTACCCTGCAAGTGAATTACGAAAATATCTTGTTTTAGCAAATACTGGAGCTGGATTTTCAGGAAGTGATGATAATTTTTCATCATTCGGACTTGACCCTTTAATCAGTGCAGGCAAAGGTACTGCAAAGGGATTAGAGCTATCTATACAGAAAAAAATTTCCGAGATTCCTTTATACGGAATTTTCAGCTTGACTTATTCCAAATCAGATTTTATTGCTTTAGATGGTATTAAAAGAAGCAGCGGTTATGACCAAAACTGGATAATAAACATTGCTGGTGGATATAGATTTAATATGTTCTGGGAATTAAGCATGAAATTTAGATACGGCTCAGGAAGACCATACACCCCATATGATGAAAACGGTTTACAAAGTGTTTCTCACTATAATTCAAGAAGATTAAAATCTTTTCATTCTCTAGACTTAAGACTTGATAAAAGATGGTTAGTTAACAGCTGGGTACTTATTACTTACATCGATATTCAAAATGTATACAACAGAAGAAACTTAAGCGGGATAAGATGGGATCAAAAAACAAAAACAGTTGACGAAACTACTTCAATAGGCATATTACCCTCTGTGGGTATATCACTTGAGTTTTAGTTATTTCTTGGTTTTGTATTTTCTATACAAATCTTCCTTATTTAAAATCATTGGAATTATTTTTTCAATTCTTTTGAGTTTTGTTTCTTGCTTTTTTGCTTCAGCAATGTAATCGATGTACTCTCTTTTACATGACAGAGATAAATCCTGAAAAGCATTATACAACTTTTTATTTTTTCTGAATATATTATTTAACTCTTCAGGAATAACAAGTTCTTTAGATTTCTCTTTCTTAATTACTTTACCTTGATTTAAGTTATTAATAGATTCTGTTAAATACTCAACTATTATTTTTTTATTCTCAATTATTTCATCCGGGGTTTTGAATCTCCATTGCCGTAACGCCTTTGTTTTGTCCTCTTGAGCATTTATCAATTTCTTAAACTTATCATTTAATAAAGCTCCTTGATAAAACCATATTGCAGAATAATTTTTAAAAACCGCAAAACCAGCAACATTCTTATTATTATATGAAAAAACTGGTACACCCCACTTAATTGCTGCTGTTAATCCAATTTTCATTGTTATTTCATATAATAAATTAAAACTTTTCTCCCACTCAGGATATTTTATAATATATTCTTCAATTGAATTTATTTTTACCATATTAACCTCATTATATTTTTATAATAATTTTTTAATTAAAAATGAGAACTCGCTTCCCTTCCCTAATTCACTCTTTACTTCTACTTTGGAATTGTGTGCTTCTACAATGTGTTTAACAATAGCCAGTCCTAATCCTGTACCACCCATATCACGAGAACGGTTTTTATCTACTCTATAAAATCTTTCGAATATTCGATTTAAATCTTTCTCGTCTATTCCAATTCCTGTATCTCTTACAAAAATTCTAACCTCTCTTTCGTATTCATCAACACCAACTTCAATTTTGCCAGTTTCTGTATATTTTATTGCATTGGTAATTAAATTATTCATTACCTGTTTTAATCTTTCTTTGTCACCAAATATCTCAAGATTTTGATTCACAGGATGCAATATTAATTCAAGATTTTTCTTTTCAGCATGTTGTTTCATTTCACTTACAATATTTTCAAGAAATGGAGCAGCTTTAAAATATCTCAGACTCATTTTCATTTGTTTGGATTCAATCATCGAAATATCAATTAAGTCATTCAATAAATTGTTAAGATTAATTACATGTTGATTAGCTTTCTGTAAAAATGTTCTATTAACTTTCTTATCATCAATTGCGCCGTCAAGCAATGTTTCGATATAACCCTGAATTGCAAAAATTGGTGTTCTTAATTCATGAGAAACATTTCCTAAAAATTCTGTTCTTATGCGTTCTAATTTCTTTAAATGATTTATATCATTCCTTGTTTTCAAGAACATCTTACGAATTTCATCTTCAAGTTCAGATAAATTTTTTGGCAAATGAATTTCTTCAGGCGATATATATTGATTTCTTCTAATATCATTAATGGTTTTAATTATAACATCATTTTCTTTTTTTCTTTTTCTTGCTAAGTAGGCAATCAAAATAAAACCAAACAACAACGTAAAAATTGATATAAAAATAAATTGAGACCTGTTCAGATTGGTAACAAAAAGAATAAATAAAATCAGGGAATAATAAATAATGAAGGGAATTAAGTAATCCGAAAGATTGATTATAAAGTGAAAACTTTTTTTAAATATTTTTGAATTTATAACCAACTCCTTTTACTGTTTCTATTAAATCTGCATGTTTGCCAAGTTTTTCACGAATTTTTCTGATGTGAACATCAATCGTTCTTTCAACTACAATGATATCGCCTCCCCATATATCAGATAAAATTTTTTCTCTGTCAAAAACTTTTCCCGGATTCGAAGCAAGGTAAGCCAATATTTCAAATTCTTTTCTTGGTAGAATTATTTTTTTATCATCAACAAAAACTGTGTATTCATCTCTATTAATTTTTATTGGTCCAATGATAATTTCACTTTCAACGTTTTTATCTTTTCTTGCGATTTCCGTTTTTCTTAGATTTGATTTAATTCTTGCTATTAATTTTTTGGGAGAAATTGGTTTTTGAATAAAATCATCTGCGCCAAGATTTAATCCATGTATTTCATCAATCTCGGATGATTTAGCAGTCAAAAAGATAATTGGCGTATGTTTATGATTTTCATTACTTCTAATTCTTTTGCATGTTTCGTATCCATCAAGTTTTGGCATCATGATATCAAGAACAATTAAATCAGGATTTTCAGAAAGTTTTGATAATGCCTCAATTCCATTGTAAGCTGGAATTACTTCAAAGCCTTCTGCTTCGAGATTGTATTGAAGAAATTCGATTATGTCTTTTTCGTCGTCTACCAGTAATATTTTTGCCATAATTATATTTTTATCTCTTTTCCTGATTTTGCTGATTTATATATTGTTTCAAGTAATTTCATTCTAATTAGTGACTCCTCACTTGATGATATTGGATGAATATTTTCTCTCACAGATGCAATAAAATGTTTAATTTCATTTTCATAAGATTTTCTAAAAAGATTTGAGATATTAGTTTTTGAAGGAGTATAATCAATATGAGTTGATTCAATTCGTTTATAAACTCTGAGTGGATTTAAGTGAGCAGTTCCTTTTGTTCCATGAACAACCATATTAAAGCTGTCGGTTTCTGAATGAAGTTCCCAGCTTACTTCAAAAGCAATAATCTGACCATTTTCAAATCGAATAATACCTATTGCCGATTCTTCAATATCTTTCAAAGTATGATTAAATGTTTGAACAGAAACAGAATCAATTTTATCATTATTGAACATCCATAAAGCCAAATCGAGAAGAACAATACCAAGGTCAATTACCACACCGCCGCCTGATTGTTTTTTATTCACAAACCATTTTTGTGCACTGCTTTTTTTTCTTAACCAGCTGCATTTTATATAAAATAAATCTCCTAATTCGCCGCTGTTAATTATGCTTTTCATTAACATTGCATCTGGTCTGAATCTCAAATTCATTCCTACCATTGCAATTTTTTTATACTTTTTAGCAGCATTATTAATTTCTCTTGCTTCTTCATAATTGATTGCTATTGGCTTTTCTATTAAAACACTTACATTTGATTTTAAACAATGAAATGCAATATCTGCATGAGTTGAAGTCGGTGTAGCAATAACAACAGCATCAAGATTTTCATTAGCAATCATTTCTTTATAATCTTGATATTTTCTTGCAGATGGATATTTTTCTCCAATAGTTTTCAATCTATTCTTATTTATTTCGCATAATGCTGTAAGTTCTGCATTTTCGAGTTTTGATAAGATTGGTAGATGCACAAGTTGTGCAATACTGCCAAGTCCAATAATTCCAGTACGTACTTTTTCCATCAGGCTACAATTCCATTTTTAATTACTTTTTTATTGATAAACTTTAATACTTGATTTGCTATTCCTTCAGGGTCGATGCCAAGCAGTTGATGTAATTGCTGCTGAGTTCCATGTTCAATAAATTTATCAGGCAAACCTATTCTTAAAATATCATTCTTATAATTTTTTTCTGCAAAATATTCAAGCACACCAGAACCAAATCCTCCTGTTAAAGTATTTTCTTCAAGTGTAACAATTTTATCAAAACGATTTGCAATTTCATCAAGTTTATTTTTATCAAGTGGTTTAATAAATCTCATATTTATTATTTCTGAATTTACTCCATGTTCATTCAAAATTTGAGAAGCTTTCTTTGCATATTCAACCATAATTCCTACTGCAAGAAAAGCAATATCATTTCCAGGCTGGATAGTTTCGCTCTTACCAATTTCTAATTCTTCAAATTCATTTTTAATTTTAACACCAAGTGCATTACCTCGAGGATATCTAATTGCAATTGGACCTTTTTTATAATTTATTGCTGTGAACAACATATTTCTTAATTCATCTTCATCTTTAGGAGCCATTATAACCATGTTTGGAATTAATCGAAGATACGACAAATCAAAGGCTCCGTGGTGAGTTGGGCCATCAGCGCCAACTAATCCTGCTCTATCGAGCACAAACACAACATGAAGATTTTGTAATGCAACATCATGAATTATTTGATCAAAAGCTCTTTGCAAAAAAGTAGAATAAATTGCAACGACAGGAATTATGCCTTGAGTTGCGAGTCCTGCTGCAAAAGTAACAGCATGTTCTTCAGCAATTCCCACATCAAAATATCTATTAGGAAATTCTTTTTGTAAATAATCTAATCCTGTTCCATCTGGCATGGCTGCTGTTATGCCAACAACATCGGGATTTTGTTTTGCAATTTCAACAAGAGTTTTTCCAAATATTTCAGTGTAAGATGGAGCTGCAACAGATTTTTTAACTGCTTCGCCAGTTATTTTATCAAATGGAATTGCAGCATGTAATCGCTGATCATGTTTTTCTGCAGGGGCATATCCTTTTCCCTTTTCTGTCAGAACATGAACAAGAATTGGTCCCTTAAGATTTTTTACATGTTCAAATATTTTTATTAATTGAGAAATGTTATGACCATTGAGTGGCCCAAAATACCTAAATCCAAGAGCTTCGAACAACATTCCAGGTGTAACAATAGCTTTTATTCCATGCTCAATTCTTACAGCAGCTTTTCTTATTCTATCTCCAAATTGGTCGAGTTTCCCTGTTAAGTCCCAAATTGCTCCTTTTAATTTATTGAATTCAGGATGGGAAATTACTTCAGTGAAATAATTAGATATTTGCCATTTATTTGGTGCAATTGACATTTGATTATCATTGAGAACAACAATCAAATCACTTTTAATCAAACCAGAGTTGTTCATAGCTTCATAAGCCATTCCGCCGGTCATTGCACCATCACCAATTACAGCAATAACTTTTCTATCTGTCTTCAAAATATCTCTTGCAACCGCAATACCTAAAGCTGCAGAAATCGATGTTGAAGCATGTCCAGCACCAAATGCATCATATTCACTTTCGCTTCTTTTTAGAAATCCACTTATTCCATTAAGTTGTCTGATTGTTTTCAATAAATTTCTTCTGCCAGTAATAATTTTATGAGGATAAGCTTGATGTCCTGTGTCCCAAACAATTTGGTCATAAGGAGTATTAAAAACTTTATGCAAAGCAACTGTTAATTCCACTGCTCCAAGTCCTCCGCCGAAGTGTCCCCCAACTTGAGAAATAACATCTATCATATATTGTCTAATTTCATAACAGAGCAATTTCAATTCTTCAAGTGAAAGATTTTTTATATCAGCTGGGGAATTAACATTAAAAAGAATTTTGTATTGAGATTGGTCAATCATAATTCGGTCCCATTTTGAAAATTATTTTTTAAATCTGCTTCAAATTGTTTTTTAAGTTCTGTTACTTTGAGTTCTGCTTCTTTCAAAGTTGTATAGCAGAACTTTGCCAGATTAATTCCTTCTTCATAAAGTTTGATAGATTCTTCAAGACTAACTTCGCCTCTCTCAAGAATTTCTGAGATTTGTTGAAGTCTTTTTAGTGAATCTTCAAATGTATTTTCTTTCTTTTTACTCATTTATTTTTACTTCTCCATCATAAAATTTTAATTGAACAGGTTTTTGAATTGATAATTCTTTTAATCGATGAATAATTTTTTCATCCTGCCTAACAATAACAAATCCCCTCTTTAATATTTTTTCCACATCGAAAGATTGAATTTTGCTGTTAAGCAATTCAAGATTATTTCTTTCTGACATAAGTTTATTATCAATCAAAGTCTGAAATTTAAAAACAGTGTTGTCTAAAAATTGAATTCTATTTTTAATGTTATCCTGAGGCAGACGAAAACCATAAGAAGAAATTAATTGATTAACTTCATATCTGTAATCTTCAATAATTCCAAGCATATTTTCTGTGAAATAATAGGAAAAATCATTTATAAAGGCAAAAAGTTCATCTATGTTTGGAGTAGCAAGTTCCATTGCAGCTGAAGGTGTAGGAGCTCTTAAATCTGCAACAAAATCTGCAATTGTAAAATCAATCTCATGTCCCACAGCACTAATGATTGGAATTTTTGAATTGAAAATAGCACGAGCAACAATTTCTTCATTAAAGGGCCATAAATCTTCAAGAGAACCGCCGCCGCGTCCAACAATAATTGTATCAATATCATCAAACTGATTAAGTAACTTTATGCTTTCTACAATTTCTTGTGCTGCACCTTCTCCTTGAACACGGCACGGAGCTATAATTAACTCAACAAGAGGATATCTTCTTGCAGCTATACTTTTCATATCCTGAAATGCTGCACCATCGATTGCTGTTACAATTCCAATTTTCTTAGGAAATTTTGGAATGGGCTTTTTGTGTTCAACATCAAACAAACCTTCTGCTGCAAGCTTTTGTTTTAGTTTTTCAAATGCAGCTTGAAGTTCTCCAATACCAGCAGGTTTCATCGAACGAACATCAATTTGATAACTTCCTCTTGGTGGATAAACAGTAATTTTCCCGCTTACAATTACTTTCATTCCATCCTGTGGAGTGAAAAAAACATAATTGTTCAAACCTCGCCACATTGTGCAGCTGATTTGAGCATTAGCATCTTTCAATGTAAAATACCAGTGACCAGATACATGAGCTTTGAAATTAGATATTTCACCAATTACATTTACTTCAGAATAACTTTCTTCAAGCGTGACTTTTATAAGATTTGTTATTTCACTTACAGATAAAATTGTTTCTTGCATGTAAATTAATGAGATTAAATTTTTCTATAAATTAATTGAAAAGAAATTAGAATATAATCCTACAGAGATTTCATGAAAATCTGTTCCACCTCTGTCTGGCTGAAAATTATATCTGTATCGTATAAAAGCTGTAAAAACATTTTGTATCTGGAACAACCCCAAAGATAATTCTGGACTTACTCCATTGTAACCTTTTAAATCAGTAAAATAGTTCAATCCGGCAGAAATATACTTTATAAAACTCATTTGAATAATTTGCTTATATCCTGCTCTCAAAAAACTTTTTCTATCTGTATTAAAAACATATGCATATTCTAAACCAATGTAACCAAATGGATAATTAAAACTTCCCTTATAAAAAGAAAAGACTGGAATTTCTTTTGTTAAACCAAAATAATTTTTATTGTTTTTCGAAATATAAGTAGGTGAAGGCAAGCCAAATATTATTCCTCCAAAACAACACACCTGAAATAAGTTCACATTTTTTTTGTAAGCATAAATAATATTCTGGGGAACTTCTAAATCATATAATTGACTTTTAGATTCTACATTATTTTTATCGTAAACTAAAATTCTATATTGAATTGAATTCTTATTGCTAATAATACCGTCGAGGTCAACTTCAATTTTATGATTCTCATTCAATTTATCTGATACAACAAATTCTTTTTTGTTATCAAAAATTATTTTTGATGTGCAGCTGTCGCTGGTATAAAATGACAAAGTAAATTTATACGGCGGTTCAGGTGTTATGTAAGAATCAATAACAAATATGTCAATGTTTCCGCTTGAAGTTAAATCTATTTGCGCTGTTATTGAAGATGCAGCTAAAAACAGAATGAATAAAATAATCTTGAGCCTCATATTTATCATAATTTTTTCAATGCAAAATTAAGATATTTAGAACAAAGTTTTATAACTAATTTTAAGTTCTTTGTTAATTCAGCTTTTAAGTATATTTACTTTTATAAATTTATTTTATTTGAAAAATACTTAGTTAACTATTCAATCAAAACAGCAGGTGAATTGTGAAAATATTAATTACAAATGATGATGGAATTGATTCCGCTGGGATATCAGCTCTTGCTGATGAGATGAAAAAAATTGGAGATGTTACTGTAGTTGCTCCACGAACCGAACAAAGTGCAGTGGGTCATGCCATCACAATGAAAATTCCATTAAGGGTTACAGAGTATTTCAAAGATGGAGAATTTTTTGGTTATGCAGTTGAAGGAACACCAGCAGACTGTGTAAAAATTGGAATTCGAAACATAATGAAAACTAAACCCGACATTGTAATTTCCGGCATAAATAACGGTTCTAATACTGCAATTAATATAATTTATTCAGGAACTGTTTCCGCTGCAAGAGAAGCAGCTATCATGGATGTTCCTTCGATTGCTGTATCTGTTACAAGTCACGCAGCAAAAAATTTTCAATTCGCTGCTAAAATATCTAAAGCTCTTTCATTATTGGTTATGAAAAATGGATTGCCAAACGGCACTTTACTTAATGTAAATGTTCCCGACTTACCAGAAAATCAAATTGCAGGAATTAAGCTAACTCGTCAGGGAAAATCAAAATGGGATGATATTTATGAAGAAAGAATTGACCCTTATGGGAAAAAATATTATTGGCTTACAGGAAATTTAATTGAAACTGACAATGACTTAAATACAGACCAATTTGCAATTAAAAATAACCATGTTTCAATATCACCAATACATTTTGATTTGACAGACTATAATACTTACAATTCAATGATGAGTTGGGAAATTGAAAATCTCATGGAAATTATAGATAAAGGTTGATAAATGCATGCTGGCAGCTTTCATATATCTGCAGAAATTAATTTTTTCTATTTAATTCCTGGAATAATACTGCTATTATTTTATTCATATTTTATTTATAAATATACAATCCCAAAAGTATCAACCTTTATAAAAACACTTTTAATTATAATAAGAACTATTTCTATTATACTTATCTTGATACTAATTTTTGAACCTGTTCTTACAATCAGTTACAAAAAAATTATTGAACCCAAAATTTTTCTATTTACAGATAATTCAAAATCAATCGCAGTTAAAGATAGCATTCAAAGAATCACTAATAATATTGAGGCAATAAAAAAATTAACATCTGACCAAAAGAAGAATTTTAACATTTTTACTTTTGGAATCTCTCCAAAACCTTTAGCAGTTGATTCACTGAATAAAATTAAGTACAACGAACCACTTACAAACTTTGATAATTTAATATCACTTTTAAAAAATTCTGATGATAACATTGCGGCTGCAGTAATAATCAGTGATGGTATAATAACTGACGGCAGCAATCCAATTTATGAAGCAGAAAAATTAAACTTCCCAATCTTTACGGTTGGAATTGGAGATAGTTCTGTTAAAAAAGATATCGCTGTGAAGGAATTGCTTTATAATCAATTCATTTATGCAAATAAAAAAACAGAAATTGAAGCATTAATAACACAAAAAGGATTTGATAACAATAATATTAATGTCTCCTTGTTTGAAGAAGATAAATTAATTGAAACAAAAAACATTAAACTCAGTGAAACAGGTTTTAACAAAGTTAAATTCGATTACACACCTAAAAATTATGGTGAAATAAAATTAAGCTTGTTAATCTCATCGTTAAAAGATGAGGATAATTTTTTTAATAACAAAAAAACATTTTTTATAAATGTATTAAAAGACAAAATTAAAGCTGCTTTAATTGCTGGCAGTCCTTCCCCAGATTTATCAGCGTTATCGAAAGCACTTGAAAGTAATGAAAATATTGATGTGATAAAAATTGTTCAAATAACACAAACTAAAGTTTGGAACAATAACTTAAATAAAATTGACAGTGCTGAAGTTTTTGTATTGATAGATTTCCCTGCCAAGAATACATCTTCAGATTTTACTCAACAAGTTTTTTCAAAAATTGAAAAGAACAATAAACCTTATTTGATTATTGTATCTAACAATACCGACTTGCATCAATTAACTGCTTATGAAAAATTACTCCCTTTTTCTATTAATAACATTTCGAACAGTTTTATTGAAATTACACCAAATATTTTCAGCAGTTCAATTAAGTCAATATTTTCAAAATCTTTTGAAGAAAATGAATGGGATAATTTACCTCCTCTTACTAAATCAGCATCGGAATTGATACCCAAACCTGGCAGTGAAGTAATTGTTAAGGGGATTGTAAAAAATATATCCTCAAACATTCCTATAATGATTTCTATGAATATTGGAAGACAAAAATCATTTGCAATTTTATCAGGAGATATCTGGAAATGGCAGTTATTAAAAGCTGAAAAAAATCCTTACTTCTTTTCTAATTTCATAAATAATATAATTAAATGGCTAAATGCAGCTGAAAGACAAAATCAGTTTTTTGTAAGAACAAATAAAAAAATTTTTTCTGCTGGTGAATCAATTGATTTCACAGCTGAATTGTATGACAATACATTTAGTCCTGTTGATTCAGCAAAAATTAATTTGACCATTTTTAATGAAAACCAAAAATATAATTTGATATTAGAGAAGGTAAGAGACGGATTATTCCAATCAACACTTGAATTCAATGCTAAAGGAGATTACACTTATGAAGCATCAGCAGAATATGATGGAATAAAATTAAAAAGTAATCGTGGAAGATTTTCTGTTGTTGATTCAGACATTGAAAAATTAAATACACAAATGGATATAAATTTTTTAAAACTATTGGCTTATGCATCGAAAGGAAATTTCTATCATTTGCAAAATATCGAAAAGTTAAAAAAGGCATTAATCGAAATTCTTAATTCATCAACAAAAGAAAAAACTATTTCTTCTGAAATAAATTTACGAACAGACAAATGGCTGCTGATTATAATTTTAATATTATTTTCAATTGAATGGTTTATCAGAAAAAGATATGGAATGATTTAAGAAAATCATTTTACAAATAAACTTTTCAAATGAAGTTCATAAAAGAAATCTTAGATTTTTTCTTACCAAGAATTTGCACAGCATGCGGAAGTAAATTAAAAGAGAATGAAAAATTTATTTGCATTAATTGTCTGTTATCAATCCAGAAAACAAACAAAGATTTATTATCTCAAGAATACAAGCGCAAATTTGAAAAAGAAAATATTATCACAGATTTTCTTTCTCTTTACATTTTTGAAAAAGACAAAGCATTACAATCTTTAATTCATGACTTAAAATACAACGGTAACATCAAAGCAGGAATTTACTTGGGTGAACTTGCAGGGGAAAATTTTTGCAATGAAATTTTAAGCTGGAAACCAGATTATTTAATTCCTGTTCCACTTTATCATCTAAAAAAAGCTGAAAGAGGTTATAATCAATCATATTATATTTCAAGAGGAATCAGTAGAGTAGTTAAAATTCCTGTAGAGACATCAATCTTAAAAAGAATCAGATATACACAGTCACAAACAGAACTAAATTTAGAAGAAAGAAAAGCAAATGTAAGCGGGGCATTTTCTTCTAAAAAAAATAAGCTTATAAGAAATAAAACATTTCTGCTTGTTGATGATGTAATTACAACTGGAGCTACAATTTCTGAATGCGGAAAAGTTTTGATTGAAAATGGCGCATCAAAAATTTATGCCTTATCTATTGCCTTAGCTAGTTAATTACATTTTCTCTGGCGCAGAAACACCTAGAATTTTCAATCCATTCCTTATTACGGTTTGAACTGCTACAATTAACGCAATTCTTGCTTCTGCTAAATCTTTTGGACTTCCAATTATTCTGCATTCTGTATAAAATTTATGAAATAATGATGCTAATTCTTCAAGGTAAACACAAATTCTGTGCGGCTCAAAATTTTCTGCACTCAATAATACTTCATCGGGGAATTCATATAATTTCTTCAATAAATTTTGCTCTTCATCTTTGGTTAGCAATTTAAGATTTTCTAATGACAAACTCAGATTTTCATCCTTTGTCATTCTCAATATTGATGCAATTCTTGCGTGAGCATATTGCAAATAAAAAACTGGATTTTCATCGGTTTGTTTCTTGGCAAGTCCAATATCAAAATTCAAATGACTTGAAATGCTTCGCATATTAAAAAAGTATCTTACAACATCACTTCCTACTTCATCAATTAATTCATCGAGTGTTACATAATTAGCTTTGCGGGTTGACATTTTAACAACTTCACCATTTTGCATGATTGTAACAAATTGATGAATCAAAACTTTTACTTTGCTGACATCATAACCAAGAGCTTTGAGTCCTGCCAGAACATCTGGATAAGTTGCATTATGGTCTGAACCAAATAAATCAACTATTAAATCATAACCTCTTTCAAATTTTGTAATATGATATGCAATATCAGGCAGTCTGTATGTAGGCTCGCCTGTTGATTTGACAATAACTTTATCTTTTTCATTACCCAGTTCAGAAAGTTTCAACCAAACGGCATCATCTTTTTTATAAGACAAATTTTTTTCTTCAAATGTCTGCAGAAGCTTATTTATTCTTCCATCTTCATACAAACTATTTTCGTTATAATAATTATCAAAATGAATATTGAGCCTGCTCAAAGTTTTATTGATGTCATTAAAAATTTCTTTTTCGGCTCTTTGCTTAAAAATGCCTTCTGGATTTTCATTAATTAATTTATCTCCATATTCATCATAAAGTTTTTTTGCAATATCCTTGATATAATCGCCTTGATAATATTCTTCAGGAAATTCAATATTATGACCAAGCAATTCAAGATATCTCAAACGAACTGAATCTCCAAGAATTCGCATTTGTCTGCCGGCATTATTGAAGTAGTATTCTCTCTCAACTTTATAACCAATCCATTCGAGTAAATTAGCAACAGTATCTCCTGTTACAGCATTTCTTCCGTGCCCGACTGTTAATGGTCCAGTTGGATTTGCTGATACAAATTCTACTTGTGCAACTTTGCCAGAATATTTATTCGATTTGCCATAGTTATCTGATTTTTCGATTATCTCTTTTATTACGTTGGTTACATATTCTTTTGTGAAATAAAAATTTATAAAACCTGGTCCTGCAATTTCTATTTTTTCGATAATAGATTTATCATAGTCCAGATTAGAAATAATTTCATTCGCAATTTCTCTTGGATTTTTCTTTAATGATTTTGCCAGCAGCATTGCAATATTTGTTGAATAATCACCATGTGCCTGCTGATTAGGAACAGTAAATATTAAATCGGCATTTTTTAGATAATTCAGCTTTTCTGAAAGTTCGTTAAAAATGTTATATAAATAATTCTTCAATTATTTCTCCGTTTTCTTTTTTGATGAATTTTGAGATTTTTTTGTTGTGCGTTTTGGTTTTGGTTCTTCTTCATCTTCAACAGGAATAACTGGTGCATCGCCCCAGAGTTTCTCAAGGTTATAATAATTTCTTGCTTCAGTTCGAAATATATGAACAATAACATCAAAATAATCCAGTATAACCCAGTTTAATGTTTCATAGCCTTCTCTGTTATAACATTTAACACCTTTCAAATTTAGTTTCTCTTCTACTTCGTCAGCAATAGCCTTAACTTGTTTATCCACCTCAGCAGAGCAAATAACAAAAAAATCTGAGATAGTAGAAATTTTACGAATGTCAAGAATTTTTATGTCGTAGCCTTTTTTGTTTAATATCAGTTGAGCGATTTGTTTAGCAAATTTTAATGAATCCACACCTACCTCATTTTAATGGTTTTAAGTTATAATAATCTTTTCCAATTACAATTGAAACATCAAGAAAATAATTCTCATTAAGCTGTTGAATAACATTATCTCTTTTAACTCCTAAAACTTCTGCAACTTTATAAGCATTAGCTTTGTTGCCTGTTCTATCAATCACTATTGTTTCATCAATGTCATTATTAATGTAATTGCCAATATTAACAACATCAAAGCCGTTGTTTCTAAGAAAATCTGTAAATCTATCTGCAACACCAGCAACATTACATCCATTCAATACTTCTACTTGAATAATTTCTGAAGGTAACTGTTCATCTTTGTATGAATTGGTTTTAGCATCTGAAATTTTAATGTAAAGCGAATAGACCATAAAAATTATAATTGCAAATAGAAAGAAATTGGTAATATTCAAGAATAGATTTATTGAGGAGGATTTTAAATCTAAATTCTTTTTTGATGATTTTTTCGAATTATTTTTTTCCAATTGCTGTGTGTCTAAATTAAATCAAAATATCAATCCTAAATTTAATAAAATTCTGTCTCTATTTATCATACTCAAAACGATCAAACAAATCTCTATAATAAAATTGTGAATAATAACTGTAAGGATAATAATAAGAAGGAATATTTCGATATTGAAACATAATTGACATGTTTTCAGAAGGTTTGTAATTAATTTGAGCACGACTTAAATATAATCCATTAATTTTATTGGAGAATTCTTTCCCGAATGAATTATAAGGAGAATTTACAAGACTTATATCTGCCTGAATATTCAGCTGGTCATTTATCTTAAAAAACATGCTGTTAGTATAAGTAGTCAAAGCTAAACTGCCTGCTGCTCCAAAAGTTTGATAAGAAATATCGAATGTGTGGTTCATTCTAAAATTATCTGAATTAAAAAACTTAAATAAACTTGATGAATAATTTTTTATGATTCCGCTCTTTATATCATAATTACTTGGCTGATCTTTGAATTGTGCATTTAATGTAGTTACAAAAACCGCTAATACTAAAATTAATTTTTTCATTGCAGGCTCCATTTTTTGGCTTTTAACAATGAATCAAAATTTTTGTTTCTTTGTTAATCGCTATGGCAATTTTATCATAACTTTTATAAAGTTTCAAGTCATATAATAATAAACAGATTATTTAATGCGCACAACCATTTCAATTTCTACAGGTGCATTTAATGGCAAATCGCTTACACCGACGGCACTTCTTGCATGTTTTCCTTTTTCTCCAAAAACATTAACTAAAAATTCCGATGCACCATTTGCAACTTTCGGCTGAGATGAATAACCTATTCTTGAATTTACAAATACTGTCAACTTAACAATTTGTTCAATTCTATCAAGACTGCCAATTAAAGATTTAATTGCACTAAGACAATTTACAGCACAAAGCTGAGCACATTCCATAGCTTTTTCTTCGCTTACTTCATAACCAACTTTCCCTTCGGCAATTAATTTCCCATTTTTAATTGGAAGCTGCCCCGATGTATACACTAAATCGCCAATTTGATTTGCTGGAACATAAGCTGCTAATGGTTTTGGTGCATTAGGTAAATCATAACCTAATATTTCTCTAATTTTTTGTTCATACATTTTTACTCCTCCTTAATTTCAATGCAAATATATTGAAAATATTTTTTTGATTTATTCAAAATTTTTGAGTTAGCTTTTTATCAAACTCATTACTTATCTTTGCAACAAAAAAAGGTTAAAATATGACAGGTGAAAAATTCGAAGAATTATATAACATCATGAAAAGATTAAGAAAAGAATGTCCATGGGATAGAGAACAAACGCACGATTCTATAAAGGCTGCTACGATTGAAGAAACTTATGAACTTATCGAGGCAATTGATGAAAAAAATTTTAAAGAAATTAAAACTGAACTTGGGGATTTGCTTCTTCACATTCTTTTTCATTCAGTGATTGCAGAAGAAGAAAATCATTTTAGTATCAATGATGTAATAGATACAATTAGAGAAAAACTGATTCGCCGTCATCCACATGTTTTTGGAGATGTTAAAGTAAACGGCACTGAAGATATTGTGAAGAACTGGGAAGAAATTAAATTATCTGAAGGCAGAGAGTCTATTCTCGAAGGAGTTCCAAAAAATTTACCCGGACTTGCGAGAGCATATCGTTTGCAGGAAAAAGCTTCTAAAATTGGTTTTGATTGGAGCAATAAAGAAGATGTATGGAAAAAAGTAATTGAAGAAATAAATGAAATGCATGAATGTGAAAAGAGCGGTAATCATAAAAAATTAGAAGAAGAACTTGGCGATGTCTTTTTTGCACTTACCAATTATGCAAGATTTCTCGGGATTAACCCAGAAAATGCTTTGAGAATAACAAACGAAAAATTTATTGCAAGATTCAATTATGTTGAAAATAAAATAAAAGAAAGTGGGAAAAATTTAACAGATTCTTCACTTGAAGAAATGGATAAATTCTGGGAAGAAAGCAAAACAATATTGTAATTTTTTATTCAGTTTTTTGATGTTAATTAATGAAAATACGTTCAACATAAGCAGAGAGCATATAAAATTTCTGCTCTCTGCTTCTGAATTTTTTTCAGTAATCAAATTTAATTCATGTTGTAGACTGCTCTGGTATGTTTTTTAATACATTAATTAATGTATTCCAGAATTTTTCAACTGTGCTGATTTGAACTCTTTCATCAGGAGAATGAGCACCAATTATTGTTGGTCCAAATGAAATCATATCCATTTCTGGAAACTTTTCTTTAATGATTCCACATTCAAGTCCTGCATGAATTGCTTTCACATGCGGTTCAGTTCCATATAAATTTTTGTAAACATTTTTCATTATCTGAAGAATTTGAGAATTTACATCCGGCTTCCAGCCTGGATAACTGTCTTTTTGATGAACTTCTGCTTTGGCTAAATTGAATACTGATGAGATTGCATTTGATATATCATGTTTCTCAGTTTCCACTGAACTTCTTTGGCTTGTAATTACTTCAACAGTTTTGCCTTTAGTTGTAACCACTGCTAAGTTTGATGATGTTTCAACAAGTCCTTCAATATCTGCACTCATCTTAATTACACCGTTTTGAATTCCATATAATGAATTAATCAAGTTTACTGCAGTTGCTTTATCCATAACTTTTGAGCGGTTTTTTATTTCTGATACTGTAACATTCAAATTAGGTTCAACTGTTGAGAGTTCACTTCTAACAATATTATTATAATTTTCAATGTAACTAATAACATCATTTAATACTTTCTTAGAAACTCTTATAATAGAAAAACATTCACGAGGAATTGCATTATGTTTGCTGCCGCCGTTTATACTTACTAATCTTAAACCAAATTTATAATTTAATTCATGAAGTAAACGAGCCATCAATTTTATTGCATTACCTCTTCCTGTATTGATGTCCAATCCTGAGTGTCCACCTTTCAATCCAGTAATTTTAATTTCAAGTGAAGAAGTATTTGCAGGAATTTCAGAAGGTTTGAAAATAAATTTTGCAGTTGTAGTTTGTCCTCCTGCACAACCAATATATAAATCACCATCTTCTTCCGAATCAAGATTAATTAAAATTTTTGCATTAAGAAAATTTGGTTTTAGAGCTTGAGCCCCGTTCAATCCTGTTTCTTCATCCAGAGTAAACAAAGCTTCAAGCGGTCCATGTTCGATGTCGTTCGATTCAAGGACTGCAAGAGCTGCTGCAACTCCAATTCCGTTATCAGAACCTAGTGTTGTTCCTTTTGCTTTAACCCAATCACCATCAATGAAAGGTTGAATCGGGTCTTTATCAAAATCATGTTTAACATCAGCATTCTTCTCTGCAACCATATCAAGATGACCCTGAAGTACAACTGGAATTAAATTTTCTTTTCCAGGTGTTGCATTTTTACTTATTACAATATTTCCAAATTCATCTTTTCTAAATTTCAAGCCATTCTTTTTAGCAACTGAAATTACATATTCAGCAACTTTCTCTTCTTTTCTGGAAGGATGCGGACGCTTGCAGATTTCTTCAAAATGATTCCATAGAAGAGATGGTTTTAAATGACCTAATATTTCTCCCATAATTATTCTCCTTTAATTTCTTCAAATGTGATTAATCTTTGTTCATATAGTTGCGTTAAAAATTTTGTCAATCTTTCTTCAATTGGTTGGATTTTTGAACCATATTTTTTTAAGAGATTTTCTGCAATTTCTGATACTCTCTTTTTCCCATCAATTTCAAGCCAAGCAGCAGAGCCTAATTCATCAAGTTTTAGTTTTATGTATGGATTTTTTAATTTCGGCATGATGTATTTCATACTAAATTGACTGGTAAATTTAGGAATCTGAATGGTTACCAAATTGTTTTCATCAGCATGATATTTCATTAAATGAACTGGGGTAAGCTCAAGGTAATTTGATTTTTTCAGTTTTTTTCTTCGTTCAAAAAAATTCATATTAATTTCTTATTATGGTTTAATCTTATACTTCCAAACCAAAATTATGAAATTATTGCTTCTAAAAAAAAGAACATGCATATAAATCTTTTTGTTACACCTTTCAAAAGATGATTAAAGATGTTATCACTTCACTACAACTACTTTTTTCATCTGGATTATTTTCGAATTTGATGTAAGAATTATAACATAAACTCCACTTGAATAGTTTGCTGGAATTATTATTGTTCGTTTATTTGCTTCAATATGAGTTTCAAAAATTTTTTCCCCAAGAATTGAATAAAGAAGCAAGTCTCCTGAAATTGATTTTTTATTATTTATTTTGATAGCATAAACTCCATTTTCAAAAGTATATTGAAAATTAATTTCTTCTTTATTCCAATTTTCACCTACTCCAGCAAGATTATAATTTATTTCAATTGTATCTGAAAATTGAAAATGCCCATCAATATCAATTTGTTTCAATCGATAAAAATATCTTCCTTCATTAATTAAAGTTGAATCAACAAAAAGATAATTTTTGGGCGCATTTGAATTTCCACTGCCGATAACAAATCCAATTGTATTAAACATCATTGAAATATCTGAGCGTTCAACATAAAATCCATAGTTATTTACTTCAGTTGCTGTACTCCAGCTTAGTAATACAATTCCATTTGATACTATTGCATTGAAATAAACCAGCTCAACAGGAAAGATATGATTCTGAGCAGTTAAACTGGAAATGCAAATTAACATTAAAAGAAAATACTTCATTTAATAACAGCCAACTTTTGTATTGCTGATTCTGTCTTATCTTTTTTCTTTACAATAATTTTATAAAAGTAAACCCCATTTGCCACAATATTTCCATCATCATCTCGTCCATCCCAATAAATTTTATTAAGATTTGTTGTTAATTCATAATCATAAATATTTATTTCTTTTATTAATCTCCCGGCAACAGTATAGATTTTAATTTTTAATTCATCTGGAATCTGAGTAAGTACAAAAGTAAAATAAGTATAACTGCAGAAAGGATTAGGAAAATTGTATACATTTTTTATTTCTATTTGAGAGGTAACCACAAAATACTTTTCATAAATTGGAACAGCCATAAATTTTCCCGAATCATCCTTCATAAAAATTTTTAAGCTGTGTTCCCCTTTTTCAAAATATTTATAATAACTTATAATTACTTTTCTTTCAATCGTATCATAATTTATTTCGCCCAGATTATTGAGTTGGGAATATGAAATTATTTTGTTATCAAGAATTAATTTGAATGTTGTAGTATCGTCATGCATAAACCAGGAAGGATAATTTATTTCTATTTGAATATTAGTTTCAGGTTCTACATAATCCCAATCATTTATCTCTATGCCATTAAATTTTACAATTACAGAAGCAGAATTAATTGAAGTGATTGTGTCTTTCTCTACATAAAAAGTTTTTACTATTGTGTTATTATTTTCAAATAATTCTTTTATTTCATCTTTATTATCTATTGTTAGAATAAAATTAAATCTCCCATAACTATCAAAACTATTTATATATTCATAAGAAAATGAACTGTAGCTTAATGGCAGTAAATTATCAACAAGAGTATCTTTCAAATTAATTATTGAATTATCAGGCTTAATAAGCTGAAGCAGAATATTAAAATTGCCAGAGTTCGATTTACCAGCATTAAAAATCTTTGTATGAAAATTAATTTTTTCCCCTTGTCTAATTGTATCTTTTTCTAACCATGTAGTTTGATAATTAGCAACTAATTCAGGAGAAGATGAATAGTAAGCTGAAAGAGACTTAATAACTGGACTTTCTTTCTTTTCATCAGCAAATAATTTTGCAATTATTTTAATACCCGAATATTTTTTTGCATCAAGTTGATTTAAATCCACTGAATCTGAATATGAAATAAAATTATTCAATGTGTCAAATTCATTATTATCTTTTATTCCAATCGGCATTAAAACAATTTTAGAATTGTGAGGCTTGTAAGATTCGATTATAATTTTTTCCCACTTATTTGAATTTACTATTTCAGGAAAAATTAGATAACCTTCATCGAACATTATATTTTTTGAAATTTCTATTTGAACTGGTCCTCTTGTTTGTTTTTTGTAAGCTTCAGGGACAGAACCAGTAGCTGCACCTTTTCTTCCAATAATACACCATGAATCACGATACTGAACACTATCAATATAAAAGCTTCCCAGACTTTTGATAGCATTTCGAACTTTTGAATTCATTCCACCAAAAATATTTTGTTGAGCATCAGCACACACTGTCATAGCTACAATTGTACCTTGAGATAATGATTTAATAAAATTCACTAGTGAATCTGCTGTTCCTGCATCAGGCACTAAAAAATATTTAATTGTTTTTGGTTGAAGTGTTATTGAATCAATAATTGCAGCAGCAATGCCCCAGTAATATGTTGAAGGCAGTTGTTCATTATTATCATACAATATTGAGCCGTAGGAACCATCCAGCCATCCTGCTGATTTTATAATCAATGAAACATTTCTGCTGTTTAATTTCCAACATTTATTTTGATTGTCATAAATGGTATTTGAATAAAAAAATTCTCTGTCATAACCTACTGGTTCATTAATAAATATCTCAGCACTATTATTGATTTTCTGAAAAGAATAGACATCTGAAAACTGATTTGAATTATTATTCAACTTTATTCTGAAGTAATATCTTTTGTTAATCTCTAACTGATTTAATGGAACTTTAGTAATCAAAATACCAATTGGCTGCACAATTTCTAATGGATTTGAGAAATCAGGGTTATCATCAAACTGAATTAAAATTTCATCAGCCTTATTTTGTTCTTCAACTGGATTCAAAATCAACAATGTATCTTTAACTACGCTGTAATGTTTTGAAGAAACTAATGGCAACAGTGAAGTAGAGTAAACAAAAAATTTTATCTCAGCACTATTATCGTCTTCGTATATTTCATCAATAGAATTTGGGGTATCTAATTCAATTTTTATTTTGTGTTCTCCTGCATGACCTTTAATTGGAATATTTAGAAACAAAGTATCTTCATTCTTAGGAAGATTAATATCTAATAATTTTTCAAACAAGACATTGTCATTGAATACATCTTCAATTTTTATTGCGATCTTAGAATTATTATATAAACCATAATTTGATACATTAATTTTAACCAAAGCAGAATCCATCTGGTCATTTATACTGGAAGAAATCAGTTTGATTTTAGAATTATCAATAAACAAATTTGGTTTTGAAGGTAATGCAAGATTAATGATTGGGTCGCCGAGCAAAAGATTACAATATGTAAAAACACGATTAACATCATTAAAACCATCTTCGGTAAGCTGTTTAATTTTGGCAGCGAGATGTGTATACCCAATTCCTTTGATTGAATCTTTCAGAAATATTTCATAAAAATATATTGGAAATCTCAATGAAGTAGAAAGATAACCCCAGCTTGAATTGCCAAGATATGCTATTGCCTGTCCATCTGCAGATTGACAGATGAACAATTCTCCAAATGCATCAACATCAGGTTCTGCAAATTTTGCTGTAGAACAACCAAAATCTGTGATTAATGGAAATTTATCTGGATATTTATTTTTCAGATGTTCAACTTCGGTAATTCCATTATCCCATGTCCTAGTTCCGCTGTGTCCAATGTATGAAATAAAGAGAGCACCTTCATAAATTATTTTTTGAAATTCTTCATTTGAATAAGGACCAAAGTTTGTTTGTGGTGATATTGTTTTATAAAAGTGTGTGCCGTTCCCAAAATAAGGAGGTGATAAGACATAATTTTGATAAAGTTCATCATTTACATTTTTAATTTCCTGAAGCTCTGTTTGTCTTGTTGTGTTTCCGCCGCTGAAAAATAAAAATGTCTTGTTAAATTTATCATACTTTCTTGAAATATACTTTTGATGTTTATTCATGTAAAAGATAACTTGTTCATCATTATTGGCTGGAATTCTTCCAACATACATTTGAGGTACTGCTGTTGATGAGCTGTCCCACATTACATACCAAATATCACTTACAGGGAAACCAAAAGACATCACTAAATTTTTTCTTTGATTCATTTGTGAAGATGCAGTAACATTTTTATAATCATAATTTGCATCTCCAATAATTGTCAAATAAGATGGTTTTGGATTACTCCAATTTTCATAAGCAGAGATTAAAAAGTTCTTTATTGCACTTGCATCAATCTGCCCATAATAAAATTCATCATAAATATCTTCATCATAAATTAACACAGTTTTCACATTATACGAATCGCTAATAAATTTTCTGTAACTTTCTGCAGAATTCGATAATGATTTATTTGTTACTATGATATAATCTGCACTTCTTGATTTATCTCTCAGATTTACAAAATGCTTTTTGTATCTGTAAATTGGTTCTGCAACATTTTCAGTTTTAGTAATAAAATACTTGTCGCCTCCTTTTACTGTATCAATTATCAATAATTTTTTTTTGTCTTTTCCAATCAATAAATAATTATCAATTTTTTTGAATGTTGGATGAATTTTATAAACAATTAGATTATTTCTATCGCTCAAAATGTTTTCTACTTTTATTACTCTTACTTTTTTTCTTATTGTGTCTGGAATTGTAATTAATAATGAATCATTTATTGCAATATTTTTTCTTAAATATTCTACATCTATCCAATCAATTAATGATTGATGAAATGAAACAGATGTTGGTATTCCAAATATTTTTATTGTGTTCGTTCCATTTTTCAATTGCTTAGAATGAAAAGATGAAATAAAATTTACTGTCTCTTTGTAGTTATATGTGATTGTATTCTGGATTGTTGGGCTGTTTAGGCTAATCCCAATTTTATGTGTATTATAAAATCCCTCAGGATTATTGGCAACATCAGCTGAATAACTAATCAATCTTGTAAATATTTTTATTTCAGAATTTTCAACATAATTGCTTGCATTAAAATTAATATTTAGAGAACCTGAATTTCCTATCACTAACCATGTATATAATTTATTCTCCTGCCAGAAAGGCAATTGAACTCTGGTTTCAGTTGGGTCGTAATACCAAAGCCTCTCATCTTTCTCAAGATGTAATTTTACAAGATGATAATCGATTGTATCTGTAATTTGTTCATAATTTGAATTATCAATTTCAATTCTTTTCCCTTTTGCCTCGCCCCATGTAATCCATAAATTTGTAGTATCATTATATAAATTCATGTAATGAATATAATCTTCTCCTTTGTTTACAACTTTTCGATAATCTTTGTTGGAATAATTTTTTTCACAATAAAATTCTATGTAATCATTTTCGTTGAAGGTATAATCTTCTTCTCCTTTAACATAAATAGGAATTTCTTTCCCCTCTCGAAAGATTTTTATTGTAGCAAGATTAATTACATGCGGATTAATACCATGCTTGAGGAAATAATCATAAGTTATTCTGTAAATATTATCGTTTGTTGCAGATATTTTTATGTATTCTTTTGAATAATCAATCCATCTGTCACTTGAATCAGAAAAAGCATATTTGTTTTTAGCACGAAATTCTTTTGCTACATCATAATTAACAATAAGGTTTTTCAAAGATTCGTCGAATAATGATGATTCATTACTTTTTATGAAATCTGCTTTATAATCCTCATAAAGCAATTTTAAATTACATTCTTCAATAATGTTTAATGTTCTCTCTTTAAATGAATAACGATGTGTGTTAATTTTTATAACTGCACAATAAAAACCCCGCACCCATGTATAACCAATAATTTCATAATCTTCTTCTGGATAATAATCTTTTATGAGATTAATATTGTTTTGATAATTTTTATAAAGAATTAAATTATTCTCGTCGATTGGCAATCTATTCAATGTAATATCCACATCACGAATTTGTGAAACAATTTTATCTGTTAATTCAACTTTTACTTTTGATTTCGGAGGGATTGCAGCAAATAATGTTTTTGATGGCAGTTTAGGTTTCCCCGGATTTGATTCATCTTCATCATAAATAAAATTAATTTCTGAATTATTCTTGATTTCATAAACATGCTGATTAAATTTAATGTTCAGTTCAAAACCATTTTGAATTTTCTTCACATTAATATCTTTTGCAAAAATTATTGAGTGAAGCAAAGCAAAAAACATAAATACAAAATTAAATTCTTTCATAATTAAGCCCTCTCACAATATTTCTGCCCCGATATGCAATTAAATAAAAAAGAAATAATGGTATGCCTGTAAAATATCTGTAAAATAATCTGTTCGATTCTTTAACAGCTCGATACAACCATTCAAGTTGTAAATTCTGAATATATTTTGGCGCCCTCTTTTTTATTCCAAAGTAATAACTGAAAAAATCACCGACACATATACAATTAATTTGAGGTAAATGTTTTTTTAATACTGCTGCAATAAATTCCTGCTTAGGTTTACCCATTCCAACTAAAACAAACTCAGCATTTGAAACTTTTATCTCATTAATAATTGCTTGTAATTCATATTTGTTAAAAAATCCATGATGATAACCAGCCAGACAAAGATTCTTTTCGCAGCATTTGTTTTCAACAAATTCCTTGTTAAAATCATAACCGATTAAAAATATTTTTCTTTTTGTCTTTATCAGCTTTTGAATAAGCCAATTATAATAATCGGTACTTGTAATTCTTTTTACATCTTTTCTTAGATAATTCAATGCTAAAAACATTCCTATTCCATCTTGATATATGAAAAAATCATTTTGTAGCAGTAAGTAATATTCATCATTGTTTATTACATGATTGAATGCGTTGAAATCAAAGTAGGTAAGAAGTATTCCTTTACTTTTGAAAAGCTTGTTTAGTGTAAAGTTTATTAAATCTTTTCTGCTTAATATTAATTTGTTAAATAATTCCATAGCAGTTAAGAATCATTTAACATAGACAAATAAATTTTATAAAGTTTCTCTGCATAGATTTTATAATCAAAGAAAGTATTAACTTTGTCATGTAAATTTTCTGCAAGCTGTTGTTTTTGAATCTCAGACATATTTAATGCTTTTTGAATTGCTTCTATTAATGTTTTTTTATTTCCTGCATCGAACAAAACAGCATGCTTGCCATCTTCTAAACTTTCACTAATTCCAACAACATTTGATGCAATCAATAATTTTTTATTAATGCCAGCTTCAAGAACTACAAAAGGACAGCTTTCAATAAGTGATGGGACAACTACAATATCGGAAATTTCATAATACATGGTTATATCATCACAGGGTTTGATAAAAATAATTTTATCACTTTTGCTAAGAATTTTTCTCTTAATATTGTCTTTTGCATCTGTAATCATTAACAGATATAAAGCATAAACTTTTGATACTTCTAAAAATGCTTTTATCAAAACATCAACACCTTTTTCTTCCGAATATCTTCCAACAAATAAAATTATTTTGCTTTGGTCATCTATTTCTAAGTTACTTCTGTTAATTCTTTTCTTTTCATAATTATTAGATTTATCAACCGGATTATAAAATTGAATAATTATTTCTTCCGAGACATTATAGTTGTTAATTAGATTTTTTCTAACTGTTTTGCTCACAGCTATAATTTTATCTGATTGAAAACTGATACTTCTGTAACCATTAACGATGCTGTGAACTGTTGTAATTGTTTTTATTTTCTTTCCTGTTTTTTTGAATATTCTTTTTTTAATTATGTTTGAAATTAATTCTGGATATCGATGATGCGAATGAATTATATCAATGTTATTTGATAAACAATATTCCTCAAGTTGAAATGTGTTTGAAATTAGATAAAACAAATTTGCCATACCTTTTTTGAAATCAATGATGTGAGGCTTTATTCCAAGTGAATTGAATCTTAGCAGAGCATCTCCACCATTTGTTATAAAGTACAGGTTTATTTTGGGGATGCAATTAATGGACAATTCTTTCAGCCCTCTTAATAATAAATAAACATACTTACTTACTCCACATACATAGTTAAAGTACGGAGAGATGTGTAAAATGTTAATGTTGTCCCTCATTTATCAAATTGCAATAATATTTCTCAAAATAATTTTTGAAATTGTTCAAATTATATTTTTGTATAACTGCTTTTTTGCCATTTTCACCTAATTTTTTGCATAATGTTTCGTCATTCATTAACAAAATTATTTTACTAACAGCTTCTTTATAATTATTATGATTAAAAATAAATCCGCAATTGTTTTCCTCAATAATTTCTTTAATTCCTCCTGCATCTGTTGAAATAATTGGCACTTCATTAAACATTGCTTCCCAAATTACAATTGGCATACCCTCTCTTTTTGATGTCAGTATTAATAAATCAAATAATTTTATGTAATGAATTGCATCCGGAATAAATCCATAAAATTTTACATTTTTCATTGATAAAGAGGATGACAATCTTTGCAGTCTTAATCTTTCTTCACCATCTCCAATTATGACTAAAAATACATTGTGATTTCTTAATTCATACAAAATCTTTATGATTTGTTCAACATTTTTTTCTCTGTTTAGTCTGCCTGCATAACCAATAATAAAATATTTTTCTTTTAAGTGATTAAGTTCTTCAATTAAAAAATTATTAATGTTTCCGTTGGAATAAATTGGCAAGTATCCATTATAATAAAAATCAATTTGAGTGAATAATTTTGTTTCATTTATTAAAATGTTTTTACTTTTCTTTGAAGGAACCAATACTTTTACATCATTAAATCTGTTTACAAATTGATGAATAATTTTATAAATAAGTTTTTCAATTTTTGTGTTGTAATCATTTTCAATAAAACTTCCGTGATAACTGAATATTAACTTTTTCCTTAAAAATAAATTTATCAATCCCGCAATAATATATGGCTTCAACAAATGAGCATTTATAACATCAACATTTTCTGATATTATAATTTTTGTTAAATAAAAAAATATTCTGATTGAATACTTTTTGTTAAGAACAGGAAGTGAATAATATTTAATGTTGTTTTCTCTAAAAATTTTTTCAACAAAAAAATCACCATGAAAAACAACAAACTGTTCATACATTTCGCAGTCAAGATATTTTAATTGAGCATAAATATGCCGGAAAACTCCATCTTCTTTAGCAGTAATCCGATTAACAAAATGACAGATTTTTATTTTATTCTTTTTGAAGTCTTTCATACAAACTCATATAATTATTTACAACATCAGCCCATTTTAATTGATAATATAATTTTCTTGAATTTTCAGAAATGTATTCAAATAATTCTTTATCATTATACAATCTTTCAATAATTGATTTTAACTCATTATAATTTTTATACACAATTCCATTTACATAATTGTTAATTAATTCCTTAACACCTGTCTTATCACTTGCTATCACAATTTTTCCAGCTGCCATACATTCGAGTGCAAACAATGAGAAAGAATCAAATGCATTGCCTTTTATTAAAATATGTTTGTCTTTAAGAAAATTTGTCAAGTCTTCCTGATTCATATAATCTTTAAAAACAACCTTTAAATTATTTTTTGAAATAATATCTTTAATTGAATCCCCAATAACAAAAAGTTCTAATTCAATATCTCTTATCTCAAGCAGTGAACAATAAATTTTCTGTAAATCTCTTTCAATATATTTTGAAGAATTATAGAAAATTAATTTTAATGGTTTCGAATGAGTTAACGTTGATGAAATAACGAAAAATATTTCATCGATTCCGTGATAAATTATTTCGTAATTTTTATTTGAGAGGTCATAATATTCTGAAAATAAATTCTTCAATTGTGCAGAAACAAATATCAAATAATCTGCTTTTGATACAGCAAGTTTTTCAAGAATACTTAATTTTATTTTTTGTATACGATTAAATTTTTGTTTTGAATTTTTCATTTCATAATGGATGGAACCATGAAATGTTATGATAATACTTATCTTCAAAAAATATTTAAGCAGGAAAATAATTAACTGATAATTTTCCAATGTAACGATGTGAAGAATTGCTGGTGATTTTTTAAGAAGAATAAAAATTAATCTAACAATACCAACACAAATTACATTAATTTCATTTACTGATTTAGAAAAGCCAAAAATTCTGTTAAATAGGTTTGCATCGAATTTATTTTTAAAATAAAAATCACAAAAGAGAACATCACAATTTCTTAAGGACAGAAAGTGAAATAATCTTTTGCCAATTTTTTCAGGTCCAGTTAAAATTTCTGTACTATTGAAGCGCCCTGTAAGAATAATTTTATGCATTAAAATTTACCCTCACAAATTTTAATGCAGGCTGATTAAATAACGATAAACTCTATTGAGTCATCATATTTAATCAGCCTTAAAAGTTTTCATAAATTACATTGAAACAGGAGGTGGTGCAGGTTCATCTGCTTTGCCTGCATTCTTAACAGGAATTTGAATTAAATACCATGCTATAAATACAAATACCAGCAAGCTTACATAAAACGATGGATATTCAAATATTGAGAACAATTGTATTTCAAAAAATGCGAATGCAGCAAAGACAAGTCCTATAAGAGCTTCGCCTGCAATTAAGCCAGCAGCAACAAGTACGCCTGTATTTTCTACTCTTGACTTTTGTGCAACATTAAATTGCTTTTTAGCACTAATTCTTTCTACAATACCTTTAATAATTCCACCAATAAAAATTGCAAAAGTAGTTTCGAGTGGTAAATACATTCCGACTGAAACAAGCATAGGGCTTCGCACTTGCATCAAAATAAAACCAAAACCCATAACCATTCCTACAATAATTAAAGGCCATGCCATATCCCCTTTAACAATTCCTTGAGAAAGTAAAGCCATTAGTCCAGCTTGTGGAGCTGCTAATTTTGCACTTCCAAAACCACCTTCATAAGGTGGGACAGCCATTTTGCCTGCATTAACATCACCTTGATGCAATATTAAAAGTGGAATAAACATAACAGCAGAAGCAAGAGCCACACCAAGGATATCACCAACTTGCATTTTCCATGGTGTTCCGCCGAGTATATGTCCAACTTTCAAGTCTTGAAGCATTTCCCCTGCTACAGCAGCAGAAACACAAACTACTGCAGCTACTCCTAAAACTGCAGCAACACCTTGTTTGCCAGTCATTCCAAGAGCTACCATCAAAAGTGCTGCTACAATTAAAGTAGAAAGAGTCAAACCACTTATTGGATTATTACTTGAACCAATGATTCCTACCAAATATCCTGAAACTGCTGCAAAGAAAAATCCAGCTATTATCATTACAAGGGTTGCAACAAGAGCTGCAAAAATATCCTGTGCAAAATAATTATAGATTAAAAATGTCATAACTGCAGAAAAGGCGATTCCAATCATAATCCATTTAAAACTTAAGTCCTGATCAACTCTTTCTGTTGTATGTTCACCTGCTGCTGCTTTTTTTACATCACTAATCGATCGTTGAATTCCAACTGCAAGACTTTTTCTCATTCTGAAGAGTGTATAACCTGCACTTACAAGCATTCCACCAATTGCAATAGGACGAACAATATATCTCCATATCATTTGTGACCAAATAATCCAATCATTATCTGAAGGATTCATTCCAGGATGTGCAGATTGATATTGTTGAATCAATTCAGGTGAAAGAAAATATAAAATTATTGGCACAAATAAGCCCCATGCAAGCAATCCGCCGCTGAAGTTAAGTGATGCTAATTTTGGACCAATTATATAACCTACGCCAATGTATGCAGGACTTACGCCAGGAGAACTAAGTAAAACTCCTCCTTGTGCAGTTGCAGAACCAGCAGATTTCAAATTTATAATTGATTTTGAAAATCCAACAAATTTTTCCCATGTAGTAGCAAAAAATTTAAGTTGACCAAGTGATTGAATTACAGCTCCAACCCCCATTGCAGTAAATAAAAATTTTGCTCCAGTTCCGCCTGCTCTTCCAGCTTTATGAATTTCAGAAGCTGCTACTGATTCGGGAAATGGCAATTCTGCATCTTCAACCATAACTCTTCTTAAGAGTGCAACGAACATAATACCAAGAACTCCGCCTACAAACATAATTGCAGTCGAAATCAAGTAATTACTCAGAGTATCAAACTGAACCCAAATACCTGCAATATAAAATGCAGGGAGAGTAAAAATTGCACCAGCAGCAATTGATTCTCCAATTGAACCAACAGTTCTGGCAAAGTTTTCTTCGAGTATTGTTCCTTTCATTAATTTAAGAAGTGCCATCCCAATTACTGCAGCCGGGTAGGTTGCAGCTATTGTCATACCGGCTTTTAATCCAAGGTATGCATTTGCGGCACCCAAAACAACAGACATTATTAATCCGATTACTAAAGCTCGGACTGTAAATTCTGCCATATTTGTTTCTGAGGAAACAAAGGGGACAAATCGTTTTTGTTCCGACATGCCTTTCTCCTAATTATGATTGTAATGTTTTTATAAAAATAATTATGTATTTAACTATGAGCAACAAATAATTTCTAAAAATTCATTTTTCTCATTCCAATATGGCAAATAGCAAAATCATATTTTACAGGGTCATCAGGGTCAAATCTTTTTAAGTTTTCTGTTATCTCTTCTGCCATTAACCATGAAGTATTTTTTCTTTTTGTAAGTTCAAGATTTCTGCAAATTTTTGCTACATGAGTATCAACAGGAATTACAAGTTTTGATGCAGGGATTTCATTCCATAAACCAAAATCAATGTCATCTTTTCTTACCATCCATCTTAGAAACAAATTCATTCTTTTACATGCACTTCCTTTCAATGGGTCTGGAAACATAAATTTAATTCCTGCACTCACATTAAATCGAGAATTAAATATTCCAAGTATGTTTTTTGAAAAAAATGAAATAGAACTTTTTAGATTTTTTTCTTCATTAAAGTAATACAACAGAAAAAAATATTTTAACGATTCATATGACACATAAATTTTATTCAATACATAAAATAATTTTGAAATATCATCGGAAGTATAAAATCGATGAACAATTTTTTTGAAAAATTTCTTATCGGTCGAATAATTATAATTAATTACAAAATCATATGGTTGGTGATTCATTATTGAATGAATTGATTGCAGAGTTTGATTAATTTGTTTTACATTTCCATAAGCAAAAATTGATGAGATTATGCCAGAAATTTCTATATCAAAATAATTTTTATATCTATGAAGAAATTCAATCGGGTCAGGTGATATTTCCCCTTTATCAAAATATTTGTAATGATATTCTAACTTCTTTTTCAAATTACGAATCATTATTTTATTTTGCATTGCGAATGATTTCAATCATTTCTTTAACAGCTTTTTCGACTCCAACAAAAACTGAACGAGCAATAATTGCATGTCCAATGCTTACTTCGTCAATATCTTGAATTGCAACAAGTTCTTTCATATTGATATAATTCAAACCATGACCTGCATTTACGCCAAGGCCTAATTTCTTTGCATGCTTGGCTGCAATTCTAATTCTTTCTAATTCATCAAAAATATCTTCTTCGCTTACAGCATTAGCATAGTGTCCTGTATGAATTTCAATAAAATCTGCATTAATTTCTGCAGCAGCATCAATTTGATTTAAATCAGGCTCAATGAATAATGATACTGCAATTTCAGCATCATGAAGTCTATCAATTGTTTTTCTTAAATGATTGATATTATCAATAACATTAATACCGCCCTCGGTTGTAAGTTCCTGTCTTTTTTCTGGAACAATAGTAGCTAATTCAGGCTGCACTTCACATGCAATTTCAATAATTTCATCAACTGCAGCCATTTCAAGGTCAAGTTTTGTTGTGATTAATTCTCTTAATAATCTAACATCACGTTCATTAATATGTCTTCTGTCTTCTCTCAAATGAACAACAATTCCATCAACGCCGTATTGTTCTGCCATTAATGCATAAGTTACTGGATCAGGTTGAACTTCTGCACGAGCATTTCTTAATGTAGCAATGTGATCTATATTTAAGCTGAATCTCATGTTAATCCCCTATTATTTTATTGTCAAAATTAAAAAAATATTTGATATCAAATCATAAATAGTATTTACTTTGAAGAATAAATTTCAGTGCAATCACAATTTCATTATCTCAAAAATAAAAGTGCAACTCCTCCTACTGCTAAAAAGGCGCCAGTGATTGCAATCCATGTTAATTTTTCTTTGTAATAAAATTTTACAAGCGGAAGCATAATTAATGGAACTGTTGACATTAATGTAGATGCTATCCCAACTTTTGTATGTGCAACAGAAATGAGGCTGAATGTAATTCCAAAGAAAGGACCAATTACTGATCCAATCAAAGTATAAGTTAAAGCTTTACCGTTATTTCTAAAAATTGCAAATGGATTTTTAATTTTTGTTATAAGAATAAATAATGGATACATTAAAACTACAGAAGAAAATATTCTAATAAATGCTGCAACAAAACCATTGATATCAGATTCATTAAAAGCATTTTTGGCAAAAATTAATCCTACAGCTTGACCAACAGCTCCCATCAATGCATAAAAAATTCCTGTATAATCAATTTTATAATTTGAAGTTGGTTTTTCCTGACGATTTAACACAACAATACCAATTCCAAAAATTGTTATAAGCATCCCAATTATTCCTATAAAAGAAATTTTTTCACCAAGAAAAATGAAAGCTAAAAGAGCAGAAATTCCCGGCACAGAAGCCATGATAAGCATGCTTAGTCTTGCCCCAATGTTTTGAAATGCTTTGAATAAAAATGTATCTCCTATGACAAGCCCAATTATTCCACTTAAAACTAAGTTAATAATTTGTGATGATGATAAATTAATCTCTATTTGGAAAATCAAAATTGTTAAAGCAAGACAAATCGTTGCTATGATTAATCTTGTTACATTAACATAAAATGAACCTACTCTTACTGAAGCTTCTGTAAATACAATTGAGGTTCCGGACCATAAAAGAGCTGTAATTAGTGCAGCAATTTCTCCTATCATTTATTTCCTCTAATTTCTGAATATCTATTTTTAACAATTTCCCACACATAATCTGTTGATAAAGCTTCCATAGCTTTTTTCTCATCTTCTTCCGAGTAATGTTCCAAATCAAGAGGTGATTTTATGTTTACATGCGAATCACCATAAGCTCCCCAATCAATTGGATGTGAAGAACCGAGTAAAGCTATAGTTGGAGTTTTTACTGCAACAGATACATTCATCGGACCAGTGCAGTTTGAAAAAAACATGCTGCAGTTTTTTATCATTGCCGCAAGTCTGCCAATTGTTTCTGTCGATGCAGATATAATTGCTTTATCACCAATTTCTTTGGAAACATATTCAACTAACTTTTCTTCTCCTTTGCCCCAGGTTAATAAAATATTTACATCAAAATTTTTTACAAGTCTTCTTCCAATTTCTGCAAATCTTTCTGGCAGCCATGCTCGAATTGGTTTACTTGCCCCAGGGTGAATACAAATTGTATTTGCTTTTTCTAATTTATTTTTTTCAAAAAACAAATCAGCAAATCTTTGGTCTTCTTCTGAAATATAGACTACAGGATTCTCATCAGAAACATTGCAGCCAATTGCTTTCACAATATCAAGATTTCTATGAATTTCATGATATCTACCTTTTGGATGTTCCAATTTTATCGTATACAATTTCATTAAATTTTTTGGACCACTGCTGACTCTTTCTTTTGCTCCACTTAAGTATGTAATTAAAGCCGCTCTTTCTGATGTCCATCTTAAGTTTATGCCTAAATCAAATTTTTTCTTTCTAAGTTTTAGAATAATTAATAATTGCTTTAATGCTGAATCGACAACTTTATTTCTGTCAGTATTAATTATTATATGTTCATCAACTAAAAATTTTGGTGGAATAATTTGAGTCATAAGTTTATTTGTTAAAAGTGTAATATGTGCGTGTGGAAAATTTTCTCTTACAGTTTTTATTGCAGAAGTACTTGCAACTAAATCTCCCAATGCACCCCATTTTATAATTAAAATATTCTTTACATTTTCTTTCACCATTGATTCAATATTTCTCCAATTTTATGATAAACTTGTTCAACTTGTATGCTGCTTAAGAAAGATTCATTTTCGCTTTTAATTCTTTTCCCTGATAATGAATAATGTCCATCTTTTTGTGTATAAAAATTCCAGCAATTTGAATTATCATCTGGCATTAAAGCAAGAACAGGAGTTTTTAATGCTACAGCTAAATGCCGTGTGCCTGTATCATGTGTTAACAAAAGTGAAGATTTTTTAATTAATGCAGCAGTATTTAAAATGTTTTCCGAATAATAAAATGCGATGTCATCAATTTCATCTAAGATTGAATTGCAAATATGTAAATCGCTTGGTCCTGATATGAGTAAAATTTTTAAGCTGGTATTTTGTTTCAACATTTTAATCAAATCAACAAAATTTTCTTTTTTCCATATTTTAGATGGTTCACTTGCACCTGGGTGAATACACAGAACTTTTCCTTCATTTAAAAAATTATTTATAAAAAATTCTTCAGCCCATTTAATTTCATTTTCTGAAATAAAAAATTCTGTTTCTCTTGATTCAACATTAACATGAAACGACTCAACAATTTTATTATAATATTCAATGTAACTAATTGTATCTTCCTGCACATCAACTTTTCTGTTAAATAAAAAAGAGAAGTTTTGCTCTCGCGGTGCAATTCTTATCTTTGCTCTTGAAAACCAGGATAATAAAGCAATTCTATCGCCTGGATGCAGAGCAATAACAACATCAAATTTTTCTTTTCGAATACTGAAAATAAATTTGATGCCATCTATAATGCTTTTAATGTTTTTCTTCCCTTTGATTTTTGGATTAAAAGCAATCACACGGTTGATGTTAGGATTATATTTAAAAACTTCTTCAAATCCTTTTCGAACCATAACAATTATTTCAGCATTAGGATAGTTATTGCGAAGTGCTCTTAATGCAGGAGTTGAAATAATTAAATCACCAAGATATTTGATATTAATAACGAGTATTTTCAAAATTAACTAACCAATAATTGCAATTGTAAATTTAAGAAAGAATTACTTTCTTATACGAAAAATAAAAAAGGTCACTAAAATTTTAGTGACCTCGAACATTACGAAAAAATTTTTGAATTACATTTGATTCCATTGTTCAGTGACAATTTTTTCTGTATCAAGTGCAATAACCAATTCTTCGTTAGTAGGAATTCTAAATACTTTCACTTTGGAATCATCTGCAGAAATTAAACATTCGCCTTGAACATTTTCATTTCGTTTTTCATCAAGTTTAATTCCCAGATATTCCATATTTGAACAAACTTCTTTACGAACCATTACAGAATTTTCACCAATTCCTCCTGTAAATACCAGAGCATCCAAGCCATTCATTGCTGCTGTATAAGCCCCAATATATTTTTTAATTCGATAATTAAAAACATCAAAAGCATTTTTTGCTTTTTTATTTCCTTCAAGAACAGCTTCTTCAATTTCGCGCATGTCGCTGCTTTCACCGCTTATTCCAATTAAACCGCTGTGTTTATTTAATAAAGTATTAGCCTCTGAAAGAGATAAACCTTCTTTTGCCATAATATAAAGAATAATCGAGGGGTCAATATCTCCACTTCTTGTTCCCATAATTAATCCTTCAAGAGGAGTAAAACCCATGGTTGTATCGATTGATTTTCCTCCCTCAACTGCAGCCATTGAACAACCATTTCCAAGATGAGCAGTTATAATTTTTAATTCTTCGATGGGTTTACCAATTAATTTTGCTGCTCTTTCAGAAACATATCGATGTGAAGTGCCATGGAAACCATAACGACGAATTTTATATTTTCGATAAAGTTCATAAGGTATTCCATAAAGATAAGCTCTCGGTGGCATTTTGACATGAAATGCTGTATCAAAGACTCCAACTTGTGGTGTATTCGGCAGATGTTCTTTTGCAGCTAAAATTCCCTTAATATTTGGCGGATTATGAAGAGGAGCAAGTTCAATATTTTCCTTAATTGCATTCATAACTTCATTTGTAATTAAAACTGAGCCCGAGAATGTTTCGCCGCCATGAACCACACGATGTCCTACAGCATCAATTTCTTTTTTGTCTTTGATTACTCCATGATTAGGACTTAACAAAACAGCAATTACATACTCAATAGCAATTGTGTGGTCTAAAATTTCTCCTACAATTCTTATTTTCTCTTTTCCATAAGGAGTATGAGTTAAAACTGCACTCGACATTCCAATTCTTTCAACCATTCCTTTTGCTAATGCAATCTGGTTAGATGTATCAATAAATTGATATTTAATAGAAGAACTTCCGCAGTTAAGAACTAAAACTTTCATGTTATCTCCAATTTTTAAGAAATTATTTTACCTTCAGCATCATATTTGAAGAAACCTTCGCCAGTTTTTTTACCTAATTTTCTTTCACGAACAAGTTTACGAAGAATTGGGCATGGTCTGTAACGCGGTTCTCCTAAACTATGCCATAAAGTTTCCATCCATGCAAGAACTTCATCAAGACCCATTGTATCAGCCATTTCAAGCGGACCCATCGGGAAATTGTAACCGAGCTTCATAGCAGTATCAATATCTTTAGCTGATGCAATACCTTCAAGTAAGATATGCATTGCTTCGTTTAACAAAGGTACAATTGCTCTTGTTGTTACAAATCCAGGATATTCATAAACTTCAATTGGAGTTTTGCCAATTCGAGCTGCAAATTTTTTAATTATTTCTACTGTTTTATCAGAAGTATCAAGTGCACGAATTAGTTCAACAAGTGGAACTTTTGGAACAGGATTCAAAAAATGCATTCCAATTATTCTATCTTTTCGATTGGTTACTTCGGCAATTTTAGTAAGACTAAGAGTAGAAGTGTTGGAAATAAAAATTGTTTGTGGTTTTGCAATGGCATCTAATTCTTTAAAGATTCTTTGCTTTAACTCATAATTCTCGTCAACAGCTTCGATTACAAGGTCACATTCAGGAATATCATTTCTGTCTGTTGTCCATTTGATTCTTGAAAGAATTGATTTCATTTCACTTTGTGTCATTGCCCAGCGTGCAATTTCTCTTTCCATTGATGCTTTCAAACTCTCTTTGGATTTTTCAATTCTTTCTTCATCTTTTTCAATAATCACAACATCCAAACCTGCAGCAGAAATTGTATGGGCAATTCCCTGTCCCATTACACCGCCGCCAATAATTGCGACATAATCAATTCTATCATTAACTTCACTTCTTTGAACGCTGCCAAGTAAATCCTCCAGTTTTAATTTTTCTTCTGCCATAAAATCTTTTCCTTTTATTATTTACAAAATTACAAAAAAAGCCGTTTCCTTAAGCAAAACCTATACCAGAAGAATTTCTAAATAATTAACTAAAATCAATTAGAGAATTTGAAATTTTTTATTAAAAGTAAAAATCAGGAATCAACATTGAGAATTATCGATAAAGAAAAGTAATTAAAAATAAAATAAGATGAGTTATGATTTTGATGAAGGAAATAAATTAAGAGCAGGGGAAAGATTTTAATTTCTTCCCCTGCTTATAACTTTTACTGCATATTTTTAACAATTTCTCTTGCAAAATCAGAGCAGCTTAATTCTGTAGCTCCTTTCATTAATCTTGCAAAATCATAAGTAACTGTTTTTGCTTTGATTGTTTTGCTTAGAGCTTTTTCAATTAACTTTGCTGCTTTTTTCCAGCCAAGATAATTCAGCATCATAACCCCGGATAGAATTACAGAACCAGGATTAACTTTATCAAGACCAGCATATTTTGGTGCAGTTCCGTGAGTTGCTTCGAAGACTGCATGATAGTAACTCATGTTAGCTCCTGGAGCAATTCCTAAACCTCCAACCTGTGCTGCACATGCATCTGATAAGTAATCACCATTTAAATTTGGTGTTGCTATGACATCATATTCATCTGGCCTTAATAAAACTTGCTGGAACATACTATCTGCAATTCTGTCTTTAATCAAAATTTTACCTTCAGGAATTTTGCCGTCATAGGATTTCCATAATTCTTCTTCTGTAATTGTAATATCGCCAAAATATTTTTTTGCAGTTTCGTAACCCCATTCTTTGAACGACCCTTCTGTAAATTTCATAATATTCCCTTTATGAACCAGGGTTACACTCTTTCTTTTATTTTCAATTGCATACTCAATAGCTTTTTTAACCAGTCTTTCAGTTCCAAACTGACTCATTGGTTTTATACCAATTCCAGAACCTTTACGAATGTTTTTATCAAACTTCTTGTTGATATAATTAATCAATGCTTCTGCTTCTTTAGAATTGGCTTTGAATTCAATTCCAGCATAAACATCTTCAGTGTTTTCACGAAAGATTACAACATCTAAATCTTTTGGGTGCTTAACCGGGCTTGGCGTTCCTGAATAATATTTTACTGGTCTTACACAAGCAAATAAATCAAGTTCTTGTCGAAGCGTAACATTTAAACTTCTTATTCCACCGCCTACGGGAGTAGTAAGCGGACCTTTGATAGCAACAATAAATTCTTTAATTGCTTCAAGGGTTTCTTTTGGAAGCCACTGATTTTTACCATAAGTTTTTACTGCTTTCTCTCCAGCATAAATTTCCATCCAAACAATTTTCTTTTTTCCACCATAAGCTTTTTCTACAGCTGCATCGAAAACCATTTTAGATGCGAACCAGATATCTGGTCCAGTGCCATCTCCTTCAATGAAAGGAATTATTGGATTATCAGGCACCGAAAGTTTTCCATCAATAATTGTAATTTTTTCACCTTCAGATGGAACGATAATTTTTTTGTACTTAGCCATGAATACTCCAATTTTTATTCACATTATAATTTTCTTAGTGGATATATCAACCAAATATCCAAACCAAAATTAATCAGAATAAATCAAAAACCAAATTGATGATTTTAGAAAAATTTATAAAACTTTTTGAAGTGCCTGATAAACTTTTGCAAGCGGCAAACCTACTACATTGTAATAACATCCATTAATTTTTCTAACAAACACAGCTCCAAAATCATCCTGAATTCCATAAGCTCCTGCTTTATCCATCGGGCTTCCGCTTGAAATATATTTTTCAATTTCTTCATCAGTAATTTTTCTAAATGTAACTTCTGTTTTTTCGTAATCAACTATCTTTTTATTCTTTATAACATTACAAACTACAAAACCTGTGTAAACAGTATGTGTTTTCCCGCTTAAGAGTTTCAAAATCCTAAATGCATCTTTTTCGTCAATGGGTTTACCAATTATTTTTTTATTCAAAACGACAATTGTATCTGCAGTTATTATAATCCCATCCCTTTTTCTTTTTAATGCCTCTTCAAATTTAAGATTGGCAAGGCGTTTTACTGTTGCTGCAGGATGTTCTCCGTCAAATATTTCTTCATTAAGATTGACTGAGAATGCTTTGAAGTTAATACCCAGCTGCTTTAATAATTTTCTTCTTCGTGGTGATTTTGATGCGAGGTAAATAGGCAAATTAGTTTTCAGCATTTTACGAAATATTTTTGTGGAATTTTGAACGGAATAAATGAAAAGTTTTTTAACGGAATAATGCTTTTATGCTTCCCCACGTTCTCTTAACACTTGATACACTATGTGCAACTGAAACAGGAGCTGAATATGTAACCGTTCCGTCATTGTCTACAATTTTTAATCTGTAAGTATAAACTGCATCAGAAGATTTAAATGCGGTTTGGTCGATAAATTCATAAGTTCTGTCAGCACGTGGTTCAATTCTTGCAATCGTAATAAATCCTCCTGATGCGGTTGCTCTTTCAATCAGAAAATAATTTAGATTAGTTTCAGAGGAAGTTTTCCACTCAAGTATTACATTTCCATCTTTGCTTGTTGCATTAAAATAAATTAATTGCGCCCCGGCGAAAATCACAGAGGAAAGTATTACAATTAGTAATATGTTGAGTTTAATCTTCATCATAATTTTTACGTTGGCAATATATCTTAGAAAAATTATTTTGTCAAGTAATTATACTAAACTCTTTTGTATCCATCCCAATTTCCTAATTGAAATTTGAGAAATATAATTCCTGCATAAAGTAAAACATAAAATGGAAGTGCAAGCCAAGCTCCAATTAAACCTAATTTTAATAGTACACCAAGAAAAAATGCAATTGGGACAAATACAAACCAATTTGCAATTACTTCTGCCATCATCACAAAAAATGTTTTACCTGCAGCTTGCAGTCCATTAGCAAGCACAACACCAAATGAATAAAAAATCTGTCCAAATCCAGCAATTCTTAATGCAGGTACAGCTGTCTCAATAACTTTATAATCATTTGTTGTAAGAATTAAAACAGCTTTTGGGACAGAAATAAAAATTATTCCCACAAACAAAGTATAAATTGCTGCTATTTTGCTTGTTTCAAAACCATAATGTTTTGCAAGTTTAATATTGCCACTTCCTAAACTATTTCCTACAAGTGTTTGAACTGCAATTCCAAAACCAAAGCAAGGCATAAGCGAAATTAATAATGAAGAGAAAACAATATTGCTTGCGGCTTGTTCAAGTGTGCCAATAAATCCTGTGATTGCAATAAAACTTAAGAAGCCAATCAAGATGAAAATATTTTGAAGAGAGACAGGGAGAGAAATTTTAATTATGGAATTTGCAATATCTTTAACAAACTTGAAATTCCTGAAATATTTATACCTGTGTCGATATGAAGGAAGAAGTGAAACACCAAAATAAAAAAGTGCATCGCAAAAAGTTGCAAGTGTTGAACCTAAGCCCGCACCTGCCAAACCCATTCCTTTAATTCCGAATGCACCATAAATCAAAATGTAGTTAAAAATAATGTTAAGAAAATTTGCAAGCACTCCTGAATACATGAAAATTTTTGTTTTGCCGATACCAAAATAAAATCCGCGGTAAGATACGGTCATCAAAAAAAATGGGATGCCTAAAAATCGATAATGCAAATATTCACCAGCATAAATTCCTACTTTTTTATCAACTGCAAAAAAATCCGCAATATCATTTGCAAAAAGAACTACGAGTAAGCTGATTATTATTCCAATTAACAGCGAAAGAAGTAATGATGTATTTAGAACTTTACCACATTCTTCATAATTTTTGGCTCCATATCTTCTTGCAATTAATACATGAGTTCCAGTTGCAAGACTTGAAAAAAAACTTACAACTGCCCAAGTTGCAAGTACTCCAATGCCCATAGCAGCAAGGTAATATTTTGCATCAGGAAGGCGTCCAATCATTGCTGTATCAACGAGTGATACAACCATTTGTGTTGACAAGCCTGCAATTGCAGGTAGTGCAAGCCTTAGAATATATTTATGGTCGTCATTAATAGAAAATAATTCCATGAAGCTAAAATATTGAAATAAAATTTTTGATAAAACTTTTTTATTCTTCAAATAATTATTAATTCATTTTCAAAAAAGATTAATTGAAAAGTTAACATTTAATCTAAATTTTACTATTTTTCAAATGAGAACGATAAAGCTAAGATATAATGACCAAGCAAGAAGAGATAAAATATTTAATTAATACTTATGGAATTAAATTGAGTTATATTGCAGAAAAAATTGGAATAAAAACTCAAACACTTAATTACTTACTAAATGAGCATTATCCTTTTGATGATGAACTATACAAAAAAATTAAAGAAATAATCGACGATTATCAGTTTGAACTAAATTTATTTGATGAATCTTATCAAGAAGATTTTGATTTATTTAATGAAGAAAATCAATTCAGTATCGGAGAACGAATTAGAATTTTTGCAAAAAAGAAATATGGTAAACTCAAAAAACTTGCCGATGCAATGAACATATCACCTCAACAGCTTCAGCAATATATTAGCGGCAAACGAGAGCCCGGGGCAAAAATATTAATAAAGCTCCTTAGACTTGGCTGCGATATAAACTGGCTACTTGGCGGAAAAGAATCAATTGAATCTTACCGAATTTATAAATTGGAAACAAGATTAAGAGAACTTGAACAGGCTGCAGAACAGATTTCTCAAATAATAAAAAAATTAGAATAATTTATTAGCTATGTAATGCTTTACCATAATTAATCGTAAATGTTGTTCCCACTCCTTTTTTTGTTTCAAGTATAATTTTTGCTTTGTTTAATTCAACAAATTTTTTCACAAGTGCCAATCCCAATCCAACTCCATCATAAGCTCTTCCATAGCCCATTTCTTCCTGAACGTAAGGCTCGAATATATTCTTTAGATATTCTTTGCCTATTCCAATGCCTGTATCTTTCACGCTCACAATAATTTCATCATTTTCGTTCTTATCAAGAATAACTTTCACATAACCTTTTTTTGTATACTTAATTGCATTATCAATCAAATTTGAGATTGTTTGAGTAAATGAGTATTCATCAAGATAAAGAAAAACTTCGCCGCAATTATTTTCAAAAGTAAAGTCGATATTTCTTACAGCTGCTGCGGATTTAAATTCTAGAAAAAGGTTATTAATTATTGATGTTATATTAACCTTTTTCATTTCAACTGGAAATTCACCAATATGAAGTCTTGAATAATTTAAAATCATGTCCACAGTTCTAATAATTCTTCTGCTTGAGTTATCGATGCTCACAAAATATTGTTCTTCTTCTTCGCCAATATATTTCTCAAATGATTCTTTAATTAAACTTACCATACCAAGAATTCCATTCAATGGGGTTCTAATTTCATGAGAAATATTCGCAATAAAAGCATCTTTAAGTTTGTTAGCAGATTCAGCTTTTTCTTTAGCTTCTACTAATTCGTCATGAATTTTCTTTAGTTCAGTTATATCTTCAACAGTTCCATCATAATATAAAGTTTTACCATTTGCATCCTTAATTGCACGAGCACTTTCACGCACATAGATTATGCTTCCATCTTTTCTTTTCCATGCAGATTCTAAACCTCGAATTATTCCTTCTTTTTCTATTTTATCAATAAATATTTTTCTTTCATAAGCAGGATGAAATCCTTCATAATTCAAATTTCTTTGACTCAATTCATTAAAAGATGAGTAACCAAGCATATTAATTAGTGTCTTATTTGCGAGTAAAATTTTGCCATCTGGTGTTGTTCTATAAAGTCCAATTGTAGAATTCTCATACAATGAACGAAATCTTTCTTCGCTTTCTTGCAGTAGTTCATAGGCTTTTTTCCTTTCGGTGATGTCTTCGGCAATTGATAAAATTGCAGTTCGACCATCTGGCAATTTAACTTTTCTTTCTACAAGATGAACCCAAATTGGCTGCTTCCCCTTTTTCAAGGAAGTAATTTCCACATCAAGTATTTCTCCAGCAAGCAATCTCTTAATATTTTTTTCAACATGATTAATTTTATTTTCTGTTTGAAATTCTCTAACATTCATTTTTAATAATTCATCGCGGGAATAGCCCATTATCTGGCAAAACTTTTTATTGACATCAATTATATTTCCATTTACATCTTCAAGAATAATTCCTACTGGAGAGGTTTCAAAAAGATTCATATAAAGTTCAGCATTAAGATGAAATAGTTCTTCAGCTTTTTCCCTTTCAGATTCTTTCTTCAAAAAATCCAGTGCAAAAGAAATATCCAATGACATCTCAGTAAAAAGTTTTATCTCATCAGCATCAAAGAAATTTATTAATGATGAATACAGAGCTAAAATTCCTACAACTTTTTTTGAAATGACCAGCGGGAAAAAACCAATAGAGTTTATGTTATATCTTTTATAAACCTCCCAATCAATTGTTTTATTAATGCTGTTAAGAATAACATATTTTTTACTTCTTTGAATTTTGTTGATTATTTTTTTGTAAGAACTATCTTTCAATAAATTACTTTGTTTGTTAATAAAACTCCGCGTAAATCCTTTGCAAGCTATAATTTCTAAATTGTCATTTTTTATTAAACCAATCCAGCATAAAAGATTAGCTTTCTCATAAGAAAGTTTGCATATCTTTTCAAATAATTTTTTTTGATCTTTTACTCTAACAATAGTTTGATTAACATCACTTAAAAAAGAATATAACTTATTAAACTTCTCCATTTTTTCATTCATTAATATTTCGCGGGAAACATCTCGTGCAATTACGAGAACAGCATCTTTTCCGCTGTATTTAATTTTGTGCGAAGTGATCTCGACAAAAATTATATTACCATTTTTTAATTGATGTCTCCATAAGCCTGAATGTTGCAACGCTGGTCTTTTCTTTTTTACATCTTGAAGAAGTTTTGGCACATCTTCTTTTGGTCTTATATCTTTTATTGTCATGCTTAGAAATTTTTTTCTTGAGTAACCATATTTATCGATTGCAGCATTATTCACTTCAAGAAACTTTAGAGTTTTTAAATCATATATCCACATGGGCAGAGGATGATTCTTAAAAAGTAAATTGAATGTATATTCTGCTTGTGTACCGAAAGGCATATTCCCCTCACAAAATTTTTGAGAGATGAGAAATCATTATTTTTTATTTTTAATTTCGAAGAAAACTAATTAATTAAAAAACAATACTCAAGAATTAAAATTGCTATGGATTGCAACAGGAACTAGAACTATTACGAAGTGAAAATTGTGGAGCTGAGGGGATTCGAACCCTGACCTCTCCGATTGCATCGGACCGCTTTCAACCCTGAGCTTTTGATATTAACTCTCTATGTATTTCCTGCTTTTCTTCTTCTTAATTTCTTCTTCTCGATTAAATGCTTCCTTCTTAGTCTCATACTCTTCTACATAAACTAATTCCCAAGGGACTCCGCTTTTAGTCGAAGGATTATATCCCGAATTGTGATATAACATTCTTCTCTATATATTATTCGTATGACCTACATAATATCGATTTGTCTTTAAGGAATGTAATATGTATGTATAATATTTATCCCCCATTTGTGGAGCTGAGGGGATTCGAACCCCTGACCTCTTGAATGCCATTCAAGCGCTCTCCCAACTGAGCTACAGCCCCATAAAATTCATTGCAAATATAGAGAAACTTATGTTCGTGTGTCAAATGACATCACAATTAAAGAACAATCTAGTTTTAGTGATGATATTTTTCTAATGATAAATCAATCATTAATTATTCTTTCAAAATAAATTCATTGAATTACATTTGCAGTAAGAATATCTTTGTAAGAAAAATTTGTGAAGTTATGAATTACAAAAAATTTATTTACATCATTTTCATAATCACATTTGTGCTAATAATTTCATATTCATGTGATGATACAATTACACAACAAGATTTGGACAATAGACAAATTCCTGCTTCAAATGTAAGTTATTCACAGCACATTCAACCTGTCTTTGATGCAAAATGCAATTATGCAGGATGTCATAATGATAGAGATTTAGCCGGTGGATTGAGTTTAACAAATTATTTTAACACAACTGCAGACTATTTAATTGTTGCCCCTGGTTTACCTGAAAACAGCAAACTTGTCTGGGCAATAGAAGGACGCGGCACAAATCCAATGCCTCCAGTAGGAAGATGGCCTCTCACAAAAAATCAAATAGATGGCATAAAAACCTGGATTAAAGAAGGTGCAAAGAATAATTAAATAAATTTCATTAGCAATTTTTATTTACAACCATTTCATTTCTCTGTACCATGAAATTGTTCTTTTCATTCCTTCATCTAATGAAATCATTTGTTTATAACCTAATTCATTTTTTGCTTTTGAAACATCGCAGGTCCATTCTTTTTGAACAAAATCTTTTGCCTTCTCCAAATTAAAAGTTGCTGCTTTTGAACTGAACATTGCAAAAAATTGTGCTATGGCTGCTACAGCATAAACAAGAAAATGAGGAATTCTAATTTTAATTGCACCTCTTCCAAATGCTTTTTTGATAGATTGACTTATCCGTTCCCATGTATAAATTTCTTCTGAAGCAATAAAATAAAGTTGGCCTTTAGATTTTTCAGAAGTTGCTGCAAGGTAAATCCCATTTACTACATCAAAAACATGACTTAAATTCAATTTCTTTTCATTAAACCCAACAAGTGTCATTAATCCCATTTTATAAGTTTTAAAAACTTGAAAAATTTCTGTATCTCTTTCACCATAAACTGCAGGCAGTCTAACAATTGTTATAGGCAATTTATCCATATAACTTTTTGTAAGTTGTTCTTCGGCAAGTTTGCTTCTTCCATAAGTTGTAATTGGATGCTCAGGGGTTTCTTCGTTACATGGTTTTCCATTCAAAGATGGTCCGCATGCAGTTTGACTGCTGACAACCACTACTCTTTTAATTTTTGAATCAAGTTCACATAATGCATCAAGAAGATTTCTTGTTGTTTCAACATTGCCTTTGAAATATCCTTCTGCTGTTTTTGATTTTACAACACCAGCAATATGAAATAAATAGTCAGCATCTTTAAGAACTTCTTTTAATTTTTCTTTATCAAATAATCCAGAATAAAAAATTTCTATTGGCTTACCTTCAAGCCATTTTGTTGAACTTGTTTTTCTTAAAATACATTTTACATGATGACCTTTTTCAAGAAGATAATCGACCATATGGCTTCCTACAAATCCAGAAGCTCCAGTAACAACAGAAATAATTTTAGATTCCATAGTATTAAATAATTGTTAATTTTATTTATATTGTTTTTGTTGTTTAAGAATTTTATTCAAATAATATAACTAAAATATAAAAATCAAAATTTGTAAAACAATCTGGAGGTATTTTTGGGAGATTTATTCACAAAATGTTTTGAATTTACCCGCGCAGATGATATCAAAGCGCTGGGTTACTATCCATATTTCAGACCCATCGAAGAAAATGAGGGACCTGTAGTTCAAATTGAAGGAAGAAAAATTGTAATGGCAGGTTCCAATAATTACTTAGGTTTAACAGCACATCCCAAAGTTAAAGAAGCTGCTATCAAAGCAGTTGAAAAGTATGGAACCGGATGCTCAGGTTCGAGATACTTAACAGGCACACTTGACCTTCACATTGAATTAGAAAACAGATTAGCAAAGTTTTTTGGAGCCGAAGCAGTTCTTCTTTACAGTACAGGTTACCAAACTGCTCAAGGAATTATAACTGCATTAGTTCAAAAAGGAGAATATGTTGTTTCAGACAGAGATAATCATGCTTGTATTGTTGCAGGACAAATTATGGCACGCGGTGCTACTGCAGAACTTGTAAGATATAAACACAATGACATGAATGACCTTGAAAGAGTTCTTCAAAAAATTCCTATTGAAGCTGGTAAGTTAATTGTAAGCGATGGTGTTTTCAGCACAGGAGGAGAAATTGTAGATTTGCCAACACTTGTAAGTCTTGCTAAAAAATACAATGCACGCGTATTAATTGATGATGCACATGCTGTTGGAGTAATTGGAAAAGGCGGAAGAGGAACAGCAAGCGAATTCAATCTTGAAAAAGAAGTTGATTTAACAATGGGTACTTTCAGCAAAACATTTGCTTCTTTAGGTGGATTTGTTGCTGGTCCAGAAAGAGTAATTAATTACTTGAAACATCATTCTTCAGCATTGATATTCAGTGCATCTCCAACACCCGCTGCTGTTGCAGCCGCACTTGCAGCTCTCGATATTCTTGAACAGGAACCTTGGCGTGTTCAAAAATTAATTAATAATGCTAATAAGGTCCGTCAAGGATTAAAAGAAGCTGGATTTAATATTGTTGACGGAAGAACAGCAATTGTTCCTGTAATAGTTGGTGATGACGAATTAGCATTTAAAATGTGGAGAAAACTTTTCGATGCCGGTGTTTTTGTTAATGTATTTATTTCACCGGGTGTTCCTCCAGGAAGACAAATGATGAGAACAAGCTATATGTCAACTCACGAAGATGAGCATTTAGAGTTTATTGTTGATACATTCAAAAAAGTTGGAAAAGAATTAGGATTAATTTAATAGTAATTCTTTAATCCATAAATGAGCCTGTCAAATTTTTTTGATAAGGCTCTTTTTTACTTTTGGAGGTCTTATGTCAGAAATAAAAATAAAAAAAGTAGAATCTAAAAAAGATTTAATGACATTCATAAAATTCCCATGGAAAATTTATAAGAACGACCCCTACTGGGTACCACCTTTAATTTATGATAAAAAAAAAATTCTGGATAAGAAAAAAAATCCATTTTTTGAACATGCCGATATGGAATTATTTATTGCAGAAAAAAATGGTGAACTTGCCGGCAGAATTGCAGCAATCAAAAACGACCTCCACAATCAATATCACAACGACAAAGTTGGTTTCTTTGGATTTTTTGAATGTATCAACGATCAGGAAGTTGCAAATAAACTTTTTGATGCAGCTAAAGAATGGCTGAAGTCAAAAGGCTTAAATGCAATGCGTGGTCCAGCTAATCCATCTTCAAATGATGAATATGGAATGCTGCTTGAAGGTTTTGATGATGAACCTAGAATTTTGATGCCTTACAATCCCAAATATTATTTAGACCTTTGCGAAAATTATGGTTTTAAAAAAGCAAAAGACCTTTATGCTTATAAAATCGAATATAATAAAATCATCACATCAGATAAGATTCAAAGAGTAGCACAAATTGCTCAAGAAAGGTATAAACTAAAAATCACACAATTAGATATGAAGAACTTTAAGCGTGAATTAGAAAAAGTGAAATATGTTTACAACAAAGCTTGGGCTCCGAATTGGGGTTTTGTTCCAATGACAGAAAAAGAAATTGATGCAATGGCAAAAGACCTAAAACCACTCGTTGAACCATCACTTGTTCTTTTTGGAGAAATTGACAATCAGCTTGTTGGATTTTCTCTGGTAATGCTTGATTATAATCAATTATTCAAAACTATGAATGGAAGACTTTTCCCGTTTAACTTCATAAAACTTTTTACACAAAGAAAAAAAATTACATGGGCAAGAATTCTTACATTAGGCATTATACCTGAATATCAAAAACGAGGACTTGATGCAGTATTCTACTGGGAAATTGTAAATCGAGCAGCTAAACTCGGAATTTATTTGGGTGAAGCAAGCTGGATTCTGGAAGATAACGACATGATGAACCGCGCAGCTGAGGTTATGAATAGTGAACTCTATAAAAAATACAGGATTTACGAAATACCTATTTAATCATTGAATGGAATAAACTGCTAATTCTATAAATAATCTAAAAGTTTATTTTAATGCCTCTTCATATTTTGCAATATGTGGAGCATCAATTTTTTTAAGTGTTTCAAAAATTGACTTATCAGGATAGTTTTTCAAAACCTCTACTATTTCACCAGCTTTAGCATCAAAAAATACTTTAAGTAAAACACTGCGTGTATCTATCTGGTCTCTTACTTTTTCAAGATTCTTTATAAGTTTTACTATATTTTTTATTGCAGTTTCTGGGTCACTTTCTAAAAGGTCTAAACCATTGTAATGATAATCAAAATAATCCATCCTGAATTGTTGATACTTTGCATTGACAAGATTTTCAGCAAGTCCTCGCCTGTTATACAAAGTTCCTTTTGCCTGCCAGCCTTCTGCAAATTGACTGTTTGCCCCCTTTATAGTTATTTCTAATGCTTTTGAAAAATATTCTGAGCCGCCTAATTTGTAATACGAATCCATATCAAATCCAATAATTATATAAGCATAATAATCAAGCAGACTAACGAGTGGATCGAAATCTGTTTGATTAAAATACATCGCTTGATTTTTTTCATACTTAAAATTCCATGCATTATCAAGAATGTTGAGCATTAGAGAATTTCTTTCTGTGCCTTCAATTGGTCGTTGACTTGTAACAACTAACTGCGCTGTATAAGTAGTTTCATCACTTGAACTAATGAAGAAAATATTAAAACTACATTTTATTCTATCTCCTTCCCAATTTCCTTTAGTAAATTTTGTGTTATTTAAATAACTTTGAATTTGATTCTGAAAATTTTCCAATCTCTCTTTAGCTGCAACTGGGAGCTGTTCATAATTAACAGTAACAGTTGCGTCGAGTTCCTGAGCATTAATAGTTGATGCAATAATAAATACTATCAATATTAGCTTTTTCATAACTAACTCTAATTTCTTTTTATTCAAAATATAGAATTGAAAATAATTTTACAATCTATTAACTTGAATCCCAGTATGAAGAGGGTTTTGAAAATCTTTTTTCTTCTTTTGATTTCATTTGAATTATGTGTTGCACAGATTAAACCAGGTGCACGCCAGGCTGCTTTGTCGTTTTCTGATTTATCTTCATCTGATGTTTTTTCTTTGTTTTATAATCCTTCAACTTTAAGCAGCATTTCAAACAGCACAATTGGAATTTCATATTCACCTTCTCCCTTTGGCTTGAAAGAATTATCTACTGCTTACTTGTCTTTTGTTCAACCTGCAGAATTTGGTGTCATATCTGCCGGCTTTATGATTTATGGTTTTGAACTCTACAAAGAAACTCAATTTAATATTGGCTTAAGCAAATCACTTTCAAATAATTTTTCGTTTGGAGTTACATCAATATTAAAAAATATCTCAATAAGAAATTATGGAAGCAGAACTTTTCTTTTATTCAATCTTGGATGCAAAGCTGAATTAACAAAAAATTTAAATTTTGGTTTTGTATTCGAAAACTTCACAAGAACAACAATAAATAACGAAGACAATCAATTCCCCGTAATTTTAAGTCTTGGTCTTAATTATGCACCCATTGACGATATAAATTTCTTTACAGCATTAGTTAAGGAACTAAATTATAATACTTCATTAAAGTTGGGAACCGAATACAAAATTCTTGATTACTTGTCACTTAGAGTTGGCACTACAAATCAGCCAGAAGAATTTTCAGGTGGTTTTGGATTTTCTTATAACTTTATTTCAATTGAATATGCTGTAATTTCACATCAAGATTTGGGCTTAACTCATCAATTTGGTTTAGTTATTCAATTAAAATGAAAATTAAATCAGTATTATTTTCAATGTTACTTTCATCATTAATTTTTGCACAGGTTGATTCAATAGAAATTAATGATGATTTTCAAAATATACTCGAAGATGCTTCTGCAGATAAAGAAGATTTTCAGGTTTATGATTTGATTGAAGAGCTTGTCAATAATCCAATTGATATCAATTCAGCTACATCTGAACAATTACTTCAAATTCCATTTCTAAATTTATTAACAGCAAATGCTATTGTAAGATACCGAGATTTGCATGGCAGCTTCAATTCACTTAATGAATTAAAAAATATTAATGAGCTTAATGATGAATTAATTGACCGTATAAAGCCTTTTATTCAAATCAAAAAAACTGATAACGAAATTCTATCATATAAAAATCTTTTACAAAGAGTAAAAATTTCAAATCGATTAAGAACAATTCAGGATATTAAAACCAGAAAAGGTTTTGCGGAAAACAAATTTGCAGGGTCGAGACAAAAAATTTATAACCGTCTTCTCATTAACTCACAAAATTATTTACGAGCTGGATTTACAATTGAAAAAGATGCAGGTGAAAGTTCTTTAACAGATTTTTTCTCTTATCACTTCCAAATTAATAACTATTCAATTTTTTCGAATATCACTTTGGGTGACTATATAATTGAATTTGGTCAGGGACTTACATTATGGGGACCATATTCATTTTCCAAAGGGATTGATGCTGTAAATTTTGTCAGCAGAAATGGAAGGACAATTATACCTTACACAAGCACAGACGAAAATAAATTTTTTCGTGGCTTCGCAATGAATGTAAATGCTGGCAACTTAATTTTATCCCCATTTATTTCATTTAATAAAATTGATGCATCAATTGATAGTATTTCAAACAACATTACTTCATTTGATTATAATGGTTATCATAGAACTAATACAGAAATTAATAAAAAAGACAGAGTCCGTGAAAATATTATTGGAACAGCAGTTAATTTAGCTTTAAATGCAAACAACAAAATTGGCTTGCTTTACTATCATTCAAAATTGAGCAATGAATTAAAATTAAATTCAGATAAGACTAACAGCTCGTTCGATTATTATTCAATATGTTATTCAACATTAATAAAAAAATTAAATATAAGCGGCGAGATGGCTTATCACCAAAATTCTATTGCGGCTATCAATACAGCAAAACTTGAAGCAGATAAAAATTTATCCGTTCTTTTTTCTTACAGATATTATCATAACAATTTTATAAGTCTGTATGGAAATTCATTTGGAGAGAATTCTTCGGTTCAAAATGAAATTGGATTTTATACAGGGATTTCATTGAAAACTAAATTTGGCAATTTCAATTTTTATTATGACCAATTCCAAAATCCAAAAACTGATAATACTTTATTATTCTCTTCAAACGGCAAAGAATTTTTAATTTACTACTATTATAAAATTTTCCCAAAGACTGAACTAAGAGTAAAATACAAGCATCAAAACAAAGAGATTACAAATAACTCGAATGAATTAAAATCATTAATTAACAGAATTACAAATAACTTTCGAATAGAAATTTTATTTAATTCTTCATCAAAACTAAAATTTAAATCCAGATTAGAATTAATTTCTCTTTCTCAATCACAAAGGGAAAATGGATATCTAATTTCTGAAGATATCAACTATTTACCGAATAAGAATTTGCAATTGTATGGCAGAGTAATTTTCTTCAGAACAGATTCATACAATTCAAGACTTTATGAATATGAAAATGATTTGCCGGGAATCATGACAATCCCTGCTTTATATGGTGAAGGGATGAGATGGTATTTAATGATAAAATATAATACAAATTTTGGGATAAACTTTTCTTTAAAATATTCTGAATTATATAAATTAGGTGAAAGAACTTTAGGTACTAGTTATAACGAAATTAGCAGTAATTTAGATAACAGAATTAGTCTACAACTTGATTGGAAATTATAAAAACTTTTTACAAGTTCTTTCAATCAATTTAATATCTCAAATTTAATTCCTTGAGCAAGAGGCAATTTAGTTCCAAAATTAATTGTATTAGTTTGACGACGCATATAAAATTTCCATGCATCAGAACCTGATTCACGACCACCACCTGTATGTTTTTCTCCACCGAATGCACCGCCAATTTCAGCACCAGATGTTCCAATATTAACATTTGCTATTCCACAATCACTTCCCCATGCAGAAAGAAACTCTTCAGCTTCTCTCAAATTATTTGTGAAAATTGCAGAAGATAATCCCTGCACAACATCATTCTGAATATTAATTGCATTTTGAACATCGCCGGAATATTTAATCAAATAAAGAATTGGAGCAAAAGTTTCTTCCTGAACAATTTTGTAATGATTTTCAGCTTCTACAATTGCTGGAATAACATAACATCCAGATTCATAGCCTTCGCCGGATAAAACATCGCCGCCGTACAAAATTTTTCCCCCTTCTTTCTGAACAAGATTTAATGCATTCTTAAATTCTGCTACTGCAGCTTTGTCAATCAAAGGTCCAACATGATTTTTTTCGTCAAGTGGATTTCCAATTTTCAAACTCTGGTATGCTTTGATTAAAGAATCTTTAACTTTATCATAAACATCTTCATGAACAATTAAGCGCCGGGTTGTTGTGCATCTTTGTCCTGCTGTTCCAACTGCTCCAAAAACTACTGCCGGAATAGCAAGATTTAAATCTGCATTTGGTGTTATGATAATTGCATTGTTCCCTCCTAACTCAAGAATTGCTCTCCCAAATCGCTTTGCAATTATACCAGCAGCATGTTGTCCTACTTGAATTGAACCAGTTAATGAAATTAATGGAATTCTTTTATCATTCAATAATTTCTCACCAATAGTTGAACCTTTGCCAATGATTAGCGAGAATAAACCTTCGGGCAAATTATTTTCTTTTATTACTTCTGACAAAATATTTTGAACAGCGATGGCAGATAAAGGTGTTTTCGAAGAAGGTTTCCATAAATTAACATCTCCACAAACTGTTGCAATCATAGCATTCCATGACCAAACAGCCACAGGAAAATTAAAAGCAGTAATAATTCCAACCACACCCAAAGGATGATATTGTTCATACATTCTATGTTTTTCTCTTTCAGAAGTCATTGTAAAACCATACAACTGTCGTGATAAACCAACAGCAAAATCACAAATGTCAATCATCTCCTGAACTTCACCTAATCCTTCTTGCAAAGATTTTCCCATCTCATAGGAAACTAATCTCCCAAGATGTTCTTTGTAAGCTCTAAGTTTTAATCCAATTTGTCTAACAATATCACCGCGTTTGGGAGCGGGAATTGTTCGCCAGAATTTAAATGCTTCAACAGATTTTTCCACAACAAGATCATAATCATTTTCATTTGCTTGATAAACTTTTGCAATCAATTTCCCATCAACAGGAGAAATTACTTCTATCATTCCACTGCTTTTGGTTTCAAACCAAGTCAACCCAGTGGAAGCCCCAAAATTTTCTTCTTTTATTCCTAATAATTTTAAAAACTCCATATTGTCTCCTGATAAATTCTTGCACCTCAATTAATCAGTCTTATAGAGCTTATTGCAGATTCAATATATTCAAATTCTTTGTTGTAATTTTTTTTTAGAACTGTGAAATCGAATGTTACAATGCAATTTTTACTTTTAACTACAACCTTGTTGTTTATAAAATTTCCTATTTCATATTTGAATTGAGTTAAATGAATATTTGAATTAGCAAATTCATCTACTGATAAATTGTATAGATGATATTTATTGCTTATTAAATTTTTGTAATAATTCAATTTATCATTTAGTGATAATGAACTATCAGGTGAATCAACATATCCTACATTCAATAAACTATTCGTAGAATCGTTATAGAAAAGATAAATTGGAGTGTAAAAAAAATTTTTCTCGTTAGATTCAGAATTTTTTGAAAAGCTTTCTACTTTTTTTGAAAATTCAGGTTGTTTAATTTGCCAGTTAATTGGAGGATTAAATTTAATCTTCAATTTTTCATCAGTAATTTCAGCAGCAAGTTTCGATTTGTCTATTCTTTTACGAAAATTAAATTCATCATTACTTTTTTTACTGCACCCTGAAATAACAATCAATGATAAAATGATGCAAGTAAATTTGATTCGCATTATTATTCAATTTTTATTCTCGATTTAAATTAATCAAAAATATTTCTTTAACAAACTTCTGCCTTTCAATAAAAATTTAGTATACTCCAAAATAGATTTGTTAATATTGAGTATGATTCATAATTTAATAATGAAATTTGGCAATTATTTATGAAGTACATTGATTTTCAAAAATTAACAGGCAGAAAAAACTTAAAAAGCTACTTAAGTTCCCGCTTAGAACAAGTTTACTAAGTTCTTCCCCTCTCAGCAATACTTACCAAAATAAAAACTAAAAAAATTGAGAGGTCAATATGTCAGAAAATATTAATACTGCATTGGTAAATAACATTACCAAAGTTACTGCTGAAAATGCACTAAATGTGCTTCGAAAAGTAATGTTAATTGATGGTTTTGAAATTGTTCTTGATTTAGAAAGAAGTCAGGGATTAACAATTATCGATGCTAAGACAGGAGATGAATATTTAGATTTCTATTCATTTTTTGCTTCTGCCCCGCTTGGGATGAATCACCCAAAGTTGAATACGAAAGAGTTCAAGGAAGAATTAACTTTAGCTGCAATGAATAAACCATCTAATTCAGATATTTACACAGTTGAAATGGCAAAATTTGTTGATACCTTATGCAGACTTGCAAAGCCGGAATATTTCAAACATTTGTTTTTTGTAGAAGGCGGAACACTTGCAGTTGAAAATGGGCTTAAAGCAGCATTTGATTGGAAAGTCAAAAAAAATTTTATGAAAGGATATAAGGAAGAAAAGGGTCAGCAGGTTATTCATTTTCGACAAGCTTTTCATGGCAGGTCAGGGTATACATTGTCATTAACAAACACAGATCCAATTAAAACTGCACACTATCCTAAATTCAATTGGCCCAGAATTACTAATCCAAAAATAATATTCCCGATGGAAGAAAATTTAGACAAGATTATTCAAATGGAAAATCAGTCTTTAAATGAAATTTATTCAGCAATTAAAAACAACAAAGATGATATTGCAGCAATTATAATTGAACCAATTCAAGGTGAAGGCGGCGATAACTTTTTCAGAAAAGAATTTTTCTTAAAACTCAGAGAAATTGCAGACGAACATGAAATAATGCTTATGTTAGATGAGGTTCAAACTGGAGTTGGTTTAACTGGCAAAATGTGGGCTCATGAACACTTTGTACAACCTGATATTATATCATTTGGTAAAAAACTTCAGGTCTGTGGAATTATGGTCAGTAGCAGAATAGACGAGGTTGAAGATAATGTTTTAAGAGTATCAGGGAGAATTAATTCAACATGGGGCGGAAATTTAACTGATATGGTAAGAGCAAGAAAATATCTCGAAGTTATTGTTGAAGATAACTTAATTGAAAATGCAAGAGTTGTTGGCAACTATCTTTTAGAAAAATTATTAGAAGTCCAAAAAGATTTTCCTCATCTTGTTAGTCAAGCACGTGGACTTGGCTTAATGTGTGCTTTTGATATGCCGTCACCAGAAATTAGAAAAAGATTTCTCTCTAAATTATTTGAAAACAAAATGCTTATGCTTGGTTGTGGTGTATCAACTGTAAGATTCAGACCGCCATTAATTATTACAAAAGATGAAGTAGATAAAGGAATTGAAATAATAAGAAGAACACTTCGAAGTATATAAAAGGCTCTTCAACAGAGCCTTTATTTTAATATCCTGCACCTTGGTCGTGCTTCTTGTCAAGTTTTTGAACCAACTTAAATCTAATGGCACCATTAAATAATTGTGAAGAATTCCATAATTTATAACCACCTGCAAGACTATTATCATCACCAAACCATGCATCAATATCGCCATTGACATTACCAACATTTGTATCTCTTAATGTAAATGTTAAAATAGTATGTTTATTAATTACAGTGCCTTCAAAATTGAATGTTATTGCATTCCAACTGCCTGTTCCATAAACTTTATTACCTTCATGAGAAAGCAATAAAATTACAATTGGATCAGCATTATCAGGCGAGTAAGGAATAGACTGATATTGACCACTGTAATCATTTGGTACGGTTGGTTCAATGATTTTTTCTGTTACGCACGAAGTTACAAGAAATACTATTACTGCACCCATTATCAATATTTTTTTCATGTTAACCTCACAATAATAACTTTACTAATATTGTTTGTTGCTTCTGGGTTATTATCGTAAGGATGCAAATGTTTGTTTAATTTTTTACTGAAGAAAAATTTTGCAGCAATCAAGAAATGATTTTGTATAAATAAGTTACAATGAAATTAATTCTACGAAAAATATTTTTTATTAAAATTCTTGTGTAATTGAACGATAATAATTATTACTTTTTGTAAGCAAATAATTTTTCTATTAGAAATAATTTTACTAACTAACAAAAAATTTATGAGTAATCCTTTCGATAAAAACAAATACGGCAAAATTTATGTAGTAGCTACACCTATTGGCAATTTAGAAGATATAACATTGCGTGCATTAGAGACATTAAAAATTGTTGACTTCGTAATTTGTGAAGATACAAGAGTAACAAAAATTCTTTTTGACCATTACAACATTCAGAAAAAATTTGTAGTTGTTAATTCAAACAATGAAGAATTTCAGATAAAAAAAATTTTACAAGAAATAAAATCTGGTTATTCGTGTGCCCTTGTTTCTGATGCAGGTACACCTTTGATATCTGACCCTGGTTCTAAATTAATTAATGAAGCTATACATAATGGAATAAAAATTATCCCTGTTCCTGGTCCAAGTGCTGTTACTGCTGCTTTAAGTGTAAGTGGCTTACCTTCAAGTTCTTTTGTATTCGAAGGCTTTTTACCTCAAAAGAAAGGAAGACAGAAAAAACTTCAGGCACTTGCAAACGAAGAGAGAACAATTGTTCTCTATGAATCAATGCATCGAATTAAAAAACTTATAGAAGAATTAAATAATTACATGCCCGAAAGATTGATTGTTGTTGTAAGAGAATTAACAAAAAAATTTGAAGAAATTTGGCGAGGTACACCAAATGAAATTTTAAAAGATTTTGATAATAAAATAATCAAAGGAGAATTTGTAGTTATAATTGCACCAAAAAATTTTTCTATTGCTTCTAAATGAATTTCCCAATCAAATTATTCTTTTGAAAAAATATTATTCCGAATCATATTGAATTAAAGAATATACTTCATAATCTTTTAATTTTTCTCGTCCTTTCAGAAAACTCAACTCTATCAGAAATGAAATTTGAATAACTCTTGCTCCCAATTTCTCAACTAATTTACATGCTGCTTCCATAGTTCCTCCGGTAGCAAGCAAGTCATCATGCATAAGAACCAAATCACCACTTTCAACAGCATCTTTATGAATTTCAACAGAATCGATTCCATACTCTAACGAGTAGGTTTCTGACAATTTTTCTGCTGGAAGTTTACCTGGTTTTCTAACTGGAACAAAACCTACACCCAGTTTATTTGCCAGCGTAGCACCCAAAATAAAGCCCCGAGATTCAATCCCAACTACTTTAGTTATCTTTTTGTTTTTACATAAGTTATATAATTCATCTACAGCATACTGAAATGCTTTTCCATCTTTAAGTAAAGTTGTAATATCTCTGAACATAATTCCCTTTTTGGGGAAATCAGGCACTGTTCTTATATAATTTTTTAATTCCATATTGGCACCCTTTAAATATATTTTTCTTCCTTTTTTAATTCCTCAAGATAATTCATTAATAAGTCTTCAATGGGAGCATACTCGGTTAATTTCATCAATTCCTGCTTTATTTTTGATGAATTTCTTAAACCTTTTAAGTAACCCGACCAGAATTTTCTGAATGGTATTATAGCTGCTCTTGGCTCTTTAATTTCAAGTGAATACTTCAAATGGCGAAGAGCCGTTTGAAACCTGAATTCTGGTGAATCAATTAATTTTATTTCACCATACTCTAAAAGTTCTTTAGCTTCTCTAAAAATCCATGGCTTTTCTATTGCACCGCGAGCTATCATAACACCATCAGCATTAGTAGTTTCAAATGCTTTTTTAACATCGTATGCTGTAAATACTCCACCATTAAGAAAAACTGGGATCTTAACTACTTCTTTAACTTTGGGAATCCATGACCAATCAGCTTCGCCATTATGTCCTTGGCTTCTTGTTCTGCAATGAACTGTTATTGCAGAAGCGCCGGCATCTTCAATCCTTTTTGCTATCTCAAGAATATTAATTGAGTTCTCATCCCAACCAATTCTTGTTTTCACAGTTACTGGAATTTTCACAGCCTTAACAATTGATTCGACCATTTTTTGCATATAATCTGGATTACGCAATAAACCTGCTCCAGCACCACGATTAGCAATTTTTTTAACCCAGCAGCCGGCATTTATATCAATAATATCAGGATTTCTCTCCTCTGCTATTTTCGCAGCTTCTATCATAGGTTCTAAGTTACCACCATAGATCTGGATTCCAACTGGTTTTTCCTCTTCTATTATTTCTAGTTTCTTAAAAGTTTTTTTATTAGACCGTATTAATCCATCTGAATTAACAAATTCAGTGTAAACTATATCTGCACCAAATTCTTTGCATAATTTTCTAAATGCAATATCTGTAACATCTTCCATTGGTGCTAAAAGCAAAGCCTTATTTATTTTGATTTTGCCGATGTTCATGTTAAAACAATTTTTTTCAAAAAGTTAATTACTATTAAAAATACAAAAAATGTAAAAACTGCTCCTGTAAGAAATGGAGCTTTATAACCCAGGTACTCATAAGAAAAGCCGCCCCAGAGCGGACCAAGCACTCTTGCAAATGCAGAGAATGATTGATTCAAACCAAGGACGGAACCTTGTTCTTCTTTAGGTGAATATTTTGAAATCATACTTAAAATTAATGGCTGCAGAATTCCTGTCCCAATTGATAATATCGAAATAATAATAATAACTCCCAAAAAGTTTCCTCCATATGGAATTCCAGCCAGACCAAACATCATCAAAATTAAACCAAGAAATAAAAGAGCCCGTTCTGAAAATTTATTTGTGAATTTAATTAATCCACCTTGAACGATAGCACCAATAATACCCATTATACCAAAAAGGATTCCATTTTGCTGGTCAGTAAAATGATAAAATTTATAACCAAGCAGCGCAAATGTTCCATACATATTAGCAATTGAAAAAATAACCAAGAAAAAAATAATTATTAACAAACCAACAACAGGTTTTCGTATAACTTCTTTAATATAAACTAAATCAAATAACTTAAAACGGAAATTTATTTTTTCTGATTTTCTTTGTCTGGATTCTGGTAAAATTAATAATGAAAATAAAAACGCAGTGAAAGAAAAAACTGCGCTGCTTAAACCAGTAATTGTATAACCGAACTTTGAAATAAATGCACCAATCAAAGGACCAAAGACAAATCCAAGACCAAATGCAACACCAATTATTCCCATTCCCTTAAGTCTTTCTTCGGGTGGAGTTATATCAGCAATATAAGCTTGAGCAACTCCAATATTGCTTCCTCCAATTCCAGCCAAAGCTCTTGATAAAAACAATATTCCAAAAGATTTAGCAAAACTAAAGATAACATAAGAAATTGATGTTAATAATAATGTTGATGCAATTATTGGTTTTCTTCCGACAGCATCAGATAATTTGCCGAGTAATGGATTAAATAAAAACTGCATCAAAGAAAAAATTGCTACAATTATACCAATCCCATAATCAGGCACACCTAATTCTTTGCTTGCAAATGTTGGCAAAATTGGGATTAATATTCCAAAGCCCATTAAATCTATAAATATTGTAATAAATATTACTGTAAGCGATGCTTTATTTTTCATATTAATTGAAATATTAACATGCAAAGATATGAAATTGGCTAATTATTCTGTTTTAAAAACATTTCCTTAATATCATTGTAACTTCTTTTGATAAGTTTTTTATCATAATTATTGAGAAAGGAATAGTTATTTATTTTGAACGTATCACAAGGAATAATATAAAATTGATTTTTCCCATCAATCAAACCTTTATAAACCCAGGTAGGAATTATTGAAATGCTGTCAATTGAAATCGTATTGCTTGCTTTACTTAGAAAAATATTAAGAATTACTCCAGCATCAGAATATCTCCATCTTTGATTTGAAATAAAATTTCCTAATGAATATGCGACCAATGTTTTACCAATTTTATTTCCAGAACTATAAATCAATATTGGTTGAACAACATGCGGATGACTTGCAACAATAATGTCTGCCCCATATTCAATTGTTTTTCTTACAATTTCTTTTTGATAGGATGATGGATTTCTTTTATACTCATCTCCAAAATGAAAATAAACTACAATTATATCAGCAGCTTTTTCTTTTAATTGATTAATCTCCCTTTTAATTAAAAGAGTATCAATAATTTTAACTGCATATTTATTCATTGTTAAATTAATGTTCAACCCGTAAGTATAAGCCAATAATCCAATCTTAAAATTTTTCTTATCTATAATTCTCAATGAATCATAATCTTTTTGTGAAAAGTAAGTCCCTATGTACTTCATTTGATTTTTTTTAATAGAATTAATCGTTCGAAGTATTCCAGAAATTCCTTGATCATAAGCATGATTGTTAGAAGTAAACAAAATATCAAAACCAGCATATTTAAGTGCATCAACAAATTCAGGTGGAGAATTAAAAGTCGGATAACCTTTATAATTATCTTCTTCTTCACCTATCACAGTCTCTAAATTCCCAAAAGTTAAATCAGAATTTTCAAGAAATTCTTTAATGTAATTGAATGATGGCTTGAAATCGAAACTGTCTTTATTTATTTGAGCAGCATTTAATTGCGGAAGATGGCACATTAAGTCGCCAACGAATGTCAATTTAATTTTGGATTCAGAAACATTGGATAATTGATTTGAAGAGTTATTCTGATATAACTCAAACAGGAATGAATAAGAAATTATAAATAGTCCAACAGAAAAAAATTTTACAAATAATGATTTAAAAAACAGGCTGGATATAAAAATCCAGCCTTTTACAAATTTATTATTCACTTTTTGAAGCTTTGCGTTGAGCCTTTACCTCTTGAATTTCATTTCTTATTTCTTGAGCCATCTTTTTCAGCTCACTCAATCCTTTTCTTAGACGAGTGCCTGCAGCTGCTTGACCTTTTTCGTAGAACTTAATTACGTCTGTTTCTAAACTTTTAACGAACTCTACTAAATTTTGATACTTTTGCATGTATACCTCCATACTTTTTAATTAATTAATAAGTTTTCAAGAATTATTTCGGAAATATCTTTAACTGCAATTTCATCGGATTTATTAAAAGTTTTTAATCCATCAGAAAGCATAGTCATACAAAATGGACAAGCTGATGCAATCACATCAGCATTAGTTTTAATTGCTTCTTTGGTTCTATTTTCATTAATTCTTTCACCCTCATTTTCTTCAAGAAACATTCTTCCACCTCCTGCACCGCAGCAAAAACCTCTGTCTCTATTTCTTTCCATTTCAATTAGATTTATCCCATTAATCATTCTCAATGATTCTCTTGGTGAATCATAAATATTATTATATCGACCAAGATAGCATGAATCGTGATAAGTAATTTTTTGTTTCAGCGATTCGTCTTTCAATTTTAATTTCCCCTCTTTCAGTAAATTCAAAATCATATCAGTATGATGAATAACTTCATAATTTCCGCCAAAGTTTGGATATTCATTTTTCAGCATATTAAAACAATGAGGACAGCCAGTTACAATTTTTTTAACATTATACTTATTCAGAGTTTCGACATTTTCTTGAATTAACATTTGAGCCAGATATTCATTTCCTAACTTTCGTGCTGCATCCCCTGTGCATTTTTCTTCAACGCCCAGAATTCTAAATTCAATATTTGCATTTTGCATCAATTTTGCAATTGATTTTGTCACTTTTTGATAACGAGCATCAAAAGAGCCAGCACATCCTACCCAGAATAAAATTTCACAATTTGAATCTTCTGCCATAGTTTTTATATTCATTCCATCAGCCCAATTTGCTCTATCCTGCGCATTAAAAGCCCATGGTGTAAAGTTAGTTTCTATATTTCTGAAAACTGCATTTAATTCAGATGGGAAATTAGATTCCATTAAAACAAGGTTTCTTCTTAAATCTACAATTGTATCAATATGTTCAATTGTAACTGGACATTCATTCATGCAGGCTCCACAAGTTGTACACGCCCAAACTTCTTCATCTGTTATATAATCATGAATAAGTGTTCTGGTTAATATTTCATTCTCATTAGCACCATTTAACAATAAAGGAGCTTTATCTTCAGTTCTATGACGAATATTTTTTATAATCTCGCGTGGTGATAATTTTTTCCCTGTATGCGAAGCAGGGCATACATCTGTGCATCTTCCACATTCAGTACATGCAAATCCATCAAGTATTTGTTTCCATGTTAAATGCTCAAAATCTGCTGCGCCGAATTGACTTATATTTTCATCTTCAAGATTGATTTTCTTCAGAACAAATTTTTCATGATTAAGCTTGGAAAAGTAAACATTTGGAATTGACGAAATAACATGGAAATGTTTTGAATAAGGAAGAAAATTTAAAAAACTCAGCACAAGCAGAATGTGAACCCACCAAAAAATTTCATATGATATTTTTGATAATGAAACTGCATTTGTAAAAAAATATTTGCTTAACGCTGCAGAGATTGGTCTAAATTCATTTTCTGATAGTCTAAAATTATTAAATGCAATATATGCAGAATTCTGCCCAAACATTGAAATAACTACTCCAAGTATCAAAAGCAAAATTATTGCAGCATCTAAATTCCCTTCTTTGCCTGCATTTAATCTTGGGATTCTTATTACAAACCTTCTGTAAAGAGCAGTTATAACAGAAATAATAACAAGCAAGCCAAATAAATCCTGAATTAATGTAATAATTTTATAGAAAGAACCTAAGAATTCCCAGCTAAAATTAGAATAGAATCCCTGAATGATTGATTCAAGTACAGCAAGAAGAAAAATTATAAATCCCCAGAAAATGAAAAAATGAACTGTGCCAGCTACAGGTTCTCTTAATAATTTTGATTGTGCAAAGGCAATTTTCAATACATTTTTTATTCTTTCTGCAGGATTATCGAATCTGTCCTCTTTCTGACCCAAAAGAATATATCGAATAATTTTTCTCAGATTATAAACAAAAAATCCAATTGCACTAAAGAATACAATAATAAAAATTATATTTTTAGCATTCATTTTTAATCCAAAATTGTGAAATCATTTATTCTTTATGGAACTTAATATTAATTGCTTTATAAAGGCTGAATGCTGCAATTACTTTGATAAAATCCCATACAGAAAATATAAATGCACCGCTAACAAAAGCTTGCTTAAAGTTACCATTTAAGAATAATGCAAGATATGATGCCCCGCCGACTAAAACTATCAGTTCTCCAAGTATAAAAGAAACAAATACAAATAGATTTGTACTTTTCTTTTCAATTAAATATCCTGTTAAAAATGCAGCAAAGGGAAATGATAACAAATATCCTCCAGTTGGACCAAATAATTTTAAAATTCCAGCACTAAACCCAGCAAACACAGGTAATCCAAGAACTCCAGCTGCTAAATATATTAATTGGCTTAATAAACCATTTCTTGCACCTAAAAAAGCTCCAGATAAAATTACAATCATTGTTTGAAGTGTAAAAGGAACAGGTTGAACAGGTATTATGAATTGAGCACTAAGAAATGTAAGTAATGAAAATGAAATTATACCTAACAATTGTTTAGATATGATTTTATCTAAGATATAAACAATTTGATTGGATAATTTTTTTACTATCATGCTTCACCTTTTTTTATTTAAGATTATTTTGAAAAAAATTGAATGTGGTTTCTAATACTCTTTCAAATTTTTCATTTGAGCCATTGAAAGGATGAACAACATCAAAAGTATGTCCAGTGCCATATATTTTGAAAAATTCTGTCTTATTTTTATTTGACCATTCATATAATTGCATTGCCTCTTTTACAGGAACAACCATATCCTGATTGCCATGAACAATTAACAATGGTCTATTAAACTGCTCTGCTGCTTTTTGAATATTCAAAAAATCATCGGAATTTTTTTCAATATCTTCAAGAAGAGAAATATCAAGTTTCATTACTTGATTTGTTCTTGTGTTTATGATTTCGAGATAACCTTTTTTGCGCCATTCTTCTTTTTGTCGTTCAGTATATCTATCGAGCTTTGAAATTGAAGCCCACAGACTAACACAGCTTATATCATTTCTTTTGCTTGCTGTTAAAATTGCAACTGCTCCTCCACGGCTGTGCCCAATATATCCTATTTTACCCTTGAAATTGATATTAAAGAAATCAGATTTTAATGCTTCTGTAAGTTCGTTCAACTCTCTAATTTCTCTTGAAACTGTATTTTTAGCAAATTTATCAAGTTCTGTAAATTCTGTTAAATTTTCTCCAATGCCATTAAAAGAAAAATTAAATGTTATCACAAAAAAACCTTTATTGGCAAAATAATTCCCAAGATATGGGACAAACCCCCAATCTTTAAAGCCTTTAAAACCATGGACAAAAATAATTGCATTCCCACTAAAATTATTTTTATTTAAGTAAGTGGTAATTGCAAGTTTTTCATTATCGGATGTAAAAAGAGTAAAATTTTCAATCATATAGTGCGAAATATGAATATTAGTGATTCGAAAGTCAAGAATTTATTATACTTGGTTTTGATGATAAAAAAATCTAATATACAACTCACTAAAGCTTTCCAATTTTTTTACGATTATAAGTTAGAAAAAATAGCCTTTAAAGAAAAATGACAATAGAAGAAAAAGCAAAATGGTTTGATGTTGCAATGAGATTTGGATTAGAGGGTAAAATACACCTCGTTATGAAATCAAACAAAAATGGCGTTGCAAAATGGGCTATAGTTAATACAGAAAATAACACAGTCTTAAATTCAAATTTAGAATGGGAACCAGAACCTCCCGCAAAGAAAAGAGATGAAAGCTTTTTAATTAGAACAAGATTTAGCTTTGAGGATGCAGTTGCACTTTATAAACAATACAAAATGTTTGCAGTAGAAACTTCACAAGCTGTATAATATTCTATTTTTAAATAATACTTTTAATAATCCATTCCTTATATAATTTTATTTTAGAATCCATTTCTTTATTTTGCATCAGCAAATCAGAAAAAACTTACTTTATTATGATATTACAGTTCACAGAAGAACAAGAAATGCTGCGTTCAATGGTAAGAGAATTCACGAACGCAGAAATTAAACCGCTGGCAAAAATAATTGATGAGCAAGAGTTTATTCCGCAAGAATTAATCAAGAAAATTGCAGAAGTTGGACTATTAGGAACAGCATTCCCTGAAAAATATGGCGGAGGAGGTTTTGGCGAAGTTGGTTACTGCATTGCGCAAGAAGAAGTTGCAAGAGGCTGTGGTGCTACTGCTACATTTATTGGGGCACATCAATCAATTGGAACAAATGCAATTTACATTGGCGGTTCTGAAGAATTAAAACAAAAATATTTACCTTCACTAACATCTGGTGAAAAAATAGCCGCATTCTGTCTTACAGAAGCTCAAGCTGGTTCAGATTCATTTAACTTAAAAACCACTGCAACTAAGAAAAATGGCAAATGGATTATTAATGGTGAAAAACTCTGGATTACAAATGGCGCTATAGCAGATGTATTTTCCGTTTTTGCAAGAACAGACAAAGGAATAACAGGTTTTGTTGTAGAAAAAAATTTTGAAGGTGTAGAAATTGGTCCAAACGAAAAAAAACTTGGAATACGAGGAAGTGTAACCAATGCAATAAGATTTAACAATGTTGAAGTTCCACCTGAAAACATAATCGGAACAGAAGGGAGAGGATTTGCAATTGCAATGAAAACCCTTGATGCAGGAAGATTAACTGTCGGTGCGTGTAGTATTGGAGCTGCAAAAGAATTACTTGAACTTTCTGTTCAATATGCAAATCAAAGAGTTCAATTTGACCAGCCCATTTCACATTTTGAAGCAATTCAGTTTATGATTGCAGATATGACAACAAAAATTTATTTGATGGAAAGCATCCTTTATCGAGCTGCAGAAAAATATGATAAAGGAATGGACATAAGTCACGATGCAGCAATTGTAAAACTTTACTGTTCAGAAGCAGTCTCAAAAATTGCTGATATGGCAGTTCAAATTCATGGTGGAATGGGATATTCAAGAGAACTTCCAATTGAAAGATTTTATAGAGATGTAAGAATTCTAAAAATTTTTGAAGGAACAAGTGAGATTCAGAAATTAATAATCAGCAGAAAAACAATAAAGAATCAAGGTAAGTGGAAATTCAATGGCTAAACTTTTAGTGATTCCTTCAATCGATATACAGGATGGAAAAACTGTTAGAGTTGTTCAAGGGATTCCAGAATTAAATTGTCCTGCATACGGAAACGACCCTGTAGAAATGGCACTCATCTGGCGCGCCGAAAATGCAAAGTGTCTTCATATTGTTGACTTCAACGCTGCTTGGGAACATTCAAATGTTAATCATGAAATTATCAGAAAAATCTGCGAAGCTGTTATTATTCCAGTTGAACTTGGTGGAGGTATAAGAAACCTTGAAGATGCTAAAATTGCTTTTGACTTAGGTGTAACAAGAATTGTAATTGGAACACTTGCTTTCGAAAATCCAAAAGAATTTTCAAAAATTCTTGAAACTTTTACACCAAACAGAGTTGTAGCAGCAATTGATGTAATAGAAAATCAAGTTGTAACTCGAGGAAGAAGAGTCTTTACAGGAATTAATGCTTTAGACTATGCACGCATGCTGAAAGACCTTGGTGCACAACGTTATGTTGTAACAGATGTTAGAAGAAATGGAATGATGCTCGGACCAAATATTGAACTTTCAAAAAATATTGCAGAAGTTACTGAAAGAAAAGTTACGCACTCCGGCGGAATTGGCGGTTACCACGATTTGATTAAATTACAAAAAGAAGCTGAAGGTTATGTAGATTCTGTAATTATTGGCAGAGCATTATACGAAAATAAATTTCCATGTCAAAAAATCTGGCGTGTTGCCGAAGCAGGCTTATTTAATTAGAGATTATAAATGGAAAACAAAACAAAAGTAAGCAGCAGTTTCTGGGCAAATTTATTTAAGACCCCAACAGAAAAAAGTGATTTAGAAGAAGTACTTTTATCAATGCCGCCATTTAAAAATCTTAACAGCAAGAATTTTGCTTCGTTATTAAAATTATTTCACAACCGAGTTTATGCTGCAAATGAATATATTTTTTATCAAAATGACCCAGGCATTGGTTTATATGTAATTGTTAATGGAGAAATTTTAATAACATTTGAAGCTGATGATAATGAAAGATTTGACCTTGCACATCTAACACGGGGTGATTTTTTTGGCGAGTTAGCACTGCTTGATAACGAAAAACGCTCTGCTTCTGCAATTGCACTTAAAGATTCACAACTCGCTGTAATTTTTAAGCCAGATCTGGATGAATTTATTGAATCTCATCCTCTTGAAGGAATAAAAATTTTAAGAGGAATTACTCAAATAATTTCAAGAAGATTAAGAAATCTTAATCAAGATTACATTGAACTTTATAATAAATATAGAAAAAAGTGAGGTGGGCTATGGGAATGATAGATAAAATTCTAGTGCCAATTGATTTCTCGGATTATTCAAAAAATGCATTGAAATATGCAGTTCAATTTGCAAAGCATTTTAATTCATCAATGTACTTAATTTATGTTATTGAACCTGTTATCTACCCTGCAGATTTTAGTATGGGTCAAGTTGCAATTCCAGCAATGGATGCAAATATACAAACAAGAGCAGAAGAAGAACTTAGCAATCTTGCAAAAAATTATGTTGACCCTTCAATCAAAGTTGAAATAATAATTAAAACAGGCAAACCTTTTGTTGAAATTAATGAAACAGCAAAAGAAAAAGATATTGATTTGATAATTATTGCAACGCACGGACATACAGGCGTAGAACATTTACTCTTTGGAAGCACAGCAGAAAAAGTTGTAAGGAAAGCGCCCTGCCCCGTTTTAACTTTGCGTGAGCCAATAAAAGGTTTTAATTTCAATCAAAATATTTCATAAAAATTTACTGCTGAATGAAAAATTTTGACAAATATTTGCTGAGATTAGTAAATAACAAAACTTCAGGCAGCAGTGAACTACTTTTATTTCTTCATGAACACTTAAAGAAAGAAAGAAAGATTTTTCAGTTATTCCCATCCATGATAACTGAACTTCAAAAAAAATTTTCTTCATTTGAAAACATTCAAAACTATCTTGATGAATTCTATAATGAAATCAAAAATAAAAGAAGCCTTGACAAATTCTTTGATAAATATGATAAGATTTTATTAAGCGTGTATGATAGCATCTTTTTCAAATCAAGAGATGAATTAATTAAATACACAAACTTCATTACTATTTCAAACAGCAAAACTGTTCTTGAAATCTTAAAGAGAATTAAAAAAGAAAAACCGAAAATCACTGTTTATGTTTCGGAATCAAGGCCAAAATTCGAAGGAAGAATTTTAGTTCGAAAACTTGCTGAAGAAAAAATTAATGTCGTTTTAATTACTGAAGCAATGCTGAACAATTATGTAAAAAAATCTGATGCTGCATTAATTGGCGCAGATATGATTTTAAAAAATGGCAATGTTGTAAACAAAGTTGGAAGTTCAGTACTAGCAATTCTTTGCAAGCATTATAAAATTCCATTCTATGTTCTGGCTGATAAAAGTAAATTTTCTTCAAAAAATGATTTTAATAGAAAAGATATGCCCTCAACAGAAATTTGGCGCAGTTCATTAAATATTAAAATCCCAAATTATTATTTCGAAGAGATAGAAAAAAAACTTATAACAAAAATATTTACTTCTTAAACAATTCTAAATTTTGTAATAATTCCCTTGCGTTTTTAGCCAATTTGCTATTCGGTTCCTTTTTTATAACTTCATTCCAGTAAAATTTTGCTTTTTGAATATCCCCCTTGACATGAGAAATTATGCCAAGATTGTATAATGCAAGTGGATAATCTTTTCGGATTGTTAAGATTTTATTTGACATTTCCTCAGCTTTATCCAATTCACCTTTACTGAAATACAAAAATGTCAAATGTTGCAATACATCAACTCTTTTTGAATCGATTTTCAAAATTTTTTCATAAAGCTCAATTGCTTTATCATGCTGGTGAGCAAGCGTTAACATATCGGCATAATTTCTAATTTTAACAGTATCATTAGGATTTTTTTCATAATCTTCTTTTAACTGATTTAATTTCTCAACAGCTTCTTTAGCTACATTTGCCTTTGAAGGCATGTTTTCGCTGTTTTGAGTCATCCCTCTGTGAATATCATCATTTGGCATTTGACCATGAGGATTTATTTGTTGTTTTGAAGCTGATTCTTTTGCACTTGATGAGAATATAATTAACGAAATGATAAATGCAACAAAAAGGATAAGATAGATATATAACGACTTCACTTTCATATAATCTCCAATATTCAAAATTGTGACTGCCAAATTAAGAATAATTTTATAAAATTTTTATTCTTTCTTGAATTAACTATTTATTTCGGTTTTTATAAATAAATTAATTTCATATGAACTATAATCTAAATTTCAGTGTTTGCCAGAATGAATTTTCATAATCCAGAAAATAAAAATCATTCTGTTAGTCAAATATTTTTTAAAAAATTCGATAATAGCTTTGAGTTTTAAAATCTTTGTTGGATTGAAAATTTTTATAGACAATTAAATTAAAATTTATTAATTTTGGATGTGAAATTTTGTTTAACATATCAAAGAGCTGCTATTATAAATCTTTATACTTTCTTGGAACACATCCACATAAGAAGGAATTAATTAAATCAAAATAGCTCTAAGAAGTAGACAAATTTTTTACCTGAAAATATGGTAAAATAAGGGAACAATTTTGTATTACTTAAAGTTGAAGCTCAGAAAAATTTAACTAACTACAAATAAAATAAGGAGAGATGCAGATTTGAAGATTACGAAGCAATTTACGAACAGAGAAAGTAAATCTTTAGATCAATACTTACAGGAGATTGGCAAAGTTGACCTCCTGACACCGGAGGAAGAGATTGAATTAGCCAAAAGAATCAAAAAGGGCGATAAAGCTGCGCTCGACAAACTAACAAAAGCTAACCTTAGATTTGTTGTTAGTGTTGCAAAACAATATCAAAATCAAGGGTTACCTTTAGGTGACCTGATTAATGAAGGTAATCTTGGACTTATTAAAGCTGGTCAAAGATTTGACGAAACACGCGGATTCAAATTTATTTCATACGCTGTCTGGTGGATTCGTCAGTCTATCATGCAGGCAATAGCTGAGCAGTCAAGAATGGTGCGCCTGCCATTAAATAGAGTTGGCGCATTAAATAAAATGAGCAAGGCTCTAAGCCAGCTCGAACAGGAATATGAAAGACGTCCAAATCCTGAAGAAATTGCTGAACAGCTTGATATGGATGTTCAGGATGTTACTTATGCTATGCAGATTGCAGGACGTCATATTTCCATGGATGCTCCATTTGCTCATAGTGAAGACAGCAATAACAGTTTACTTGATGTTATGCCAAATGAGGATCAACCACCACCAGACCATTCTTTAATGAAAGAATCTCTTAAAGCTGAAATTGAACGTTCTCTTTCTACTTTAACTGAAAGAGAAGCAGAGGTTATCAGATTATATTTTGGTTTAGGAAAAGAACACTCCCTTACTCTTGAAGAAATTGGAGAAAAATTAAATCTCACCCGTGAGCGTGTTCGTCAAATCAAAGAAAAAGCTTTAATAAGATTACGTCATTCTTCAAGAAGTAAAAACTTAAAAGCTTATTTAGGATAATCAATAGAGCGAACTTAGGTTCGCTCTATTTTTTTATTCATATATAAATTTCTCGCCAACTAGTCTCTCTTTCAAATACTCATAATGATTACCTCCTTATAAATAACCTTATTATATTTGTGAAAAAATTATGAGGCATTATGATATCTCTTGAAAAATATTTTGAAAAATATCGTAATAACATTGTAGGTATAAACCAGTATTTTGAAGGTCCTTTTGGGAAGAAAAAAATAGTTTATGCCGATTGGATTGCCAGCGGAAGATTATATGAACCAATTGAAAATATTATAAAAGAAAGATTTGGACCGTTTGTAGGCAACACTCATTCTGAATCGTCCATTACAGGAACATCGATGACAAAAGCATACAAAGAAGCAAAAAGAATAATCAAACAACACGTGAATGCTAATCAAAATGATGTTTTAATTTTTTCTGGTTATGGGATGACTTCTGCTATAAATAAATTCCAGCGTATTCTTGGTTTAAGATTGCCTGAACAACTTCAAAAATATGTTCATATTCCTAAAGAAGAAAAACCTGTAGTTTTCTTAACTCACATGGAACATCATTCTAATCAAACTTCATGGCTTGAAACAATTTGTGATGTAGTATTAATTGAACCTGATGAAAAAGGCCTGGTAAATATCAATCATCTTGAACATTTATTAAAATTATATGAGCATCGTAAATTAAAAATTGGTTCATTTACTGCAGCATCGAATGTAACCGGAATTCAACCACCCATTTACAAAATGGCAGAATTAATGCATAAATATGATGGGGTTTGTTTTGTTGATTTTGCAGCTGCAGCACCTTATGTTGATATCAACATGCATCCAGAAATTGAAGAACAAAAATTAGATGCTATATTTTTCTCACCACATAAATTCTTAGGAGGACCAGGGACATCAGGTGTATTAATTTTTGATTCAAAATTATATAACAGAAGAGTGCCCGACAATCCAGGCGGCGGAACTGTTGATTGGACTAATCCATGGGGCGAGCATAAATACATTGAAGATATTGAAACAAGAGAAGACGGCGGAACCCCGGGTTTTCTTCAAGCAATTAAATCTGCTTTAGTTATAAAACTTAAAGAAGAAATGGGGGTGGAAAATATACTTCAACGAGAACATGAATTATTAACACTTGCTTTTGACAAGCTAAAAAAAATTAATGGACTTCATATACTCGCAGCTGAGCACGAAGAACGGCTTGGAGTTATTTCATTTTATTTAGAAAATATTCATTACAATTTAATGGTAAAACTGCTCAACGATAAATATGGCATACAGGTAAGAGGCGGATGTTCCTGTGCTGGAACTTATGGTCATTACTTACTTCATGTTGATCCGACAAGATCAAAACATATTACTGAAAAAATTAATCAAGGTGATTTATCAGAAAAACCTGGCTGGGTTCGTCTTTCAATTCATCCTACAATGACAAACGATGAACTAATATTTATAACAGATGCAATAGAAGAAATTATTAATAATATCGAAAAATTGTCTAAAGATTATATCTACTCAAAAAAAACTAATGAATACACACACATTTATTACACTGAAGAAAAATGGCAGCACATTCAAGATTGGTTTGAAGTAATTTGAAAATTCATTTATATACTTTTTCATGAACATCAATAATTAATTAAAATAATCTCAAGAATTATTGACAAGCTTCTTATTTTTTTTCTATATTTGCACTGGCTATGAAAACAAGAAAAGTTACATATTACTTCAATTCAGTCTGGGCTTGGTGCTGGTGGAATTATTTTATCCGCACTATCTCAGTGACTTGAAGTAATATAAATATTTTTATAACAAAACCCTTCTTAGTAGTCACTGAGAAGGGTTTTTTGTTTTAAAGGAATTTACAATGGAAAAAGAAAAATTTTTAGAACTATCAGAAAAATATAACATAGTGCCAGTTTATGAAAGAATTGCAGCAGATTTACTTACACCTGTTTCTGCATATCTAAAAATTAGAAACAAAAATTATTCTACATTTTTGTTGGAATCTGTTGAAGGAATCGGCAGATTAGCACGATATTCATTTATTGGATTAAATCCCTCTGAAATTATTTCCAATAATTACAATGAAATTACTATTAAAAATTCTGCCGCAACTGAAAAAATCTACGGCAATATATTCGATTTTCTTAAAAATAAAATTAACAATTTCTCTTATCCCAAAATTGATGAACTCCCCTATTTCTCTGGTGGATTAGTAGGATTTATTGGTTTTGATAATATATCTCTCATTGAAGATAGTATTTTGTATAATTCCAAATCAGAAGACATATCACCTGATTCAATTCTTGGACTTTATAACACACTAATTGTGTTTGATCATTTTAAGCACCAGATAATTTTGATTCAAAATGTTGATTGCTTTGATAAGTTTAATATCAAAGAAAAGTATGAACAAGCAAAGCATGAACTTCAAAAACTTAAAAGCATATTAAATAATAACATTGAATTCAAATCTGATTTCAAAGCTAATCCTAAACTACTGAGTAACTATGAAGAAGAAGAATTTTGTGAACTTGTGAAATTGTCGAAAAAAAATATATACAATGGAGATGTATTTCAAATTGTTCTTTCGAAAAGATTTGAAGCTGAATATCATGGAGATCCTTTTAATGTTTACAGAGCATTAAGAATGATTAATCCTTCACCATACATGTATTTCATGGAATTTGACAATGGCTTCAAAGTAATTGGGACCTCACCAGAAGATTTATTAAAAGTAAAAAACAGAAAAGCAGAAATTCTGCCAATAGCAGGAACACGAAGACGAGGCAGAACAGAAGAAGAAGATTTAGAATTAGAAATGGATTTGCTTAACGACCCAAAAGAAATTGCAGAACATGTTATGCTTGTTGATTTAGCAAGAAATGACCTCGGGAGATTTTGTAAACTCGGTTCAGTAAAAATAAGTGAAAGGATGAAAATCAACAGATTCTCTCATGTAATGCACATAGTATCTCGTGTTGAAGGAATATTGCGTGATGATGCTGATTGTATAGATGCACTCAAAGCATCGTTCCCTGCCGGCACAGTAACAGGAGCTCCTAAAATTAGAGCCATTCAATTAATAAATGAATACGAAAAAATTAAACGAGGATTATATGCCGGCGCAGTAGGTTATATCGATTTCAGCGGGAATTTAGATTTGTGCATTGCAATTAGAACTTTATTTGCAACAAAAGATAAAATTTACTGGCAGGCTGGAGCTGGTATTGTTGCAGACAGTAAGCCTGAGCTTGAACTAAAAGAAATTAAAAACAAATCAGCTGCATTGGTTAGTGCACTAAAATGTGCGGAGGTAATCGATGAAAATCTTAGTAATTGACAACTACGATTCTTTTACATATAACCTTGTTCAACTAATTGGTCAATTTACAGATAACATCATTGTAAAAAGAAATGACAAAACATCAGTTGATGAAATAAAAGAAATTAATCCTGATAAAATTGTTATTTCTCCGGGACCTGGGACACCGGAAGATACAGGAATTACTATCGATGTAATAAAATATTTTGGTTCTAATACTCCAATACTTGGAGTGTGTCTTGGGCATCAAACAATTGGTTATTACTTCGGTGGAAATGTTATTAATGCTCCCTATTTGATGCATGGCAAAACATCTCACATTATTCATGATGGGAAAACAATCTTTAAAAACATTCAACAAAAATTTGATGCAGGACGATATCACTCTTTAATTATTGATAAAAAGAATTTCCCAGATGTGCTTGAAATTTCTGCACATACAGAAGATGACATTATCATGGGAATCAGACATAAAAATTTTCCAATTGAAGGAATTCAATTTCATCCAGAATCTATATTAACAAAAGTAGGTTATCAATTAATTAAAAATTGGATTGAACTATGATTAATTATTACATTGAAAAAATAGCTTCCGGCATAAACTTGTCTGTTGACGAAGCTTATGAATCAATGACACACATTATGAATGGTTCATGTAATAATTCTCAAATTGCCGGATTTTTGCTTGCTTTAAAAACAAAAGGCGAAACCCCTGAAGAAGTTGCAGGTTTTGTTAAAGCAATGCGCAACAAAAGCATAAAAATAAATTCAGATGAAAATGTTATTGATGTATGCGGCACAGGAGGAGATGGTTCTAATACATTTAATATTTCAACTGCAGCTGCATTTGTAGTTGCAGGCTGTGGTGTTAAGGTAGCAAAGCATGGAAATAAATCAATATCAAGTAAATGTGGAAGTGCAGATGTTCTTTCACATCTTGGAATTAACATTAATCTCTCTCCTTCTGCTGCAGAAGAAGCATTGAACAAAATCGGAATCACATTTTTATTTGCTCCTCTTTATCATCCAGCAATGAAATATGCAGCAGAAGTTAGAAGAGAATTAGGGATGAGAACTGTATTTAATATTCTTGGACCATTAACAAATCCTGCTAATACAAAAAAGCAATTAATTGGAACTTTCAATAATCAAGCCGCTGAATTGATGTCGAAAGCTGCATCATATCTTGATATGCAAAAAGTATGCTTTGTTTGTACAGAAAATAGTCTTGATGAAATTTCTCTTACAGAAAAGACAGATGTATTTGAACATAATAAATCATCTTTAAGAAAATACCAAATTTCTTACGAAACATTTGGTTACAAAAAAGTTGATAAAAAAAATATTCAAAGCAATTCTGTAGAAACAAATGCAGAAATGATTCTTTCTGTTCTTAGAGATAAAGTGAAAAACGATGCATACTATGTTGTTGCAGCAAATGCAGCGATGGCACTTTATGCAGCAGATTTTTCAAACGACTTAAATGAATGCCGCTTTGCAGCAGAAGAATCAATTCTTTCCGGCAAAGCTTATGAAAAATTGCTTTCACTAAAATCTTTTGGAGAAAATTATCAATGAGTTTTTTAAGTAAAATACTCGAAGTAAAGAAAGAAGAAGTGAAAAGTCTTAAGCAGAAATTCACGCTTTCATCATTTATGGATGAAGAATTTTTTAATACAAAAACAATCAGTTTTACTAAGGCAATAAATAAACCAGACAGAATTTCATTGATTGCAGAGATAAAAAAAGCAAGTCCATCAAAAGGGAATTTAATTGATAACTTTAACCACATAAATATTGCTTCAATTTATATGAACTGCTCTGTCCAGGCAATTTCAGTGCTAACAGACAATAATTTTTTCAAAGGTCATATTAATTATCTTAAAGAAATTGCAAGAATGAAAACTGTTCCTCTTTTAAGAAAAGATTTCATAATTGATGAATATCAAATTTATGAAGCAAAAGCATTTGGAGCTGATGCAGTTCTTCTTATTGCAGAAGCTTTGTCAAAATATCAAATTGAAAATTTAACTTCTGCTGCAAATGAATGCGGTTTAGAAGTTCTATTAGAACTTCATTCTATCACTCAATTAGAAAAAATTGATTTCAACAAAAATTATTTAATTGGAATTAATAATAGAAACTTGGAAACATTCGAAGTTGACTTAAGCACAACACTAAAAGTTTTAGAGCATTTACCTGAAAATGTAATTGTTGTATCTGAAAGCGGAATTAATACAAAAGAAGATATTAACAAAATTATAAATACAAAAGTTAATGCTGTCTTAGTTGGTGAACATTTTATGAAATCTGAAAACATTGAAAAAAGTGTTAAAGAATTTATTCAGTTCTGCAAAAAATGAGATGAAAAATGAGAGTAAAAATTTGTGGGATTACAAATATTGACGATGCATCAATTTGCTGCGATTTAGGTGCAGATGCACTTGGTTTTGTTTTCTACAAAAAGAGCAAACGTTTCATTAATTATTCTACTGCAGAAAAAATTATTAAATATCTTCCTGCATTCATAGCAAAGGTTGGAGTATTTGTAGATAATAATGTTGAGGAGATAAATCAAATTTCACAAAAAATTGGATTGACACACATTCAATTGCATGGCAATGAAGATATTAATGTTGTATCTCAAATAATTTTACCTGTGATTAAATGTTTTCGAATTGACGAACAATTTGATTTTAAAAAACTACATAAGTACAAAAATTGTGAATTTTTGTTAGACTCTTTTTCTCATGAAGCTTTGGGAGGTACGGGAAAATCTTTTAATTGGAATTTAATTCCAAAAAATTTAAGAGATAAAATAATATTAGCTGGAGGAGTATCAATTGAAAATATTGAATACATCTACAAAAACATTCAACCGCAGGCTGTTGACCTTTCTTCATCTGTTGAAATAAAGCCTGGCAAAAAAAGTCATAAGAAACTAAAAGAATTTTTTAAAGTGGTAAATAATCTTAGGTACTCATGCACAAATCAATGATGCAAAAAATTTACAAACAAAATAAAACATAACATTATGTTCCGGTGCATACACTCCTCTCGAGCCCTCTGAGCTTTCACAAAATGAAAGTCTTAAGGGCTCGAGCAAATTTTTAATTATCATCAAAAAAAATGAGAACAAAATGAATACTTACAATTATCCTGATTCAAACGGCAAATTTGGAATTTATGGTGGAAGATTTGTTCCTGAAACATTAATTCCAGCACTTTATGAACTTGAATCAGTTTATAATCAACTAAAAAATGATTCTGAATTTATTAGTGAATATCACAAGCTTCAGAAAGAATATAATGGAAGACCTACACCTCTTACTTTTGCAAACAGATTAACAGAATATTATGGTAAAGCAAAAATTTATTTAAAGCGAGAAGATTTATGCCACACAGGAGCGCACAAACTTAACAATGCACTTGGTCAAATTTTAATAGCAAAAAAATTAGGTAAAAAAAGAATTATTGCGGAGACAGGAGCTGGACAGCATGGTGTTGCTACAGCTACAGTTTGTGCAAGGTTTGGAATTAAATGTGTCGTTTACATGGGAGAAAAAGATATTGAACGACAAAAACCAAATGTTTTTAGAATGAAACTGCTTGGCGCTGATGTTATCCCAGTTTCATCTGGCAGTAAAACACTAAAGGATGCTACCAACGAAGCAATTAGAGACTGGGTAACTAATGTAAAAGATACTCACTACATTATTGGTTCCGTAGTTGGTCCTCATCCATATCCAATGATAGTCAGGGATTTTCAATCAATAATTGGATTAGAAACTAAAGAGCAAATTTTATCAATAGAAAAACGACTGCCCGATTATATCATTGCATGTGTTGGAGGCGGCTCGAATGCCATTGGAATTTTTTATCCTTTTATTAATGATGAAAATGTAAATCTAATTGGAATTGAAGCAGCAGGATATGGAATTAACACAAATAAACATTGTGCAACTTTGAGTCTTGGTTCACCAGGAATTTTTCAAGGTATGCTTACATATCTTTTGCAAAATGAAGATGGACAGGTATCAGAAGTTCATTCAATTTCAGCAGGACTTGATTATCCTGGAGTTGGACCCGAGCATTCATTGCTCAAAGATATTTCTCGAGTTAAATATTCATCTGTAACCGATGAAGAAGCATTAAATGCTGCTTATCTTTTAACTCGTCTTGAAGGAATACTACCAGCATTAGAAAGTGCACATGCAATAGCTTATCTTGAAAAATTTATTTATCAAACAAATCGTGATGAAATTATTATAATTAATTTAAGCGGAAGAGGAGATAAAGATTTATCAACATATATGGATAATTTTAAGGAAAATCTATAATGAGTTACATTCATAATTACATCGAAAAATTAAACAATCAAAAAAGAAAAGCATTATCAATTTTTCTTACAGCCGGTTTTCCAGATAAAAAAAAATTTGCAGAATTAGCAAAAGCTGTTTTAGATGCTGGAGCCGATATGCTTGAATTAGGAATACCATTCAGTGACCCACTTGCTGATGGACTAGTTATTCAAACATCATCTAATATTGCACTTAATAATAATGTTACTACTCATGATGTCTTAAAATATGCTGAAATAATTTCAAAGTATTCTGAAAAGCCCATAATACTAATGGGCTATGCAAATCCAATCAACAGATACAATAAATTAAATTTCTTTGAAGATGCTTTTAATGCAGGTGTGAAAGGTTTAATTGTTCCAGATGTTCCGATTGAAGAATATGATTCCTTCTATGACTGTGATACAAAAAATTTAGATATAATTTTGCTTACAACTCCTACTTCAACAAATGAAAGAATAATATCTATTGATAATAAAAGCAAAGGATTTGTTTATTGCGTAAGCGTTACAGGCACTACAGGAATAAAAGATTATTTCAGTAATGAAACATTTGAAAATCTTAAACGAACTTATTCTTTAATCAAAAAAAACAAAATGCTAATTGGTTTTGGAATATCTAAACCAGATGATATTAAAAATTTTTCTCCTTATTGTGATGGAGTAATTGTTGGAAGCAGAATTATTAAATCAATTCTTAATGGTGATACATTTGATGACACTTTAAGGATTATTCATGAATTGAGCTTAGCATGTGAGTATTAGGTATCTATGAAATTGCTGGATTGATGTATCATAATTGCATAATTGCATAATTACAAGATTGCAAAATTACATGATTATAAAATTGCATGATCGCAAAATTACAAGATTACAAAATTGCAGAATTATAAGATTACACGATTGCAAGATTTCAAATTGAAAGATTTCATAATTACAAAATTTCGAAATTGGGCAGTTTGGGATTGAAGAGAATATTAGTGTTGCAGGTTAAAGGTTATAAAGTAGCGAGTATAAATTTCTGCGGCTTGAATTAAGCCGCAGATTTTAGACATAATGAATAAATTCAAAACTGCATTATCTCTCAACTCTTCCTGAACCGCCGCTTTTAACTAATTTTTCTACTTCATCTAAAGAGACCAAATTAAAGTCCCCTGGAATTGAGTGTTTCAAACAGGATGCTGCTACTGCAAATTCTAAAGCATCTTTAGTATCTTGCTTTGTTAATAATCCATAGATTAAACCACTTGCAAAGGAATCACCAGCACCTACTCTGTCAACAATTTCAATGTCATATTTTTTTGAACGATATGGAGTTTTACAATCTTTATCATCAAGTAAAATTGCACTCCATCCGTTTCTCGATGCAGAATAACTTTCTCTTAATGTAATTGCAACAGCTTTGAATCCATAAATTTCTTTTAATTTTTTTGCAACATTAAAATATCCTTCTTCACTCAGCTTGCCAGATTCGATATCAGTAGCTTCTGCTTTAATTCCAAGACTCTTTTCAGCATCCTCTTCGTTTGCAATACAAACATCTACAAATTTCATTAAGGGTTTCATTACAGCTTGAGCTTCTTCTGTAGTCCACATTTTTGCTCTAAAGTTTAAGTCGCAGCTTACTGTTACATTTTTTTCTTTAGCAATTTGACATGCTTCTGATAAAACTTCCTGAGCATTTTTACCTAAAGCAGGTGTAATTCCTGTCCAGTGAAACCAGATTGCATTATCAAAAACTTTGTTCCAATCTACTTCTCCTTTTTTCATCAATGCAACAGCTGAATTAGCTCTATCATAAATTACTTTTGAAGGTCTTTGACTTGCGCCTGTTTCCAAAAAATAAATGCCAATTCTATCTCCACCTCGAATAATAAAATCATCTTTGACTCCAAATCTTCTTAGATGATTTACAGCTGCTTGCCCAATTTCATGTTTGGGTAATTTTGTTACATAATAAGATTCTAATCCATAATTAGCTAACGATACAGCTACATTTGCTTCGCCTCCTCCGAAAGTAACATCAAAACTTTGTGCTTGAACAAATCTTGTAAATCCCGGTGTTGATAAACGAAGCATTATTTCACCAAATGTTACTACTTTTTTTGATTTGTCGATTGTGTTCAACATAGTATTCCTCTTAATTAATTTATTATCTTTTTACTTTTCATATTTTTTTATCACAAGATATTTTAATTCTGTATCTCCAATATTTCTGATTCCATGCATGCTGTTTGGTGGACAGTAAAAGCTTGAATATGCTTTCCCAATTTTTGTTTCGCCATTAAGATAAAATTCTGCTGTGCCTTCCAATACAAAAAAGAATTCATCTTCTGGATGTTTATGCGGCGGATGGGTTGCCGAGTGAGGAGCGACAACACTTAATTTAAGTGTTCGTCCATCAAGAAAATTTTTATCAACAAACCAATATTGATAACCTACTTCTGTTTTAACAATTTTTTCAGGGTTAAATTCATTTACACAATTTTCAATTGTATATTTTTGGTTAGATTGACTTGTATCTTTCTCTTGTGAAAATAAGATTGACAAAGGAATACAAAAAATCAAAAATATTTTTATTAAGTACTTCATTGTATCCTCTCATATTTAATTAATCTATTTCAGCATTGGATTAACACGATTTACAAATTGAAGTGGTAATCCTGTTGTATCTTTAAAATTCATTACAGAATCTCCAGACGGAGTCTGATAAATATCATTAATAAGTATGGCTCCGTCAGATAATAATTTTTCTTTCAAAGCTTTTAAATCCTGGACTTCAAAAGCAATATGTAAAGATGAATGAGTTATCTCATTAAAATCTATCACAGGTGAATCTTTATGCTGATAAAATTCAAACATAACATTTTTATTTTGGTCTGCTACAAACATTCCAAATGATGGAGCTTTTCCTTCTCTCATAATAACCATATTCAAATTATCGACATACCATTTAGATTTTGCAGGCGAATCGGATACATTAAATGCAATATGTTCAATAAAAATTCCATTTGCATTAATCATAGGTTTTACTCTTTGCACAAATTGAATTGGTAATCCCCAAGGATCTCTCAAAACCAGAACTTGGTCACCCGAATCAGTTTTTCTTATATCATTCAAAATTGATGCACCAGCGTTCAGTAATTTTTCTTTAATCATGCCAATATTAGAGACGCAAAATGCAAGATGAAAAGAATCATAATTAAAATTGAGTGAATCAAGTGTTGGATAATCTTTGTTGTAATTGAATTCAATCATCATATGCATGGATGAATCAGCGACAAATGTGGAATAGTTTGGAGCAGTTCCTGCTCGAATAATTTTCATATTCAAATTTTCTGAATACCACTTTGCAGCTGCTATCGGGTCTTTTACATTAATCCCGATGTGTTCAAATCTTATAATATTTCCTGCTTTTTGGCAGCACGATCCTTGTTTTTTGCAACCATCGTCTTTTGCATAAAAATAACTTGCAAAAGTTAATATAAAAAGTAATACAGTTGTTATCGAAACAAGTTTATTCTTTTTAAGAAACATTGAAATCACTCCTTATTAAATTTAATTTAGTAATGTATTCTCAAATCATTTTTTCATCTACAGACTTCCATCAAAACTAAAACCAAGCAAAAATGTTCTTCCTGGCATTGGATATCCATCAATAATTTCATATTGTCTGTTTAATAAATTATCAATTTTGAAATACAATGAAAGTGGCTTAAATAAATTAACCCAAGTTGATGCATTAAGTAAAGCATAACTTTGTTTTTTCTCTACTGAATTATTGGTTTTAATTGATGTATAGAGATTCGTAATAGTTTTTAATCCTATATTGAATGTGAATATTTTATAAACATAGTTAGCGTTTGCATAAAATTGTTGTTGTGGAACACCAATTAACTTTGCCGAACTTTTCAAGTAACTATAGTTACTGTTTAATGTAAAATTTCTGGATAAGAAATAACTTGCTTCGATTTCAAATCCTCGATTGGTCAATTTACTTATATTCTGGTTTTTAATATTTGGATAAACCCCGGTCATATTAATAAAATCTTTACCTTCAATTAAATAAAATGCCCCGTTGAATGAAAGTTTATTTTGAAGCAATAAACTTTTAAAACCAACTTCATAACTCCAAAGTTTTTCTGGTTTCAAATCGATATTAGCACCAAACAGAAATAATTCATTCAGGGTTGGGCTTCTGAATCCTTCTGATGCAGATAAGTATAGAGATGATTTATCATCAATCAAATAACTTAAATTAAATTGAGGTATCAATAATGTCCCATAAACTGAATGGTTGTTTAATCTTAATCCGCCATTTAATGAAATTTTGTTAAATAAATTTTTATTCACAATAATGAACAAAGCTCGTTCTGTTACACTTTTATCAATCAATTGAACTTTATTTCGTGCAGAACCGCCATAACGTTTAATGTCGGCTCCGAATGTTATTAAGCTTTTATCAATAAATTCAATGCTCTCATTGACTATTAGACCTAATGTGTTATCATTTGAATGGAATCCATCGAAAATATCATGAACGCCATTATTAAAGAAAAACAGAATTGAACCTTCATGATTTTCATATCTATTTTTTATTGCCAAAGATAGATTTGCTCTTGTTACATCAGTCCAAACCGAATCATTTTTATATGGCTTTGCTATAGGACCAGGATTAAAAGATTTCGTTGAATTGATGAAAGTACTAAAATCAATTGACCAAAAATTATTAATTAAGAATGATGAATTATAAATTCCTGAAATAGAATTGTAGCTTGATGACGGACGATTATCATTTGAATAATCTTTACTTATAGAAATTTTGTTTGTAAACTTATTTTTTTTGAAGTCGATACTGCCTTTAATTTTGTATGAATCAAATGAACCATAATAAACATCGGTAAAAAATTTTAATCCTTCATGCTGGCTTTTTTTAGTTGTAATATTTATTACACCTCCCATTGCATTAGTGCCATAAATTACTGATGAAGGTCCACGTAATACATCGACTGCTGCTATTTCAGAAGATTGATAAATGTCTGCAATAGGATGCCCAAATATTCCAGCAAATTCTGGTCTGCCGTCAACAACAATTAATGTTTGTTGAATTCCATTTATTCCGCGTATTGAAATTTTTCCAGCTGCTTGTGAACCAATTCCGAAGCCACTTAGACCGTTTTCTGTAACAAACATACTCGGAACTTTTCCACTAATAGAAGCAAGTAAAGCTGGCTTAATTTCCTGCTTTATTTTTTCTTCGGATACAATTGAATAGGCAGGAGTGAAGTTCCTAAGTAATTGTTCAAATTTAGTTGCAGTAACAGTAATTTGCTTAAGCTCATAAGTTTTTGCAGTGTCAGATTGTGCATGTAGAATTGTATTCAAAAAAATAACAAGAATAATAAATATTATTTTCATTAATTCCCTTTCTGGATAATTATTAAAAAATTTATGAATGATATTATAAAATTGTCAAAGAAAATTATTCTACTTTTTTACCATTAATTATTACGTTAATTAATTTGAGTTCTTCTACGTTCTGTAAAGAATTTTCTTTTGCTACACCATCAAAATTACAATCAATAATCTGAACATTTCTTATTGGCGATTCTTTCAAACCAATAAATTCAAGTGCATATTCACTTTTCTTGCTTGTTACTTTTTCTACTTTAATATTTCTAAATATTGGCGGAAACTTGCCATCACTGCCTTCATTTGGATCATAGCGCATATTTAATCTTATAACTGCATTGCTAACTTCTCCAACTTCAACATTTCGCATAAAGATATTTTCAACTATTCCTCCTCTGTAGGAATTAGATTTAATTCTTAATGCTCTATCAAGATTTGGACTATCCATTTTACAATTCTCAATAAATACATTTCTGCAGCCGCCGGAAATTTCACTTCCGATTGAAACTCCACCATGTCCATCTTTCATAATAGAATTTCTAACAATAATATTTTCACTTGGAATGTTAATTCTTCTACCATCAAGATTTCTGCCTGATTTTATTGCAATACAATCATCACCATTATCAAAATAACAACCATCAATTAAAATATTTTTGCTTGATTCAGGATCGCAGCCATCGGTGTTTGGACCTTCACTTATTGTTTTTACATTTTTTATTGTAATATTTTCTGAAAGGACAGGATGAATAATCCACATTGGAGAATTTGTAATTGTAATATCTTCAAGAAGAATATTTTTACATTTTATTAATTGAACAAAATTAGGTCTTAAATAATATCCTTTGCCAAAAACTCGTTGTTCAACTGGAACACCTTCATTATTCATTTTCATTAATCTTGGTCTTGAACTACTATCTCTTTGACTAGGCATTCCAGGAACCCATCCATAATTTTTATTACCATTCCATTTCCACCAATTTTCAGAACTTGCTTGACCATCTAAAATTCCTTTTCCAGTAATTGCAATGTTCTCTTGTTCATAAGCATAAATCAGTGGAGAGTAATTATAACATTCAACACCTTCCCATCTTGTAAATACAACTGGTAAATAATCATCAGGATTGGTACTAAATTTTATGACTGCTCCATCTTCCAAATGAAGATTCACATTGCTTTTAAGATGAATAGGACCGCCGCAATAATATTCACCTTTGGGTACAACAACTATGCCTCCGCCATTTTTGGAACATTCTTCTATAGCATTTTTGATTGCATCTTTAATATCTTTTTGTTCACCTTTCAAAAAATCAAGAACATTATACTTTTTATCTGGAAATTTAGGCGGGACAATAGTTTTCAAAATTTCATCAGCTTTTCTCCATTCATCTTGAGCATAATAATTAGCATAAAAGATTATAGAAAATATCAGTAAAATTAATTTGACTTTTTTCATTTTCACACCTATTGATAAGTTAGATGAGTAATTTATTAGTATCAATTATGTTTTCTTGAACAGGTTCCGCGTAAAATCAGCTCAGTATCGATAACAACATTTTTAGGCTTAAATTCATCCTGATTATAAATATTTTCAAAGAGGATATCCATAGCATGCTTGCTTAATAAACTTGTAGATTGGTCAACACAACTCAATGGCGGGCAAAGAAATTCTTGAACTTTTGCATTACCAAAACAAATTAAATCTATATCTTCAGGGATTCGCAAACCAACTTCTTTAATTGCAGTATAAATCCCAAGAGCCACAGGGAAAGTAACAGCAAAAATAAATTCGGGCAAATTATTTTGCCTATAAAGTTTCATGAAGGCATCGTAACCATATTCTTCTCCAAAACCTCCTTCAATAACCCAATCAGGATTAATTTCAAGCCCGTATTTTTCCATTGCATCTTTAAAACCTAACAATCTTTGTTTCCCAATGTTGATATTAGTATAACCTGCAAAATGAGCAATTTTTGTGTATCCAAGTTTAATAGCATGTTCAACTGCTTTAAATGCACCACCTCTATCATCTACTGTAACTGTACTTATATTTTCAATTGGTGGAACTCTATCAATAAATACAATTGGAATTTCTCTTTTTAATACTGTTTCAAAAATTTCATAACTATTGGTCTGTTGAGTTATTGATACTATAATTCCATCAACTTTCATTGCAAGCAATGTATGAATATGCTTCTTTTCAAGCTCTGCATTTTCTTGAGAAACAGTTAGAATAATTTCATAATTATGTTCCATCCCGATTTTATAAATATTTTCGATTATAGAACCAAAAAAGAAGTGAGCAATCTTTGGAACAACAACTCCAATTGTATTTGACCTTCTTGCAGATAAACTTCTGGCAATCAAATTTGGAGTATATTCAAGTTCTTCTGCAAGTTTTTTTATTTTTTTAGTTGTTTCGGGTGAAATATCGGGATGATTTCTTAATGCTTTCGATACTGTTACAGTTGATACATTCAATATCTTAGCAATATCACTTAAAGTAACAGGTTTTGATTTCATCTTTTATGTTTTATTAAATCAATCTAATAATAGTTTTATTACAAAATAAATTTAATTTCTTGCTACTAAAATAATGATTTTAATCAAATCATTCTGAAACTAAAACTTATTAAAAGGGATGACTGATTTATAGTCATCCCTCTTTGTAACATTTTTATTTAATTAAAGTCATCTTTCTTGTTATTGTTATTTCATCAGTTTTTAATTGATAGAAATAAATTCCACTTGATAATGTTTGACCTGAATAATTTTTCCCATTCCAAGTAACAGTATATTTACCAGCATTCTGAAGTTGATTGTTAACAAGTTTTGCAACTTCTTGACCAAGTGAATTATAAATTGTTAATGTTACATTGGAAGTTTTGGGTAAACTATATGTTATGTTTGTAGTTGGGTTAAATGGATTTGGATAATTTTGTTCAAGTATATAATCCTTAGCTAAAATTATATCTTGCTCAACACCAACTGTTTCACCAGCTTCCCAGCGAACTTTTAAATCTGGGAACCAATTCAAATCGCCAACAGGGAATCCCCTTTCTGCACTATAATATGCTTCAACATTTTTATCGTAAGAGCAGTCAAGTGTATCTTCAAAATATTTATAGGTTCTTCTATCCATATCGTGCAGATTTTTATTCCATTTATCTGAAGGAGTGTTTTTAGTTTTGTTGCCGCCATCAGGACTTTCATACCATTCCATCATATTAACCATCAATCTTGGAATTTCTTTCAGTTTCAGGTTAATTTTCTTAAAAGCAGTTGCAGCTGCGGACCCAAGTCGGCTTTTAATATGAAGTGATAATGGAGAACCTTCACCAAATCCATATTTAGTTAAAAAGTTTTGTCCTTCTGGTGAGATTACGTAATAATTATTTTTTACAGTCCATTGGGTTGTATCATTTGGAGCACTGAATATCCAAGTAATTCTATTATTTCCATTAGCATAAGTTTCGCCAGTGTTAGCCCATTCTGCAGCTCTTGTAGCATCTGTTGAGTCTTCACCTAATGCAAATGCATCATAGAATAAATTATTCTTAATAATTACTTCTTTGCCAACATTACCTAAAGAAAGCAAACCATGGAATCCCATGCCATTCACAAATGAGTTATGTTCAATTAAGCAATATTGAATTCCACCTGTACCAGCAAGTGGATTACTAAAGTTGTAATGTCTTACAACACGGTCTTGATAATTTACAAAAGTATTATTAACAAGAATCAGTGAATCGCATGAAGCTTCTCTTAAATCAATTCCTTTCCCTGCTCCAAGATTAGAACGACCAAGGAAACCCATATTTGCAAATATCGTATTTGTTACCTTAACTTTTTTTGTAGCACTTCCAGTTCTAATATGTTGACCATTAATGTTATTGAAAATACAATCATCGATAATAATTGAAGAACCTTCTTGTGTAGTATTAATTATACCACCTTGCAGGTTATCCAGATAATCACTGCTTGCTTCAAAATAACCTGATACAGCAATATTTTTCATTTCTAAATTTCCACCTTGAAGAACAAAGAGGTATCCTGGTGGATTTTGTGGATTGCTTCCAGTTCCAGTTGGGAATTGGTAAATAATTGGCTTTTTTAGACCATTGCATACCAATCTTATAGTAACACCTTTAGCTACATTAAATTGTTCTGTGTTTAGATATACTCCGCCACTTTCAAGCTCATACACACGGTCAGGTAACACACCGTGATTAGCTGCTGTATCTGCCTTAATTTGCGCTATAAAAAATGATTGTGGAGTTCCATCATATGGTTTGAGTTTAAGTACATTTTGTCCAAACACAAATGATGTAAAGAATAAAACAAATAATGTAGAAAGGATTAAGTTGATTTTCTTATTCATGGTGCCTCCATGGTTTGTTAGTGGATAATATGTTTTTTTATAATCCATAATTAGTCCCAATAATTATAAATCTATTTTAATACCTAAATCAGCTGTTAAACCATAACGTTCACTTGTATTCAAAATTTTGTAACCATTAACACGATTGTAAATCAAGTTTTCTTCTTTAATGTTTGTGAGGTTATTAACATTCAAAAGAATAGCAATATGTTCGTTGTATTGATATTTAAATGCAAAATCTAATCTTGTAAATGGATTAATTATAACATCGCCTCTTCCACTGGGTGAAAATGACAAATTATACTCTGATTGATGAAATAATGAAATACGCGCAGAAAAAGGACCAATATCATAACCTAATGCAATGTTGCCAAAAAATTCCGGCTGATTTTCTAATTGCTGTTTAACTTCTATTGCACGTTCTGAATATTGAGGAACCTTAATTTTAATACCTGGCAAAATTTCTTTTTCAACAAATGTTGTATCAGTCTTTGAACCTATCAGCCATGTTTCTGATCTAACAAGTGATGCATTATAACTTAAGACAAAGTTTCTAAGAAGTCCTGGTAAAAATGTAAAATTAATTTGATGTTCAAATTCAAATCCCCAAACTTTTGTTGGCTTTGGCGAATTGTATGGAACTGTTAAAGCATATGTACCAGTATGAAGTGTTTTCCATTGCAGTCCAAGATAATGAAATAATGTATCACCGGTTGTATTAATTCTATTAAGCATATGGTACATATCTTTAATTTCTTTGTAGAATGCGGAAATTGAAATCAATCCAATTTCATTTCCATAGAATGATGTATTAATTTCGTAGTTCCATGCTTGTGCTGTTTTTAAAATTGGATTGCCAACAATTAATTGCTTATCGATACCAACTTGAGCCGGTCTCCATGCAAAATATTTACTCAGTCTCATATTAAAATCTGGTCTTGCTAAAGCTTTATATGCTGCGATTCTGATGCTCATAAAATTTGTTGGCTTGATATTAAGATGGAAGTTTGGAAGATAAATTGTTTGAGTAAAGTTTGATGATGTATCTTTTGTTACCCCAAGAGGAATTGGGAAACCACCAATCTGGTTTGGAGAATATTTTGATTTATAATCATTATCTTCTCTTTCAATTCTCAACCCGGCAATAAAAGTTATGTTTTGACCAATTTTCAGAGTATTCATTATGTAACCAGCAGAAACACTTTCTGATATATCATAATAATTAGCTTGGTTTGATGGATCTAAATTATACTCTCTTTTATTACCTGTTTTGTCAATTCCATTTTTATTCAATTCATACCACTGATGCATTTTATCTCTGTTAATTAAAGGATATAATTTATATGTGCCATATAAATCTCTCGATGCAGGAGTGTCATCAAGAAACTCAATAAAAGCTAACGTGTTATTTAGAGGATTTTGTAAGTATCTCTGATAAAATGCATCGAACAATGTTCCGCTTAAATCTTTGGGTTGAATTTTTCCATCTGCTGTTAATTCATAAGGTTGCCAGTAACCCAGATAATATGGTGCATATTCTGACGTAGTTACATTTGACCTACTTTTAATTTTATACTTAGCACCAAATTTAAATTCACCAGACATTAGATTTCCAATTACATAATTTCTTGAAGCATTAAGAAAAGCAGTTCTTTCTTTTTCAAAATTTCTTTGAGTGTAGTAATAAGCTTCATAAAGAGTAGCGGATCTAAAATTATTATATGCAAAAGGAATTAATTTTTCTGGATTTGATTTCAAACTTGGAGTATTTGCCATTCCAGAAACACCAGCATTAGAGGGTTCATGAAAATCTATGCTGTAATCAAACGGGTAGTTGGCTTCTGACTGTGCATAAGATAATCCCCAGTTTAACTTCAGTCCAAGTAAATTATTTTCACCAGATATAGAACTTGTGTATGTTTTAATTTCCTGAACTCTATCTCTAAATGAATAAGTTACAGTTCCACCTACTCCACCACCGGATGGATAATCTCTTGAATGTATAATGTAATCTCGTTTTGTGCTGTTATAAACATTATTGATTTTAATATTTCCTTCATCAGGAGTATTAATATCAAACATGATTCCACCACCGTTGCGAGTTCTTACCTCATCTGTAAATTCAAGAGAGAAGTCGTTGATAGCATAATCAGTTTGATTATTAATAGATTGGTCATAATCGAGGTCTATTTTTTCATTACTTCTAATTTTGCTTTCTGCATTTGCATTTACACGGACTCCAATTAAATCCTTAAAGAATCTTTCGCCATACTTAAAAGAAAAATCATATTGTTTGAAAGAACTCATTATATCATTATAGCCGCCTTTTAATACTGCATTAATTTCTCTTAAAGAAGGAGCTTTTTTGGTTACCAGATTAATACTTCCAGCAATTGCGTCAGCATCTTTATCAGAAGTAAGTGCTTTATAAAGTTCAATTCCTGCAAGTGAACTTTGAGAAATTGTACTCAAATCCAGACCACGACTTTCAGCATCTGTTGATGCTATTCTAATCCCATCGATTGTAACAGTTGTATACTTATCACTTAATCCTCTTAAAATTACTTTGTTAGCTTCACCACCTGAACGAAGGATTGATACCCCTGGAAGTCTGCCAATCGATTCTGCAGCATTTGCATCGGGTAGCTCTTTGATTTTTTCTTCAGAAACTACATTAATAATCGTATTAGAAGCTAATTGTTGGTTAATTGCAGCAGCCTGCCCAACTGCTTGTGCTGTAATAATTACTTCAGTTCCTTCAATAACATCAGGCACCAGCTTAAAATTAAAAACAACAGTTTTATTTTTCTGAATAACTACATCATAAATTTTAGGTTTATAACCCACATAAGAAACTTTAACTTTATATGTGCCTTCAGGAATTCTATTAATAACATAATTGCCTTCAATATCTGTAGCACTACCTAAAGAAGTACCTAACAAAAACACATTTGCACCAATCAAACTTTCATTTGTAAGTGAATCTGTTACTGTCCCTCTTAAGTTGCCCTGCGCTTTTATAATCCCAAAGGTAAATAATAAAATTAAGAAAGCATTTCTAATGAAATTTAGCTTCATACTTTTCTCCCTTTATGAACTTTGTTTTAATATGGTATTAAATTTGAGCAAAGGTAAGGTGCAATTAGAACAATAAAGTCATTGTTTACTTAATTGATAACTTAACTTGCCAAATTTTATTTTAATTGTCAAGAAATTTTTTCATCATATTTTATAAAATTATATCATTTATCCAATAATCAAGGGATGAAATCGAAAAAAGAATTATGATGCAATCATTAGTAATTAACAATAAAGTTCTTGATAAAAATATTGTTATTAATTCGAAAATATTATTCTAAAATTATGAAAAGATTGCTGGCAAGAGAATTATTTTTCTTAACTTTTATTTTAAATCCTGTAAGAAACTATAATGCAAGGGATTTTAATTTATCATCCATATTCTTAAGAAGCAAAGCTCAATTAACTTCATTCCTTAGAACTATTAGTTCCATTGTAATGTTTTTCATATGCATCTATAATATCTTTGACAAGTTTATGACGAACTACATCAGATTTATCAAAATAAACAAAGCTAACACCATCAATATCTTTGAGAATTTCTTTTACCTGCACTAATCCGCTTTGTGTGTAAGATGGCAAATCAATTTGAGTTATGTCTCCAGTTATTATTGCTTTTGAGTTCGGACCTAATCTTGTCAAAAACATCTTCATTTGCATTCCAGTTGCATTTTGAGCTTCATCAAGAATTACATAAGCATTGTTAAGTGTTCTGCCGCGCATGTATGCAAGAGGGACTATTTCAATTATTCCTTTCTCGATATAATTTCTTAATTGTTCTGCGGGCAGCATTTCTTCAAGAGCATCATATAGTGGTCTAAGGTAAGGGTCAATTTTTTCTCTAAAGTCACCAGGTAAAAATCCTAAACTTTCACCTGCTTCAACGGCAGGACGTGCCAAAATTATTTTTTTTATTATTCCCTTTTTTAATGCTGCAACCGCAAGAGCAACTGCAAGATAAGTTTTGCCTGTGCCTGCAGGTCCAATAGCAAAGCAAATATCATTTTCTCTGGCACTTTTAATATACTTTATTTGATTTGGGGTTTTAGCTTTTATTACATCTTTTTTAGAATAGAGAACAATATTATCATATTCACTTTCATTAATAATTTCTTTCCCTTGAAGTGTTAAGTCAATAATTGTTTCAACATCGGTTGGTTGAAGTTTGCCGGTAGTATTAAGCACAAAAACCATTTCCTTAAAAACTTTCTCGATAGCACTTACTTCTTCTTCTACACCTTGAATAATTACATTATCACCGCGCACAATAATGTTGCTTGAAAATCTTTCTTCAATGGGTTTGAGATTAGAATCTCGATAACCCAGCAAAGAAATTAAATCAACATTTTCTAATTTTAATTGTTTCTCTATCTGCGTAGTTACCTCCTTTATTATAAAAAAAGCCCTCTTCATCTGTAAATGAAAAGGGCTTTATGAAAATTATAGAATAACACTTTTTGAAACTTTCACCCAATTACTTTGTTGTTTGTGATTGAGCTGGTGGAGCTGGTTTATAATTTCTTCTAATCTTATCATACTTAGCTTTTTCTTCTTCAGTTAAATTAGGAATCTTAAATACTTGTTTTGGGTAAATCAAATCCGGATTTTTAATTTGGTCTCTATTAGCTTTATAAATAATTGGCCATGCAAATGGATTATCATAATGCTCTTTCTTCTTTGCAATATTCCAGAGGCAGTCCCCTTTTACAACTGTATAATTAATTTCTTTAGGTGGTTCTACCCAAGCATCTAATTTTCTTTGAAGCTGGTTATGAACTTTATCGAAGAATTCAGGCAAAGCTGAAATTTTGTTTTTCTTCATTGCGTCCAGTTCTGCTTGACGGTCTGCTTTTGGTGCTTCTTTGTTATCAATTTTCTTTGTTAATGCATCAAGCTGATTTCTAAAATTATCTATATCAGCTTTTGAAGATGCTCCAACCATAGCATATAATTCTTTCATGCAGTCATCATAAGTTTGTAATTTTTCATTTGTAGCTTTTAAATCAGCAACTTCTTTTTTGAGAGCATTTAGTTCAGTTGTTAATGAAGCTTTTCTTTCTGTAAGACGATTAATTTCGTTCTGCCACTCCTCTTTTGTTAATTCTTGCTGCTGCGCAAAAACTTCAGCTGAGAGGAGTATTAAAGCTGTAATTGCCAATAAAAATTTGTAAACTTTCATCTATTCCTCCTTTTTTAGATTTTTAAACTTTTTGAATTATAAACCAAGTTTTTCAAGATTCTTTTTGGTCTCTGCTTTTGCTTTTGCGCATTCATCAAGCTTAGCATTCTTTTCAGCAATTTCTCTTTCGAGGGCAGCTTTTTCACTCTTCAATGAATTAATTTCTTTCTCAAGTGCTTTTACTTCTGAACGAAGAGCTTCTAATTCAGCCATTTGTTCTTCTGATACACCGCTGCAGCCAGTAACGCTAAGCATTCCAGCAAATAAGGCTATAATCAGCCCGCTGCTTAAGATTCTTTTGATATTTACCATATGCTTCTCCTTTTAATTTGTGAATAATTGAATTTTGGAATTCGATATTGATGAACAAATTTATTAGAAATTGCTAACAAATCTCTTATAATTTATCTCAAATATAATTATTTTCTTTACAAAAGAAAGCAAAATCATATTTTATTATCAAACAAGTTAATTAAATCAGCCTTTTTTCAACCAAACTTGTGTAATTGTTCCCAGCAATTATTATATGGTCAAAAACCTGAATTTCCAGCAGTCTGCCAGCTTCTACCAATCTTTTTGTTAATGAAATGTCTTCTCTGCTTGGTTCTGGATTTCCGCTTGGATGATTATGAAGCAAAATTATATTCGCAGAATTATTTTCTATTGCAACCTTAAAAACTTCCCGTGCATGAACCACGCTTGAATTCAAATTTCCAATTGATATTAATTCATTTTTTATAATTTTATTTGCAGAATTTAGGCATAGAACATAAAATTTTTCTTTTACTTCATCTCGCAAAAGTGGGATAAATATTTCTGCCACATCGGAAGGTGATGTAATTTTTTTATTTGAAAACCATTTTTTTTGAGCATCGGCTCTGCGGCTGATTTCGAATGCTGCAATGAGTGTAGCTGCTTTATCTTTTCCAATGCCAGGAAATTTCTTAATTGCATCAATTGTTTGCATTGATAAAATATTCAGATTACCATACTTGCTGATTAAACTCTGTGCAATTTGAATTACATTTTTTCCTTTTGTGCCTGTTCGAAGTAAAATAGCAATTAGTTCTGCATCAGATAAACTTTGTGCGCCTCTTAAAATTAATTTTTCTCTTGGCCGGTCGTCAACAGGTAATTCTTTTACCTTCGACATTTTATTCCCATTCAATTGTTGATGGCGGTTTAGAACTTATATCATAAACCACACGATTAATTCCTTTAACTGAACGGATAATTTTATTGGCAGCTTTTTCTAAAAAGTCATGCTCAAATCGAAACCAATCTGCTGTCATTCCATCGGTTGATGTAACAGCTCTTAATGCCAAAACATTTTCATAAGTTCTTGCATCCCCCATAACCCCAACACTTTGCACGGGAAGCAGAACAGCAAAAGCCTGCCAGATTTTGTTGTAATAACCATCTTCATGCAAAAGATTGATAAAGATATCGTCTGCTTCACGCAATATATCCAATCTTTCTTTTGTTACTTCTCCTAAAACTCTAACAGCAAGTCCTGGTCCTGGAAATGGATGACGATTTATAAACATTTCTGGCAAACCAAGTTCTTTTCCAATTGCTCTTACTTCATCTTTAAATAATTCGCGAAATGGTTCAATTAATTTCAAGTTCATCTTTTCCGGCAATCCGCCGACATTATGATGTGTTTTAATTGTAACTGAAGCCCCTTTTACCGAAACTGATTCAATTACATCTGGATAAAGTGTTCCTTGTACTAAAAATTCTGCATCAGGAATTTTTTTGGCTTCTTTTTCAAATACTTCTATAAAAGTATTTCCAATTATTTTTCTTTTCTTTTCAGGGTCAACAACATTTTTTAACCTTTCTAAAAATAATTCCGAAGCATCAACAAAAATTAATTTTATATTAAAATTATCACGGAATAGCCTAACAATATTTTCACTCTCATTTTTCCTCATCAATCCTGTATCAACATGAATACATATTAAATTTTCCTTTAATGCTTTATGAACCAATACAGCCGCTACTGAAGAATCCACTCCTCCGCTTAATGCGCAAATTGCTTTTTTGTTGCCAACTTTTTCTTTTATTTCTTTAATTGATGATTGAATAAAATTTCCCGGCGTCCATTCTGCAGCACAATTACAAATATTGAAAAGAAAATTTTCAATGATTTTTTTGCCGTCTTTTGTATGTGCAACTTCAGGATGAAATTGTATACCATAAATTTTTTTTGCAGAATTTGATATTGCACATATTGGAGAATTCTCTGTTCTTGCAGTTACATTAAATTCTTCGGGCATTTCAGTTATATAATCACCGTGACTCATCCACACAATAGAATTATCTTCAACATTTTTTAACAATTCATCTTCGTGCAAAATCTGAATTTGAGCTTTTCCGTATTCTCTATTTTTTGCAGGTTCAACTTTTCCATTATGATATTTTGCAATCAGCTGCATTCCATAGCAAATCCCAAGGATTGGAATTCCAAGGTCAAAAATTTTTTTATCAATAGTTAAAGCCCCTTCATCGTAAACGCTCATTGGTCCACCGGATAAAATTATTCCTCGAGGCTTTTCATCGATTATCTTTTCCAGTGGAAAATTATTTGGATGAATTTCAGAATAAACATTCAATTCACGAATTCGGCGTGCGATTAATTGTGTATACTGAGAGCCAAAATCAAGAATTAATATTTTTTGTGGATGAGTCATCAATTAAATTGCTCTAAAAAATTAATCATCCAATCAAACTAATTGAGATTTATAAGCTTCTGCATCAAGCAGTTCATTTAATTGCTCTGGATTTGTTAATTCAATTTTAATAATCCAGCCTTCACCATAAGGGTCGGAATTAATCAATTGCGGTTCATTATTAATTTTAGGATTAATCTCGAGCAATTTTCCATCAACAGGTGCATACAAATCACTTACGGTTTTAACAGCTTCGATTGTGCCGAATGGTTCATTCATTTTAATTTCTGTTAAATCTGGTTTGATATCGACAAATACAATATCACCAAGCTCGCTTTGAGCAAAGTCGGTAATCCCTATAAATCCAATATTACCTTCGACTTTAATCCATTCATGGTCTTTTGTGTACTTTAAGTTATTGGGTATGTTCATGATTCCCTCTTAGTATTATTAAAGTATTTTTCAATAAAAGAAGTATCGAAGTCCCCTTCAATAAATTTTTCGTGTTCTAAAACTTTTTTATGGAAAGGGATAGTAGTTTTAATTCCTTCAACAGTAAATTCTTCAAAAGCTCTCCGAGCACGATTTATAGCATGTTTTCTATCTGTTCCCCATACAATTAGTTTAGCAATTAATGAATCATAATAAGGTGGAATTACATATTCATTGTAAATATGAGAATCTACTCTTACTCCAAATCCACCGGGGAAATGGAGATATACAATTTTGCCGGGGCTTGGTCTAAAATTTTTTTCTGGGTCTTCTGCATTAATTCTAAATTCAATTGCATGGCCTCGGGGTTCTAAAGGCGGGTCGGCAATTTTTTCTCCGGCTGCAATTAAAATTTGTTGTTTAATCAAGTCAAGATTTCTTACCATTTCAGTAACTGGATGTTCAACCTGAATTCTTGTATTCATCTCAATGAAATAGAAATTAAGATTTTTATCGACAATAAATTCAACAGTTCCAGCCCCTTCATAATTTACAGCACGAGCACCCCTTAATGCAGCTTCTCCCATTTTTTCACGGATTTCTGGTGTAATCAAAGGAGATGGTGATTCTTCAATTAATTTTTGATGTCTTCTTTGAATAGAGCAATCACGTTCTCCATAATGATATGCATTGCCATGTCTATCACATAAAATCTGTATTTCAACATGGTGAGGATTTTCAATATATTTTTCGATATACAAATCGGGCACACCAAAAGCTGCTTCAGCTTCTGTGCTTGCTGTTTGAAATAATTTTGGTAAATCTTTTTCTTCCCAAACAATTCTCATTCCTTTGCCGCCGCCTCCAGCCGAAGCTTTAAGCATAACTGGATAGCCAATTTCCTTTGCAATCTTTTTTGCTTCAGAAATATCTTTAACAACACCATCACTTCCTGGGACAACCGGAACACCAACTTTCTTCATCGTTTCTTTTGCAAATGCTTTGTCTCCCATTTTTCTAATTGAATCTGCAGATGGTCCAATAAACTTTATATTCGAATCAGCACAGATTTCACTAAATTCTGCATTCTCGGCAAGAAATCCATAACCTGGATGAATTGCTTCGGCACCAGTAATTACTGCAGCAGAAATTATATTTGGGATTTTCAAGTAACTTTCTGAACTTGGAGGCGGACCAATGCATACAGCTTCATCTGCAAAAATTGTATGTAAGGATTCTTTATCCGCTTCGGAGTAAACAGCAACAGTTTTTATCCCCATTTCTTTACATGTGCGGATAATTCTTAATGCTATTTCTCCTCGATTGGCAATTAAAATTTTTTTGAACAATATAACCTCTCAAATGTTTGATGGACTACATAGTTTCAATTAAAAAAAGAGGTTGATTATATTCTACAGGTGAGGCATTTTCCACAAGTATTTTAACAATCTTACCATTCACATCGCTCTCAATCTCATTCATTAATTTCATAGCTTCAATAATACATAAAACAGTTCCTGGCGAAACTATATCACCTACCTGAACATATGGGTCGGCATCTGGGGCAGGTGCTCTATAAAACGTTCCAACAATTGGAGACCTTATTTCATGTAAGTTCGATTTCTTTTCTTCTTTTGATTCCAGCAGTTTTGGTTCTTCTTGAACAGTGTTTGTTGCAGGAACTTGAGCTGTTACTTCAGGAAGTGCAGCAGGAATTGGCTGAAATACAGCTTGAGTTCCCATATGTGAGTTCTTTGATATTTTGATTTTCAAATCACCTTCTTGAACAGAAAATTCGGTGATTTCACTTTGTTCTACAATTTTAATTAGCTTCTTAATTAAATTAATATCCATGTTCTTTCTTATTTTGTTTTAAAAATTTTATGGAGACAGGATAAAGTTAATCATACACTTTGAAGAAAGGATATGTAAAAATAATATACCTTTTACTTATATCTGATATGTTTCTCATCAAATTTATTCCCAGTAAGCAATGAAAATATATTCAGCACTTGCTATAAAATCAAGTTAATAAATTAAAATCAACTTTCAACTTGAACTATATATCTCTCAACTTCTCTTGCTTCCGGGTAATTTTTATAATCTTTTTTAATTAATTCAAAAATTGTTTTTGCTTCCGACTTTTTATTTAATCTCAGCAAATTAATACCTGCTTTAAGCAAATAATCTGCATTCAAAGGATTTTCTTTTGAAATCTTTGCTGCATCTTTGTAAGCATCTACAGCTTTTTCATATTCTTTTTTTGTTTCATAATATGCAGCCTGACCTGCTAAGGAAGCAGCTTTGAATAATGGGTTGGAACCATCATAATCTTTAAACATTTCATAAGCACTATCAATTTTGTTTAGGAATAAATAGCAGTTAGCTAAATAAATTTTTGCTGTCTCTCCCTGCTCTGTGCTGCCATAATTTTCTACAATGCTTTTTAATCCAACAATATTTTGAGCTTTTATTCCTTCGATAGCTTGTTGATATTGACCTGCATCGTAAAGAGGAATTACTTTGGCAAGCAAATTTGCTGCAGTTAAATTATCGCTTGAACGCTTATTAGAATAAATTACAATTGATACTACTATTAAAGCAACAGCTGCTAAGGCAATTAAAATTTTTACCTGATGTTCTAAAAAGAAATTATAAACTTTGTAATAAGTTGTAACTAAGGTATCTTGTTTAATTTCTTTTTTGGTAATTTTTTTCTTTTTTTCTAACACGTTCACCTCTTTATGAAATTTTCAAAAAATTCGGCGTGAAATTTAGCAAATATTATAGACCAATTCTAATATGATTTGAAAAAATCCATGGATTTTCATTTAAATATACTTCAACTCTGTAAGCACCTGATTCTTCTACATCAAATTCTAATTCAGATGAATTTTGCTTTTCTATTACTTCGCCATTTCTAATTAATCTAATTTCTGCAGTTTGATTTGGAAGTGAAATTTTTAATTTCGTTCTTTCAGTAAGAGGTATTGAATCTCCCATCTGATAAATTTTAATTCCATCATCTGAATAAAATCTAAATCCTTTGGAATCACCATAATAATAATTCGCCACATAACATCTTCCATTTTCAAGAGCTTCATAAATTATTTTTTTTGTTTCATTTTTATCATTACCGGGTAATATTTCTTTATCAACCAAAATATTTGTTCTAATTGACCTGAACATAACTTTGTATGGAAAAACTTCTACTTCAAAAAATCCAAGCAGATTTACTTTATGCGCATGAGCATCAACTCCGCCTATTCCAACAACTCTTCTCGTTATATTAAGTTTATCCCAAAGTTCTAATGTTTCTTTTGGTGGTGGTGTAATTGATTTCAAGGGATGGACAAAATAATTATACTTATTTTCTTCAGTTAAACCTTCCATCCAGACAGACATGTGATTCCAAATTTCTATTCCTGTAAACTCATCTGTATCCCATTCTGTCCATGGGTATGGTGGATGTTTTTCCATTGAATTTCTTTTTTCATGCGGATGTGCAATAAATCCAAGTCCACCTGCTTCTTTTACTTTATGAACATATTCTTTTGCAGGAAGTCTTGTTGAATAAGCTTCATTAATATTAAATGCCAGCAAATGATTTTTATTTTCCTTGTCATTTATTTCACATCCAACAAGAAGAAAAGTTTTATCATACCATCCTTCATAACCTTCATGGAGTGCTCGCAAAGTATTGTGGTCAGTTAAAATAATGTAATCAAGTCCAGATTCTGATGCATACTTTGCTATTTCATTTACATCTCCTGAACCATCAGAAAATATAGAATGCACATGTATTGCACCTGTATATTCAAACATAAATTACCTTTCTAATAAAGGCAGGCAGTTATTCTGACTTGAATTTTTCAGCTGTTAACCTCAATTAATGTTGTGTATTGGGTTGTTTGTTCTTTAATCAAATCAGAAAGTTTTGTCATTAAAATATCAATTCGTTCATCCTGATTATCATCAAAATTTTCAAAAGCTTCTTCTGAAGTAAAAATATAGACTTCTTCAAAGTTATTTGGTTTATTTTTTTGTTCATAAACAGAATAACTTTCCAAGCCTTCTGCCTTTACTAAAGTTTTTAGTTCACGAACAATATCAAGATATTCATTTCTTTTTTCTGGAAAAATATTATAACGAATTGAAAAAATTACTTTGCTCATGTATTCCTCATTTAATTAATAATTCACCTTTAAAAACTGCAACTGCTGGTCCTGTCAACGACAGGTTTTTGAATGATTTATTGTCAATATTAAAATCTACTATGAAAGTCTCTCCAATTCTTGTAATTAATTTAATTGGCGGTTTAATGTCATAATTCATAAAAGAAATTAATGCTGATGCAACACTTCCTGTTCCGCAAGCTAATGTTTCGTCTTCAACTCCTCTTTCATAAGTTCTGATTTTTATTACATTGTTTTGAATATCAATAAAATTAACATTTGTCCCTTCAGGTTCAAAATCTTTTGAATATCTTATATCTTTTCCAATTTGATAAACAGGAACATCATTTATATCATCATAATATGAATCGAGTCGTTTTGGATTTTTTAGAATATCTGAAATTTTAATCACTACATGCGGTGCCCCAACATCTACATAAGATGCATTAATCAATTGTTCTGCAGCTTTTATCTTAAAATTTGTTTTTATCTTTTTTGGTTCGTTCAGATAAAACTTAACCAATTTATCATCAATAATTTCACCGCTGTATTCAATTCCATTTACTGAAAATTTTACTTTTTCTTGATTAATTCTTCCACTTATAAAAGCATATCTTAAGGCACATCTTGCTCCATTTGCACATAAAACTCCAGATGTTCCATCGGAATTAAAATAATCTAATTCGAATGGATAATTACCAGAATCGGAAATTAGCAAAACACCATCTGCACCTATTCCTGTTCTTCTATTACATGTTTTTTGAATAAAAGCATCATTCATTTCAATAGAAGGATTTAATTTCCTATCGAATAAAATGAAATCGTTGCCTGCTGCTGTTAACTTTGTAAATAAAATATTTGTAGACAAAAAGTTATTCATAACGATTTCAAATTTAAGGCAATAAAGAACTGAAATCAACGAAAAAGGTTATATGGCATGATTTTTTATGGAAAGTATTTTAATATTCAAAGCAATAAATTGCTCTTAATCTTTTCTGAAAGTAACTCGAAATTTAGACCCTTTACCTTTCTTGCTTTCCACTTCAATTTTTGCTTTGTTTATGTCGCAATAGCTTTTTACAAGCGCAAGACCCAAACCTGTGCCATCATAAGTTCTTGAATACCCTTGTTCTTCTTGATTAAAGGGTTCAAATAAATGCTGCATAAAATCTTCACTCATTCCAATTCCAGTATCTCGAACTTCTACAAAGATTTCTCCTTTTTCATTTTTATCTAAATTTATTTTTACTTCTCCAGTGTGAGTATATTTAAGTGCATTATCAATCAGATTGGCAAAAATTTGTGCAACACTGTAATCATCTGCAATTATTTTTGCATCATCAATTTTATTATTAAAAATGAATTTCAAATGTTTCATTTCGGCAAGTAATTTATATTCCTCATATAATGAAGGTAAAATCTGTTTTCCAAGGTCTATTTCCTTAAATATTGGTTCATAAGATTTTGTTTGGAGTTCGGAGACATTCAGAATTAAATCAATTGTTCTCATTATTCTTTTATTTGCAAGTTCAATCCCATCAAACAACTCACATATTTCATCATCTGGATTTTTGCACAATTCTTCTTTTATTAATTGGAGATTTCCCATAATAATATTAATTGGTGTTCTTATTTCATGAGACATTTGTGCCAAAAAATTTGTTTTCATTTTTTCTGATGCAACAGCTTTTTCTTTTGCTTCAATTAATTCTTCAATTAATTTTTTCTTTTCTGTTATATCTTGAATAACACCAAATACAGTTTGGGAATCCTTGTCATAAAAAGCAACTGAATGTATATCCCGTATTTCTCCTGTATCAACTTTTTTAATTTTGAACTCTACATCATAGGGGATATCGTTTTCAATTAAATTTTTGAGTGCATTATCAAGAAGATTTCTATATTCAGGTAAAGGTATTTTTTTGATAAGCTCATAATCAATTTCATCTCTGTTAACACCATAAATCAATGCAGCACCTTTTGAAGCTGAGATTTTTTTTGTGTTAAGATTTAGCTCCCAGTTGCCAGACTTTGCAACAATTTCAGCTCTGTTTAATCGGTCATAACTCTTCTTAAGTAATGCTTCTGATTTTTTCTGTTCTGTTACATCGCGGGCAATTCCATGCAGTCCAATAATTTTCCCATCTCGATAATGCGGTACTTCATAAACTTCAAGCAATATTTTTTCATTTTTTGAATTATAAATTTCGATATAGATTGGATATTCACACTTTTCACCTCTAAGCATTTTTCTTGTGTTTTCTCTTGCCTTCAAATTTATTGGTGAATCCGTTAAAAACCAGTTATTTTGATTAAGCCATTCTTCTACTTTATAGCCTGTAATCTTTTCGACTGAGGGAGATATATAAGTTATTCTTCCTTCAGTATCATGTGAATAGAAGAAGAAGTATGAGGTGCCTTCTACAAGCAATCTCATCTTTTCTTCATTTTCTTTAATCAAAGCTTCTAATAATTTCCTTTTTGTTATATCTGTTATGAAACCTTCAAGATATAGCAAATCTCCATTGTCTGAAAAAATTCCTCTTCCTCTTTCCCAAACCCATTTCATCTCACGAGATTTTGTAATGATTGGGTATTCATATTCAAAGTATTTTTTTTCAGCAAGAATTTTCTGCCATTCTTTCCACAACAATTGTTGATATTCAGGATGAATAATGTCGTTAAAAGCTATAACACTATTGTTAATAAACTCTTCTGGTTTGTAGCCCGTTATTTCTTCACACTGCTTTGATATATAAAACATTGTCCAATTTTTATCATTAGCACATCTGTAAATAAAACCAGGTAAATTATCAATCAGAGTAGATAAAAATCTTTCATTTTCCGAAATCTTTTCTTCTGCTTCCTTTCGTTTCCTATCAATCTCTAAAGTATAAATTGCATACGAAATATCGTTAACAAGTTCTGTTAAAAGTTTTAATTCATTTTTATCAAATAAATCATTTTCTTCAGAGTAAAGATTTAAACACCATTTCACATCATTCATAAAAATTATCGGGAATAAAGCAAAAGATTTGAAATTATACTTATCTGCTGCTTCTCTTATTGATTGGAATTTATTCTCTTCAATATTGTTGACGATATAATAGCTTTTAGAATTTTTTATTAAGTCAATAAATTTCTTATTTGCAATTATATTTTTTATATCAATTTTTATTTCATCATCAGGGAAATTACTTTGTGAATGAATAGCAATTGGAGTTATTGAGTTATGTTCTTCATCTGCAATTTCCCCTATCCAGGCTAATTTAAATTTACCTACTTCAACTGCAATACGGCAGGTTTCATCAAAAATTTTTTGTTTATCTTTTTTTCTAATAATCATCTGATTAATATCGCTCAGCAAAGCATAAATCCTGTTCAATCTTTTAATTTCTTTCTCAGATTTCTTAAGCAAAGAAATATCTTGAAGTGAAGTTAAAATATATTCTTCATTATCAATTTCAATCACATCACTATTTGCTAAAACAATTAATTGATTTTCTGTTTTTGTATTTAATGTCATTTCATAATTTCTAATATGATTATTACGCTTAATTTCATCCACTAATAATTTAATTGAATCTTTGTCCTTTATAATTCCAGCTTCAAAAACATTTTTCCCAATAACTTCTTCTTTTGAATAACTAAGTAAGTCTGTCCATGCTAAGTTTACATCTGCATATTTTAAATCAGGCAATTTCAATAATTCCACAGCTACAGAAGTTTTTTGAAACAATGTTGAAAATTTCTTTTCGCTTTTAAGAAGTTTTTCCTGAAATAATTTTTGATTTGTGATATTTCTTATAACAACTACAACGTTATCATAGAGACTTGGAGAAATTCTTGCTTCATAAAATTGTATTCCGGCAGGCATTTGTAATTCGTATTCATAAATCTGCATTTCTTTTTTGCTTATTGCTTTTTTAATATTCTCCATGGTCAAATCAGCAAGAAATGGCGGCAGTACTTCTTTTATATTTTTACCTATAAATTCTTCTGGCGGAAGATATAATTCATCTGCTGAATAGGTTTTATAAGATAGAAATTTTCCATTTTTATCAATTAAAAAAACAATATCCGGGATGGCTTCGAGGATTGCGCGATTTACTGATTCGCTTTCTTTTAATTCTTTATTTATCTTCAAATTAATTTCGTGGTCTAAGAGAATTTTCCCAATTAAAACGGTTGCGACTGGATAGAACATTATTACGGTTAAACCCACAGTTTGCAGTGCTTGTGATGTATAACCTTTGGGAAGCAAAATCATAAATAAAATCATCAATGTGTGAACAATAACTCCAAAGAGATAGAGATTAAGATTGCTGAGGTGAATTTTGTTTTTTTGTGTAAGCGAGTAAAAAATTAATCCAACAATAACAGAAGAAGTAATAACAGAAATTCCCATTAAAACTCCACCACCGCCAAGATAAATTCTCATTGCTACAGCCAATATTCCGGCAATAATTCCAGATAAATTGCCAAAGAAGAGAGCACATAAACTTAGAACAACCGAGCGGCCATCGAAAATTATTCCTTTAGATAGGATAAAAGGATTTAACATAGCGAGAATAGCAATTAAACCAAATGTGATGCCTTGAAGAATTTTACCAGTTAAAGAGTTCTTGTCCCATCTAACATCAATAAAATTAGAAATTACACTGGCTGCAACAAGAACAGATAAGTTATAAATTATCTGAACAATTAACATGCAGCCCCCATCAAATTTTTAATCAATAGATTTCCTATTAAAAAATTCTCTTAAACAATTATCGATTTTCTAATAAAAAGTTTTGTGCATTTAAGTTAAATTTAATTTCATTTTGAACTTAATCAGTTTATACTAAACATTCAATAACAAAATAGATAACTGGATTAGAACAAATAGTAAAAAGAAAAAAGCAAGAAAAAGTTCATTTGATTTATAACTGTATTTAGAAAGGCTGATATGAAAAGATAAAGTTGTTGATTCCATTGAATGATGAAATAGGAGGAGAAATAATTTAGAATTGTTATTAAAGTAATTTTAGGAAATAAATAAATTTGGTGGAGGTGCGGGGAGTCGAACCCCGGTCCGAAGTTACCTTTCAATGAACGTCTACGCACATAGTCTGTCTTTTGAATTTCGCCCTGTTAACATCGACAGACAGATTTTAACAGGACTATTCCGTTAGAATTTCGCCTTGTCTACACGGACACTCGACTCGGCTATCGTATCATTGACGACGCTCTGTTAAATCCCGATACGAAAGGATTTAAAGAGCGGCTGCTGTTTTTATTAAGCAGCTAATGCGTAGTTATATTCGCCATTTATTTTTTTACCGTCGTTTAACGTGTCTACGGTGAACACGGTGCGCAGTTCAAAGAACCAGTAACCCCGTCGAAACCACGTCACCCCCAAACTTTTAACAGGGGCTGTCATTATTTCAAGGATTCCATTTTATATCTTCAATTCCACTGATATAATTTTCATATCTTGCAAGAACAAATAATAAGTCTGAAAGCCGATTCAAATATACTTCAATTTCTGGATTAATTTCTACTTCTTTAATTAATGAAACTATCTCTCTTTCTGCTCTTCTGCAAACTGTTCTTGCTAAATGCAAGTAAGCCGATGCTTTCGAACCGCCAGGTAAAATAAAATTTTTTAACTCAGGCAGTTTCTCATCATACTTGTCAATTAACGCTTCTATTCTTTTTGTAAAATTATTATCAACCCTTACAATTTTAACAGATTTATTATTTGGTGTTGCTAAATCTGCTCCAATTGTAAAAAGTTCGGACTGTATACTTCTTAATTCTTCTTTAAGTTCCTCAGATTTTAATTCTGTTACAACTATGCCAAGTATAGCATTTAATTCGTCAACTGTTCCATATGCTTGTATGCGTTGATTATCCTTCCAAACTCTCTCGCCACCAAGCAGTGATGTTTTCCCTTCGTCTCCCTGTTTTGTATAAATTTTCATCTTTCGAACGGCAGTGTTACAATTCTTAGATTTAATTTTTTCTTGTTCATCAGACATTCAAAATTTTCTTTATCTAAAATTTTTTTTCGAATTACAGCCAGTCCAATTTTTTTATTGAGCAATTCAGAATTTACAACACTTGTAATGATTCCAACATTTTCTCCTTCTAAATCAGTTACTTCACCAGTTAAAACATTATCTCCATTTTCAAAAATTACACCGCATAATTTTCTTTGAACTTTATCATAAGTATCAAGTCTTGCAACAACCTCCTGACCTATATAACAACCTTTTTTAAAGCTTACTTCATTTAATAAATTTATTTCGTGTGGATTAAAATTAAGATTTATTTCTGATGTATCTGGAATTCCCATTTCAACTCGGAAAACTTGATATGCATCTTCTCCAACAAAATTCAGGTCAAATATGCTTTTGTTTTCCAAAATATAGTCGATAAAATTTCCAAGTAGATTTTTTTCTAAAAGAATTTTATAAATGTTCAATCCATTTTCTTTATGCAAAAACAAATCGTATTTCAAATTATCATTTGATATTGACAAAACTTTATTTTCATTTAATGAATTATAAAGATTGTTCATCTCATTTGACTGCTCATTTAATATCATTGTTAAAAATGATTCTGTTTGAGGACCAATAATTTCAACTAAAATATATGATGAAGTAATATCAGTAGTTTCAATTTCTTCTGTTATAATATATTTATTAATCCAGTTAAATAATTTTTTCGAATTATCCTGCAGACCTATCAAGACAAAATAATCATTCAAATTCAACAAAGCTGCTCTGTCAATAAATCTTCCTTTTTCATTTAAGAAAAGAGTATTGATTTTCTCAAATGCTTTGAGATTTCGCAAATCATTAGTAGAAATTCTGTGAAGAAAGTCGATTGTGTCATTCCCTTTCAACTTAATTATCACAGGATTATAAAACCTTATCCCAACACCATATCTTAATGAATTGTATTCTTCCTTAAAATTATTTATCACTTTGATTAAAGAATCTTCACAGACACAATTTTTGAATTTATTTTTTAATATTTCATTTACATTCAATACTGAAAATTCCTCCTGATACATAAATCCTCTCATAATTATTTTTTATGATTCTAAAAAGTAAGTAATTAAAGATTGTGAACAATTGAGTTAACTAAATTAATACTTTCTAAACCAGCGGGGATTTTTATCTGTAATGTACAATTGTCTTTTTTCACTCCAATAAAATGGGATTGAATCCCGCACTCTGATACGCATTGAATCTTCTATAAATCTGTATTCATAATAATCGGGATATTTATCGTTATTAATATTTGCTAAAGTTCTTTTATGTACAATGCCTGTATAAGTTTCGAGCAAGTGCGGTGGTTTGCGCCATCCATCAACCATGAAAAAATTATATCTTCTGTTACCTGAAATAATTCCATCTTCATAATAGAGTTCAACATATTTAATATTTTTGGGTGCCCATGTTTTTATTGACATTCTGCTGAATCCACCATGAATTGGGACCTCGGCTTCCCAGATTTTTTCGAATTTATTTTCTTTGCACTCGAACAAAGTTAAATAGAAAAAAGCTGTTCCTAACTTTGTGCTGTCGAGTGTAACAAAACTTGATTCATATCCTTGAACATTTTTTTTCTCTATAAATCTTTCGGTTTCTTTTGAACGAGCGATTAATGCAAGGATAAAATTCCCACCGTCATTAAAATAAATTACTGCATTTTTAGGAACACCATAAATTGTAGAAGGTTCATTTTCCATCAAATAAGTTCCAGGTGGATAATTTTCCAGTATATATTCTTTTAATGCAATTGTATCGCATGGGAATCTATTCTTAGCTTGTTCTTTTGCTACCTCAATATTGTATTCTCTAATTTCTTTTTCTTTTCCGGTTGAAGTTGCAGCATCGCCTGTTTCCTTTTTACCCGAAGTACAGGCAATAAGTAAAAGAGGAAATAAAATAATTAAAATATATTTCTTCATTTATTCCTCTTAAAAAATTTTATGTTTTGGAAAATTCATCAATAAAATAAGCTGAGCTTAGAATTCCTTTTTCAAAATTTTCTATATGAAAATGTTCATTTGGTGAATGAATATTATCTGTATCCAGACCTAATCCCATTAAAACTGCAGGAGCTTTTAATTGATTCATAAAATCAACAACAATTGGGATTGAACCACCTTCGCGAGTAAATACAGTTTTTCTTCCAAAAGCTTTTGAAAGTGCTATTGATGCAGCTTTAACTGCACTGCTGTTTAATGATGTTACAACTGGATAACCATAGTGAATCATTTTTACATCTACCTTTACACTCTTTGGTGCAAGACTTTTTACATAATTTGTAAATTCCTTAAATATTTTTTGAGGATTTTGATTGGGTACCAATCTCATACTAATTTTTGCAGAAGCTTTTGAAGGCAATACAGTTTTAGCACCTTTTTCAATAAATCCACCAACAATCCCATTGCAATCTAATGTTGGTCGAACCCAAAGTCTTTCCAGTGTAGAAAAACCTTTTTCACCTTGAAGTTCTTTAACACCAAGTTCTTGTGCAAATTTTTTATCAGAAAATTTAAGTCGCTTGAAATTTTCTTTTTCTTCTGGAGTTAATTTCAAAACATCTTTATAAAAATTTGGTATTGTAATTTTCCCATTCTTATCATGAAGTTTAGAAATTATTTTTGCAAGTTCATTAATTGGATTTGCAACTGCACCTCCAAAACTTCCTGAATGTAAATCTGCTTTTGGACCAATAACTTCAACTTCGGTATATAAAAGTCCGCGTAATCCATAAGTAATAGTTGGTACACCTTTATCATACATGCTTGTATCAGAAATTAAAATTGCATCACATTTTAATAAATCTTTATTCTGTTTAATAAAAGAATACAAACTCCCGCTTCCAATTTCTTCTTCCCCTTCGATTACAAATTTAATATTCAGGGGAAGTGAGCCATAAGTTTTAATAAATGCTTCCACACTTTTGATATGAACGAAATGTTGGCCCTTATTATCATTTGCACCTCGAGCCCAAATTTTTCCATCACTAATTACAGGTTCAAAAGGAGGATTATTCCACAAATCAATCGGGTCAACAGGCTGAACATCATAATGACCATAAATTAGTAAAGTTGGTTTATTAGGAGCTCCAAGCCATTCACCATATACAATTGGATGTTTTTCTGTCTGAAAAATTTCCACTCTCGACATTCCTGCTTCTTTTAATTTATTTGCTGCAAATTCTGCACATTTGTTAATATCTTCTTTATGAGATTCAAGTGTGCTTATGCTTGGAATTTTTAAGTATTCGATTAATTCATTTAGATAATTATGGAGATTGGAATTTATGTAATTTAGAACTGCATCCATAAAACCCCCTAAAATTTTATAAAAACTAATTGAGTAATTTCTATATTCAAATTTACATTGCATTTAATCGGTATTCAAGTTAATGTGTAATCAAATTTCAATTTGCTCAATAAAGTTGGTAAATTTAGGGAAGTAATTTTACAGCTCACTCAAATGATATTAATAAAATATATACTCAAAAATCATATTGCTCCGTTTTTCTTTTCTGTTTTTGTATTGATAGCAATTTTTCTTTTGCAATTCCTTATGAAATTTGCAGATAGATTGGTTGGGAAAGGATTAAGCTTTTGGGTTATTCTAAAATTAATTACATACAATTTAGCATGGATGGTTGTGCTTGTAATTCCGATGTCGGTTCTTGTTGCGGTTTTAATGGCTTTCGGGAATATGTCGCAGAACAACGAGATTGCAATTTTAAAAGCAACTGGAATAAGTTTATATAAAATGATGATACCACCCTTTGCAGCAAGTATCATTCTCGCATTAATGCTTGTTTATTTTAACAATCACATTTATCCGGATGCAAATCATGCTGCAAGATTGTTGATGGAAGATATCTCAAGACAAAAACCTACACTTTCACTTGTGCCTGGTGTTTTTTCTCAGGATGTTCCAAACTATTCAATACTTGCTCGCAAAGTTGATGCTCATACAAATGAATTAGAAGATTTAACAATTTATGATTATTCAGAATCGCCAAAAATAAATATTGTAACTGCATCTAAAGGGAAAATTTATTTATCGAAGAATCAAAAAAAATTAATCATGGATTTGACAAACGGTGAAATTCATGAAACAGATAATACTAATTCAATTGAATACAGAAGATTAAGATTTCAGCGTCATAAAATTGCAATGCCTGCAGAGCAATTTACATTTGAGCAGTCTGCGCCTGGTGGACCTCGTGGCGATAGAGAATTAGGTGCACCTGCAATGCTGAAAATTGTTGACAGCTTAAATGTATATCTTACTCAATATGAAAACGAATTGAACAAAAAAATATCTGAATTAATCAAAAAAAATCCTTCAAATAATAAAAATATTGTTCAACCAGATTCATATTCAAAATTTATATTCATTCGTGCACAGCAAAGAATTAAAGCTGATGAAAGTTCCATATTAAATACTTTATACAGAATTGATTATTATAAAAAAGAAATTAATCGTTACTGGGTAGAGATACACAAAAAATATTCATTACCATTTGCATGTTTGATTTTTGTTTTGATTGGAGCTCCACTTGGAACTATGACAAGAAAAGGCGGATTTGGTATGGCTGCTGGAATAAGTTTAGTTTTCTTTTTAATCTACTGGGCATTCTTAATTGGTGGAGAAAAATTAGCCGACCGCGGTCTTCTATCTCCTTTCTGGGGAATGTGGAGTGCAAATATTCTTTTAGGAATTTTAGGAATTATTTTAACAATAAAAAGTGCAAGAGAAAAAATTACTTTGGACTTTAGTTTCATAAGAAAATATATTCCTCAATCGTGGCTTAAACCTGAAGAAGAATATGAAAATAATTGACCGTTATCTTGTCAAACAATTTTTACAATCAATATTTTTTGGCTTGATTGCTTTTACATTACTCTTTGTTGTTATCGATATGATGGAAAAGCTTGGAGATTTTATTGACCAAAATGTTGATACAAATATTATTGTTCAATACTACATTGTATTCACTCCTGAAATCATCAGATTAATGACACCTGTTGCAGTATTGCTTGCAAGTCTTTTTACTGCAGGCAAATTATCTAATCAAAATGAATTAACTGCTATCAAAGCTGGTGGAATAAGTTTTTATCGATTTGTGGTTCCATTTTTTATTACTGCTTTTATTATCAGTCTTTTTTCTGTTTACTTTGGCGGATATATTGTTCCGATGGCAAATAAGCACAAAGTTTTCATTGAACAAACTTACTTAAAAAAAGGTATTGTTTATTTTGGAAGCAATATTTATTTCCAAGATACCAAAACAAGAATTGTTACAATCAATATTTATGATTTAGCAAACGACCAAGCAAATCAAGTAAGTATTCAGGAATTTGATTCTAATGACAAAACAAAATTAATCGAAAGAACTGATGCTTTCAGAATGAAATATGACACTTCAAAGGCATGTTGGATTCTTTATAATGGAATTAAAAGAACATTCAGCGATACGAGTGAAACAGTAGAAAAATTTGTTATGAAAGAGTTTCATGGCTTAAACTTCAAACCGGAAGACGTAATTAAAAAACAAAGGAAGCCGGAAGAACTCTCTCTGCCCGAATTATCTGAATTAGCTTATGAACAAAAACGAACAGGAAACGACCCAACACAAATTCAAATTGAATATCAATCAAGAATTGCTTATGCATTTTCAAGTGTGATTGTAGTTTTATTTGGTTTGCCAATTTCGGCAGGAAGAAGAAAAGGAGGACTTGCACTTCACTTTGGAATTAATCTTTTAATAACATTTATTTATTTGGTATTTATGAAAGTGAGTCAAGCATTTGGCAAAAATGGAATATTAGACCCATTCATAACAGCATGGTTTTCTAATTTTATATTTCTGATAGCAGCAATTTTTAATCTTAACAGAGCAATGAAATAAATTATAGATTGGATGAGATTAAAAAGTTATTTTGATTTCAACTCAAATACACCATCCCAATTATCATCAGGCGGATTAGTCAAATAAAATTCACATCTGTTCATATAAACTTTTGAAGGATAATCTTTTAATTTTTCGTAAGAGCGTTTGAAATAATCAAATGCAGCATCAAAACTGCGATGTTTATATAATTCTATCCCTTGAAAATAAAAATCCATGTTTTCTATTGCTTCTTCAGCTTTTTTATCTCCTTTCACACTTATTAATTCATAAACTGCTGTTGGTTTGGTTTTCCCTTTAACTCTTACAACATCAAGATAACGAACAAGAAATTTGTCTTTTACCAGTTCATATGTAGATTCACTAATCATTATGCTTGTTCCATATTCTTTATTTGCTCCTTCAAGTCTCGAAGCTAAATTTACATTATCACCAAGAACTGTGTAATCAAATCTTTTTTCTCCGCCAATATTTCCAACAATAACTTCACCAGAATTAATTCCAATTCTTATGTGAATGGAAGATTCAGTTTTGTTTGTCCATATTTCTCTTAATTGAGCAAGTCTTGTTTGCATTTGTAATGCTGTTAGACAAGCTTTATAAGCATGGTCAGGCACTTCAATCGGTGCACCCCAGAAAGCCATAACAGCATCACCAAGATATTTATCGAGTGTTCCATCATTTGCAATTATTATTTCACTCATCTCATTCAAGAATTGATTGATGAAACTGACGAGTTCTTCAGGCTGTTTTTTTTCTGCAAATGTTGTAAAGTTTGCAATATCACTAAATAATACAGTTAAATTTTTCTTCTCGCCTCCTAACTTTAATTTTTCTGGATTCGAGATTAATTCATTAACAACTGCATTGCTAACATAATGACTGAACATTCCTTTGATTAAAACATTCTGCTGCCTTTCTTTAAGAAAATGATAAGCAGTACTTGAAAAATATCCTGTCACAACTGCAAGCGATGGGCTTACAATTGCCATCACTAATTTTTTTTCAACAAAATAATAAACACTTAGTTGATATATTAAATAAATACTTAATCCCACAATAATAATGTTCAGAAGCTCAATCAGTAAACCAATATGGAGTTTTACTTTTCTTAACAACGAAGTTAATAGAAATGAATAAAGAGTAAATATAAAAATCATCAAAAGTTCGCCAAGATTAGATTGCCTGTATAAAAAATCACCTTTTAAAATATTTTGAATAACATTTGCATGAAATTCAACACCATAAATTAAATTATCTCCTTTTTGCTTTCCTCTTGCAAAAGAAATTGGAAGAATATCTCTATCTTCCGGCATTGTTGAACCAATTAAAACAATTTTATCTTTTAGTTTATTAGAATATAACCATCCGCCATCAGGATTATCCCATGTATTTATATCTTCTCCAATTTCGATTTCATCAACAGTTTTAAATTCTTTATCATCAAGAACATCAATTAATTTAATACGAGGGAAAGTTCCGCTTGGTCCATAGAAATTTATCAAAATACTATTCTTATCGTATTGAGGAATTGATTTATCAAAAATTTCGAAGTAATTCTTTTTGCGTTTTGCAGTGAAAGATGCTGGCATTCCAAAATATTTATTCAATACTGCAAATCCAAAACTTGGTATTAATTTATTCGATACATTTGATTTAACATAAGGGACATATCTTCTGAAAACTCCATCATTATCTGCAGGTACTTGCACAATTCCTATTGAACTATCTGCATTGTAGAAGTAATTGCCGTAATTTTCATTGAGATTTGTTATAAAGCTTTTATTTTCTTCAAATAATTTTTCCTGTTCTATATCAATCTTTCCTGCAAGAACAACTTTTTTTGAATTTCTAATTGCATCAATCATTAATGAATCATTTGATGGAGAAAATTGGTCGCTGCTTGTAAAATTTATATCAATGCCAATTGCTCTAACGCCTGCTTTTGTAAGATTATTAATTACTTTTGCAAAAATAAATCTGGGCCAGGGCCATCTATTATAAGGAGCAGGAATTTGTTCATATGCATCTTGAGTTATTTCTACAATTATTACATCGGAAGTATCGCTTATGTCGATTGGTCCTCTTTCCGAAAATCTTTTATCAATTAATTTTAGTTCTAATTCTTTTAGAGGAGAAATTGGGAGAAGATAATCTTGAGTTATAACAACAGTAAAAACAGCAGCAAAAATAATTATCGAAATTTGCTTAAATGCATCGCTGAAAATTTTTTTGCTGCTGTTCATAAAATTATAAAACATATCTTGTAGTTAAGCCGACAATTGAATTAGTTGATTTCCCGGGAAATCTGAAAATTCTTGCTTGAAAAGCAAGATTAAGATTTCCAATTAATTTGTAATCAGCAATTAATTCCAATGCTTGTCTCTTATAATCTCCGATGCTTGGACTTAAAGTAGCTGAAAGTGTTAGTTTATTCTCAAGTAATCTATACTTTGCACCTGCTGTTAATGTGAAATATTTAAATTGAGAATTCCCAATTTCTGTAGAGCTGTAAAGAATCTGGAACACAGAGTTCAAATTGCTCTCCCAGAAACTATTTAATGAAAATGAAATTGAATTAAAGCTTGCATCAAAATTTCTTGGACTTCTATCATCTCTTTTCTGAGTTGATAACGATAATGATGTATTGTGACGAACACCTAATTTCAAATCATATGAAAGAAGCAAAGTAAATCGATTTGTAATTTCATCAATAACATAATTATTGAAGAAAGTGTCAGTTACACTTAAGCCATTATTATTTTTCCTAAGATAATATCCAACTGTGATATTTGGAAAATTTAATCTTGTAAATATTGAGGCAGTTGCACTGAATGTTTCATAAGTTGTTGTTGCAATTTTTGTTTTTTGAAGATTGTCTTCTAATTTTTCATAACCAATTGAAAGGAAGAATCTGTTATCGAACATTCTAATTCTATCAACAAAATTAAATCCTTTAACATCTGTCTGGATAAAAGGCTGGCCAAGTGAAAGATAATCATTTCCTCTGTAAACATAAGAAGCTTTCAAAGAATTATTAAAGTAGTTAAGACTTAAGGCTGCCTCACCTGCAAGAGATGCTAATTTTTGCGGGTTCAGTGGACCGATATATTGATTTACAGTAATAAATTTTCCAAGAACTTTTTTAATAGTTTTAATCTGGTCGGGGTCAATATCAAAAGCAGAACCTTCTCCAAATATTGAATCAATTTTTGCATCTGATAGAGTTCCAGAAGAAATATCTTTATTAAAAATACTAAATGCTGCCTGCGAGGTAAACATTATATTCTGGTCGTCAAGTGCAAACATCAAATCTGTTCCAAATACAGCATTTTCTTGTGGACGAGAAGCAAACTCAACTGAATTTGGGTCATCTTTTGAATGCAAATAAGTAAATCCCCATTGAAAATTTTCTCCGCTTCCAAATGATGGTCGAACTACAAAAATATTTCTTTTATATGTCCCAAATTTAACTTTACCATAAGGATAACCATATTTACTTTCATTTATTGGAATAACATCATAAGCAAGTGGTGCATCTCCTTTTAAATAAGCTTGCAAAAGTGTTCCTTCAATTTTTCTTTCTGTTTCACCAAATGCAGTTTGAATATTAATTCCTCCTAAATTTAATGCTCCATTAAATCCTCTTACTCTTTTACCATTCATTATCAAATTGGGGAACTGAGGATATGAATCACCTAATTGCAAATTCAATAAATCACCATTACGAATTGTAAATGTATAACGATTGTATGGCTGCAAATAATTTTTTTCTTCTGATGTAACATATAATTGTCCGCTAAACAACCATTCTCCTGATGTCAATATAGCTTCTGCACTTAAATTATTATACCATGTTGATGCCGAACTATAATTTTCATTTCTTGATTCTGCTCTTAAGTTTCCATTTATATTCCATTTCCTTGCAATTTCTTCAACTGCTTTTTTGGTTACAATTGAAATGTTTCTCGCAGCAGAATAATATAGTTTCCCTTCGTTGTCATAAACTTCAATTCTCACTTCTGCTGAACCATATTTTAGATTGCTTATGTTCTCACCGCTTATAACTATCAAATCTTCTGCGATTAACATATTTTGCGATATATCAATATCATTTAAAAAAACCCTTGTTTTTTTAATATCAACATTCGATGGTGCCCTTATGAAAGAAATTGTGATTAAAAAATTTTCCGGAGAAAGAATTTCTCCTTCTTCTGGACTAAGTATTAAAATTTCTTTTTCTTTTTCAGTTTGTCCTGCAATTGCCAATTGAAATGGTGAAGTTCCTTGTTCAATTCCTGCTGGATAAGTTTCAATTGTTCCATCTTTTAAATTAATTATGAAGTAATATTCAAGTGTTGGGGGTTTAACTTCATCAGCTGGTATTGTAATGGCTGCATTAATCCCGGTTATCTGCATTTCTTTTTTATTAAACTCATTTTGACCAAAAAATCGATAAGCTAATTGAATCGATGAAATATTTTCTCCAGAAACCAAGTCAACTGAAATATTAACTGGGTTGTTAATTTTAGCTTCACTGATTATAACATTTAATATGTAATTACTTTCCTGTGAATAAATAAAACTTGTTAACAGAAAGATGATTAATGTATTTATAGCAGCAAAAATTTTTTTGTTCATACAAACCCCTGATAATTTGTAATAATTATTTACAATTATTTTTCTGGAGCGTAATATTCAACTTCAACATTTCCTTGGTTAGTGCGGATTATCAGCTTTTTTACATTTGTTCTTTTTGTTTCTTCGGATTTATTTTTTTCTTCATCCGTTTGTTGGTGAAAATCAAAATTTCCATCGGAAGTAATAACAACTGTATTTCCTTCTGTTAATGTTCCTTCTCCACCTTGGGGTCCTAAAAAATTAAGCAATGCCGTTCCAGAATCTAAAGACATAGTAAAAGTGCCCTCTTCAGTATATTCAATAAATCCACTTGTTCCCCTTATCGATGCTACCACTGTTGGAGTTGTAAATTTAAATTCTTCATCTTCCGATTGTTTTTTAACATCAAAGCCTATTAACCCTTTTTGAAGAAAAGCATTTTTATTCAGATTTTTATTTTTTTTCTCTCCATAAATATGAAGTATAGAATTTTCTCGAACACGTAATAAACCCGAGCCATCTGTAAAATGAATTAACGCCAGAGATTTCAAACCAGTTTTAATCTCATTCCCATTGTAAAGTACCATTCCAATTACAGCTTTTTCCCAATCCGTTTGAGTTGATTTTCTATAATCAACTTCTTTATGAACTTTTTTTACAAATGCAACTGAATTTTCGGGCTGGTTCGAATTTTTTTCTTTAATAAATGTTTTATCAAATGAAAAAGTTATTAACGTAGGTAATAATATAAAGAGTAGTAAAAGTTTGATTCTCATTTTAATATCCCTCCTAATATTTATCTGCCAATTTGTTGTACACTAATTACAGAGGATAAATTTTGTTCAAGAAAGTTTAGTATTCTTATGAAGTCAGAGAAGACTAATGTATTCCCATTTTCATCTGTAAACTGAATCTGGTCAGCACTAATTTCCCCATTTTTCAATTTCATTATAAAAGCATCATCTACCTTTCCTGTTAAAAAATTAGCAAGTCGAATTAATTCTGGATTAATTTCTTTCTGTTCTGTACTCTGCATACTTTGATTTCCTGTTCTAAATACAACTGGTTTACTCATTAATTCTTCATAACCACCTGGACGATGAACAACTGCTTTTACAGCTAAAACAATTACAGTGTCTGCAATTAATTCTCTGTCCAAGTATTTTGTTAAATCAATATTTGTTTGCTTGCCAACATCTCTATTATTAACAAGAAGATTTCCTGAATTTAGAGCTTGTTCATCAGATTCATTTGGTTTTAGGTAGTTAGCCAGAACTTTATAACTTGTTGCTCCCAAAACCTCATCCCATGAAACCAATATTGAACCAATGTCCTGTACACTTTTATCAGGAGGAGAAGTTATGCTTGGCGGGGTTGGATTTAAAAATACTAATTGGTCTTCAGCCGAACTTAAATATCTTCCTTGTTTATCATAAAGATTAAATTTGATTTGAAATATGCCACTTGGCTTTCCTTTTTCTAATATTTCGTTTGTTAAATCAGAGTTATAAGAACTTTCTTCAAGTTGAATGTCACTAATTTTACCAATTTCATCATTGTAAAATGTTCTTGCAGTGAAAGGTTTTGTCTTAAACCTACCCACTTGCTGGAAACCTGATGCCCTATCTCTCAACCAGAAAAATATTCCTTCTACAACTACTTCCATTCCAGGAGGATTTATAATTACCTGGAGCATTCTTGGTTGATTTTCGAGATTCTCTTCAACCGCAAAAGCTGCAAAATCAATTGTTGATAAATCACCAAAAATGTTCAATGTAATTGTAGCATTTTGAGCTTTGAGAGAATTAATATCTAAAATAATAATCAATAAAAAAGTAAAAAGTATATTAACAATCCGCATAGTTTCCTCCTATGATTAATTAAATCGAAAACGAGAGAAGAATTGGTTTATTAAAAAGTAATTATTTATTAGGATTAACTCAAGAATAATTTGTAAATTCTTAATTAAGAAATGATTTGAAAAGGGAAGTTTACAAAAATAAATAGCAGGAATTTTTAGAATAGACTAAAGCACTTTTAAATTGATTTTATTTAATCTCTCTTTGAGTATTTAACTTTAGTTTTTAATTTACCTTTTGTTCCTTATCAGGATTAATAAACCCAAATTGTGGAGCAGGCTGCAAGTCAATATTTATTTCTCCAAAACGAGCTTCATATTTTTCAATGTTATCTTTCAATGCTCTCATTAACATTTTTGCATGTTGCGGTGTAGTAATGATTCTTGCCAGTACTTTAGCTTTAGGCACACCCGGAACTACTCGAGTAAAATCAATTATAAATTCTGCAGGTGAATGAGTAATTATTGCCAAATTAGAATAAATTCCTTCGGCTTCTTTTTCTCCAAGTTCAATATTTATTTGCTGTGGTTTTATTTCATCGTGTTCCATTTTATCCTCGCTATTCTGAATTTATACAAAAAAATGCCCGCACAAATATGCGGGCATTAAAAATTATTTTCTGTATTGGTCTGCTTTATTGAAAGCTTCTTCTGATTTTTCTTTCATACCAAGATTTGCATAAACTTTACCAAGAAGTTCCCAGATAGTAGGTTCTTTTGGATTTACTGCTAAATATTTTTCGAGATAAGGAATTGCAGCATTAAATTTTTCTTTATAAGCATCAGAAACTTCGCCTTTCTCTTCCATTTCTTCTCTAATCTTTGCACCCCAACGAATGTAAGTTACTGCCAGATTATAAACCGCATTTGTGTAATCAGGGTCGATTTCTATTGCGGCTTTAAATTGTTTTTCAGCTTCTGGATAATTATCTGCGTTCAATAAAAGTACACCATAATTATATCTGTAAAATTTATTATTTGGTTCTTTTTCAACACCTTCCCTGAAAGCACTCATAGCTACATCTAACTTATTAGCAGCAATGTAAGCATTTGATATTCTCAATAAAATTTCTCCATCATCAGGATATTTTGTTCTTCCTTTTTCAAGAACTTCAATTGCTTTATTGAAATTTTCAAATGCTTGAACACTATCTGTAGGATTTTTTGAAACTTGATAATTATCCATTAATTGATTTCCTTTCTCGGTATAAATTTGTCCAAGCATTGCAAAAGCTTCTGGTGATGTTCCAATGTTTACTAATTTTTCAAGAGGAGTTATTGCATCATCGATTCTATTGAGATTAATATAAGTATAAACAAGATTGAGATATCCACCAGCAGAATCTGGCTCGCACATAATTGAGTAATTAAAACTTTCAGCTGCCTTTTCAAAGTTAAGTTTTATTGAATCCTGATTAGAAGTTTGTGTAGCTTTGTTGAAAAAGCTTACTCCCTTATTAAAATTTGTTGCCCAATAATATTTTTTTGATTCAAGAATTGATTGCTCGAATTTCTTACTTATCGATAATGATTTATCAAAAGCTTCGAGCATTTTTGGAATATCTCCTTCTTCACCGTAGAGATAACCCAATAGATACCAGCCTTCATCACTGTTTGGATTTTTTTGAACTTCTTTTAATAAAGTTTCTTTAGCTTTTTCGTATTGCTTTTGATTGATATAAAGTTTTGCACCTGTTAATTCAGCGGATGCACATTGGAATGCGGTAATTCCTAAGACCATTCCTAAAATACTTAAATAAATAAGTGCTTGTTTCATTGATTCTCCTAAATTTAAAAATATGTTAAAATATGTATCGAAAAATAACCAATTTCATTTTCGCAAGTCAAGGATAACAAATAAAAAACCCTGGATAAATCCAGGGTACAAAATTTTCATAATAAATTTTTTATCAGACTTCCATTATTTCCTTCTCTTTATGCTTAATTAATTCATCAATCTTTGCTATATGGTCATCTGTAATTTTTTGAACTTCTTTTTCAGCTTCTTTGAGTTCATCTTCTGTCAGTTCTTTATTCTTTTCCATTTTTTTAAGATGGTCATTTGCATCTCTTCTTACATTTCTTAATGCTATTTTTGCATCTTCACCAAATTTTTTCACAAGTTTAACAAGCTCTTTTCTGCGTTCCTCTGTTAAAGGAGGTATTGGAATTTTAATGTTTGTCCCATCGCTGACTGGATTTAAGCCAAGTTCAGATGTAAGAATTGCTTTTTCAATTACACTTACCATACTTTTATCCCAAGGAGTTACTGAAAGAGTGTGAGCATCAAGCACTGATACATTTCCTACTTGATTTAATGGGGTCATTTTTCCATAATAATCCACTTTAATACCATCTAAAAGTGCAGTTGTTGCTTTTCCTGTTCTTATTTTTGCAATTTCATTTCTAAATGCTTCTATTGTTTTGTCCATTCTTTGTTTGGCATCTTTAATAACTTGATTGTTTATCATGGCTGCCTCACTTTTTGGAATTAATTAGACTTTTGAAGTAAAATTGCCAACCGATGTTCCCACATTCTCTCCTGTAACGACTTTTAATAAGTTATCAGGAACATCCATATTAAATACAACAATTGGAAGATTATTTTCTTGACACATACTAATTGCAGTAAGATCCATAACTCTAAGATTCATTTTAAGAACATCAAGGTAGGAAATCTGTTCAAACATATTTGCATTTGGATTTTTTTCAGGGTCAGAATCAAATACACCATTTACTCTAGTCCCTTTGAAAATTGCATCTGCTTCAATTTCAACAGCTCTTAATGTTGCGGCTGTATCAGTACTAAAATATGGATGACCTGTTCCAGCCCCAAAAATAACAACTCTGCCTTTTTCAAGATGTCGAATTGCTCTTCTTCTGATATATGGTTCTGCAACTTCTTCCATTTTAATTGCGGACATTAGTCTTGTAAATATTCCTTTACGCTCAAGAGCATTTTGCAAAGCCAGTGAATTGATGATTGTAGCAAGCATACCCATCTGATCGCCGGTAACTCTATCAATCCCTTGAGAAGCAGCATTTAATCCTCTGTATATATTTCCACCGCCAATTACAATTCCAATTTGAACACCGAGGTCGTGAACCTTTTTTATTTCATCAGCAAAATAATTAAGAACTTTAGGGTCAATACCAAAGGATTGGTCTCCCATTAAAGATTCACCACTAAGTTTAAGAAGTATTCTTTTATACTTGAGGTTAGAATGCATAAGATTTTTTTTGAATTATTGCAAGCCAATATAAAAAAAAAGGTCTTATTAAGAAATAAGACCTTTTATAAATTACTTCTTTTCGTCGCTTAAGTGAAAGCGTTTGAATCTTACTAGTTTTACCTGCGAATTATTTTTCTTATTAAATTCTTCTATCAGGTTTCCAACTTTTTTGGTATTATCCTTAACAAAAATCTGTTCTATCAGACAATTTTCTTCATAGAACTTATTCAACTTGCCCATAGCAATTTTTTCAAGAACCTGTTCAGGTTTTCCTTCTTTGCGAGCAAGTTCTTTATAAATTTCGAGTTCTTTTTCGATAACGGATTTATCAACTTCTTCTCTATAAATTGTAATTGGTCTCATTGCTGCAATTTGCATTGCAATATCTTTCAGTATCGGTTGAAGCTCTGAAGCTTTATCTTGAGGCACATTTTCAGAAGATACAAGAACACCAAGCTTTGAGCCGTGATGTATATAATCTACAATCAAACCATTTTCGACATTTTCAAAAGCAAATCTGGATATTTCAATTTTCTCACCAATTTTTCCTATCAAAGCATTGAGTTCATCCTGAACATTTTTGCCATTCATCGATAATTGAAGCAATGAGTTTACATCTGCAGGTTTATTTTGAACAAGTGTATCGAGAACAAAATTAGCGAAATTTACAAAGTCTTCACTTTTTGCAACAAAATCTGTTTCACAATTAATTTCAACAATTACTGCAGAACTTCCATTATTAAAAACACGAGTTAATATCAAGCCTTCGTTGGCAGCTTTTTCAGCTCTTTTTGCTGCAACGGCGGCTCCTTTTTTTCTGAGTAATTCTATTGCTTTTTGAAAATCTCCATTAGCTTCTTCAAGAGCTTTTTTGCAGTCAACCATTCCTGCGCCGGTTTTGTCTCTTAGTTCCTTTACTTGAGTTGCACTTATTGCCATAATCTATTCTCCGATTTCAATTTTGATTTTCCTGTGTAGATGAATTTTCTTCTTTTATATTTTGATTTTGTTCAGTATTGGATTGATTGGATACAGAAGATTCAGCTTGAGCAGATTCAGCTTTTTCAGCTCTGCGTTTTGATTCACCTTTTTTATCATCATTATTGAATCTTACTCTTCTAATTCTTCCTTTTACTTGTTTCTTTTCTGGTTCTTGTTCTTCTTCCTCTGTAACTTTCTTTTCTCTTTCTTTTTCTGCAACTTCCTGAGCCTTTAATTCTTTTGCTTTTGCATTGCCTTCAATTACAGCATCGGCAATTACCTTTGTTATTATTTCAATTGCTCGAGATGCATCATCATTTGCCGGGATAACATAATCAATTGGGTCTGGGTCGCAATTAGTATCAACAATTGCAAAGACAGGGATATTTAATCTTTCAGCTTCTTTAACTGCAATAGCTTCTTTTTTTACATCAACTACAAACAATGCACCTGGTAATTTTGTCATTGTTTCAACACCATCAAGCACTTTTCTTAATTTTTCTTTTTCTCTTGTTAAAACCAATCTTTCTTTTTTGGTTATTTTATCGAAAGTTCCATCGCTTTCCATTTTTTCTATATTTTGAAGTCTCTTAACACTTTTGCGAATAGTTGCAAAGTTTGTCAGCATACCACCGAGCCATCTTTCACTTACCCAGTTTGAATCACATCTTTTTGCTTCAGCTGCAATTGTTCCTTTTGCTTGCTTTTTAGTTCCAACAAAAAGAACTTTTTTTCCTTGAGCAACAATTTCTGTGATAGCTTCTGCAGCACGGTCGATTGCTTGTTGAGTTTTCTTAAGGTCAATAATATGAATCCCATTTTTTTCCATGAAAATGTAGGGTTTCATTTTGGGATTCCAGCGGCGTGTCAGGTGTCCAAAATGCGCACCTGCTTCAATTAAATCTGTAAGTTGTACTCTTGGCATATTTTTCTCCTGTTTTATCTTCTACTCTCATCTTATCCCCAATTGCATTATGCATTGGCTGGATAAGTTTGCTTTTCATCCCAAATTAATGGGACACAGGAAGCAAATACGAGAGTATGAATGGTTAAATAAATTAGTTGATTATCTCTTAGAGAATTGGAATCTCTTTCTTGCTTTTTTCTGTCCGTATTTTTTGCGTTCGACCATACGCGGGTCGCGTTTTAACAAACCTTCTGCTTTTAACAATGGACGAAAATCTGGGTTCAAATCTTCAAGTGCACGCGCGATTCCAAGTCGTATTGCGTCTGATTGACCTGTTATTCCACCTCCGGTAACATTTGCAAAAACATCATACTTACCTAATGTTTGAGTTACAACAAAAGGAAGTAAAATGTTATCGCGATGTTCTTTTAGTGGAAAATAATTTTCAAACTCTCTTTCATTAATTGTTACTTTGCCAGAACCATTTCTCAAATAAACTCTGGCAACTGAAGTTTTTCTTCTTCCTACAAATATTTTATCTGCCATCAAGTAACTCCATTATAAACTTAACACTTCTGGTTTTTGAGCTGCATGAGGATGATTTTCACCGGCATAGACTTTTAATTTCTTAATTAATTTTCTTCCAAGACGATTTTTAGGGAGCATCCCTTTTACCGCATGTTCTACTACAAATTCCGGTTTATTAGCAAGCAGCTCTTGAAAACTTTTGATTTTAACTCCACCTGGATACATTGAATGCCAGAAATAAGTTTTTAAGGATTCTCTTTTACCTGTAACTCGAACTTTATCGGCATTAATCACAATTACAAAATCGCCTGTATCCATGTTGGGTGTAAATACAGGTTTATGCTTACCTCTAATAATTCTTGCTACTTTAGCAGCTAATCTGCCTAAAACCTGATCTTTAGCATCAACAATGTACCATTTTCGATTTGCTTCTTCAGGTTTAATGAACTTAGTAATCTTTTCTTGCTTCAAGATAGCCTCCAAATACAAAAATCTATTTTTCAAAGGTTTCAAATATATTTCTATAGTCTTAGAATGTCAAGGAATTCGAAATTTTTAATTTATTATTTAGTTTTCAGTTTGAAATTATTTCATATTTATCATCTTTACAGTATTATTTTTACTTGAAAATAAAAAATAAGATATGACTCCTAAGGAAATATTAAAAAAATACTTCGGGTTCGAAGAGTTCAGGCCTGCACAACAAGAAATTATTAATGCAATTTTGAATGGAGAAAATGTTCTTGCTGTTCTTCCAACTGGAGGAGGCAAATCTATTTGTTATCAAATTCCTGCTATTCTATCAAATTCTTTTTCTATCGTTATTTCCCCTCTTATTGCTTTAATGAAAGATCAGGTTGATACAATAAATAAAAAAATAAAAATAGCTGCTTTTATAAACAGTACACTTTCACAAAAAGAAATTCAATTAGTATTCAATGATATTTCAAATGGAAAAATTAAACTTCTCTACCTTTCACCAGAAAAGTTAGACAATATCAATTTTGCTGAAATAATAAAGCAGCTTTCCCCATCTTATCTCTTTATTGACGAAGCACACTGCATTAGTGAATGGGGACATAATTTTAGACCAAGCTATAGAAAAATTAAACACTTTGCAGAATTTACTGGCATAACAAAAATTTCTGCTTTTACCGCTACAGCTACTGAAGATGTTCGTAAAGACATTTTAGAACAACTTGGAATAATTAATGCAAGAATTTTTATTCATGGTTTTGAAAGAAGGAATCTTAATCTTAATGTTATCAAAATAAAAGAAAAAAAAGAAACTTTATTAAAATTAATCACCCCTTCTGCAATACCTGCAATTATTTATACAGCAACCAGAAAATTAGCAGAAGAAGTCTATGAATTCTTAAAATACAATAAAATTAATTGTGCTTATTATCATGCAGGATTGAACGCAGAAAAAAGAAAAATTATTCAAGATGATTTTCTTGAAGGAAGGATTAATCTGATTGTTGCAACAAATGCTTTTGGAATGGGAATTGACAAAAGTGATATAAGAACAGTCATCCACTTTAATATGCCAGCAAATCTCGAAAATTATTATCAGGAAATTGGAAGAGCAGGACGAGATGGCAAACCTTCAAACATTTTCTTATTGTTTGATGAAAAAGATATTGCCATACAAGAATATTTCATAAAAAATTCTTTTCCCCAGAGAGAACAAGTTGAATTAGTCTATAATGCAATTTGTGATTATGGCAGAATTTCACTTGGAAGCATCCCGAAAAAGGAAATTCCTCTTGATACAAATCTAATTTCATTTTTGCAGACAAAAGAATTAAATAAAGCACTCATTGAATCTTCAATCAAAATTCTTGAGGAATCAGGTTACATAAAATTTAATCCCGATTTCTATCAAAAGCATTATGTTCAATTTTTAATTGAGCCAGCAAAATTAAATTCATTTATCTACAAAATTAATGACAATGAACTGAAGGATTTTATATTGATTCTCGTAAGAAATTATGGTAATAAAATTTTTAGAACAAAAACTATAATCAATCTGATGAGACTTTCAGAGATATTAAATTCAAATGTCGAAAGTCTTATAGAATACTTAAAATTGTTAAACAATTCAGGCATAATCTTGTATGAACCTCCTTCATTATTTCCAACTGTGACAATTTTAAAATCAAGAGTAAAAAGTGAAGATTTGTGCCTGGATTTTTCTAAAACAAAAAAACTTATTGAACACAATAAAAATAAACTTCAAAAAATGATTGGTTATATAACTTCCAATGACTGCAGATTTGCATACATATTAAATTATTTTGGAGAGATAAAAGACAATTATAAATGCGGCAGATGCGATGCATGTCTTGGTAAAACAATCACATTAAATAATGATGACTATTTAAGAAGACACATTATTACAACATTGAATGAATTCAAAAATCCATTACATAAAAAAGAACTTTTTAAGATTATTACTGGGAAGGATTCAAAATATCACAACATTTCTACCTTTGGTTCATGCGAGCATTTTTCAACAATTGAATTAGAGGATATGCTTTTAACACTGGAGTTGGAAAAGATAATATCAGTCAAGAATGATATTATTTTCTATGAGCAAAATAATCTTAATTTATTTTTGTCAGAAGACTCTGAAACAAATCAAAAAAATTATGAAGATGAGTTAAAACTTTTTAATATTCTTAGACAAATTAGAAAAGAAGCATCTGAAAAATTTAATCAGCCTGCACAGTTAATTTGTCCAGATAATGTTCTGAGAAATATCTCCAAACTTCGTCCAAAATCATACTCAGAATTTCTTGATATTGATGGTTTTAATAACAGAATGTTCAATAAAATCGGAGCTGAATTTATAGAGGCAATCAATGAATTCGAGAAAAATGAAATCAATATTCACAAAATAAAAGAAAAAAATTTACCGCATACTTCATATCAAATACTTGAATTAATTCAAAAAAAATATTCACTTGAAGATATTGCAAGCATCACTAAAATTCCCGAATCAATTCTTTCTGTTCAGATAGAAACATTAATAGAAGCAATACCTGACTTGGAAATTGATTCTCTGTTTAATTATGATGAACTAAAAATGATTTATGAAAAAATTGATGAAGGCATTTTCGATATAAAAGAACTTAGAAAATGTTTTAATGAAAAAATAAGTTATGCAAAATTAAGAATAGCATTAGCAAAGAGAAGAGTTAATTAATTGCATTGGTGTTTTTTAAGTCTTTAAGAAACTCATCCGCTTTCTTAAAAAAACTTTCCCATTGTTTTTGGTTTGCTTTTAACCCTTTTAAATATTCTTCAAAATCTTTCGGACTTACTTTATATTTATCAAACATTTTTTTTCTGTAAACATTTAACGAATCAACATTATAAAAATATTTTTCCTCGAGGATAATATTTTCTACATAAATTTTGACTGCAGTTTGCTCATTAATATTTTTTTTGTCGCAGCCTGTTAGAAACAGCATTAAACAGATGCAAAAAGAAAAAATAAACTTATTTCTTCTTGCTTGCTTCAAATAAGATTCTCTTTTCACGTTCGGTTAAATTTTTGTAGCCGCTTTGACTAATTTTATCAAGTATTCTATCAATTTCCTCTTGAGTAATTTCTTCTTCATCTTTTGATTCTATATCGTAAAAATCTGCTTCTTCAATATCTTTTGAAAACGATGGTTTTCTTAATCTTGAAGAAAACTTAAAACTGGATTTTCGCTTTGAATAATTAAAAAGATTACTGAATTGAAAATTGTATCTTCTATCAAGTAAAATAAATAAAAATCCTGTGACTGCACCGCCAATATGAGCAAGATGAGCTACAAGTGTAGGTTCATTAACTGATAAAAATTCTATAACAACAAGAAATGCAATAAGATATTTAGCTTTAATTGGAATCAAGAAGTATAAGAAAATGTAACGGTCGGGGAAAAACATAGCAAATGCAATCATAATTCCAAAAACAGCACCAGATGCACCAATTGTTGGAGCCAATGATTCAGAAAATAATGGTGATAAAAAGATTTGAAACAAACCAGCTCCAAAACCGCACAATAAATAATAAATCAAAAATTTTTTAGAACCCATAATATTTTCTAATTCCATCCCGAACATCCAGAGCATAAACATATTAAAGAGAATATGTGTAAAATCACCATGCATAAATTGATAAGTAAGGAACTGCCAAATTTTAAAATTATAAGGCATGCCTGCACTGTCGATTCCTTTAATTGGATTTAATGCAAAGTATCTATTCAAAATATACCAGCCAGGTACTCCATTAAAGTTGATGTTATCAAATATCATTTGGATTAAAAAAACACCAACATTAATTATTAACAGATTTTTTATAACTGGAGGGAAAAAGGAAAATCCTCCAAAACCAGAAGGACGATAATAATCTCTTGAATCTAAACTCATTTATATGCCTATGTTCTATCTAATTATAAAATTACTATTTCTTTTATAAATTATCCAAAAACAATAATAAAAAAATAAGCAGGAGCATCAAGAAATATTTTAGCTCCTGCTTTGAAATTTTATTCGGGTTAATCAAACATCATCATTTAATGCTGCAACGCCAGGCAAAATTTTACCTTCGAGGAATTCTAGTGAAGCACCACCTCCAGTTGAAACATGTGATACCTTATCTTCAAGTCCAGCTTTTTTAATTGCTGCAGCAGAATCACCGCCGCCAATTATTGTAATAGCACCTTTTTCTGTAGCTTCTGCAAGTGCTTGAGCAATTGCATTTGTTCCTTTAGCAAAATTATCGAACTCAAAAACACCGAGAGGACCATTCCAAATAATTGTTTTGCTTTCAAGTATAACTTTGCGAAATTCTTCTATTGTTTTTGGTCCAATATCCAATCCCATTTTATCTGCAGGAATTTTATCAGAATCAACTACCATTGAAGAAGATTCATTTTTAAATTCAGATGCAACAACGTTATCAATTGGCAATAGAACTCTTGCATTTGATTTTTTGAATTTCTCAAGTGTTTCTTTTGCCAATTCAATTTTTTCTTCTTCAAGCAATGAAGTTCCAATTTCATAACCCATAGCTTTATAAAATGTATAAGCCATTCCTCCGCCGATTAAAAGATTATCAACTTTAGGCAATAAATTTTCTATCACATCAATCTTACCAGAAATTTTTGAACCTCCAAGAATTGCAGTAAATGGTCTAACAGGATTCGATATTGCTTCGCCGAGATAATTCAATTCTTTTTGCATTAAGTAACCAGCTGCACAAACTTTGATAAATTTAGTTACACCTTCAGTTGAAGCATGGGCTCTATGTGCACTTCCAAAAGCATCGTTGATGTAAACATCACCAAGTTCTGCAAGCTGCTGTGCAAATGCAGGGTCATTTTTTTCTTCTTCAGCATGGAATCTTAAATTTTCTAAAAGAAGAACTTCTCCTTCCTTTAATGAATTTACAATTGCTTTTACTTGTTCACCTACACAATCAGGTGCAAATTTTACATCCATTTCAAGCAATTCACTTAAACGAACAGCAACAGGCTTCAAAGTATATTTTGGATTTGGTGCACCTTTAGGTCTTCCAAGATGACTCATTAAAATGCACTTACCGCCGTCATTAATAATTTTTTTAATAGTTGGAAGAGCAGCAGTAATACGAAGGTCATCTGTAATGTTCATATTTTCATCATAAGGAACATTAAAGTCAACACGAACAAGAACTCTTTGTCCTTTAAGATTAACTTTGTCAATACTGAGTTTTTTCATTTTATCCTCCTTTTTAGGAATTTTCTTTATCGAAAATTAGATGTTAGAAAGGATATATACAAAAAAAGACGCAGCCGTAATTAGCGGACTGCGTCTTAATCGAGCATCATTAATAAATTATTTTGTGTTAATCATCTTCATTAATAAATCTACAACTCTGCAGGAATAACCCCATTCATTATCATACCAGGATATAATCTTAAAGAATCTTTTTTCACCTTTAAGATTATTTTGCAAAGTTGCAAGTGAATCATAAATTGAAGAACGGTCATCATGTATAAAATCTGTTGATACAACTTCTTCGTTGCAATAACCAAGAATTCCTTTAAGATATGTTTCTGAAGCTTTTTTCATCAATTCATCAATTTCTTGAATTGATGTTTCTCTTTCTGACCTGAATGTTAAATCGACAACAGAAACATCAGCTGTAGGAACACGGAAAGACATTCCAGTTAATTTACCTTTAGTTTGAGGCAAAACTTCACCAACTGCTTTTGCTGCACCAGTAGTTGAAGGAATAATATTAATTGCAGCTGCACGGCCACCTCTCCAATCTTTCTTTGATGGTCCATCAACTGTTTTTTGTGTTGCAGTATATGAGTGAATTGTTGTCATCAATCCTGTTTCGATTCCAATTCCTTCTTTAATCAATACATGAACGAGTGGTGCAAGACAATTTGTTGTACAAGATGCATTTGATACAATGTGATGTTTCTCTGGATCATATTCATTATCGTTTACACCCATAACAAAAGTTTTTACATCACCTTTGCCTGGAGCTGTAATAATTACTTTTTTAGCACCAGCAGCTAAATGACCTTTTGCTTTTTCTGAATCGGTAAATAAACCTGTTGATTCAAGTACATATTCTACCCCAAGGTCTTTCCATGGTAGTTGTGAAGGATCTTTTTGAGCTAACAAGCATTTAATTTTATGACCATTAACAACAAGAATATCATCATTCTCTAATGACGGGTCACTTTTTTCACTGCTCAGTGTTCCTTTAAACTTACCATGAACTGAATCATACTTTAATTGATAAGCAAAATATTTAGCATCATTTGAAATATCCACAACAGCAACAACATCTACCTCTTTGCCAAGGTAGCCTTTGTCTGCTAATACATTAATAATTTGTCTGCCAATTCTTCCGAAACCATTAATTCCGACTTTTGTTGCCATGATTTTTTCCTCCATATACGAATTTGTGTAAATTTTGAATTGCAATATAGTTATTAATTAAAGAAGTTTCAATTTATCTGAATAATTAATTTAATAATTTCCGTATATCATCAAATTAAGCTAATTAATTGAGGATATACTTGAACTTTAACTTTGATATTTTATTAAAAAATAATTGGTGATTAATTTTGAAAAGGTTATTTTTCAATGACAATTATAATAAATCAGTGGGTGTAAGTATGAACTCATCTGAGTTTTTATCATATGTACCAATTTTTTCTGAATTGCCGCTCTCCGAATTAGAAAAAATTGAAAAAGTTGGTTCAAGAAAAAAATATGCTAAGAATGAGATAATATTGAAAGAAGATGAAGCTGGTTCTGCACTTTTTGTAATTATATCAGGCAAAGTGAAAGTTGCAAGAACTAGTCCAGATGGCAAAGAAGTTATTTTGACAATTTTAAATGAAAGTGATTTTTTCGGAGAGATGGCAATTCTTGATGGACAAACTCGTTCTGCAACTGTAACTGCAATTGAAGATACAGAACTTTTTATTATACAACGCAACGATTTTATTACACTGCTAACAAATCATCCTGAAGTTTCAATATCTTTACTTCAGGAATTAACTAAAAGACTCAGAGCAGCAGATGTAAAAATCAAGGCTCTTTCATTAAAAGATGCAGAAGGAAAAGTTGCTACAGTTTTACTCCAATTAGCTGATGAGTTTGGAAAAATTAAACATGGGCAAGTAGAATTAGAAAACCTGCCGAACCAACAAGATTTAGCAAATATGGCAGGAACTTCAAGAGAAACAATTTCAAGAACATTGCACGCTTTTGCAAAGAAAGGATTGATTGAAATTGATGGTTCAAAAATTCGCATTATTGACTACGAAAAATTTAAGGAACTCTATAGTTAATGCCGGCAAAGGTTGATTTACATATTCATACAACTTATTCAGATGGAGCTTACTCCCCTTTTGAAATCATAGACAAAGCTTACAAAGCAGGCTTGAGTATTATCAGTATTACTGACCATGATAGTATCAATGGAATTAAAGAAGCAATTTTATATGGGAAAGAAAAAGGAATTGAAGTTATTCCCGGCTTAGAATTAAGCACCGACATCGAAGATAAAGAAGTTCACTTGTTAGCATATTTTATTGATATCGATAATGAGGAACTTCAGAAGTATCTAAAATTTTTCCGGGAAGAAAGACTTTATAGAGCTAAAAGAATTGTTCAAAAATTGAGGAATCTCGGATTATCAATTTCCATTGATGATGTCTTAGACCGAGCAAATAATTCAGCAGTAGGAAGGCCTCATATAGCTTATACACTTGTTGACCTTGGCTTAGTGAATAATTATACAGAAGCATTTGAAAAATATCTGGGAGATAACTGCCCAGCTTATGAACGCAAAATTCATATCTCACCAAATAGTGCATTAAAATTAATTAACGACAGCGGCGGTTTATCATTCATAGCACATCCCGGTTATATGAAGGAATCAATATTATTAAATATTATTAAAGCAGGAGTTGATGGTATTGAAGTAATTCATCCAAGCCATAATGAAAACCAGATTAATTTTTACAAAGGAATCGTAAATCAATATTGTTTGTTAGAAACCGGGGGCTCAGATTTTCATGGAGGCAAAAAGAATGATGAAGAAAATCTTGGCCAATATTGCATTTCTCTCAATCACGTTGATGCAATGAGAAAAATGCTTCTAAAAAATACCGCATAGAATCTTAGTTGTAAAATGCCTTTAGAGAATTTATATCTAAAAAAATTCTAAATTTGTTTTCAATTTTATAATCTATCAGGGAATAGAATGAAAAGAATATTTTCAATAATCATTTATGCATTAACAACTTTTAGCTATGCTCAAAACATTGGACAATGGAAAATATTTTCAGATATGAAAAATATTCAGTCTATAACTTTAACAAAAGATGGAATATGGTCTGCAACAACTGGAGGAGCTTTCAAATACAATTTTTCAGATGGAACTTTTTTCACTTTAACAAAAGCTGATAAATTAAATAGTCAAGTCCTAAGCTCAATTAATTCCGATAGTGAAGGTAAAATATGGTTTGGTTCTTTTGAAGGATATATAATTTCATATAATCCCAAAGAAAATTTCGTAAAAAATATTTTTGATATTTATAAATCAAATAAAACACAAAAAAGAATCAATAACATTTTTGCAAAAAGCGATACAATATTTGCATCAACAGATTTCGGCTTGGTGTTAATAAATTCTAAAAACTATTTTCTTTATGATACTTTTTTAAAATTAGGCGACTTCCCTTCCGAATCAAAAGTAACTTGTGCAATAAAAACTTCTTTAATTTATGTAAGCACAGAAAATGGTGTTGCAGTTCAAAAACCAGGAACAATTAATCTTACTGCCCCAGAATCATGGATCACATTTAAACTTAAGACCAACATTAATGCTACTTCAATTAAAAAAATTATAGAATGGAATAACAAAATTTTAATTGCAACAGACAATGGAATTTTTTCTTTTGAAAATAATCAATGGAAACCCTTCCTTCTTCAAGGAACAAACATAATCGATATTTCCTCATCGGATAACAAATTATTCATAGCAACCGATAATTCAATTTATCAATTTTTCAATAATGAACTAACAAAAATTTATGAAGACTTTACAAACTCGATATCATCTGTAATCAGCAATGGGTCTAAAATTTACATTGGGACAAATAATGGTTTAATTGAATTTAGCAATAACAATGTAAAAGTATTATACCCAGAAGGTCCAGCTGGAAATTTATTTATAAATCTTACAACAGATAATAACGGCAATTTATGGATTGCAACAGGAAGAGATGGAGCAGGAATTGGTTTCATGAAATTTGATGGTGAAAATTGGACGCTTTACAACAAACAAAAATATCCTCAACTTCCTTCTAATGATTATTTCAATATTTATGCTGATAAAGATAACACAGTTTATCTTGCAAATTGGGGAAATGGTTTTACAATTTTTAAGGATGGCAATTTTAAAGTCTACAAAAAAGACAACAGCCCCCTTATCGGGATAGCAAATGATACAAATTTTATTGCAATCTCTGATGTTAAAACAGATTCAAAAGGAAATATCTGGATTACAAATTTTAATCCTGCAAACAACAAACCATTAATTGTATTGACTAAAGATAACAAATGGTACAGTTATACATTGGCAGGCTTTAGCTTTACAGAAAAAGATGGAATATATAAACTTGTAATTGACCAGTACGATACAAAATGGTTTTTGTTATTTTCTGGAAAAATAGGTCTCTATTATTTCAATGAAAATGGTACATTCGAAAATTTGAATGATGATAAATTAGGTTATATCAGCACAAACAATGGATTAATTTCAAATGATGTTAAAGCCTTATCAGTTGATAAACGCGGACAACTTTGGATTGGAACAAGTTTGGGAATGAATTTTATTTCAGACCCTTCTAATCCAAGAATATCAGAATTAATTATTCCATCACTAAGAAGTCAAAGTATTACTTGCATTGCTGTAGATGCTTTGGACCAGAAATGGGTTGGTACTACTAATGGTGTTTTTGTTCTTTCTCCAGATGGACTTCAACTATTTGCTCATTTTACTTCAAAAGATTCACCTATTCCAGATGATAATATAAGAAGCATTGCTGTAGATGAAAAAAATGGAAGAGTTTATATAGGCACAGATTATGGTCTTGCAATGATTCAAACATATGCTATAAAACCTCTTGAAAGTTTCAATGAACTTTTTATTTATCCCAATCCATTCATTCTTGAAAGCAAAAACAACTTTGTTACAATTGATGGATTGATAAAAAATACTTACATAAAAATTCTTGATATCAGCGGCAATCTTATAAAAAATATTAAAACTCCTGGGGGTAGAATTGCTCTCTGGGATGGAACTGATATGGATGGTAATTTAGTAGCAAGTGGGATTTATATAGTTGTAGCATACGACGAAGAAGCAAACAATGTAACTACAGGTAAAATTGCAGTAATTAGAAAATAACATGATAGACATTAAAAATTTATCGATTCAATTTACAGGTGAAAACCTGTTCGAAAATGTTAACCTGAAAATTGGCAAACATGATAAAATTGCTTTAGTTGGTGCTAATGGAAAAGGCAAATCAACTTTTCTAAAATTAATTTATGGAATAGAAAAACCTGAAACAGGAGAAATTAATAAACAGAAAGGAATTCGAATTGGATACCTGCCGCAGGATTTAATTTCATTCCGTGATAAAACTTTATTTGATGAAGTAAAATCTTCCATGATTGAATTAAACACAATCATTGAAAAAGAAAAAGAAATACTTGATTCATTAAGTAAAAATAATCTATCAGAAATTGACAGACAGGAATTAATTGAATCACTTGGAGAAATTCATAATCAAAAAGAAAACATTGACTTTTATAGAGCTGAATCAAAAATTAAAAAAGTTCTTACGGGTTTAGGTTTTCAAGAAAAAGATTTTTTCAGATTAACTCAGGAATTCTCAGGCGGATGGCAAATGAGAATTCAACTTGCAAAAATTCTTCTTGCTGAAAATGATTTAATTTTACTTGATGAACCCACAAATCATCTTGATATCGATACTCTAACCTGGCTTGAAGAATTTCTTTATGATTTCAAAGGTGCATTGATAATTGTTTCTCACGATAAACATTTCATAAATAAAGTCACAAATAAAACTCTTGAGATATTCAATAAACAAATTAATTTCTTCCCTGGCACTTATGACCAATATCTAAATTTCAAAAAAGAAAGAGAAGCTCAATTAAAAACTCTTGAAAAAAATCGAGAGAAAAAGATAAAAGAAATAGAAAGATTTATTGAAAGATTTAGATACAAAGCAACTAAAGCTCGTCAAGTTCAAAGCCGCATTAAAATGCTTGACAAGATGGAATCTGTTGAGCTGATTGAAGATGAAAAAAAGATTGAGATAAAATTCCCAGAACCACCAAAAAGTGGAAGCATCCCGGTTGAGTTAAAAAATGTATACAAAGCCTACAATGATTTAGAAGTATTAAAAGATGTAAACATAAAAATCGAAAGAGGAGAAAAAATTGCTGTAGTTGGACCAAATGGCGCAGGCAAAACTACTTTTGCAAAAATTATTGGGAATAAAATTGATGTTTCAAAAGGGGAAGTTATTTATGGCCATAACACAATTATTTCTTACTACGAGCAGGAAGTTGCAGACAGCTTAAATTTAGAATACGATTTAATTGATACACTTGAAGAAATAAATGATGATTTAACTCCAGGACAAATTAGAAAAATTCTTGGCTCGTTTCTTTTTACTGGGGATGATGTTTTTAAAAAAGTAAAAGTTTTATCTGGAGGAGAAAAAAGCAGACTTGCACTTGCTAGATTATTACTAACAAAAAGCAATTTAATCATACTTGACGAACCTACAAATCATCTTGACTTATCTTCAAAAGAAATTCTGCAAAAAGCATTAATTGATTTTTCTGGCACTTTAATAATTGTATCACACGATATCGATTTTCTCAAGCCAATAGTCACCAAAGTTTTTGAAATCAGAAATCAGAGCTTAAAAGTTTTTTATGGTGGAATTGAATATTATCTTCAAAAAAAATTATTGGAATCCATTCCATCAAGTAAAGAATTAGAAGAAGAAAAATTTAACCAGTTAAAAGAATCAATTAAATCTAATCGCAGAGAACAGAAAAGATTAGAAGCCGAATTAAGACAAAAAAAATATGCTTTGACTAAAGACCTAAAAAAAGAATTAGAAAACTCTGAAAAAGAAATTATAAGATTAGAAAACTTAAAAAATGATATTGAGCATGAATTAACAAAACCTGAGATTTTCAGTAATCCCGAACTTGCCAGAGAAAAAAATCTCGAATACGAAAAAGTAAAAAAGCTTCTTAATGATGAATATAACCGATGGGAAGAACTGAATTATAAATTAGAAGAAGTTGAAAAGAGCATCACAATAAATAATAATTCTTAATTAAATTGATTATTACTTATTTTTACTAAAAAATTCTTCAGCAAGTGCTACACCTCCAAACAAAGCCGCATCATCACCTAATTTCGTAACACTTATTTTCACATTTTTACCGCATTCGGGTAATACAGCCTCCAAAAATGCTTCTTTAATTTTTGGAAGCATAAATTTATGCATAGCTTCAATTACCCCGCCGCCTAAAACAATAGTATCAAAGTTCAGAAATGTAGTTAAACTTCCAAGAACAGTTCCAATTGTTTCAGAAGCTTTTGATATATATTTGACTGCTAAAGCATCATTCTGTTCTACAGCATGAGCAAGGGTTTTACTCTTTATCGTTTTATCCGATGATAAAAATTCTTTCAAAATACTTTTTTTCCCTTTTTTAATTTCTTTCTTAATTGCTTTAATAATAGCCAATCTGCTTGCTGAAAGTTCAAAAGTATTAGCGGATTTTTTTGCTGAGAAAGCACCCTTGCTGTTTACAATCATGTGTCCAATTTCACCAGCATAAAATGTTGAGCCGCGATAGAGTTTGCCATCAAAAAACAAAGCACTACCTATTCCAGTACCGATGAAAACAATTAGCATATTTTTTATTTCATCATTAAACTCAAATTTTTTTATTCCAAGTCCGGCAAGGTTAACATCATTCTCAATTAAAACGGGTATAATTGTGTGTCCTGATAATGCTTCCTTTATATTGAAATTTTTTACATAAAGATTTGGAGCATTAGAAATAATTCCTGTAAATGGATTAACGGTCCCTGGCACACCAAGACATAAAGCTTTAACATTCTTTTCTGAAATTTGATTATCAAGAATCAATTGATTAACCGATTTAAGAATGGAATCAGTTAAACCTATCTCTCCTTTTTTTACATCAGTAGGAATTTTTACTCTTGATACAATTTGATTTTGCGAGTTGATTAATGCAGAAAGAATTTTTGTACCTCCAAGGTCAACTGATATAATAAAATCCTTACTCATAATTTCCTCTTAATTTTAAGATTGAATTTCAGTCAATATAAAATTTTATTAAATTGATACTGAATTTAATATTTATTTCACATTTTATTAAAAAGAATATAAATAGTGGTTATAAAATAAATCATTTCTTAAATACAAATGGAGTTTAAATGTATATAAATTTTTGTGATATCCCTGGCCAGCAAAATTTATTTCTTGACTATTTATACGAATTCGATAATGTCAAAAGATTTTATAAAAGCAATTTCAGAGAGCAAGAATCTTATGAAACTTTATTTAACAGATTAGAAAATTTTAACAGACCACATCGTAATCAACTTATTGAATTAATCAAAAAGCAATATCAAAACATCAGAATATCTAAGCAAACTGAATCTAATATTGAAGCTCTTTATTCAAACAGAACATTTGTTATTTGCACTGGACAGCAATTAGGAGTTTTTGGCGGTCCTCTTTATACATTTTATAAAACTATTACTGCAATTAAGCTTTCAAACTATCTCAAAGAAAGATACGACAATTATCAGTTCGTGCCGGTTTTCTGGCTTGAAGGAGATGACCATGATTTTGATGAAGTTAGAAAATTCAGCATACTTAATAATAACAATGAACTTGTTACATTAAAATATGATGATGGTATTGAAGAAGATATAAATCGCGGCTGCATTGGACTGAAGTCTTTCAACAATAATCTTGAAAAGTTATTCGAAGATTTATCGTTGCATTTAAGAGAAACTGAATTTAAGAATTCAGTAATTGAACTATTGAAATCATTTTACAAGCCTGGTGAAACTTTTTTAGATTCATTCCGAAACTTGTTGATAAAAATTTTTGATGATTATGGATTAATTGTTTTCAATCCTCTTGATTCAGAAATTAAAAAATTACTTACTCCAATTTTTTCAGAAGAAATAATTAATTACCGCAGTCATACAATTCAACTTGTTGAAAGAAGTGCAGAGTTAGAAGAAACTTATCATGCACAGGTTAAGGTAAAGCCAATCAATCTATTTTTTATAGAAAATAATGAGCGTCTTCTTATTGAACCTGTTGAAGAAGAGTATCGCTTAAAAGGCAGAAGAAAAAAATTTACAAAAGATGAATTGTTAGAACAGTTAAATCAGCACCCAGAAAAATTTAGTCCAAATGTTTTGCTAAGGCCAATTTGCCAGGATTATTTATTCCCAACTGCTTTTTATGTGGGAGGACCATCTGAGATAAGTTATTTTGCACAAATCTCACCGCTGTATGATATTTATAACATTGTTCAGCCAATAATTTATCCTCGTGCATCTGCAACTATTGTTGAGAAAAATATTAAATCAATTATTGAAAAATATAATCTCGATTATCTAAATCTATTCACAACTGAAGAAGAATTAGTTACAAAAATTATTGAACAAAATTCTACTACAGATATCAATTCACTTTTTGAAGAAACACAATCTAATATCGAAAAGATTTTATATCAGTTAGGAGAAAATTTAAGCAGCATTGATAAATCTCTGCTTGATATTACAGGAAAGACTAAGATCAAAATTGAAGAAAATCTTAATTATCTTAAAACAAAAGCACTTGAGCTTGAAAAAAGCAAGCACGAAGTAACAATTCGCCAGCTTACAAAAGCAAGAAATAACTTGTATCCCAACAATAACTTACAAGAAAGAGAAATAAATTTTATTTACTTTGCCAATAAATATGGACTTGATATTTTGAAATGGATTTTTAATGAACTTACGATTAACAAATTTGAGCATCAAATATTAGAGTTATAACCCAAGCTTTGAAGTTGAGTTAAGAAATCTGGATTTGAAATAGAAACGCAATCAAAATTATTAATTCTACCGCCTTTTTTTATTAGCATTGACATTACAGCAAATGCCATAGCAATTCTATGGTCACCATAGCTTTCGAAAATAAAATTATCTTCTAAAATTTTTCCATCAATTTCAAAACCATCTTCAAACTCTTCAACTTTCAATCCTGTTCTTTTATAATTTTCACATAAAGCTTTTATTCTATCGGACTCTTTAACTCTCAATTCTTTTGCATTTGTAACTTTAAATTTCCCTTCTGCAAAAACTCCAGCTACAGATAAAATCGGAATTTCATCAATAATATTTGGAATAATTTCAGCTGGTATTTCAATATTTTCCAGTTGACTGCTTTTTACTCTTATATTTCCTCTTTTTTCTCCATTCTGAGTTATCTCATTTTCAATTGTAATATTTCCTCCCATTAATTTTAATATTTCAAGAATACCTGTTCGTGTTTCGTTGAGCGAAACATTTTTTATCAGAATATTTGAATTCTTTGACAACAATCCCAGAACAATGAAAAATGCTGCTGTTGAGATATCTGATGGAACTGTTATCTCAAAATTTTTGGGATAATTATTTTTAGAAACATAAATCAAAGTTCCTTCATCTGTCTTTTCTGTTTTTAGTCCAAGTAATTTTTCTGTATGATTTCTTGTTGGAATTGATTCAACAATTATTGATTCATCTTCAAGATGGAGAGCAGCAAGAATTAGAGCACTTTTAACCTGAGCACTCGCAACTTTTAATTTGTAATTAATAGCATGTAAACTTGATGAAGGTTTTATCACTAAGGGCAAAGTTCCTTCTGGTGATGCTGTAATATCAGCTCCCATCATATTTAATGGTTCAACAACTCTTTTCATCGGTCTTTTAGAAAGGGACTCATCTCCTGTAATTATTGATTTAAAATTTTGAGCACATAATATTCCGCTCATTAACCTTGCTGTTGTTCCGGAATTTCCTGCATACAATTCTCCTTCAGGTTCACAAAAATTTTTAAAACCCTTTCCTTTAACAATCAATAAATTTTCTTTTTCATTAAATTCAACACCAAGTTTTCTAAAACAAGAAATTGTTGATTTAACATCTTCTGCATTAGAGCAATTTTTTATAATTGATTCTCCTTCTGCCATTGAGGCAAACATTACGGCTCTATGTGAAATCGATTTATCACCAGGCAGTGATAATTCACCGGATAAATTTTCAGTATAATAGAATTTCATTTTTCACACCACTTTTCGATTAATTCATTTAATTCTTGATCTGAAAGTTCAGATTTGTCATACATTCCTTTTGCTGCTCTTTGACGCTGGCTTTCATAAAGAGTAACAGCTGCAGCAACGGACACATTTAAACTTTGCACCATTCCTCTCATTGGGATATAAAACAAATCATCAGCAAGTTTTTTCATTTCATCAGATACACCTCTATGTTCATTGCCAAATACAAATGCTACTTTCTGTGTTAAATCGAGGTCATATAAATTTCTTGCATTTTTATCCAGAAAGCTTGCATAAATTTTAAAACCTTCAGCATGAAGCGAATCCACACACTTTTTTACATCATCAAATTTTTCAACATCGACCCACTTATTAGCTGATGCTGAAGTTACCTTATGAATTTTAGGAAAAGTTTCTTTTGTATAAAGCAAAGTAATTTTTGGGACACCAACAGCATCACATGTTCTAAATATTGCACTTACATTATGAGCATCATGAATATTTTCAATTACAACTCTCAAAGAAAACTGTCTTGACGATGCAGCATTAGTTATTTTTTGAAGTCGTTCTGGAGTTCTAAATCTTTTCATCATTTGTCGAAAATTATTTTATAAACAATTCTATTCCCTTCTTTTCTTGCTCTATCAATTTTTAATTTTAATTCAGGTTTTGCCTGGATATAGAATTTTAAGAGTTCAATAGTTTTGTTTATTGCATCATCTTCTATGTGAGCCCAGCTTTCACATCCTTTAATTGAGGGAATTTCTGCTGTGAATCCGTCATCGGTTTTAGTTACAATTAAATCCAGTACCACAAACAATCACCTCTTAAGATTCACCTTTTACAATTTTAACACTTGCGCTTGCACCAATTCTATCTGCTCCGCTTTTAATCATCAAGAGTGCATCTTCAGCAGTTCTTATTCCACCTGAAGCTTTAACACCAACAGCAGAACCAACCACATATTTCATCAAGGCAACATCACCTGCAGTAGCACCGCCTTTGCTAAAGCCTGTTGATGTTTTTACAAAATCAGCTTTAGCTTCTTTGCTTATCAAACACGCAATTACTTTTTCTTCATCTGTAAGCAAAGCAGTTTCAATTATCACTTTACATATACCATTAAATTTTTTTGCAGCTAAAACAACTTGATTAATATCATTAAAAACATATTGATAATTTTTTTGTTTCAACATACCAATATTAATTACCATATCAATTTCCTGAGCACCATTTTTCAAAGCCTGTTCTGCTTCAAAGCGTTTTACTTCAGTTGTTGTTGCACCGAGAGGAAATCCAATTACAGTGCATACTTTAACATCAGAATCTTTTAATAAATCTCTGCACAAAGTTACATAACAAGGATTGACACATACAGAAGCAAAGCTATATGTTTTTGCCTCTTCACATAATTTTTTTATTTCATCAGGAGTAGCTTCTGGTTTTAATAAAGTGTGGTCAATCATTCTTGCAATATCTTTATTTGTCAATTTCTCGCCAATACCAGGACCCGCAGCAATTCTTTCTGCACCGTTTTCAATAATATTTTTTACTGCCACAGGCTGGTCGATTACATTTCTTTCCCAGCCATTACATGTTCCTGCATGGCAATAAAATTCCTGCAAAGCTTTTTCAATTAGAACCTGAGATACAATTTTGTCAATTAATGATGAATCCATGCTTCTTCTCTAAAAATTTTGTAAATGCAAGAAATGTATTTTTTAATAACATTGCAATTGTCATTGGCCCAACTCCACCTGGAACTGGTGTTATATATGATGCTTTTTTTTCAACTTCATCAAATTTCACATCACCAACAAGTCTATAACCCTTTTTTGAATTTTTATCTTCAACTCTGTTAATTCCAACATCAATAATTACAACACCTTCTTTAATCATATCTGCAGTTATAAAATTTTCTTTCCCAATTGCTGCAATTAAAATATCTGCCTCTTTTGTGTATTTCGATAAATCTTTTGCTGCTGAATGACATACTGTAACAATTGCATTTGCTCCTTCTTTTTTTTGCAAAAGCATGTTTGCAACTGGTTTACCAACAATATTACTTCTTCCAACTACAACAACATGTTTGCCTTTTGTTTCTATTGAGTATCTCTTTAATAACTCAACAATGCCATAAGGTGTGCAGGGATAAAAGGTTTCTTTGCCAATTACAAGATTTCCAACATTTACTGGATGAAATCCATCAACATCTTTTTCTGGTAAAATTGATTCAATAATTTTTTGCTCATTTATATGTTTTGGTAATGGAAGTTGAACAAGAATACCATGAAAATTGTCATCATGATTATAGTGATTAATATAATCGATTAATTCTTTTTCGCTGATATTAGCCGAAAGATTTTCAACTTTCGAATTCATTCCAATTTCATTACATGCTTTACTTTTTGATGATACATAAACTTGTGAAGCAGGATTATCCCCAACAAGTATAGCAACTAATCCAGGAACTTTTCCTGTTTTATTTCTTACATCAGCAATTCTTTCTTTTAATTCTGATTTAATTTCTTCAGCAACTTTTTTACCATCAATTATTACAGCCATAAAGTTCTCTAATTTAATTGAGAATATTTGCAACTATAAATTTATTTTTCTTTCAAACTCTGGGATAAAAATTCTTTCAATCTCAACTGTTTTTCCTGTTTGAGCATCAATCTTTATAAAAACTCCACAGAGATGAACATTATCAACAGCTGTTTGATATTTTTGAGGTGTTTGATAAAGAAATCTATTTATAGCAGCATCTGTTTTCATTCCGATTACAGAATCATATGGACCAGTCATCCCGCAATCTGTAATATAACCAGTTCCTTTCGGAAAAATTCTTTCATCCGAAGTTTGAACATGAGTGTGAGTTCCAATAACTGCAGATACTTTCCCATCAAGATAATTAACAAGAGCTACTTTTTCTGCTGTAGCTTCTGCATGAAAATCTACAACTATAACATTTGTTTCCTGTTTTATTTTTGGAATAATCCAATCACTTGTTCTAAATGGACAATCAATTGCAGCCATGAATGCTCTTCCTTGCAAATTTACTACTCCAACTTTTCCTTTTGGTGTATCAAGTATGTAATAACCATTTCCAAAAGTTCCTTTTGGATAATTCAATGGTCGCAAAACTCTTGGATCTTTTTTTAGAAATTCCTGAGATTGATGTTTATCCCATGTATGATTCCCGCCAGTTATCACATTTACTCCGAGCTCAAAAAGTTGTTTTGCTTCTTTTTCGGTGCAGCCTTTGCCGTCAGAAGCATTTTCACCATTGACAATAGTAACATCAGCTCTATATTTTTTCTGCAAAGATGGAAGCCACATGTTAACTATGTTAAGTCCTGGTTGACCTACTATATCACCAATAAAAAGTATATTTATATTCATAATCAAAACTTTTAATAAGAAATATATTGAAAATAGAAAGAATTACGAAATGATAATGATTATCTTAAAATATTTTTCTCAAAAATATTTTTAATTGCATTGAAGAGTTGATTAATTAATACAGTAATTTTCCTCTTAAAGCAGGATTGGTGAGTGTTTATTAAATTTGATAAACAAAAAACTGTTTGATATGGAATTAAAAGAAATTCAGTTTGAAAATGCAGAGTATTGCGTATTAGATTTTGAAACTACAGGAACTTCTGCAAAATTTGATAAAGTAATCGAAATAGGAATAGTTAAAATTCGTAATGGAAAAATTGTTGATACATTTCAATCATTTATAAATCCCGGTCGACAAATTCCATATTCAATTACATTGCTTACTGGTATTACAAATTCTGATGTGACAGACGCACCATATTTTGAAGAATTATATCCTCGTATCATTGATTTTATTGGTGATTCAATACTGGTGGCACATCATCTCAACTTTGATTATTCTTTCCTTAAACAGGAATGTTTAAGTGCAAATCTTAAAGTTCCGTCTAATCCTGCTATATGCACATTAAAATTAGCTAAAAGATTATTTCCGGAACTTCCAAGTAAATCCTTAGGAAGTTTAACAAAACATTTCAAAATCCGTCATCGCAATATTCATCGTGGCTTGGGAGACGCGATGGCAACAGCAAAAATTCTTCTGAAGATGTTTTCTTATCTTCGTAACGAACATAATGCAGAAACTGCAGCAGATATAATCAATTTTCAAAATATTCCATCAACAAAACCTTTCAAAGTAATTAAAAAGAAATTAGCAGAAGATTTATCTAATGTTCCAGATGCTCCTGGAGTATATTTCTTCAAAAATTCAAAAGAAGAAATTATTTACATTGGGAAAGCTAAATCTCTCAAACAGAGAATCAGTAATTATTTTTTGAATAATACGACGCGCAAGACAAAAGAAATTGTAAGAAAAGCTCATCGAATTGATTTTCAAAAAACTAACACAGAATTAACTGCATTGCTTGCCGAAGCAGAACTAATTAAAAAACATAATCCCAAGCTGAATACATTGTTAAAAAAATATTCCAGCAATTATTTCATTAGAGTAAATAATAAAGAGTATTCTGATATTGAAGTTGTTACAACATTAGATTTTGACGGCAATGACTATTACGGACCTTATTCCAACAGAGAAACAGCAAATTCAATTAAAGATATTATTGACAAAACATTTCTATTAAGAGAGTGCAGCGACAAAAAATTTAACAAAAAGAAAAAATGTTATTTAAGTGACATTGGAAGATGTTTGGCTCCATGCATCGAAAATGTGAAAATAAATTATGATAATGAAGTTACTCTTGTTCATGAATTCTTAAAAGGTCATAATCAATCGGCTATTGATAGACTTTTAAGAAAAATGAAAAACTTCAGTGAGCAAAAGAAATATGAAGAAGCTGCAGCAACAAGAGATATAATCAACTCAATATTAAATCAATTGAATAAAGCTTCGATACTTGCTGAACCAATCAACAAAGCCAATGTATTGATTGAAGTTTATGGAAAAAGAGACAATGATTATTTGCTTTTGCTCGAAGGGAAAATATTTATAAAAAATTTCTTTATTGAAGAAAAATGCTTTTTTGATGAAATGCTTGAAGATTATTTTGAAGGAGTCCAATATCTTTTGGATGAAGTAACACAAAAAGATTTAGAAAGAATGAAAATAGCTTTGAACTGGCTTGTAAGAAATAAACAAAGAATTAAAGTTCATTATCTGAAAGATTATAACTCACTAACCGAATTATCAAAAAGCATGATATTCACTCAACAACATGCTTATAATCTATAATCATCTTGGAACGAATCTCAAAATTATAAACCTAATTATGTATGCCGATAACAAAATTATTACAGAATAAAGCAACAAAGCCTTTAATGAATCTTTTGTAATTTTATAAGTTGACATATATCCGCGCCAGCCGCATTCTTTGCATCTATAAATCTTAAAAAAAGTTATTCTTTTGATAATTTGTTCACGCATATTTCTTGCTCTTGAACTATGTAATGTTAAAGCTGATTTACATGATGGACATTTGGAATACTGAGGATTGACACTTATCAATATTTTAAATGTTTTCAAATGCTTATACCCTCAACCTAATTTTATTGAAAGAAATATTCCCATAAAAATACTTAATACTAAAATTGCAGCTACGATTAATGTTATATAAAAAAATTTTTTATCATGATTCTTATAAAAAAAGTAAACTGAAATAAAGACTCTCAGTATCGGGGTTAAAATTAATGTTATTGTTCCAAGATATAAAAATGGTTCAGGTTCAAGTTTCAAAATATTTTGGAAAAAGTCCCCAACATTCTTAAATGTATTTTGATTAAAAACAGCAAAGTCTTCATGTTTGATAATTAAAAAAATAATTCCAATAACATAAAAAAATATTGTTGAATAAATTCCTACAGCAAGAATTTGTGATACAGTTTTATTTAGATTTTGATTTTCCACTTATATGCACCTCAAAATATGTTTATATTCAATCCTTCAGATAAACCTTTTAGTATCATTCTTATTGAAAGATAGCCAGCAACGGCAGTGAAAAGTATTTTAATAAACTTGCTTTTGAATTTGTTCATAATGCTGCTTCCAAAAGTAGCCCCTGCAATTGTTCCAAGTGCAACTGGTGCAACATAGTGCGGGTCAACAGAGCCGCTCAGAAAATAAAGAGTAGAACTTGCTGCGGCTGTTACTCCAATCATAAACTTGCTTGTTGCAACTGAAACTTTCATCGGTACTTTCATTAAACTGTTCATTGCAGAAACTTTGATTATTCCCCCACCAATTCCAAGTAAACCCGAACCAATTCCAGCAAGCATAGCAATAAAGCTGCCGCTCAAAGGATTATGAACTGCATATTCAATTCTTTTTTTCAAAGCAGCATCGTAGAATGAATCTTTGATTCCAATTTTATTTTCAAATTTATTATTGGGATTAAATTCAGGATTAAATTCATATAAATCATCATTCTCTCTGGTTAAGTAGGAATAAACTGCCATTGAAAATACAAGTGAACCAAAAATCACACTCAAAATCCAGCCGTGTAAAATTAAAGCTAACAAGGCTCCCATCAGTGCACCAAGAGTGGTTGAAACTTCGAGAAACATTCCCAATTTAATATTCGTAATTTCCTGTTCAACATACTTATGTGCCCCAGCAATTGAAGTTGCAATTACAGATATTAAACTTGCAGCAATTGCGTTGTGAATTGGTACTTTATAAATTAGAGTTAAAGCAGGAACAATTATAATTCCTCCGCCAATTCCAACAAGAGAGCCCAATAATCCTGCAACAACTGAAATTAAAAAAAGAAGCAGTATATTAACGAACATTTGCACTCAATAGTTTATTATATATTTGTGGATTATTCAAAATTGATAAAGCAGTTTCAAATTGATTATCATGTTTTAATGATTCTAAAATTCTTCCAATTCTTCCGATAGTTCTTGCAGACAATTCTTCCTTTATCAAACCAATTATTTCATCTTTGAATTTATCGATTTCTTTCGAATTATTTTCTGCAATTTGTCGTTTTGCATTATCAAGCTGGTCAATAAATTTATCACCAAGATTTTCTTCTTTTGCTGCCTGCTTTAATTGCTCAATTAATTTTTCAGTAGGTGATACAAATTGAAAACTCTGTTTTTGAACATAATTCTTAAATTCTTTTAACAAATAATCATCAGAAACATCCTTAAGATTCATCGAAGAATTATTATTGAAAAGATAAGTAGCAAATTTGAAAAACATTCCATCTGCAAGTAATCTTTGAATTAAAATTGATTTCGACTTATTGTTCACAATGGAATCTGGTGTTATACCTCCAGCTGAAAATACTTTTCTTTTATTATCAGTCTGGAATTCAGTTTGTTCTTGTGTGGAGCTTTTTTGTAAAACTTTATTCTTTTCAGAGTAATTAATTTTTTGAATGCATCTTCCGCTTGGAGTATAATAACGAGCTGTAGTAATTTTTAACGATGTATTAAATGATAGCGGGATAACAGTTTGAACCAAACCTTTTCCAAAAGAATTAGTTCCAATAATTACTGCTCTATCATGGTCTTGAACTGCACCAGCAACAATTTCTGAGGCAGATGCTGAACCTTCATCAATCAATACTGCAAGTTTTGGAGTTGATGCAATTGGTTCTTCCTGCGAAAAATATTTTTTGACATTCGAACTATCTCTTCCTTTTACAGTAACAATTAATTGACCTTTCGACAAAAATTTTTCGCATACATCAATTGCAGCATCAAGTAAACCGCCTGGATTTCCTCTCAAATCTAAAATTATCGATTCAATTTTTCTTTGCGATTTAAGTTCGAGCAGTGCTTTCTTTACCTCATCACCTGCAGCTCTCGAAAATCCACTTAACTTTAAGTAGACATTATTCGAATTTTCCGGCACAAAACCATAGAACGACAGATTTTTTATTTCAATCTCTTCTCGAATCAAATTAAATGTTAGTTCTTCATTAACTCCTTCTCTTCTTATAGTAATTTTAACTGTTGTGCCCGGTTCGCCTTTTAATAAATTGCTTAGTGATTCATAATTTTCTTTAGTAACCGGAGTGTCATCAACTTTAATAATTACATCACCAATCCTTAATCCTTGTCTTTGTGCAGAATATCCTTCAATTAAATCTACTATTGTAACATTATCATTTCTTAAACCAACAGTTGCCCCAATGCCTCCATATTTCCCTTTTGTAATTATGTCAATATCTTTTTGATGACTGTCATCAATAAAATTTGTATAAGGGTCTAATGATTCAAGCATACCGGAAATTCCAGCAAGCATAAATTCTTGCGGGTCAATGGGGTCAACATAATTTAGTGCAACTTCTTTGTATACTCTTCCAAAAATGTCTATGCTTTTATTTATCTCGAAATAAAAATCCGAATCATGTCTTATAAAGCCAGAAAAAATTAATATAAATGCAATTGCAAAAAATATTTTTGTCCTGTTCATAATTTCCCTTTCAAATCATTTACTTTCTAAATGCTTAATTATGATATTATGAATTTCATCAATAGAAAGAAGACCATCAATTTTTTTTATTCTTTTTTCTTTTTCACAAAGATAAAGATAACCATTTCTAACTCGTTCATAAAATTGAATTTTTTGTAAATCAATTCCATTGGGCGATGTCTCAATTCTATCAAGTTCAATACTTTTTACTTTTGACATTCTTTTTAATACTTCTTCTACAGGAATATCAATAAAAAAAGTAATATCGGGGATTGCATTCCCTATTACAAATTTTTGAAGCTGCATAACAAATTCGAGTTGAAGATTTCTGCCAAAAGCCTGATAAGCAATTGATGAATCATGAAATCTATCCGAAATCACAAAATATTTTTTTTCAAGATGAGGGATTATAACTTCTTGAACAAGTTGAGCACGACTAGCAGCAAAAAGCAAAAGCTCGGTTTCGTTTTTCATGTTGTCGTTAATTCTGTCGAGCAAAATTTTTCTTATTTGCTCTGAAATTTCTGTTCCACCAGGTTCTCGAATAACAATTACATTTTCATTTTTTTCTTTCAAATAATTTTCTAGAAGTTTTACCTGAGTGGATTTGCCGCAAAAATCTAATCCTTCAAATGTTATAAACATGTTCAGTATTGTTTAATTACAAATTCAAGTTTATTTGGTTTTACATCAAGCAATTTAGTGAATTCCGGAATTACAACAACTGGTTCTATCATATTTTCTTCGCTTCGAACTGCATCCCAGTAATCGACATAAACTTTAATACTGTCGTTTGTAAGTTTTCCAAGTCGATTAATTCCACCTCTTAAAATAACACTTACTTTGCTTGGATAAAGATTTAATTCTTTTGAAGGCGGAACATTTCTTATTTCTACAAATAAATCATCAAAAGCTCTTTCAACAATTTTTTGAACATCAAATTCTATTTTGCATTTATCTGCTAAAAAACTTACACCGTTGACAGCTTTTAAATTTACTTCAGAAACTATCTTTTCACTAACATTATTAAAAACAACTGAATCTGTTTCGACATAATTAATACTTTGCAAAATGCTTGCTGGTCCTGATATTTCTACTTCATCTGGCGTTAATAAAATATCCGAAACTAAATCATAATTTTCTGCAAAATTAATTTTAATATTTGGTTTAATCGGGACTTTTTTAGTTACTGTTTTATCAATTTCATATTCAATAATAACCGGAGATATTTCAAGAACATTAAAAGCTGAAGTAAGCCAGATATTATTTTCAACTTCATTTCTTAAATCAACTTTATATCTTCCAATTCTATGGTGAGCAGATACATAAAATGAATGTTCTCCAGTTAGAATTAATTTTGCAAGTTCCCAGCCTTTGGCTTTCACTTTAATTGTAATTTCTTGATCTGATATATAACTTGGTGAATAATTCTTGGGCAGGTCAATAAGTTCAACAGGTACTGTAATAATTTCGACATAATAATCTGAAAGAGAAACAGAACCCCACAGTATTAATGAAAATATTACAATTAGTATTATTGGAATAATTTTATTCTTCATACTCTAAATATAAAAAAAGGCGCTGACTTAAAACTAATCATCAAACAAAATCATTCCCAACTTTCTATTCTTTTTGATTTTATAAAATCAGAATTAGCAGATTCATCAGTAAGAAATTCATCATCTGATTTGATTAAAATAAGCAATTAATTCTTCTCTGTTTGCGCGGGAAATTTCTCTTCCTTTAATTGGAAAATTTTCGAAGCTGCGTGCAAGGTGTCGTAATTTATGAACATTAAGTTTAGAAAGTTCTTCTTCAGAAGGAACTTCTTTTACAGTTTCCTCTTTTGTTTCTTTTACAAATTCATTTTCAGTTAATTCTTCAATAGCTTCTTTTCTTAATTCTTCCAATCTTGATTCAGGTTCTTTCTTTTTTTTCTTTATTGAATGAACTTCTTCTGCAGAATCTGGCTGATCGAATAAAGTAGGATTAACTGAATTTTCTTCTTTCAAAACATTTTTTTGTTCTGGTGAATTTAACTTGTTATCGGAATAAATAATATCATTTAGCTGGTCATCTGGACGAGGGATAACATGAGCAGAGATTAATTGGCTTACGCGCTGAGCTGCTGCTGCACCTGCTTCTACCGCTGCCTGAACTGCTGCAACTTCTCCAACAATTTTAACAGTTACCAAACCTGCTGATATTTTTTCTTTGCTTACTAACTTAACATTAGCAGTTTTTACCATTGCATCAGCAGCTTCGATGGCACCGATTAATCCTTTAGTTTCAATTAATCCTAATGCTAAATCCATAATTTAATTATTTGGGACGTTTTGGCAGAATCAATTCGACATCAGAGTGGGGACGAGGAATAACATGAACCGAAACCAATTCACCAACACGCTGAGCTGCAGCTGCACCAGCATCTGTTGCTGCTTTAACAGCTCCTACATCTCCACGAACCATAACAGTAACATATCCACCACCGATTGTTTCTTTTCCGATTAATTCTACTTTTGCTGCTTTAACCATTGCATCGGCGGCTTCAATTGCCCCGACTAAACCTTTGGTTTCGATCATTCCGAGTGCGTCAAGTGTCATAAGTTTGCTCCCAATATTGATTAATTTTTCTGTTTCAAAATAGTTTTTATAGTTAAAAATGTCAATTTCATTTATCTTGTAATGGAAATCTCTTTTAAATAATCTTCAAGAAGAACTGCAGCTGAATTTTTATCAAGCAATCCTTTTTCTTTCCTTTTCTTTTTTGATGGAACTGATTCTAAAATTCTTTTTTTTGCTATTAAAGAAGAATATCTTTCATCAACCAATTCTACAGGCAATTGAAATTTTTTTTCAATTTCTTCTTTGAACTTTTTAATTAAAGGAAAAATTCTGGACTCTGCTCCGCTTTCTTTCAGTGGATTACCCAATATGATTTTTTTAACATGATAATCTCGAATAATCTTTTCTAATTCTAACCATAAATTTTTATTATTTTCAAGAGTAACTAAAGGATATGCAAAAATATTCAAAGGGTCTGTAACAGCTAATCCAATTCTTTTTTCGCCATAATCAATTGCTAAAATTCTTTCTTCATTTTGTGAGTTCATAATTTTCTCTTTTAATGCTTATTGGAATCAAATCTTTCAACAGAATAAACTCCATTAATTTTTTTAAGTCGATCAATTAATTTATTCAAATGGTCAAGGTCTTTTACATAAACTGTAATTGTTCCTTTGAAAATCGAATCTTCTGCACTCATGTTAACAGATTTGATATTTGTATTTTCATAATTAGTAATACAATTTGAAATATCTTTAAGAATTCCAGGGACATCTTCGCCTTTAATAATTAATCCAGCAATAAAATAAGAACCATCTGCTTTGGGCCATGTAACAGGAACAAGTCTTTCATCACCTGCTTGAACTTTGTCTATCAAATTTTTGCAATTCTTTCTATGAATTTTAATTCCTTCACCAATTGTAACATAGCCGATTATCGGGTCACCAGGAATTGGATTGCAGCATTTAGCATAACTTATAGCTAAACCTTTTTGTTCACCTTCAACTACAACACCGCCGGCTGTATATCTTGCAATATCTGCAAATTTATCAAATGGTAATTCGATTGACTGTTTTTGCTCCTGTTCCTCTGCGGGTTTAAGTATTTCATCAAGATTAACTTTGTTTTCTGCAATTGCTTTGTAAAAACTTCTAATGTTATCAAATTTTAATTTGCGGGAAATTTTTACTATTTCATCTGGTGTAAATGATAACTTAAGCTTTTTAGATTTTTTATCAAATAATTCTTTGCCTGCTTCAACTAATTTTTCTTCTTCTTTATTTAAATATTTTCTTATGTGATTTCTTGCTTTTTGTGTTTGAACAAATTGGAGCCAGCTTTTATTTGGATGTTGGTTTTTTGATGTAATAATTTCAACCATATCCCCACTGTGAAGTTTGAAATCAAGCGGCACTATCTTGCCATTTACTTTTGCTCCAATACATTGGTCACCAATATTGCTGTGAATCTCATAAGCAAAATCAACTGGAGTTGAATTAACTGGCAGTCGTTTTAGTTCTCCTTTTGGTGTGAAAACATAAATTTCATCTTGATATAAATTCAGTTTAAAACTTTGTAAAATTTCTTTAGTAGTTTCATCTTTAGATGCATTTTCAAAAATATCTCTTACCCAGCTTACCCACTCTTCAAGTTGTTTGTCTGTCGTTGTAATTTCTTCTTTGTATTTCCAGTGAGCAGCAACACCTTTTTCTGCAATTTCGTGCATCTTTCTGGTTCTTATTTGAATTTCTACAAGCCTTCCTTCAGGTCCAATTACAGTTGTATGAAGTGACTGATAATTATTGTTCTTCGGAACAGAAATAAAATCTTTGAATCTATCTGGGACTGGTTTAAATAATTCAGTTACAATTCCAAGAACGAGATAGCACTGATTTTTATCTTCTGTTTCAAGTATAATTCTAATTGCGAGGATATCATAAATTTGTTCAAAGGGTAAATTTTGCTTAATCATTTTTCTGTAAATACTGAAAAGATGTTTTGGTCTTCCGCTGATTTCAAAAACTAATTTTTCCTTTTTTAATCTCTCTTCAATTGGTTTTATTACCTTGGCAATAAATGCTTCTCTTTCTTTTCTTGTATCATTAATTTTTTTTGCTAAATCTTCATAAGATTCTCTATTGAGATATTTAAATGCGAGGTCTTCTAATTCCCATTTAATTGCACCAAGGCCAAAGCGATGAGCAAGTGGAGCATAAATTTCTTGAGTTTCTTTTGCAATTCTAATTTGTTTTTGAGGCGTTACAAATTCTAAAGTGCGCATATTATGAAGTCGATCAGCAAACTTCACAATTATAACACGAACATCTTTAATCATTGATAAAAGCAGTTTTCGATAATTTTCCGCTTTCCTTTGGTCTTCTGTTTTAAGAATTTCTTGATCTTTGAATAAACTTCCCATCTTTGTTACGCCATCAACAATTTCAGCTACATCGCTGCCAAATTCTTTTGCAATAAAATCAAGTTTAATATCAGAATCTTCTACAACATCATGGAGTAATGCACTTACGACTGAAACATCATCCAGAGGAATTTCACGAGCAACAATCATTGCAACTTCATAGGGATGATAAAAATATGGTTCCCCCGAAGCACGGAAATCATTTTTATGACATTCGTAACTGAATTGAAATGCTTTACGAATCAAATCTTCATTTACTGAACGCAAATTTTCTCTGCATACAGTCAGCAATTCATCAAGCATTCTTTGATGTTTTATCCTTGCTACAGTTTCCATAATAAATAACTTTTAATTTCCTTACTTTATACAATCAGCAATGAATCAAGTTCATTAAAAAGTTCCAAAAGTTCTATCTCCTGCATCACCCAAACCTGGCAATATATAACCATTTTCATTGAGTTTACGGTCAAGTGCCGCAGTATAAATTAAAACTTCAGGATGTTCTTTATTCATTTTTTCAATTCCTTCTGGAGCAGAAATTAAGCAAGCGAGAATACATTTTCCAGCCCCATTTTTTTTCAAATAATTAAACGAAGCAACAGCACTGCCGCCTGTAGCAAGCATCGGGTCAAGTAAAATTGTAATTGATTGGGCAAGATTATCAGGCGTTTTATAATAATAATCAATAGGCTGCAAAGTTCTTTCATCACGCTGTAGACCAATGTGTCCAACTTTTGCTTCTGGTATCATTTCCAAAAATGAATCGACCATACTTAATCCTGCTCTTAATACTGGAATTAAAACTACAGGATGTTTTAATCTGTATCCTTTAGTTTTTTCTAAAGGTGTTTCAACTTCATATTCTTCCAATTCAAAATTTTTTGATATTTCAATAGCAAGTGAAAATGAAATTCGACTTAAAGCATATCTGAATTCTGCAGGTTGAGTGTTTTTGTCTCTTAAAATAGAAATATCTCTTTTGACAAGAGGATTATCAACAATGGTTAGATTATTCATAATTATTCCTTATTAATTTTTCGTCCAAGAATTGATAATAAATTTATAAAAGGAGAAAGTGGAGGTGTGTAATTAAATTGTATGTTTGATAGTTCATTTACCTTAATGTTGTTCTGAATAAAAGATGAAATCAAATCTGCATAACCTGAAACTTCATTCCCCCCAAGAAAAAATGCACCAAGAATTCTTTGAGAATACTTTTCATATAAAATTTTACCAAAAACTTTTCTTGAGTTTGGCATTACTTTAATTATATTATTTGCAGAGGCTGTTACGGATGCAAAATTAAATCTATTTTCCTGTGCTTCTTTAGTGTTAATTCCAACATAAGAAAGATAATTATCAAAAATTTTTACAGCTGCATTTTTAATAACTGGTTTTGCATAAACATTACCTCCAGCAGCATTCTCACCTGCTATGTGTCCATAATTATGTGCTATTGTAGCAAGAGGAATGTAATCATCTTTCCCTGTTATTTTATTTTTTACTTCGATATTATCACCAGCAGCAAAAATATTAGAATCAGATGTCCTTAATTTTTGATCAACTTTTATTCCTCCTGATTTACCAATTTGCAGAGATGATGAAACTGCAAGATAATTATTTGGTTCAAAACCAATTGCAGATAACACCAAATCAAATTCAAATTCCCAGCCTTTGTAAATAACAGATTTGAACTTATCACCTTCAATTTTGAATTTGACATCAAATGCATCACAAAGAAATTCAACTTTGTTTTCATTAAGAATCTCTCTAATCAAATGAGATATTTCAACATCTGCCAAAGGCATTGGCAAATTTTCTTTTTCGAGCAATGTTACATCATAACCAAGTGTTTTAAAAGATTCTGCAGCTTCAAGACCAATATAACCCGCTCCGATAATCAAAATTTTTCTTACATTATTCTTTGCTAAATAATCTTTTATCGATAAATAATCTTTAACATTTTTTAATGTGAAAACATTTTTTAGATTTTTTGATAAATCCGGATGATATTTTGCTATTGAACCTGTGGTGAGTATTAAACTATCATACGGCTGCTCATATCTTTGATTTGAAATTTTGCTTAGAACTGTAACAGTTTTTTTTCGCCTGTCAATTTTTTCTACAAGGTGATTCAAATATACTTTAACACCTTTTTCCTTTTCAAAAGTCTCTTGATTATAAAAAACAATTTCTTTCCAGTCTTTGATTTCATTTGATAGAACATAGGGCAATTCGCATGTGCCAGTTGAAATAAATTCGCCTGCTTCGAACATTATCACATTTGAATCAGGAGAAATTCTTTTTGCTTTAGCAGCTGCAGCTGGACCTGCAGCATTACCACCAACGACAATTATATTTCTTGGTTTGGGTAGCATCAATCATTCATTAATTTTAATAGAAATATAATTAATTTTTACGATGATTGGTAAACTAATAATTATTTCTCTTTGAATGAGATTGTAATTGGAACACCTTCGAAGCCAAAATGTTGACGAATTAATCTCTCAAGAAATCTCTTGTATGATTCTGGAATGTATTTATGTTGATTGGCAAAAAACAAAAAGATTGGATAATGTTCACCTACTTGGGTTATGTATTTTATTTTGATTTCTTTTCCTGTAGGAGTTGCAGGTGGTGGAGTTTTAAGAATTTCTGGCAACAGAACTTCATTTAATTGACTTGTTGGAATTTTCTTTTTTCTTTCTTCATGAATTTTTTTTGCAAGGTCAATTAATTTATAAATTCTTTGTTTCGTTAAAGCTGAAATTGTAATTATTGGCACATAATCGACTGTTTTCATTTTAGCTTTAATTGCATCTTCATATCTCTTTGCAGTGTTAACATCTTTTTCTATTAAATCCCATTTGTTAATTGCAATGATTAATCCCTTTCTTCTTCTTACAGCTTCTTGAATAATTCTCTGGTCTTGATTTTCAAGTCCAAGTTCAGCATCAAGAAGAAGAACAGCAACATCACAGTCCCACAATGCTCTGTAAGTTCTGACATTTGCAAAAAACTCAACATTCTCTCTAATTCTTGATTTTCTTCTCAAACCTGCAGTATCTACAAGAACAATTTCTTCACCATAATATTTAAGAATAGAATCAATGCTGTCTCTTGTTGTTCCGGGAATATCAGTAACTATTGTTCTGTCATAACCAAGAAGAGCATTTACAAGAGATGATTTACCAACATTTGGCTTTCCGATAATTGCCAGACGCAATCTATAATCTGGTTCTTCTTTTTCTTCTGGAAATGTTAAATGATTTTGTAAATCATCCAAAAAATCTCCCAGGTTTCTTCCATTCAATGCAGAGATATCAAAAACTTTTTCAATTCCAAGAGAATAAAAATCATTTTTGTGTGATGTCATTTCAGGTGCATCAGCTTTATTAACAAGGAGATAATAAGGTTTAGTTGATTTACGAATCATGTTTGCAATTTCTCTATCAAGAGGTGTAAGCCCTGCTTTACCATCAACTACAAAAAGGATTGCATCGGATTCTTCAAGCGCAATTTTTATTTGTTCACGAATTGCAGATTCAAAAAGGTCCTCAGAATCAGGGACAAATCCACCTGTATCAATTAATCTAAAATGTTTTCCATTCCATTCAACATCACCATAAATTCTATCTCTGGTAACACCAGCTATATCATCAACAATTGACTTTTTAGTTTTTGTCAATCTGTTGAATAAAGTTGATTTTCCTACATTTGGTCTTCCTACAATTACTACTACTGGTTCTTTCATATTAATTTCTTAAAAAGTGTATTGCAAATTTAATTGAGGATAATAAATTGTTCTAAAACCAATTTCATCTTTTTTTAATTGAGCAGATATTTGCAAATTTTTATTATATCTGCTTGTGCTCCATGCTGCATCAACAGCACTTATAATGTGATTGGTAATTATAATTAGAACTGCTTTATATGCAATGTTATAAAAATCATTTGCTTTTCCGCGTTCACGAGAGTAATAAATAAAATTTGGAGTAAGCGGGTCGCCATAATTGAAAGGTGTATGTTCATCCCCAAAATCATCCCATCCGACATTAAATTGAGGATATTTGCCAATCATTTCATAATATTGCTGGTCGCCAAATGGTGCAAGATGATGAGAATAATAACCACCTATTGCATTTTCAAGACGATTAAGTTCTTTCCAGTTTACTGAACCATCTGAATTAAAAACTTTAAAATCATTTGTATTAATCTGAGGATTTATTTTAACTGCATTGGTAATTGTCCATAAAGCATATCTTTTAACATCCCAATGTTCGTTTGCAAATCTCTGAAAAAAATCTGTTTGGTCGTCCCCCTTTTTATTGTAAATTAATCCAACTGTAATTGCAGCTGCTTCTATTGCAACAAAAATTGCGCTTTTAATATAACTCTTGGAATAAAATTGACCTGCCCCTGGAACAGCAAATGAAAGCACAGCTCCAAGCAAAGGAGATTTTTTATTTGAATTGTTATTCTCAGTTTTTAAATCCTGTTTTAATGAATTTACAAATGAAATTTTAGAATCAATTTTTAAAACTCCTGATAAACTTTCCTGCTGAGATAATATTATTGACGTGCTTAATATCATTATTAAAACTATTCTTTTCATTTTTACCTCTTCACTAAAAATTGAAATCAAATAAAATACCGCCGTAAAAATTCCACTCTTTACCATAAGTTACATTTTCATTCATAATCTTTCTTGAAAATTTATCGAACGCATAAGCTGCATTAAAAAATAAACTTGTTGGGAATATATAAAATGAATTCATTTTAATTCTCAGCTCGATGCCAGCTCCTTTTTTGAAATCTTTTAATGATGGAATTTTTCCATTCCATGCATTGCCAAAATCTCCATAGACTGACATATAAATTTTATCAATGTAAAGATGTCCAATTCTTGTATCAATATTTTTTAATAAAGGGAATCTATAAGTTAAATTAATCCAGCCCAATTCATTTCCGCTGACTGAATAAAATGGATAGCTTTTCATTCCAATTAAACCGCCAAGATAAAAATCAAAAAAGTCTGGCACTGTTGGTCCTAATATTGAAGCTGCTCTAAATTGTGTTGTTAAAGTATGGTCTTTCTTTATTTCAATAAATTCTTTCCAGTTTATTTCAATTCTGTGAAAATTGAAATTTTTATACTTTGGTTTCAGCATTCCATCTTCTACTGTATATTCTCCATCTGGATTATATCGATTGAATTCATAATCATATTTTAATTCAATTTTTCTTCCAATCGGATTTATATCGGAATCAATAGTTGGTTTAATCCCATCATAAGTATATTTAATCTGAAAATCTCTTCCAATAAAATATGTATCTTTTGTGGTTGGATATAAGATACTTGTATTTGGAAAGATAAAACTGCCGAGTGTTGCAGTGTAACTGCTTAATATGAATCTGAATTCTAAATTATTTCCTTCTGCAAAAATTTTATGTCGAAGGAATAAATCAGTTTCAAACAAATTGTAAGTCACATCAGTTGTTGTATTAAATGATGCATCAAGCGAGTCGAATGAAATTAAAGTGTTAGCTTTTCTGCTTATACTGTAAATTTCTACTCCTGCTTCTGGTCTTAAGCCTAATTTATAAAGTATCGGCAACTTATCTCGATATTCAAAAGATAGAAACAAATCTCTCTCAAATCGTTTATTAATTGCTCCACCTGCAAAAAAGCTGAATCGATTTAAGTAGTCACTCGAAGCAAGATAAACTCCGGGTTTAATTCTATCAATTGCATAGTTTGATGTTGTGTAATTATCATATCGAATAAAAGGAATAATGCTAACACGTGAAAAATAACCTTTATATTTTTCTGCATTATAATTATGCACATTAGTATCATCATAATTTATTAAATGCGATAAGTTAAAATTAACTAAATCTCCTTTTGGTTTATCTTCCGAAAGCGGTGGATTATTTCTCCAGATGTATTTTTTCGAATCATCAACTTTATTTTGTTCCTCTTTCGATAAGTAAAAAAGCTTAAAGCCATCAGCAGTATATCCTGAATAAATTATATTTCCATTAAAATCTACTGTTGGTTGAAATGCTCCTCCTACAACATTTGTTAATCTAACTTTTTCTTTCGTATCAAGATTAATTTTATACAAATTAAAAATTCCTGTTTCGTCAGATGAATAAATTAAATTTCCTTCATGGTCAAAAACTGCATCTCGATTATCATAACCATTGCTGATTAAAATAGAAAAGTTGCTTCCATCAGTATTAACTCTTGCAATCTCTCTTGTATTTTTTAATGAATAACCAAACACTACATAATTTCCATCAGGAGAAAATTTTGGATTATAAACCTGTTCGCCGCTGTTGAAAAAAGTTAATTGTCGAAATTCTTTCCCATCAATATTTACGATTCCAACATTTGTTGTCCCATCTTTTTGAAATAAGAAAACTATTGTCTTGCCATCAGGTGATACATCAGGATTATTTGCTCTTAATCCAAATGTAATTCTTTTGCTTTTTTCAGTTTTCAAATCATAGACATATAAATCATGAATGTTATTCCATCTTGGATTATCATCACTCAATTTTGCATAAACAATTTTTTCTTCCCCAGGAATTCTTGCAATTGTTGAACGAACAAGCGGAGCAAGCAGCTTTTCTTGTTTTGTTTTCAAATTAAGCAGGAAAATCGAGGACATTCCAAAGTAGTCATTTTCTTTATTCGATATGTAAAGAATTTTGATGCTGTCATAAAAAACAGGATAAAAATTTCCAAATCCTTTTTGGGCAATTAATTCACCTTCAACACGATTTTCAAGAACATCTTCAATTCTTTTTTCGTAATCATTTTTAAGAAAAGTTTTCCATTCATCATATAATTCTTTGCCTGTTATTCCAATTACATCTTTGATAGCAGCATCAATTGTAAAATTAGAAAGTTTGCCAAGTTTACGAGAAATTTTTTGCAATTTATCTTCACCATATTTTTGTGAGATATAACGAGTGAGAGCAAAACCTGCATTATAAACCGATTCATTTCCTAAACTCGTTTTATCAAATACTCCCATTTGATTCCATGTTAACATTTTATTGCTTAAAGCATAACATCGCAAAATCATATCGCGGTGAGTATCCCAATCATCATAACCAAATTCTTTGCGCATATATTGAGCTGTTCCTTCTGCAAACCATGCAGGCACATTTACAGATGCAATTGGATAAGAAGCAATAAAATTAGGGAAACCATAGAGTATATCCGGTCTTCTCTTTTTTTCATAATTCATAAATTGAAAATAAAATGCAGGAAATCTTCTGCTCAATTTCATTGATGACTGAATTTGAACCATGTGAGTAAATTCATGCGTAATTACATTACGAAGCCAGTTATGTGTTCCTCTCAAATCAAAATCAAGAGCCGAAGCCCAGATTTCAATTTTGTTGTCAAAGAAGTAAGTAGCACCATTAGAATAGTCATCTATATCTTTAATTACAAAATGAACAGTCTCGGGTTCATATTCATAAAGAGAAGTTATTGGTCCCCAAACTTCTTCTGCAATTTTTAACACTGTTCTAGCAGTTCTTTCAGCTTCAGGATGATAATGAACATAAACATGTTCACCTTTTATGGTAAGCCATTCATAATCAGGCTCATATTCATTGAACTGAGCATGAACTAAAATTGGAATCAAGAAAAAAATTGATATGTATTTTTTCATTTGAGAATCTAGATATGTTTATTTGATAACAGCAATTTTAATTACTTTATTTGCAAATTTCCCTGATTCAGATTTTGCTTCAACATTGGCAAAGTAAACACCACTTTGAACATTTTTTACATTCCATTTAATTTCGTTATCATAGCCGCCGTTTGCATAACCGTTTAATTCATCTACCAATTCACCTGCAAGGTCAAATATTTTTATTTTAATTTCAGAATTCTCTGAAACAAAAAAACGAATAAATGTTTCGTCGCTATAAACAGGGTTAGGCCAATTATAAACTTTTTCTTCAGGGAAAAATCTTTTATCGTTAATTGTAATTTTTGAATAGGCAATTGATGAATTGTTCATCGAATTAGAAAATTCGCTTTGCCAGTTTGCATCATTACTTTTTACTCCAATTGTCCATTGATGCAAATAATTATTTTTGTCAATCATCATCAAAGCATGGATTGAAACTGGTGACATCGATTCGGGCAAATAATTAAACAATGCAGGAGCTAAAATTAATTCTGTTCCAATTGTAATTGGAAAATATTCTAAAACTTTTCCAGTCTTTGAATCAAATGCATAAAGATTTCCTTTGTCAGAAGCAGCAATGATATCAATTACTATATCACCATTTAAATCTGCAATCAAAGGGACAGAAATAAAATTTCCTCCGGCTGGTTCAAGAATCGGGAAATTTTCCAAAAGAGTACCATTAAGATTATATGCTTCCAATCTATTCCCATTGTTCAATAAAATTTTACCTTCGCCGCTTTCAACATCTGCAAATAAAGAAAATGAATTAATTTGATTTTCAGTATTAATCTTAAATTCCTTGATTACTCTTCCTTTTTCAACTACATAAAAATAATTACCTTCGGTAAGTATTACATTTGTAAAAATTGATGCGGAATTATCATAAAGTAATGCAGCTCTCAATGGTTTATGAGGCAAAGTTAATTTGTAATTCTCACTGTCATAAAATGATTTAGTTGTGATAATAGAAAAATAATTGCTGCTGTATGGTTTACAAATTTGAATTACATCTTCATCAGCAATTTTTATAATATCATATTTATTAGCACTATCATTCTTCAAAGATTCAATGTTGATTTTTACAATGTTGCCGTTTTCGGTCCCTGCATAAGCAATTAATTTATCGTTATCATTAGAAATTACAATTGGTGAAGTAATCTTAAATGATAAATCAATGCTGCCAGAATATTCTTCAATAGAATTTTGAATTAAATAATTTATTTTATTTCCAACGGTCCCAAAAATAAAATCACTTCCGTTATAATTCACAGAAGCAATTTTTTTATTACTGAAATTGTTGTAAGACTTTATTTTAGATTGATTTCGATTAATTATCATCAGATTATTATCATCAAGTATATAAAATGAATTATAATTTTCTGAAGGAATACTAATCATCTCGGGTTTTTTGAAGTCATAAAAATTTGATGAAACAGGTTTAATTAAATTCTCTCCAAATTTTATTTCGAACGACATTTTATTGTCTGATTCAGAAAAATTTTCAATTGTAATTAAACTATTCGCTCCTCTGTTTGATTTTGTATCTGGCTTTGTATCAGGACCAAACTTATTTTTATAAAGTTTAGCTTTGTTTCCTTTAAACCAAAAATCTTCTTCGCTTCCAATTCCATAAAAATCACCAAGCACAGAAGTAAAGTGTTCGCCAATATCCTGGATACCATCTGCCTCTTCAACATCAACACCTTTGTTCTTTATATCAGCATTTATTTTGTTAAGTGTAATTTTTTCTTTAATAATACTATCATCAATATGCCAGATTACAATTCCATTTCCAGGAACAGCCCAATCAAATTCATCTACATCTATAACTACTCCAGCTAATGTATCGGCATTACTAAAATTAAATCTTGGTTTATCTTTATCTACATGGAATGTGCGGGTTTCATTGCCAATTTTACACGTAATAGTTAATCCATCTTTTTTTACATCACGTTGTCGGTTTTCAATTAAATAATATTCAGAAGAATTAATCGGAACTTTTACAACAACGGTATCATTCATTTGAGCTGCAAGTTTTGCAACAATATTAATTTTTTTATCAATCTTATCAATAACAACTGGTTGAATCCAGCCGAGATAAATTTTTTCCCATGCAGAAGGTTCAGGCGGGAAAGTGCCATTAAAAGCAAAAAGTGCATTGCCATCCATCAAACCAAATCTGTCGATTGCGGTAACGCCAGTTTCGGTGTTAAACAAATCAGGCAGTCCAAGATAGCTTGCAATGTTTCCAACAATCAATCCATTAATTGACATTTGATAAAGAATCTTTTCTCCAAATGAATCAATTTCTTTTGATTCTGTTGTAGGTAAAATAATTGTATTCTTAATTAAAAAATTTTTTGTTTTAAAACCATCGAAATCATTTCCAAAAATTGACTTCAAAGAATTTTCGCTTAAATAAACTGAAGGCAAATCTCTTTCTAATCCCAATCTTCCATTTGGATAGTATGCATTCCCAACACCAGCATGAAAAATTGTAAAAAGATTATATTTTGAAAAATCAATATCAGTGTAAATTGAATCTGCAATGTGCCAAACTTCTTTTGCGAACTTAGCAATATTTGATAAATCATCAGGATTAGAAGGCGGCGGTGAATAATTTCTCATTATTTGAGAAACTGTTATTACCTTGGGCAGAACGGTATAATCAATATTTAATTTGCCATTAGAAACTTTTCTAAAATAATTTTTAGCAAACTCAAGATGATTTTCAAAATACTTAACATCATGAGGGTAAGGATCTAAGATTGTATCACCATAATTTTTAGAATAAATTGAACCAAACTTTCCATTGCCAAAAGTATTAGGATCGTTATCTTCTTTAAATTCAACAAGCACTGCAAGAATTTTCAGAGTGTCTGAAGAATTAAAAATTTTTGGTTCATCAAGTTTATGAAACACTCTCAGATTTAAGGATTGAGCATATAAAATGCTCAATCCTGATAAAAGTAAAAATAAAATTGTTTTTTTCATATGAAATTAAATTCCGCGAGGAAATCCTAATTGTTTTTGAGGAACAGCTCCCCAGCCAATAAGTAAAGTAAATCTCAAGGTATTATTGAGAGGATGATTTTCGCCGTTTTTGAATACATCTGTAGTTAGGTAACTAAAATCAAAGCCATACATATCATAACGAATACCTGCCCCAAGTGTAACAAATTTTCTATTGCCAAAAGCTGGGTCTTCGTAGAAAAATCCTGCTCTTAAAGCAAACATAAAATCTCCGGGTTGACCATACCAGTATTCAATTCCTGCAGAAGTATTAATGTCACGAATTTCTTCACCAATTGGTTGATCTGCCCAAGCAGTAAAGATTGCTTGATAAAATTCTTTTCTTTTTTTCTTAACAGTAACAGTTGAATCAACCTGACCTCTGAAAGCATCGCCTTTATCGACAAGAAGTTTACTAAAATCAAGAGTCAATGTTAAAGAATTAAAATCATCCTGAAATAATCTTGTAGCAATACCAAGTCGAAAGTTTGTTGGAATAGGGTCTGCCTGAGCTTGATCGATATAATAAATTTTTGGACCCAAATTACTCAAGTTCATGCCAAGACTAAATCTATTTCCCATATCACCAATTAAGGGCAAATTAAATTTTTCGGGTCTCCACATTGCGCCGATATCAAAACTCACGGTTGTAGCAACTCCTTTCCCTTGTTCTTGTTCTGTTGGTTTATCGGCAAGTCGGCTGTGAATTAATCTAAAATTAAATCCCAAACCCCAATCGTTGCTCAATTTTGTTGCATAACCAACAGTCAAGGCAGCATCATAAGACCTAAATGTTCCTACAGGTTCCGGTGAATTTGATAATGTTCGAACAAATTCTCCATAGTTCATATATGTAATACTTGCAGTAATACTTCCGCTTATATCTTCTATATATTGTCTATAAGTTGCATAGTCGTAAAATAAATCGAGATGAAATTCTGGAAGCCAATTACTATGAGTAAAGCTGACTTCTGAACCTGTAAGGAAAGCAATACCAGCAGGGTTCCAGAAAATTGCAGCTGAGTTATCTGCAAGTCCGGTTCCCGATTCACCTATGCCACCTGCTCTTGAATCTGGTGCAATTAACAAAAATGGTAATGCTGCTTCGCCTTGTGCACTAATTTTCTCTATCCCTAATAACATAAATATCAGCATCATAATCATCATTATTCTTTTCATATGTTCCTCCTGATTAAATTAATTAAAAAGCTTTTGTTTATTCAAAAAATATAAAATTTATTTTATCTAATAACTGCAAGTTTACCAAGTGCACTATCTTTTAATTTTCCATCAGAAGATTCAACTAAAATTTTATAAAGATAAGTTCCATTTGCAATTGAATTACCATCGTTGTCTTTTCCATCCCAATCAATTCTTACAAATTTATCGAGAATGTTTCTTTCTTCTATTTCTTTAATTAATCTTCCTGCAACTGTATAAATTTTCACTTTAACATTTATTTCCGAAGCAATATTATGCTGAAATGTAAAAGTTGTAGATGACGAAAATGGATTCGGGAAATTATAAACATTTCTGATACTTAATCCAACATCAGGCGAAACAACGGTAAAGTATGCATCTTCTGAAGAAAAATTGTTGAAAACATCCCATGCTTTTATTGTTATCTTGTAATCACCCGGTTGAAATGAAGCAAATTTATATTTTATTACGCCCGATTTGCCTGCCGAATTTAAATCTCCAACAAAATAATTAGTAAAATCGATAGCATTATTTTCATCATCATTGATAATACCTTCTAATTTATGACCAATACCTGCACCAGTTGTATTAATTCCGGTTTGATCTTTTAGTTTGACTATCAATGTAAAATCGGGATTTACTAAATAGGAATTTTCAAAAGATTCATTATCAAAGAAGATTTGGATTTCTGGACCTTTGCCATCATTTACAGCATTTGGATTTGTTCCTCCTACAATTATATCTCCTGTGTAACCAATTCCATCTGTTTCATCATTAAAAATGTATGCAGTAATCTTTCCATTTTTATTTTCATAAGAAATATCTTTTGGGACTACAAATTCAGTTTGAAATTTTCCATCATTAACAGTAGTTCTGCCTCTGTAGATTAATCCTCCTGGCATTGTTACAGTATATTCCATTTCTTTGAATTCTACCAATTTATCAGAATCAAAAACACTTATGATAGCTTCTCCATTAAAATTTAGTTTTGAATTACGAGAATCTTTCACTGTTCCATTAATTTTTACTTCGCCAAGTGCATTAATCTGAACAGATGAATTAAGAGTTTTCCCATTAATCGAATCAATAGAAGCTGATAAAATTGGTTCATTTAATCTTAGGGCTGGATCACAAAACAGATGAAATTTTTCATCATTCTGTTGTGTTCTAATATTTTTTGTTAAATAGAAAGCTTTACCTATGCACATTGGCAAATTATCATTTTCACGACTGAATAAATAACCATAAAAAGTATTGTTAATTTCAGCATTAGCATCAGCATAAACTACACGAGCAGCTGTAAAAGCTCCAATTGCTCCACTGTTTGGCATATTAATCATAATTTCCGTTGAACTTTGTTCATCAGAGTCATCAAATTTGCCAAAGTCGCATGTAGCAGCGGTAAGGAAAAAATAATTTTGATTTTTCAATTGAGGAATTGTTGATGCTTTTTCAAAAACATATTCATGTGCCCAAGTATTTGGATTGCCATGACCAATCCAGTTTAAAATTAATGTGCCATTATTAATTGCACTTATGATTGCTTTATTTACATCCGGCTTTCTTCTTCCTAATCCAGTATATACTGTTGGATAAGCAGCTAAATAAATTTTATTCTGTGTAAAATACGTTGGAATTTTCACTAAGGATAAATATTCTGATTGTCTCGTATGCATATCTCCATCATCCTTCCCTAAAGCTTGAGGACCATCATCTGCAACCAAAGTAATCGTTGAACGCCAGATACTTTTTTCAAGATTATTTTCATATTCAATAATTTTATTCACAACAGCCTGTGCATCTGTTTCTGATTGAACACACAATCTTCCAATTGCTAAATCAGCTTTCTTATCAAAACCTGAAACTCTTGCATAGTAATCATCCATTACGTAAGAAGCAATCTCATCTAAAGATTCTTGAGTTTGATATGTAGGAACAAAATTTTTATCAATGCTTTCTTTAATTGTATTTAGATAATCATAATCTCCATCCCCGAATAAAAGAACATAAAAAGGTTTAGTCTGCCAGTTATCATAAGCATACTTTAGAAAATTTCTAATGGATGTCGGATCAAGCAAACCTCCGGAGAATTCATTCATAATATCATCAACATAAAAAATTGATGTTGATAATTTGTATGGTGATTGATTAGCTCTGTAATTAGCATATCGTTCAACTTGATTGCGGAAAAATTTATTGGAGATGATTATCATTTCGCTACCAGAAATATTTTCAGTAATGTTTGTAACATTTATGCTTGTTCCGTTTTGTGGAGTTTTAAATGCATTTGGATTTACAGCTATATATTTAGATACCTTATTTTTTTCTTCACTGGATTGAAATTTTATTTCTCCTCCGCTTATCAAAGCACCATCAATTAATTTTACATCCCAGCTGTTTGTTACATCAAACACTAAAATATTACTGTTAGAAAAATTTGTAATTTTGTATTCAATGATACCTGTTGTATCTTTAGAAAAGAATAACAAATAATCGCCTGCTGCTTCTAATTTTCTCTTGTATTCAATTTCAAAATAATCAAGATAAACTTTAACGCCAGCAGACGAAGTATTTATCGATATTTTCAAATTACTTCTTTCATCTATTAGATTACCATCGTAATAAGCAGTGCCATAATCAGCTCTTCCGTAATAATAATCATATATTCTTGAAATTGAACCACTGTAAATTAATTTGTTGCTCTCGCTTATAGAATAATTCACAATTGAAGTAGAAGTATTTATTAATCTAAAATTATAATTTACTCTTGAGTTTGGCAGAATCCCAGTTAATGTTGTTATGTAATTTCTGCTGTTTCTTGTGCCACTGAATTCATCTCCATAATATTCTCTTCCAGATGGTCCAACTTTTATGCTGTCCTTATCGTTGCTTTTATATGCAAATGTATATTGCTGTTGAGAAACATTAGGCAAATTCAAAGAAGATTTTATAGAAACTCTTTTGCCGTTAGTCTTTCCAAAAGTCAACCAGTAATAACTTTTCTTTGTGTAAGGATGTTTTACTCTAACAATTTTTTTTGCGGATGGATCATATTCCCATACTTCTGCATTTCTTCCATAAAATAAAATGTAGTCGGATTGATCAAACTTGCCGTCACTTTCACCTGAGATATAAATTGCAACTTCTTTTAAGCCAATGTTACTTTGTGTTAAATAATTTTCTGGAAGAGCATAGCCACAAATGCTAAAAATCTGAATTGTTCTTGGATCGATAGTATTTACATCAATTCCTAAACTTTGAAGGAAATTTCTGTCAATTTTATAAATTCCTTCTTCAGTGATTTCGAATCTATACCATGTTCCACTTGAAAAAACTGCCTTAGAGATTTTAAATAATTTTGATTCTGGAATCCCCCAATTCTTAGCTACATCCCAATTCAATATTACATTACGAAGAAAATCTTCTTTAATCAATTCAGAATTTTCTTGAATTCTGCCAAAGTTAAAATTGATAATAATTTTTTTATAAACTCTTGTAATTTTATTTTGATAATCAATATGCACTGGATAAATTTTTACTGATTGAACAGGAAGATTTCTAACTAATCCATATTCTCCAAATGTAACCAAATCGTTACTGAAAGAATTTTTATTTGAGAAGTAAATTATAGAATCTCTTTCTGATAAATTTTTAGGGAGATAAATTCCTGGAAATTCTTCGTATTCAGAAGAAATAATTTGAATTGTGTTTCCAAATTCTGAAGGCACACCAATATTTACTTGGCGAACAGGTAATTTTGGGCTTTCATCTTTTGAAATAAAATCTATGTAAGTATTTGGGATTGTAAGAGTGAAAAACTTTTCTCCATTCAGATATATGAAAGAGGTATCCAAAATAATTGGAGAATACTCAAATACAATTGAATTAGAATTAGAGGAGAGAACCTTTATATCTTGAGCATTGATAACTACATTTAAAATAAAAAGGAGAAATATTATAGAGAATTTTGTTTTCATCAGAACTATCTTATTAATTAACTCTTACCAATTATTAGTTCAAGAATAGTAAATAAACTCTCTATAATATATCTCCATAAATTTGGTGTCAAATTTAGACAAAATGAATGTAACTTGTCAAGCTAATAATTTGAATTCATGAATAATCAAAGTCCAAGCAGTTCTTTATTTTTTCTCATTGCATCAATACAAAACTGAATGTGTTCTTCGAGAGGAATTCCTAAGTCCTGTGCCCCTTTAATAATATCCTCTCTGCTTACGGCTCTTGCAAATGCTTTATCTTTCATCTTTTTAATAACGGATTTAACTTCAACTTCATCAATTGTTTTTGATGGTCTTACATACGCAACTGCAGTTAAAAATCCGGCTAATTCATCACATGCGAATAAAACTTTTTTCAACAAAGTATCTCTTGGAACATTTGTATAATCAGCATGAGATAAAATTGAATCAATAAATTCCTGTTCGAATCCTAATTGTTTTAAAATTTCTGCGCCTTTGTAAGGATGTTCTTCTGCTGTAGGATATTGTTCATAATCAAAATCATGAAGAAGAGCAACATTTCCCCAGTAATCAATATCTTCACCAAATTTTTCTGCATATGCACGAACACATGATTCTACTGCATAAGCATGTTTTAAAAGATTTTCGCTTTTAGTATACTGTTTTAATAACTCAAGACAGTAACTTCGATTGTGCATTAAATCATTATTCATAGTAAACTCTTGTTTAATTTATTAAATTTTACATGACGGACAATATTTGCAAATTATACATTCCGAGCATTTGGGTCGGCGTGCTATGCAAATTTTTCTTCCATGATTAATTAAAAGATTTGAGGATACAATCCAATATTTTTCAGGAAGCAATTCTTTCAGCTTAAACTCAATTTTAACAGGGTCGCTTGTATCAACAAATCTAAGAAGATTAGTTAATCTTGTTACATGAGTATCAACTGCAATTGAGGGAATATTAAAAGCATTGCCTGCAACAACTGATGCAGTTTTTCTTCCTACGCCTGGCAATTTTACAAGTTCATCAAAATTATCAGGCACTTTACCATTATATTTTTCAACAAGTGCTGAACAACATTTAATTATACTTTTTGTTTTTTGTTTATAAAATCCAGTTGAATAAATATCTTTTTCAATTTCTTCTGGAGGAACATTTAAAAAATCCTGAGGCTTTTTGTATTTCTTGAATAAATCTTTGGTAACTAAATTTACTCTTTCATCTGTGCACTGTGCAGAAAGAATTGTTGCGATTAACAACTGAAATGGATTTGAATAATTGAGTGCGGTTTTAGCGTTTGGATATTCTTTTAATAGTAATTCAATAATTTTTTTTATTCGTTTTTTTTCTTCTTCTAAATTATTGCTCATTAAATTTTTTTTCTTTGATTAATAATCTTTCAACAGGTTTGTTATTTAAAATATGACTCTGAATTATCTCTTCAACATCATCAATTTTTACATTGCCATACCATATTTGTTCAGGGTAAACCACAATTACAGGACCAAATTTACATGCATCAAGACACCCAGAAGAATTTGCTCTTATTTTCGAGTTCATACCTAATTCTTTTAATCTTACTTTAAAAAGTTCTCGAACAGCAATAGAATTTTTATCTGCACAGCATCCTCGCGGGTCATTGTTATCTCTTCTATTTTCACAAATGAAGATATGTTTTTCGAATCTTGCCAATATTTTTACTCAAGAATTAGAAAATATTCTGATGTAATTTTCTTTACAAAGCAACAAGAATTAATATATTAACTTTTGAATACGAGATTCATAACAAAATACAATTTTTCATAAAAATGATAATCTTCGAATAAATGTTAAAATCAAATAACAAAAAATTATTTCTTATACGGAATCAGCTTTTAGATGAAATAGTGTTTTCAATCTTTACAGTAATTAAAATCAATTAGTTTACATTATTTTTCAAAGCAATCTTTTCAAAAGAAGCTATAATTTCTATCCAAAATAATTTTTAGATTAGTAGCGCATACGGGATTCTTCCAAAGGAATCCCTTCGGGAGAACCCGTGATCTCCGCCTTGAAAATAATTTAAACTCCGTAGCGCATACGGGATTCGAACCCGTGATCTCCGCCTTGAGAGGGCGGCGTCCTAAACCACTAGACGAATGCGCCATTAAGAACTAAAGCAAAAATAGAATTACAATTAAGCAATATCAAATTATAATTCCATTTCTTCTAATAGTTTTGAAATCTCATTCATTTCATCATCTGTTAGGACATAATTATCAGCCTGTATGTTTTCGAGTACCTGTTGACTATTTCTTGCCCCAACTATTGCTGCAGTTACAGCTTGATTTTTTAATACCCAAGCTACAGCTAAATTACCAACAGATTTATTTGACCTTTCTGCAATTGGTCTAAGCTTATTAACAAACTCCAAAGCTTTTGATAAAAATGGTTCTTGAAACATTCTGTTTTTTCTTCTCCAGTCATCTTCAGCAATTTTATTTATGTCAAATTTTCCAGTTAATAATCCAGCTTGCATTGGGCTATAAACTATAACTCCAATATCGTTTTGAAGACAATATGGAAGGATTTCTTTTTCAATATCTCTTCTTAATAAACTGTAAGGAGGTTGAAGTGATTGAACTCTTGCAATCTTCATACATCTTTCTAAGAGCGGGACATCAAAATTGCATACACCAATATATCTTACTTTCCCTTCTTGTTGTAATTCTACCATTGTTCCCCATGAATCTTCCACAGGTGTATTCGGGTCGGGCCAATGAAATTGATATAAATCAATGTAATCAGTTTGAAGTCGTCGTAAACTATCATCAATTTCTTTTCTAATACTTTCTGGTTTTAGATTAACTACAGCATTTCCTTTCCCATCATTTAGCATTCCGCATTTTGTAGCAATAAAAACTTTGTGACGAATCCCCTTCAAAGCTTTTCCTACTACTTCTTCAGAATGTCCGAAGCCATAAACTGCTGCAGTATCTATCCAGTTTATTCCATTATCAATTGCTGTGTGAATTGCTTTAATAGATTCATCATCATCAACTTTTCCCCAGCCATATTGCCAAGGTCCTCCGATAGCCCATGCACCAAAACCAATAGAAGTAATAAAAGGTCCATTTTTACCTAATTGACGTGTTTGCATATCAACTCCTTTTATAAAAAATAAGATTTGTTAAATGAAGATAAATGAAAGGATTCATAAAGAACTTAAATTTTGCTGCCCCGTCAGGGCTCGAACCTGAAGTCTTCTGATCCAGAGTCAGACGTGTTGCCAATTACACCACGGGGCAAAAATCACTTAGCAAAATTAACAAAAATCATTCATATAATTTCAACCTAACAATTTTTTAATCAATTATTTTTCAAAATTAATTTCCAATTATGTTTAGATTGATTGGATTATCATTAATATCCCATACTTTTGAATCTGATGAATCAACAATTTTAATTCTCAATAACGATGAGGGCAATAATTCTTTAACAGTACCAAAAATAAAGTCCCAACCATAAGCACCTGTTGAAGGATAATTTGTTACTATAGGTTTCCATGTTCCTTCTGCCCCATTTTGAATGCTGTAATAAATATTAACATTGCCAGAGATTGCATAACTTGTCCATTTAATTAACAATGGCCAGTGAGTTGAAGGTTTAGGATTCTGCATTTCATCAGCTGATAAGTAGAAATATTGTCCGCCATTAGGATATTCAATTCTAATTTTCTTACTTGAATGAATTGAGAAATATCCATCAGATTCATCAATTGCAGTTACACCAGGGTCAGCTGAAGAAATCCTAATTTTACAATTGTCCGAACTGTCGGGTCGAATTAAATCTTTATGACCAGGTGCCCAGATGAAAATGCCATCATTCTCTGTGCTTTCAGCACCAGGCACTGTATGCCAACTTCCTCCACCATTTGTTGACCATTCAATCTTAACTTTCTGAATATTATTAGCATTCCATTTAATTTCATAAGGATGATAATTTTGATAATCTGTTGTTGATGCATTAGCTTTGGTTGCTAACCATTGCTCGCCGCCATTTGGAACTATTACATTAATTGTTGGTGCAGGTTTAACTTTGAAGACGCCATCAGTATAATCCATTGGGGATCCATCAACAGCATCACTTATTCGAATTACATAATTATCAGATACAACAGAAAAACTTGCTTCGTATGAACGAATTCCATTACCTTCATCAGTTCCTGAAACACTATCAACAAGAACTACCCAATCAGATTTATCTGTAGAATTATAAGGATTGAATTCAATCTTTACATATTCAATTCCAGTTGATCTCCATTGGATTTTGAATTTTTCTCCTGAAAGCAACTCAACACCTGAATAAGGATATATTACTTCAATAGATTGACTTGGCTGAATTGTAAATGTAGCATTACTTTCATCAGATGGTTCACCATCTGCTGCATCTCTTACTCTTACTTTACATTGCGTTGAATTAACTGTTGGAATTGGATTCCACTCATAAGAACCAGAACTTGGAATACTCTTTGCAATTGGAATCCATGTTAATCCATTATTAATTGTGTAATCAATGTCAACATTGTTAATTCCCTTGGAATCCCATGTAATATTTTTTGAAGTACCTGACTGCCATCTTTCACCGCCATTAGGAGATATTATTCTGATAGATTGAGTAACCTGATTTGAAATCTGGAAGTTGTTATCAGATAAATCGTAAGGTACACCATCTTCAGCATCACTAATTTTTATTTTACATTGATTAGAATTAACGTTTGGAATATCATTCCAGATATACGAACCTATACTTGAGATACTGTTAACAATTGTTGTCCAGCTGCCTCCTCCATCTGTTGTATATTCTATCTTAACATTTTTAATATTTTCTGATTCCCATCTAATTTCTTCTGGGGTTCCATAATTCCAGCTTTCTCCACCGTTAGGTTCCAATACTTTTACTCTTGGCTCAGGTTCAATTGAGAAGAAGTTGTCACTTTCATCGGATGGATATCCATCCTGTGCATCACTAATTCTAATTTTACAATTTGTAGAAGCAGTGCTCGGCACTATTGCCCAATTATAAAATCCCGTGCTTGGTGTGCTGTTTACAATTGTATTCCATGAAATTCCATTATTTGTTGTATATTCAATTTTTACATTTGTAATTCCTGCTGCATCCCATGTTATGTTAAATGAAGAGCCTGCAGTTAATTTTTCTCCGCCGTTTGGACTTGTTACCCTTATTAATTGATTCCCTTTATTGATAATTGTAAAAACATCATCCGAAACATCTGCAGGGATTCCATCATCAGCATCACTAATTCTTATTTTGCACAATAATGAACTTACATTTGGTATCTGATTCCAGCTGTATACTCCATCACTTTCAGTTCTATCAACAATTGTATTCCAGACTGCACCATTATTTGTTGTGTATTCAATTTTCACATATTCTATATTTGTTGATATCCATTTAATGTTATCACTTGACCCGGCATACCATTCTTCTCCGCCGTTAGGTGTTAATACTGTAATCTTTGGTTCAGGCAATACTGTAAATGTTCCATCACTTTCATCTATTGGAGAACCTCTGTCGTAATCAAAAATTCTAATTTTATATTGATTGGATGGCGAGGTAAAACTTGCAGCATATTTTCCATTTGATGGAGCTTTTTCAACGAGTTTATCCCATGTAATTCCATTATTTGCTGTAAACATAATTGTTACATTTTCAACTCCGATTGATTGCCATCTAATTGTATCTAACACTCCAGCTGTCCATGATTCGCCACCGTTTGGATATAAAACTTTAATTTCAGGTTTAGGAATAATTTTAAATACTTTTTCACTTTGGGAAACAGGGTCGCCATCTTCTGCATCACTTATTCTAACAAGACATTGTGTTGACAAAGTATTTGGTACACTCCATTCATAAGCACCTGAGTTTGGTAAATTATTAATTATTTCATTCCATGTTAAGCCATTATTAGAAGAATATTCTATTTTTACTTTAGTAATGCCAACTGAAGACCATGTAATATTTTGTGAAGTTCCAGCTTGCCAGCTTTCACCTCCATTAGGACTAATAATTTTTATTGATTGACTTATTTGGTTTGTTATTTCAAATGGTTCATCAGAAACATCCCATGGCTCTCCATCTTTTGCATCATATACTCTAACTTTACACAATTTTGAATTAACATTTGGAACCTCCTTCCATTCATAAAAACCTATGCTGGGGTATGACTCGATAATTGTATTCCAGTTATAACCATTATTTGTAGTGTAAGCAATTTTTACATTTTCAACATTTTCTGAAATCCACTCAATTTTTTGAGAAGAACCTGCAAGCCATATTTCTTTTCCATTAGGAATGGTAACTGTAATCTTTGGTTCAGGCAGAATATTGAAAGGTTTTTCACTTTCTGTTGAAGGTTTTCCATCTTTAGCATCTTTAATTCTAACTTTTGCTAAAGTTGATGGAGTATTTGGAATTGGTTCCCAGTAATAAATTCCTGTGTTCTTTTTGTCTGTAGCTATATAATTCCAATGATTTCCATTATCAGTTGTATATTCAATTATTACAGAATCAATTCCTGTGCTGAACCATTTTATTTGTTTTGAAGAACCAGCTTCCCATTCTTCTCCACCATTTGGTGATGTAATTTTTAAGCTTTCATTTGTACTTCGAATTATGCTGAATACATCATCACTTTCATCAGAAGTTGAGCCATCAACTGATGCAATTCTTATTTTGCATTGAGTTGAAATTGTGCTCGGAACAGGGAACCATGAATACACACCTAAGTTTTGCAAGCTGTCTGCTATTAAATTCCAGCTTAATCCATTATCGAATGAATATAAAATTTTAATAAGCGAGGTAGTTTTTCCGCTCCATTTAATATCAAAAGAACTACCTTCTACAATAGTTTCGCCACCATTAGGGGATAATAATTTTAATTGTGTTGAAATTCCTTCGCCTCCAGTGCCTGTAATATCACTTTCTTCTTTTAATTTGCATGAAGAAAGCAATAAAATAACTGATGCAAGTATTAATAATGTTTTTTTCATTTCTCCCCCGGCAACAATTTATAGCCTTATGTTTGAAACAAATTTAATAAATAAACTTATTTTAATTAAGTAAAATCTTACATAAATTGTGCCTGTAAGCAAAAGTATTTTTTTATAATTCATAATCGAATGTTTAACTTAATTCTTTAATAATAAAATCGATACGAATGAAATTCTCTTTCCCACTGCATAATATTTTTATAAAAAGAAGATTAATATCTTACATGTCAATTTTACTTTTTATTGTTTTTTCTTTCACGAACAAAAAAGTTCTTGCACAAACTTTTTTATATCAAAATGAAATTGGTTTATTTAATTCGGCTTATGCTTTCAGCATTAATCCTTCGGGATATATTTATGTTACAGATGCAGCTGAAAATGAAATAATAAAGTTAGATACTCTCGGAAATACATTAAAAACATTTGGTGGATATGGATTCGACAATAATTCTTTTGACTTACCGATAGACGTAACTGCTACAACATTAAATATCTATGTAGCAGATAAATTTAATGACCGTATTCAAATATTCGACAAAGACTTAAATTACATTTCTTCCCTATCAGCTAATTCAATTGATAATGACTCATATAAATTTCGTTATCCAACTGGGGCAGCAGTTTCAAGTCAAGGAGATATTTTTCTTATTGATTCCGACAATTCAAGAATTCTAAAATTCACTTCAACAGGGAAATTTCTTGCTGAGATTGGAAGCAGAGAATTTGGGGACTTTGCATTACAGAATCCCAGAGCATTTACAATTATTGATAATAAAATTTTAGTAATAGATAATAACTTCCTTCTTATTTATGATTTGTTCGGCAACAATATTTCCAAACTAAAATTTCAAGAAGAATTAATTAATATTAATTCAACATTTTCTGGAATTACAATCTGCACTCAGAAAATGATTTATTTTTCTTTATCAATGAATAATTCTCAAATAAACGAATTCAAAAATTTTGACCCTAAAATTAATGATACAATTGTAGACAGTTTCATATTCAATCAAAAATTATATTTACTTATGCCTAAAACAATTTTGATTTATAAAATCATATCTGAATAAAACTTGAAACTTAGGATCAAAATCTTCATCTTTATTTTAATTTCAATCTGGTATGCAGGAATTTTTTTTGAATGTCTTTCAAAACTTTATCCTAAATCAATTATCATTTTGCCATTCATTAAAAAAACTTACTCATTAGTTTGTCATCAAAATGTAGAAAAAATAATTGAACTTAACTGTGGGCATACATTTGTATGTTCAAGATGCGTGGGAATTTATTCTGGAATTTTGCTTTTATCGATTTTTAGTCTTTTCATTAAAAAAGAAATGAAGATAAATCTAAAATTACTTTCTTTATCAACAATGCCATTAATGATTGATGTTTTTCTCACATCATTAAATATTTACACTTATTCAAAAACTCTTGCATTTTTTACAGGATTACTTTTTGGTTCAGTTCTATTTTCATATTTTTACAAAAGCTTGATAAATCTTTTTCATGAAATTCAATTAGATAAATGAAAAAATATATATCATCATTTGTTTGTGGTTTTGGTGCAGGAGTTTTGCAGGTTGTTCCTCTTGTCAAAAGTTTTTCATGCTGCTTAATTATTCCTGCAGCTTCTTTCATTGCAATTGTGCTTGATAGAAAAGCTAACAAAGCCACTTCAAAAACTACAATGAAACATGCTTTAATGATTGGATTAATGACAGGCATTTATGCTGCATTATTTGGTTCTTTATTCGATATACTCATAACTTTTATCACAAGGAATAATGATGTTGTTGCAATGTTTCCTGAGCTTCAAAAAATGATTAACAATTTTCCATTAAGCGAAGAAATTCGAAATGAAGTAATTAATTTATTTCAGATTGTCCGCAACGATATAATTGAACATGGATTTTCATTTCTTTATACATTTTCAGTAATTATTAACAATTTTTTAGTTGATACAATTTTCGGCATTGTCGGTGGTTTAATTGGTGCACAAATAATTAACAGCAAAATAAGTGAAGAGTAAAAATGATATCAGCATTAATTTTTGCAGCTCATCTAATTTTTATAATAGTAATATTCACAAAAAAATGGCAGGAAGAATCTTTAAGTGCAGGTATAATAAATGTTGCATTAATCATAATACTTTTTTCAGTAGGCTGGTCAATTTCTACCACAATTGTAAAAATATTTTTTGACAGCAAAGGTTTTGGAATTTATTTTGATGCCGACACAATTTCTTTAACACTTCTTTCAATTGCTGAATTCTTTTTTTATCGTTTTTATTATCGAGAAGAAAAATCTACTGAAGACGATAAGGGAATGTAATAATAGCAGTTTGTTCTACCTGTTTTGCATTTGGAGGCAGAGGTTCAAATCTCCATTGTCGCAATGAATTAATTGCAGCCATTTCCAATCTTGCATCAGCCTTAATCAAAGGGAATATTTTTCCAACTGTTCCATCAGGCAGAATTGTAAATTTAAGTTTAACATCAATTTCTTTAGAAACACCTTCGGGATATTCAGGCAAAGTATAGCTATAAATTTTTCGAATTCCTTTACCGCCAAAATCAAGTTCAAAGCCAAAACCACCAATACCTTCACCTGCATCTTCTGTTCCTCTTGCTTTTTGCTGATTTGAATTCAATGGCTTAATCTTTTCTGTATTTAATTCTTTTTGATTTTTCTTATCAGTTTTTGCAATTAAATTTTCCTCGTCAAAAGTTTTTGCCTTAGGCAGTTCAACTTTTTGCTGGTCTTCTTTTTTGAGCATTTCCTGTTTTGGCTTTGGCTGCTGTGTTTCCATATCATTTCCTAAAGGGCCAATGCTTCCTGCACTCATTCCGCTTCCAAATCCAATTGTTACATAATCTTCTTCTTCAAGTCCTACAGATAAATTAATAAAAGCAAACACAATGATTATTATTGTATGAACAATCAATGAAATTAAATAAGAAATATTTCTTGGATTTTTTTTCATAGTTAAAAATTTTCTTTTTCTGTTTCGATTGTAAATCTATCTATTCCAATTCCTTTAGCAGCATCGATTACTTTAATTATTAAATCAATTTTAACGGATTTATCTGCACGAATAATCAAATTATTCTCGTTTGTTTTTTGTTTATTTAATTCAAGTTTGCCTGCAAGTTTATCAATTCCAATTTCTTCATTGCCAAGAAATATTCTTCCTTGTTCTGTAATTGTAACAATCATTTTTGATGGAGCTGCTTGTTCATTGTTTTTTGCTCCTGGCAATTTTACTTTCACTCCAGTTTGAATTACAAATTGTGAAGTCAACAGGAAAAAAATCAAAAGAAGCATTACGATATCTGTAAGTGATGAATAAGCAAATATGCTTAATGGTTTATTTGTGGTTTCAAATTTCATTTTTTCTCCTATAAACTAATTTCTTCTTCGTCATCATATGCAGGTTGCTTTGATGTATCATCAAGCAAATCGATAATATCATTTGTAATCAGTTCAATATCCATCACTAATTTATTAATTGCACTAACAAAATAATTATAAAACGCCAAAGCAGGAATTCCGACAATCAAACCAAATGCAGTTGTAATTAATGCTTCCCAGATTCCGCCTGCTAAATCTGCAGGATTAGCAGAACCTTGAAGTTCTTGAATTTTCATAAATGCACCAATCATACCTGTAACTGTTCCTAAAAAGCCAAGCAATGGTGCAATACCGGAAATTGTAGCTAAAATTGAAAGACCTTTTTCAAGTTTTCCAATTTCCTGTCTGCCTGCACTTTCAATTGCTTCAACAACTCTTTGATGACCAAATCTAAATTTCTTCAAACCTTTTCTTACAATATTTGAAACAGGAGTTCTTTCCTGCAAACAAAAATTTATTGCTCCTTCAATATCTTTCTTTTTAAGCATTGCTCTAATTTTAACTAAGAATGCCGGAACATTAACTTTAGCTTTTCTTAATACTATAAACTTTTCAATAATTACTGCAAGAGCAATTATTGAACAAATAAGGATAAAATACATTATCCATCCACCTTTCATGAAAATAGAAAGTAAATCCATATTAACCTTCCGTTTTTGTTAGAAATTATTTTTAGACGAAAATTCTTTTGCTTCATCAAGTGTTTTAAAAGAACCAATTCTTACTCGATACCAAATACCTCCTTTTTCAGGAAGATTTGCAATCAATACAAAAGCATCGTAGCCTTCTTTTCTTAATCTTTTTACTTCTTGCTCTGCTTTAATTTTATTTCGCCATGATGAAACTTGAACATTGTATGTCTTGCCATCAAAATAAATTGTCCTGTTTACACGCGTATCATTCAAAATGTTTCTGTATAAAGTTTCGTCTGAGGGTTTTATAATTGTTTCACCTGAAGATTTTGGAATTTCTTTTATTGGCTCTTCTATTTTTTGTTCAGATTTTTTTGTTGAAGGTAAAACAGGAACTCTTGGGAAATCACTTTCTTCTGGAAGAATAGTTTGTTCCTGCGGTAAAGTTGCAATTACCTGTTCACGATTTTGTGTTGTGTCAACTATTTGTCCTTCGCTAAGATTAGGATTCTTAGTTTCTACTTTTTTATTCGGTAAAAGAAGATAAGCTATCAATCCTGTAATTACGACAAATGAAAAGAACAAAAGCAAAAAAGATTTACCAAAAAATTTATCTTCATTTTTATAACCATATTCCCGTGAAATATATTTTCTTTCATCATCATAAGTGTGAGTATTCGAATATTTTTTACTTTCGTGTTGATTTTCATCTGCTTCGACAAACTCATACTTTTTTCTATTATATCGATTCTCAGAATAGATTAGTTCCTTTGTTGTCTCTTCAATTTCTTTTTTAATTGTCTTTTCTAATTCATCAAATAATTTTGATGAAAGAGGTTTTGTAGTTTTTAAAATATCATCAACCTTCTCATTTCTATGATTTAATTCGTCTTCATAAAAATCATGGTTATCTCCCAATTCATTTCTATAGTCAAAATCTGTGTTGTATGATTCTAGTTCTTCTCTTAATTCATCTCCCCAGTTCCATTCAATCTTTTCGGGAATTTTTTTCTTAAGACCGAGATAACTTTCTTCTTTTTTCTGTTCATAATCATCCTGCTCTGTTTCTAAATTTTTATCTTCTATATTTATTTCAGAACGAATCCATGAATCATCATCAATACTTTCTGGTTCATTATCTTTTCTATGTTTTCCAAGTTCAATTTCAATTTCTTTTTCTTCTTTCTCTTCTTCTTCGACTTTTAGTTCTTCGCTCTTTTCTGAATCCAATTTTTCTTCAGGAATGTAATCCTCGAGTAATTCTGTTGGTGTTAACTCAGAAGAACTAAGATTTTCATAATTAATTGTGTCATCAAATTTTTCTTCTTCGATTAGAGTTTTTGCAATATTATCTGCAATCAAATCTTCATTATCGACAGGAATATTTCTTTCAAATTCCAAATCTGATGTTAATTCAGATAATTTTTGCTGAGCCGACTCATCTTTTTGTTCTTCTAAAATTTTATTGTATTCATCCATCAAATTAAAATTTGGCAGATGCTCTGCTTCGGAAAGTAATTCATTAACTCTTTCTTCTATTGATTTTCTTAAAATTATATAAGAAGCTTCAGATTTGTCTTCTAATTTATCTGAAATTGGAATATAAGGTTTACCCACGCCAATACTAAAAATATCTTCACTGCTATCATCTTCTTTAGATGTTAATTCAACTTTTTTTTGTTCAGGTAATTCAAGGCTCAAAAAAAGATGTTTTGGTTCTCCGCTAATTACTTCATCCAAAGTTGAAAAGATAATTTCAGAAGAAATTTCGTTGGTTTGTGTTTTTTTGAATTGGAAAAAACCTAAGCCTGGAATTTTTATTGTCAAATCAGGAGCTAATAAATCAGCGATTCTGGAAATTAAAATATCGTATGCTAATTCCTTTTCGGAAACAGAAACACCCAATACCTCTGCCACTCTTGTTTGCAAATCACTTTTTGTCATCTTTTCTTTTTCAATGTTATTGCCAACGATATTCAATTCCCAAAATTATATCAAAAGGTTTTCCTTGATATCCATCGAATACAAAATTACTTCTATTAAAAATATTATGAAAGTCTGCTCTTAATGTAAAGCTTTTAAATATTGCATATGTCATCCCTAATGATAAGTCATTATAGTCAGTCATCAATTTATTATTGTTAATATCTGCATAATAATCTTTGTAAAATTTGTATTTCATTTTTATTCCTAAACCAAAATAAAAATCATATCCATAAGAAATATTCATTTGATAAACTGGATTGTAAGGAATGAAATTATCATTATCATCTTTAACTTGATTAATCATAAAACTAAAATCTAAATAACCATAATATTGAGATTTCAATAAAACATTTGTTCCCACAGCATAAGATTTGACTTCTTCAGCTGCATAAACATTAAAAAAACCTTTTCTTATTCTGTCTTCAAAGTATGGATAATTATTAATTTTTTTATAAGCACTCCACAACTTCAATGATAACAAATTTTCATAATCATATTTTAGAGACAAACTTAAGTCGAGAGGAATTTTCATAAAAACATTGTCAACGGAATCATTTTTCATATAAATATTTTTATCAAGTAAATCAGAAATTGAATAAAATTCTGTGTGCGGAGTAAAATCAGTTTTGAATATCAATCCTTCTGATAATTTCACTTCTGCAGATGCAAAGGGTGTTAAGAAATCATCATTGTTCTTTGAATAATTGATTCCAAAATTCAACACAACATTTTTTAGTGAATATAATTTTGAATAGGCTTGAAGTTCATAATAGCTATAATTATCAATGCTGCTTAAATTATTTTCAAGAAATTGTTTTTTGTATAAAGCTTTAGTGCCAAAAATTAATTTGGAAATTTTCGCTTCAAAATAACCTGAACCTGATAATAATTTTTCTTTAAGACCATTTTTAATGGTTAATAAATTTATCTGAAAATTGAGTCCTGAATTAATCCATTTATTATAATTATTTGAAAAGGAAAAATTTCCGTTGGTTCTAAAATTTTCTCTTAAAGAATCTGGTGAATTTGAACCAAAAAATTTATAAGAATCTCTAAAATATTTTCCGTTTAATTTTATTTCGCTGCCTGGCAAAATATCAGATTTGGTGCTTACAAATAAATTGTTCTCAACATTTACTCCAGAAGAATTGTAACCAGAATATGGTATATATTCTTTAAGATTTGAACCCCATACATCTGCATGAAGTAAATAATAATCAATAGATTTATTAAGATGAAGTTCTCCAGCAGGATAAGTATATTTTCCTAAACCCACATAAAGATTTCCAAAAAAAGAATTATTTAAATCATCCACTGAAGGTATAATTGGTTTTGGAGCAGCAGAAATTAACAACGGCAACTCTTCAGGCGAGTAGCGTGGCATTAAAAAATCTTCTGAAATAATTCCAATTAAATCAGGTTTTCTCTTTTCAACGGTCTGTACATCAATTCGCTGCCTTCCAGTGATAACAAAATCTGGAAGTTCAACATTTTTTTGTTCCGTTTGTGCAAACAATGTAATGTGAAAAATAAAAAGTGTAATAAAAATTTTTTTCATAGCTGTTTTAATTTTTTGTTGGCTTCAATTGCATATTCACCTTTAGGATGTCTGATAAGAACGGCTCTATACATTTCACGAGCAAGTTTTTTATCATTTAATTTCACATAACAATCGCCAAGCCTAAGCAGTGATTTTGTATACCATTCATCATAAGCAGCAAAGATAGACCTTACTCTTACAAATGCAGTAATTGCTTCATTAATTTTATTTTGATTAAACAATGCAAGTCCATAATAATATTGAGCTTGCGCCCCAATGTCATCAATTCTATTTTCTGCTGCTTCTTTTAATAACTGAATTGCATTTTCATAATTACCTTTGTTGAGTTCGAGTATTCCGAGTTCAACTTTTGACTTAGCAGCAAAAATATTTCCTTCATAATAAGTTATAATTTGTTCAAAAGTTGAATAAGCAGCTTTCAGATTGTTATCTTTAACTTCAGCTGTGCCTCTTAAATACAAAAGTTCAGGAACTCTATTTGAAGTTGGCGCAGCATCAATTGATGAATTCAATACTTGAATAGCTGATGCATATTGTTTTTTATTAGAATAAAGATTAGCCAATTCAATTGCTGCCGAAATTCCTATATCAGATTTTTTTGAAATTTCTAAGACTTTATTGAAATTTTCTATTGCATCATTTTCTTTTTTAAGATTTGCAAAACTTTTACCTATCCAGAAGTATGCATTTGGAATCAATTCACTCTTTGGATAATATTGAATAAATTCTTTATATGCATTAATTGCATTAGAATAATCATCAAGACTGTAATAAATATCTCCTTTCTTAAAATAAATCTGGTCGCTTAATTTTAATTTAGGATTTTGTTTTATAAACTCATCAATAGCATTAATTGCCAGAGCAGGTTGATCTTTAGCAATGTAAGCATATTGAATTCCGTTGACTGCATCAATTACATATTGTGTGTTTGGATATTCTTCAAGAACTTTATTATAAAAGACAATTGCAGAATCATAATTACCTATGTTATAATAAGAATCTCCAATTGAATAATAAGCTACAGGGATTAAATCTGATTGCGGAAATCTTTTTATAAGATTTTGATAATTGTTAATAGCAGATTGAAAATCACCTTGTTGAAAATATATCCATCCAATTACATATTGTGATGCATCGACATATTTAGAATTTGGAAATTTTTTTTGGAGATTGGCAAATTCCCTGATAGCTTCGGTGGTTTTTCCAGCTTTATATAAAGATTGACAATATTGATAATAAGCCTGCTCGTTTTGAAGAAAAGATTTATCGCCTGAAAATAAATCTTTGTAAATAACACTTGCTTTATCAAAATTTTTCAGTGCATAGTAACTATCTGCAAGTCTAAGTTTAATCTCATTAAGATTCTTGTCGTTTCTATATTTATGAACATAATCATTAAAGAAATAAACAGCATTTGAAAAATCTTTCAGATTAAAATATGAATATGCTTTCCCAAGTAAAGTTTGTTTTATAATTAATTCACTTGAAGAATTAATTTTATTATAATGTTTTAGAGCAGCTGCATATTCTTTTCTTGCAAAATAATTTTCTGCCAGGTAAAAATTAACTTTGTCGCTTTCAAAATCATTGTATTTGGAAGATAGTTCTTGAAGATATTGCAAAGAGGAACCAAAATTGTTCAGATAAAATTCACTTATAGCTAATCCAAGTTTAGCACGATTACTCAACTGAACATCATTTGAAATAAATTTTAGTGCAGAAGAAAAATAATTTCGTGCATCAGAATAATTATTGCTGTTTAATTTCATTTCACCAAGCAGAGTAAATGCTTTCCCTTTTGTCAAAACATCACCATGGATTGTAGCATTAATCAAAGAAGCTTCTGCTTCTTTTGATTGATTTGAAGTATAATAAACTGTTCCTTTGCTCAATTGTGCTCGTGCAGCTAAAGAATGTTGAGGATATTTTTCAAGAAACTTTTTATAGATTTCATCTGCAGTTTTAACATCACCTGCATAACGTTTACTCTCACCACTCCAGTAAAATGCATATACAGAAAGAGAATCAACTTCATTTTCTGATAATTCATTAAAAATTTTATATGCCCCCTCGTAATCATTTAACTGAAATTTTGTCCAGGCAATGTTATATGTAATTATTCTTTTTAATTCTACTGATAATTCTTCTTTAGACAACTCTTCCAATAATGCGAGGGAATTTTGATAATCTTTGAGTCGTGAATATGAATTGGCGAGATAATACTTTGCATAAAGTATATCTTTTGGAGGCAAGTTTTTAATTAATGGATTTGACAATTCAAGTACAGCACTATCATATTCTTTTTGATTAAAGTAAGAAATCCCAATTCTTAATTGAGCATATGGAGCAAGCTGGTTTTCTTTATAATATGCAAGTAGTTCATCATAATATTTTACTGCTTCGCTAAAGTTGCCAATATTTTCATACAACTGACCAAAAGAGTAATATGTGTTGACAATGAAATCATTGCTTTCTTTATTCTCAATTGCCTTTTGAAAATATTCTTCAGCTTCAATGTATCTTTTTTCTGCTGCATAAGCTTCTGCAATCCAGTAATATGCTGAACCTTTGAATAAAGTTTGAGGATAAGCTTCCGTTAAAGTCAATAATCTTTCTCGGCATTTTCTATAACTTCCTAAATGATAATATAATTCTCCAAGTTTATATAATGCTGCTTCACGCAGATTAGAAAAAATATTTTCGTTGGCAAAAGATTCAAACAATATTGCAGATGCATCAAACTGTTTTATATTAAAAAGACAATCAGCAGCATAATATTTTGAAAGAGATTTTTTAGTTCCTTCTACATTATTATCTAAAAATAATCTTTCAAAAATCTTAAAAGCAGTTGCATATTCTTTCTGATTATAATACCTAAAGCCTTGGTTAAAAAAGTCATCATCATATTGAGCCTTAATTCCCAGAAATGGTAGCAAAAGAAATAAGTATAATATTAACTTTTTCATAATTGTTGTTCTTGATATAAAATTTATGCTGTAAAAAATTGTGTTAAAAGTTTTGATTTCTAATATAATATTAATTGGATTGATAATATTAAAAAGCCCTCTTAACGAGGGCTCAATTTCATCTTAGAAGTTTTAATTCATATTCGACCAATTTTTTATACTGCGGGTCTTTCTTGGCAAGTTCAAAATTTTCTTTAGCTTTAGTTATATCGTTCTTCTGTTTAAATGCCATAGCTTTATAATAATAAGCTGCGCCTTTCAGGTTAGATGTTTTCATATTAATAACTTGGTCGGCAGCTTCGATAGCTTTGTCATAATCACCATTTTCATAATAGGTTGTTGAAAGTAAAACATAAGCAGCATCAAGTTTATAATACTTAATTGCTTCATTCAAATTTTCTATTGCTTTTTGATAATTCCCATCTTTCTTATTTGCTTCAGCTAATTTGACATAAGAGCGGGCAATATTTTGTTGAGCCTGCTCTTTCATCGTTTTTTGAGTTGTAAGCTGTTCAAACTTTTTAAAACTCTCTATTGCTTCCTGAAATTTCCCTTCTTGAAAATAAGTACCACCAAGACCATTGTATGCAATATCAAAATTAGGATTACTTTCAATGGAAGATTTGAAAGCAGCTTCAGCTTCTGCTAATTTATTTTGTTTTTTAAGTGTAACTCCTAATTGATAATATATTCTATAATCTTTTGAAGTTTTCAGAGCTTCATTATATTTTTTTACTGCTTCATCGTAGTTGCCGGATTTAAGATATTGGTTCCCTTCATTATAAGCTTTTGCTGCTTCGGGAGGCATTTCCTGTGCATTGATTAATGATACAAATAATAAAATTAAAAGTGGGAATATTAATATTGATTTTTTATTCATTGCCAATCTTCCTTTTATATTGTTTTGTGCGGAAGGCGGGACTCGAACCCGCACGCCCTTACGGGCACTACCCCCTCAAAGTAGCGTGTATACCAATTTCACCACTTCCGCAAAATTTGTGTTGCAAGATATACTCCATAATAAAAAAATGCAATATCATCTTTTTTGCATATAAATTTTTTTCTCTATTCTTTTGGCATCTTTCTAAATATTGAATGAGTTAATTCTCTTCTAAACATAAATTCAAATACAGCAAGTTTAGCTATTTGCTGAGGCTGAAGTATATCTGAAAGCGATTTATAATAATTTTGTCGTTCACTGCACATTCTGTTTTCCAGTTCTAATAATTTACTTACTTGTTCTTTATAATATTCATCATTTCTTTTTCCATCAAGATTTTTTTTCAATTCCTTAACTATTTCTTCTCTTTCATCAAAAATTTCTCTGATTTTTTTTTGATGTTCATTCCTTCTTGCAAAAAATCTAATTGATGTTTCTTCATCCAAATTCAGTAACTCAATCAATTTTGATTTTTCTAATTGCTCTATTTTCATTAAAACTTTTTTGTCATCAAATCTTTTATCCGGCTTCCTATCTCTTTCTTGAGCATAACCAATTAAAGAAAATATAAAGATTAATATGATTGCTGAAATTAATTTTTTCATTGTTTCACCTATTTTAAATTAAACTTGCTTAACTTGGTATAAACAGCAGAAAGATCTTCTTCCGGTAATTTATCGATAACCTGAGATTCTTCAAAAATTGCTGGCATATATTTATTTATATATTCTTTTGGAATTTCTGAATCTTCAAGAAATGTTGCATCATAATTTTCTCCATTTTGTATTGTGATAATTTGCTCAGGAGTAAATTCATCTAATGTTGCTTCATGATTACTATAATAATTCACTAATTCATTCGTATATGATTGAAGTTTATCTTCAAATGTTGGCGACGAAGAAGGATATGCAATAATGATTAACAAAAAAACTATGATTGCAGGCAAAACATAAGCTGCTTTCTTTATAAATGAAAAACTCTTCCGAGCAAAAATCTTTTCATATACTTTTGGTAAAAGCGAAGCAAAATATCTTTCATCAACCTGGATTTTTTCTATTTCTGAAAATTGATTTATCAGAGAAATAGTTCTTTCATAATCCTTTCTTAATTCATCTGATGAATTAAGTTTATTTTCAAATTCTGCTTTTTCTTCCTCATTCATCAAATCTGATAAATACTTCAATATCAATTCTTCATTCCTTTTCATTTGCATACTCCAATATTTTTTTTAATGCATGGAAATAATTCGCTTTTAAGCCGCCAATACTTTTTCCTGTAATTTTAGAAATTTCTTCATAAGAAAGTTGTTCAAAATTTCTTAGTATAAAAACCTGTCTTTGTTTTGGAGGTATCTTCTGTAATATTTTATTTAATCTTTCCAATTTTTCTTTATTAATAATGTCATCAATTATATCTCTTTTTTCTGCAAGTTCAGTTTCATTTGTATTTTCAAATGGAATGAATCTTTTTAATTGATTTCTTTTTATTTGATTCAAACTTCTCGTTGTAACAATTCTATAAATCCATGTAAAAAGAGACGACCTGAAATTAAATGTCTTTAATTTTTTATACAATACTATCAAAACTTCCTGTGTAACTTCATCAGCATCTAAATGGTCGCCAAGCATTTGTCTTGCATGCCAGTAAATTTTCTTTTGATATTTTTTAACAATTTCATTAAATGCAGTTTCATCGCCTGCATTAAATTTTCGAACAAGTTCAAAATCGTTTTCTAAATTCATTTATGCTCTTAAATTCAAAAGTGTAGACAAATATTTTTTTGCAGTGGTTTAAAAAGTAACTTAGTTAAAAAGTTTCTAACAGTAGAAAAAATAAATTAAACCACAGATAAAAAACAGATGTCAAAATTGCGTAAAACAAATAAACAATACAGGAGATTCAACTATGAAAAAAGTAACTTATCTCTCAATAATCTTAGTGTTTTTGTTCGGGATACTTACACATGCTCAACCAGTGTTTTTAACAGACGATAATCTTGATGACGAAGAAATTGAAATGGAAGAAGAATTTATTGATATTCCAATTAAAGACAATCAATTCTTTGAAGAGCAAATGCCTGGTATTCAGATTCACAAAAGAATAATGCGTGATAAACTTTTTGAAAAACTAAATTTAACGGACGAGCAAAAGAAACAGTTTAATGATTTGCAGAATGAATTTCAGAAAAAAATGATTGACATGAGAGCTCAACTTCATAAGAACAGACTTGATATTAAAAACATGATGCTTCAGAACAAAATTGATGAAAAAAAATTATTAGATTTAGTTCAAGCAAATAATAAAATTCTTTCTGAAATGAGGATTGCCTCAATTAACCACTGGCTTGCAGTTTATAAAATTTTGAATAACGAACAAAAGGAACTATGGGCAAAACACTGGGGAAATGGATTTGGCTTTGGTAAACAAGTTATCATAAAAAATAAAATTTTAGGCAGACAAAAAATGAAAGGCTGTCGTTAAAAACGAACCCCGCAGCAGCGGGGTTTTTTATTCTAAATCCCCTTCAAGAGGTCTAATGACAATTTCTTCAGTAACCAAATTTGATTTTATAGAATAAACATAATAAACAAGCTTAGCTAAATCTTCAGGCGACATCATTCTATGAGAATATTTTTCCAGAACAGAACTATCCCAAATTGGTGTTTTAGTTGCTCCTGGAATTATGTTGATTATTCGAATATTATTTTTCCTTATTTCTTCTCTTAATGAATTTGTATAAGCTAAAAGTCCCGCTTTTGAAGCTGAATAAGCACTGCTTCCCCAATAAACTTTTTGAGTTACAACAGAAAGGATATTTATAATTGTTCCATAATTCATTTCTATCATCTGCGGCAAAACTTTTTTAATTGAATAAATTGCCCCAAGCAAGTTTACTTCAATAATATCTTTAATCTCTTCGAATGAATCTTCTTGAGCAGATTTGAATGATGTAACTCCTGCATTATTAATCAGTGCAGCTATAAAAAAATCTTTCGAGAAATCTTTATAAAAATCTTCGATTGATTTCAAATTTGTTATATCAAGCTTAACTGGAATTACATTAGATTCTTTTCCGTCGAGTTCTTTTTTATAATTTTCAATTAGATTTACTCTTCTTGAAGAAGCAATTACAAGTTCATCATTTCGTGCAAATTCAAGTACTAGTTCTTTGCCAATACCTGAACTTGCACCGGTTATCCAGACGGCATTTTTGAGTTTATCCATTAAATTCTTTTTTGAGCTATTAAGTTTAAGAATTCTGAGCGTGTTCTTGTATCTTCAGAAAAAACTCCGTGCATTGCACTTGTTGTAGTAATTGAATTCTGCTTTTGAACTCCTCTCATCATCATACACATATGATATGCTTCTATTACAACAGCAACACCGCGAGGTTCAAGATATTTATCAAGCGTATCAGCAATTTCCTGAGTCATTCGTTCTTGCACTTGAAGCCGTCTTGCAAAAACATCGACAATACGAGGCAATTTACTTAATCCAACAATCTTTCCATCGGGGATATATGCAATATGAACTTTACCAAAAAAAGGAAGAAGATGATGTTCGCACATGCTGTAAAAATCAATATCTTTCACTATTACCATCTCATCATATTTTTCTTTGAAGATTGCTCCATTTAAAACATCATCAATATTTTTTCTATAACCTTGAGTTAAAAACTCATATGCTTTTGCAACTCGATGAGGTGTTTTTAATAAACCTGGACGATTAATATCTTCTCCTAATTCTGTAAGAATTGTTCTAATACTTTCTTCAACTTTTTCGTGATTCAATTTATTCTCCTCGATATTCTACATAGTTATTTTCTGTTTCATATAATTTTATAGAATATAATTTACCAGCAGGAATTTTATTTGCCAGTTGATTCCATATTCCAATTAAAATATTTTCTGCAGTAGGAATTTTATCTTTAAGAAATTCAACATCCAGATTTAAATTTTTGTGGTCAAGTTTATCAATAACATTTTCACGAATAATTTTTTTTAATTGTGTTAAATCAATCAGATAACCTGTATCACTATTAATCTCTCCAGCAACAGTAACTTCAATTGTATAATTGTGACCATGTCCATTAGGATTACTGCACTTCCCATAGATTTTAAAATTTTCTTCATCAGATAAATTTGGATTGTAAATTCTATGGGAAGCGCTAAAGACTTCTCTGCGGGTTACATAAATCATATTTAATTTGACTTTAGTACTTTTAATATTTCTTCAACATGACCATCAACTTTAACCTTAGGGAAAATATGCATTATCTTCCCATTTTCATCAATAATAAAAGTTGTTCTTTCTACTCCCATATACTTTTTCCCATACAAAGATTTTTCTTTCCATACACCATATTTTTGAACTACTTCTTTCTTTTCATCACTCAGCAAGATAAAAGGCAAATTATATTTTTCAGCAAATTTTTTATGTGATTCAACAGAATCTGGACTAATTCCTATTACCTGAATTTTTAACTTACTAAAATTAGGGAAATTATCTCTGAAATCACATGCTTCTTTTGTGCAGCCGCTTGTCATGTCTTTAGGATAAAAATAAAGAATAATTTTGCTACCTAAAAAATTTTTCAATGATACTTTTTTGCCATTGCTATCTGGCAATGTAAAGCTTGGTGCTTTTTTGCCTACTTCAAGCATAGAATCCTCATTATTACGATAACTTTTTTAATGTTTCTTTAATTGCTTCATAATTTGGTTCTTCACCTGCATTTTCCAAAACTTCAGCATATTGAATTATTCCATTTTTATCTACAACGAATGCAGACCTTTTTGCCACGCCTTTCAAATTAAATTTATCTGGCAGCCATACATCATAATACGCACCATACAACTGGCAAACTTCTTTATTAAAATCACTTAGTAATGGAAAATTAAATTGATGCTTATCAGCCCATAATTTTTGTGCAAAAGGTCCATCCACACTTATTGCTAAAACTTGAGCATCAAGATTTTCATAATCTTTCATGCTGTCTCTCGTAGAGCATAATTCTTTTTCACAAACAGAAGTTCCAACTGCAGGGAAAAATAAAATGACAACATTTTTTTTCCCTCTGTAACTTGATAAAGTAAATGCTTCGTTATTTGCATTTTTTAATGTGAAATCTGGGGCTGTATCTCCAACTTTGAGTGACATATTTTCCTCCTTTTTTATTCGTTAATTTTTCTTCCAATTTTTACTTTTACCTGAAATTCAATTTTGCCATCTGCAGTTATTCTTCCTCTTTGTTCAATTACTTCGAACCAGGCAACTTTCTTTTCTTTATTCGCTTCTTCTACAACTGATTTAATTGCATCGCTTATGCTTTCTTGAGAGATCCCAACTCTCTCTATTAATTCAAAATTCTTTGACATATTAACTCTCCTTTATTTATAAAAAGTTCAATTTATGAATTAAATAATTTTCAATCTGAACAACAGAAATAATAATCCCTTAGTTCCTTTTATAAATTTCATTTCAAATAATTATAGAAAAACTTCTCTGGATTCTTTCTAATCAAATTTAATAAAAAAGATAAAGATATTTGCTTTTTTGGGGAATGGTTAATATTTTTATGTAGACTTAATCTAAATTATATGAAAAATGAACTTAGATTTAAATGCAGCTCACGAAGAATTTAGAAGATACTTAAAAAAAGAGAACCACCGCATAACACCTGAAAGATTCGAGGTACTTGACTATGCTCTCGAATATGATGGACATTTTGGCGCAGACGAATTGTATTTGAAAATGAAAAATAATAACTCGAATATTTCGAGAGCTACTGTTTACAATACACTCGAACTGCTTGCAGCCTGCGATTTACTTGCAAAAAGAAATTTCGGTGAGAATAAGACAAGATATGAAGCAAAATATGGAAAGAAAAGTCATGACCATTTAATATGCACAAATTGCGGTGCAATTAAAGAGTTTTCTGAACCCGCTATTGAAATTATTGTAAAGGAAATTTCAGAAAAACTTGGATTTGAACCATCAGGACATTCATTCAATATTTTTGGAAAGTGTACTAATCCCAACTGCAAAATTAAGGATAATGATAAAGATGACACTTGATAAAGCAAAAAAAGGAAATAGAGTAACAATTTTAAAATTACCATCAGGCCAATATAAAGCACAGTTTATTCGTCTTGGCATTTCCGAAGGTGATTCTGTTTTATGTTCCGAAAGACTGCCTGGAGGAACAATCGTGATTCAAAAAAACAGACAGGAAATTGCAATTGGCAGCGACTTAGCAAAGAAAATTAAAATAATTCTCCAGTAAAAATTATGAGACATGACAATTTTCAAAATCCGCATTCAATAGATTTAACCGAGAATAAAATTTCTCAATTATCATTAAAAGAAAAAGTAGTTCTCGTAGGCAATCCAAATGTTGGAAAATCTTGCATATTTAATTATTTGAGCGGAATGTATGTTGATGTTTCCAATTATCCTGGGACAACAATTTCGATTAATAAATGCTTATATAAAGACAAAGAAATTTTTGATACTCCAGGAATATATGGAGTTTCTTCATTCAACGACGAAGAAAGAGTTGCAAAAGAAATAATTCTTTCTTCTGATATTGTCTTAAATGTAGTCAATGCACTTCATCTTGAAAGAGACCTTTTTCTTACACTTCAATTAATTGACATGGGGAAAAAAGTTTCCGTATTGCTAAATTTTTCCGATGAACTTAAGAAAAGAAAAATTAGAATAAACACAAAACTTTTATCTGAATTGCTTGGTGTAGAAGTAATTGAAACTTCTGCTGTATCAAAATATGGATTTGATAAAATTGATTATGCAATTGAAAATGCAAGAGCTGGAAATCAACAGCTTGAGCTTTATGCACTTCTTCAGCAGTTAATGGAAAAATCAATTCCTCAAGCAGAAGCACTTTTAATTCTCGAAGGCGACGAAGAAACTGCACTTAAATACAATTTACCAAGTGGAAACCCAGATTCAAGAGAAAAAATTTATATCAACAGAAGAAACAGAGTTAATGATATTTGTGACCAGGTAGAATTTGAAGATACCAGAAAAGGAGAAATATTTAATTTAATTGGAAGAATGTCTTTAAATCCCAAAACTGGCATCCCAATTCTTTTTGTAATGCTAATATTAGTCTATTTCTTTGTTGGAGATTTTGTTTCTCAACGAGTAGTCGATTTTACAGAAAATACCCTCGGCAAAAAATATTTTGAGTACAATATTAAATCTTTCATTGCAGATTATTCTAATTGTCAAATTACTGTAAACTTATTGAATGAAGAAGGACAAGTAATTGATGCAAAAAAATTCTACTTTTCTGATGGGATGAAAAATAATATCAATCTTAGAAATGAATTCAAAAATTTTTCGAATAAAGATTTAACAGAAATTAATTTTCATTTTTACAATCCTATTCTAAGACTTTTATTTGGAGAATTTGGTGTCATCACAATGACTACCACCTACCTTCTGTTTTTATTATTCCCTCTTGTTGTAAGCTTTTATTTTGTTATGGCTTTGTTAGAAGACAGCGGGTATTTACCACGCCTTGCTACAATGCTGGATAGAACTTTCAATCGGATTGGTCTTAATGGCAAAGCCGTAATCCCGATTATACTTGGATTCGGCTGCATAACTATGGCAAATATTACAACAAGACTTCTTGGGAGCGAACGAGAGAAATCAATTGTTACTGCCATACTTCAGTTTGTTATTCCTTGTTCTGCTCAACTGGCAGTTATTACAGTTTTACTCAGCGGGGCTGGTATTGCTCCACTTTTAATTTATGTTTCAGTAATTGGAAGTGTATTAATTATCCTTTCTACAATTTTGAATAAATTACTTCCTGGAGAAAGTTCACCATTATTAATAGACCTACCAATTATGAGATTCCCTAAACTTAATAATGTTTTGAAAAAAACTTTTTATCGCAGCATAGGATTTATGAAAGAAGCTGGATTTTGGTTTTTCGTTGGTGCATTAGGTGTTGGTTTAATGGAAATTACGGGTTTACTTTTTATTTGGCAGGATTTACTGGCTCCAATTACAACTTACTGGCTTAAATTGCCAAAAGAAGCTGCTAATGCTTTTGTAATGGGAATGGTCAGAAGAGATTTTGGTGCTGCTGGATTATTTGATTTGAAATTGACTACAATGCAAATAACAGTTGCAATAATAACAATTACACTTTTCGTTCCATGCATTGCATCATTTGTCGTGATGTTAAAAGAAAGAGGCTTAAAAGAAGGTCTTTCAATATGGATTGGAACATGGATAACAGCTTTTTTAATTGGCGGAATTGTAGCACAAATTATAATTTAATTTTATGAAACAAAAAGATTTGCATAAATATCCACTTATCTGGCGTAAGGATGATTTCTTTATAAAAATTTATAGTTCAATTCCAAATGTTTCTACTGGAATTCTTTTAACCACAAGCAAAACAACTTTTATAATTGACCCGGGCGATGGAATTTTAAGAGATTTAACTCAAGATGTTGGAGCAGAAACTATCCTAAGAGTTTCTGATATTTTTATCAGTCATGGCCATCATGATCATGTTGGAGGTGTTTGGTCGCTTTTAACCTATTTATCAGTATTAAGAAGAAGACTTCCTCTTTCAATTTATTATCCTCAGGGCTGTGTGGAAATTGAAAGCATCTACAAAGCTTTCAAAGAAGTTTATGGGAAAGAACTTTCTTATGATATTTTTCTTAAACCAATTATCAACGAAAAACAATTCACAAAAAATTCAGTTAGAATAAAACCATTCAAAGTTAATCACAGAGAAGTTAGTCCAGACGGCGATTTCATTGAAGTTCCTTCACTTGGTTATAAATTCTTTTATGATACCAAAACAATCTGCTATGGAGGGGATACAGCATATTGCGAAAATCTTGTTAAAATGGCAAAGGGTTCCGACTTAGCAATTATTGAAGCTGGTGCTCATGATGAATCATCATCCGAACTTCATATGACTATTGAACAAGCATCAAAAATTGGAAAAACTGCAAAAGAATTTTTCCTTGTCCATGTTCCTCTGTAAATTTGCACACCATTAAATTTGAGCTGACCATGAAAAAATATTTTTGCTTCATTTTATTTATAATTGCTGCAACTACATCCGCACAAAAAAAATGGATTGATTCTGAAATAACTACCAAAGATTTGAAAGCTCATCTCTTTTACCTTGCATCAGATGAAATGAAAGGAAGATTTACTGGCAGCAACGAAGAAAGAAAAGCAGGCAATTATATTAAAGAGCAGTTCGCTTCTTTTGGATTAAAACCACTTTTTAATAATTCATACTTTCAAGAATTCCCATTCATTGAAAAAATAGAATTAACTGGTAAAAATTCAGTTCAAATAAAAGCATCGGGCTATTCAAAAGCATTAATCTTGAAAAAAGATTTTATTACTGCTCCATTTTCGGGAAATGGCAAAGCAGAATCAAATATAATTTTTGCAGGATATGGAATTTCGGCATCAGAATTAAATTACGATGATTATGAAAAAATTAATGTCAATGGAAAAATTGTTTTGGTCTTACGGTCACATCCAGAACATGACAGCACAAAATCTGAATTTGATAAATATTCTTCAATGAGATTTAAAGCTGCAATTGCAAAGGAAAAAGGAGCAGCCGCAATTGTTTTTATAAACCAAGAAAAAGAAGAAGATGAATTAATTCAGTTGAGATATGATGGTGCACCTGGGATTAAAAATTTTCCTATCATTCAATTGAAAAGAGAAATCATTAAAAAAATTTTTGAGCAAAGAGGTTTGAATCTTTCTGAAATTCAAAAAAAAATTGACAATGAAAAAAAGCCGCACTCAATCGAGTTTGATGATGTAGTTATCTCTATCAATACAGAAGTTAAAGAAATTGAAAACAAAGCAAGAAATGTTGCAGGTTATCTTGAAGGCAACGACCCTAATCTAAAAAATGAATATCTCATTATTGGTGCTCATTATGACCATCTCGGAATTGATCAATTATTATCATCTTCATTATACAAAGGGAAAGATAAACAAATTCATAATGGTGCAGATGATAATGCTTCTGGAACATCAGGATTGCTTGAGCTTGCAGAAAAATTTAGTTCAATAAAAAATTCGATTAGAAGAAGTATAATTTTTATTGCTTTCTCTGGAGAAGAATTAGGAATTCTTGGTTCAACTTATTTTACTAATAATTTACCTGTTCCTCGAGAAAATATTATTGCAATGTTAAATCTGGATATGGTTGGCAGATTGGATGCAGAAAAAAAACTTACAATAATAGGAACAGGAACATCTTCAAAATGGAAAGACCTGCTTAACGAAAAAAATAAATATAATTTTCAGTTTAACTTAAGTGATGCAGGCTCTGGAGGCAGCGACCATCAAGCTTTTCTAAATAAAAATATTCCTGTTTTATTTTTCTTTACTGGAATACATTCTGATTATCATAAACCTTCTGATGATGCCGATAAAATTAATTATGAGGGTGAAGCAGAAGTTATAAACTTTGTATTTGATATTGCAAATGAAATTCAAAATTCAAACACAAAACCTGATTTTGTAAAAGTTTCTGAACCTGTAAACAGAATATCAACTCGTTCAAGAGTTACTGCGGGAACAATTCCGGAATTTGGTTATAATGGTGAAGGCTACAAAATTTCTGGAGTTACTGAAGGTGGCCCAGCAGAAAAAGCTGGTTTAAGGAGCGGCGATATCATCATAAAGTTTGGTGATAAAAAAATTGGCAATATTTATGATTTCATGTATGCGATATCAAATTATAAACCCGGTGACAAAGTTGATGTTACAGTTTTACGCGAAGAAAAAGAATTAACTTTCGAAGTAGAATTAATAGAAAAATAAAAAACATACCTTAAAAGAAAAGCTGATCTTTTAAGGTATGTTTCACATTTTATGCACTTGCTCTTTCAAGCATATATTTTTCTCTGGAATAAGATAATGTTTTTCCTCCTACATTAAACTTGCTGAATAAATCTTCAAGATTAGAAGTTAATCTTGTAAGATTATTTGCAGCACTTGCAATTTGTCCTGTACTTGTTGTGCTTTGTTCTGTAACGCTTGCTATATTTTCAATATTCTTGCTTATTTCATCAGCAGAAATTGACTGTTCCTGACTTGCTGCAACAATATTATCAATTAAATCAGAAACAGATTTTGCGGATTTATAAATTTCCTGAAGTGCCATGTCAATTTCTTCAGTTAATTTCATTCCATCATATACTGAGGATTTAGCATTAGCCATCGATTTATCTGCTTCCTTGACTTCTAATTGAATTGATTTAATAGTTTCTGCAATTTCTTTTGTAGCCTTAGTTGTTCTTTCAGCAAGTTTTCGGACCTCATCGGCAACTACAGCAAAACCGCGTCCCTGTTCGCCGGCTCTTGCAGCTTCAATAGCAGCATTTAAAGCAAGCAAATTGGTTTGATTAGCAATATCATCAATTACTTTTGTTATTTCACCAATTTGGTCAGTTTTATTCGTGAGTGAAGCAATTATTTCTGCAGTTTCTTGTGAAGCTTGAACTATTTTATTCATTCCTGCTTTTGTTTCATTTGTTTTTTCAGCTCCTTGTTTTGCTGCCTGACTTGATTTTTGCGACATCTGTGCTACTTCTGTTATGTTTTTCGACATTTCAATTATTGCTCTTGTCATATGTTCAATTGAACGGGATACTTCGCTTACTTGAATATTTTGTTCTTGAGCACCTGCTGCCATTTCTTCAGATGAAGATGAAATTTGTTCTGCCGCACTTGCTGTAGATTGAATTGCTTCTTTTACATTTTCGAGTACGCTTCTTAATTCTCTAATCATTTTATTTATCCTTAAGCCTAATTCATATAACACATCATCATTTTTTAATTCCAATTCTTCTGTAAAATCTCCATTGGCTAATCGCTCAACAATTTCAACAATTGGTTTAATTTGTTCTTTCAAATATTCCTTATTCTTTTCTTCTATTTCTCTTAAATCTGTAAAGAATACAAAACTGCCGTCAATTTCTTTTTTGCTGTTGTAAATTGGTCCTGATTGAACAAGAATTGGAATATCTTCACCTTTTCTATTCTTCAAAGAAATTTTTTCACCCTTCAAGAAAATTCCTTCTGCTGCTCTTCTGCTTACAGAATCTGTTCCGAAGACTTCTTTTACTTTCATTTTGCCAATAATATCCTCAATGTTTCTTTCAAATCCAACCAAATCACATGCTGCTTGATTAATAAATCTTATTGTTAAATCTTTATCAACAATAAAGAAAGCACCATTAACACCAGTTTGAAAACTTGTTGCTCGTGCAATTTCATCTTTGATTTTATTTATCATTACATCAAAAGATAAATTGAGATGACCAATTTCATCTTTTCTGTCTTTATGCTTAAGAATTACATCATAATTACCTCTTATTATTTCTCTGGCATTTGCATCAAGAGACACAATAGGATCAACAATAGTTTTTCTTATTACAGGGACAAAAGAAAAAACTACAATGGTTGATATTAAGATAAAAATTATAGTTTTTGTTTTTGCATCAGCTATTTCATTTAGACTTGCTTGATTGTATTGAGAAGTTTTTTCATCATAAATGCTTACAAGTTCTTTTAAATTCATTTTTGCTGTATCAAATTTTTTTAGGGCTTCGATTGACAGCTCATTACATTTTTTTCTTAACTCAAGCAATTCATTATTTTTTTCTTTATCTAAATCATCTGATGCTAATTTATCAATCTTCCTTTGCAAGTTAATAACTTCTTCATGAGCTTCTTTCCATGTGTTCCAGTCGTTTACAAATTTCTGCCATATTTGACTTTCTCTTTCATCTTTTTCTAATGATTCATAAACTTTCCATGCATCTTCTGCTCTTTTGAATGCTGCAGGAATTGATTCATAAATTGATTGACGAACTTTTTCATCTTTCAAATCGGGATTTAACAAACCTCTTTCTGCAGACAGTACAGAAGTTTCAGCTTGATAAAGAGTTATTAATGATTTAACAGCAGGTAAAAAATTGTATCCCAATTTTTTTACTACAACTTCTTCTTCCCCTAAATTTCTGTAAGCTAGGAAAGCATTGATTCCAGTTATTATTACAACAAATACAAACAGTATAATTATTTTGTGAATAGTTTTAAGGTCATAAAATTTTTTTAACATAATTCCTCCAATTAGACAAAAAACACTAATTCTATCTCTATTATCGAAGGGGAAATAAATTTTTGAATAGACTCGCTAAAAAATTTTGATTAGTAATTTAGAAGGATCAATCCCATGGATTTCTTTTATACAAATTGTTCAGAGGATGTAAATCTTTTCTACCATCAACAAAGACAGCGACCCATTCAGCTAATCTTTTTCCGAGGCGTTTGCATGATTCAATTTCTTTTTCTTGTCTTGGTTCTCCTGCTTGAGTAGCTCCGTAATGAGCTGTAAATTGTTTGCCGGAATAATCAGTTACTCCAAAAACAAGAAAGCCATAATTAATCATGATGTTCAAAAGAGTTTGGCAGGTTAATTCTGCACCGCCTCCCCAACCACCTTGAGAACTGAATGCACAACCAATTTTGCCATCAATTTTTTGCCAATCAGGTAATAAATTTTCCCAGAATTTTTTCATTTCAGATGCAACAGTTCCAAGATAAGTTGGCGAACCAAGAGCTAATCCATCGCACCAAAAAATATCTTCTCTATCAGCTTCATAAATTGATTTTAATCGAACTTCTGTGCCGGGAATTTCTTTAGCACCCTCAGCAACAAATTCAGCCATCTTTTTAGTATGTCCTTCTTGAGAATAATAAAGGACTAAAATCTTTCCCATATTATGAAAGTGGAAATTTTGTAAATCTCATTGAATGAACTTTATTTGGAACAGGAACTTTAACATCGGGCTTAACATATTTTTCAAACTCATCACGGAATCGTTCAATCATAAATTTGACAGGCCAGGCAGCAGCATCACCTAATGCACAAATTGTATTTCCTTCAATATTATTAGCTACACTAATCAATAAGTCAAGGTCTTTTGATGTTCCATTCCCTTCAGCAATTCTATGAAGAATTTTTTCCATCCAGCCGGTTCCTTCACGGCATGGTGTGCATTGACCACAACTTTCATGATGATAAAAGTGAGCAATTCTGAGTAATACTTTTAATAAATCTGTATCTTCATCCATAACAATTACGCCGGCGGTTCCAATTGCAGAACCTGCAGCTTTCAAAGATTCCGCATCCATTCTTACACCTTCAAGCTGGTCTCCTCTCAATGGAGGCATTGATGTTCCACCAGGAATAACGCATTTAATTTTTTTATTGCCTATAACTCCACCAGCATAATTGTAAATTAAATCTGTCAACAAAATTCCAGTAGGCAATTCATAAACACCGGGTTTATTTACATGACCGCTTACACCATACAAAAGTGTTCCTGGATGTTTTGGTGCTCCAATTTTAGAAAACCATTCCCATCCTTTTAATATTATTGGAGGAACATTTGTTATAGTTTCTACATTATTAATTGTTGTTGGGCAACCCCATAATCCGCGTTGTGCAGGGAAAGGCGGTTTGACTCTCGGATAACCTCTCAAGCCTTCTATTGAATTCATTAGAGCAGATTCTTCACCGCAAATATAAGCTCCTGCCCCTTTATGAATGTAAAGATTGCAATAGAAATCTATTCCAAAAGTAGATTTCATCTTTTCGCCGAGAAAGCCTCTTTCATAAGCTGTATCAATTGCTTTCTGCATCAGCTTAATCCATTTGTGGTATTCACCACGAATGTATAAATATGCAGTTTGAGCTCCAATTGCATAGCATGTTATAATTGCCCCTTCAATCAATTGAAAAGGATTATATTCAAAAATTTGTCTATCCTTGAATGAACCGGGCTCACTTTCATCACCATTGATGCAGAGATATTTTGGTTTATCTGTAGTCTTTGGCATAAAACTCCATTTCAAACCTGTTAAGAAGGCGGCTCCGCCTCGACCTCTTAATCCTGATTTTTTCACCTGGTCAATTATATCATCAGGTGATTGTGAAAATGCTTTTTTAGCAGCTTCGAATCCGCCATTAGAAAGATAAACTTCGACATTATCTAAATTTGGTATTTCAGGTAGAACTATTCTTTCCATCCTTTGACTCATTCTTTTGAAAGTGTATTCAAGATTTCTTCTACTTTTTCTTTAGTTAAATTTTCATAATAATCTTCATTAATTGCAATCATTGGAGCATAACCGCAAGCTCCCATACATTCAACTTCTTCAAGAGAAAATTTTCCATCCTGTGTTACTTCCATATGGTCAATTCCAAGCTTACTTTTAATTATATCCCAAATTTCATAAGCTCCGCGAAGCATGCATGAAACATTAGTACAAACCTGAATATGATATTTGCCAACTGGTTTTGTATGATACATTGTGTAAAATGTTACAACGCTCAAAACATCTACTTTGCCGATTCCAAGAACATTTGCAACTTCTTCCATTACTTCATTTGTAATATATCCATTTTGTTCCTGAGCAATGTAAATTGTGGGCATTACTGCAGCAAGAGATGTAGGATATTTTTTTCTTGCTTCTTCAATTCTTTTAAGATTTTCTTCTGTGAATTTGAAACTCATTTTTAACTCTTAAATTTCATTAATCAATAACATTTCAAGAAAATTTTTATTTATCTGCTTCTCCCATAACTGGGTCTAAACTTCCAATAATTGCAATCACATCAGAAATCATTGCTCCTTTACAAACTACTGGCAGTGCTTGTAGATTGCAAAATGAAGGAGAGCGAATTTTTAATTTCCACGGATATCCAGTTCCATTGCTTACAATATAAAATCCAAGTTCACCTTTTGGATTTTCTGCAGAGAAAAATACATCGCCTACTGGAGGATTAATTCCATAATTAATTAACATAAAATCATGAATAAGTTCTTCCATCTTTGTATAAATTTCTGTTTTATAAGGAAGAACATGTTTAGGAACATTAGCAAGAACTTCTCCCTGCGGCATTTTATCAAGAATTTGATAAAGGATTTTCACACTTTCTCTTACTTCTTCGCCTCTTTGATAATATCGAGCTAAACAATCACCTTCTGTTTGAGTAGGAATATTAAAATCAATTTCATTATAGAAAAGATAAGGTTTTGCTCGTCGCACATCATATTCAACACCGGAGGCTCTAAGATTTGGACCTGTTACCCCAAGTGCAATAGCTTCTTCTTTAGGAAGAATTCCAACTCCTTCGAGTCGATTTATAAAAATTTTATTTTTCAAAAGAAGTTTATCCATTTCATCAAGAGCTGAATGATGTTGGTCAAGAAAATCGCGAACCATTTTTAATGTAACATCATCAGCATCATTGGCAACACCGCCAATTCTTGTATAGCTTGTAGTAAAACGAGCTCCAGCTAATCTGTCAAAAATGTTTTGAATTTTTTCTCGTTCTCTGAATGTCCACATTACCATTGTAACTGCACCAACATCCATTGCATAAGTGCCAATAGCAATCATGTGAGCTGCAATACGAGAAAGTTCTGCAACCATCATTCTTATATATTGTGCTCTTTTAGGAGCTTCAATTCCAAGAAGTTTTTCTACTGCTAAAACATAAGCAACATTATTGCACATTGTAGCAGTGTAATCAAGACGGTCTGTATGAGGAATATATTCAATGTAAGTCATTTCTTCAGCCATCTTTTCATAACCTCTATGCAGATAACCTAATTCTGGCACGACACCAAGAACTGTTTCCCCATCAAGTCTTAAAACCAATCTTAACACACCATGAGTAGCAGGATGCTGAGGACCCATGTTAATCACCATTTCATTTTCGAGAGCATCTTCAATGGTGATATCTCTATCCTCAAGTAATTTTTTTAATAATTTTTCATCTGTGTAGATATTTTTCTTTTCCATAACGAGCAGTTATTCAATTTTATCTGGTAATGGTAATGAACCTGGAATGCCTAATACTGGAAAATCTTTTCTAAGAGGATGATATTCAAATCCTTCGGGCATATAAATTCTTCTTAAATCAGGATGATTAATAAAAATTATTCCATACATATCATAAGTTTCTCTTTCATACCAATTAGCACTTTTCCATACAGATGTAACAGAATCAATTTGTGGGGGGTCATCATCAATATTAGCTTTAATTCTTAGAGTGAAATTATTTTTATAAGAATAAACATGGTAGACAACTGTGAATCTGTTTTTACGAGTTGCCCAATCAATTGCTGTTACATCGATACAGGTTTCAAAATGAAGGTCATCATCTTCCTTCAAAAGTTTTGCAAGTTCAACAATTTTATCTTTCTTGATTGTAATAGATAAATCGCAGCGAAACTCAGTAATTTCTTCGATTGAATTTTCAAATTTTTCTTTTACTTTCTGGATGATTAATTCTTTGAATTCCATAATTTATTTATCAATATTTTCTAAAAGAGGTTTATCCTGAAAATCTCTTGCTTTTGTTTTAGCAATTTTTTGTTGGATAGTCATAACTGCATTAATCAAATTTTCTGGGCGAGGCGGGCAGCCTGCAGTATAAACATCTACTGGTAAAAATTGGTCAATTCCTTGAACCACATTGTATGAACGATACATTCCACCTGATGATGTACATGCGCCCATTGCAATTACCCATTTTGGTTCTGGCATCTGGTCATAAATTCTTCTTACTACCTGAGCCATTTTGTAAGTTACAGTTCCAGCAACAATCATTAAATCACATTGTCGAGGTGTAAAGCGCATTACTTCTGAACCAAAACGAGCTAAATCATATTTTGGGTCTGCAGCTGCAATTAACTCAATTGCGCAGCAGGAAATTCCCATTGGCATGGGCCAAACAGAACTCTTTCTTGCCCATGCAATTACTGCATCTAAGGTTGTGGTAATAAAACCATCTTTATATAATTTTGCTTCTAATCCCATTTTAATCCCCCTTTCATGAGGATGTATAAAAATCCTATTTCAAGAACTACTAAAAAGACAAACATCGGGAAAAATGCAAAAATTCCATATTGATTAAATAGTGATTTAAATTGAACAGCCCATGGATAAACATAAATAACTTCAATATCAAATATTATGAATAACATTGCAACAAGATAATACTTAACAGAGATTCTTTCGTGTGTTGTGCCAACAGGATTTTTACCGCTTTCATACGGCATCAATTTAACTTTATTGGGGCGATAAGGACCAAAAATTCTTGATGAGAGAATTATTGCTCCGCTTACAATTACAGAAAAAATTAATACAAGTATTACTGGAATATAATCAAGTATCATAAACAAAATTTTTTACTTTTTTATAAGTGAAAAATAACCTAATTCAATTTATAATGCAAAAGCAGATATTAAGAAGTGATATATAAATTAAAAAGAGCGGTTTTATTTCATCATCTTTTATTATGAAAGATAAGGATGAATTTATTTTTGATTTATGTAAAAGAATTACATCCGAACTTGTGTTTATTCGAAGTCTTTTAATTTACACAAGTGTTTCAGCTATTTTTTCTATTGCAATATCAAGTTCTTCGTAACTTATCACTAATGGTGGAAGTAATCTCAATACTGTAGTTCCACCAGGAAGTGTTACAATTCCTTTCTTTAGTAATTCAACAATAACGGGCTGAGATTTATCCTTCAACTCGATTCCAATCATTAAACCAATTTGACGAATTTCTCGAACTTTGGATAATGCATATTTACTTAATTTTTCTTTGAAGTAATTTCCTTTCTGTTCTGCTTGTTCCCATAATTTATTTTCAATCATAAAATCAATTGCAGCAATACCAGCGGCACATGCAAGAGGATTACCGCCAAAAGTTGAACCATGTTTGCTTCTTTCCATTTTAATTTTATCTGAACAAAGAACAGCGCCCATTGGAAAACCACCTGCGATTGATTTTGCAAGTGTCATTATATCTGCTTCAATATCATAATGTTCTATAGCAAACATTTTTCCAGTTCTGCAAAATCCAGTTTGAATTTCATCAATAATTAAGATAATTCCTTTTTCATCACATAATTTTCGAACATTCTGGAAAAACTCTTTTTTGCCAATATTAATTCCTCCTTCGCCTTGCACTAATTCAAGAATAATCCCAGCTGTATCATCATCAACGGCAGCAGCAAGTTTTTCAAAATTATTATATGGAACAAATGTAAACCCAGGAACCAGTGGTTCAAAGCCTTCACGATATTCACTTTTGTAAGTTGCGCTTAAAGCTCCCATTGTTCTTCCATGAAAGCCTTTCATTGCTGCAATGAATTTAGTTTTCTTTGTTGTAAATCTTGCAAATTTAATTGCACCTTCTATAGCTTCGGTTCCTGAATTTGTAAGAAATGCTTTTTTAAGATTTTTGGGTGCAATGCTGAAAAGTTTTTCAAGAAATAGAGCTTTTTTATCGTTATAAAAAGTATTTGCACATGTAATAAGTGTAGAAGCCTGCTGCGAAATTGCTTCTGCAACTTTATCGTTGCAATGACCAACATTTGCTACACTAATTCCTGCAGACATATCAATGTATTCATTTCCCTGGTCATCCCAAAGACGAGCACCTTTCCCTTTTACAAAAACAACATCTCGCATTGGGTAAACTTCAATTTCATATTGCTGTTGGAGTGCTTTGTAATCAATCATTTTAAAAACCTCGTTTTATGAAATAATTGTTCCTTTTCCATTTAAAGCGTCAATTACAGGATGCTCAGTTCTTCCATCGGAAATTATAACGGTTGTATTTCCTGATTCAAATAATTTTCGAAGTGCAAGAATTTTTCTTTTCATCCTTCCTTCTACCTTTTGTTCCATTGCTTCAAGTTCTTCTTTTGAAATTTTAGAAAGGAGTGATGATTCATCATTTTTATCAAGAAGAAAACCTGGGGCTTCTATTAAAGAAATAATTTTCTCTGCATTGAATTCACTTTGCAAAAGTGAAATTATATCATCATTCTCTGAATTAATTGCAAAATTATTTTCATCAATTAACGGTACGGATAAAACAGGCGTATAACCATTATCGAGCAATAAATTAAGTAAATGTTTATTTACTGATTTTGGCTTTCCAGAAAAATCTCTCAGCAAAAGAGTTTTGCCGCCCTCTCTTACTTTTATTCCACTGTTTCTTTTTCCAACAATTACTTTCCCGTCAAGACCTGATAAACCTACAGCATTAATACCATGCTGTTGACAAAGTTCAACAATTCTTTTGTTCTTTAAACCTGCATAAGCCATCATCATTAAATCAATTGTTTCTTCGTTGCTCAAAACAGAATCGTAGCCTGACAGTGAAGTAACAACTTTTTTCTGATAATTTAATTTTTGTGCAAGCTCATCCCTTAATGCATTAGCGCCGTGAACAATAATAAATTTTTCTTTAATTGTTGAAAGGTCTGAAATTATTCCTTTCAGATTAATTTCCTTTCCACCGCCAATTTTAATTAAATACATTTGAACTCCATCAATGAATTATTTGGAATAGACTGCCAATTATCTTCGTCAATAAATTTGTCGGAGCAAATCAGTATTAAATCTTCTGTAACTTTTTTATGCATGGTAAAATAATTTTCATCTTCACTAAAGAAAGAATAAAGATAAGCATTTTCTTTATCTGCAATTATAAAATTCATCGCACGAACATAAGAAGATTTTTTAATTATTATTTCGGTTCCTTTTTTAATTGCATCTTTAATGCTTCCCTTATCAAATCTTTTTATGTAATTAAAAATTTTTTCTGCACCAATTCTTCCATCTTCTTTGATTTTTACACCACGAAGTTCTCCATTAAAAATGAAAATATAATTGTCATCATAAAAGGGCATATTATTTTCAACAGTTATTCCTTCGTCGCGAAAAGCACTGCGTGCATGTGCAATCAATCTTTTTGTCAAACCGAACTGCTCAAGATTATCTTCCCAAATTGGTTTTATGTTTTTATAAAAATTCCACTTATCATTTTGCAAATAAGCACAGCCCCAGCCGTGTCCCTGATATTCCTTACTTTTTTTTGATATCTCTGCAAATTTCAATAAATAATCTTTTGCATCGAATTCGTATTTAGAATTCACATATAACAGTCGGCACATTTTTAATAACTCAACTGGAATAAAAAATTTTTCTTAAGTATCGTAAATAAAGAAGAAAAAATTAAATTGGATGAAGTCCTGGAAATTCCAAACCAGTTTTCTCATCAAATCCAAACATGATATTGAATGCTTGAAGAGCTTGACCTGCAGCACCTTTCATTAAATTATCAATTGCACTAATTACAACAAGACGATTTGAGAATTCGTCTTTTTTAAAGCCAATATCGCAGTAGTTTGTCCCAATCAACAATTTTGGTTCAGGATATCTATAAATTCCTTCGCTTTCTTTGACAATTCGAATAAATGGTTCATTCCCATAAGCTTCGCGATAAATTTTCCAAATATCTTTTTCAGTTAAATTTTCTTTTAAGAATACATGACATGTTGCAAGCAATCCTCTTACAATGTCAATTGCAGTAGCAGAAAAATGAACTTGAATTTTTTTACCAAAAGATAATTCCTGTAAAATTTCTGCAGTATGTCTGTGTTGAGTTGGCATGTAAGACCTAACAACCCCGCTTCTTTCAGGATGATGTGAGCCTTCATTAACTTTGTTTCCGCCTTCGCTTGAACCAACTTTAACTTCAATTACAGTTCTATCTTCTTCAACAAGTCCGTTTTTATATAATGGATATAATCCAAGAATGCTTGCTGTTGCATTACATCCGGCACTTGATATAAAATTAGATTTTTTCATTTCTTCACGATGAAGTTCTGGAATTCCATAAACAAATTCATTTAATAAATCTGGGCGGGCATGTTTATGACCATACCATTTTTCATATTCTGCAGAATCTTTTAATCTAAAATCTGCGCTTAAGTCAATTATTCTCGGTGCAATTTTTTTGAATGTATCAATTTTATTTTGTGAGCTGTTATGAGGAAGACAAAGAAATAACAAATCACATTCTTCAAGTTCATTAATGGAATTAAATTTCAGTGATGTAACTTTTCGTAAGTTTGGATGAATTTTATGAACGAACTTTCCGGTATTACTTTCTGAAGTAACCTGTTTAACTTCAACAAAGGGATGGAATAATAATAATCTAAGCAGTTCACCGCCGGTATAGCCAGAAGCACCAACTATAGAGACTTTAATTTTTTCCATTTATTTCTCCTCAGCAACTCTCAAAATATATTCAACCATTTTTTTAGGAATGTTTACGCCGGTTGTAACAATGCTGTTTTTATATTCCATTGTATAATTAACTTCATTTACCATTAAGCCATTTTCTGTTTCGAAAATATCGATAGCAACAATTCCGCCGCCTACAGCTTTAGCAGCGCGCAAAGATATATCCCTCAATTCATCAGTTACTGGACAGTTAGAAGCAATTCCACCTCTTGCAGTATTTGTTATCCAGTGCGGCGAGGTTCTATAAATTGCAGCAATACATTCATCACCAACTACAAAACTGCGAATATCTCTTCCTTTTTTCTCAACATATTTTTGAATATAGAAAATAGAATGATGGTAAGAACCCAAAATAGTTTTATGTTCAAGAATTGCTTCTGCAGCGTCGCGGTCATTAATTTTTGAAAGCAATCTACCCCAAGAACCTACAGCTGGTTTAAGAACTACTGGATAACCCATTTCTTCGATTGCTTTGAGAGCGGATTCCTCGGTAAAAGCAACTCTAACTTCTGGCTGAGGAACATTATGTTCTGCCAGTGCAACTGAAGTCAATAATTTATCACCGCAAATTGTAGCAACTTGATATGTATTAACACATTTTATTCCTGCTGCTTCAAAAAGTCGCAAGCTGTGAAGAGCTCGTGAGTGGTTAATACATCTTTCAACAACAACATCTAAATCAAAATGGTCTTTGCCAAGATTAAATGTTATCTCACGGTCGTCAATCATAACCAGTTCAACACCTTTGACTGCATTAAATTCATCAATTAGAAATTTTTCGTCTTTTCTTATTAATGAATGAAGTAATCCGATTTTCATTTTTATATTCTCCCAATTAAATAAATAAGAGCTGAAATTTTTCAGCGTTTATAGGTTTGATGATGTTTAACTGCATCTACGATGTGTTTAAGTTCGGCAAGATCAACTGTGCGTCCTCTTTGCCCTACAGATTTTACTTCCTGCAAAATATCATATTGAGTTTGTTCATCAAGTTCATTTTCACCAATTAAATTCAGTGCATACCTTAGAGAAGCAATGCCAGACATGTGGTCTAATGCAAAACTTCTTTCTCTGCCCACAACTGCAGGATTTAAGCTTTCATAATGCATAGGATTGATAGATGCTGCATGAGTATGAACACCTGCACAATGAGTAAATGCATTCTTACCAGTAATTGGGAAATTAGCTGGTATAGGAACTCCTGAGTGTTTGCTAACTAAATCATATAAATCGAGAAGTTTAGGAAGATTCCATCTATTTTCTCCAAAGTCAACAGTTAAAACTACCAGCAACTGAGCTAAATCAACTAAACCTGCTCTTTCTCCCAAACCAAGAGTTGTTGCATCTATTATATCAGCTCCTGCACGATAAGCATCAAGTGCATTTGCAAGTGCCAATCCTCTATCATTATGACAATGCACAGCAACTTTTGGATGTAAATTTCTCTTATCAAATTCTTCTTTTAATCTTGATATATAATCATACATGCTTCTTTTACCTGGAATCATAAAGCCAGTAGTATCAGCAACACTGATAATATCTGCTCCTGCTTCTATAGCAGCAACAGAAGCTTTAACAACATTTTCAAATTGTGACCTTACAGTATCTTCAGGGGTGTAACGAATTAATAAATCTGGTTTTTGGCTTTTAGCATATTTAATAATATCGGTAATTTGTTGAATTGCGCTGTCGAGGTCTTTCTTAAAAACAGTATTTAATCTTTCATCTGAAACACAATAGAAAACTCCAATAAAGCCAACACCGCATTCAAGTGCCAAATCAACATCTTGTTTTAATGATCTTGAATGAGCACCAACTACAGCTTTATAATTTTTTTGTGCAATAGCTTTTACAGCTGCATGAATTTCAGGCGTAACCATTGGATGACCGGCTTCGATTATATCGATGCCGATTTCATCGAGTAAATTTGCTATTGCAAGTTTGATGTGCTTATCAAAATAAACACCTGGGGTTTGTTCCCCTTCTCTTAAAGTTGAATCTAAAACCCAGACCAATTATTCTCCCCAATCTTCTTCTTCTTGAGGTGCTTCGTTCAATGTTGGTGGGTTAAGAGAAACAACTTCAAGTTCGGTTCCACAATCGGGACATTCGAGCAATTCTCCAACTACAGTCCCTTCCTTTAATTCAATCATTGCACCACAAACAGGGCATTCTGCTTTCATATTACTCCAAAAATTTTTTGCGAAGATAAAAAATATTTTGCGGCTTTGCAATAAAATGAGTGTTCAAAAAAAACATTTTTTAATTTTATGCATAATAATGCATAATTATAAATAAAAAATTTTTTATAATTTTTCTTCTGAATCGAGTTTTTTAATAATTTCTACTGAATCTATTCCTTCGGCTTGAGCAGAGAAATTTGGAATTATACGATGACGCAAAACAGGAATTAGAAATGTTCTTACATCATCTATTGAAGGAGTAAATCTTCCTTCCATAACTGCTTTTGTTTTTGCAGCAAGAATTAAATATTGAGATGCGCGCGGACCAGCACCCCAGCTTATCCAATCTTTAATAAATTTATTTGTGCCATCAACAGGGCGTGTTGATTTAACAAACTTAACTGCATATTCAATTACATTATCAGCAACAGGAACTCTTGTTATAAAATCCTGAAAGAAAATTATATCATCGGCATTAAGTATTTTATTTAATTGAGGTTTATAATTACTTGTTGTTTGTTTTATAATTTTTATTTCTTCATCAAAAGCAGGATAGTCGAGCCAGAGATTAAACATAAATCTGTCAAGCTGTGCTTCGGGCAAAGGATATGTTCCTTCTTGTTCAATTGGATTTTGTGTTGCAAGAACAAAAAAAGGTTCTTCAAGTTTATATGTAACTCCTGCAGCTGTAACTTTATGCTCCTGCATTGCTTCGAGAAGAGCTGACTGTGTTTTGGGAGGTGTTCGATTTATTTCATCTGCAAGTATAATATTGGCAAAAATTGGACCTTTGACAAACCTGAAATCTCTCTTTTTTGTTATCGCATCTTCTTCAATAATTTCAGTTCCAGTAATATCACTTGGCATTAAATCGGGTGTAAATTGAATACGACTGAATTTTAAATCGAGTACTTCTGAAAGTGTTTTAATCAAAAGAGTTTTTGCTAAGCCTGGAACTCCAACCAAAAGACAATGCCCTCTCGACAATAAACTTACTATCAAATTATTAATTATTTCTTCCTGACCAACAATAACTTTTGAAATTTCTTTTTTAATCTTTTTAACAGCTTCGGATAGTTCTTCAACTATTTCGATATCATTTAGATTTTTGTTAATCACTTTAGTCCTTTTAGTTTATTTATAATCTAATTTCCCAATAAATTTTTTCTTTAATTTCATCCATCCATTGTTTATATAGTTTCTGTTTCTTGTAATATTCTGCAAGTCTTTTAATTTCGTTATAATCAAGTTCAAGATTAGCTTTGTGTTGTGGAATTCGTTTTATCAATTTTACTATGTGATATCCATAAGTATTTCTATCAAGTTCCATTCTTTTAGGAAAGCTGATATCCCCTTCTTTCATTTTATAAATCTGGTCAACTATCGATTTATCTAATTGATTAGCTTCGAATGTGCCGAGAAGGCCTCCAAACTTTGCACTTTCTTTATCATCGCTGTATTTTTTTGCGTAATATTCAAAAGTATTTTTGCCTGATATGATGCTGTCTCTTATTTCATTTAAGAATTCTATTGCTTTCAAGTCCGACTCATCATCAGATTTCATTTTTATTAAAATGTGACGTGTATGAATCGATTCACCTCTTCTTTCGAGCATCTGGATTATATGAAAACCAACAGGAGATTCAACAATACCTGATAATTGATTAGGAGCCAGTGAAAAAGCAGCTGCTTCAAATTCGGGATAGAAGACACCGCGTTTTACAAAGCCAAGATCTCCGCCTTGTGCTGCACTGCCCGGGTCATCAGAATATTTTTTTGCAAGTTCTGCAAAGTCAGCTCCTTTTTTCAAAGAATCAAGAAGAGTTTTTGCAAGGTCGAGTGCTTTTTTTCTTGCTCGTTCTCCGGTTTTAGGATTCTGAAAGATATGAGCAATTTCATATTTCTCGGGCACTATACCAAGTGAATCTTTATATATATCAAAAAAATCTTCTACTTCTTTTCTTGATACCTGAACATCCCCAAATTTTTTTTGCTGCAGCATCTGAGCCATAAGATTTTTTCTTGTATCATCTCTTAAAACTCTTTTTATTTTTTCAACAGGCATTCCGTAAACTTGTTCTAATTTTTCCTGAGAGCCATATTGCTGAATAAAATAATTAATCTGATAATCGAGCTGACTTTTAACTTGATCATCCGAAACAACGATAGAATCAAGCTCGGCTTGTGCATACAAAAGTTTTTCTTCAATCATCTGCATCAATACATTTCGAAGCATGGCAGAATCTGGTGCAGTCATATTTCTTTGTGCTGCTTCATAATTAGCTCGGAAGTCAAGTTCAGATTTTAAAATTATTTCATTGTCAACAACAGCAACAATTTTATCGAGCACCTGTTGTGAATAAACAGAAGTGCAAATCAAAAACAATAAAAAAATTTTTTTCATTTTAATTACCTTTTTATTTCAACATCATAATCAGAAATTAATTCTTCAATATAATTCTGAACAAACTCTTTATTTTTTATAACCTGATATCTTTCTTTTACTTTTTCTTTAATCACTTCAAATGGCGGAATAATTCCTTTATTAAATTTTTCTTCGAGCTGCATTACAGCAAATTTGTTTTTCTCTGTTTCGACAACAATACTAATTTCTCCTGGCAGCATAAATGAAACCATTCTTGATAGAATTGCCGGCTGCAGCTGATAACCATAATACAAATTATCTGTTTCAGAACTTATAATTGAAGAAGTATTTGCAAATGCATTTAATGCTTTATTCCATCCGCTTTCAATCAATATTGTTCTGAATTTTACAGCATCATCAAAGTTATTAAAGTAGATGATGTTAATGCGATATAAATCATCTGTAAGACGAAAATCATCTCTTAATAATTCATAATAATTTCGTAGTTCTTCTTCATCTGGTGAATTAGTATTTTTAGATAATATTTTATTTATAAGAAATGCTGCTGCCAGTTCTTTTTTTGACCTTTCTAAAATTGAATTAAATTCTTTATCCTTGATTATTCCTTCTTCAACTGCTTTTTGATACAATACTTCTCTTTCAATCCAATCATTTATAAACTGTTCTCGAAATTTTGTGCTGTTCGATTTTTCACCCAATGCAATTTTTAAATCTTCTTCCGTAAGAACAGCATCTTTAATTCTTACAATTTCATTTGATTTTTTTTCTTCCTTTGAACATCCAAATAAAAGCAACAGAAAGAAAAATGCTAAATGTAATTTATTGCTTAAATGCTTTGCTAAGTTCATCATAATAATATTTTGGATGATATAAATTTTTTAATCTGTTAATATAAGATTCTTCGAGTCGTTTGCTTTCAAGTTCTTGAAGGATTCCCATAATTTCATTTCGAACTTCAGCAAATGTTTTTATGCGTGCCGGCTCTCGTTTGGTAAGTTTTAATATTACCCAGTTATTCCCGTTTTTGAATGGTTCAGAAATATCGCCAATGTTTGCAAGTTTATTTGCTTCGTCAGCAAGTCCATTATCTCCAATCTCTATTAATTCATTTTTAGTATTACCACGTGCAGATGATTTTTTATTATACTTAGCCATTAAAGAATCAAAATCTGCTCCGTTCTTTGCTTCATTGTAAATTACTTGTGCAAGAGAATCGGAATTAACACTTATTTCTTTGAAAGCAACCCTGTCTTTCCATCTAAAATTTTCTTTATTCTTTTCATAATAATTCATAGCCATTACGCTATCGACTTTCACTTTCGACCAGACTTCTTCTTCAAGAATTTTGAAAAGATAAATTCCATTTTCATAGTCTTTGATTAAAGAAGCAAATTCTGGATTGACTTTATCATATTGCATTGCTTTTTCTCTTATTAGTAATTCACCAGCATAATCTTCAATTGCTTCGTTTAACATATCTGCACTAATCTTTCTAAAAATATAATCTCCTTTATTTTTCATGAAATTGAATAAAGAATCGCACAATACTTTATTATTATTCAAATTAAAAATCACTCCCATGCCTAATTCGTAATGTATTACACTTTGCGGATATTCATTTATACTTTTTAATGAATCTGCGTATGAAACAACTCTGTCGAATAAATCTTTTTTAATTTCCAGTTTAGCTTGTTTGATTAAATTTTGTTTTAGATTCGCTAAATCTTTTTTATAACGGAAATTTTTATACATCTTTTCTAATTCATCTTTGCTTTCTTCCAAGCTTGGAATTGGTTTTTCTTCTGTTAGTTTAATAATATGATAACCATAAGAAGTTTTAACAATTGGAGAAATTTCTCCTACTTTCAATTTGAATGCAGCATATTCAAATTCTGGGACCATTCGATGACGTTGGAAATATCCTAAATCTCCTTTGTTTCTTGCACTGTATTTATCATCAGAATATTCTTTTGCAAGCTCGCCAAAGTCTGCACCTTCCTGAAGTTTTTTCTGCACTTCTAAAATTTTTTGATATGCTTTTAATGTATCTACATTACCGAGAGAATCTCTTGAGCTTGCAAGAATATGTTGAGCACGAATCATATATCTTCTTGGATTTTTTTCAAGAACTTTGATGATGTGATAAGAAAAATTTGATTTTAATAATTGTGGACAAATTTTACCTGGTTCAGTAGTATAAATTGCATCTTCAATTTCTGGGATAACAATATCACCAGCAGTAACATAACCAACATCACCGCCTTTATCTTTTGAATATGGGTCTTTAGAATATTCTTTTGCGAGCTTTTCAAAATCTTCTCCATTATTAATTCTTTTGATTAATTCATTTCCAAATTCAATTGTTTGTTGTTCATTCATTGAAGAATCAGGTCTAAGCATTATATGAGCAACATGATATTCATATTTTCTTCTTTCATAAAGTTGTTTGATTCCTGGTTTAATTAATTCATCATTGAGATAAAATGTAGTCCCAATACTGGTTTTATAATCATTCAGTTCTTTTTGCATATCTTCATCTGAGTAATAACCTCTAACAAATGCATCGCGGAGTTTCATTCTGTAATTAACATAAAGGTCTAAAAATTTTTTATAATTACTTATCGAATCTTGTTTAGCTTTTTCAATATCGCCGGAATTTTTAGCATATGCTTTTTCAAATTCGTCCATGTAAATTTTATTCTTGCCAAATTCAGCAACAACAATTTTGGAATGTTCAACAGCACAGGAAGTAAATAAGAACATAATTACGGGCATCAATAAAAACAATTTTTTAATCTGCATAGCTAAATTCCTCCACAATAAATTTAATTTAGTTGTTTTAATAATTCATATTTCAAAAAAGTTTCTCAAATAATTTTGATTTGGAAAAATATTTTTTTTCAATAATTATCCACTTTTTAACTTGCTAATCAGAATGCAGAGGAAAAGGTTTAGTATTTCTTTCCCAGAATACACCAAATTCGAAACCCTGAATTTTTTTGTCTTTATCAGCAAGATGAAGTCTTTTTTCTGCCAGTGCAGCATAATACTTATCTATTTCAATTCCGACATAATTTCTTCCTAATTTTTTTGCAACAACCGAAGTAGTTCCAGAACCTAAAAATGGGTCAAGCACAATATCATTTTTATTTGTGCTTGCTAAAATAAGTTTTGCAATTAATTTTTCCGGTTTTTGAGTTGGATGAATTGTATTTTCAGGCATAGACCAGAACGGCACTGAAATATCTGTCCAAATATTTGATGGATGAGTTAATCTATAATTTCCTTTTGGAGATTTCAACCAGTCTTTTGGATTTCCATTTTCATCTGTGTAAGGAGCGATTACTTTTCTTATTAACTTAACAGCATCAATGTTAAATGTATATTTATTTGATACTGTACAGAACCAAATATCTTCAGAACTATTTTTCCAGTTGGATTTTGAACCTCTCCCTTTTTCTCTTTCCCAGGTTATTCTATTTCGAATTATAAAATGTTTTTCCAGTGCAAGTGGAATTGATATTGAAGTATGCCAGTCGCCGCAAAAATAAATTGTAGCAGTTGGTTTTAATGTTCGTTTTAATTTTATTATAAATTCTTCAATCCAATTTGAATAATCGAATATTGACTGCTCTTTGAATTTAAGATTATTAAAAGATTTATTAAGATTATACGGCGGATCGATAAAGAGTAAATCAACAAAAGATTCTGGGAGATAATCAAGAGCAGTAAATAAATCCTGGCAAATTGTTTTATTCAATATATCTTTTACTTCAGTTTTGTTTTTAAGCTTTATTAATTTTTTAGAATATTTTTTCAATTCGTTATCAGATAATAAAATTGTTCTATTTCTTGGTGCAGTTTTTTTATTCTTCATAAATGAGAATATCAGATTAGTTCAATAAGAAATTAAATTACAGCAAATTATATCCATATAATTTGGCATGAGCAAGAGTTAATTAATAATTCTAAACAAGCTGACTAAAACTCATCTTGCGGTTGTACCTGGTGCAACTGAACTATCGATTTCGATTATCTTGACTTTTCCTTCTTCGTTTGAATCAACAGCGAGTATCATCCCCTGAGAATCTAATCCAAATAATTTTGATGGTTTTAAGTTAGCAACAATCAAAACATTTTTCCCGATTAAATCTTCTGGTTCATAGCTTTTTGCTATTCCTGCTACAACTTGTCTTTTCTCATTGCCCAAATCAAGTTGAAGCTTTAGAAGTTTATCGCTTTTCTTAACCTTTTCTGCTTCAATAATTTTTGCAACCTTGAGTTTAATGCGTTTAAATTCTTCAATGGTTATCTCTTCATCTTTTTGAATTTCGGTTTCAACTGCTCCAAGTTTATTAATCTGCTCTTCTATTATTTTATCTTCAATTTTATTAAACAAAATTTCTGGAGGATTAAGTTTATGACCCTCTGTTAAATTTAATTTTCCTGATTCATTCCATTCACATTTTTCTGCATTCAGCATGTTAAATATTTTTGATGAAGTGAAAGGAATAACTGGCTCAAAAATTTCAGCGAGGGTATAAATTGTATTTAAGCAGAGGTTAATTGTAGTTGCACATCTTTCTTTATTTTGTTTTACTGTAATCCATGGTTCAGAGTCATTAAAATATTTATTCGCAGCTCGAGCAAGATTCATCATTTCGAAGACCGCATCTTTAATTTTAAAATGTTCAATAAGATTTCCAACTTTTTGAGGATATGATTTCAAAAGTTCAATCATGTTTTCATCAATTGGCTCCAATGTTCCAAGTTTAGGAACTTTTCCTTCAAAGTGCTTGAATGCAAATGTAAAAGTTCTATTGATAAAATTACCAAGAATATCAGCAAGTTCGCCGTTATTTCTTGCTTGAAATTCTTTCCAGTAAAAATCTGTATCTTTATTTTCAGGAAGATTAGCTGCAAGAGTATAACGAAGCGGGTCGGGAGGAAATATCTCCAGAAAATCAATTACATCAATTCCCCAGCCTCGTGATTTTGAAAATTTTTTCCCTTCGAAATTCAAAAATTCATTTGCTGGAACATTTTGAGGAAGTATAAATTTATCTTCATTAAAATCATTCCATGCCATCAACATAGCAGGAAATATAATTGTATGAAAAACAACATTATCTTTTCCGATAAATGCAATATACTTTGTATTTGAATCCTGCCAGTATCTTCTCCATAATTCAGGGTCATTTCTTTTTTCAGAAAGTTCTTTGGTTGCAGAAATGTATCCAAGCACAGCTTCGAACCAAACATATAAAACTTTTCCTTCGGCATTTGGGAGCGGAACTTTAATTCCCCAATCCAAATCTCTTGTTACTGCTCTGTCTCTTAAACCTTCGCTGAACCAGCCTTTACAATATTGGAGCACATTTTCTTTCCATCCATATTTTTGATTCATTTCATCAATATATTTTTCAAGTCGTTCTTGAAATTTGCCTAATGGGAAATACCAATGAGAAGTTTCTTTGAGAACAGGGGTTTCACCGCTTATTTTGCTTTTTGGATTTTTTAATTCAGAAGGTTCATAAAGAGAACCACATTTTTCACATTCATCACTTCTTGCTTCTTCATAACCGCAGCGGGGGCAGGTTCCTTCTACATATCTATCTGGTAAAAACATTTTAACTTTTTCATCATAAAACTGCATTGATTTTTTTTCTATCAACAATCCATTATCATAATAACACTTAAAAAATTCCTGGCCGGTTTTATGATGGATTGGAAGACTTGTTCTTGAATAAATGTCGAAACTCATTCCAAATTTTTCAAAAGCTTTTTTATTGAGTTCATGGTATCTGTCAATTATAACTTTTGGATGAACTTTTTCTTTATCTGCTGTAATTGTAATTGGAACTCCATGTTCATCAGAACCGCAAATATATATTACATCATCGCCGTTAAGTCTTTTGTATCTCACATAAATATCTGCAGGCAAATAAGCTCCGCTTAAATGTCCAAGATGAATATTACCATTTGCATAAGGGAGTGCGGATGTTACAAGAACTTTTTCTTTAGCCAAGTTTTACTCACTTTTTATTAATAATTGTTGACAAATATAAGAAAATTCTAAATTGGAATACTTAATTGTTTTTTAAAATTGAAGTTAGTCAAAATAAAATCTTACATCAGAAATTATTTTTATTAATTAGAAAAGAATTTTTAATATTTTTTGCATAAAGAAAATTTCCAAAACAGACGAGGGATTATTAAATGAAAAAATTAATGTCAACAATAATATTTGCATTAGTAGATATAGTTTGCTTTGTTCAGGGCGGTGTAATTTTAAGTTATGCTTTGCTTCATTTTCAATATAAAGTTGAAATTGCAAGAGGCGAAGGTTTTACTACTTCAGAATTACAAAATGTTCCGGTTGCAATTGGAGGTTATTATTATTATTCAGAATCTTACATAAAAATTGCATTAATTGGAGTAGCATTAATAATCACTGGTTTTTTAATGCGAAGCTGGAGAAAAAGTTTTGAATAATTTTTTATTTGAGCAATGTTCCTTCCAGCATCATATGAGCTACAGAGAAATAAATTATAATTCCAGTAACATCAACAAGAGTTGCTACAAATGGAGCTGAGGATGTAGCCGGGTCAAATCCGAGTTTTTTGAGAATAAAAGGAAGCATTGAACCCATAAGACTTCCCCAGCAAACCACCCCAATCAAAGCAGTAGCCACAGTCATCCCAATTAAAAACCAGTGTTCTCCATAAACTCCGCTGATAAGTTGCCATATAGAAATTCTTAGAAAACCAATTAATGCTAAAATTACACCAAGTATTAAACCTGTTAGTATTTCTCTTCTGAATACAAAGAACCAATCTTTAAGCGAAAGTTCATTTAATGCGAGAGAACGAATAATCAAAGTAGATGCCTGCGAACCAGAATTGCCGCCACTCGAAATTATAAGTGGAACAAACAAAGCAAGAACAACAGCCTGACTAATTTCATTTTCGAAATAGCCCATTGCTGTGGCAGTAAACATTTCACTTATGAATAAAATACTCAGCCAGCCTGCTCTCTTTTTTATCATTTGAAATATTGATGTGTGAGGATAAGGTTCTTCGAATGCTTGAACTGCTGCAATTTTCTGAATGTCTTCTGTAGTTTCTTCTTCTGCTATATCAAGGACATCATCAACAGTTACGATTCCAACCAACACACCAGAACTATCTGTAACAGGTAAAGCAGTTCTATCATATTTTTTAAAAATTTCTATTGCAGATTCCTGATCATCATTTACTTTTAATGAAACAAAATTTCCATCCATTAAATCTCTTATCATTGTATCTGGTGATGCAAGCAAAATATCTCTAATTCTAATATCATCTATAAGTTTTCCATATTCGTCTACAACAAAAAGAATATTCAAAGTTTCTTTATCCTGACCATATTTTCGAATATAATCCAGTGTATCCTGAACAGTCCAATATTCTTTAATGGCAATATAATCAGGCGTCATCAAACGCCCGATACTGTTTTCAGGATAGCCTAATAACTGTTGAGCAATTTTTCTTTCATCAAAGGAAAGATAATTTAATAACTGCTTTACAACATTTGGGGGCATTTCCTCAAAAAGTGCGGTTCGGTCATCGGGCGACATCTCGTTGAGCAGCTCTGATATTTTTTCATGACCCATTGAGTGAATTAGTTCTACCTGTGTGTCATAATCCAGATATTCAAAAACATCTGCAGCTAATTCTTTGGGAAGTAATCGAAAAAGCAAAACTCTTTCATTTTCGTTAAGTGTTAAAAGTAAATCCGCTATGTCGGTTGGAGTCCAATCAATCAAAATTTCCTTAAGCTCAATGAATTGTTTATTCTGGATTAATTCTTTGATTTCAGGGCTGATTAGCATGCTCAGCATCAGGCACCTCCTTTTTGAGGATGATGTAAAAGGATTGATTAAATTAGGTTTGCAAATTTACTATTTAATATTGAATTCTCAATAAGCTTAAAAAAATTTCCCAAAAAAATTTTTCTTTATCGAATGAGATTTAGTATTCGATTTATTAATTATTTCTTATCGCTATTTTTTTTCTGAAATAATTACAAGTTCAATTCCTTTTTCATAAGTTCGAATGATTCTTCATATTCATGCGGCTTGTAATCAAGTTCAACCATTGCTTTCAAAATTATCAAACCTGATTTTAATGGACGGTGTGCTGCTTGATTTAAGTCTTTTGTTAATACTGGTTTTATTAATTTTTTATTTAAGTCAAAGTAATCTGCAATCTTTAATGTGAAATCATATCGAGAAATAATTTCTTTTCCAGCAATATTATAAATTCCTTCTTTCTTGAATAAAATAATTTTATGAATTGCATCAACAAGGTCATCAATATATGTTGGGTTATTAAATTGGTCAGTTACAATTTTTATTTCCTCACCTGAACGAAGGGAATTAATAACCCATTTAACAAAATCGGGTCTGCCATATTTAGCTGGACCATATAAAACATTTGTTCTGATAATTGTATAACGAACACCGCTTGTTCTAATTGAATTTTCGCCTGCTAATTTTGTTCTTCCGTAATAACTAATGGGACATGGTTTATCGTTTTCTGTGTAAGGTCCCTTTTTGCCGTCAAAAATATAATCAGTTGAGATATGAATCATGTGCGCATCAATCGTCCATGAATATAGGGCAATATTTTCAACACCATTAACATTAATTTTCCAGGCTAATTCTCTTTCATACTCTGCTTTGTCAACATTAGTATAAGCTGCTGCATTAATTACAAAATCTGGGAAAAAATTTAGTATAAGATTTCTCACTTCATTTTTCTTTGTTATATCAACACTTTTATAATCAACACCTTGAACAAAAGATTCTGGTTCTGCAGAAGCGCACATTAATTCATAATTATTTGTGCTGGAAAAATATTCTGCAAGTCTTTGTCCCAGCATCCCATTTGAGCCGATTATAAGTATTCTTGTTCTAATTAAGTTACCACTTAACATATTCACTCAGCCATTCTTCAATATTGTTTGATGAAACAGATTTTGCAGCAATTTTATTTGCAGTTCTTAAAGAAATTAATAAGTCTTTAGTGCTAAGATATGTATAAAAGAAGACCGAGCCAAAAATATCTCCACAGCCAATTTTATTTTTTGCCACAACTTTTTCTGCAGGGACATACAAGCTCTTAACATTTTCATCTTCCATGAAAAAAACTTCTGCACCTTTATTTCCTTTTGTAAGAATTAAAATTTTGGGACCACATTTCAAAACATTTTCAATTATAATTTTTTCATCATTGTAATTAAAAATTGTTTTCAGTTCACTTTCGTTACATTGAACTATATCAATATTCGAAAGCCAATTTTCCACATCTGTAATTTCTCTAAATTCTCGTTTCAAATTTTCATCAACTCCACGAGATAATGTATGAACATCAAAGTAAATTAAGCCAGAATAATTTTTGCGAATAAATTTTAACTGTTCAATTGAAATATCAAAGCCGGTAATCATGTTTATTAAAATTCCATCAAATATTGACCAATCATTAATTTTATCAATTGTCAACGAAGTAGAAATGTTTTTATAAAACTCATCTCGTTCTTTATCTTCATAAATTTTTAGAAATACTTCTGGCATATCCTTAAGCTGAATGAGAAAATCAAGTGAACATTTTGAATATAATTTTTCAAAATATTTTGATGCATCTTTATTCATTCCAGTTAGTAAAAAGATTTTATCATTTTCATTTTTCACATACAACATTCCTGATGCAGAATAAAAAATTCCGCCGGGTTTAATTATTTCTCTACCAGCAATTTCTATATGGTCGATAATTGAATGTCCGATTAATAAAATATTCATATTAAAATTGATATATTATGAACTAAAGATTAATGGTTTCATGTTTAATTCAAAAATAAATAAGATTGAATAAAAAAGGTTACAAAAAATGAAAATAGGAATTACATGTTACCCAACATATGGAGGAAGTGGAGTAGTAGCAACTGAACTTGGACTGGCTCTTGCTTCGTTAGGTCATCAAGTTCATTTTATCAGTTATGCAATTCCGCACAGATTAACTCACTTTGTTGAAAATGTTTTTTTCCACGAAGTTGAAATAGCAAGTTACCCATTGTTTGAACATTCATTATATGGGCTTTCATTAACAAGCAAGATGCTTGAAGTAATTGAATACGAGCAATTAGATTTAATGCATGTTCATTATGCAATTCCTCATGCTGTAAGTGCATATCTTGCCAAACAAATCCGCAAAAAAGTAAATAAAGATATAAAGTTTATAACTACACTTCATGGAACCGACATTACACTTATGGGTCTTGAACCTTCATTTATGCCGCTCGTAAAATTCAGTATTGAAGAAAGTGACGGTGTAACTGCTGTATCAAGATTCTTAAAAGAGAAAACTTTGATAAATTTCAACATCAACAAAGAAATTGAAGTTATTTACAATTTCATCGATACAGAAAAATATAAACCATTCGACAATAAACCATACCGAGAAAAATTAGCATCGCATGGAGAAAAAATTTTAATACATACTTCAAATTTCAGAACAGTTAAAAGAGTCCCCGACACAATAAGAATACTTCAAAAAGTAAAAAAAGAATTGCCGGCAAAATTAGTTCTTGTTGGCGATGGACCTGACAGGTCAGAATGCGAGAGGCTTGCAAGGGAATTGGATTTACAAAAAGATGTAATATTTCTTGGAAAGCAAGATGGTTTGCCGGAAATCCTAAATGCTGCAGACATTTTCTTAATGCCTTCACAATCAGAAAGTTTTGGATTATCGGCACTCGAAGCAATGGCTTGCGGAATTCCAGTTGTAAGTTCTTCTGTTGGCGGTCTGCCTGAATTAATAATTCATAATGAAACTGGTTATATCGCAGAAATTGGAGATATTGACCGAATGGCAAAATATGTTATTGATTTACTAACTAATGAGAAGAAGTATGCTATATTTTCAAGGAATTCAAGAGAAAGAGCAGTAAAATATTTCGACAAAAATTTAATTGTTCCAAAGTATATCGAATACTACGAAAAAATTATCAATTCATAAAAAGATTCTTATTTAGTTTGAGTAATATACTGATGATAAGCAAATATTTGTTGTTATTTTTTTGTTCATTTATTAAGCACGAAACTTCGTTTCGTGTTACAAGTTTATGCTGATATACTAATCCATTTTATTAAGCCGAAATTTCATTTCGTGTTACAAGTTTATGCTGATATACTAATCCATTTTATTAAGCCGAAATTTCATTTCGTGTTACGAAATTACAAACCAACTGGCCTTCTTCCAATGCTGTAATATGTAAATCCCATTTCTATCATTTTATTCAGGTCGAAAATATTTCTTCCATCAAAAATAAGTTTTGATTTAAGCATGGATTTTATTTTATCAAAATCTGGATTTCTAAATTCATTCCATTCAGTTAATATAAGAAGAGCATCAGCATTTTCTAATACTTTATATTGTTCATCTGCATATTCAAGAATATTGCCGAGATAATATTTTGCATTTTCATTTGCAGCAGGGTCATAGCTTTTTACTTTAGCTCCGAGTTCTACAAGTTTTTTAATTATTGCAATTGATGGGGCTTCGCGCATATCATCAGTATTTGGTTTGAATGCAAGTCCCCACACACCAAAAGTTTTTCCTTTGATATCATTATTAAAATGACTTAGAATTTTTTTAACAAGAATAAGTTTTTGATTATTATTTACTTCATCTACAACTTTCAAAATTTTTATTGGAGAACCTTTTTCTTCCGAAGTTTTTATTAATGCTTTCACATCTTTAGGAAAACATGAACCACCATAACCAATGCCAGGGAAAAGAAATCTTTTTCCAATTCTTGAATCGGCGCCCATTGCTTTACGAACTAAATCTACATTTGCTCCAACAGCTTCGCAGAAATTAGCAATTTCATTCATAAAAGTAATTCTCATTGCTAAATATGAATTTGCAGCATACTTTGTAACTTCTGCACTCTCAGGGTCCATGTCATAAATTGGATTACCCTGACGAACAAATGGTTCATAAAGTTCATGAAGTTTTTCAAAAACTTTTTGACTTCTTGCACCAATTACAATTCTATCGGGTTTCATAAAATCTTCTACCGCAAAACCTTCCCGCAAAAACTCTGGATTCGAAACCACTTCAAAATTTTTCAATCCATATTTTTGTAAAATTTTTGTTACTTCGTTAGAAGTTCCAACTGGAACTGTGCTTTTGTTGACAATAATCTTAAGGTCTTCTGAATTTTCTTCTTTCAAAATCTTACCAATCTCTTCAGCAACTCCAAAAACATATTTCAAATCGGCTGAACCATCATCATCCTGTGGAGTTGGCAGACACAAAAATATTACTTCAGATTCAAGAACAGCTTTTTTTAAATCATCAGTAAAAATTAATCTTTGTTTTTCAATATTTCGATGAAACAAAATTTCTAAGCCAGGTTCATAAATTGGTATGATTTTATTTTTTAGTTTCTCCAGTTTTTCTTGATTATTATCAACACAAATTACTCTGTTTCCCATTTCTGCGAAACATGTTCCGCTGACTAATCCAACATAGCCAGTTCCAATTACAGAAAGTTCCATTGGTTTTCCCTCGAATTTATTTTTACTTATGAATTAAACAAAAAATCTTTGTCGATATCTTTAAATCTTTTTAATGATAAATCTTTTTGAGAGACAATAGGATTTTCAACATTCCATTTAATGTTCAAATCAGAATCGTTATATAAAATCCCTCTTTCAAAATCCTTATTATAAAATTGAGTGCATTTATAACAAAAAATTGCTTCATCAGATAAAACAGAAAAACCATGTGCAAATCCGGGTGGTATCCACAGCTGAAATTTATTTTCGTCGCTTAATTCACAGGAAAAATATTTTCCAAAAGTTGGCGAACCAAAACGAATATCAACAGCAACATCTAAAACTTTTCCTTTTATTACAAAACACAATTTACCTTGAGCAAAATTTCCAATCTGATAATGAAGCCCGCGAATAGTCCCCTTTTTTGATTTTGAAATATTATCTTGAACAAAATTAAAATTAATGCCAAGCTCTGAATATTTTTTTTGATTAAATGATTCAAAGAAAAAACCTCTGTCGTCAAAATAAACATCGGGTTTAATAATTAATAAACCATCAATGAAAGTTTTTTCTGTTGTCAAATTACCCTCTCAAAATTTAGGATTAAGATGCCATCGCCATGCAGATTCAAGTATTTCTTCAATAGTGTATTTTGGTGACCAGCCTAAAAGTTCTTTAGCTTTTTTATTATCTGCAACAAGAACTGCAGGGTCGCCTGCTCTTCTTGATGTAATTTCATATGGAATTTTTCTTCCAGTAATTTGCTCGGATTTTTTAATTATTTCTAAAACAGAATTCCCAGTGCCTGTCCCCAAATTAATTATTGTTGATTCCTTGCCATTGTTCAAATATTCCAGAGCTTTGAGATGTGCATCAGCCAAATCCATTACATGAATATAATCACGAATGCATGTGCCATCCTGAGTATCATAATCATTCCCATAAACAAATAACTTTTCTCTTTTTTGTAATGCAGTATAAAGAACAAGAGGAATTAAATGAGTTTCTGGATTATGACTTTCCCCAATTTCACCACTTAAATGCGCTCCTGCAGCATTGAAATATCTTAATGCAACATACTTTAATCCATAAGCTGTATCAAAATCTTTTAACATTGTTTCAATCATAAGTTTTGTGTTTGCATATGGATTTATAGGTTTTGAAGATTCTTTTTCTGAAATTGGAATCATCAATGGATTTCCATAAATCGAACAAGTTGAAGAGAAAACAAATTTTTTAATTTCACAATTAACAACTGCTTTAATTAAATTATAACTTCCAACAACATTATTCATATAATAAAGATCAGGGTTTTCAACAGATTCACCGACATAAGCTAAAGCTGCAAAGTGAACCACAGCTTCAGGATTATGTTTTTTGATTACTTCTAATAATTTTTCATATTCAAGCAAATCAACAATTTCAAGAGGAACATTAGAAGAAACTGCTTCTTTATGTCCACGTAATAAATTATCTATCACAATTGGTTCATGATTATATTCACATAATAATTTTACGAAATGAGAACCAATGTAACCTGCACCGCCAGTAACTAGTATCTTCATAATTTTATCAGAATTTTTTTTTTAAAAATACGAAATAAAATTTTTGTAAATAAACTATCAGAAGAAATTTCTTAAAACGACTTTCTTGAAAAAAATTTTACTTTCGAAAAATTTTTATTGAACAAACCAACTTATAGCATTAATTTTCACAATAAAAAAGTGAGGGATAGAAAATGGCAAAGCTTCCCAAACGATTTGAAAGATTCCTGAAAGAATTTCCAGATATTGCGGTAGCCTATGAAAATTTAGGTGCTGCTGTTCATGAATCCGGTCCACTTGATGAAAAAACACGAATATTAATTAAACTGGCAATTTCAATTGGTGCAAGAATGGAAGGAGCCGTGCATGCTCAGGTTCGCAAAGCTTTAAAAGCAAAAATTAAGAAAGAAGAAATTCGTCAAACTGCAATGCTTGCAATTCCTACAATTGGATTTCCAGCCGCAATGGCAGCATTAAGCTGGGTTGATGATTTATTAGACAAAAAAGGAGGAAAATAATTATTGGAAGAAACTACACTTCGTTTTCATTATAAACTTTATATCGATACAAAAAGATTTACCGCACTATGGGCTTTCAGCGAAGCTGTATTTGGAGGCATGCTCGCAATATTAAAAGTTCCATTCTCTGGAATGCTTTTAAGTGGTGCAGCAACAGTTTTCATTTCATTAATCGGCAGATATTCAGAAAATAAATCAGAAATACTTCGTTCAACTTTGCTTGTTATTCTTGTTAAAGCTGTCGTTAGTCCCTACAGTTCATTAAGTTCTTACTTCGCTGTTGCATTACAGGGATTAATGGGATATGTATTTTTTAAATACATTAAAAACATAAAATTAAGCAGCATACTTCTTGGATTTTTTTCAGAAACATTTTCTGCAGTTCAAAGAGTTCTTGTTTTAACAATTCTATTTGGAGTTACATTCTGGGAAGCAATTGATTCTTTTACTCATTTTATTTTCAATCAAATAGGTGTTGAAAAATATTTTTATCCTTTCAGCTTAAGCATTTTTTCAATTATGCTCTACATCAGCATCCACATGATAGCTGGAATTTATGTTGGTTCAAAAGTTGTTAAAATCCCAGAATGGATAGAAAACAGAACTGATTTAGTTTATCCGCTTTATTCATCTTTTTATTATAAAATGGATGCATTCAAATTAAATCTGAAAAACAAAAAGAAAAAGAGATGGTGGAAAAAGCCAAGTGGAATTGTAATCATAATATTTTCTATTGTGTATATGATTTTATCTTTTTACTCAAAAGAACTTGGACCCTACAAAGCAATCGAAATTCTAATGATGTTAATTCGTTCTGTGTTAATTACTTTCATCTGGTTTGTGTTTGTTTCCCCTTTTATTGAAAGAAGACTAAACAAATTCCTCGAAAAAAATAAATTCGACCATGCACCTGAGATTAATAAAATTATTGTTCTCTTCCCAAGCATAAAAAGACTTATTAACTACACATGGTTTATGTCGCAGGGTTATCTTGGAGTTTTTAGATTAGTAAAATTTTTCTCTGATACAATTGCATTATTACTTTCTGCAGAAATTGATGAAGAACAGGATTTATATCATAACTGGATTGAGTAAATCCGGCAAAACAACAAGTTTAATGAGCTGGACTTCATCTCAAAAAAATATAGATGGAATTCTTCAACCTGTAATTGAAGAAAAACGCTTTTTCTATCATATCTCATCAAGAACTCTATTTCAATTGGAAAGTGAGGATGATGTTAATTCTATTAAAGTCGGAAGATATAAATTTAGATTAGAAGCCTTTAACTGGGCAAACGAAAAATTAATTAATTGTATTGGGAAAAATTTAGAATGGATAGTTGTAGATGAAATTGGTTTTCTTGAACTCAATGGAGAAGGTCTGCACTCATCTGTAAAAAAACTTTTATCATCAACTTTAAATGAAAAATTAATTTTTGTTGTTCGAGAATCACTGCTTCAGCAAGTTCTTGATTATTATCAAATTGACAATTATGAAACTATGAAGTTACAATACAATTCTTTTTAATTTTGCAGAAGAAAAAATTAACAGGAATGAAAATGAAAAAAATATTTGTAATCTTTTTGTTAATCTTAACACCAAATTTAATCTTCGGCAAAAATCAAAATAACTTTTATAGAATTTACAACTCAGGCATTCATAATGATGTTGTAATTGAATTGATAAGCAAGGAATTAAAATCACATTTAAAATTCAGTCCGATTGATAAACTTGGTAAAGGCAGTATTTTCTTTGAAACATCTGAGGGGAAAAAATATTTAAGAGGGAACCCTGAAAAAATAATTGAAAGCAAAAATTCAATTAAAGCTACATGGAAAATTGATAATCATTTAATCACTATTTCATTAAAAAAAGAAAAAAATAATTTTAAGATTCAATTCACTGCAGATAAAAATGATGATATATTAAAATGGGGATTTAACTTAGATGCGACTGAAGATGAATATTTCACAGGTTTATTTGAACGTGTTGTAGATGGAAATCAAAAAGAATCTTGGAAAGAAGGGATTAAAGAAGCACTAAATTTGAGAGGACAATCTGTAGAAATGATAATAAAACCAACTCTTTCACTTTATACACCATTTTATATTTCATCAAGAGGTTATGGATTATTTGTTGAAGGAACCTGGCCGGGATATTATGACTTTTGCAAAGAAGCTGAAAATTTTGTTCAAATAGAATTTGAAGGACAATCGTTAAGCTTTATAATTTATACATCAAAAAAACCGGTAGAAATTGTAAAGGCTCATACACTTAATGTTGGTCCTCCAATTCTTCCTCCAAAGTGGGCGTTTCTGCCATATAGATGGAGAGATAATCATACAAACCTGAAAAAATTTTATGACAGCACAGAAGTTACTGCACCATACAACAGCATGCTCGTAGAAGATATTCTTATGATGAAAGCACTCGACATTCCTTTTGGTGTTTACTGGGTTGACAGACCATGGGCAAAAGGTGAAGAAGGTTATGAAGATTTTGAATGGGACGAAAATCGTTTCCCAAATGCAGAGAAAATGATTAAATGGCTCGAGAAAAAGAATATAAAATTCTTATTGTGGATTGCACCATGGGTTCGTGGTAAAATGGCAGAAGAAGCAAAAGTAAATGGTTACGAACTTCCAGCTAAAATTAATACACCAAGAGTATTAATTGATTTTACAAATCCAGATGCAGTTAAATGGTGGCAAGAAAAAGGATTATCAAAAGTTTTAAAACAAGGTGTCAAAGGTTTTAAACTTGACCGTGGAGAAGAAATTGTTCCTGAAACAAGAGATATCAAAGTTTTTGATGGAAGAACAGCCAGAGAAAATCGTAATGATTATGTTGTTCAATATGTCAAAGCAACTCATGACATAATAAAAAAATTTTATGGAAATGATTTTGTTTTATTCCCAAGAGCTGGTTATACAGGCAGTACAAAATATAGTGCATTCTGGGGAGGCGATATTGCATCCCCACCAGAAGGATTAAGATGTGCCATAATTGCTCAACAAAGAGCATCAATAATCGGATTCCCAATATGGGGTTCGGATACAGGCGGATACTGGCAGGGTGATTTAGATCGTGAAGTATTGGCTCGATGGCTTGCATTCAGTTGCTTCAGTCCAATTATGGAAGTTGGACCAACTGAAGACCGCGGATTATGGGATATGAAAAAAGAACCACATTATGATATCGAACTTTTAGCTATCTGGAGATTATATTCAAAACTTCATGAAAAATTAGCAGACTATTCGTATTCATTAGCTAAAGAAGCACATAATACTGGAATGCCAATTGTTCGACCTTTATTTCTAATTTATCCTGAACAAAAAGAATCATGGAATGAATGGCAAACATATTTGTACGGCTCGGATATTCTTGTTTCTGCAATTTGGCAAAAAAATCAAACATCACAAAAAGTTTATTTGCCTGATGGGGATGATTGGATTGATGCTTGGTCACCAGATAAAATTTATAAAGGTGGACAATTCATTGAAGTAAATACACCTCTTCATAAAATTCCAATCTTTATCAAAAAAGGCTCAAAAATTAATCTGGGTGATTTGAATAAACTTTATGAAGAATCTTTAAATATTGTAAAGAACAAACCTGATTTGAAAAAATTACAGGAAGCAGAAAGCTGGTGATTTGGAGATTGCAAAATTGCAAAATTGCAAGATTACAAGATTGAAAGATTGCAAAATTGCAAGATTACAAGATTGAAAGATTGAAAGATTATAAGATTGAAAGATTTTAGGAATACAAAATTGTGTGGAAAGTATTCCTTATAAAAAAGTTTGCTTAGTTCAATAATTTCAGAATTGAAAGATTGATTTGTAAAAAATTTTGTGAATTAGAATTTGCTTCCTATATCATTGAAATAAATAAGATTACTTTTCTATAATCGAAAAGTTCTTCCTGCTTTCATAAATGCTCTTATGTTTTCGATTGGCACCTCTTCAGGTAAATCGCAACCCGTGCTTAAAATAAAATTAGGATAATTTTTCATTACATCAAGCAAATCAGTTACTTCTTTCATAACTTCTTCTGATGAGCCAGTTAAAATTTTTCCGGTTGGACAAATATTTCCAATTACAATAACATCTACAGGAATTTTCTCAGCTATTGATACGATATCTACTCCAGCTTCTTTTGAATCAATGCTTAATGCATTTACATTTGCTTCGCACATTTTTTCAATCAAATGCATTGAATTACCGCAAACATGATACACAACCGATACATTAGTATTTTCACATAACTTGCATATTTTGCTCACATAATTCTTAGAAAATTTATCGAAGTTATCAGGACTCAACATTACTGCACTTGGCTCAAGTACACAAATAATTTGTGCGCCTGCTGAGATTAAAAGCCTTGTATAATCTAAAATCTTTTCTATTACAACATCACAAACTTCTGTAAGGAACTCAGGATTAGTTATTGAATAAAGAGCTGCATTCGTAGCTCCTAATAAAAGTCCTGCTAAAGTATAAGGGCCCGTTACATAAGCACCTTTTAAAATTTCTTCTGGCAGAAAAATATTCATCAATTTAACTGTCTCAACATATCCAAGTAATCTTGTATCATAACGAATATCTATATCCCGCAATTTTATTAAATCATCATATTTGATTTCATCAGTAACAACTGTAGCAGATTCATTAATTGGGAAAATTGTATATCTTCCAAGTGCATTTGCTTCAACAGACAAATCCATCAATGGGAATACTGCATCTGGCTTAAAGGCATCAACATTGGCTTTGATTACTTTGAAATGTTCATAATAATTTTGCTGAGCAAGTTTAATTGTGGAATTAATAAGTTTTAATCCTGGAAATCCAACAAGCGGTGCAACCAGTCTTTTCTTTTCTTGATTAGCTTTTTGAAGATATTGCAAAAGAATTTTTTCTTTCATATTCATTTCAAAATTTTGTTATCACTTTTGTAAAATCATTTTTTTTGCATCTGTGAAATTGTGTGTTAAAATTCTATAAATATAAATTCCTGATGAAAGATTCTTTGCATCAAATACAACTTCATGATATCCAGCAGAAATTTCTTTATCAATAATTGTTTCGATTTCACGTCCAGCAATATCATAAACTTTCAGATTAACAAAATCATTCTTGGGTAAATAAAATCCAATTCTTGTTGAAGGATTAAATGGATTTGGGAAGTTCGGCATTAATTGATATTCAGTTAATAACGGAAGATTGATTTCATGTTCAACAGAAGTTATCAAATCTTTTCCATCCCCAACAATTTCAATTTCATTTATACTATTAATTCCCATTCCTTTTTGATTTAACATATAAAGATAATTATCGCATTCACTGCCCGAAGGGAGAACCAATTTTGGATTTGATGGATTACGTCCCATAATTGAAGCTCCAACACTATCAACTGCTACTGCATCTTTCCCTGCAATTAAAACATTATATTGTGCTGGTTGAAATGTTGGATTCCATACGCCTTCGCCGCCAATTGCATTTTTAATTCCATCAATAATTGAAAGATGAATTGGGCAAGCCAAAAACAAATCGCTTATCGATTTTGGCAGATGAGTATTTGAAGGACCTCCTTCTTGATGCAATGCACCTCTTCGACCATTATCATTTGGAAGCACATATAATTGTTTTGGAACAATTCCAACATGATTTTTAATTGCACCTGTAAAACCTGCTTCGTAATGATGTTTTAATTTTGGAATTGATACAAATAAATCAACCTCATCAAGTATTTGATTGAACTTGAACGATTTATAAAAGAAATTATTTTCACCAACAGATTTTTCAATAAAATCAGGATAAGGGTCGGGTTTATTTAAATCAATAAAATTAACTCCAAGATTATCTTTAATTTCCTTATATCCAAAATTGTTGAATGAAGCATCATCCCACAGAGCTTCAACAATAAAAATATCTTTTGGATTTACACCAGAATCAATAATCAATTCAATTGCTGCGCGCATTACTTCGGGATGAGTCCACATTGCCTCTTGAATAGAATATCCCTTCAGCTTTGAACTGAAAGAGGAACCCGAACCACCTGTTAGATTAATTTTAATTGCAACTCGTTTTCCATTATAAAATAAATCTTTAATTCCACCAATCTGTTCAAATAAATATTGAACTTTTTGTTTAACATAATTTCTATCATAATTATTAGCTTTTGTTACAGCAACTTTTGCTTTGAATTCATATGGAGAAAAAATTGTTCTTGCAAATGAATTTTTCGATAAAATGGATGGAGCCAACATCAAACCAGTCGATGCAATTCCTACTGATTTAATAAATTCTCTTCTTGTAAAACCTTTTTGATTTTTCATTTCTAAGTTCCTTTGTTTAATAAATAATTTTTCATAAAAATTCTTTATTCATTTTTACAATCAACATTCATTTAATAGTTTTTGCTTTCATCATAACAACGACATAATACCTTCAACTTTAATTTTCCATTTGCCATTTTTTGGAAAACCTGGGGCAAAAATTTTTGGTGCTCCTTCCCAGCCAGAAGACATCATTGCAACTGCTGTCAGCAATCCTCCATTGCCTGGAAGATAAATTGGAAGTCTTTCATCTTGATAATTATGACCGTTGACCAGATAAGAATTTTTTTGAACATTCATCATCAAAGCATCAACAGCCAATTCTGGCTCACCAATTCTTGCAGCTGTCATTGCAATCATTGGATAATCCCAACCCCATGTTTCATTCCAATTCCAAGTTTCGAAAACTTTCTTGAGTGTGCTACGCATAATTTCTTTGTCAACATTTTCATTTGGCAGCATCCCAAACGAAGCCAATAAAGTTGGATGGTCATTCCTATTAAATTTATCTTCAAAAGTATTCATAGCATTTTCTGCATTTTGATATAATCCATCTTTGACTGGCAGTTTTGATAAATGTTCAATCACATGCTGCCATTTTTCATTTTGTTTTAACCCCAATCTTTCTCTCCACATTTGAGCAGTCTTTAATCCAAATAACCAATATGATAATTCAAAAGCTGGATTAATGCTTTCATTTGGTTTATAAATTTCCTGTGCAGGAATTAATGGAGGACCTAAAACATATCTATTATTTTTTTCATCCCAATGGGCAAAAGAAGAAAGAAATTCAGCAGTTTCAAAAACAAGATTTTTATACTTATGAAGTATTGAATCATTTTTATAATACTTGTATAAAAGTTCTGCAAAATAAATTATATGAGGCTGCTGCCATATTAAAAATACACCCACTTTGGATGGACTTTCCCTTCCATCAATTGAAACCATTTTGTGCCAGCGAACGCCATTAAATCCTTGAAGTTGTGCTGTATTTTGAGCAAGAGGTAAAATTTTTTGATACCATTCTAATTTACTTTCGAGGAATTCGGGTTTGCCCCACAATACAAAATGAACTAAATGCCACCACGTCATTTCAAGATGAAATTTCCCATACCAGCTGTTGAATGTTAAGCCAGTTTCTTGAGGCGGATAAATTCCGCCGCACTGAATTGCAGTTAAATATCTTGATAAAATTATTCTTCTTTCCAATTCAAACGAACGTGAATCGGTGCACTCAGAAAAATCAATTGCACCCCCAGTTTCCCAGAAATTTTTCCAATAATTTTTTGAAGCATTTATTGTTTCAAAAACATCCGGCAATTTTTCATTATTAATTTTTTGAGAAAAGAGAACTGTAAACTCAAATGCATCTTTGGAATTAATATTCAATAAAAAATTATGTTTAGATTTTCGTACTAATTGAGCATTATCCCATTTTATTAAGACATAATAAATTGTTGAATCTAAGGTTCTTTTAATTAATACACTTTTTGAATCACTCAAGATTATTTCAGAATTATGTTTTTCTTCGCTTTCCCAGTCAGATGCATTTTTGCCCCATTTTGTAGAACCATAAGGAAAAGCAAATTCAATTGATGTTTTGTTTTCTTTAAGAAAATCAGATTTTATTCTTACAGCAATTAAATCTAATTGAGGATGACAAACAGTTTCTATAAAAAATTTTTTATTGTTTACTTCGAATGAACTTTTAATAATTCCTTCCCAAATATTTTCTTCCTGATGAATATTTTTTATCTGAGAAATCTTAACTTCAGAAAAATCCGGATTAAAAATTTTCAAACCAATTCTTGCTAAATTTAATCGATGCGGATTAGCTCTTAACCATTCACCTGCTTTAGAATTCTGATTAGATGCAAAAGGAATTTTTCTTCCATAATAATCATAATATTCAAAAGTATCTTCCAATTTATAATTTTCATTTGGGATTGAATGCCAGCCCCATTCACTCATTGTGCATAATGGAATTCCATTTTCATAAAATTCAGGAAAAGATTGTAAGCCCGTGAAGTCTGTTGTAAAAGCAAATTTACCATTACCTACAGTAAATGGAGAAAGTGAATCAGCTTTTGTAATAATCGGGATATGCCGATGCACAACGGCATATCTATCAATCTTATTTTGTCCTGAAACAACTTCAGATAAAAACAAAATCAAAATTACAAATATGAATTTGCTCAGTTTCATCTAATCAATACCATCTTTTTAGTTTCAGAGAATTTATTCCCTGCAGATATTTGATAAAAGTAAATTCCGCTCGATAAATTTTCTGCATTCAAAGAAATTTGATAAGTGTTGGCAGTTTGATATTCATTAATTAGAGTATCTATTTCTCGCCCAAGTTCATCATACAAAATCAATTTCACATGTGCTGGTTCATTAATGGAATAAGAAATAATTGTTTCGGAATTAAATGGATTTGGATAGTTGTAATTAAGCTGAAAAGATTTCTTTTCATCAAAATTTTTTTCTTTAATGTCTGTGTAAATATTTTTTACTCTGTAGACTGCATTTCCTGAAGTTACAAACAAAGTTTTACCATCTTCACCAAAACAGCAATTAGTTGTTTGTCCCGGAATTGGGATTGTATCGACAACACTGCCATTTGGATTAAAAACCCAGATTCCAATTGGTCCTGCTTCGAAGATGAATCCAAATTTATCTACTTTCATTCCATCTGCATAACCTTGAGGAGGCATGAATGCAAATCTTTTTTTGTTAGCAATAACAGAATCATTCACTACATCCCATACATAAATTACACGAGCTTCTGAATCGCTCACATACAATTTTTTTTCATCTGGAGAAAATGCAATTCCATTAGGTCTGTATAATGTTTTATCGAGTAATTGTAAATTGCCTGAAGGACTAATTCTGTAAATTCCATAAAAACGAAGTTCTTCCTGATTTGAATTAATTCCATAAGGCGGGTCAGTAAAAAAAATTGAACCATCAGATTTTACAGCAATATCATTAGGACTATTTAATCTTTTCCCATCAAAATGTGTTGCAAGAGAAGTTAATGTTCCATCTTTTTCTAATCTTGCAATCTGACGCAATCCATGCTGAGCAAGTAATAAATTTCCATTTTTATCCAGTGCAAGTCCATTTGAATTTCCTGATGGTTTTAAGAATATCGAAACACCCGAATCAGGTTTCCAACGATAAACTGTATTTGCTGGTATATCACTAAATAATAATACATCATCTTTCCAAACAGGTCCTTCTACAAATTGAAATCCATCTGCGATTTTTTCAACTATAATTCCTTTTGAATTAATTGTTTGACTAAAAATTTTATGAGATAGAATTATTAACAACAAACTCAAAAAAAATTGTAATGATTTCATTTTCATAATGCCTTAATTATTTGTAAAAAATTATAATTGAATTCATATAACGATTCTATTACTGTCAATCATAAAAATTATTTTAGAACGTATCTGCTTTTGTTTGAAAAAAGTTTTGATTTTCAAACGGCTCAATAATTTTTTACTGTCTCTATAAACGTAAGAATATTATCTGTTGAAACACCTGGGGGCATTCCTCCGCCGCAAGATATTATTACTCTTGAATAATCATTAAGCGAACTAATTAAATCTTCAGTTGCTTTTTTTACATCATCTTGAGTTCCGTTGGCAAGTACATCTCTTGGAGGAATATTTCCAACAAGTGTAATTTTATTTTGAGTAAGTTCTTTCAATTCATTCAATGTAACATCGAAGCCCATATTAAAAAGATTAATTCCCATTTCAGGAAGAAATGGAGCGGATACTTTACACGGCGCATCATTATGCAAGAATTTAACGGACACATCTTCGTTGAATAATTCTTTAAAATATGGAAGTCCAAATTCTCTAAATTCATTTTCACCCATAAAACCAATTATATCATCAAGCAAAAAGATTCCATCAATAGTTGGAAAAGTTTCCATTTGAAGATGAAGCCAATCTTTCAAATAATCAGTAATTTTTCTTAAAAGAAGATGAGCTTTATCCGGCTGCATCATCATTGTTGTAAGAAATTCGGTTGAGCCCATTAAATAACTTGCAATATTTAGAGGACCGCGAGCAACAGCAAAACGAATTTTGTGTCCTGCATCTTCAATTCTTGGCTGCATAATTTTCAATCTGTTTAACATAAATGGCAATAAACCATCTGTAGCTGGATTAGGCTTTTCGATTAAATCAATATCATCTGCTGAACGAATTATTTTGTGTGCGAAAGGAAATTCATCGGGTGGGAAAGTGCACTTAACACCAAATGCAGAAGGCTCTGTGCACATTCCAAATTCAGACCAGAATCCCGGTAAAAAAATTACATCAGGAAAATTGTTAATTGCTTTTAAGTTTGCTTTGAACCAGAGTTCTTCACTCGAAAAATATTCAATAATTTTAATTCCATACCAATTTGGCAGCCATGGACTATCAATAATAAATGCCATAGGCAATGGCCGAATAATTTCTCCATTAATTACTCTTTTTAATATTTCCCATTGTTGGTCTGTCATTTTTTTTCTCCTAATTTCTTATATCTATTTTTTATTAAATATTTATTTCATCAACTTATATGCAACCAACATACTATTGAATTTTATTTACAAACCAATAAAGGAAACTGTTATAATTCAAAAACTCGTATCAAATCAATGTAAGGAATCTAAAACCAATTCCTTATTTCAAAGAAATTTCTCACTTCAAAAAAGAGATTCTTCGCTTTGATCAAAATGACTCAATTGTTTTTCCTGTTATTCTGAGTCCGCAAAACGAGAGGAAGAATCTAAATTCCATATTTACAATTTCAAAAAGATTCTTTATTGCAATAAAAGTAAGGATAAATTTTAAGCCATTAATTTTTTTTGAACTTTATTTTAATTCTATAAGTGCAATCTTTGACTCCGCATTTATCGCATAAGTATTCTTTCCATTGTGCATTTTTCCCAATACCAATTATTCCGCTGATTGATTTCATTGGAATCATCAAAGCAGAATCTGTTAATTTTATTTCACAAAAATTTTTTGGCAAAAGGGAAAAAAGTTTATGCTGTTCAGAAACAGACCAATTACAATATCCAGGACTATATCGATTTGTAACATTAAGCCCCAGTGTTTTCATTTTTACTTTCAGGTGGTCATGCAATATGTCAGCCACATTTTCAACTTCTTCTGATGCAGTAATATCAGCCAGATAGCTTAAAAGAATTTCCCCCTTTTCATTTAATTCTTTAATCCAATTTTCGATTTCCCTTCCGATAGTTGAAACAAATATTGCAACTTTTTCAATCTTGTTTAATTGTGATTTAACAATTTTTTCAGTTTTAAAAAAAATATTTGAGATGATTATCCCATCTTTATTTTCTGAAGATTCATAATCAAGAATTTTATATCCAGCTCTTATCTGTAATTTCTTTTTTGATTCATGAATAATTTCATCGAGAAATTTGTCAAAATGTTCTGGCAAATTATTGTAACCAAGAATATCAACAATTTGATTTTTCTTAACAGTAATTAATTCTGGATTTATCAAAAGTTCATAAGTATTATAGTCTATTTCTTTTTCAGTAATCATTCAAGATTCCTGATAGCATTAGCAATTGCAGAAATATGTGCAGGAGTAGTTCCGCAACATCCGCCAATAATATTTGCACCGCTTTCAATTAAAAGCTGAACTTTAGATGCCATATATTCTGGAGATTCAGGAAAAATTGTAATTCCATCTTTATAAATTGGTTTGCCTGCATTTGCATGAACAAGTATTGGAATTGAAGAATCAACATTTCTAATTTCTTTTACTATTTCTATCATTTGGTCGAATCCGTTGCCACAATTTGTCCCAATAATATCTGCACCAGCTTCTTTGATAACTGATGCCATCAAAGAAGGAGTTACACCCATCATTGTTTTATAATCGCCAGTTAAAGTTTTTTCAAAAGTAAATGTGCAGATTACATCAAGGTTGGTTGATTCTTTGGCAGCTTTGATTGCTATTCTTGCTTCATCAAGGTCGGACATAGTTTCAATAAGAATTGCATCAACTCCACCTTCTTTCAATGCTTTTGATTGAATTGCAAAGCCCTCATAAAGTTCTGATTCGGAAATTTCTCCCATCATCAATAAAATTCCAGTTGGACCAATTGACCCAAGAACAAAATGATTATCTCCTGCTGCTCTTCTTGAAATTTGAGCTGCCTTAAAATTTAATTCTGCTGCTCTGTTTTCCAAACCATAATGTTTTAATTTAGTTGGACTTCCTCCAAAGCTGTTTGTTAAAACCATATCTGCACCAGCATCAATGTAACTTTTAGCAATTGCAAATACATCTTCCTCATGAGTTACATTCCAGAGCTCTGGACATTCACCGGGTTGAAGTCCCTTGCTCTGAAGAAATGTTCCCCAAGCTCCATCAGAAATTAAAATTTTCCCTTTTGATATTACTTCAATTAATGATTCCATAATTTCTTTCCTTTTTATCATTCCATAAGTAAAGATTTATCATTTCAAAAAATCGAAATAACAAGACTATGAACAAATCATTTAGATTATTATTAACTCACTTTTTTATCAATTTATTTTTAATCTTTCCAGAAAATCTACAGCACTTTGAGGATTCGGACCATAAGCATCTGCGCCCATTTTTTCTGCTGCTTCTTCTGTCAATGGTGCACCACCTACGATTACCTTAACATCTGGGAAATGCTGTTTAATTTCTTTGACAGTAACAGCCATATTTTGCATTGTTGTAGTAAGTAAAGCACTTAACCCAACTGCAGAACCTGGATTTTGTTTTATTGCATCAAGAAATTTTGTTGATTTAACATCAACACCTAAATCAATCACATCATAACCATTTCCTTCGACAACCATGCTGACAAGATTTTTTCCGATATCATGCAAATCACCTGCAACAGTTCCAATAATAAATTTTCCTTTCTTTTCAACAATTCCTTTTTGAAAATATGGTTTAAGATGATTCATCACAGCCTGCATTGCTTTTGCAGCCATCAATAGTTCTGGCACAAAAACTTCGTTACGACTAAATTTATCACCAATTCTCTTCATGCCTTCGTTGCACGCATTAAGAATATCATTGGGCTTAAACCCTGCTTCAAGAGCTTTGATTGTTAATTCATCTGCTCCTTCCTGTCCTTTTAAATCTGGAGGATAGGGAGAAGCTAAATTAACTTTTCCTCTTTCAATGCAAAGTGTAATTCGATTAATTAATTCTTCCATTTCAATTAACCATTTTATTTTATGAAATTTATTTTATTAATGTCATCTTTCTGACCTGCATAAAATTACCACATTGAAGTTTATAGAAATATACTCCGCTTGAATATTTTGATGCATCAAATTTGACTTCATAAGTTCCTGATGATTTAACTTCATCAATTAGTGTTTCAATTTCATTTCCAAGTATATCAAAAATTTTCAATGTTGTTTTATGATTATTAGAAGAATTTGGAATTGTAAATTTGATTGTTGTAACTGGATTAAATGGATTGGGATAATTCTGACTCAAATAAAAATTATTTTGAACAATATCATCTTTAGAAATATCAGTTATGGTTTTAAATTTTCCTACTGCAAAAATTCCTAATTTATCAATGCCGCCTCTTTTAATTGCGTAAGGTTGTCTTGAAAGTTCCCGTTCATAAAACCCGCTGCCAGCTTCGGTTGTATCTTGAAGATTAAAAATATATGCATTTGCATTTCTATCCTGTCTGAATTGAGAATCTTCAAGAGTAATAAGCCAGCCGAATTTAAGTGCATAATTTCCTCCTCCAGGCACAGCTTCGTTTATAAACCATTTAGCTAAAACTCTTCCGCCTGCAGCAGCTGGTATTTTATCATCTTTTACATTAACCCCAATTAAATCTTTTGTTCCTTTATTTTCAATCCATACAGGAGCATACGAAGTTGGAGTTCCAACTGGGAACAAAACTTCTGAATTTCCAACTGATATTCTAAGTTCACCGCTGCCATCAGTTATTACATATCTCGATGTTCCTCCACTTGTTGCTTCTGCTACTTCGAGATTGTTATCGCCCAGCTTTAACTTGCCTTGCATTTCTAATCTGCCTTCAATTTTTCTTGATGCATGTAATGTAACACCAGCATTTAAATTTGTAATCAAAATATTTTTGGGACCATTGACTTCAGGAAATTCTTCATCTCTTGTAATTTGTGCCACACTTCCACTGTATTTTAAAGTTGCCTCCTTACCATAAATTAATTTATTACCTCCAAGAAGCAATTGCCCTTTTTTAATTTCAAGAAGATTATTTACTTTGATTGTCTTTGATAATGTCAATCCAAGATTATTATCAATAATTAATGAACTTACAGAATCCGGAATTGAGGTTCCTGTTACTTGAGCATTTGTTCCATTAAAAACATAACCTGCTTCGGAACTCAAAATTTTTTCGCCACTTATATTAATTGATCCATCCAACCCTGAACTATGAGCTGTTTGCAGCACAGCTCCTTTATTCAAAATAAAGCTGCCTTCACCTTTTAATTCACTTGTTCCAATATTTAGGGTAACACTGCTATCTACTTCTACAGGCAATCCGCCTTTATCAAATTGAACATTTTCAAGAGTTAATGATTGAATTCCATTTTGTCTTACAAATTCTATTTTCCCTCTATAATAATTTCCTACAATTGCATTTTTTATTGAAACATTGCCCTGATTAATTTTCCAGATTGTTCCAAAATAATCTGTTGCTTGAACAGGCATTCCTTGATTATCAAATGAATTTGTAACTATAACTTCTATCACATCTGAATTAATAAAAAATTTTCCACCTGTAATATTAAGATTACCATTCAATTCAATTGTAACATTCGACGTATTCATTATTGGAATTTGTGCTGCTAATTCTCCACCGCTTAGATTTATATCTCCCATTATTGTCACTTTAATTTTACTATAAAATAATGGGTCGCATAGCAGTAACTTGCTTGTGCCCGTATTTAAAATATTAACATTCCCTCCTATTGTATTTCCATCCCATTTTAAAAAGATTGGTAATGATTGGTCAGGACAATTCCACACAAAATGATAAAAATTTTGATTAGCATTTTTGGGAGATATTGTTTTTATACTATCAAATTCAATTGTAGAGCCAGAAGCCCAAAGTGAAATTGGAATTTCACCTCCATCTTGTTTATGATAATATTTACTTCCATCCTGAAAACTAATTGTTGCAGTGGAATCCTGTTTAATAGTTCCATAATTTTCAATTATGCCACCGACTGATAAATCAACTCCACTTCCATCTTTAATTTTTAATTCTGCTCCTTTTGCAATTATCAGCTTTCCACCTTGAGCAATTGACATCTGGTCAACAGTATCTTTGCTGTTCAATGTTACAGTATGACCATTCCGAATGATAATTAAATCTCCAGAAGCATCGGGAGATTTTGTTGCTGGCTTTATCCATGTTGTTCCATCATATTCTTCCCATGTATTCAAATCTTCCCAATTTCCGTTGTTTACACTTCTAAAACTATTTTTAGAAGTAAGATATTGCCGCAGCCATTTCATTGCTGGTCTTTCAGTTCCATCTGATTTTATAAGAAAGCATGTCTTCTGCCAGATTTGTCCTTCAATATATCCCCAAAATGTAATTCCTTTTATGCCGGGGTGTTCCCAGAGTAATGGAAAAATTTTTTGATAAAGTTCAAGTTGCTTAGCATCGTCAGGATTTCCAGAATCACCAAGATTTCCAAGGTCAAATTCAGAAATATAAATTGGCAATCCAGTTGCAGCTAATTTATCGAGATTACTTTTCAATGTATTGATAGAAGCATTTTCTAATTCGAATCGATGACCTTGAATACCAATTCCATCAATTAAATTTCTTTGTTTTAGAAGATAAACAATATTGAGTAATTGATTTGTGTTGTAACTGTCATTTATTATGTTGTAATCATTAAGAATTAATTTTGCTTTTGGAATATATTTTCTTGCCCATTCAAAAGCTTGAATGACCCAATCCCAGCCGGTTTTGCCTGCTCCTCCAAGTGCATCTCTGTATGGTGCTGGTGCGTGATTTGGCAATGGTTCATTTACAACATCAACCATATCCATATCTGGATATCTTTCACCAACAAGACGAATCCATTCTTCAACTTCTTCACGTTGTTCTTCGAGACTTAAAGATGTAATCCAGTTGGGATACTGCTGCCCCCAAACCAATGTATGAAATTTGAAAGGATAACCTCTTTGTTTAGCATAATTATAAATTTCATCAACACGACCCCAGTTATAGTAATCACGAGCAGATTCAACTGAGCCCCATTTAGTACTGTTCTCGGGAGTAATTTGATTCCAGTAATCATCAAATTTTAGTGGAACTCCTGAAAATCCAAAAACATTTCCTAAAAACTTTTCTTTACCAAATGCCAGCGGCTGAGCAATTAAGTTTATATTCATAAAAATTATTAAAAGAAAAAGCAAGCTTAAAAATTTTTTCTGTTTCATTTTTAACTCCATTATTTCTTAATTAAGTTATAAATTTCATCATTGCCAGTATACTCAAACCAATCAAAGTATGCATTTGAATTACTTGTATTCCCAAGTGAAGTTGCATAAAGTCCAAATACAGCTCCTACGAAACCACCTGCAACTTTTGTACTTAAAAATGTTCCATCAACATTTTCTTTCAAAAGTTTGAGATTATTTTTATTAAATCCATAATAAAAAGAATAATCTTTCCCTTCTGCTTTTATTTTTAGTATAAGATTTTTGTTCATTTCTTTTTGACTTAAAAATTTTTCTTCTAACAATTCCATATCTTCTGAATTCATAGATTTAAAAAGTTGAACGACAGGCAAACCATTTTTAATTGACTTGCACAAAAAGTAAAAATGATTTTCATTTTGGAAAATTATAATGCCAGCTTTTTCAAATTCCGATTTAGGAATAAAGTTCATATTAATTAATGCAGAACAATTTTGATGCTGCTGCCTGTGACCAATAAAAGCTGGATTTGATTTTCCTGCACATGTTTCAGGTTTAAGTTTTATTCTTAATTTTCCTTTTTCTAATTGATAACATTTTTCTAATGGTGTTCTTAAAAAAATCCAGTCTTTTGATAATTCTGATGAATTAAAATCATCATGAATTTTAAAATTTCCACCATATTTTCTTACAGCAAATTTTGGATTTGGCTTAAGAGGATACGGATAAAAATACTGAACTTCTTCATAGTCAGGATTAATAACGGGCCAGCCGTCTATCCATTTTACTGGAGCTAAAAATGTTTCTCTTCCTGTATTATAAAAATTTTCTGAATAAGGTTTGTATGGACGGCATCCTAAAAATACAGCCCACCACTCGCCGTTTTGAGTTTCAACAAAATCTGCATGTCCAGTTGAAGTAATTGGAAAATTTCTTTCAGGGTTCAAATGTCGTTGAGTAAGTATTGGATTGTTTTTATAAGATTCATAAGGACCAAAAACATTTTTGCTTCTAAACACAACTTCTGAATGCTGCTCTGCTGTTCCACCTTCAGCACAAATTAAATAATAAAAACCATCTTTTTTAAAAATGTGAGGACCTTCAATCCAGATTGGCTTTTTTGAAATATCTGTTCCGCCATTTATAAGAATTCTTTCTTCGCCTACAACTTTAAGATTTTTTATATCGAACTCATAAATTCTAATTGTTCTGTGCCCATCATACAAAGGTTTATTATCCGGGGCAACGCTATTGTAAATGATATATGCTTTACCATCATCATCAAAAAACAACGAAGGATCAATTCCATTAATTTCTGGAATCCACACTGGATTTGACCATGGACCTTTTGGGTCTTTTGCAGTTACTACAAAATTACCTCCTGCATCAACAAGTGTACACGTTACATAAAAAATTCCATCATGATATCGAATGGAAGGTGCAAAAATTCCTCTTGAAACACCAAGCCCATTTAGATTTGCCTGTTCAGGTCTATCAAGAACATGACCAATTAATTTCCAATTAACTAAATCTTTACTTTGAAATATTGTGATACTCGGGAAATATGCAAATGTAGAATTAACGAGATAATAATCATCGCCTACTCTGCAAATGCTCGGGTCTGGGTAAAACCCGGCAAGTATTGGATTTGCAAATTGTAATTTTTCTTGAGCAAACAGTAAAAAGTTAAAAATTGTGAAAACATAGAGTGATAAAAAAAATTTTTTCATAGGTAAATCCATAATTAATCTTATATTAAAACACATTTAAGATTATTCATCAAACTCTGAATTTTATTCTAAAAACCACTCAAAAAATTTTAATGTGTCATTGAGAATCTTTTTTAATATCATTGCTTTTCTTCACTGATTCGAGAAGTTCACCTTAGAAACTGCAAAGAAGATAATTTGCACATTATTATTTTTGAGATTCTTCATCCACCAATGCTGACTCAAAAAGACCCGAAGTTTTTTGTCGTTGTTTTTTAGGTTCTTCGCTTAGCTCAGAACGACTTGATGTCATTTTTGTCATTGTTTTTTATATCCTTCGATTCTTTATTCCCTCTGTCTTTCTGAGGGAATATGCAACAAGCTACTTACCACTGAATTTTATTTATCTTTACTGCTTAATTTGCTCTAATTAATTTTGCATTAAAACTTTCAGGCGGACCTAAATAACTCTGCTTAACTCCACCAGCATCAATTACAATTTTTTGCAGAACAATTCCTGGGTCTATCATCCAGAATTTTAATACATGTTTTCCGGAATTTTTAATATTGTGAACTGAAGTTTGAATATTAATATTATCTGCAACCCATTTATTCCAGACAGGGTCTCTATTCAAGTCAGGGGGATTTGGATTCGAAGTCATGTTAAAAATCTGAGGTTCATCATCATCGAATGATACTGCATATCGAATGCCTTCATGATTATGAGTAAAATTCATTGTGGGAGAAAAATATAAATTCACTTTCAATTCACCACTTGAAAAAAGATAAATATTATATTCTAAGTGTGGACTATCTTTACTCAATTTTTGTGAAGGAGAAGTTACTGGAAAGATTGTAACTGCAGAAGATGTTCTTCCTAAATTTGGAATGACAACCCAATTCACATTATTTGAATTAACTGCATTAGAAAAATGTTCTGCTTCAATTGAAATATAACCATTGCTTTCTACAAAGAGATGTTCTTTTTCAACTTTAGGTTCTGATGGATTATTAATCTGAACATTTATTATAACTTTTTTTCCTGTTCCTTCAACAAAAATTTTTGATTTGCTTTTTCCTATTGGTGCTTTTTTCCAGTCAACAGAAATCCAGATTCTTCTTTCAGTTGTGATTTGACCATTTGGTTTATCTATCTTCAAATACTTATCATTTGTTTTAATAGAATATTTAAAAGGTTGTTTGCCTCTGTTAAAAATTTCCAGATAATATGATTGTTTATTAAAAACATCAAACTCGGGCAGGTTTGCTTCTTCATTATTTGAAGGATACCAATTTTGTGAACCTTCAACTGCAACTCCCATCTCTGCGATTTCTGACAAGTTAATTCTTTTAACTTCCGGCATTGAATTTTTATCGGGCTGCTGCCAGTAAGTATATCCAATATGAGTTTGGGACATCATGTGATTCCACTTGCCATTTTTCAGTTTATGATATTTAAGCGTAATCAAAGAATCTTTTTCGAAAAGTCTTTCAGCATAATCTGCAAAACTATTTGTTAATGCTCTTCCCTGTTTAGCATACAATCTATTCTTTGCAACTGCATAATAAAGTTCATTCAGATTTGAGCATGCTTCTACAGGATGAAGCACAAGTTGATAGTAAGCATCTTTATAAATTGCAGGAAGTTTTTGATAAATATTACTTGCTTTTAGCAATAACTCATTGTAATCATTTACAACTTTTTCGAATTCTCTATAATTCACAAGACTGTAAGTTTCTGGTGATAATAATTCTGGTTTTCTTCTCGAATTATATTTTGTATACTTATTTAGAATTTCTGCAATCTCGTTTGAATACTTTTTGCCAAATTGTTTTTCTGCCCATTCTTGTGAATATGCAGATAGTTTTTCAAGTGGAATATTTTCTGGGTTCCATGCATAATCCAGGAAAAAGCTGATTGGAAATTCCATTGGTTTAATATCGCCTACATTAACAACCCAAATTTGTCTTGCCCCATATTCATAAGCCAAATGCATTTGTTCCCAAACTCTTTCGATTTGATTTGTATTAAGCCATTTGTAATTTCTTGGACCACCGACATAATCATAATGGTAATAAATTCCATAACCGCCTTTGCGTGGTTTTTCATTTAATGCAGGAAGTTTACGAATATTTCCCCAGTTATCATCGCACAAAAGAAGAGTTACATCATCAGGAACTTTCATTCCTTTTTCATAATAATCCTGAACTTCTTTATACAAAGCCCAAACTTGTGGAATTTCTTCGGCTTTTTTTCCTGTAACTTCTTCAAGAATTTTTCTTTGGTCTTTTACAATTCTTTCCAATAAGGCTATGTTAGATTCTTCACTCATTGGTTCATCACCATCGCCGCGCATTCCAATTGTAACAATACTTTCATACGAACCCATTCTTTTAATTCCTTCGCGCCAAAACTCCCTTAAGACTGAATCATTCTTTTCATAATTCCATGGACCTTTTCCAAACTTTGACCATTCAACATGAGCACGCATCATTGGTTCATGATGTGATGTGCTAATTACAATTCCATATTCATCTGCAAGTTTAGGATTAAGAGTATCATCAACAAAAAATGATTTACCCCACATTGCGGGCCAGAGGAAATTTCCTTTCAATCTAAGAATTAACTCAAAAACTTTTTCATAAAATTTGCTGTTGAATCCGCCAAATTTTTCGTAAGCCCAACCTGTAAGAGCTGGAGCTTCATCATTAATAAAAATTCCTCTGTATTTAACTTTTGGTTCGCCAAGTGTATATAATCCCGGCTTAATGTAAACTTTTGATTTTTTTTGAATTGGAACATCTGCCCACCAATACCATGGAGAAACTCCAAGCTTTTCTGCTAAATCATAGAGTCCATAAATTGTTCCTCTTTTATCGCTTCCAGCAATTATTAAAATTTTTTCTGCATTAAAAATTTTACCATCTGCTACTTTTATGATAAACTTTTCCCATTTCCCTTTTAATTCATTTACATCAATAATTTTTTCTTCAATTAATTTATCAAGAAAAGAATTTTTACCAATAGTTCCTGCAATAATTATTTCTTTGTAGCTAACGACATTATCACATATTAATTCTGGTTTGGCACCAGTAACATTTTGAATATCATTTTGAATTTGATGTAGAACTCGAATTACACCCGGGAAATCATTCGAACTGTAAATTATAGGAGCAGATTTCCCATTTTCACAAAGTGTAAAATAATCCTTGCCTTTTGTTGTTGATACATAATTATCACTTTGTGAAAACATAAATTCATTGAGTATTAAAAATGAAATAACCGCAAAAAAAATTTTAGTTTTCATAAATCTTCTCTGTTATTCACAATAATTTTTATGAATCATTTCCGGCAAATAAATTTTGAAATTTCCGCTTACTTGAAGTAATGCGAGCATGTAGAGCATTCCATCATAATATCTTCCTCGACCACTTGGAACAGGAAGATTCCATAGTTCTTCAACAAATTCTTTCCGAATTTTATTAGAAGCAGCAAGTGCAGCAACTGCATTCATTGCAATTAATCCTGCACTTCTTTCACTTGAAAGTGGTTTGCCATCCAAAGTGTAGAGATTAGGATAATCTTTAATTCCAATTGAGTAGAAAAAATTTAATAACCGATTTGATTGTTCAACTGCCCATTCATCTTTTTTGAACCAGATGTAATCTACAGCAACATTCATTGCAACTCGCCATGCATCGTATTGAAAATTATTGTGACCGCCATGCCAAGGGTCAATTGGAGTTCCATCAAAATTAGCATAATCTGGGGCTAAGCCGGTTTTGGGATGAACAGTTTTTTTGAAAAATTCTCTGCTTGTTTTTGCTGCCTCGCGCCAGAATTGCTTATTTGTATCACTCATCAAAGCCCAGATTTCATAAAAATGTGGAAGATGATAAGATGGGTCAGTAAAATCATCAGCTTCTCCAGCTGGAACAAAGACAACCTGTTTTACTTTTTTATTAAACATATTTGTAACAACATTTCTTTTATCAGAAGAATCAGTTTTCGAGAGCATTGCATTTAGAATTTTTTGTGCTTCAGCTTTATAATTAAAAATTCCTTCTCCATCTCCCCATCTTGCTGAAGCAAAAAGTAATGCTGTTACAAACCATTCTTCTCCATCAGATGCTGAATTTGAATCAAGTATTTCACCATTATCTTTACAATGCCATGCAAAATAATTTTCTCGCTGACCATGTTTATGCTGCATAAATTTTTTTGCCCATTTCCAGAGTCTGTCAAATTCTTCTTTTTTATCTAATTGAACTGCAATCATCATCCCATATGACATTCCTTCTGTTCTAACATCATCATTCCATATATCTTTAATATATGCCATATCTGAACCAACCGGATAATAGACTCGTTCTGAATTATCATCCCCATAAAATAATTTTTGAAATGCATTATCAATTTTTAACTTAATTTCTTCTTCATTTTTCCCTAACAGTTCTGCAAATAAGTTAGGATAATTTTTTGTATAAAAAGCCCCTTCTGATTTCTGTTTATCTGAATTAAAAATTTCATTCGGAAAAATTTTACTTTGTGTTAGTAAAAGACATATCAACCCAAGAATAAATTTTTCTAATTTCATTAGTACCTCAAAAATTTTTATAAACAAAAATGGGGAACTTGATAATGGAGGCACCATTTATTTAAAACCAAGTTCCCCATAACCGGATAAGAAAATTACTTCATAAGAATTAATTTCTTCACACTAACAAAATCATTTGCTTGCAATTTATAATAATAAACTCCTGAGCTTAAATTTGAGGCATCGAGTTTTACTTTATGTTTTCCTGCATCAAAAAAACCAGATGCAATTTCTTTAACTTCTCTTCCAAGAACATCAAAAAGAGTAAGATGAACTTTTCCGCTTAAAGGTAACGCAAACTCAATTGTAGTTACTGGATTAAATGGATTGGGATAATTTTGATAAAGTTCATAAGCAACGGGCTTAGAATTTTCATTTTCAACATCTACAGTTAAATCAGTAATTCGCAAATCATCAATGTAAATTGTAACTGGGAGAAATGTTTTATTCATACTCTCACTTAAATGAATTGGTGCACGACCTTCTGTTACTCCAGCTGGAGTTGTAAAGTCAAATGTAATTTGCTGCCATTCTGTTGTTAATACTTTTTGATGAGCTCTGCCCCACTCTCTGTAAGTTACTGGCTCGCCTACTGTAAAATTAACAACCGGTCCAGTTTGTTCTGCTTTAGCCATTACTGAATATCTGTATTTGGTATTTGGCTTAACTGTGAATGGCTCGTTAACGACTTGAATATCCCATGGATTAGAGCCAAGTGTATCTATAATAACTTTTAATGCTTTAATTCCATCATAAACAGGACTATCTACAATTTCAAAGTATGCTTTGCTTCCACCTTCGGTAAGTAAGTTCCAGCCTGTTAAATCTTTTCCTGCTGCTGGACCGTATGGAGCCTCTTCAAAACTGCCGTTAGGATTTATAGGTTGTGCCATTAATTTATTAAAAGCAAAAAGTAAAACAATGAATGCAATGAAGTAGATTTTACTTTTAATCATTTCCCCTCCACAAAATTGACAAAGTAAATTTAATTTATTCTTCTTGCAGCAAGTTCTATTTCAATTTTTTCCATCATTTTATTATTAAGAGGATACAAGGTCATCAACAACCCGCCTAATAAACCAGCTATAGCTGGATAAAAACTCATGAGCAATTTAATACCATTAATTGTTTCTAATGCTTGTTCCTTATTTGCTTCAAATCCATAATAAGCTAAAAGCCAGCCTACAATTGCACCGCCGAGAGTAAGACCTAGTTTTAAAGAGAAAAGTGATGCAGCCATTAATAATCCTGTAGCTCTTCTTCCATTCTTCCATTCAGAATAATCAGCAGTATCAGTATACATTGCCCATTGAAGAACAGAAACTGGTCCCAGTGCAAATGAAATGAAAAGATTCAAAATAAAAGTTATTAAAACATCCTGCGGTTTCAGAATATAAAATACAGCACAAAAAAGTGAGCTTATTATTAATGCCCCTGCGTAAGTATTTTTCTTATCAAATTTTTTTGCAAACCATTTTGTAAGAATTGCACCTAAGATTGTAACAATTGTTCCTGTAAGCATAAATGAAGAAGCCAAAACATCAAAAGAAACATCTCCTTTCCAGAATAAAATATTTAATTGCTGGTCTTTAACATAATATTTGAAATAATACATTATTGATGAATTACGAATTACAACATATAATAATTGAAAAACTGTTGCGCCTGCAATTAATAACCATGGTTTATTATGAATTAAATCTTTTATATCCTGCTTAAAATTACTTTTTTGTTCTTTTGGTGGATAAACTCTTTCTTTTGTTGTTAAGAAAGTAATTAAAAATAAAATAACAGCAAGAACAGAAAGACATCCCATAGCCCACTGCCATCCAAGTGCTTCATTCCCCTTTCCAAAGTATTTTACAAGTGACATTGTAGATGCCTGAACAATTAATCCTCCAACAAATGCAGCTACAAATCTGAATGAAGAAATTTCTGTTCTTTCAAGCGAGTTAGGTGTAATTACCCCCATAAGTGCGGAATAAGGAACATTAATTGCAGTATATGCCATCATCAATAAATTATAAGTGACATAAGCATAAATTAATTTCCCTGTTACATCAAAGTTAGGAGTTGTAAAAGTGAGAACTCCCATAATTCCAAAAGGAATGGAAACCCAAATCAAATAAGGTCTGAATTTACCCCATCTTGTATTTGTCCTATCTGCAATTGTCCCCATAATCGGATCATTGACAGTATCCCAGATTCTTGTAATCAAAAACATAGTTCCAACAGCTGCAGCAGGAAGTCCAAATACATCAGTATAAAAGTACATTAAGAAAAGCATGAATGTTTGGAAATACAAATTGGAAGCAGTATCTCCCAAACTATAACCAATTTTTTCTTTTAAAGAGAGTTTTTCTTGAGCTGTTTGCACTTTTAACCTCAGTAATTGTTAATAGAATTTTTATTAACTAAAAAAGAATTAATGATGCTAATTATGAATGCAATTCTTATACATCAATTTATAACTTAATTAAATTTATGTTCTCAAGAAGTTTTAATAAAAAAATATTTTTTTCTTTTATCAGTTCAACATTTATTGAACCGATTAAATATAAGAAACATTTTTTGAAAATGTCAACAAGAATTAAGAAAAGTAAGTGTGGATAGGACACAATTTAATGAGATGAAAAAATAATAACTGTTCAAGTAATGAACAATTATTATAGGTAATTTTAGAATTAAGATTACAGAAAAATCAATTTTGCTTTAATACTTTTGTTGATTCTCTAATTATCAATTCTGTTTCTAATACAACTTTTTCAACCGGCAATAATGTTGAAGATTCAATATTGCGTATTAAAATTTCAGCTGCTTTTTTCCCAATTTCTCTTTGAGGAGCTCGAATTGTTGTTAATGGGACAGGATAAATTTTTGCATAGAAAATATCATCATTGCCGATGATAGAAATATCATCTGGCACACGAATATTCAGATCTTTAAGTGCAAGCATAACAGAAAGTGCTTGTAAATCATTAAAACAAACTATAGCAGTAGGATAATCTTCTTTTTTTCGTTTCTTGAAATACTCAATAGTTCTTTTGTAACTTTCATCATAATCACTTCCAACAGGAACAATCATATCAGGATGAAAAACAAGGGTGCTTTCACTAAAAGCATGTCGAAAGCCTTCTATTCTTTCTTGTGTATGAGATGAATGTGGTGGTCCAGCAAAATGAACAATTTTTGTATGACCGCTATCCATTAAATATTTTACAGCTTTCTTGATTGCTTTTAAATTATCTATAGCAACTACATTAGCTTGAATTCCTTTTACATCTTCAAGAAGTACGAACGGGAAGTTTAACATTCTTAGATTAAATAGATGTTCTATTTCTGCCGTTCCTTCAACAATTGGAGCAATAATTGCACCTTTTATATCTTTAGTAGAAAATAAATGAGAAAATTTCTTTTCACTTTCATGATTGTTTTCTGAACTTGTAATTATTACAGAATAACCTTTACTATTTGCATATTCTTTTACACCAGAAGCAATAGCTGTATAAAATGGGTAATTAATATCTTTAATTATAATTCCAATACTCTTATCCTGATTTCCATTTTTAAGATTTCTTGCAATACCTTTAGGTCTAAAATTCAATTCTTTCATTATCTTAAGAATATGCTCTCGTGTCTCTGGTTTTACAGTGTTCTTTCCATTAATTACTGCCGAAACAGTTCCCTTTGATACACCTGCCTTTTTTGCTACATCAACTATTGTAATTCTTTTCATTTCTTGTTCCTAAATAAAATTGAAAAATTAAAACGGTTTAATGTATTTTCAATTTGCAAAAATATTTTATTATTCCTGGAAAATCAATCGTTTGAATAAATAAATTTTCAACGTGTGTTCTAATTGTTATGCAGAAGAATTTGTAAATCAATACAAACTAATTATTAAATAAAATTTCTGATTAAATCATGACCTTCAAAAATTATTTTTTAATAAAAATATATTTGCAAGTTTGTATTATGGTGTTTGAATTATTTTTATTTACATCATAGGTTTACTTTTCTACTAATTCAATATAAACTTCCTTTGCTGCACTTACGAGGGACAAAGATTTTTTATAAGTAAACATTTTCATGATTAATATTTCTTCTTTTATATGTCATTAAAAAAATCTTAAGCACACTTAATATAAAATTCATGATTAAAAATTATTAGATGTGAATCAGTTAATTAAATTTTTGTTTAATCGATAGAACTAACAAATGGGTTATAATTAATACTAACTCAAATTTTAATTCTGAAGCTTCTAAAAACATTTTTTTATCATTTTGATTTAATATCAAGAATTTATTTTTATCAAAAGTATATAAAAATTAACTTATGAGTTATTTTGAAATATGAATTCAACACTTAAAAAACAGGTATGCAAATTGAGTTAATTAAAATCCATCTTAAAATATTATACAAATTAATGCAAAGGTTTGCGGGAATGTTTGCGGATAAAAAATAATTTTTTCCAACTTAAAATGGAGGCACCTATGAATTTATTTAAGAATTTACCATTAGTTGCTGTACTAATTTTATTAACTTACACCCAAGCATCTGCACAAACATCGGTACGCGAATCATTCGAATATCCTAAAGGCACTTACCTCGATAATCAAGGTAAAGCTGAGAATGGCTGGGGTGGTCCCTGGGTACTTTTCGATTCTTCCTGGGCAATCAATTATAATGTGTTTGTTGTTACAGATACTGGCTTTGCTTATAATGATTTAATTAATTTCCCAATTTATCACACGGGTTATCATATTAAAGGAGCAAATGCAGTTGCATGGGGTTATCAAAGATATGGACGCTACTTAGCTCAAAGATGGCCACAGAAAGCAGGTACTGTCTATTGGATGAGCTGTGCATATCAACTTGAAAGATTTACTGATAATGGATGGGCATTAGTAAGTGTTTATGATAGCACCAAAGAATTAGCTGGTATTGGTCATGAATGGGGAAATGATTGGGTTGGTATAGCAACTTATAATGATGAGGGCCATTCACCATACATGACAAAAGATGGACCTCAGTGGCTTGTTGCACGAATCCAAATGTCAGGAGATTCAACTGCAAGAGTTCATCTTTGGGTAAGTCCTGACCCAAATGGCGGCGAACCTGACACAAGCATTGCCGATGCAAGAGGTAATTGGAAACTTCCAAATGGTTTCAATAGAGTTGTAGTTCATTTTGGTGGTGAAGGTGTTGGAATGACAATGGCAGTTGATGAAATTCGTCTTGGTACTTCATGGCATGACGTTTCATCCCCAATAACTAAAGTAGAAGAAAATTTATTCTTGCCATATAATCTTTCTCTTATGCAAAATTATCCTAACCCATTCAATCCGAGTACAAGAATTTCATATTCAATAGATAAAAAGACTCACGTGAGACTATCTATTTATGATTTACTCGGCAATAAAATTGCAACTCTTGTTGACAGCGAAAAAAGTCCTGGATTATATGTTGTTTCTTTCAATGCTAATAATTTACCAAGTGGAATATATTTTTATAAATTAGAAGCTGATAACCAATCAATAACAAGAAAGATGATTTTGCTAAGATAATTTTAATCAGGGGCTGACATAAAAAGTAATCATTTGTAAAAAAAAGGAAAATAAAAAACTCAGGTATTAAAATTTTCAGAAAACTTAATTGAAAAACTTTTTAAGTCAGCCCCAATTTTGTGAGTTATATTCTCAATTGAAATTTTATTTTTAGTCTAAAATTTTTTTATGCAACTAATTTAATTTTCATAAAGCTCTGCAACAATAATTGTATCAATCGAATCAATTTTATCTTCCGGAATTTCTATTGTAATCCCAAAAGAATCTTGTTCGAAATTAAGACTTGTTCCATCAAATAAAGAAATCGATTTTATTTTTTTACCAAAGTTTGGTAACAATAGATTATTATTTTCGTATTTCAATAAATGAATAAAAACTTTATTCTCTTTTTGAGTTGTTACACACCATGATTTTTGAGGAATTGGTCCACCTCTTGTTCCATAAATTGATTCACCAAATTTATTTAACCAATTCCCTATTTCTTCGAGCCTTGAAACAAATTCAGGTTGAATTTTACCATTTGGCATTGGTCCTACATTAAGTAAAAAGTTTGCATTGTTGCCTGCTGCTTTAACAAGATATTGAATTAATTCTTTAACAGATTTATAATTTTTATCCAAAAGATTAAAGCCCCATGAATTATTCATAGTTTCACAGGTTTCAAGAGGAAGATTTCCAATTTTTGATTGAGCATTGAATCCTGCAGTGTTTTGTCCCGGTAAATCTTTTTCAAACATCTGAAAGTCTTCTCCTTCAATTGGAGTAAGATGATGATTGTTGCCAATCAAACAACCTGGCTGAAGTTCATGTATCAATTTGTAAATTTCATCTAACTTCCAATCTGCATCTTTTTTATCCCATAAACCATCGAACCAAATACCTCCGATTTTTCCATAATTTGTTAAAAGTTCTTTTAGTTGTCCTTTCATAAAATCAATATAATTATTCCAGTTGCCGCTGTCTGGTCTGTTTGAATATTGTCCTGTAGAACCTCGAGGGAAGTAATCATTGTGGTACCAATCAACAAGAGAATAATAAAAGAATAATTTAATACCCTGCTTTTCACATTCTTCGGATAACATTTTAATTATATCTTTTTTATATGGAGTTCTGTCAACAATATTCCAATCAGATTGTTTTGTATGAAACATTGAAAAACCATCATGATGCCTTGTAGTAAATGTGATGTATTTCATTCCAGCTTTTTTAGCTATCGAAACCCATTCCTGTGGGTTAAAATCAATTGGATTAAAAAATTCTGCTAAACGCTCATAAGTTTTTTTATCAATTTTTTTAATCTGCATTACCCATTCACCATCACCAAGCACACTATAAATTCCCCAATGAATAAACATTCCAAATTTAGCATCTTGAAACCATTTTCTATTTTTCAAATTCTCTTCAGAAGGAATGTAATTATATTGAGAGATAACAAAATTGAATGGCACGAATAATAAAAATAATATAATTCGTTTCATAGTTTTTATTTTTTTTTGCAATTTAAGGAATTAACCATGCAATAATCAATTAAGTGTGAAGTCATTATTTCAAAAAATTTTGTTGAACAAATTATTAAAATAATTTTTCTGAATAGATAATACCAAGTTCTAATCCTCTTAATTCTGCAAGAGCTCTCATTCTTCCAAAAAGAGAATAACCGGGATAGATTCCTTTTTTGTTTTGGTCTGGAATCATAAGTCTGCCATGGTCTGGACGCATAGGCATTCTCACATCTTTTCTTCCTTCATTAATTCTTCTTTTTTGTTCATAGAGAAGAATTTTCATAATATCATAAAGATTAATATCGCCATTCAAATGGTCTGCTTCCATAAAATCTCCATCAGCATTTCTTGTAACATTTCTTAAATGAAGGAAATTAATTCTATGAGCAAAACTTTTTGCAATATCAACTACATCATTATGGATACCTGCACCGAGAGAACCAGTGCATAATGTCAATCCGTTGTGATATGAATTAACTGCATTTAATATTTTTTCAATACTACTTTTTGAACTTACAATTCTTGGCAATCCAAGCAAAGAGCGCGGCGGGTCATCTGGATGAATAACCATAAATACATTTGATTCTTCAGCAACAGGAATTATTTCTTTAATAAATTCAATGAGGTTATTTCTTAATACTTCATCATTAATATCAGAGTATTCATTTAAAGCTTTCTTAAAATCTTCGAGTGAATAAGCTTCCCATGAACCAGGTAGTCCAAATAATATTGTGTTAATTAATTTTTCCTTTTGTTTATCATTCAAATTTTTGAAGTAGATTTCTGCTTGTTTGATTTGGTCTTCTGTGTAATCTTTTTCTGCACCATTTCGTTTCAAGATAAATAAGTCAAAAGCAGCAAAAGCTTTTGTCTCAAATTTTGTTGTGATTGAACCATCTTCAAAAACAGTTTCTAAATCTGTACGTGACCAATCAAGCACTGGCATAAAATTATAACATACAGTATCGATGCCGCATTTGCCTAAATTTCTAATAGTTTTTTTATAATTATCAATGTATAACTTATAATTTCCTTTCCTCTTTTTAATATCTTCATGAACTGGTACACTTTCCACAACAGACCATGTTAAACCTTCGGACTCAATAATATTTTTTCTCTTTAGGATTTCTTCCTCAGTCCACACTTCTCCAACTGGGATTTGATGAAGTGCGGAAACAATTCCCGTTGCACCTGTTTGTTTAATTTCTTTCAATGAAATCGGGTCGTTTGGACCAAACCATCTCCATGTTTTTTCAAATGCCATATAATCCTCTAATTATTTTTATTTTGGTAACATTATAAAGAAATAAATAATTCATTCATTTAATAAAAATGAATTTATAATTAATAAAATTCTTTTTTGTAATTCAAACTTCTCGAAAATTTTAATTGTAATTAATAGATAACTTTTTTCAAAAAAATCATTCCTGATTTAATTTGTAGAAATTTATTGGTGCAACTTTCTTTTACTTTCCTTGACATTTACAGCATGGGAGACTATTTTTTCGAGCCTAAATTAGGGGGTAAAAAGAAAAATAAATTGAAAGTAAGATTAACAGAAAAAGAAAAAAGAGCTATAGAAGAAGTAAAAGCTAAAGGAAATATTCCTAAACATATTGCAATTATAATGGACGGGAATGGCAGATGGGCTAAAAAAAGAAATTTACCCCGAGTTGCCGGACACCAGCGAGGTGTTGAAACTGTTCGTATAATTGTTGAAACTTGTGTGGGACTTGGAGTAGATGTTCTTACACTTTATACTTTTTCAACTGAAAACTGGAAAAGACCAAAAGAAGAAGTTTCTACATTAATGAAGCTGATTGTGAAAAGTTTGAAAAAAGAAACAGAAGAATTAAATAAAAACAACATTCGATTAACAACAATCGGAGATAAAAGCTCTCTCCCTGAAATAGTTCAAAAAGAACTTGATAATGCAATTGCAAAAACAGCAAACAACTCCAAGATGATTTTAAATCTTGCTCTTAGTTACGGCGGCAGATGGGAACTTGTAGAAGCAGTTAAGAATATAAGCGCACAGGTTCTTACAGGAAAAATTTCTATCGATGCAATTAATGAAGAACTAATTTCTAAAAATCTCACTACTGCTGGCTTACCTAATCCTGATTTATTAATCAGAAGTGGTGGTGAATTTAGAATAAGTAATTTTCTTTTATGGCAAATTGCATATTCAGAAATTTATGTAACTGATACTTTATGGCCCGACTTTAGATGTAAGCAACTACTCGATGCAGTAAGAGACTATCAAAAAAGAGAAAGAAGATTCGGTTTAGTAAGTGAACAAATATCAAAGAACATCAAGAAGAATTAAAATGCAAGAACTTAACTTCAAAAAATTCTCAGTTTATCTTATCAGCCTTTTTTTATTAACATCAATCATTTATCCGCAATATCAAAAATCAACTTACAAAATTCTTGGAATTAATGTAGTTGGAAATAAAACTGCAGATGCAAATACAATAATTGCAAACACAGGCATAAAGGTGGGAGAAGAAATTTCTATCCCAAGCGACCAAACAAACAATGCAATTCAAAGGCTCTGGAATTTAGGAATATTTCAGGATGTTCAAATTCTCATTGAGAAAAAAATTGATGATGGAATTTTTCTACAAATAAAAGTAAAAGAATATCCGCGGCTTGAACAATTTGTAATTAAAGGCAACGATGAAGTAAGCACAGACAATATCAATAAAAAAATTACGATTGTCAGAGGACAAACTCTTAAACCTCAGGAAGTTGGAAGAATAATTCAAAAAATAAAAGAACTTTACATTGACGAAGGCTTTCTCAATGCAAAAATAACTCCCAAATACTATATCTTTTTTAAAGCAGATACTTCAAAAGATGAAATTACAGTAACATGGAGAAACGAAAAAAACTTTTCAGAAGAATATCAAACTAAATATGAATTAAAAAAAGCTGTATCATTTAATTCAATAGATAGAATTAAAGAAAGAGTTCTTGTTGTTCTGGATATTAATGAAGGCAACGAAGTAAAAATCAGAAGCATCGTTTTTAATGGTAATACTGCATTTGATGATGGTAAATTAAAAAGCCAGTTTGATGATACAAAAGAAAAAAAATGGTGGAAGTTCTGGTCATCAGCAAATTTCAAAAAAGATAAATTCGAAAAAGATAAAGAGCTTTTAACAAAGTTCTATCAAAAAAACGGCTACAGAGATTTTGTTATTCTTAAAGATACATTGATATTTTCTGAAGATAAAAAATATCTTGATTTAATTATTAATGTTTATGAAGGGAATCAATACAAAGTGAGAAATATTATCTGGGAAGGAAACACAGTTTATCCAGATGAAGTTTTAACCGAACGCCTTGGTTTCAAAAAAGGTGATGTTTTCGATTATGAAAGATTCAATCAGAATTTACATTATAATGAAAAGCAATCTGATGTTTCCTCACTTTATCAGGATAACGGCTACTTAGGTTTTTCAATTGATGCAAAAGAACAAAAAGTAGCACCAGATTCAATTGATATTATTATTAGAATTAATGAAGGGAATAGATTCAAAATTGGTAAAGTTGATATTCAAGGAAATACTAAAACCAAAGACAAAGTTATAAGAAGAGAACTTTACACTATCCCAGGTTTTTATTTCAGCCGAGGATTAATTTTAAGAAGTCTTCAGCAGCTTGCAAATCTTCAGTATTTTAATTCCGAAAGTCTTTATAAAAGTGGAATTGATTACCGACCTGTTAATGACAGCACAGTAAATTTAATTTACAAAGTTGAAGAAAAATCAAGTGACTACTTAAATGCTTCTGTTGGTTACAGCGGAGCTTTTGGTTTCAGCGGTGCAATTGGTTTTACTTTGACAAACTTCTCAATTACTGAACCATTCCAAATGGGAGGAGGACAAATCCTTAACTTCAACTGGCAATTTGGAGTTGGAAACTATTACAGAACTTTCTCACTTGGATTTACAGAACCCTGGCTTATGGATACACCAACTTCAATAGGATTTGATTTATTCGACACAAGACAACGATATGTTTACGACATGCGTCAATCAGGAATTTCTTTCAGACTTGGAAGAAGATTAACTTGGCCAGATGACTTTTTCTATGTTCAAGGTTCTTTCAGATTTCAGTACAATGATATTATTGACGGCGGTGGTTTCTACATTGAAGGCTTAACAAGACAATATACAATTGGAACAGCAATTACAAGAACAGATATTGATAATCCAATTTTCCCATCACGAGGTTCAAAATTTGCATTGAATGCTGAATTATCTGGCGGACCAATTCTTCCAGGAAATGTTGATTATTACAAAATTGATTTATCCACAGAATGGTATAAGCCTTTATTCAATACAAACAGAATTGTTCTTTATGCAAATACAAATCTTGGATATATTCACAATCTTGGAGATTTCAAAAAAATTAATCCATTTGATTTTTACTACATGGGTGGAAATGGAATGATAATAGCAACAGTCCCTTTGCGTGGATATGAAGATAGGAGTTTAGGAATAGTTGATGCAGGAGGCAATGTAATTGGAAGTCGTGTAATGGTAAAATATACATTTGAATTTAGAACTGCACTGGCATTAGAACCAATTCCTATCTATTTACTTGCATTTGCAGAAGCAGGTAATGTATTTTTCGATATCAAACAAGCAAATTTATTTGACTTAAAGCGTTCAGTTGGTGTAGGTGCAAGAGTTTTAATAAATCCAATTGGATTACTTGGCTTTGATTATGGTTATGGATTTGATAGAAGAAGTGTGGATGGCAAAAATCCACAATGGTTGTTCCACTTCCAGTTTGGAAAAGGTTTTTAATAATTAATTAAATAAGAGGTAATCGTGAAAAAAGTAATATTATTCATTTTTGCAGCAGCTTCAATATTTGCACAAACTCAACAAACACAAACACAGCAACCAATTCAATTAAAAGTGGGCTATGTTGATTCAGAAATTATATTAGCTCAATTTCCAGAAGCTATTAAAGCAAAGAGCGACCTTGAAGCACTTGTATCTCAATGGAGAAAACAAGCAGACAGCATGGCAACAGAACTTCAGAATGCTTATGCTGATTATCAAAAACAAGCTCAAACAATGACACAAGAAAAACAACGTGAAGCTCAGCAAAAAATCATCGAAAAAGAACAAAGACTTCAGCAATTTAGAGAGCAAAAATTCAGTCAACCGAACGGTGAATATTTTGTTAAGCAGGACCAATTAATGGCTCCTGTCAAACAAAAAATTTTCAAAGCAATTGAAAGTGTAGCAAAGGAAGAAGGAATGCATTATGTGCTCGATAAAGCAGGTGAAGTTGTTGTTCTTTATGCCGATCCTTCTTTCGACATAACATTCAAGGTTCTCGACCGTCTTAAAAGAGGAAAATAAAAACGGAATTATAAAATGAAAAATTTCTTATTAATTGGTTTTCTTATTGCTTCGGTTTCTTATGCACAATTAAAAATTGGTTATGTTGATAGTGATGCAATAATGAAGCAGCTCCCAGAATATCAGGACGCACAAAAAAAATTAGATGCTATAATTAAAGAATGGCAGGAAGAATTAAATAAAATGGAAAAGGATTGGAAAGCTAAATATGACGACTATGAAAAAAGAAAATTAATTTTAAGCGAACAAAGACGAGTTGAGATTGAAAAAGAACTTGTTCAAATGGAAGATCAGATTTCAAAATTCAGACAAGAAAAATTTGGTGTTCGAGGCGAATTGTTTCAAAAACAGGAAGAATTAAATAAACCAATTCTCAATAGAATTTTTAATGCAATTCAAGAAGTAGCAAAAGAAAATAATTATGATTTTATATTTGATAGAAGCGGCGATATAATGTTTCTCTATGCCAAAGAAGAATACGATGTTACAAATCTTGTTCTTGAAAAATTAAAGTGAGTTTTTATGAAAATTAAATTAAAAGATGCCGCCGACTTTGTCGGCGGTACTGTTATCGGAAATCCCAATATTGAAATATCCGGCATTGCAAAAATTGAAGAAGCAAAAGAAGGCGATTTAACTTTTCTTTATCTCCCTGCTTACGAAAAATATCTTGAAACCACAAAAGCTTCTGCTGTAATCATAAGTCCAGAATTCAAAAAAACAAGAAATGATATAAGTTACATTGAAGTTCAGAATCCAAATGTTGCATTTCAAAAAATCATAACTACTTTTTTGAAACCAAAATTAAATTTATCTGGAATTGATTCTACTGCATCAATTCATCCATCTGCAAAACTCGGGAAAAATGTAACAATTGGTAAAAATGTTGTCATCTCAGAAAATTGTGAAATTGGAGATAACACATTTATTTTTCATAACACTGTATTAATGGAAAATGTTAAAATAGGTTCAAATACATTAATTTATCCTAATGTTACAATTAGAGAAAATTGTGTTGTTGGAAATAATGTAATCATTCATTCAAATACATGCATTGGTTCTGATGGATTTGGATATGTTCTAAATGAGAAAGGCGAATATGTAAAAGTACCTCAAATTGGAAATGTAGTTATTGAAGATGATGTAGAAATCGGTTCAAATGTTTCTGTTGACCGTGCAGCACTTGGTTCTACATTAATTAAAAAAGGTGTAAAGATTGATAATCTTGTTCAGGTAGCACATAATGTTGTGATAGGAGAACACACTGCAATTGCAGCTCAAGCTGGAATATCTGGCAGCACAAAAATTGGAAAGCACTGTATGATTGCAGGTCAATCAGGATTTGTTGGACATATTGAAATTGCAGATGGAACTATAATTGGCGCACAAGCAGGAGTTTCGAAATCAATAAAAAAACCTGGGAAATATAGAGGCTCACCCGCCGAAGAAATGTCAACTCAATTAAGATTGGAAGCACACATAAGAAATTTGCCTCAATATTTAGAAAGAATTAAAAAATTAGAAGAAAAAATTGCATTTTTGGAAAGTAAAATTTTCGAACTAACAGGAAAGAAGGAAAACTAATGTTAGAATTACAAAGAACCATTGCAAAACCAGTCTCTTTATCAGGCACTGGTTTACATACAGGCACATCGTGCACAATTACATTCAAACCTGCACCAGAAAATTATGGAATAAAATTCATAAGAGTAGATTTGGGCGGAAGCCCTGAAATCCCCGCTAATGTTGATTATGTTGTTGACTTATCACGCGGCACTACACTTGGCATTGGCGATGCCAAAGTTCATACAGTAGAGCATGTTCTTGCTGCAATTGTAGGTCTTCAAATAGACAATATTATAATTGAAATAGATGGCATTGAACCTCCCGTTGGTGATGGAAGTGCAATGCCTTTTGTTGAAAAACTTCTTGAAGCTGGATTTGTTACACAAAATAGTCCAAAAGATTATCTTGTTATCGACCAAACTGTGATGTATCATGATGAAGAAAAGAAAATTGACATTGTTGCTCTTCCATTAAATGATTATAGAATTACTATAATGGTTGATTATGCAAATCCTGCTTTAGGAAGCCAGCATACTGGATTATTCAATTTAGAAAAAGAATTTATTACAGAATTTGCACCTGCAAGAACATTTTGCTTTTTAAGCGAAGTTGAAATGCTTGCAGACCAAGGATTAATCAAAGGCGGCAGCATCGATAATGCAGTTGTTATTGTTGACCATGATATCGACGACGAAAGATTAAAAAGATTAAAAGAAAAATTAAATCTCCCAGAAGATATATCAATTACTCATGAAGGATTTTTGAGTAACAATCAATTACGTTTCAAAAATGAACCTGTTAGACATAAATTGCTCGATATGATGGGCGACTTAGCATTAATTGGTGTTCCAATTAAAGCACAAATTCTTGCTGCCCGTCCAGGTCACAAAGCAAATGTAGAATTTGCTAAAAAGATTAGAAGTTTATATCAACAGAAAAAACTTGTTAAAAAATATCAGCTTGTAAAAAAAGAAGGTGTTGTTTTTGATGCAAATGCTATTCAAAGAATTCTTCCTCACAGATATCCATTCCTTCTTGTTGATAAAATAATTGATTTAGAATTAGATAAAAAAGTAGTCGGCGTTAAGTGTGTTACAATTAACGAACCATTTTTCCCTGGTCATTTCCCTGGTCAACCAATTATGCCCGGAGTTTTAATTATAGAAGCAATGGCTCAAGTAAGCGGTATTTTAGTTTTAAATTCATTTATTGACCCCGCAAATCATCTTGTCTACTTTATGAGCATTAACAATGCTAAATTCAGAAAGCCTGTAGTCCCGGGCGACCAATTAATTCTTGAAGCAGAAATTATTTCTAAAAAAACAAAATATTTCTCCATAAAAGGTGCTGCTTATGTTGATGGCAATCTTGTTGCCGAAGCAGAATTTATGGGTGCAATAGTCGATAAAGAAAATAAACCTCAAAATTAATTTTTACTGTTATGAACAATATTCATCCAACCGCAATTGTAAGTCCTAAAGCTAAATTAGGTAATAACATAGAAATCGGTCCTTATGCAGTCATCCACGATGATGTCGAAATTGGGGATGACTGCAAAATTGGTCCTTTTGTTGGAATCTATGATGGTGCAAGAATTGGAAACCGCGTTAAAATTTTTCAAGGTGCATCAATTTCAAATTTGCCTCAGGACTTAAAATATGCAAACGAACAAACTTATTTATTTATTGGAGATGACACAGTAATCCGTGAATTTGCTACACTTCACAAAGGAACTGCAGCTACAGGAAAAACTGTTATCGGAAATAATTGCTTGCTGATGGCATATACACATGTTGCACACGACTGTCATATTGGCAACAAAGTTATAATCTCTAATGCAACTCAAATTGCAGGACATGTTACAATTGAAGATGTTGTAATAATTGGTGGTCAAGGAGCAGTTCATCAATTTTGTAAAATTGGTCAGCATGCTATGGTTGGCGGCGGTGGAATGGTTGGAACTGATATTCCTCCCTACTCTCTTGTTAGTGGATATCCAGCAAGATTTATGGGATTAAACATTGTTGGTTTGCGAAGAAGAAATTTTTCTACTGAAGACATTAATACATTAAAAGAAACATATAGAATTTTTTACAACTCAGGATTAAATCATACTGAAGCCTTAAAAATTATCAAAGAAAAATTTTCAGAACATCCACTTGTAAAAAATGTAATTGAATTTATTGAATCCTCTGAACGCGGTGTTGTTAGAAGATGAAATGGTATTTCATTGATACCGGTGAATCCACCGGCAAATTTAATATGGATTTCGATTTTCAACTTGCACAAATCTGCACCGATGACAAAGCATTTTTCAGACTTTACAGATGGAAACCATTTTGTATCTCACTCGGTGCACATCAAAAATTCGAAGATATCAATCTTCAAAAAGCAGCTAATGATGGAATTGATGTTGTTAAAAGACCAACTGGCGGCAGAGCAATTCTTCATGCAGAAGAAATTACTTATTCTGTTATTCTTCCCTTTTCTAAAATCCAAAGTGCAAAAGAAGTCTATCAAAAAATTTCTTTATCATTGATTGAGGGATTAAAATTATATCATCCAGTATTTTCTAATCTTGAATTAGAAAATCTTCAACCCAATTTTTCAAAATTGTTGAATGAACCCTCAGGAATATTATGTTTTGGAAGCATAGCAAAAAATGAAGTGAAATTTAATGGAAGAAAATTAATCGGTAGTGCACAAAGAAAATTAAATAATGCAATTCTTCAGCATGGTTCTATACTTTGCGGAAAATATCATAGGAAACTTATTGATTACATTAATGTTGATGATAAAACCAAATCAATTATCGAAAATGAAATTATGCAAAAAACAATAGAGATTGAAACTATTCTTCAAAAACATGTCGACTATCAAAAACTTTCTGAATGTTTAATTGATGGATTCAAAAAAGTATGGAACATAGAATTCGAAAAAAGTGAAATTTATTTTCCCGTTCTTTAATAATTACTTCAATTATATTTCCATCAAAAGAATCTTAATGTTATTTTTCCAGTTGAAAATTATCGAAAACTATTTACCATGAAAAATACTTTTATTGTACTTTTATTACTTAGTTCATTGATATATTCACAATCGAATGATGATTTTGAATTCTACTTAAAAGGCTCTGCTGTTACTGATATCTGCAGCGATGGAAAAGATATCTGGATAGCAACAAACGGAAATGGAATTTTCAAGTATAATCCAACTCAAAATAAGTGGCAGCAATTTTCTACTTCAGCAGGAAATTTACAGCATGATTATTTTTATTGCATAACTGCAAATCAAGATTTTGTTTGGGCTGGCTCGATTGATGGTTTATTTATTTATGATAAAAAAAGGAACAGTTGGACAAAAAGAAAATTTGCTCTTGGCGGCCAACTTGCTAATTGGATTCGCTCTATTGCTTACGATAAATATGAAAATGTTGTATGGATTGGAAGATTCCAATACCTTACAAAATATGATTTGAAAAGCAGAAGATTCATTGATTACAACTTAACTATTGGTAATAACGAAAAAACTAACACAATAAAAACAATACAAATTGATGGCGACAGCATAGTTTGGTTTGGAACCGAAGCTGGTTTGCACAAGTATGATAAATCGAAAGATTTGAATGATGCAAATGCAATTACTTTTTACGATAACAAATACAACTATTTTAATGGAGAAGGTGAACAGGTTTCAATTTCTTCAATTTTGTTAGAAAGAAATTTTGTGTGGATTGGACTTGATGAATTTATTACAGCCGAGCGCCCACAATTTAATGTTGGAGGATTATTCAGATTTAATCGGAAAAATGAATGGATTCGATTTGATAATTACAGAGGTTTAACAGGCAATGGAGTTTACGACCTTGAAAGAACTGGTAATTACATTTGGGCTTCACTTTATCAATTTGGTAAAGAAACAAAAGAAACATATGGAAGAGGAATTGTATTGATTAACAGAATTAACAACAATGTTATTCCAATAAATGACGAGAGAATTCCAAAAACTGTAAACAAAATTTTTTTTGATGGAACATATCTTTGGCTTGGAACAGAAAATGGTTTAATCAAAATAAATTTCTTCAATCAACTTGCACAATGGAGATAAAATATTATGCTCGACACAACCATAAAAAAACTTAATGCTCTAAAGAAAAAATTTTACAACAAAAAAATTGCTGTAATTGGTGATATGATGCTCGATTGTTATTACTGGGGCGAAGTAAGCAGAATCTCACCAGAAGCTCCTGTTCCTGTTGTTGCAATCGATAATGAATTTTCAAGATTTGGCGGAGCTATGAATGTTGCTCATAATATTTTAACACTTGGAGGAATTCCCTTGCCAATTGGTGTAATTGGAAATGATTATAATGGAAAAGTTTTGCGCTCTTTAATGGCAGAATTAAAAATTAATGATTCTTTCATAATCGTTGACAAAGATAGACCAACCACAACTAAAACAAGAGTGATTGCTCACAATCAGCATGTTGTTAGAATTGATAAAGAAGATTTAACTCCCATTAATTCAAAAATTGAGAATAAAATAATTGATATGCTAAAAAAGAACATAAAAAAAATTGATGCAATTATACTTGAAGATTATAATAAAGGTGTTCTTACATCTCGATTAATTGAAGAGATTATTTCCCTTGCCAATGAATCAAAAAAAATTATCACTGTTGACCCAAAGTTCAACAACTTCTTTTCTTATAAAAATGTAACTGTATTTAAGCCAAACCGAAAAGAAACGGAAGATGTTCTCGGAATAAAAATTAAAACACCAGAAGATGTTACAAATGCTGGAAACACTCTGATAGAAAAACTAAAAGCAAAATATGTTCTTTTGACACTTGGAGAAGAAGGTGTAGCACTTTTTGAAAATGGAAAGTCAGAAAGAAAGATTCCAACAAAAGCAAGAAAAGTTGCAGATGTTTCCGGTGCAGGAGATACTGTAATTTCAACATTGACTATTGCTCTGGCTGCAGGTGCAGATATTTATGATGCAGCTTATCTTGCCAATTTTGCAGGAGGACTTGTTTGCGAAGAAGTTGGAATTGTGCCAATTTCAATTGACAAATTATTTAATGAAGTAATTGAAGAGTTAAAAGTATGAACGAAATAAAAGAACTTAATGAACTTATTGAAATAAGAAATGAGCTAAAAAAACAAAATAAAATTGTTGTTTTCACAAACGGCTGTTTTGATATACTTCATGCAGGACATGTTGATTATCTTAACAAAGCAAAATCTCTTGGAGATGTTTTAATTGTTGCTGTTAATTCAGATTCATCAATGAAAAAAATCAAAGGGAACAAACGACCAATTGTTCCACAAAATGAAAGAGCATTCATTATTTCCAATTTGAAGGCAGTTGATTTTGTAACAATCTTTGATGAAGAAACTCCTTATGAATTAATTAAAAAATTAGTGCCCGATGTTCTCGTTAAAGGAGCTGATTGGTCAAAAGATAAAATTGTTGGCAGCGATATTGTTGAAGCATCAGGCGGAAGAGTAGAAACAATTGAGTTCGTTAATTTTCAATCAACAACAAATATAATTAATACGATTCTCGAGAAATTCAAAGAATGACTGAAATTAAAAAAACAAAAACTAAACGTTCTCTATCCAGAAAAATAATTAATGCTTTCATAGGAATATTTCTCGGGGTAATATTTTTATTAATTCTTTTTATTGGTTTTTCTCAAACAAGAACTTTTCGAGAACTTTTTAGAAAAAAAGTAATTGAACTGGTAAATAATGAAATCAATGGAAAATTAAATATCGAAAAAATTGATGGAACAATTCTGACTTCCCTTTTCTTAAGAAACACTTCAATCAAGATTAACAACGATACACTTCTTTATGCAAATAAAATAGAGGTTAAAGTAAGTCCGCTTCAATTAATATTGAAAAAAATCTATGTAAGAAAAATTTCTCTAGAAGATACCAAAATAAATTTGCTCCAAAATGAAGATGGAACATGGAATTATCAAAAACTGATTAAGCCAAAACCTGAAGACACAACAAAATCAACTTTCCCATTTTACATACAGATTAACGATTTACAATTTAAAAACATAAACATCGTAAAACAAACTTATGACAACATTAAATCCAATAAATTTTACAGCACAATTAATTATGATGATATCCAAATTAGAAATCTAAATTTGTCTGCTCAGGCTTTTATCGACATTAAAAACTCAGATTATTTATTACTGCTGAAAGAATTTTCTTTCAAACCAAATCTGAATCGTTTCACATTAAAAAATATTTCGGGAAATTTTGCAGTTACAAAAAATTTTGCGGCGGTTACAAATTTTGCTTTAGAAACAGACAGCAGCAATATCAAACTGAATGTTCGACTCGACAGCTTAAATCTCTTTGGGAATGTTGAACTGGATGACTTTAAAAATTGTCCCGTAACTATTGAACTAAATATTGATTCATTCAACTTTGATGATTTATCATCTTTTATCAAAAGCACAGAAATTTTAAAAGGCAATCCATCATTAAAATTATATGCAAAAGGTAAATTTGGAGATTTCAACATTCAAAAACTTGTTCTCGATTACAAAGATTCTCATTTCGAAATTAATGGAAGAATGCTGAATCTCAACAAACCTGAAAAATTATTTATTGATGCAAAAATTGTCGACACAGATATTAATTACAAAGATGTAATTGCACTTCTACCTGATTTGAAACTTCCTGAATTTGCTAAGCTTTCTGTATCTTCTGTTAACATTGAATTTAAAGGCGAACCAACTAATTTCAAAGCAAAATTTGCTGGAAACATTGAAGAAGGAAATCTTGCTTTCGACTGTTCATTAAATCTTAAAAAAAGCCCAATTGTTTACGACATAAAATTTAAAACCAGCGATATAAATTTAGAACCATTGCTTGGTTTTAAAACAATACTTAATTCTTCAGGATATTTAACTGGAAAAGGAACAAAGCCTGCTGAGTTGTTAAGTGATTTCAAATTTTCAGCAGAAAATTCTTTTGTCAATGATGTTCATATCGATAAATTTATTGCAACTGCAAAAGCTCAGAATAAAAATATCAATCTCGATATCGAAGGAAACTCAAAATCTACTGAAGCAATATTTTTAGGAAACATCGACTTTGTAAATGATACAATTCCTATCTACAGCATAATTGGAAGTTTGAAAAATCTTGACTTATCTGAATTCACAAAAAACGAAAACGATAAAAGCAATCTTAATTTTTACTTTAGTGCAGAAGGTCAGCATATCGACCCTGATAAAATCATTGGCACTTTTTCATTTGGTATCGATTCATCAAAATTTAGAGAGACAGACATAAAATATTCAAGCATTGATGTAACATTAAAAAAACAAAATGCGCACAGAACAATTAACATAGTATCAGACTTTGTTGATTTTAATATTGAAGGTGATTTTTCTTTAAGTCAAGCAATCGAATTACTTTCGTATGAATCAAAGACAATTTCCAAAATTATTTCAGATAAATTAAATCAATTAAATCCCCTTGCTGTTATTTCAAAAGAAGGCAGCGTTGACACACTTCAAACTAATCTTCCAGAAATTGCAAAAAAAGATTTGTCTTTCGTTTTCAATTTCAAGTTGAAGGATTTTAGTTTAATTGCTTCGCTGCTTGGCAATAAAAGACTCGATATAGTTGGAACCGGGAAAGGAAATGTAAACAATCAATCATCTAATTTTTCAATTAATTCATCACTCAATATTGACTACTTTGTTTTAATGCAGAAAGATGAAACAATTTATATTTCTGATTTAGAAACCGACATAAATTTCACACGAAACAATAATTACTTTTCTTTCGAAAAATTATTCGGAACATTATCTCTAACAGGAAAAAGATTTTATTCAGGTGGAAGCATTGAAAATATTGAAGCAGATGTAGTTTTCAATCAAAGCAAATTGTTCCTCAATACTACTGCAGAAATTGAAAATATAATAAAAGCAAATGCAGAAGGAATTGTTCTGATAACACCTGTCGAACAACAAATTTTGTTAAGTGATTTATCTGTAGATTTCCAAAACATCAAATGGAAAAATAAAGATACAATAAAAGTTCTTTTCAATCCGGATTATTTTAAAATTAACAACTTTGTTCTAACACACGATACTTCTTCCATCACTGCAAAAGGAATCATTGAATCAACTGGCAAACAAAATTTGCAATTGAATTTCAATAACATCTCTGGAAAAATTTTGAGCAATTATTTATTAGGTTCAATTAATCCTTTTCTTAAAGCTGACTGCGATATAAACATACATGTTAATGGCGAGTTCAAAAATCCAAGAATATCAACAAACATCAACGTTAACGATATTTCATATTCAAAAAAGAAATTGGGTAATCTTACCGGCACGTTTAATTATGAAAACAAAAAAATCTGGACAAACATTAAATATCTTGATTCAACTTATAATTATAACAATCCTCTCTTAACAATAATTGGTAGCATTCCTGTCAACTTAAGTTTTGAATCTGTTGAAGATAGAATTATTCCAAATGAAGAAATGGGAATAAAAATTAAATCAGAAAATTTCAACATAAGTTCTCTTGGAAATCTGTTGCCAAACATAATTGAACAGCGTGGAAATTTAATTGCGGATATCAATATAACCGGCAGACTTAATAAACCTGAATTTTCCGGTTATATGAATCTGATAAATGGGCATTTTAAATCACTTAACAACAATCTAAGTTATGAATGCGGAATCAAACTTAAATTCGAGAAAGAAAAAATTTCTGTTGACAGTTTAGTTCTTGCCAATGCAGGAGGAACTCGTTACAACGGAAAAATTTCTGGTTATGGAAATATTCTTTATGATGGATTTTCTATAAAAGATATGGCAATTAACTTATCTGGAAAACTTGCATTGTTAAGTGAATTATCGAGACAGACAAGTCCATATCTTTACGGCGACCTTGTTGTTGAATCAAATCCTGAATGGCTGCTTACATGGAAAGACAACAGATTATTCTTCAAAGGAAATGTTTTGCTCAAGCAGACGAATTTAATTTACACAGTAAGCAGCGATAATTATCAAAACTCAGGCAGCAACTTTAATATTACATATGTTATTGATTCAACAAAAATTGATAAGGAATTATTACGATTCAATGAAATACTTGAGGCAGAAAAAAATCTCAAAAAGCAAAATGAGAATTTGAAAGAAAAAGAACTTAAGTTTGATTATGAAATTGGAATTAAAGTAGATAATACAGCTCAAATGACATTTATCTTATCGCAGGCAGCAAATCAAAAATTATTTGTTGAGATAACCGGCGAATTAAAATATGAATTCATTGAAGGAACAACAAGAGCACAGGGCTCATTTCAATTAATGCAGGGTTCTAAATTAGAATTCTTCAAAACATTTGATGCAGAAGGTGTAATTAGATTCGAAAGCAATATTACAGACCCATATCTTGATATCATTGCAACCTATACAAGTGATTATATTAATCCAAGAGAAATTAATGCAGCACCTCAAGAAGTTGCAGTGAAAATTAAAATCAAAGGCTTGCTTTCTGAAATAGGAAAAAATCTTGCAAATAATCCCGAAAGTATTGGAGTTTATGTTGGAACAAGAAATATTCAAAACAACATTAAAGATACGCGTTATGATTATTCTGATGCTTTTTCATTCATCCTTCTTGGAAAATTCAAAGATGATTTAACTGCACAGGATAGAGCAGAAACTGCTGGTTTAATTACAGATGTTCAAAATTCAGCAACATCATTTCTTGGCTCAATGCTTACAAGTTTTGTGAACTCTGCTGTTGGCGATTTAGTTAACAATATTCAAATCAGCAGAATTGGAGAACATACAAAATTCAGTTTCTCAGGAAGAATTCAAAATCTTCGATATAGTATTGGAGGTACAACCGAAGTCTTTCAAAACATAAACAAAGCGAACATAAAAATTGAATATCCCTTTAATCCAAATTTTCTGATAAGAGTTGAAAGAAAAGACCCAGTAGTTCAAAAATACAGCTTTGACGAAAAAATAAATGAATTAGCACTTAAATATAGGTTTGTATTCTAATGAAGAAAAAAATTAAATCATTTTTCAAAAACAATCCTTCTCTCAAAATTAAATCAAAAGAACTTGCCGAGAGACTCCAAATATTCGACAGCTATGAATATGCCGAATTAAAATATTATCTCCACAAACTTACTGAAGAAGGATTTCTCGAAAAATCCGGCAAGCGTTATCAATTAAGCAGATATGGAAGCGAAAAATTGATTGGCACTGTTCAAATAATTTCTGATGGTGATTACGGCTTTGTCATTTTGAATAATCAAAATATCAGAGATGTCTTCATTGCAGGCAAAAATCTCAATACAGCTTTTGATGGTGACATAGTTGAAGTAAAACTTCTTGAACGACAAAGAGGCAAAAACATTGAAGGAACAATTGTAAGCATTGTTGAACGAAGCAGAAAAGAAATTGTAGGCACACTTCAAAAAAGTAATTCATTTTATTTTGTAATTCCTGATGATAAAAAAATTCATCGTGATATTTATATTTCTTCAAAAAATCTTGGCGGTGCAAAACCTGGTGATAAAGTTGTTGTCGGGCACATTCAATGGCTTTCTCCAAATTTGAATCCAGAAGGAAAAATTATTGAAGTCCTTGGCAAAGCAGGTTCTTTCGATGTTGAAATTGCATCAATAGCTCGTGAGTTTGAACTTCCTTACAAATTCCCAAATTCTGTAATAAAAGAAGTTGAAAAAATCACAGAAGAAATTCCAGAATCTGAAATCAAAAAAAGAATTGATTTAAGAGATAAAATTATTTTTACAATTGACCCTGAAGATGCAAAAGATTTTGACGATGCTGTTTCTGTAGAAAAACTTCAAAATGGAAATTTTTTGCTTGGTGTTCATATTGCAGATGTAAGTCATTATGTTCGAGAGAATTCTGCAACATACAAAGAGGCACTCAAGAGAGGAACAAGTGTTTACCTTGTTGGAAAAGTTATTCCAATGCTTCCCGAAAAATTATCAAATCAAATTTGTTCGCTTGTGCCTGGGAAAGACAGGTTAACTTTTTCGGTATTAGCAGAAGTTACACCAACAGGAAAAATTGTTAATTATGAAATTCATAAATCAATAATTAACAGCAAACGAAGATTTACTTATGAAGAAGTTCAAAAAATAATTGATGATGGAGAAGGTGAATTTTATGAACAGATTGCAATGCTTAATAAAATTGCAAAAGTGATGAGAGAAAAAAGAATTAAAAAAGGAAGTATAAACTTTTTTACCCCTGAAGTTGTCTTTAAACTGGATAAAAACGGAAAACCAGTAGATATAAGCATTAAACAAATTGGTGAAAGTCATAATTTAATTGAAGAACTTATGCTTATGGCAAATCAAATAATTGCAACACATGTTCAGCCGAAAAAAGGAGAAGAAGTTTATCCATTTGTCTATCGCGTTCATGACCAGCCTGATAAAGAAAAAATTATAGAATTTGCAAGATTTGTCCGCTCACTTGGTTACTCATTTGACCCAAATAGTTCAAATAAATCAAAAGAATTTCAAAAACTTCTTGATAGTGTAAAAGGCACTGAAGAAGAAGCTGTTGTAAATGAAGTTGCAATCCGCTCTATGGCAAAAGCAATTTATTCAACAAAAAATATTGGTCACTATGGACTTGGATTTAAGTACTACACACACTTTACCTCACCCATTAGAAGATTTCCAGATTTAATAGTTCATAACTTGATTTATAATTATCTTCAAAACAAGTTGGAGAAAAAATATAACATTGAAGATTTGGAAAAAATTTGCGAACATGCTTCTGAAAGAGAAAGAACTGCAATTAATGCAGAAAGATTATCTGTAAAATTGAAACAAATTGAATATCTCAAAAGTAAAGTTGGACAGGAATTTCACGGTGTTGTATCTGGCATAACAAATTTTGGAATTTTTGTGGAACTAAGTCAAAATCTTGCTGAAGGTTTAATTCGCTATCGTGATATGGATGATGATTATTACATTTTTGATGAAAAAAATTATTCTATAACTGGCAAATCAACAGGAAGAAGAATTCGTCTGGGTGATAAAGTTAATGTAAAATTAATTCGAGTTGACGAAGAAAAACGAGAAATCGATTTTAAGCTGATTAATTAATAATTCTGTTTGTCATCAATGGCGAGGTAAAGTATGAAAAAGTTTATCTTTTTACTTGCAGCAATATTTATAACAACCTGCAATATTTTTGCTCAATTTGGACAAAACAGAGTTCAATATAAAAATCATGATTGGTTTTACATCCAAACCAAACACTTCGATATTTATTTTTCTAATGGTGGAGAAAAAATTGCTGAGTTTACAGCAGCCGTAGCTGAAGATGCTCTTAAAAAACTTCAGCAAGATTTCAATTATGAAATTAATAACAGAATTACTCTTGTTGTTTATAATTCTCACAATGATTTTCAGGAAACCAATATTACTGATGAATATCTTGGTCAAGGTGTAGGCGGCTTTACAGAACCATTTAAAAATCGTGTGGTTTTCCCATTCGAAGGTTCCTATGAAAAATTTCGTCATGTAATTCATCATGAACTTGTTCATGCTGTAATGCAGGATATGTATTTCGGCGGTTCAATTCAAAATGTAATTTCTAAAGGAATTACACTTCAACTTCCACACTGGTTTATGGAAGGAAGTGCAGAATATTTTTCGCAGGGCTGGGAAACTTATACCGATATGTTCATTCGAAATGCTATCATTAGTGAATCATTGCCTGATATAAATCAACTAAGCGGATATCTTGGTTACCGCGGAGGTCAATCTGTTTTTAAATACCTTGCTGATACATACGGAAGACAAAAATTAGGTGAACTTATAAATAAAATTCAGGGACTCGGCTCTCTTGAATCTGCATTGAAATCTTCTATTGGAATTGACTTGGATGAACTAAATGAGCGTTGGAAAAAAAGTTTGAAAAAAGAATATTGGCCCGATATTGCAAAATATCAAGACCCTGATGAGTTTTCAAAAAGATTAACAGACAACAAAAAATCATACGGCTTTTATAATACAAGTCCATCAATTTCACCGCAAGGAGATAAAATTGCTTTTATTTCAGACAGAGATATTTACCTTGATGTTTACATCATGGATGCATTAACAGGAAAAATTATCAAAAAAGTTGTTGAGAGTGGAAAGACAACAGATTTTGAAGAATTGACCGTTCTTCATCCTTCTATTGCATGGTCGCCGGATAATATTAGAATTGCCCTTTCCACAAAAAAAGAAGGATATGATGTAATCACAATCATCAATACAAATACAGAAAAAAATTATGATTTGCCTTTTAAGTTCGATGGAATTGAATCAGTTGATTGGTCAAGAGATGGAGATAAATTAACATTCGTTGCTCACAATTCATCTCAATCTGATATTTACATTTATAACTTGAAAACCAACGAATTAACAAATCTTACAAATGATATTTTCAGTGATACTGACCCTGTATGGACTCCTGATTCTAAAAAAATAATTTTTGCATCAGACAGAGAAAATTATGTAAGCCCATCAATGTTACATCCCGATTTTATGATGAGCAATCACAATTACAAACAATTAGACCTCTACTTGATAAACATAGAAACAAAAGAAATTAAAAGATTAACTGACTGGCAATTGAGCAATGAACGATATCCAGAAGTTTCTCCCGATGGGAAAGAAATTTTATTCATCTCCGACAAAAATGGAATAAACAACATTTACAAAAAATCAATTGCCAAAGCCGATAGTTACGATGCAGCTTCATTATTAAATGAAAAAGCCGTACCAATTACTAATTCTTTAAGCGAAATTAGTCAGCCTTCAATTTCATATGATGGGAAGAAATTAGTATTTACTGCTTTATATAAACTTGGTTACAATATTTTTATGCTCAACAATCCTTTTGAAATGCACGCAATCGGAGATTCGCTGCAGCCAACAAAATACATGACATTACTGCAAACAAAGAAAGATGAAACTGCTGTTCTCTTTGCACAAGAAAAAGATACAACAAAAATTGACACAACAAAATCTATTGCTCAGGAAAAACAAGATTCTACACAAATTAAAGAAAGAAAAATATTTGTAGGTTCATACATAGCAAAAACTGAAGCCAAAAAAGATTCTTCAAAAATGGATTACAGCAGATATATTTTTGGTGCTGCAAATGAAGAAAGCGACAGTGCAAGAATTGAAAGACGCAGACAACTTTTTACAGAAAAATTAGATTCACATGGAAATTTTCTTGTTAATCGTTACAAAGTAAATTTCTCTCCAGATTTAATTTATGCCAATGCCGGTTACAGTACGCTTTATGGTTTGCAGGGAACAACAATACTTGCTTTCAGTGATGTTCTTGGAAATCATAGACTGATTGGAATAACAAGTTTACAAATTGACATCAAAAACAGCGATTATGGACTGGCTTATTATTATCTTGAAAAAAGACTTGATTTAGGAATTGAAGCATTTCATACTGCAAGATTTTTATATAGAACTTCATTCTTTGGTTACGATTTGTATCGATTCAGAAATTTTGGTGTAGTTGCTTCGGCAAGTTATCCATTTAACAGATTTTACAGACTTGACGGCTCATTAAGTTTAATGAGTGTAACGGCAGAAAATCTTGATAACATTTTTGAACCAATTGATAAATCAACCTATCTGGTTCCTGCATTTAGCTTTGTTCATGATAACACACTCGAAGGATATACTTCTCCAATTGAAGGAACAAGATATGCTTTCACAGTATTTGGCGATCCGGGATTATCAAGAAGACAGCAAAGTTTTTATTCACTTAATCTTGATTACAGAACTTACTTCCGTTTCTTCTTCGATAACTCTTTTGCATTTAGATTATCCGGAGGATATTCAGGCGGAGGAAATCCTCAAAGATTTTTCCTTGGAGGAACAGAAAACTGGATTAATAGAAATTTTGCAACAGAAGATATTCCAATTCAAAATGCATCAGACTTTGCATTTCTATCCCCTGCTATGCCTCTAAGAGGTTATGACTATGCAGAAAAAATTGGGACTAAATATTCACTTCTGAATATGGAATTTCGTCTTCCATTAATTCGATATTTAGTTACTGGTCCTCTTCCGCTTTTATTCCAAAATATTCTTGGTGTTGCTTTCCTTGATGCAGGCTCTGCATGGGATAACACACAGAAGTTAAAACTCTTTGGAAGAAATCAGGATAACAGCATTGTAACACAAGATTTATTAATTGGAACAGGAGTTGGCTTCAGAATCTACATGTTATTTTTATGGAAAATCGATGTAGCATGGAAATGGAATCTTGATAGATTTTCTAAACCGCGATATTATATTTCAATTGGGATGGATTTTTAAGAAAAATGGGTGCTCTTATAATGCACCCATTACAATTATTTCTTATCCGAACTGTTATTTTTATTTGAAGAATTGTTGTTGGATTTCATTTTATAATCAGTATGATAAAAACCAGAACCTTTGAAGATTGGACCAGCACCAGTACCAATTAATCTTTTTAATTTGCCTCTACATTTTGGACATTCAGTAAGTGGTTCATCTGTCATATTTTGAAATTCTTCAAAAATATAACCGCAGTCAAGACATTTGTAATCATAAGTTGGCATCATTTACCTCCATTTTTTCACAAAAAGACAAAATTTTAACTTGCAAAAATAAAGATAGTTTATGATAAAAACACGCATGCTATTTAATTCTTTTTTTGCATATTTAACTAACAAATTTTCTGAAGATATGAGAAAAAATATATCACACTTTCTGCTTTTGATTTTTCTATTAAGCTTAATGTTAAGCGGCTGCTTGAATTATATGCAGGTTACAACAATCAAAAAAGACGGCAGCGGAAATATGTTTATTCATTATTGGATGAAATGGACAAACCCAAGAGATTCAATAATTGTAGAACAGCTTGGCTTATTCAATCGTGATTCAGTTTATAAAGAATTCAGTTCACAATACAGCTCTATTACCAATGTTGAAGTCTATAAAGATTACGAAGACAGCACAATTCATGCAAAAGTTGAGCTTGAATTCAATAGTCTCGATTCTTTGAATGCCACACCAGTTTTTAAGGATTCAAAACTTTCAATTAAAGATGGTGAAAAGAACACAAAAATATTTTCTCAATTTATAAAACCAATTGCAACTGGCTTTGGATTTGAAAGCAAAAATTTTTCTATGACGTTTATTTACTATTTGCCTGGACAAATCTTAAGCCACAATGCAACTGAAGTATCACGCAATAAACTCACATGGAAATATACACTTGATGAAATCGGAACAGGCAAATACATAACTGCAACTTATCGTCCATTCAAACTGAAAGAAACTCCACTGTGGATATATATTGCTGCATTATTTGTGCTTGTTGTTGTAATAGCTTTCTTATTTAATAAACGAGTAAGATAAATCCAAAATGTGAAGTTTGACTAACCTTATTGATTTATTTATATTTGGCAGCAATTTTTAAGAATACATAGCTAAAATTAAATTGGAAACAGAACCATTAATTTTCTCTGGCAGTGCAAATCCTGAATTGACAAAGAAAATCTGTAAGTATTTGAATTTACCAGAAGGGAATGTTTTTATAAAAAGATTTAGCGACGGTGAAATCTGGACAAAATTTATAGATAATGTCCGCGGACAAGATGTTTACATAGTTCAGCCGACACAACCACCAGCAGAAAATTTAATGGAATTATTAATAATGCTTGATGCTGCAAAAAGAGCATCGGCAAAACGTGTAACAGCTGTTCTTCCATATTTTGGATATGCAAGGCAGGATAGAAAAGATCAGCCGCGTGTTTCAATTTCTGCTAAACTTGTAGCTAACTTAATTACTGTTGCTGGTGCAGATAGAGTTATAACAATGGATTTGCATGCGGCACAAATTCAAGGTTTCTTTGATATCCCGTTTGACCATTTATATGCATCACCAATTTTTACACCTTTATTTAAAGGAAAAATTAAAAATCTTGTTGTTGCTTCTCCAGATGTCGGCGGTATTAAATTAGCACGTTCTTATGCGAATAGATTAAATGCAGGATTGGTAGTAATTGATAAAAAAAGAGCCAGACATAATGAAATTGCAGAAATGAATTTAATCGGAGATGTAAAAGGCAAGAATGTTTTGATTGTGGATGATTTAATCGATACTGGCGGCACAATTGTTAAAGCAGTAGAAAAATTATTAGAAAGCGGTGCAAAAGAAGTTTATGGAGCTATAACTCATCCATTACTTTCTGGTGATGCAGTAGAAAAAATTGATAATTCTCCAATTACAAAATTATATGTAACAGACAGTATTCCATTAAAACAAAAATCAAAAAAGATTATTGTTAAATCTGCCTCTGCCCTTTTAGCAGAAGCAATTATTAGATGCAATAGAAATCAATCTATAAGTTCGTTGTTCGATATAGATAAAGATAAAATTTAGTAAGTATAATTCAGGAGTAAACTACCATGTCAGAAATAAGTATCAAAGCAAAAAGAAGAACCATATCAACAAAAAGTGTGGTTAATAAATTAAGAAAAGAAGGCAATGTTCCAGGTATATTTTACACAAAGGGCTTAGAACCAATACCAATTTATTTGCCGGAATTATCTTTAAGACCACTTGTTTATACTTCAGAGACTCACATTGTTAATCTTACAATTGATGATTCTGAACCAAGAAAATCTGTTTTGAAAGATGTTCAATTTGACCCTGTAACAGATAGAATTATTCACTGCGATTTTATGGGTATTTCACTTGATGAAAAAATTGAAATCGAAGTTCCTGTTGTTCTTCAAGGAACTGCAAAAGGAATTAAGGAAGGCGGATTGCTGCAGCATCAAATGCACAGATTAAAAATTGAATGTCTGCCGACAAATATCCCAGAACATATTGTAGTTGACATTACAAATCTTGGCATTGGAGAATCAATACATGTCAAAGATTTGAAATTAGAAAACATTAAAATTTTACATCATGATGATGTAATTATAGCTTCTGTAATTGTACCAAGAGCTGCTGCTGAACCAACAACTCCAGCTGAAGGTGAAGAAGCTCCAAAAGAACCTGAAGTAATTGCAAAAGGAAAAGTTGAAGAAGAGGAATAATTAAGTCTTGTATTTGATTGTAGGCTTGGGAAATCCAGGCAAAAAATACGAATTGACAAGACATAATATTGGCTTTTTAATTCTCGATAAATTTGCTTCAAAAAAAAATCTTCATTTCAAGAAAAAAGAAAATTATCAATATGTGGAAGGTTCAACTGGGTCTTCCACATTTTTTTTGGTTAAACCAACAACATACATGAACTTGAGCGGCATTGCAGTTTCTGAATTTCTTTCTAAAATTAATATCCCTTTAGAAAATATGTTAATAGTAGTAGATGATGTGAATTTAGAATTAGGCAAAATAAGATTAAGAAAATCTGGAAGCGATGGGGGCCATAATGGACTTAAATCAATTATTTATCACTTAGAATCGAATCAATTCCCCCGTCTTCGTTTTGGAATTGGTAATAAATTCGAAGGCGAACTTGCTGAATATGTTCTAAGTAAATTTAGTGATGAAGAATTATCATCAATAAACGATAGTCTCGAATTTTCAATCGAACTGATTGAAAATTTTATTCAAGGCGGATATAAATTGATGTCGGATTATTTTAGTAAAATTAATTCACAAAGAAAAAATTAAAAGTTTTCAAGAAATTTATATTTTAATTAATTTGTAAATCAATTAAGAATAGTTATTGCACGACTTAGAAAATAGTTTTATTTTTGGAACCTAATTCAATAGTTTATAACCCTGTTCCTTCGATATAAAGAAGGAGCCATAAAGTCCAAAGGGAGGTGAAACATAATGCGTATCAAAAGTTACGAGAGTGTTGTGATAATAAATGCAGCACTTGAAGATGAACAAATTGAAGCAACCATTTCGAGGTTGCAAGAAGTAATTACCACTCATGGTGGAGAAATATTTGATATTGACAGATGGGGTCGTAAGCGTTTAGCTTATCCTATCCAGAAAGCAAAAAGCGGTTATTATGTTATATTCCGCTTTAATGCTCCAACAAATTTAATCAGCATTTTAGAAAGAAGTTTAAGACTGGATGAAAATGTCATTCGCTATTTAACAATAGCACTTGACAAGTTTGCTTTAGAAGCAATTAAAAAACAAAAAGAATCTTCTCAAACTGAAGAGCAATCTTCAGAAGAAGATATAAACACAAATAACGAAAGTACCGAATAACAAACTAAGTTAAGCATGGAGGTTACGATGGCTGAATTAAAGATGCCAGAACTAAACAGTGTAATAGTAGCAGGAAACTTAACAAAAGATCCTGTCTTCAGACAAACATCAAACAATACTCCTGTTGTTAATTTTCACATTGCTGCAAACAGAAGATACAAAGACAGCAACAATCAATGGCAGGAAGATGTTTGCTATGTTGGAGTAGTAGCATGGAACAAATTGGCAGATAGCTGCCGCGACCGCCTGAAAAAAGGCAGTGCTGTTTTAATCGACGGCGAACTTCAAAGTAGAACTTTCAAAACTGAAGATGGAAAAAACAGAACCATTGTTGAAATCAAAGCAAAGAGAATTCAATTCTTAAACAAATTTAATAAATCACAAGGCAATGGAGAGGCGAACAACAATGATATCGTCTCTGAAAGTGATGATTCTGATTACGAAGATAATTCATTCGACAAATTCTTAACTGATGAAGAATCTGATTTGATGAAAGACAATCAATAATTAAGAGAAGAAAATGAAAACTACAAAAAAAATAAAACGTGTAATCGAAGGCTATATTGATTACAAAGATGCTAAGCAACTACAGAAATTTATTACGGATCAGGGGAAGATAATTCCCCGCCGTATTACCGGTCTAAGTGCTAAACAGCACCGCGAATTAGTAAGAGCAATCAAAAGAGCTCGTCATTTAGCAATTCTGCCTTATGTTGCAGAAGCAGTTAAGTAAAAAGGAGACGGTAATGAAAGTAATTCTAAGAAAAAACTTTGAACAGCTTGGAAAAGTTGGTGATATTGTAACAGTTAAAGATGGTTACGCAAGAAATTATCTTATTCCCCGCCAGATTGCTTACCAGGCAACCAAAGGAAATATCCGTGCTCTGGAAGAAGAAAAAAAACAGATACTTAAAAAAGAAGCTAAAGAACTCGAAGCTGCTCAAGCTCTTGCAGCTGAACTTGAAAAAGTATCTGTTACAATTCCAGTTAAAGTTGGCGAGGAAGATAAAATCTTCGGAACCGTTACTAATCAAATGATTGCCGACGCTCTGAAAGAAAAAGGCTATGATTTGGATAAACGCAAAATTGAAATTACCGAGCCAATTAAATCGCTTGGTATTTACAGTGTTTCAATTAAACTTCATCCGAATGTTACGGCAACTGTTAAAACATGGGTTGTAAGAGAATAAATAAAAAGCCGGTTCAAAGCCGGCTTTTTATTGTCTTGGTTCCAACTAACTAATTCATTAACTAAAATTAAGATTTGGAATGAAAGAGATAAGATTTAGACTATTCCTGGTTTTAGGAGCCATTGCTCTTTCTGTCTACCTTTTAATACCTACCTATAAAGATTTTCAAAATAATAGAAAAGTTACTCAACAATTAACTTATCTTGAAGACAGTCTTAAGAAGAGCAATCCTAATTTACCAGCAATTCAAATTAAAGAGTTTATTAACAACAAAAGAGACAGCATCTTATCGAATAATCCGGATTACAGAGCTGCTCGAGAAAAAAGAGTTAAACTTGGTCTCGACTTACAGGGCGGCATGTATCTCGTAATGGAAGTCAATACTGCAAAGCTTCTTGAAAAATTAGCTAAAGAACCTGATGACCAGTTCAATCAAATATTAAATGAAGCAGAAAAAGAATCCAGACTTTCAAACGAAAATGTTGTTTCAATTCTTGCTCGTAAAATGAAAGAAAAAGGGATTCGTTTAAGCAGATACTTTGGCACAATCAGAGAAGATGACGATAAAATAATTTCAAGACTTTTGGAACAAGAAGCCGATGCTGTTACAAGAGCTATTGAGATTATACGCAATAGAGTAGACCAATACGGTGTATCCGAGCCAAACATTCAAAAACAGGGTTCAAGAAGAATTGTTATAGAACTTCCTGGTATTGCACGAGAAGAAGAAGCTAAAAGACTTCTTCAGGGAAGAGCTTTGCTCGAATTCAAATTGGTTAAAGACCCTGAATTCGCTATCCCAATTATGAAGCGAATTGATGAAGTTCTTGCTGCATCTCTTAAAGGTGATTCTTTAGCTGGAGATACAACAAAAACTGCAAAAGCCGATACTTCAAAACAACAAAACTTAACAGAAGAACAATTTGCAAAAGAACATCCATTTTTTGCAATCGCAAGATTAATCGACCCTCAAGGCAGAATTCCAGATGCATTTGTAAAAGAATCAGATAGACAAAAATTAAATGCATATCTTGAACGACCTGAAGTTAAAAAAGTAATTCCTGATAATGTTGAATTTCTTTATGATGCAAAGCCAGAAGTTGGCCCTGATGGTTCTAAGTATTATCGATTATACATGTTAAATAAAAATCCTGAATTGACAGGCGGAGTTATTGTAGATGCTCAATCGAATATTGACCCTACAACCTCTGCTCCTATTGTTACAATGCAAATGAATTCAGAAGGTGCTCGTGAATGGGCAAGAATCACAGGTTCAAATATTGGCAAAAGATGTGCTATTGTTCTCGACGGAGTTGTTTATTCTGCACCTGTAATTCAGAATAAAATTCCATCTGGAAATTCTCAAATAAGCGGCATCCCAAATCTCGACGAAGCCAAACTTCTTGAAATTGTATTAAAAGCTGGTGCACTTCCAGCCCCTGTTGACATTATCGAACAAAGAAGTGTTGGTCCATCACTCGGCCAAGATTCTATTAAACAAGGTTCTAATTCTGTTTTATTTGGTTATTTGCTTGTAGCTTTATTCATGGCATTCTATTATAAAAAAGCAGGAACAATTGCAGATTTAGGACTTGTTGTTACTGTATTATTAATTCTTGGTGTTCTTGCTGGTTTTCAAGCTACATTAACATTGCCAGGTATTGCTGGTATTGTTTTAACAATGGGAATGGCTGTTGATGCCAATGTTATTATTTATGAAAGAATAAGAGAAGAATTAGCAACTGGAAAAACCGACCGAGCTGCCGTTGATGCAGGATTTAAAAATTCACTATCAGCAATTCTTGACTCGAACATTACAACATTCTTTATAGGAATTATTCTTTATCAATTTGGAAGTGGTCCAGTTCAAGGTTTTGCTTTAACACTCATGATTGGAATTCTTACAAGTTTATTCTCTGCACTTGTTCTTGTTCGAATGATTTTTGATTACATGATTTCTAAAGGTTATAAAATTAATGTAGGTTAATAAAGGAGAAATTAAATAGATGCGCTTATTCGATAATCTAAATATTAATTTCATGAGTAAAAGAACAACATTTTATATTGTTTCTTCAGTTGTTCTATTAATTGGTTTACTCAATATTTTAATTAGAGGTCTCCAATTTGGTATCGACTTTAAAGGTGGAACAGAAGTAGCAATTCAATTTGAAAAGCCAGTTGACATAGCAAAAATTAGAAGTGAAGTTGATAAAATTGGTTTGGGAAATGTCGAAGTAAAAACTTTTGGCGGCTCTACTGGAATTTTATTAAGAACAGAATTACAAGAAATTCCTTCGAATGTTATTCCAAAAGTTAAATCAAAAATTGAATCTATCATTGAAAACACTTTACCAGGCGTAGAAAAAAAAGTAATTGATTCTACTTCAAATTCAATCACATACAATTTTTCTGACCCTCAAACTGCAGAGATTATTAACAACAGATTATTTGATGCTGGATTTCAAACTGCCAAAGTTTCAGAAGAACCAACAAACACCGCTGTTGTAGTACGACTTGGTATTGCTGACTGGATTAAGGAAAATCTTTCTGAAAAATTTGTGAATAATCCCTTCAATGTTTTAAAAGAAGATAAAGTTGGACCAAAAGTAGGTAAAGAATTAAAGACTGATGCAGTTATAGCAGTAATGCTCTCACTGGTTGTAATTCTCATTTATCTTGGTTTCAGATTTAAATTTGCTTTTGCTCTGGGTGCTGTTATTGCTTTGTTCCACGATATTTTAATCACACTCGGATTGTTTGCAATTTTATATGGAGTAATACCTGGATTCAATCTTGAAATAACAGTTAGTGTTGTTGCTGCTTTTCTTACATTGGTTGGTTATTCAATTAACGATACTGTGATTGTCTTTGACAGAGTAAGAGAACAAATGAAACTTCATAAATCTTTGCCACTCGAAGAAAACATGAATCATGCAATTAACAAAACTATGAGCAGAACTTTGATAACTGTCTTTACAACTTTATTAACAATTGTTGTTCTCTTAATTTTTGGCGGCGAAGTTTTAAGAGGTTTTGCATTTGCATTATTCATTGGTATGATAATAGGAACATATTCCTCAATCTTTATTGCAAGTGCATTTGTTCTTGAAGTAGCAAACAGAACAAAAGCAAAAATTGAATTTTAATTCCCTCCTTTTTAGAAGAGACACCAATCAGGTGTCTCTTTAATTTATTTAACTTTCATAACCAAGCAGGTTATATCATCGCTTTGCTCTGCCCCATCAATAAATTCATTCACGCTTTCTTTTATTTTTTCTAAAATTTCTTCTGGCTGTAAATTGGAATTTTCCAAAACCAATTTTTCCAATCGTTCATCTGAATACTCATCCAAATTTTTATTCATTGCTTCTGTAATTCCATCAGTAAATAAAACAATAATATCTCCGCTGTTAAGATTTATTGTTTCAGAAATGTATGGAATTGTGGTTGGCAGAAAGCCAAGTACCATTCCTCCCTTTTTTAATTTATGAATCTTCCCTTCTCTCAAAAGCAAAGGAGGATTATGTCCTGCATTAACATAAGTCAATTGTTTGCTTGTATTGTCAAACAAACACCAGAAAAATGTAATGAAACTGCCCATTGTTGTATTCTCTGCTACCAGGTCGTTAATCAAGTTTGTAGCTTCGTCAAGAGGAAGTTTTTGTTTGCAAATAGATTTTAGGAATGCTTGCAAATTAGCCATTAAAAGTGAAGCAGGAACACCTTTGCCCGATACATCAGCAATAGCAATTAAAATTTTTTCATCATCAAGTTTAACAATATCATAATAGTCTCCTCCAACAATTCTTGCAGAAATATTGTAGGCTGCCAAACTTAAGTTCGACAATGAAGGAATTGTTTTAGGCAAAAGATTTTTTTGAATACTTCGGGCTGTTTCTAAATCTCTTTCCATTCTTTGCTTTTCAATCATTTCCTTAAACAATCTTGCATTCTCAATTGAAATAATTGCAAGACTACCAAGTGAATAAATAAATTCAACATCGGATTTTGAGTATTGAAGATTATTTTTCCTTTTCCCAAGTAATATCAAGCCTTTGGTTTCATTCTTAATTTGCATTGGGACAATCAATTCAACTCCCAAATCAAACAGAGTTTTATATTCCTTTTGAAAATTTTGTTTAAGAACAGGTTTGTCAAATAAGTTTATATCGCATTGTCTTAATGCATCATTCAATAAATTTTCATTAAAACTATTTTCTAAAAATGAAAGATTTTTTCTATCACAAATTATAATTGCATAATCTGAAACAAGCATATGACCAATTAATGTGTAGACAAGTAATCTTCCGATTGCCTCAGGTTCGAGAATGCCGCTGAATTCTTTGCTTAAATCAAATAGTGAACTCAATTGATTGACTTTTGCATCAAGTTCTCGATTAACATTTTTCAGTTTGTTTACAATCAAAGAATTTTCTATAGCAGTTGCTCCGACATTTAATATCGTTTTTAAGAACTCTATATCATCTTCTTCATATTTCTGGTTTGTTAATTTTCTTCCTAATAAAATTAATCCTTTTATTCCCTGAGAAGATTTTATTTTCTGAACAACTTCAAAATTATTTTGCAAAAGAAACTCATTAAATTCTTTGCTTGAAGAAATTTCTTCCAATTTAACCGAAGGAAATAAATCAAGAGCTTCTTTGCTTATTCCTTTAAAGGCTTTTACTTGCAGAACATTATCATCATTTAATAAAGCAATTAAACCTTTTGATGTATGAAATTTTCCAAGACATGTTAGGAGTATATTATTCAATGCAAAATCAAGGTCAAGACTTGAATTAACGAGATTGCTGAAGTCAACAAGTGCAGATAGATTTCTTAAGGCTGCATTGCTATCAAATTTTTGCATGCCTAATTTTCAATATATTTAACTAAAATTACCTGGTTGCGGTTATCAGCAAGAGTAGAATACTTAACTTCATCCATAAGTTTTTTCATTAAGTACATTCCCAAACCGCCAATTTTCTTTTGTTTGTAGTATTCCTGAATATTGGGTTCAGGCACAAGTTCTGGATTAAAATGATTACCATTATCAATTATTGTTATAATGAATTTATCATCATGAACATTTATTGAAAGATTGATTATACCATCAGGAGAATAATTATAAGCATGTTTGATAATATTGGTGCAGGCTTCGTCAACTGCAAGGACAATTTTTTCAATTGTGTCTTCAGAAAATTTACACTCCTCTGCTGCCTTCCGCGTAAATTCTCTTACTTTGGAAAGATTTTCTGTAGTGCTTTTAACTATCAGCACTTTTTCAAATTTTTTATTCAACTGGTTCAAGATTTTTCCTGTTCAATAAACTTGTTAATAGCTTCTTTTTCATCTTTATAAAATTCATACAATAAAGGAAATCCAAGTAAATCAAAAATGTTGTAAACATTTTCTTTTAGATTGGAAAATTTAATATCACCGTTGTTTTGACGCATTGTCTCAATGTATGCCATGAATACTCCAAGACCTGCACTGCTTATGTAATTCAGCTCGTTGAAGTTAACAACTACACGGAAATTTCTTTCTTCAAGAAGTTTATTGAAAACATTTTCTAATTCCGGTGCTGTATGAGCATCAAGATAGCCTTTTACATCAATAATACTTACTGATTCAAAACGACGGAGATTTACATTAAAATCTGCCATTCATCACTCCAATTTTTTCTTGATTTGTTTTATCAAGATTTTTGTATTTACATTGATTAAAATAATTAGTTTTTACTTGAATGCCATCTGAACAAAACAAGTGTAATATCGTCGTGCTGTGTATTATCTTTTGAGAATATTGTCAAATCCTTGATAATCTCATTCGAAATCTCATCAAGAGTTTTGTCACAATTTTTTTGAATTATCTTTTCTAATCTGTCATAACCATAATCTTTGTATTCAGCATTTTTTGCTTCTGGTATTCCATCAGAATAAAATGCGATGATATCACCATCATTAAGATTAATCTTCATTTCTTTTAATGAGTTTGCAAAACCATTTGAATAATCCAATCCCAATCCAAGGCCTGATGGAAGCAATCTTTCAACTTTTCCTTCAGAGCAATAAATTACTGGAGGATGACCTGCTCTTACAAAATTAAGAATTCCATTTTTTATATCCACAATTCCATAAACTGCTGTAACAAAACTTTTGCGGTCTAAACTATTTTTAAGCACTTCATTAATTTTTATCAGCAACTCTTTTGGCGATGTAATTATTTTCGCAAGCGATTCAAAAATGCCTTTTATCTCTGCCATTATGAATGCAGCAGTAATACCTTTCCCTGAAACATCAGCAACAACAAAACCCAATTTGTTGTCGTTCAATTCAAAAAAGTCATAATAATCTCCTCCAACTTCAAAAGCAGGAATAAACATTGCAGAAATTTTTAATTGTTCAGATTCTGGAATTTTATTTGGCAAAATTTTTCTCTGAATATCTCTTGCAACATCGAGTTCTTTTTCAAGTCGTTCTTTTTCAATTGATTCTGCAATCAATTTAGCATTTTCAAGAGCTACAGCTGCATAATCTGCAAATGCTTGAATGGAACGTTTGTCTTCTTCGTCAAAATTTACTTCATGACGCCTTGCAGCAAATAGATAGCCGTTAATAGCTCCATGAACTTTAAGTGGTGCTATTGCAATTGATTTGTAATTTAAGTTATCATTGCTTTCGTTAAGAAAACTGCTGTCAAGTATATTAACACTTGTTAAAGGTTCTTTTTTCTGTAAAAATTTTTTTGTCAATCTATCTGCATCAACATAGGCAATATTTTTCACGGAACTTAATTCGTAATCATCATCATTTTTAGTAACAAGCCATGCAGCATATGAATTACAAACTTTAGTTGTTATCGAAGTTACAGTATCTGCTAATTCTTTGAAATCAAAAACTTGCGTGATTAATTTTGTTAAATCCATTAAAGAAGAAACTTCTTCAGATTTTCTGTCAAAAGCTTCAGCAGTCGGCATGTGAAATAATGTTGTAAAGAATATGATTCCAAAGTATATCATTCCATAAATCATAATTAAACTATAAATAGAAACAAAACCTGATGAAAAATTTGAAAGAAAAATCTTAGCAGTTGTATTTTCATTTAATAAAGAATAATTCAGTCCAAACAGAATAGATAATACAACCGAGATTATCAATAAATATGTTTTTTGCTTTTTTGAAAGAAATGCAATCCAAGATACTTTTAATGAATTCAAGCATATTAAAACAATTGAAACGACATAAAATGCATCATGAATAAAATCGAGTGAGGAATCAACTTGGGATAAATCCGAGAAAAAAGTTATTGCAAAGAAAATTATCATTGTATTGAAATGCAACGACTGATCTTTAATCTGCCGAAGGAAGAAGAGTGTTCTGAATGTTGAAAATATATAGATTACAGAAGCAACAAAAACGAAGTCGATTACAATTGAAATTAAAGAATTAAAAACATCAGTATGATAATTTTCCTGTATATTTTTCCCGAACAAAGAATCTGTAACTGAAATGATGAAGAAAATTAAAGCTGCAAGGATTCCAGAATTTAGAATTAAAGAAAGCGGGGATTCTTTTTTTGTTTCGACAATTGAATTCATGTAATGAAATAAAAAGTAAAGAACACCAAAGACCAGCACTTCGTTTATTATAAATAAAATCAATGAATTGTGAATTGGAAATATCAGATTAAAGATTACAAGTAAAATTGAAATTATAATTGTGTTTTCTAATCTTCTGGCTAATGTTGTTTTTATATTATTTACATTCATAGAATTTTCTTAAAATCAATTTTTATCCCTGATTGATTTTTTATATTTCTTTTTTGCTTCATAAACTGAATCAGAATACTTTTTTTCTAACTGCCTGCCCAATGAATCCATTTTTTTGCCAAATTCTTCCCAATCTTTCTGCTTTGCTGCTATTTCAAGAGCTTTACTTACAAACTCGAAAGGATTTTCAAAATTCAATTGGATTCTATCTTTCAATTCATGCTTCTGCAATTTATTATATTTTATTTGTTCCATCTTCAAGGTGCTCAGTACATTTACTCTAATGCTTTCACTTATTGCAGGAATAATTTCATTTAATTCAATTGGGATATTTATCTTAATATTATTTGTGTCTTCTATAGAAAAATATTTTGGATTTTTTTTATTTCTATTATCAAGCGATAATTCAATATTTATTTTCTTCAGCTTCTTATCAATTGCAGGCGGTTCGATATTTCCATTCAAATCTAATCTTATCTTGTTTGTATCAATTGTAAGTGACTTTTTAAATATTGTGTCAGGAGTAATAAAAATATATTGATTATCAGGATGCTTTTTTGCAATAGAAATTATTTCTTGAAAATTAATATCCTTCGGAATGTTTAATTTATTAATCTTATCAGCAGCGTTATGATTTATTTTTATAAGGTAATTTATCAAATCAGCTGTAATTATATTTTGAAGTTCTGCAAGTTTAGGATTAACCGCTATTGTTTTGTTGTTCATTAGAATTGATAAAGAAATTTCTTTTTTATAAGAACTTAGAATCGAATCAACTTTCTCTTTTTCATTTTCATTTAATCCCATATACTCAATAAACTTGTTATAATTTTCTGTGTTTTTATTGAATGGAACTCTTTTTATTTCAAGAATTTGTTGATTGTTTTTTTCATCAGAAACTATCAGCACTTTATTATTCTGTTTATCTATTGGAATTGTTTTATATAAAGCAAAGTTAAATATATCTTCATTTGTTATTTGAGAGCTGGAGAATATTGGCTTTAGGTTTTCCATATAGAATGAAACTAAATCTTTTTTCCCCTTTTCGATCAATTCATTTACATTACCTTTGTTATGATAAAAAACAATCATCAAAAAAATTGTAAGAATAATAAAAGGGAGAACTGGCAAATATTTTCTAAGAAAATTTTTTTCAATATTTTCTATTGAATTTTTCACATCAAAGATTCCATTCTTTTTGATATGGTTCAAGAATAATTCTCAAGCTTTCACGAGCTCTAAATATTCTTGATTTAATAACACCCACTTCTGTTCCAAGCTGTTCTGCTATTTCTTTGTAACTTAATCCTTCAATATCTCTAAGAATTAAAGGCACTTTTAATTTCTCCGGCAATTTATCAATTGCTTTTCTAACAAGTTGTGGAAGATCAACATTTTCAGAAAATGGTCCTGATGGATATTCTCTATCAGAATCTCCAAGAGGAACAAAGATGCTTCGAACTTTTTTCTTTCTTAAAAAATCTCTGCATTTATTAATTGTTATTCTATATAACCAAGTTGTAAATTTAGATTCAAATCTGAACTCCTTTAACTTGTGATATACACTAATAAAAACTTCTTGAGAGATATCATCAACATTTTCAGCATCACCAAGAGTAATAAAGACCAGATTGCGAACTTTATCTCTGTGCTTAATAACCAGTGTTCTGAATACAGATTCATCTCCATCAATGAAATTTTTAATTAAAGCAAAATCTTCGTCCTGAACTTCAAGTATTTTAGATTTTTCTTCCAGAGCCATGATTTTAGACGGTAATTAAGAAATAATGTTCTATTGATAAAAAAATTTTTTCAAGCTCTATCATGGTATATAAAATTATTTTATTTTTACAATAAGATTCCATAACTTAACTGCCAATATAAATATTTGTTAATCATTATACCCAAAGGAATATAAATAAGGAAACAAATAATTTTCGGGAGAAATTATGAAAATAAAAACCTATGAAAAATACGGAGCCGTTGTAATTGAGCTCAAAGGAAACGTAATGGGCGGACCAGAAGCTCAAGAATTCAGTGACCTTTTACACAAACTTTTGGAAGAAGGCAAAAAAAATGTTGTTATCGATTTAGCTGAATGTAAGTTTATGAATAGTTCAGGATTGGGTATGTTAATAAGTGGATATACAACAATGAAGAACGGTGGCGGTTCATTAAAATTAGCTAATGCTACAGAAAAAATTGAAAGTCTTTTAGTAATAACAAAATTAATCACAATATTTGAACATTATTCATCTGTTGACGAAGCCGTAAAAAGTTTTAGTAGTAATTAATTTAAACTCCGGAATTATTCCGGAGTTTTTCCCTTCTTATCAATTTAACAGGAGTAAATGATGAGTGTTACCATTGTCGTGGGAAGTCAATGGGGAGACGAAGGTAAAGGTAAAATTGTCGATATACTTTCTGAACGATATGATATTGTTGTAAGATATCAAGGTGGTGCAAATGCTGGACATACAGTGCAAATAGGCGATAAGCAGTACATACTCCATCTTATTCCTTCAGGTATTTTAAGAGAAAATGTTATATGTGTTATTGGCAATGGAGTGGTAATTGACCCAAAAGCTTTACTCGAAGAAATAGAACTTCTTGAAAACAACGGCATAAGTATTAAAGGAAGATTATTTATTAGTCATAATGCTCACCTTATAATGCCGTATCATAAACTCCTTGATTCAATTAGCGAAAGTGGCGCTGCAAGAATTGGAACAACGGGAAGAGGTATTGGTCCATGTTACATAGATAAATATGCAAGAAAAGGAATTAAGATTGTTGACCTTTTGGATAAAACTGTACTCGAAGAAAAAATAAAATTCAACTTAGAAGAAAAAAACAATCTGCTCAAGAAAGTTTACAATCATGAAGAATTAGATGTAAATGAAATTATAAAAGAATATCTTGAATTCGATAAAAAAATTGATCAGTATATCACTGATGTTCCAACATATCTAAATAATGCAATTTCAGAAGGCAAATCAATTTTACTTGAAGGTGCACAAGGAACGTTGCTCGATGTAGACTTTGGAACATATCCATATGTTACTTCTTCAAATCCTACTTCTGGTGGTGCATGCACAGGAACTGGAATTCCACCAACAAAAATTATGTCTGTAATTGGAATCGTAAAGGCATATACAACAAGAGTTGGATTAGGACCTTTCCCAACTGAACTTACTGATGAAGAAGGAGAACAATTAAGAAAAGCTGGAGCAGAATATGGCGCCACAACTGGAAGACCTCGCAGATGCGGCTGGTTCGATGCTTTTCTTTTGAATTATTCAAGAATGATAAATGGAATTGAAAGAGCAGCAATTACTAAACTTGATGTTCTTAGTTATCTCGATGAAATAAAAGTTTGTGTGGGTTATGAAATTAATGGGAAAAAATTAAAAACTTTCCCAACGGATGTAAATCAGCTGATGAAAGTAAAACCAATTTATGAAACTTTGCCTGGCTGGAAAAAGAACATATCCAACATAAAATATTATGATGAACTTCCAAGCGAGGCTAAAGATTACTTGAGTTTTATTTCTGAGCAAAGTGGGTTCGAAATAAGCATAATTTCAGTTGGACCAAGTCGCCAGCAAACTATTGAACTCTAACTAATAATTTTTCACTAAAAAGTATCTTTCTATGAAAATCTTCAGAGGCTCTTTTGCCTTGAAGTTAAAAATGATGCTGCTTCTTATTGGTACTCTCATAGCATTAGGAACCTGGTTCTATACTCAAAATCTTGTTAACAAATTACAAAAGAGAGAAAAAGAAATTGTTGAATTATATGCAAAAAGTCTTGAATACATTACCAGCACATCTTCCCCCGAAACAGATTTAACATTCATATTTCAAAATGTAATTCAAAGAATTGACTTCCCATTAATTTTAACTGATGAGAATAATGAAATCATTTCCACAGAAGCAGGAATTGGCTATAAAAATATTGATATTAAAAAAGGTTTGTCTCAAAAACAAATTAAAAAAATACTAAAAGATAAATTAGAAAAATTATCAAGATACCATACACCAATTAGTGTTAAAACTCCGGATGGAAAAGTAATTCAATACATTTATTATGGTGATTCTGACATAATCGAAAAATTAAAGTATTATCCGTATTTACAGATATTATTTGCAATATTTTTTCTGTTGATTGCATACTCAAGTTTCAATTACATCAGGAAAAATGAACAAAGCAGCATCTGGGTTGGAATGTCGAAAGAAACTGCACATCAATTAGGAACACCTATCTCAAGTCTCTTAGGCTGGCATGAAATATTAAAAATGAATTTTGATAATCCCGATAAAGTTCTTGATGTTGCTGAAGAAATTAAAAATGATTTGAACAGATTGAATAAAATTGTCACACGATTTTCGAAAATAGGTTCTCAACCAGAATTAAAAGAAGAATCCCCTTATGAAATTATTCAGAAAATTATTCATTATTTTGAAAGACGAATTCCTCAGCTTGGCAAAAATGTAACAATTTCAATCAAAGGTAATAAAGAATTAAAAGCAAAAATTAATACAGAATTATTTGAATGGGTCATAGAAAATTTAATCAAGAATGCCCTTGATGCAATTGAAAATAAAGAAGGTAAAATAGAATTTAATATTACATCTTCAAAAAAATATGTCAGTATTGAAGTATCCGATACAGGCAAAGGTATAGAGCATAACAAAAGAAAAGAAATATTTAAGCCAGGCTATTCAACAAAAAGAAGAGGCTGGGGTTTGGGCTTGAGCCTTTCAAAAAGAATTATTGAAGAATATCACAAAGGAAAAATTTTTGTTAAGGAATCAGTAGTCAATAAAGGAACTACTTTCAAAATTTTATTAAAAAGATAATATGAAGATTGTCGATAAATCAATTAGTTTTTTAAAATTTGATTTAATAAAAAATTATAAACTCTTTAAATTATTTTTAAAGAGAAAAATTTTTCCTTTGCATTTTGAAAACGATTATATATATTTGCAATAGAAATATCCCTCGACACGAAGGAATTGCCCTCGTTCCTGAGTGTCGATAACCCTCCTAATAGAAGCATATCGAACTGGTATGGTGTCGCCCTCAGCCATACCAGTTTTTTTTTATCTTATGAGATATTATTTTTATAGATTAATAATCCGTTTATCTTTAGTGGAGACATAAAATGTCAAATTCTCAAAAGAAAAGACCATCATGGGATGAATATTTTCTTAAAGTTGCAATGCTTGTCTCGGAACGTGCAACCTGTCCACGCATGCATTGCGGCTGTGTAATTGTAAAAGACAAACAAATTTTATCAACTGGATATAACGGTTCAATTCCGGGTGATGACCACTGCGAGGATGTAGGCTGCATGATTGTTGATAATCATTGCGTAAGAACAATTCATGCTGAAATGAATGCACTTCTTCAATGCGCTTTACATGGGGTGAGCACACAAGGTGCAACTGCATACATAACCAATATGCCATGCACAAACTGTGCAAAAGCTCTTATTGCTGCAGGTATCAAAGAGATTGTTATATTTTCTGATTATCACGATACACTTGCTGAAGAATTTTTTGCCAGAGCTAAAGTAAACATCAAAAGATTACCCATGCCTGGAAAAGAAATCAATTATGATTTAGAAAATTATACTTCGGCAAAAAAAATAGACAAATAAATTTCTAAATAATCTTTTGAATTGAGAGAATAACTTAAGAGTAATTAAAATTAAAAAGCAGTATATTCAATTAAAGATTTTATTTATCTATGAAAATAACAAAAGAGAATCTGCAGAAATATTTAAAGCCGCAATATTTTTTTAATCGAGAACTAAGCTGGCTGGAATTTAATAGAAGAGTTCTTGAAGAAGCTCTGAATCCACATCTTCCTTTATTAGAAAAAATTAAATTCATTTCGATTTTCTTTTCAAACCTTGATGAATTCTATATGATTCGTGTTTCTGGACTAAAAGAACAGATAAGAGCAAATGTTTACGAAGCATCAATTGACGGCTTAACTCCTGTTGAACAACTAAGACAAATTGAAAATACACTTAAGCCAATGTTAAATCAAATTTATGATTACTGGAATAATTATATAATTCCTGAACTAAGAAAAAATAAAATTTTTATTTGCAATATCGATGAACTTACCAAAGAAGAAAAGGAAGGACTAAACAATTATTTCATAAAAGAAATTTATCCCGTATTAACTCCTTTAGCTTTTGACCCTGGCAGACCTTTCCCCTACATTTCAAATCTAAGCTTAAGTTTTGCAATCTTAATTAAAAATCAAAAAGGGGAAAAACATTTTGCAAGAGTCAAAGTGCCAAATATTCTACCTCGTCTTTTAAGAATAGATAAAATAATTAAAACCAAGTCATGCAATTCAAATGGAGCTATTAAATTTGTATGGATTGGTGATTTAATAAAATCCAATCTAAACATGCTCTTTCCTGGACTCGAAGTACTCGAAGCATACAGATTCAGAATTACAAGAAACACCGACCTTGAAATTCAGGAAGATGAAGCCGACGACTTGCTTCAGTTAATCGAAGAAAATATTCGTCAAAGAAAATTTGGTTCTGTTGTTCGGCTTGAAGTTGAAAAACAAATGCCGGATTATATGATTGATACATTGATTGAAAATCTCGAAATCACTCGCGATGATTTGCATATTATTGATGGCACTTTAGGATTAAGTGATGTAATTCAGCTTTATGATTTATCTATGCCTAATCTGAAAGACAAACCCTTTTATCCTGTAACACCTGTAATATTTGATGAAGAAGAAAATATTTTTTCTCTCATTAGCAAAAAAGATATTTTAATCAATCACCCGTATGAATCATTTACTCCAGTTGTTGATTTTATTAAAGAAGCTTCACGAGACCCTGATGTTCTTGCAATAAAACAAACTTTATACAGAGTCGGACAAAATTCACCAATTGTAAAATATTTAATAGAAGCAGCAGAAAGAAAAAAGCAGGTTGCAGTTTTAGTTGAATTAAAAGCAAGATTTGATGAAGAAAATAATATTTACTGGGCACGAGAACTTGAAAAAGCCGGCGTTCATGTTGTTTATGGTTTGGTTGGTTTGAAAACCCATGCTAAGATGACACTTGTTGTTCGCAAAGAAGCTGAGGGCGTCAAAAGATATGTTCATTTATCAACAGGAAACTACAATATTGAGACAGCAAAAATATATACGGACATTGGACTGTTTACAACAGATGAAGAAATATGTGCAGATGTATCAGAAATTTTTAATTATCTTACAGGATATTCAGAACAAAAGGAATACAGAAAATTATCAGTAGCTCCAATCAACAAAAGACAAACATTTCTCGAATTAATTGAAAGAGAAATAAAAAATGTAAAAGCTGGAGGGAAAGGACATTTAATATTCAAACTCAATTCACTCGTTGACCCAATTTTAATTGCTGCATTATACGAAGCATCTCGCAACGGAGTTAAAATTGATTTAATAGTAAGAGGTGTTTGTTGTTTAATTCCTCAGGTTCCTAATTTAAGTGAAAATATTAGAGTAATCAGTATTGTAGGAAGATTCTTAGAACACAGCAGAATTTATTACTTCTATAACAATGGCAAAGAAGAAATTTATTTGAGCAGTGCTGATTTAATGCAAAGAAATTTAGACCGGAGAATTGAAATTACATTTCCAATTAAAGACCCCGATCACAAAGCATTTCTTAAAGAACATATCTTAGAAACTTGTTTGAGAGATAATGTGAAAGCAAGAGTTTTGCTTCCAACAGGAAAATATGTTTTTAATCATCCAGTTTATAATGAACCAATTTTAGACCATCAGGAATATATGATGCAGCTTGCTATTTCTAATTCCAAAAAAACAATTACTCATGAAATCAATAATGTTAAAAGCATCAGAAAAAGTTTATAGATTTCAAAAAAGAATATCAAAATTATTCAACTACAAATTAATTATTTGTTGTAATTAAAAAATCTTATCCAAATAAAAGCCAGATTCTTGTAACAATAAAACAAATCGAAATTCCCAGAATAATTGGAAGAAAAGTTGAAATTAAAGCCCACTTAACACTATTTGTTTCTTTATAAATAGTAAAAATAGTTGTGGAACATGGATTATGAAGCAAACTAAAGAGCATCAAATTTATGCCTGTTAAAGTAGTCCAGCCCCCTGCTTGTAACAAAGCAGCAACATCAGAAATATTTTCCAGTTCAAACATAACACCGGCACCAGCACCTACTCCTGATATTTTTGTTGTTAACACTGTAAGCATCAAAACTGTTGGAATTACAATCTCATTGGCAGGAATTGCTATTATATATGCAAGAATAATTACTCCATTTAATCCAATAAAAACAGCAGCTGGATTAATCCAATTAATAAAATGTTCAGCCAGACTAACTTGATTAACATTAATATTAGCAACTAACCAAATGAGCGCTCCAGCCGGCAAGGCAAAAACTACTGCTCTCCATAATACAAATATTGTTCTATCAATCAGAGATGTATAAAGAATTTGTAAAATTTTTGGTGGACGATAAGGAGGCAATTCCAAACTAAAAGCTGATGCTTCTCCTTTTAATAATGTTCTTGATAATAACCATGAAACAATCAAACTAAAAGCAATTCCTAATATTGCAATGCCAACAACAGCAGCTGCGGAGATTAATCCTGCTAAATATGGCGGCACTAAGCTTCCAATAAAAATTGATGCAATTAAAATTTGTGTAGGCCATCTTCCATTGCATAAAGAAAAATTATTTGTGATTATTGCTATTAATCTTTCACGCGGACTATCGATAATTCTTGTTGCAATTACACCAGCAGCATTGCAGCCAAATCCCATACTCATTGTTAATGCCTGTTTCCCATGAGCTCCAACTTTTTTGTAAAGACTATCCATATTAAATGCTACTCTTGGCAGATAACCAAAATCTTCAAGAAATGTAAATAATGGAAAGAATATAGCCATTGGCGGAAGCATAACACTTACAACCCATGCCATAGCAAGATAAGCTCCATCAATTAAAACACCGCTGAGCCACCAAGGAAAATGTAAGTTAAATGCAATCCCTTTTAAGAATGGATGAATTGTATCAACAAGCAAAAATGAAATTAATTTTGAAGGATAATTTGCTCCTACAATTGTAAGCCAAAATACTAATGCAAGAAGTAAAAACATAATTGGAAAACCAGTCCATTTGCTTGTTACAATTTTGTCTATAAATCTATCTAAATCGAATTTTTGTTTTTCCCCTTTTTTAATTACAACACTTTGAGCAATTTCTTCTGCATTTTTATAAATCGACTCAATTATTAAATCATGCAAGCCATCTCCAAGCTGCCATCTTAGCTTGTTTGCCGTTTCAATTAAATTTTCTCTATCCATAAAGAATATTCTCCATATTTATACAGAAACATTTTCTGCTAATTTTATTGTTCCTATTTCGCCAGAAAGAACAGCATCAATAATTCTCTGGTCCCCTTCAAGTAAACGCAATGCAATCCATCTTGTATTATTAAGATTAGGAAATAATTCCTGAAGTTTTTTATCAAGTTCTTCTACAGCATGTGTAAGTTTGTTAAAACCATGAGTTACTCTGAATGGCCTGCATACATAACTTCCTGTTGCAACTTCATAAATCATTTTTAATAACTCAGAAATTCCAATTTTTTCTCTTGCTGCTGTGGGGACAACAGGAATTCCCAGTTTCCTTGATAATTGTCTATCATCAATCTTGATACCGTGTCGTTCTGCTTCATCAATCAGATTAAGACATAAAATTGCTCTATCTGTAATTTCCAAAACTTGAAGAACAAGATTAAGATTTCTTTCCAATCTTGTAGAATCAACTACAATTACAGTTACATCAGGCTGACCAAATAAAATAAAATCTCTTGCAATTTCTTCATCAGTACTTGTAGAAAGCAAAGAATAAGTTCCGGGCAAATCAACAATTTTAAATCGCTTATTGGCATAAATAAAACCACCTTCTGCTCTACCAACAGTTTTGCCAGGCCAGTTTCCTGTATGCTGTTTTAATCCTGTCAGATTATTAAAGACAGTACTTTTCCCAGTATTTGGATTTCCAGCTAATGCAACGACATAATCAAAATCTGTCATATCAATTCCAAGTCTTATCAAATGACTTAAATTATGAGCAGGACAATTAGCACAATTTTTACTTAATTCATTTTCCATTTTTAATTTACCTCTTTAATAAAAATATAATCAGATTGATTTTTGCGAAGTGCTATTAATGTCCCTCTAACTTCATATGCTACAGGGTCTCTTCCAATGCTTTCAAGGACTGCCTTAATTTTTGTACCTGGCACAATTCCTAAATCCAACAATCTTCTTCTTTGCTGTCCTCTCAAAGCTCTTGATAAACTAGAAATAATTGCTGTCTCTCCTACTCTAAGTGTTGATAATGGTTTAATTGATTCTTTAACAAAAACTTTTTCTTCAATTTCTTTAACACTAATATTTTTTGCTTCTGTTAAGGATAATAAAATTTCTCGTCCCTCGGTTTTGATTAATACTTTATCACCAGAATTTCTAATTACCTGCAGCTGCATATCTGGAAAAATTCTGTAAGAATTTAATGCTGCATAAATTTCTTTGGGCTCATCTTCAATGTGAATAATTTGAGCAAGTGCACCTTCTCTCATTTCATTAAGAGATTTACTTTTTTCTTTATGAATAATTCCTTTTTCGGTTGGGATTGGGTCTCCGTGTGGATCAATTAAAGGATTCCCAAGTTCGACTGCAATTTTGTTTGCTTCTTCAATTTCTATTTCATGTTCTTTTTCTTCTGCTAATTTATGCCACTGCGTTCCATCTATGCTTGTCTTTTCTGCAAAATATCTTTCAAGCAATCTATGAATTCGTATAATTTTAAGTGCATTATCTCTTCCAGATTCTGTTAATGAAATTATTCCTTCATTACTTTCAATTAAATTTAGTTCTTCAAGCCTGTCAATCAACTTTTTTGCATCATCTCTTTTAAGTGATAAACTTTTACCGATACTATCAATTGTGCAGAGATAAGAATTATACTCGCCGTCATAAAGCTGTTTTAATGTGTCTTCAATTAAGATTTTTTCCTTTTGCTTTTTGATTTTTACAAATCTTTCAATAATCTTTTTTCCATAAAGAAGAATTATCGCTATGAATATTATTATGAGAATTAAAAAAATTTTCATGAATTCACCTCACATTTTTAACAAATCTAACCATTACATTTTTTGCAATCTTTTCACTCACTGTAACAGTTTTTCCACTAAACTTGATTATCATAGATTTATCAAAAGAAACAATATCTGAAACTTCAAAAGGTGTATGAAGCATTAAACCAATTTTAGTCAAATATTTTATCAGCCTGCCATCTGTGTCGTCCACTTGAGCAAGTTCATAAATTTTTCCAATCTCGCAAGAATTCATAGAAATTAATTTAGGAATTTTAGGCATCGTTCCATCTTTTCGAGGTATAGGATGTCCATGAGGGTCTAATTCTGGAAATCCGAGATATTCATCAATTTTATCAATCAAATAATCCGAGGTATAATGTTCAAGTTTTTCGGCTTCATCATGAACTTCACTCCATGGAATTTTAAGCACTTCAAGCAAAAACATCTCCCACAGCCTGTGTTTTCTTATCACTTTTAATGCTGCTTTCTTTCCTTCTTTAGTAAGCCGCATTCCCTTGTATTTTGTATAAGAGATTAAACCTTCGCCAGCAAGTTTTTTTGCCATATCACTTATTGCAGAATTAGATATTGATAATCTTTCTGCAATTTTGGAAGTGGCAGCGCTTTCTCCTTCTATACTGTGAGTGTAAATCAACTTTAAGTAATTTTCTTTTGATATCGTTGACATAACTAAGCTTATTTTTATTTTAAAGTTAAGTATACTTAAATTTATAGTCAAGCTTATTAAACTATTATTTTCACTTAAATAAATTAATTAGAGAATTTCAAAATTATTTTCGCATCCATTATTAATACATGAACCATACTGAAATTTTTAATGTTCAATAGGTAGTAACTAAAGAAATTATTATTTTTGTGTTTAAATAATGGAGTAAATATGAATTTGAACATTGATAATATAAAAAATGCACTAAGGAATGTAATTGACCCGGATTTGCATCGAGATATTGTAAGTCTGAACATGGTCAAAGATATCAAAATAAATAATTCCGAAATTTACGTAGACATACAGCTTACAACTCCTGCCTGCCCATTAAAAGATAAAATTAAACAAGACTGTATCGATGAAATTAAAAAAGCTTTCCCGTCTGTTGAAAAAGTAACTGTGAACATGAGTTCAAATGTTCAATCAAAAATGACAGTTAAAGATTCAATTTTGCCAGGAGTTAAAAATACAATTGCTGTAGCAAGCGGTAAGGGAGGAGTTGGCAAAAGTACTGTTGCAGTAAATATTGCTGTTGCTTTATCAAAATTAGGTGCCAAAGTTGGTTTAATTGATGCTGATATTTATGGTCCAAGCATTCCTTTGATGCTGGGAATTCAAAACAAGCCACAGATTTATCAGGATACATTAACTGGGAAAATGATTCCTCTTGAAAGTTATGGAATAAAAGTTATCTCAATTGGATTTTTAATTGATGAAGATTCTCCTGTTATCTGGCGCGGACCAATGGCAAGCGGTGCAATTAAACAATTTATGTCTGATGTCAATTGGGGTGAACTTGATTATTTAATCTTTGACCTGCCACCAGGAACAGGTGATATTCAACTAACATTAGTTCAAACAATTCCTTTAACTGGAGCTATAGTTGTTACAACTCCTCAAGATGTATCACTCATTGATGTTAAAAAAGCAATGAGAATGTTTCAACGTGTAAATGTTCCAATATTTGGAATTGTAGAAAACATGAGCTACTTCATAGCACCAGACACTGGGAAAAGATATGATATATTTGGCAACGGTGGAGGAGAAAAATTATCAAAAGAACTTTCTGTTCCTTTGCTGGGCCAAATTCCGATTAATCCAAATATCCGTATTGGCGGCGATTCGGGCAAACCTATAGTTTATTCTGACCCAGAATCTGAAGAAGCAAAAAAAATCTTTGAAATTAGTAAGAATCTTGCTGCACAGATTAGCATAAATAATTTTTCTGAAAATACTCCTAAAATTGAAATAGTTTTAGGAAATTAATTAATTGAGGTAAATATGAGTGATACACTCAAAAATGATACTCTAAAAGAAAAGGTTGAAAAAGCACTGGAAACAATTCGACCTTACCTTAAAGCAGACGGCGGTGATGTTGAATTAGTGAAAGTTACACCAGAAGGCATTGTTGAAGTTAAATTAACAGGCGCATGTATTGACTGCCCAATGTCTCAAATGACATTAAGAGCTGGAGTAGAAAGAGCACTTATTCGTGAAGTCCCTGGTATTCGCAGAGTTGAAGCTGTAAGTTGATTAATCTTATTCAATAAATAAATTAGAGAGTAAAAATGCGAAAAAAAGTTGTTGCCGGTAACTGGAAAATGAATAATGATATCAATTCTTCAGTTAATTTAATTAATGAAATCAAAAAAGGATTAAATCAAAAAAATCTCAATGTTGAAGTTATAATTTGTCCCCCATTTACTTCTCTTGAAACCGCAAATGTTCTAATCAAAGATACTCCTATTAAGTTAGGTGCACAAAATATGTATTTTGAAACGAGCGGAGCTTTTACAGGTGAAATTTCTCCACTAATGCTTAAAAGTGTTGGTTGTGAATATGTTATACTTGGACACTCTGAAAGAAGAACAATATTCCATGAATCAAATCAGCTAATTAACAAAAAAATTAAATCTGCAGTTGCTAATGGTTTGAAACCAATTTTTTGTATTGGTGAAACACTTGAAGAAAGAGAAAAAGGGGAAACATTCAATGTGGTAGAAACTCAAATTCGAGAAGGATTAACTGATTTAACAGAACAAGAATTGAAAAATCTTATTATTGCATACGAACCAGTTTGGGCAATAGGAACAGGCAGAAATGCAACTCCTGAACAAGCTGAAGAGGTTCACAAATTTATAAGAGAATTGATTGCACAAATTTATTCTAAAGAATTTGCTGAAAACTTAATAATTCAATATGGTGGAAGTGTTAAGCCAGAAAATTCAAAAGATTTAATGTCTCAGCCGGATATTGATGGCGCTCTGGTTGGCGGCGCTTGTTTGAAAGCAGATTCATTTATAAAAATTATAGAGTCCGCTCAATAGCGGACTTTTTTATGATTCCCTACCAAATTGATATGCCCTCTCATTTTTTATATATTTGAAGGTTTATTTTACAACATTCTGAAAAAATGAATATAAAATCAAAAATTTTACCTCTGATTTTTAGCTTTATAATTTTTAATACAAACTCCTTTTCTGAAATTAAGATTAAATCTCTTCTTTCGGAAACTGTCAAAGATTCAAGTTATTATGATATTTCCGGCACAAGAAAATTCATTCTTTTTAATGATAATTGGAAAGTTTTTACAGAGGATAACCCATCAAAAAAAATTTCTACATCACTCCCCTGCTCATTTGAAGGCATACAATCTCTGATTTTTGAAAAAAAGTTTTTTATTTCAAAAGATGAATATCAAAAAAATACTATTAAAATTCGCTTCTGCGGCATTTTTAATTCTGTTGAAATTTCAGTAAATAAATTCACTTTCGTAAAAAAATATGGTGCCGAAATTCCATTTGAGATAGAACTTCCTAAGGATGTTATAAAACCTGATGAAGAAAATTTAATTACCTTAAAAGTTATTTCTTATTACGATAATGAAACTACTATTCCATTAAAACCAGGATTTCTATTCCCAAAAATCTCTTCGGGAATTTTAAGAGATATCTTTTTAGAAGTCATACCAAACACATATTTATCAGAAGTCAATTTTTCTTTTTCATTCCCTGAAAAACAAAATGCTGTTAATATTAATACAGATTTTGTTATAAAAAATCTGCGATTAATTAATCCATCAATAGATAATAAGAATGAACTCAGAGTTGATATTAATGTAATGCCAAAAAATTTTTCTGGAGCTATTCAAAAATTCAGTTTTATTATTAATGACAGAGCAGAAATTAAAAGACAATTATCATTCTCAATCCAAAATCCTGTTTTATGGTCACCAGAAAATCCTAATCTCTACACATTTAATGTCAGTTTATATTTAGGCAATCAATTAATTGATGAAGTAAATCGAGAAGCTGGGATTTTCAATTTGAAGTATGATGATAATCTAACTTTGAATAACTTGCCATTTACTTTGAGAGGAACAACATATTATCTAAACGAAGCTGAATTAAATAAAATTACTGCTTTTGAAAAAATCAGAAACGATTTAATGCTAATAAAAAATTCTGGATTTAATGCAGTCAGATTTGCAAAGGCTTATCCAAATCCATATGCATTAAAATACTGTCAGCAGTTAGGTCTTATCGCCTTAATTGAACTACCACTAAATTCTGTTCCTGATGAAATATTATCTGAAAAAGAATTTCAAACAAGGGCACAAAACAAATTAAAAGAATTAGTAAGTGAGTACAGAAAATTTTCAAACGCAATAATTTTTGGTTTAGGCAGTTCCTATTTACCAAATTCACTTGCTGCAAAAAATTTTATAAATAAATTATTAGAAAGCATTGATAAAAGAATTTTTACTTATGCCTCATTTGTTGGAATTCCTTCTATTAATCTGTTTGATGTAAATCTGCTTGGCATCGAACTCTATTCTTATCCTCCCGAAAATATTATGCAGCTTGAAGAAGAATTAAGCAGCATTTCGAGTAAATATTTTATATCCGAAGTCAATTATCCAAATTATATTGGAAGTTCTTCAGGTTATCTTGTCAAAAACTCATCTGAAGCGCAGGCAAAATATTTTGAAAAATTTATTGAAACCATCAATAAAACAAAATTCAGCGGATACTTTATCAACAGCATTTTTAATTATTCTGGGAAATACCATTCACTTTACGGCGGCAGCAACAATTTTTACAAGCTTGGTTTATTAGATAACAGCAGCAAAGTTAACACTCTGCCATATCGAGTAGTTGAAGCATTACAAAACAATAAACAAAAAGTTACTATTCCAATTGGTGTTGCTAAAAGTGAGAATAAATTATTTTTCATTTTCATTGCACTCGGATTATCATTGATTTTTGCTGTCTTAATTAATTCAAGAAAAAAATTCAAAGAAGATTGCACAAGAGCATTATTTAGACCTTATAATTTCTTTGCCGATTTAAGAGACCACAGAATTTTATCAAGTGTTTTTACTATAATTCTTATGTTCATAGAAATCGGATCAATGTCTTTGCTGTTTACTATTCTTCTTTATTATCTAAGAACCAATATTCTTTTAGAAAAACTTTTACTTTCATTCGGGGATAAATGGCTGATAAATTCTATTAGCTATCTTGCATGGCATCCAGAAGAATCTTTTCTTTATCTTTTCGTTTTATTCTTTTTGAAAATTTTTGTAATAAGCTTCATTATAAAAATTTTCTCATTTTTCATTAAAACAAAAGTTGATTTCTCAAGTATATACTTTAGTGTCATCTGGTCTTTTTTCCCATTTATTTTAATACTTCCTGTTGAATTAATTCTCTATCGAATCTTAGCAATGAATGAATTCAATATTTATATACTTGCATTTACTATCTTCATGATGCTCTGGATATTACAAAGAATTTTCAAAGGTATTTATGTTTTGTTTGAAGTAAATCCTGGTAAAGTATATTTCTATGGAATTTCAATTATCATTGTTATTGCAGGCATAACAATTCTTTATTATCAACTAACAGACTCAACAATTTATTTTATTAAAAATTCTCTTGAACAATACAACTTAATATTGCATTAGAGGAGTAAGAATTGTTTCTATCCAAATTAGAAATATTTGGTTTTAAGTCGTTTGCAAATAGAACTGTAATAAATTTTAATCGCGGCATTACTGGAATAGTTGGTCCAAATGGATGCGGCAAAACCAATATTGTTGATGCCATTCGATGGGTGCTGGGTGAACAAAGAACAACCACACTTCGAAGCGATAAAATGGAAAATGTGATATTTAATGGAACCCGCGAAAAAAAGCCCATGGGAATGGCAGAAGTTTCTTTAACTCTTGTTAACGACAAAGGAATTTTGCCAACAGAATATTCTGAAGTTACAATAACAAGAAGAATTTTTCGTTCAGGAGAAAGTGAATATTTGCTTAATAAAAATATTTGCCGCCTAAAAGACATAACTAATTTATTCATGGATACAGGAATTGGAACAAATGCTTATTCAGTAATTGAATTAAAAATGATTGAAACAATTTTAAGCAGCAAAGCCGACGAACGAAGAAGATTATTTGAAGAAGCTGCTGGTGTTAATAAATACAAACTAAGAAGAAGATTATCATTAAAAAAATTAGATGATATTAAAGCAGATTTAACGCGTGTTAATGATATTGTTTCTGAAGTTGAAAAAACAGTCCGTTCATTAGAACGACAGGCTAAACGAGCTGACCAATACACTCAAATTCAGTCCGTTCTGCGTGATAAAGAACTTAATTTAGCTGAAAGAGAATTTGCTTTATATCACGAGAAGAAGCAAAATCTTTCTAATGAAATTTCTTCGTTAATCTCTCAAAAAGATGAAACAGATAAAGAAATTAGAAAAATCGAAAATGAATTAATTGTTTACCGCAATCAAATTAATTCTATTGAATCTGAGTTAAACAAAAAAAGATTAGAAATTGCAGAATATTCTAATCAGCTTTATCAATTACAAAAATCTTTTTCAGTTTCTGAAGAGAAATTAAATTCTCTTTCTAACAATCAGGTTAGAATTGAAAAAGAAATTGAAGAGTTAAAAAGCAATATTGAAAAATATTCAGATGCAAAAAAACAATCCGAACAAGAATTAGAAGAGCTTAATAATATTCTTAACGAAAAAAATCTTAAAGCAAGCGAATATGAAAAAATAATTTCCGAAAAAAGAGCATTGCTTGAAGAAAAGAGACATTCATTAAAACAGCTTAATGAAGAGAGATATTCACTATTGAAGGAAATATCCGATAAAGAAAATTATTCCAACACACTCAAAAAAGAAATCAAAAATCATAACGAACAAATTGAAAAACTAAATCAGAAAATTTTAAACATCACAAACAGAATTGCTAAAACTGTAGGATATATTGAAGAGCTTACTAATGAAAAAGCAGAAGCAGAAAAAAAATTAAACGAAGCCGGTTTACAATTAACTCTTTATCAAAAAGAAAAAGAAGAACTGGAGAAAAAATTAAATTCACTGAAAGAAAAAGAGATTGAACAGAAAACATTATTAGCCGGCTTAAAAGAAAAAATTAATTTCCTACAGGCTCTTATCACAAATCTTGAAGGACTTTCAAGCGGTTCCAAAGTTCTTCTTGAAAACAAAAGCTGGACAGAAAAAGAAAAAATTATTTTTGCCGATATCGGCAACACAAAAGAACAATATCGATTCGCTCTCGAAGCTGCTTTAAAATCTGCATTGAATAATTTAATTATAGACAATATTGACGAACTTCAAACTGCTATTAGTTACTTGAAGAAAAATGACCTTGGAAAAGCTTCGTTCATTTTGCTGAAGAATAATTTTAATAAAAAAAGTTCTTTTTTAGATAAAATCAATCAATTCGCTTTTAAGAAAAAAATTAAAAAGATTGAGAACGAAAAATCTTTTGTCGGATGGACAAAAGATTTTGTAGAAACAACAACAGAATGGAAATTATACTTTGAACAAGTTCTTTCATCTATTGCAATAATAAATGATTTTGAAAGCGCACTATCTTTATTCAAGAAATATCCAGAGTTTAGTTTTGTTACACTTGAAGGTGATATAATTCAAAGCAATGGAGTAATCGAAGCTGGTTCACTGCCAAGACAAGATGAAACAATTTTTGGAAGAAAACAACTTCTCGAAAATCTTAAGAATGAATATCCTTTACAAGAATCAAAACTTGAAGAAATAAAATCAGATATTTCTAAATTAGAAGAAAAAATTGCTGCAATAGATTTGAAAAACTTAAGCGACAAAGAAAAATTGATTGCCAACGATATTGCCAATATCGAAAAACAAATTTCTCAGCTTGAATATGAAAAGAAAAAATCTGATGAGGAGATTGAAGCATCAAGAAAAGAAATTCAGGAACTGGCAGAGAAATCAAATTCTTTAGATAATCAGCTTGAAGAAATAAACAATACACTCAATATCCTTTATGAAAATCGAGAAAATCTTGACAGCAGAATTCATGAATTTGAAAAATCTGTTCAAAGTTTTGAAGAAGAATATTCTTCGATGATTAATTCATTTAATGAACAAAAGCTTGAGCTGGAAAGAATCAAAGGAAGAATAAGAAATATTTCCAATACAATCAGTCATTATGAAAATGAAATTGTTAACACACATAAAGGAATTGAAAAAAGAGAAAATGATTTATCAATAAATAAATCTGAAAGAGAATCACTAAAAACTTACATAGATAATCTCAAAAATGAACTTGAAAAAATTTCTTCACAAAAAGATATTTTGACTGAAGAAGAAAATAAAATTGAGACCGAGCTTCATAGTATAAAAGCAGAAGCCTCCAAATATGAAAATCAGCTAAGAGAATTAAGAAATCAGCGGCAGGATATATCTGATAAAATTCATTCACTTGAAATCAAAGAAAATGAGATTAACTATCGACTCGAAAGCATTTCACAGCACATTAAAGAAAATTATTCTATAGATATTGAACTTAAACAATTTGATGATTTGGAAACATTTAACTATGATGAAACAACCCAAGAAGTTCAACGATTAAAAGAAAAGCTTAAAAATCTTGGTCCTGTTAATCTTCTTGCTTATGCTGAATATGAAGAAGAAAAGAAGAGATTGGATTTTTTGCTTCAGCAGCGTGATGATTTGATTGAATCAGAAAAAGATTTAATCAAAACTATTCATGAGATAAATGAAACTGCTCAAAAACTTTTCCTTGATACTTTTGAGCAGATAAGAAAAAACTTTATAAAAATTTTTCAAACACTTTTTAATCCTGAAGACGAAGCAGATTTAACACTTGAAGAAAATGTAGACCCTCTTGAAGCAAAAATTGAAATAATTGCAAAACCAAAAGGGAAGCGTCCAACTTCAATTGAGCTTCTTTCAGGAGGTGAAAAGACTTTAACTGCTACTGCGTTACTATTTGCAATTTATCTTGTTAAACCAAGTCCATTTTGTATACTTGATGAAGTTGATGCACCGCTTGATGATGCAAATATCGATAGATTTACAAAATTATTGAAAGAATTCAGTAAGGATACTCAATTTATAATTGTAACTCACAATAAAAGAACTATGGAAGCTGCCGAAACCATGTACGGCGTAACAATGCAGGAAGAAGGAATTTCAAAACTTGTTGGCGTAAGATTCGAAGAAATACCTGAATATCAAGACTAAAAATTATGAACGAAAAAAATTTTAAAATATTTGTTGACTTCGACGGGACAATAACTAAAGAAGATATTGGCGAAGTTATGTTTTTGAAATTTGGGGATGCTCAAAGAGCAAAAGAAATTGTGAACGATTGGATTAATGAAAAAATTAATGCCCGTCAATCTTGGGAATTGCTTTGCAAAACAGTGAATAATCTTGATTTAGAAAAATTCGATGAATTCCTGTTATCATCTGAAATTGACAGCAGTTTCAAAATTTTTCTTGATTACTGCAATAAAAATAATTATGAAGTAAGAATATTAAGCGACGGTCTTGATTATTACATCAACAAAATTTTATCGAAAGAAAATTTATCTCATCTCGAAGTTTATTCGAACAAATTAAATTTTGATAAAGATGGAAATCTAATTCCAATTTTTCCTTACACTGATGAAGAATGTAAAAGATGTGCTAACTGCAAAAGAAATCATGTTCTTAATTTCAGCGGCGATGATGAATACAGCATTTACATTGGCGATGGGTACTCTGATGTATGTCCTGCTCAATATTGTGATTTTATTTTCGCAAAAAAATCTTTATTGAAATACTGTGAGATTAACAGAATTACTTATTTCCCCTATTCAGACTTTAATGATGTTATAAAAAAGCTTGAAGAATTAAAACAGAAAAAAAGATTAAAGAAAAGATATCAAGCCGAACTAAAAAGAAAAGAAGTATATATACAAGGATAAATTACCGTGAACAACTTTGCTAAAAAAATATTCAAGTACAGAAGCTATACACCAATACCTTTTCTAATTCTGATGCTTATTTTTCAAGAAGCAACAATTGTTAGTATGATTACTGGTTTTGTAATCGTATTAATTGGAGAATTTTTCAGACTCTGGGGAGTATCATATGCTGGAAGTGAAACAAGAACTACAGGAGATGTCGGTGGAACTTATCTTGTTATATCGGGACCATTTGCTCATGTTCGAAATCCATTGTATTTCGGAAACATTTTAATTTATGCTGGTATTGGTGTAATGTCGATGGCACTTTATCCCTACTTGTTAATTATTGCAATTTTATTTTTCATCTGGCAGTATCAAACAATAATAAAAGAAGAAGAAACATATTTGAAAAATAAATTTGGCAAACATTACGAAGACTACTATAATTCTGTTCCAAGGTGGATTCCAACTTTTTCGAAATATAAAAATCCAGATATTGAACAACCGCCTTTTAATTTAAAGGCTGGCTTAAAATCGGAAAGAAGAACTTTGCAGGCAATTTCTGTAACAATTTTATTATTAATAATTCTTTTTGTGGTAACAAATTGAACAAGAAATTGATGATAGTAGCTGGCGAAGCCTCCGGTGATTTACACGGAGCTGCTATAATAAAAAAATTAAAAAATATTGAGCCTTCGATAGAGATTCTTGGAATTGGCGGCGATAGAATGATTGATGCCGGGATGAATGCTCTTTTTCATATTAAAAAAATGGCTTTTCTTGGTCTTGTTGAAATAATCAAACATTTACCTTTTATTAAGAAGGTTCAAAAAAAATTAATCAATACAACAATTGAAAAAAATATAGAAACTATAATTTTAATTGATTATCCAGGATTTAATCTTGAACTTGCAAAGAAACTTAAAAAACTTGGAAGAAAAATTATTTATTACATCTCCCCGCAAATTTGGGCTTGGGGAAAAAGAAGAATAAAAAAAATTAAAAAATATGTAGATAAGATGATTGTTGTTTTCCCATTCGAAGAAAAATTATATAAAGATTACGGCATTGATGCTGTGTATGTTGGACATCCATTAATTGAACATATTAAAAATTATAATTTCATTACCAAAGATGAACTTTATGAAAAATTTGGTTTAGTTAAAGGAAAGGAAATACTTCTATTACTGCCCGGCAGCAGAAAACACGAGATAAAAAAAATTTTCCCTGAAACAATTAAAGCTGCAAACCGTCTTGCAGATATTTTTAATCTTCAAATTGTTGTAGCTTGTGCAGATAATATCAACGAAAATATATTTTATAATTTGAGTAATTATAAAAACTATAAAATAATAAAAGGTCATACTTATGATCTTTTCAAATATTCTTATTTTGGCATAATAAAATCTGGAACTTCTACACTTGAAGCAGGAATTTTTCAATTACCTTTTATTGTTGTTTATGCAACAAATTTTCTAACATACTTGCTTGGTCGATTGGTTGTTCAATTAGACAGCATAGCTATGGTAAATATTTTACTCGAAGAAAAACTTGTAGAAGAATTAATTCAATCAGAATTGAATGCAGATAATATTTACGAAAAATCTTTTCGCATTTTATCTGATAAAACAAAATATTACGAGCTGAAAGAAAAATTAATGATGCTCGAATCAAAATTAGGTGAAGCAGGTGCATCAGAAAAAGCTGTTAAATTAATTTACTCTGTAATGAATGAAACTAAGTAATTTTCAAAAAAAAATTTTAAGGAAGATTGGATTTTATATAGCTGATATTGCAATAAATGTTCTTTTGAAAACTTGTAAAATAAAAATTCACAAAAGTGCGAATACAGAAAAATTAATTTCAAACGGACAAAATTTCATTGCTGCATTCTGGCATGGATTTATGATAACTGGATGGTTCTTGAATAAAAATTCTAATTGTGCTGCTCTAGTAAGCAAAAGTAAAGATGGTGATTTATTAGCTCATGTTCTTGAAAAATGGGGTTACAAAGTTGTTCGTGGTTCAAGTCATATTGGCGGAAATCAAGCAATGGAAGATATGATTGAACTGTTAAAACAAAATTATTCTCTTGCAATTACACCAGATGGTCCAACAGGACCAATTTACAAAATGAAAGCTGGTGCAGTTGTTGCTGCAAAAAAAACCGGAGTCCCTTTGTTCTTAATTGGGATTGCATGTAATAAAAAAATTAATTTGAAAAGCTGGGATAGATTTGAAGTGCCTTTGCCTTTTAGTCGTATATGCGTAAAATATTCAGAACCGATTTATGTAGATGCTAATTTAACTTATGAAGAAACATCAAAGTTTATCTTAGATTGCGAGGATAAATTAAATAATTTACAAAAGGATGCATTAAAACTTTGCTTAAGCTAATAAGAATAATATTATCGCCGTTGACATTTGTTTATGCATTTGTTGTTAAACTTAGAAATTACTTTTTTGATAAAAGAATTTTCAAAATAAAAAAGGTTAATGCAGTTGTGATTTCAGTTGGAAATTTAACTGTTGGCGGTTCTGGAAAAACACCAACAGTAATTTTTCTGGCTGATTTAATGAAAAAATATAAAATCAATGCTGGAATTTTAAGCAGAGGTTATAGAAGAAGAACACATGGATATTTATTCGTTTCTGATGGAAAAAAAATAAGAACAACTGTGGATGAATGCGGTGACGAAATGTATTTAATTTCATCTGAAACAAATTTACCAACTGCTGTTTCTGAAAGAAGAGTTGAAGGAGCAAATAGATTGATAAAAGATTCATCTGTAAATGTTATAATTTTGGATGATGCATTTCAGCATAGATGGTTGTATCGTGACCTTGATATATTAATTTTCGACCAGAGATTCTTAAACAAAGTTAACCAAAGCGAACAAAGACTTTTGCCTCTTGGAATGATGCGGGAACCATTTGATTCTATTTCAAGAGCAGATGCTGTAATTATAAATAGGAAATTTGCAGAAAAGACAGAAATTCCATCAAAACTTTTAAAATATTTCGACAACAAAAAAATCTTTTATGGATATTATATTGCCAGCGGAATTTATGATGTTAAAACCCACAAAGAATTTTCACTTGAAGAATTCAGAGGTCAAAAAAGTCTTGTTGTTTGTGGAATTGCGAAACCATATTCATTTTTGAGTGTGCTTGAGAATAATCAAATTGATATAACTAATAAAATGATTTTTCCAGACCATAAAAATTATACACTAAAGGAAATTCAGAGCATACGAAAAAAATTTTATGATACAAATGCATATTCAGTTTTAACAACGCAAAAAGATGCAGTGAAGCTAACAAAGTTTTCCAAGGATTTAGATGATATTGATATTTATTATTTGAAAATTGAGTTGAAGCTCGAAAATCAAGAACAATTTGAAGAAATAATTCTTAACACAATAAACAAAAAAGACACTATAACAAAAGAATCGTTAACTTAATTAATTGGAGGTAATGCAATGGCAAAATCAAAAACGCCTAAGTATGTTTATTATTTCGGCGGCAAAAAAGCCGAAGGCAGAGCAGATATGAAAGAACTTTTAGGTGGTAAAGGTGCAAACCTCGCAGAAATGGTAAACATTGGTTTGCCTGTTCCTGCTGGTTTCACAATTACAACCGAAGTTTGTACTGCTTATTACAAAAACAACAAAAAATATCCAAAAGAATTAGAAAAGCAGGTAAAAGAAGCACTCGCAAAAGTAGAAAAAGAGATGGGTGCTAAATTTGGCGACAAAAATAATCCTCTTCTTGTTTCAGTTCGTTCTGGTGCTCGTGCTTCAATGCCGGGAATGATGGAAACAATCTTAAATGTTGGATTAAATAATGAAACAAGAGAAGGATTAATCAAGAAAACAAATAATCCTCGTTTTGTTTACGACTCACACCGCCGCCTTATTCAAATGTATTCCGATGTTGTAATGGAAAAAGCAGCCGGAATTGAACCTGAAGAAGGTAAAGGTGTCCGTCAACAATTAGAAGCCGAGCTTCATAAAATGAAAGAAGCTAAAGGATATAAGAGCGATACTGAATTGACTGCTGATGACTTAAAAGAATTAGTAGAAATTTATAAAGCAAAAGTTCTTGAAGTTCTTGGCAAACCTTTCCCTGAAGACCCAATGGAACAATTGTGGGGTGCAATTGGAGCTGTATTCCAGAGCTGGATGGGAAAACGAGCTGTTGCTTATAGAAGATTTGAAGGTATTCCAGATGACTGGGGAACTGCAGTAAATGTTCAATCAATGGTATTTGGAAATATGGGCGATACCTCAGCTACAGGTGTTGCATTTACAAGAAATCCAGCAACTGGTGAAAAATATTTCTATGGTGAATGGCTGCCAAATGCACAAGGAGAGGATGTGGTTGCTGGTATCAGAACCCCAAATCCAATTAATGAAATTGGTAAATCCGAACATAATGCACATCTCCCCTCACTTGAAAAAGCAATGCCTGAAACATACAAGGAACTAAACAGAATTCAGAAAATTCTTGAAAAACATTATCGTGATATGCTTGATATCGAATTTACAATTCAGGAAGGAAAGCTTTACATGCTTCAGTGCCGTGTTGGCAAGAGAAATGGACCAGCTGCAGTCAAGATAGCACTTGATATGTATAAAGAAAAATTAATTACAAAAGAAGAAGCAGTTCTAAGAGTAAACCCTTTACAATTAGATGAATTGCTGCATCCAATCATTGACCCCAAAGCAGAATTGAATGCTACTGCTATAGCTAAAGGCTTGCCTGCAGGACCTGGTGGTGCAAGTGGTCAAGTTGTCTTCTCTGCTACCGATGCAGTTGAATGGACAAAACAAGGCAAGAAGGTAATTCTTGTAAGAGAAGAAACAAATCCTGAAGATATCGAAGGAATGCGAGCTGCACAGGCAATTTTAACTGCACGCGGTGGAATGACTTCACATGCTGCTCTTGTTGCACGCGGATGGGGCAAATGCTGTATAGTTGGTGCAGGTTCAATCAAAATTAATTATCAAGAAAAATATTTTACAGTTGGCGAACACACTGTTAAAGAAGGTGATTGGCTTACACTCAATGGTTCCAAAGGTGTTGTATATCTTGGTGAACTTCCAATGGTTAAAGCTGCAGAAGAAAATCCCGATTTCCAAGCATTCATGAAATTATGTGACCAAGTTAGAAAATTAAAAGTAAGAACTAATGCAGATACTCCAGAAGATGCAGCTAAAGCAAGAGCATTTGGTGCAGAAGGTATTGGCTTGTTCAGAACCGAACACATGTTCTATGGCAAAGATTCCGAACAACCGCTTTTCATTCTTCGTAAAATGATTGTATCTAAAACTGAAGAAGAAAGAAGAAAAGCACTCGATGAATTATTCCCCTTTGTTAAAAATGATATCAAAGGAACACTCGAGGCAATGGATGGATTTGGAGTTACAATAAGAACACTCGATCCACCTTTACATGAATTCGTTCCAAACCGTCAGGATGAAAGAGCTAAATTAGCTGAAAGTCTTGGAATTACTCTTGACGAATTAAATGCACGCGCTGATTCATTACATGAAAATAACCCAATGATGGGACATCGCGGTGTTCGTCTTGGAATAACATATCCTGAAATTACAGAAATGCAGGTTAGAGCTATTTTTGAAGCAGCTGCAGAATTAATTAAAGAAGGCAAAAAGCCATTCCCAGAAATTATGATTCCAGTTGTTTGTGATGTTAAAGAACTCAAACATCAATACGATATTATTAATAAAGTTCATGCAGAAGTATGTGAAAAATTTGGATTAAAGAAAATTCCACATTTAACTGGAACAATGATTGAAATTCCAAGAGCAGCATTGACAGCAAACAAAATTGCTGAATATGCTCAATTCTTCTCATTTGGAACAAACGACTTAACACAAATGGGATTTGGATTTTCAAGAGATGATATTGGCGGCTTCTTGCCAGATTATCTTGAAAAGAAAATTCTTCCAGAAGACCCATTCCAATCAATTGATCAAGAAGGAATTGGTACACTTATGAAAATTGCAGTTCAAGGTGGAAGAGCAACTCGTCCTGATTTAAAAATTGGAATTTGTGGCGAACATGGTGGTGAACCAAAATCAGTAGAATTCTGCCATCAAATTGGATTAGATTATGTAAGCTGTTCACCATTTAGAGTACCAATTGCACGCTTGGCAGCAGCTCAAGCAGTTGTTAAAGAAAAGAATGCTGCTAAAGCCTCTAAAAAAACTGTAAAGAAATCAGCAAAATCAAAAAAGAAATAATTAACAATAGTGCGGCGCAGAGTTAATTTCTGCGCTGCACAAATTTTAATAAACAAAATGACTAAGGAGTAAAGAGGAGAGTAAATGAAGCTATCGGATTTCAAATATAATTTGCCTAAAACAGCAATAGCTAAGTTTCCTGTTTCTCCGCGCGATAAAGCTAAATTAATGGTTTTAAACAGAGCTACAGGAGAGATAGAGAATAAAATTTTCTCTGATATCATTGATTACATGGAAAAAGGCGATGTTGTTGTTGTCAACAAAACAAAAGTTATGCAGGCAAGATTAATTGGAAAAAAAGAAAGAACCAACGCAAAAATTGAAGTATTTGTTCTAAGAGAACTAAACAAAGAAGAAAATATTTGGGATGTAATTGTAGACCCAGCAAGAAAAGTAAGAATTGGTAATCGAATCTACTTTAATGATAATCTCTGGTGTGAAGTTATTGATAATACAACATCGCGCGGCAGAACAGTTCGATTTAATGAAGATGCCGGTGATATTTATAAAGCTATAGAAAAAATTGGCACCACTCCCCTTCCTCCATATATTAAACGTGAACCAACTGAAGAAGACAGAGAAAACTATCAAACAATTTTTGCTGAAGTTGATGGTTCAGTTGCTGCTCCAACTGCAGGATTACATTTTACACCTCAGCTTGTTAAAAAAATTGAAAAGAAGGGAATTAAATTTGTTCCTGTAATTCTTCATATTGGTCTTGGCACATTTAGACCAGTAGAAGTAGAAGACTTAACAAAACATCGAATGGATTCTGAATATTATGAAATTCCTGAAGAAACTGCTAATGTAATTAACACAGCATTGCAGGAAAAGAAAAATGTTTTTGTTGTTGGAACCAGCACATGTCGTGCATTAGAAAGCAGTGTTACTGCTGACGGGTTCTCGAAACCTAATGCAGGCTGGACAGATAAATTTATCTTCCCGCCATATGATTTTAAGATAACTAAAAAGCTTATTACAAATTTTCATGCACCTGAATCTACTTTACTTATGCTTGTTGCTGCTTTTGCAGGCTACGACTTTACTATGAAAGCTTACAAAAAAGCTCTTAAAGAAGGATATAGATTTTTAAGCTACGGCGATGCAATGCTTATTCTTTAATTTTTTCTGAATCCCGGGATTTAAACATCTCAATTTAAACCCGGGATTTTTTATTAATAAATCAATAATAGAAATGAAAATTTTTGCAATCATACCTGCCGGCGGAAAAGGCGAAAGAATTAATTCAGAAATTCCTAAACAGTATCTACAAATCAATGGGAAAGAAATAATTGCCTATACGATTGAAGTATTTCAAAAATGCGAATTAATTGATGAGATTATTATAGCTTCTCAGAAAGATTATTTTGAATTATTAAATCAAATTAAATCAAAATATTGTTTTACAAAAATTACTGGGATCGTGGAGGGTGGGAATGAAAGACAGTACTCTGTATTCAATGCTGTTAAATCAATTATTGCTGATAATAATGATTTGATTGTTGTTCATGATGCAGTAAGACCATTGCTTCCCCTCTCTGTTTTAGAAAATACAATAAAAACAGCAATACACTTTGGAAGTGCAATTGCTGCAATTAAAGCAAAAGATACTTTGATTAAAGGCAATGAACTTGTAGAAGATTACATTGACAGAAAAGAAATTTACTATGTTCAAACACCACAAATTTTCCAGTATAAAATTTTTTATGATTCAATGAAAAAAGCTGAAAAAGAAAATTTCATTGGAACCGATGAATCTATGATTGTAAAAAATGCAGGATATAAAGTTAAAATTGTTGAAGGTTCTGCATTTAATTTTAAGATTACAACTAAAGATGATTTAAAACTTTTTTCTTCGATTTCACAAAACATGAACGTTATTAACTTTTGAATTGTTTATCTATTATCTTTTATCTAACTTTCAACACAAAAATTTTTAGGTAATATGTTAAACTTAGTATTTGTAATAATTCTTTCATATTTAGTTGGTTCTATTCCAACAAGTATCATTATAAGCAGACTTGTAAAAGGAATTGATATAAGAAACTATGGCAGCAAAAATGCTGGCGGCACCAATGTATTCAGAGTACTTGGCTGGAAATGGGGTTTGCTTACAATAATTCTTGATGCACTAAAAGGTGCTGTAGCAGTTGTAATAATTGCAAGAATGTATCTCGATAACATTCCTTTTAACAATATCACTCCTTTTGATGATTTTACTCTTATTCAAATAATTTGTGGTGTAGCTGCAGTAATTGGTCACATATGGACTGTATTTGCTGGTTTTAAGGGTGGCAAAGGAATTGCAACTGCACTTGGATTTTTAATTACAATAATTACTGTTGACATGCTTTTTGCATTAGGAATCTTTTTGATTGTTGTTTATTTATCTCGTTATGTTTCTCTTGGTTCTCTCACAGCGGCAGTATCTGTTCCAATAATTTTAATAGTAAGAGAAAATATTTTTGGCGTTCATATACCTGGTTATAATACAATCCTGCCTTTCATAATTGCATTATCATTGCTGGTAATTTATACACATCGAAAAAACATTGACCGTCTGTTAAAAGGAAGAGAGCATCGAATTTCATTTTCAAAATCGGGTAAATCAAAAAATAACGGATAATGAGAATTTCAGTTTTAGGCGCAGGTGGCTGGGGAACAACCTTAGCAATATTGTTATTTTATAATGGTCACGATGTAACTTTGTGGGAATACAAAAGTCATTATGCTAAAGTTCTTGATAAAACAAGAGAAAACAAAATTTATTTGCCCGGAATAAAAATTCCTAAAGAAATTAAAATTACACACTCTCTCGAAGAAAGCTGCGACAACAAACATTTTATAGTTCTTGCAATTCCAACTCAATACATCCGTAGTGTTTTGGTTAAGATGAAAGATTTCAATTTTAGAAATACAACTTTCGTTAATGTTGCTAAAGGAATTGAAAAAGACTCGCTTAAAACAGTATCTCAAATTATTCTTGATGAAATAAAAAAAATATCTCCTTCACAAATTGGTGTTCTTTCCGGACCAAGTCATGCAGAAGAAGTGAGCAGAAAAATTCCAACTGCTGTTGTAGCAGCATCTTCTGACAGAGATACAGCTATACAAATTCAATCTACATTTATAACTTCTTACTTCAGAGTTTATTCATCAACAGATATTCTTGGAGTTGAATATGGCGGTGCATTAAAAAATGTGATTGCTATCGGAGCTGGAATTGTTGATGGTGCAAAATTTGGAGATAACACTAAAGCTGCTATTATGACTCGAGGTATAGCCGAAATATCCAGACTTGGCATTGCACTTGGCGCAAGACCGGAAACATTCTCTGGACTTTCAGGCATGGGAGACTTAATTGTAACTTGTATGAGTAAACACAGCCGAAATAGATATGTCGGCGAACAAATTGGAATGGGAAAAAAATTAAAAGATGTTCTAAAATCAATGCAGATGGTGGCAGAAGGTGTTGAAACAAGCCGTTCTGTACATCAACTTTCAATCAAACATAAAATTGAAACACCAATTTGCACCGCAGTCTACAAAATTCTTTTCGAAGAGCTTGACCCAATCAAAGCTACATACGAATTAATGACTCGTGATATGAAAGCAGAAGACGAGTAATTATTTTTCTTTTACATATTCTCCATTAAACAATTCTTTTCTTTATTTATTATATTTTCCTAAAAAAATTTTATCACATGCCAGAAAATCTTGATACATCTGTTCAATATTTAAAATCTGTTGGACCAAAACGAGCTGAAGCATTTTCCAAAATTGGAATTAATACCATTCGTGATTTACTTTTCTATTTTCCTTCAAAATATCTTGATCGTTCAACAATCTTAAATTCTATCAAAGTTATTCAATACATTCGAGATGGTTATCAAGGAGAAGTAACAATATTAGGTGAAGTGATTGATAAAGAAATAATCCACTATGGGAAAAAAAATATTTTCAAAGTTAGAATGAAAGATTCAACAGGAATATTTGAGTGTATTTGGTTTCAAGGGATAAGATATTTTGAGGATGTTTTTAGTGAAGGAGATTATTTTGCAATTTCATCAAAACCTGTTTTAACAAAATATGGTCATCTTCAATTTGTTCATCCTGATTTTGATAGAATTTCAAAAAATGAATCAACAGAATTTTTGCATACCGGAAAAATTATTCCATTTTACAAAGTTCCCAAAGAATTAAGAGACAGCAACCTTGGCGATTTTAGTTTAAGAAAAATTATTCATCAAGCAGTAGAAAAATATTCTGACAGTATTGATGAAACAATTCCACAATATCTTATTGAAGAAAAAAAAATTCTTCCTCTTAACTTAGCTGTAAAATATATGCATTTCCCAATTGACAGCAAGTCGCTCCTTGCAGCCAAAAGGCGTTTAAAATTTGAGGAACTATTTTACTTCGAATGTCTTGTTGCATTAAGAAAAAAATTAATTGGCAGCAAAAGAAAAAATTTTCTTATTAAAGTGAAGCCTGAACCAATAAAAAAATTTTTAAATTCTCTCCCCTTTCAATTAACCAAAGCACAGCTGAAAGTTTTACATGAAATAAGAAAAGACCTTGAAAGTGATAAACCGATGAACCGTTTACTTCAGGGAGATGTAGGAAGCGGCAAAACGATAGTAGCATTAATTGCAATGTTAATAGTTGTAACTAATGGCTGTCAGGCTATTCTTATGGCACCAACTGAAATATTAGCAGACCAGCATTATAAAAATATTACAAAGATGCTTGAAGGGATGAATATCAAAGTAAATTTATTAATTGGAGGTCAAAAAAAATCTGAACGCGAACAAATTCTCAATGAAATTAAAAATGGAACAGCTCAAATTATAATCGGCACACATGCATTAATTGAAGAAAATGTTGATTTCCATAAAGTTGGTCTTGTTGTTATTGATGAACAACATCGATTTGGTGTTATGCAAAGGTCAGAATTAATTAAGAAAGGATTGAATCCAGATGTTTTAATTATGACTGCAACACCTATCCCGCGAACATTATCTCTCACATTATATGGAGACCTTGATGTTTCAACAATTGATGAAATGCCTGCAAACAGAAAACCTGTTAAAACAGTATTACGCGGAGAAAGTAAATTACCAGATGTTTATAAATTCATTAGAGATAAAGCAAAAGAAGGATATCAAACTTATCTTGTTTATCCATTAATTGAAGAATCAGAAAAATCGGAGCTTAAAGCTGCAGAATCTTACTACAACAGCTTAAAAGAAAATTATTTGAAAGATTTGAAGATTGGTCTTATTCATGGCAAAATGAAGTGGCAGGAAAAAGAAAAAGTTATGCTCGATTTTGCTGCTAAAAAGTATGATGTGCTCATATCAACAACTGTAATTGAAGTTGGTATTGATATACCAGATGCTAATATTATTGTTATTAATGATGCATATAGATTTGGTTTATCTCAATTACATCAACTTCGTGGAAGAGTTGGAAGAAGTGATAAACAAGCTTACTGCATATTAATAACAAAAGATGAATTCGCTGTTCAAACAAATCAATTCGACTTTAACTTTGATTATTTATCACCAGCACAAATAGAAAAGAACAAAACAATTATAAGATTAAATTCAATGGTAAAATTGAACAACGGATTTGAATTATCGGAAATTGATTTAAAGCTTAGAGGTCCCGGAGATATTTTTGGAACAAAGCAAAGTGGATTACCTGAATTAAAATATTCTGATATCATTGAAGATTCAGAAATTCTTTATGATGCTAAAGAAACAGCATTCAACATTATTAATAACGATCCACATTTATCATTAGAAAAAAATTTTATCATCAAAAAAGTTTTAAAAGAAAATTATCAACACAATCTTTTCCTTTCTCAAATAGCTTAACACTTCACAATAATTTTTTTTCATCACAAAAAATTTTTTTTTGCAATAAACTTCTTGAAAAAAAATTTTAAATGAGTATATTGGTAACAAACAATTGGAAGGATTTTGTATTAGTTCTTTTTTACTAAATAGGAAGTTCAAAGTAGCACTTACATATAATTTAAAACCGGAAGAAGAAAATTCTTTCGAAGGCAAATCTCTCTCTCTTCAAAAGAACACAAATGAAATTTTATTCGATAAATATGCTGAGTGGGATACACTCGAAACAATTAATGCTGTTAAAGATGCACTTGAGCTCTTTAATGAAGTTATTATGATTGAAGCAAATGAAGATGCATATGAAAAATTTAGAAAGTATAGACCAGACATTGTTTTTAATATTGCTGAAGGTGCAAATGGCATAAGCAGAGAGGCACAAATACCAGCAATGTTAGATATGCTTCGAATTCCTTACACTGGTTCTGATCCATTAACACTTGCAACATGCTTAGACAAAGCACGAACAAAAGAAATTCTTTCTTATCATAAAATTCCAACTGCAAAATTTTTGTATGCAGAAACTCTAAATGACTTAAGAAACTTCAATCTCAATTTTCCTGTTATTATAAAACCAGTTGGAGAAGGTTCAAGTAAAGGTATATTTAATTCATCTTTTGTGAACAACATTGATGAATTAAAAGAAAAATTAGAATACAATTTTGAAATTTATAAACAGCCGTTTATCATTGAAGAATATTTGCCGGGAAGAGAATTTACAGTTGCAATAATCGGAAATAATTCTGATATAGAAATTCTTCCAATTGTTGAAATTAATTTTGATGAACTGCCTGAAGGTTTAATCCCAATTTATTCATACGAGGCGAAATGGATTGTGGATACTCGTGATAATCCTTTGAAAATTTTTTCTTGTCCAGCAAAAATTGATAATAATCTTGAAGAAAAAATTAAAGATATTGCACTCAAATCATACAGAGTATTAAGATGCAGAGACTGGAGCAGAATTGATATAAGACTCGATAGCAACGGCGAGCCAAATGTACTTGAAATTAATCCTTTGCCAGGAATTCTTCCTGACCCTGATGATAATTCTTGTTTCCCAAAAGCTGCTCGTGCAGCTGGTCTTTCTTATGCAGAAATGATTAATAAAGTTTTATTCACAGCAGCTAAAAGATATAATTTAGTATGAACTTTGAACGAAAAATATTAATCTGTTATAATGAACCAGTTCGTTATTATAAAAATTATTTAGGCAAAGAACCAAACAGTGAAAATGATAATATCGATTTATCCGAAAGAGATTTCTTAAAACAGATTTCAAATATTAAGAAAATACTTAGTAAAAAATTTCTTGAAGTCAATACACTTGCTGTAAACAGTGATATCAAGTCGTTCATCAAAAAAATTTTATATTATTCTCCTGATGTAATTGTGAATTTTGTTGAATCTGTTGAGGGCAATTCAAATCTTGAAAGTTATATTGCAGGTTTATATGAATTGCTGGGCATTCCATTTACAGGAAATAACTCAATATGCCTTGGAAACTGCTTAAACAAGGTTCGAACCAAACAAATATTAAAGTCACATGGAATTAGAACACCCCGATATTTTATTGCTGAAGTAAATCAATTCCCAAAATTATCAGAATTAAAATGTAAATTCCCCGTTATTACAAAACTTGTCAGAGAAGACGCAAGCATTGGTATTTCTGAATATTCAGTCATAAATAATTCAAAAGAATTAAAACAACAACTTGAATATCTTTTTGAAAATTATAATCAAGAAGTATTAATCGAAGAATACATTGAAGGAAGAGAATTAAATGTAGCAATTCTTGGGAATCAGATACTTCCGATTTCAGAAATTTGTTTCGATGGACTTCCAGAAAATTTGCCTAAAATAATTACATACGAAGCTAAGTGGTCCCCTGAAAGTACTTATTACAAAAATACTGTTCCAAAATGCCCTGCTGAACTTGAAGAAAATATAAAATCAGAAATTGAACAAATTGCATTGAAAGCATTTAACGCTTTAGAATGCAGAGATTATGCCAGAGTTGATATAAGACTAAGCAAAGAAAATATTCCATATGTAATAGAAGTAAATCCGAATCCTGATATTTCGCCAGATGCTGGATTTATAAGGTCTGCAGCTGCAGCTGGTATCAGTTATGAAGAAGTTTTATATAAAATAACTGAATTAGCATTACAAAGGCAAAATTATGATACGCAAGCTGCAATATAATGACAGGAACAAGTTAATTGAAATTATTAATTGCACAGATAATTTTAATGAAGAAGAAAAAAAAGTTGCAGTGGAATTAATTGATGAAGCTCTTTCAAATCCTGAACATGAATACTATAACATTTATGTGTTCGAAAATGGAAATGAAATTGATGGATATTATTGTATTGGAAAAAGAGCTTTGACTGATGGCGTTTATGATTTATACTGGATTGTTGTAAATCCCAAAAAACAGAATAAAGGAATAGGAAAACAATTGTTGATGCATGCAGAAGAATTTGTGAAAGAAAAAAAAGGCAGATGGATTTTAGCAGAGACTTCATCAAAAGAAAGTTACTTTGCAACAAGAAATTTTTATTTGAGAAATAACTATTCGGTTCTGGCTGAAATAAAAGATTTTTATACAATAAACGATAATCTCATAATATTTGGTAAATACTTAAAATAAATTAAAGGGCAATAATTATGGAACTCTGGCAGCAAATGATAAGGGACAGTATTCACTCGGTCGACCAGCTTGTTGAAAAATTTAACTTAGACAGAAAAGTAGCCGAAGAACTCGATGGATTCTTCCAGGCAAGGATTAATCCATATTATCTAAGCTTAATTAGATATCCGGGAGATCCAATCTGGCTTCAATGTGTCCCGGATGTAAAAGAACTGGAAGATATATCTGGCTACGAAGACCCGCTGCAAGAAGACGCAATGAGCCCTGTACCAAATATTACTCATCGTTATCCCGATAGAGCATTGTTCCTCACAACAAGTCAATGTGGTATGTATTGCCGATTCTGTACAAGAAAAAGAAAAGTAGGAAATTCCGAAAAAATATCAATGAAACAACTCGAATCGGCATTTAAGTATCTTGAAAAACATACAGAGATTAGAGATGTAATTATGTCCGGAGGCGACCCATTGATGCTAACCGACACAATGCTCGAAAAAATATTAAAGCGATTAAGACAAATACCTCATATAGAAATTATTAGGCTTGGAACTCGTATGCCATGTGTTCTGCCGCATAGAATAACTCCAAAACTTGTTGAGATGCTAAAAAAATATCATCCAATTTATGTTAACACTCATTTCAATCATCCATGGGAAATTACTCCAGAAAGTACAAAAGCATGTGAAATGCTTGTCGATGCAGGAATTCCAGTTAATAATCAAGCTGTATTAATGAAAGGCGTAAATGATGATGCAGAAGTTCTCAAAGAATTATTTTTAAAACTTCTTAAAATAAGAGTTAGACCTTATTACTTATTCATGGCAGATGAAACAAGAGGAGCCAATCATTTTCGAACAACACTTGATAAAGGATTGGAAATAATGTATAAACTTCGTGGAAATATAAGCGGCTTAGCAATTCCACATTTCGTAATTGACGCTCCTGGTGGTGGAGGTAAAATCCCGGTTCTGCCTCAATACATTTTACATCGAGATGAAGATAAAATTGTGATGAGAAATTATAAAAATGAAATCTATATTTATCGTGAAGCAAAGCATGAGAAAACAGAATTAAAAGAAGATTCACATATTCCTATTGAAATTTCTAACAAGAAAAATGGAAATACAAAGAAACCAAAGAACTATAAAAACATAACCACAATTGAAATTCCACAATTAGAGACAAGTGAAAATTAGAGAAAGGGTTGTCTAAAAATAAAATTTAGACAGCCCCTTAATTATCTTTAATATTGATTTATAATTCTTGACAAATCTTTTTCAAGTGACATTACAGGGGTTTCGACAATTCTTCCAAGCTCCTTTTCATTTCTTTTTATTACAACGGTAGGAATAAGTTTAATATCATAATTACTCAAGTCAATTTTACCAGCATTTTTATTTCTATCGACACAAATTATTTTTAAGTTTTTTGAACTAAATTTTATTGCATCTAAAATTTTGATTAATCTTGGTATTTCTCTTCTGCTGTCGCTGCACCATGTTCCCATTATTACATCAATAGTAATGTTTTCTAAATTTAGATTTTTTAATGAATCAACGATTATACTGTCTGCATTATAACTTTCATACTCTTTTCTAAACCAATTCGAAAAAGGTTTATATTCACTTGTATCCAAAAATACTTTCTTATCGACCAAACCGGTTAACATTGGGCTGCCAGTTTTTTCATCAATCAACAAATTACATTTTTCCTGTGCATAAATTATTTTTAAGCTGATAAGCAACAACAGAATAATCGTTCTCAAAAAATTATTTGTTATTGAATTTGCGTACATCTAACCCCCAGAATAATTTGTTTCTTAATATTTCAAAATAACTTTTTCTTTTTGAATGAACGAGTTGAATTTTAGTTTTGCTTTTTTCAATTATTACTTCTGCCGGCGAATAATAAACATTTGAACGCTGACCATCACAGCTAATGTGAACTGTTCCATACAATGATTGTGCCTTAATGGCAATCTTTTGATCACTCGATACTACAAGAGGTCTCATAGTTAATGTATGAGGTGCAATTGGACTTAATGTAATAACATTTGACTTTGGAGTAATGATTGGTCCCCCTGTTGAAAGAGAATAACCAGTCGAACCCGTTGGCGTTGCAATAATAATTCCATCAGCAGAAAATGTTGATACATATTCATTATCAATTTCAATTGATAATTCAATCATCTTGGGCCAAGAACCTTTATCTATAACTATATCATTAACTGCAAAAAGTTCTTCTTTATTATTAGTAGTACCTATTAATGCTATTCTTTCTTCAATAGTGTAATCATTTGAAATTAATTCTGGTATAAATTCTTTGAAACTTTCTATATCAAATTCTGCAAGAAATCCTAACTTGCCCAAATTTACACCGATAATTGGTTTACCTGAATTTCTAATTTGATAAGCTGTATTTAACATTGTTCCATCACCCCCAATTGAAATTACCATGTCCGACACATTAATCAATTCATTTAATGAAACATATTTGCAGTCATTCAATCTTGGGGTGAATTCATTTTTCTTTTTCAATAATGAATCACAAATAAAAAACTTGAGATTGTTTTCCAGAAGTTCTTCAACAATTGTATCAACTACTTTCAATATTTCCGATTTAGTAACATTTGGTATTATGCCGAGTATCATTTCTTTACCATTTATTTATTTTAATTTCCCATGCTTTACAATATTTTGTAAAAACATAAAATGAAGAAAATATTGATAAAATTAATCCATGCAAGCCATCCAAAAAGCCAAGTTTCAAAATATACATTTTGAAAAAAAGAAAAATTGGCCTAAACAAAATATCAATTAATGTAACTTTTTTTTTGTTAGAGATAATTTCTTCTGCTGCAAGTGATGTATAGATATTCAATTTATTCAAATAATGTTCTATTGATGGGTCTGTGTAATGATTTAATGGATTTTTGAAATAACCAGATTTACCATCAACAATTAGATTTTCATGAACTGCTTTGTTATTAAAATGTGCATTTTTTTTATTGAACAATCTTAAAACATAATCAGGATACCAGCCGCAATGTTTAATCCACTTACCTAAAAAATAAGCACGCCGGGGAATATAATATGAAGCATAATTTGGATTTGAATTCTTAAACGCATGTAATTCTTCAGCAAGTTCTTTTGTTATTTCTTCATCTGCATCAATCCACAAAACCCAGTCATGTTTTGTCTTGGCAAGTGCATAGTTCTTTGTTTGTGCATAACCTTTCCATTCAACAATTTCACATTTTACATTGGGAAATGAAGAAGCAATTTGAAATGTTTTATCTGTTGTTCGAGAATCTATCAATACAATAATATCATCAATAATATTTTGCTGGCTTTCAATGCATCTTTTAATGTTTTTTTCTTCGTCTTTTGCAATAATTATTGATGATAATTTCACTTTCACTTCTAAATTTTTTATGTGTTAATGTCTCTGAATTGAAGCTCGTATAATTTTTTATAAATGCCATCTTCTTCATAAATTAAATCTTGATGTTTTCCATCCTGCACAATTTTTCCTCTTTCAATTACAAGAATTCTATCTGCATTCCTGATTGTGCTTAGTCTGTGAGCAATGACAAAAACAGTTCTATCCTGCATAAGTCTTTCAATTGCTTCTTGAACAAGAACCTCTGACTCATTATCAAGAGCAGAAGTTGCTTCATCAAGAATCATTATTGGAGGATTTTTTAGTAATGCTCTTGCAATTGCAATTCGTTGACGCTGTCCACCAGAAAGTTTTGTACCTTTTTCTCCAATAATTGTGTCATATTTTTGTGGAAGTTCCATTATGAAATTATGTGCATTTGCAGCTTTTGCTGCTTCAATAATTTTTTCATCTGAACAATCTGTCAAACCATAGGCAATGTTATTTCTAACTGATTCATTAAATAAAACCGTTTCCTGAGTAACAATTCCCATAAGTTTTCTTAAATCTTCTATACGAATATTTTTTATATCAATTCCATCAAGTAAAATTCTGCCTTCTGTTGGGTCATAAAATCTTGGGATTAAATCAACAAGTGTAGTTTTACCCGAACCGCTGCTTCCAACAAGTGCAATTATCTTTCCTTTTTCCACTTTAAAGTTTATATCCTCCAGAACATAATCTTCTGAATCATCATACTTGAAATAAACATGTTCAAACTCAATTGAGTCATTAAAGTCATTAATCGAAATTGGGTTTTCAACATTTTTAATATTTGGTTCAGTATCAAGAATTTCAAAAATCCTATCGGCTGCAGCACTTGATTCCTGAATACGATTGTTAACGCTGCTGAGTTCTTTTATTGGCGGCATCAGTTGAAATATTGCGAATAAAAATCCAATAAATTGACTTGCAGTAATTGACTTTTCTACTAACACGAGTTGTGCCCCAAAATAAATAATTACTACTCCGACAATTACGCTCAAAAATTCTGTAGTTGGACTTGCAATATTTCTTATGCGTGTAATTTTAAGAGAAAGCTTAAAAAAGTTTTGTGTTTCATTAAAAAATTTCTTGTTCTCGTATTCTTCCATTCCAAATGCTTTAACGATTTTAACACCAGTAATAGTTTCATGAAGCCGATTAGTTAAATCTGCCATCTTTGCCTGCAACAAACCGCTCTGCTTTCTTAAAATTAATCCAATGTAGCTAATTATTACCAGAGAAAATGGAAGAACTACAAGTGAGAATAAAGTCAAACGCCAGCTGATTGCAATTGCGATACCAAGAAATACAATTATTTTAAGAGGTTCCCTGATTAAATTTAGAAAGACTGCAGAAACACTCGAGTTAACTGCATTTACATCATTCATTATTCTTGAGATTAAGTTACCTGTCCTTTCATTCTTAAAGAAACTCATTGGGAGTTTATGCAGATGTTGATAAGCTTCGTTTCTTAAATTGCGAATCATTCCCTGTTCAACATGAGCAAGAAAATATGCCTGCAGATATCCAAAAAGATTTTTACCTAAAAATGCAATTACAATTAAGAGGCAAATTTTGAATAATATTTCAGATGTAGAACCACTAAAAATAAATTCTTTGAAACTCGATGTTAATTCGTTAATAAATTGAGAAATCCAGTTGTCTGTTTTGTTCTGAATTACATTAAGATTTTGAACTGAACTTCCTGAACCTACACCTTTTTGCTGGAAAAGTGTATCAAGCAAGGGTATTGACAAATAAATTGATGCACCATCAAGCAATGCTGAAAAAATTGTAAAAATAATTGAAGCAGCAAGATATTTCCAGAACGGCTTTATATAACTTATAATTCTCAAATATGTTTTCATAACTCACAAATTATTTATTCCGCATCCGTCATAAAATTGAATTCGATGATAAATTGTATCATTATTCAAATTATAAATTCCTATTTGCCTAATCCCGTTATTTTGTTCATCAAAAAATAGGAAGTTTCCATGAACTAATAAATTCTGGTCTTCAGGACCATAATAATTTTTTTTAATCTGCATAGCATTTGCATCAATTATTAATAATTCACTTTGATTTACTTTATTCAACTTTATAATCATAAAACAGTATTTCTCGTCATCAAGCCAGATTATACTTTTCATTATTCCTTCATACTCATAAAGAAGAATTTCCGAATTTTTAGTTACATCCCTAAGATAAATATAACTTTTTCCATTTTCTTTAATATTTCTTATTTGATATCTCCCTTTTGGAGAAATTGCAGCAAGCTTTAGTATCGGTGGTTTTGGAAAACCATCTTTTAATATTTGAAATTCTCTTTTCTTTATTTCTGTAAGTTGTCCATTACTATCAAATGAAAAAATATTTTGAATAATGATTTCTGGTTTTATTGAATCAGAAAATGTCAGATTAACTTTGAAAGTATCTTGAGTTTCCCAATAAGTGTATAATTGAATTGCATCGCCAAAATAATAGACCTCGTCAATTTTATTTGTTTCTGAATCATATAAGTATAATCGAACATCCTGAATATCAGGGAAAGCTCCAAGTTTTTTGTAACTTAATGCAGTAGTAACAAAAGCTTTGCTTCTATTTTGAAAATGATTGATTGTTAGAACTTTTCTCCCCCAGCGGCTCCATAAAGGTTTTGTTTGTTTTGTAATTAAATTAAAATTATAAAGTGATGGTCTTCCAGAATAATTCGCAACAAATAAAACATTTGCAAATTGGTCATTAACAAAATCATCATTGTGAAAAATTTTATAATTTTTAATTGAATAGTCATTGAGGAGTTGATACGCTCTCTTTCCTGCATTGAATGAATTAGTATAATTGCCATATAGAATCAGATACCTCTTCGATGATAAATTTTTTATTGTGATGCTGTCTGATAAATCTCTGTTTAACTTATCTCTATAATTGTATGCATCGCTAAGGGATGAGAATTCCGCAAGACATATAGAGTATGAGTAATTTAATTCATCATTAATTTTTGTTTTGGTGCAGCTTAATAAAATTAATAATGAAAATAATATTAAAATATTTTTTTTGTGTGATTTCAATTTATTAACCACGCGGATGATGGTCTCGATGAACTTGTTTAATATATTCTCTATCTATGTGAGTATAGATTTGAGTTGTTGAAATATCTGCATGTCCCAGCATTTCCTGAACTGCTCTTAAATCAGCTCCTCTTTCAAGTAAATGAGTTGCAAAAGAATGCCTGAATGTATGAGGATGAATTTCTTTCTTAATTCCAGCTTGATTTGCATAAAAATTAAAAATTTTCCAAATCCACATTCTTGAAAGTTTTGTTCCTCTTTTATTCAAGAAAAGAAAATTTTGACTTTTCATTTTCTTTTCAAGCAAAGGTCTAGATGATCTTAAATATTCATTTATCCAGAAAATTGCACTTTGTCCTATTGGAACAATTCTTTCTTTAGAGCCTTTGCCAAAAACTCGAATAACCTCTTCTTCAAAAAATAAATCTGAAATCTTAAGGTTAATTAATTCAGATACTCTCAAGCCGGATGAATAAAAAAGTTCCAAAATTGCTCTGTCACGAATTCCCAGATAATCATTAGTATTAACAGCTTGAAGTATTTTTTCAATCTCTTCGAATGATAATACTGAAGGAAGTTTCCTTGATTTTCTTACTGGATATAATTTTTCAGTAGGATTTTTTTCAACATAATTTGAATCTTCAAGATATTTCCAGAATCCTTTTAAAGATGACATATATCTTGCTACAGTTGCAGTATCAATTCCTAATTTACGCTGTTCATCAAAATAACTTGAGATTATTTCTGCTGAAACATCGTTAAGGTCATTTACATTTTTCTTTTCAAGAAAAGTAAAAAACTTCTTCAAATCAATTTCATAAGATTGAATTGTATTTTCAGAAAGATTTTTTTCGAAGCGGAGAATAGTAAGATATTCCTTCAAAAATTTTTCCATCATTCAATTTTCATCTTCTTTTTTCTCTTCAAGTTCTTCTTGATTAGGGTACCTTATTCGTTTATGTCGTTGACCAAGTAAAATATTCTGGAAAGCTTCTTTTATTTTTGTAATATCTTTAAATGTAATTGGTGCATCGTCAAGCTGTCCGTCATCAATACGAGCATTAATTAAATTATTAATTACATTTTCAATTTTTTGAGGCTCAGCATTAGTTAAAGAACGAACAGTAGATTCACACGCATCGGCAAGCATAACAAGTGCAGTTTCTTTAGTGTTTGGTTTTGGACCTGGATAACGATATTCATCAATATCAACATTTTCATCGCCATAAATTTCTTTTGCTTTCTCATAGAAAAATGTAATCACCATTGTTCCATGATGCATTGGAATGAAATCAATAATTTCTTTTGGAAGATTATATTCCTTAGCCAGCTCGATTCCCTTTTTAACATGATTAAGAATCAGTTGAACACTTTCTTCCGGTTTAATTTTCTCATGTATATTTTCTTCATTAATTTGATTCTCAATAAAACTTTCTGGATTTAATGTTTTGCCAATATCATGATAATAAGCACCAACTCGTGCAAGAATAGGATTTGCACCAATAGCTTCTGCTGCGGATTCTACCATTGTTCCCATTAACATCGAATGATTAAAAGTTCCTGGTGCAGTTCTTGCAAGTTCTTTTAACAAAGGATGATTAAAATCAGTTAATTCAAGAAGCGTTAAATCTGTGGTTATTTTAAATATTCTTTCTATAAAAATGATCAATCCATAAGTTAAAACTGGACTTATCAATGCATTGGATGCTGCAAAAGCAAATGTTGAAATCATTTTGTTAAATGAATCAAATCTTTCCAACCCGAATGCTACGATACTTACAATATAACCAATAAGAATAAAAAAGAATGAACGGAAAATTTGTGTTCTATTTTTTATATCACGAACTGTATAAGCAGCAAGAGCACCAGCAACAATATTCATTACTGCAAAAACATAATCGTTGCCTCTTAATCCTGCAACTATTAATGATGCTGTTACTGTTCCATAAAATCCAACTCTTGAATCAAATATAATTGTCAACAGCATAGAACATACAGGCACTAAAACAAGCAGTTCTAATTGAAATGAAGCATTTATCTGATATATAAGAAAAGTGATAAAGCTGATAAATAAAAATATTATTGCTATTAGAAGAATCTTTACATTATCCTTATAAATTTTTTTTCTGAAAAGATATATGTAAAGAATAAATGGAAGTGTGACAATAAGAATATGAATAAACTTACCTAAGTCCTGAGCAATTTTGCCAATTAAACTTATTTCTTCTCCTTTTGCAATCCGATAAGAGTCGATCTTTAGTTTTATTTCAGGAGTTATTCTATCGTGTTTAGCTACAATTCTTTCATTTTCATTTACAATCCCAATGTTGCGCGGAATTTTTTCCTTAGCGTTTTCAATTGCTGCTTGAGTTAAATCATAGCTGTAAATAATATTAGGTTTCAAAAAATAAGTAACATATTCAAAAACAGCTTCATTAACTTCCTTATTAAGTCCAACATTTGTTTCCAGAAATGTATTAATAAAATCATTGACTGATTGCCTGTCAAAATAAAAAGTTTTAGGACTATTTTTTTCGTATCGTCCTTCTCGAACAGTAATACTATCTCTGCTTATTTCTTTATAATTATAATTCAGTAATCCTCTCTGGTAAATTCTATCAAGCAAAATCACAGCGTTCTGCAAAATTTGATTCAGAGATTTTAATTTTAATCCACTAAAACTCGAGGGCGATTTACGAAGCTTTTGAAATATATTCCATGAATTATCACTTAAAAATATATATTCTTTGTCTTTATCTTTTTCAAATGCTGCATGTCTTGTTAAATCTAAAATCAGCTTATTAAATTTTTTAATTGAATCAATAGAACTTGTTGATACATTATTATCTTTCAAAAAAATAGGAAGAATTTTTGCAGCTGCTTCTCGTTTTTCTTTTTCATAAACTTCTGGGTCTTTCAACACTTCAAATGTAGTTGATGCAATCAAGTCATCTTTTATCCAGATAGAACCGACATTTACTTCCGACTCTATCGATTCTCCCTGAGGGAACATTAATACTATCAAAATTATAGTAATGAAAACTATCAGAACTTTTACTTGAGTACTTTCTTTTAAGCTATGTTTAATATTTTTTCTCATTTAGGATTTCGCCTTTAGCAGCATATATAAAAATTCATTTATGCCTTCTTCATTATTATCCTTGCTCGTAATTAAATCAGATAATTTTTTTATTTCAGGAACTGCATTTGCCATTGCAACCTTAAATGCTTTCGAATGAAACAGATGAACATCGTTGTACCAATCACCGATAACAGCTGTATCAGTTAAATTAATATGCAAATAGTCGCATAGTTTTTTAAGAGCTTTTCCTTTGTTCGCCCCCATTTTTTTCAACTCCAAATAATATACGCCCCCGTAATTATTTGATTTATAATATAATGCCTGAACACCAAAAGTATATGGGAAAATCATTTTAGAATGTACTTTTTTAATCTTATCAGACAACTCGCTCACAATAATCATTTCTAAAACATTATCCATACAAGATTCATACGATTTTATTAATCTAAATTCTGCTCCATATTTATCGAGCAAAGATTTTACAACAGAATTGCTTTCATTGTAATAAATTGAATCTCTACAACATAATGCAACATTTAAGGAATATTTTTCTGATAATTTTAATGCACGATTAACATGATTTTTTTTCATAAAAGATTCGAGAAGGATTTCATTCGTAACAGGATTAGCTACATAAGTTCCATCCAATGATATAACTGGTACGTCAATATCAAGCATTTTAATATGTTCTATAAAAGAAGAAAGCAATCTGGCTGTTGCAATTGAAAACTTTACTCCTTTTTCTTTTAATTTTTTTACGAGTTCAATTGTAGTTTCACTAATTTCATTTTTATCATTTAGCAAAGTTCCATCAAGGTCAAATACTACAAGTTTTACTTCTTTGAGAAACTTTTTAGTGTCTTTCATAAAATACTAAATAAAAAATTCTTTACCGATTTGAACTGTAAATATTATAAAAAGAAATGGCAAAATTAATTTGAGACTTCCTCTAAATCTTTCAATGCTTCGTCAACAGAATTACAGATTTTTAATACTCTATCAAGCTGAGAGATTTCAATAAGAGTTCTAACATTTTTAGAAGGATTAGCCAAACGAATCATTCCTTCGTTTGTCTGCAGAATTCGATATGCTAGTAAAATTGCACTCAAACCAGAACTATCACAGTATTCAACTTCTGATAAATCAATTATTAATTTGTTGATATCGCCAGTATGCAACAAAATTGTAAGTTCACCTTTAACAAATCCAGCAATTGAGGCATCAAACCTCTTTTCATTTAATTTAAATACGGCGGTATTTCCTATTTTCTTCAATTCATAATTAATATTATCACTCATACTATTGCCACTCTTTAATTTTACAATTGCAATCTACAAATTCATTTTATTATTAAAAAGAATAATCGCTTAAAACATTCTTATGAAATTGAGAAAATTTCTAAATACAAGTTCTGAGTCGTTATTATTATCCCCGTATAATAAATTGTAATAAGCTTCAGAATAATCTTTCCTAAAACCAATTCTAACTTTTGAATCTACAAGATTTGCTACTGCACTAAAAAAAGTATTTTCTTTTCTGTTCAAATCAATTACAACATCGTAATTTTTTTCTTTTAATTTATTACATAAATTTTTTGATGGCAGATTTAATTTTGATATATCTTCCAAATTATAGGTAATAAAATTAATTTTATCTTTTGCAGGGAAGAAATTGTATTTATGCTCCTGCAGAAATATTGTAACATTTTTCTTATGAATTAATAAATACTTAATTAAATCGAGTGAATTATTTAAATCATTTTCTTCAAAAGGCAGAATCACTAAAAAATTATTAGAGCTGGAAATAATTTTATTAAAAACTATCTGCTGATTTCCATTTCTTAAATACTTCTTTGATAATAAATAATGAGCTAATTTGCGTTTAAGAGCTTCAAACATGTTCTACTCAATCATTTTTAAGAACTCTTCTTCCGAAAGAATTGGTATTCCAAGTTTTTGAGCTTTATCAAATTTTGAACCTGGATTTTCACCAACAACAACATAATCTGTATTTTTGCTCACCGCAGAAAGCACATGACCGCCTAATGATATAATTTTCTCTTTTGCTTCTTCACGCGACATCGATGAAAGTGTTCCTGTTAATACAAAAGATTTCCCTTTTAATTTATCTGAAGTAACTTTTATTTCTTCGCTCTTAAATTTAAGTCCGGCTTTTTTTAGTCTTTCAATCAATTTAATATTATTACTGTCGCTAAAAAATCTTTTAATGCTCTTGCTTATGCTTGGACCAATTTCATGAATTGATTCAATTTCTTCTTCTGATGCATTAATTAAAGCATCAATAGATTTAAAATGGTCTGCTAATTTTTTTGCTACACCAGCACCCACATATCTAATTCCAAGTGCAAAAAGAACTCTGTCAAAAGGTTTTTCTTTGCTTTTTTCTATTGATGTTAAAAGATTATCAACGCTCTTTTCTCCAAGTCTTTCAATCTGAATTAATTCTTCTCTATGCTCCTTGAGATGATATATATCAGAATAATCTTTAAGATAACCTAAATCGACAAATAAATTAATCAATGCTTCTCCAAGTCCAGTTATATCCATTGCACCACGAGATGCAAAATGTTCTATTCTTCCTTTGATTTGAGCAGGACATAAATTGTTCTCGCAATAAATTGCAACTTCATTTTCAGGACGGTATAAATTTGAGTTACATACTGGACATTTTGATGGAATCTTAACTTCATGAGAATCTTTTGGTCTTTGTGATAAATCTACCGCTACAACTTTTGGAATAACATCACCACCTTTTTCAATTACAACAATATCTCCTTCTCTTATATCTTTTCTTCTAATTTCATCAATATTGTGAAGAGTTGCTCGACTTATTGTAGAACCTGCAAGAAATACTGGTTCAAGTTCTGCAACTGGAGTTAATGTTCCTGTTCGTCCGACCTGCCAGATAATTTTATTTAATTTTGTTTTTGCCTGTTTTGCTTTGAATTTATATGCAACTGCCCATCGCGGAGATTTTGCAATATTCCCTAAAATTCTTTGCTGCTTTAAAGAATTTACCTTAACAACAACCCCATCAATTTCATAAGGAAGTGAATCTCTTTTATCTTCCCATTCATTACAAAATTCCATTACTTCTTCAATATTTCTGCAAAGTTTATAGTTTTGATTAACACAAAATCCCATTTCCCTAAGCAACTTCAAGTTTTCATAGTGAGTTGTTAATTCATCTGTTCCAGAGTATAAATAATAAACAAAGGTTTTTAAAGGTCTTTTTGCCACAAGCTGAGGGTCTAAAAGTTTAATGGTCCCTGCTGTTAAATTACGCGGATTAGCAAAAGTTTTTTCTCCATTTAATTCTCGTTCTTCATTTATCTTTTTAAATGCTTCAATCTCCATATAAATTTCGCCGCGCACTTCTATATCATCCAATTTTAATTTTATTGACTCAGGTTTTCTAATTGAAAGCGGAACTGATCGAATTGTTCTTACATTGTTTGTAACATCTTCGCCTGTTGTTCCATCACCTCTTGTAGCAGCAGTTACAAGCAAACCATTCTTGTATCTTAAGCTGACAGATACCCCATCAATTTTAAGTTCGCACACATATTCAACTTTTTCGCTTTTTGGAAGCCCTTCTTTTACTCTTCTGTCGAAATCATACATTTCCTCTTCGCTGTAAGTATTTGAAAGACTAAGCATTGGAATTCGATGAGCAACAGGATTAAAAACATTTGTTAAATCTGAACCGACCCGCTGTGTTGGTGAATCGGGAGTAATAAGATGCGGGTTTTCCTTTTCAAGCTGAATTAATTCATTTACGAGCTGGTCATACTCGTAATCGCTAATTGTAGGCTGAGCAAGAATATAGTAATTATAATCGTGCTCTTTAATTAATTTTCTTAATTCCTCAATTCTCTGTTGTGGACTTTTTTTCATCTTTCTTTGGAATTGGAATTAGATTTGACTTAATTGTATCAAGCGAAATATAATAATTTCTAATCTCGCCTAAATTACCTATTGGTGATATTGGTTTGTTGTTCAAGCTCATTTTAACATAACCTGCATTTCCAACAACAACATAAAATTCTTTTTCTGCTTTAAAATTAAGAACCTTTTCAGCCGGTGCCATTTGTCTGTAAACTTCCTTTTTATCACACAATACTTTCAGCCACACAAGTTTTTCTGGAGTTATAGATAAGTTAAGACTATCCGACTCATGTTGTGGCTTCTGTTGTGTAATTGATGAATCAATTTCATATCTATCAGTCAAAACATCTTCATAAGGTTTTTCTTCAATTATATTAGAATCACCTTTAATGAAGAGAAAATAGAATGCTATTAAAAAAATTATTGCAATACCTGCATATAAAAAATATTTTTTATTTGATTGTGCTTCTTGATTGTCTTCAGGATATTTTAATTCAGGTGAAAAATATTCTTCTGCATTAAATTCTTTTTTATATTTTTTTTCAATTGATTCTGACTCAATAATTTTTTCTTCTGTTTTTTTTGATTGAGTTTTTAATTCTTCATCTGCTGTTCGTGAATCTAAAATTTTGCTTTTTGCTGCTTCGTACTTTTTTATAACTTCATTTTTATCAAGTTCTAATGTTTGAGCATATTCCTTAATAAAAGCCTTTACATAGATTTCTGGCAAAAAATTAAAATCACCCTCTTCAATTTTTTGAAGGAACTTGATATCAATTTTTGTATGATTTGAAATTTGTTGAAGCGAAATTCCTTTTTCTTCTCGAATAGATTTTAGTTCTTCTGCAAATTTTTTTAAGGCTTCTGAAGCCATTATATTTCTCTATTAAATTAAACGAATTAATTTCGCTGCAAATGAACCATCAACACCATGAATATGTGGATAAGTTTGAACACAACCATTTTCATCAACAAGTTCTTTTGAAAATATTTTTGAAGCATCAACGAGCTGAAAATTTGAATTCTCAGAGAGAAATTTTTTAATTATTTCAAAGTTTTCTTCAGGTTCAATTGTGCAGGTACTGTAAACCAAAGCTCCTCCTACTTTCAGCATTGATGCACCTTTTTTCAACAAATCGTATTGAATATTAACAATTTTTCTGATATCCCCCAAGTCTTTTTTCCATTTCAAATCAGGTTTTTTAGTTAAAGTGCCTAATCCAGAACAAGGAGCATCAATCAATATTCGGTCATAACCAATTTCATCATTGTATTCTAAAGCATCAATTGGAATAGTTTTAACATTTGTCACTTTAAGACGAGCTAAATTTTTTTCAAGAATTTTTAATCGGCTGTCAAATCTATCAAGAGCAATAATTTCTCCCTGATTGTTCATCAAATCTGCAATAAATGCTGTTTTACCTCCTGGAGCCGAGCATAAATCAAGCACTCTCATACCTGGTTTTACATCAAGTAATTTTACCGGCAAACCTGTGCTTTCATCTTGAACAGAAAAATATCCCTTTTGAAAATATTCCCAATCAGTAATGTTTGTCAGATTATTGAGTCGAATAAATTCAGGCAGAATTTTGCTTTCAGTGTATTTTAATTCAACAGAATCCAGAAGTGATTTTAATTCTTCTTTATTTGTAACAAGATTATTCACTCTTAATGCCATTACTGGTTTGCTGTTGTTGGCAATTAAAAGTTTTTCTGTTTCTTCTCTTCCAAATCTTTTAACCCAGCGTTTAACCATCCATGTTGGATGAGAATAATATGTACTAAGATAGGCAACTAAATCTTCTTCTGGATTTGGATAACGAATAGATTCTTTATTACGAATAATATTTCTCAAAACTGCATTAGCGAGGTCTGCATATTTCTGTCCTTGAAGTTTTTTAACAAACTCCACTGCTTCGTTAACTGCTGCATAATCTGGAATTTTGTCTAAAAACAAAATTTGATAAAGAGCAACTCTTAGTGCATTTTTAACATTTGGGATACACTTAGAAAATTGACCTTTATAAAATCCATTCAGTATCCAGTCAAGTCTTCCCATCCATCTCATCACACCATGAACAATTTCGAATAATAATGCTTTATCTATTCCACTCAAATTAGAATTTTTCAATTCAATTTCGAGTAATTTATCGAGGTATGCATCAGTTCTGTCTACACGATTTAAGATTTTAACGGCATGACCTCGTACACCCTGATACAAATTCATTCCTGATAATTCTGTTGATACTAATTGATTCATAATGATTTTTAAAAAGTTATTAAAAACAGGCAGGTTTAAAATAATAAAGGGCTGTTAAATTACAGCCCCCAAAATTTCAGAACTATTAATTAAGCCTCTTTCAAGCCGTATTTTTTCTTAAACTTTTCTACTCTTCCAGTAGAGTCCACAATTTTTTGTTTACCTGTAAAAAATGGATGACATTGAGAGCAGATTTCAAGTTTAATACTGCTAACCGTTGAACGTGTAACAAAAGTATTGCCACACACACAAGTTACTTCACATCTTCTATAAGTTGGATGAATACCTTTTTTCATTTCACAAGTTTTCCTTAAAATTTACGATGCAAAATTAAGCATGAATGCTTAAAAAAACAAATAAATGAAATTTTTAATTTGATATATAATTAATGTTATCGGATTCTTCTTAAAGAATCTCTTTTAGCTTCTGCTTTTCTTATTGAATCAATCATTCTGCGATATTTTTCAAGTGATTTCTGGTCAAGAGGCTGAGGGAGTAAAAATCCATCAAAATCAAATTCTTCCTCACCGCTTCTAACTATATTTCCTCTTTGTAAATTATTCCTTCCAGGATTTTGCCCGGATAAATATTCATCTAATGAAACCGACCTGCTTCTGTTTATAGGATATTTTAATTTAGAATTTACCGGCGAATTTGCTTCTGAAACAACATTCTCTGTTAATGCATTTTCTCTGTTTATTTTTTTTCTGGGTTTAACAATAGTTCCTGAATTTGACGATAAAATTTGTGAATTACTTAATGAGTCACTCTCAGAAATTTTTGGCGGGTCTACCATTAAAGGATTTTCAACTTTTTGTTCAGCAGCAGGTAAAAACAATATGAATAAAATAATTATAGAAACAATTGCTGATGGAATAACAAATTTGATAATGCCAAATTGTGGTTTTTCTTCCGTCAAATAACCGAAGTTTTGATTTTGAATACGAATCATCAGATTGTATTCAAAATTTTCTTCGGTTTTAATTTTCGGGAGTTCCTTTAAATCATTAATTAATTTTGAGAATTTGACTTCATCATCACTGTAGCTGTTAATTCCCATAGGCTTACTCGTCATATATATTTTTTAATAACTTTTGTAATTGAGTTCTTCCACGATTAATTCTTGATTTTACAGTTCCAAGAGAAACTTTTGTTATCTCTGCAATTTCTTCATAAGAAAGACCTTGAATGTCCCTTAGAATTACCATTTCTCTGTAAACAGGTTTAATTTTCATTAGTGCACGCTGAATAATATCATGTTTAAGATTACTATCCGTAGCTCTGTCTGGTGCTACAAAAGATTTGTCTTCAACTTGAATTTGTTTATCATCTTCAGATGGACTTAAAGACAATATACTTCTTCTTCGCCGTCTCTTAAGTTCATTTTTTGCAAGATTGCCGGCAATTGTATAAATCCATGTCGAGAACTTGGCAAACTCGCGATATGAATCTTTGTTGAGATAAAATCTAATCATAGTATCCTGAACAATATCTGAAGATACATCTCTATCTCCGACGAATCGATAAACGAAATTCATCAGAGGGTCTTTATAACGGCGAACTAATATTTCGTAAGCTTCAAGCTCATTTGTTTCTTGAAACTTTTTGATTAGTTCTTCATCCGTTAGCTCAGTTAAATTTTGATTGTGCGGCAATTATACCTATCCAATATTAAGATTGTTTCAAAATTAGGCGTTTAATTTTAGTTATTAAAGAAAAATTTTTCAACTCCATAATTTTTTTACTGCATCATTTTTGAAATTAGTGTCAGAAGAATTGTTTTAGGTTCAGAAGCAGTTGTTTTTACAGCTAAGTCTGCTTCAAATAATGCTCGAGAAGCATTTAATAACCTTGAATCAGAAAAAAGATAATTAGCTTTCTTGCAATTGACATAATAATACCAGCTTAACTGAAGTTTTCGTGCTGCCTCATTGTCGTTAACATTTGTTTTTATCATTTCAAGAATTTGAGAAACTGTTAAAACAAATTTAGCAAGCATGTTAATGATTACAATAATTTCTTGACCACTATCCAAAAGATTATATGCAATTTCAATCGCTTTAATCTTATTCCCTTTTCCAATTGCTTCCTGCAAATCAAAAATAGAATATTGTTTTGTAGAAGAAATTAATTTTTTTATTTCCTCAAAAGATATTTCTTTCTTTCCAAACAAATAAATTGAAATTTTTTGAAGCTGGCTTTCAAGAAGACTTTTATCTTCTCCTGCTATTTCCAGAATATTATAAATATTCTCTCGCGTAAGTTTTATTTTATATTCATCTGCTTTTCTTTCAAGCCAGTCAACAAGTTCTTCACCTGTTTCTGTTTTGACTTCGTAGAAAAATCCTTTTTGAATTAAAGTGGCAAAAGGTTCTTTCGATAAATCTGATACTTTTGAATATTGCACTAAAATTAGAATTGTAAATTCAGCAGGAGAGATTAAATATTCACTTAATAATTTTTTATCACTCAGTTTATCGAAATTTTTTACGACAATTATTTTTTTACCTCCGCCAAATGGAAAAGCAAGTGCCATATCAATTATTTGGGAAAAATTCTGCCCGCGTTCTGCATCTATTGTTTCAATATCGAAATCAGATTTTACAAATTGTTTAGCAGATTCTAAAATCAACTCTACAGCATAATTTATATTATAATTATCTTCGCCGCATATGAAATAAACAGGCAAAAAATTTTTTTTCTTTAATTCTTTTGTTAATTCATTGATTGATGGTAATGTTCTCTTTGCCATGATTATCAGATTTTTTCTTTTCTAACTTAATTGCTTTTATTATGAAATAAATAAACCCACCCCAAACAATTCCTGCAACTAAAATTCCAACTATTATTTCACTTAAACTCATATAGAAATTTTCTTGACAAGTTTTTTATTAATCATTAAAAATATAAAAATCACAATTAACCATTGAAACAAACTTGTTCCTAAATTTTCTCGATGGAATGGATTCCACCATTGTTCGTCCCATGAAGTTGATGAAACTAACCACCATGATAGAAGTAAAATTGCAAGAACTGGAACAAGATATTTCATAAACCAGAAATACCATCTCCCAACATATATATCATTTTCTGAAGAATTGATAATTTCTTTTCTGAATTTGTCTGTTCCATATTTATTAACTGCAAAAGAAATAAATGCACCACTTAAAATTAATCCTACACCCCAAACCCAATCTTGATTTATTAAAAAATTTATATTGAGTGCCGAAGGAATACCAAAAATAAATCCAAGAAAACTTATAATTATCGTAGCTGTTTTTCTATTCATGCCAAAATCAATTAAGGTCTTAACTGCTAATTCAATCATGGATATTAAAGATGTAAGTGCAGCAAAAGATAAAGCAAGAAAGAACAAAGATGAAAAAGTTAGATTAACAATTAATGAATCTGACATTTTTGAAAATAATTGAGGCAAAACAATAAAGGTTAATCCTGTATTCGCTGGTCCAGATTGTGATATTTGCTGAAGAGCATCATTTGAGCTCAAAGCAAAAACTGTTGAAAAAATTATTATCCCTGCCAATAACGAAATTGAATTATTCCCAAAACCAATCAGCGAAGCATTTAATGCAATGTCTTCTTTCTGTTTCATGTAAGTTGCATAAGTTAAAATTAAACCCCAGCCGGCACCTGTATCCCATGCATTTTGTGTTAATGCATTTAACCAGACTTTGTAATTAATCAAATATTCAAGTTTCGGTGTGAAAAAATATTTTATTCCTACAATAGCATTTGGTAATGTAATTGCACGCACAAACAAAATTAAAAGTATAACAACAAGCATCGATACAAGAATTCTGCTTACCTTTTCAATTCCTTTTACAACTCCTTTATATATTACAATTGCTCCAATCATCATTGCAAGGAAATGAAAATAAACTGGATAAAATCCTGATGAGAATTCATTCCAGTATTGCAAATGATTTGATGTATTCAGTAAAGTTCCACTCAATGAAGATAACAGATATTTCAAACACCAGCCAGTAACAACAGAATAATAAAACATAATTGCAGTAGAAACAAAAGCAACAAAAGCTCCCATCCATGCAAATTTATCACCAGCTGTTTTTTTGAATGCTCCAATAGGTGCTTTTCTTGTGAATTTCCCCAAAGCAAATTCAGATATTATCAAAGGGACTGACCATATCAACAAAAAAATAACCCATGGAATTAAAAATGAACCACCTCCATTTTGTGCTACTACTCTTGAAAAGCGCCAGATATTTCCTGTGCCTACTGCAATTCCAAGTGTTGATAATATTAAACCCCAGCGAGAAGTAAAAAACTCTGAGTGCATATTTTCAGAATTTTCGTTTTTCAATTGTAATTTTTTCTATTACTACATCTTGAAGCGGTCTATCTTTTTCATCAGTTGGAACAGAATTAATTTCTCTTACTACTTCCATTCCATTTATAACTTTTCCAAAAATTGTATGCTTTAGGTCAAGCCATGGTGTGGGCACAACAGTAATAAAAAATTGACTTTGATTTGTATTTGGTCCCGCATTTGCCATAGAAAGAATCCCCGGAGAATCATGCTTTAATGAAAGAGAAAATTCATCTTCAAATGGACCGCCATAAATACTGGCACCTCCTCTTCCAGTTCCAGTTGGGTCACCTCCTTGAATCATAAAATCTTTTATCACACGATGAAAAATCACTCCATCATAAAAACCTTTTAAAGATAATCCTACAAAATTCTTTACTGTTTTTGGAGCTTCGTTGGGAAACAACTCAAGTTCAATTGTTCCCAAACTTGTTTTCATTATTGCAATTAATTTCTCATTATTCTTCAAAGTAAGATATTCTTCTAAATTAATTTTTGTATCCTCCTGCTTTTTAATTTCTTTTTGTCCATTTGAGGTGCAAGATAAAATAAAAACAGAAAAAATAATTATTAATATCATTTTACTTAGATTCATAAATCACCTATGGATTTATTATTCCATTGCTGATTAAAAATAAAATTATTATACCAATTACAATACGATATGTTATAAAAATGAAGGTTGATTTTCTTTTCAAATATCTTAACAAAAATTCTATTGATAAATAACCAACAACTCCCGATGCTGCTGTAGCAATAATCAAGTTTATTGAGGAATTAAAATCAATATATTTTAGTGACTCATAAAATTCCAACATACCGCTTGCAAAGACAGCAGGGATACTCATCAAAAAAGAAAATCGTGCTGCGGTTTCTCTTTTTAATCCAAGAAATAAACCTGCAGTTATTGTTGTGCCAGAACGGGATGAACCGGGAATTAATGCAAGTGATTGTGCTAAACCAATTACAAGTGCATCATACCATTTAATATTTTCCATATCTCGTTTGAATTTACCAGTTTTTTCTGCTACAGCAAGTATTACTGCAAGTATAATCAAACTCGCTGAGATTACATATAAATTTTTTGTAAGTGTTCCTTCAATTATATCTTTTAATAGAAGTCCAATTACAGTTACTGGTATTGTTGCAATTACGAGGTACCAACCCATTTTAGAATTCAATGATTGGCTGCTGAAATTTTTTCTGCTTGTAAAATTATCTTGATAAAAATCTTTAATGATATTGAAAATATCATCCCTGAAATAGACAACAACAGCAATCAAAGTTCCAAGTTGAATTACTGCTATGAATGAAGTCCATAGCTGAGGTTTATCGAGAGAGATTAAATTCATTAATTTCCCTGCAACTGTAAGATGCCCTGTGCTGCTGATAGGCAAAAATTCTGTAAGTCCCTGAATTATTCCAAGTATTATTGCTTCAAATATGCTCATATATGACTCTTAAAAGATGTATGAAATTCCAAGTTTGATTCCGGCTGAAAGAGATGTCATATTAACTGCTTTGCCGTTATAAAAGTTTATAATTTTATTTTGATGAACCTTATCTTTGAGTTCATTGGTGTAATCAAATCTCAAATCAAAACCAATTACTGCATAAAGATTATCACTCAAAAGCGTGTTCCCTTCTGCTTTAATTAATACACCAAAACCAGTTGCCGAATAATCAACTTTTGAAATGTTATCTTCAGTTAACAAGATAAATCTGGGTCCTAAGCCTCCGCCAAATTTAAATTTATAGCCGATTCCTTTTACAACATAATAAGCTACTATTGAAGGTCTAATAAAATTATATGAAATTTCATAGATACCACCTGCACCAATAGGAGCATTGTAAGAATCAATTAAATAACTTAATTCGCTGCCAAATTGAAAATTATCTGATATTCTGTAATTAATTTCACAACTGAAATTAACAGCACTTGAGAATGAAGAAAGTTTTTTCCCATACTGAGAAAAATTAGAATTGACATAATCGCGATATGATGGAGTTGATTTGAAATCTAATCCCATCGCCGCTTCGAAATCCCATTGAGCATAAACTAAAAAAGGAATAACAAAAAAAAGAAAAAATAATTTTTTCATTTATCTACCGAGTTGGAATTAAAAACCGAAACAAAATTTTCTTTTGGTTCCCCCTTCTTTTCTCTCAATTTATTAATAATAAAAATTAACAGCAAAGATGAGATAACAAAAACAACATATTGAATGAAATGGGTCAAAATTGCATACGCAGCACTGATTTCATAATTAAAGTTATATAATCTTGAAAGAATAAAAATTGAGATTATGTGATATGAGCCTGTTCCGCCAGGAGTTGGAATCAAAGTTCCAAAAGCACTAATTGCCATAAACACCCAAGCCATTTTCATATCAATCGGTTGAACTTCATTCATATTAAGCATGAAAAATCCAACATAAGTATTTAATGCATAAATCCAAAACATTAATATTGTCAGAATAATTATCACAAAAATATTTTTATATCCTTTAATGCTTGAGAAACCTTCTATGAGTGTTGAAATCAATTCAGAAAATTTGGTTGATAATTTTGGATTAATTTTATTAAGTAAGTTTAATAAAGATGAAGTCAATCCATGTTCATATTTTACAATAACTACAAGAAGAAAAATAATTATAGTGATTATTATGAAACCAACTATTAATGAGGGTTTTAGCCATGCAATTTTCTTAAACAAGTCGCCTGAATAGAAGAAGACACTTAGAAAAGAAGCCAATCCAAAAGAAATTATATCAATTACTCTTTCAACTACTATAGTTCCAATCATTGTTGTGCGGGAAATTTTTTCCCATTTGCCAAGGAACAATCCTCTATAAATTTCTCCAAAGCGCGGTATTACACAATTAACACCATATCCTATCATCACCGCACCAAATAAATTTAATGAAGATGAATCTTGTTTTACAGAATGAATTATAGCTTTCCATCTGAGAGCACGAATGTAGTGAGATATATAAAAAATGATTATATAAAGTATTAGCCAAAGAATAGAAGTTTTTGTAATAAGTTCAAAAGATTTTTTTAAATCAATTCCTCTGAAAGCAAGAATAAGAAAAATGATTGTTAAAATAACGGGTAACACATACCCGCTAAATTTTTTGAGAAATTTTTTATGTTCTTTAACGGAGATCAACAATACGAATTCCTTTTGGAGGATTAAAAGTAAATTTGTTATCTGGTAAATTTTGATTTATAGTAATATTTTCAAACTGAATTAAATAACACATATCCCCAATATCTGTTACTTCCAATTTTGAAATCATATTATTATTATCTTTCCAGATTTTAATATCTTTCAAATCGAGCAAACCTTCACGGGGAATCAACTGAATTATTTCTTCATTATCTTTCTTCAATAACTTTATGCTGCAAAGTGATGGATAATTATAAATTATTCTTTCGATTGAATAAACCGTTGGGTCATCAGAAAAATAACTAATTATAACTTGCTTTTGTTTTTGGTTATAATTCCAGATAGTTTCACCATTAGAAACAATCAATTGATTTTTTAATTCTACAATAAATTTATTTTTTTTCTTGTAATAAATTTTTCCGCTTAATGCTGATGAATTTTTCCCAGATGAATTACAATCTGATTGAATAAAATTAGCAGTAAAATCTGTAACTGTATTGAACTTATTTTGAATTTTCTTTAATGCTTCGCTTCCACTTTGTGCATATAAAATTTGAAATGACAACAAAAATAGAATAACTAATTTCATAGAGACCTTAAAATTGTTTCGAGTTGTTCTTCGTTTTCAACAATTACTTCGCGTGCTTTGCTGCCTTCTGCAGGACCAACAATACCAGCCTGTTCAAGCTGGTCAACAATTCTTGCAGCACGCGAATAACCCAATTTCAATTTTCTTTGCAAAAGTGAAACAGAACCCTGTTGATGACGAACAACAATTCTTGCAGCTTCTTCAAACATTGGGTCTAAGTCCGACAAAAAATTACTCATCTCAGCTTTTTTCTTTTCATAAAGAGAAGGAAGAAAATATCTTTTTGAATAACCTTTTTGTTGATAAATAAAATTTGTTACTCTTTCTATTTCTTCAGTAGTTATAAATGCATTTTGAATGCGAATTGGTTTTGGCATTCCAGCAGGCAAAAAAAGCATATCTCCGCTTCCAAGCAGTTGTTCTGCTCCATTCATATCAAGAATTGTTCTGGAGTCAATTTTAGTTGCAACCTGATAAGCAATTCTCGCACTAAAATTTGCTTTAATAACGCCAGTGATAACATTAACTGATGGTCTTTGAGTTGCAAGTATTAAATGAATTCCAACGGCACGGGCAAGCTGCGCCAAACGAGCAATTGGTTCTTCAACTTCTTTACCTGATGTCATCATTAAATCTGCAAGTTCATCAATTATTACAATTATGTAAGGCAGTTTATGATGTTTAATTTCATCAGTATCATGAGGACGCGTTCTTGGATTAAGCACTTTTTTATTGTAATCGACAATATTTCTAACTCCAGCTTTTGCAAGCTTGTCATATCTTTTTTCCATTTCATATTCAACTGCTTTAAGTGCAAGCAAAGCATTTGATGGAGTAGTGATAATTTCTTCTTCTAAATCTGGAGATACAGCAAGAAAATGTCTGCTTAATTTTTTGTAGAAAGAGAGCTCAATTTTTTTGGGGTCAAAAATTACAAATTTTACATCCGAAGGATGTTTGGAATAAATTAAACTGTGAATAATCATATTAATGCCAACACTTTTACCTGAACCAGTAGAACCAGCAATTAAAAGATGAGGCATTTTAGCCAAGTCTGTAATATAAACCTCACCTGAAATTGTTTTACCAAGTGCAAGTGGAAGTTCAGCTTTTGAATCTTTTAATTTGCTTATAACAGATTTTGCACGAACAATTGATGCCTCTGCATTTGGTATTTCAACACCAATTGCACTTTTCCCGGGAATTGGTGCAATAATTCTTATTCCTCGTGCAGCAAGAGCAAGTGCAATATCATGCTCAAGACTCACTATTCTGCTTATCTTTACACCTGGAGCTGGAACAATTTCATAAAGTGTAACTACTGGACCGGGAGTTACAGTTATATCTTCAATTTCTATATCGAATAATGCAAGTTTTTCTTTTAATAATTCCGCATTTCTTTTTAATTCAGTCTCATGAATTTTAACTTCTTCATCATCAGGAGGAATTAATAAATCTAAACTTGGAGGAGTGTAATCAATCTCTTCATTCCATTGGTCAGGAAGTTCAGCTTCTTTTTCTTTATCAATTGTTGGCAGTTCTTCTTCCGTGCTTATCTTTTCTGTTTTTCGTGCTTCTAATTTTTTGGTTTTGATTGGCTTTTCTTCTTCCTCATCAGCTATTTTTTCTAATTCATCTTTTTTGATTATTCTAATTTTTGTTTCAGTTTTCTTTGGCTTTTTATCTTCAAGTATTTCTTCTGCCTCTTCTAATTTATCTGAGCTTGGACTTTTAATTTTAATAATATTATCGATAGAAAATTCTTCTTCTGATTCAACTTCTTCTTTTTCAATTTCTTCTTTATAGAATTTCTTCATGAAGTTTAGCAAAGAACCAAATCGAATATCGAATGCAATAATTAATGTAATGACCATACCTGCAGCTAACAAAATCAAACTGCCCAAGCCCCCCATTAAATTGCTTAAGGCAATTCCAAAATAATCCCCGACATTTCCCGATAATTCATAATAATCTTTCAACAATCCAAATTCTTTTGCATTTCGCAGAACACCAAAAAATGATGAAAGTAAAATTCCAGTTACAAGAAAGAAATTTGTGAAGTAAACAGCTAATTTCGAATCCTCTCCTTTCAAAATTGTGTAACCCCAAACAAAAAGAATTATCGGAAAGATTAATGAAAAATATCCAAGAGTTGAATGAATAAAAAAGTTCGATACATAAGCACCGAATATTCCAAGCCAATTATGAGTGTGTGCGGCTTTTTCTTTTAATTCTGGATTTGCAAAAAAGATATTAAATAAGTCGGTGAAGCGATAAGAAAAGAATGCATCGTCGTAACGGGAATAAGAAAGTATGCTCAAAAAAGTGAAAAGCGATAAAACTATTAAAAGTATCCCTGAAATTTTTTTCTTTTTCTTTGGAGATATAACAAAAAATTCTTTTTCCTTATCATATGTATTTCTTTTCTTAGACATTCTTTCAAATACAGTTTTTAATTTCAGAGTCTCTTAATAGAACCTGATACAAAATATGGAATTACATCTGTTACTCCATATTTCGAACATTCAATTATATCATCCAGAAAACCATTTTCAATAAGAAGTTTGCCGTGCTCAGTTCCGCTTAAAAATTCGTATAGATTTTTTCCCAATTGTTTGCTCAAAGTTAAACTCGCAAGAGCAGAATCAGAAAGCTGTACATCTTTGTTTTGTGAATAAATTTCATTAATAAGCATACCGGCACATACAGCATCTTCAAGATTGAAAAGCCCGTTTGTTCCTGCACAAATAATTTCAAAATCAAGATTGAGATTTAACAGATGTTTAGCAAGCGCAGGCAAATTTAAGAAGCAGCCAATAAATAAATTTTCACAGAACTTTGCTTTTACAATACTTTTACTTCCATTTGTTGTATATAAAATTATTGATTTGCCGGCAACTATTTCTGGTTTGAATTCTAAGGGAGAATTGCCAAGGTTAAATCCTTCTACCATTTTTGTATTTCTTTCACCGCAAAGCAAAGTTTGACTTTTAAATGCATCACTCGAAATTTTCATAGCAAAATCAAGTGTGCTTACAGGAATTACTTCTCTGGCTCCGTTTGACAGAGCAGTTGTAATTACAGAAGAAGCTCTAAGCACATCAATCATTACAGCTGTTTTGCCGGTAAAATAGAGTTCATCAAGAAAAATATTTGAGAATAAGACATTAATTTTCATATCAGTTCTTCACAAATGGTAATTTAGTTATAATTGCAGGAATTTCTTTTTCTCTTATTAAAAAATTAATTTGAGTACCCTCCTTAGCATAGTCAATCGAAACATAACCAAGAGCAATTGCTTTTTCAAGTATTGGGCTCACAGTTCCACTTGTTACCTTTCCAACAATTTTGCCGTCAGCTTTTAAATCGTATCCATGACGGGGAAAAGCTTTTTCTTCTGAAATCAATGGTACCAATTTTCTTTTTAATCCTTCCTCTTTAATTTTCAACAAAGCATCTTTTCCAATGAATGAATTCTTTTTTAACTTAGTAACCCAGCCAAGATTTGCTTCAAGCGGATTAGTAGTCTCGTCAATATCATTTCCATAAAGACAGTAACCCATTTCAAGTCTTAGCGAATCTCTTGCACCAAGTCCTGCTGGCTGAATATTAAATTCTTTTCCAGCTTCAAATAAATCATTCCAAACTTTTTCTGCTGTATGTTCATCACCTTTGAAATATAATTCATAACCTAATTCACCTGTGTATCCAGTTCTTGAAACAATCATATCAACATTTGACACTTTAGCAAAAAAGAAATGATAGTATTCCAAATCGAGAGGACGGTCACATAATTTTTCAACTACAGATTTTGAATTTGGTCCCTGAACTGCAAGCAGAGAATAATCATCACTTTCATCTGCAATTTCCACATCAAAAAGATTATTCTTTTTCATCCACTCAAAATCTTTATCTTTATTCGATGCATTAACTACGAACATAAATTCATTATCATTAATTTTATAAACGAGCAAGTCATCAACAATGCCACCGTCCGGGTAACACATAGCAGAATATTGAACTCTTCCATTAGTTAATATTGATGCATCATTAATTGTAACATATTGAACGAAGTCGAGAGCTTTTTGTCCACGAACAAATATTTCCCCCATGTGAGAGACATCAAAAACACCTACAGAATTTCTAACTGCTTTGTGTTCAGCAATTATTGAAGAATATTGAACTGGCATTTTGAAACCAGCAAAGTCAACAATTTTAGCACCAAGTTTTTCGTGAACAGAGTAGAATTTTGTTTTTTTCATAAAATTTATTGATTTAGTTTTTTCCAATCTGCAAGAAATTTTTCCAAACCAATATCAGTTAAAGGATGTTTGAAAAGTTTTTCAATAACATCAAAAGGAATTGTAGCAATATGAGCTCCCATCATTGCTGCTTCTACTACATGTAACGGATGACGAACACTTGCAACAATAATTTCTGTTTTAAAATTATAATTGCGATAGATTTGAACAATCTGTGCAATCAAAGACATACCTTCATGACCAACATCATCAAGTCTGCCAACAAATGGACTTACATAAGTTGCACCTGCTTTTGCAGCTAAAATTGCCTGCGGTGCAGAAAAACATAAAGTAACATTTGTTTTTATTCCTTCCGATGATAAAGTTTTTACTGCTTTAATCCCTTCTTTAATCAAAGGAATTTTGACAACAATATTTTTATGAATTTTTGAAAGTTCTCTTGCTTCTTTAAGAATACCTTCATAATCAGTAGAAACAACTTCTGCACTTATTGGACCATCAACAATTTTGACAATTTCTTCGAGAAGTTCTCGAAAATTTTTCCCTTCTTTGGCTACAAGAGACGGATTTGTAGTTACGCCGTCAAGCATACCATAAGAAGCTGCTTCTTTAATATGATTTATGTTAGCTGAATCGATGAAAAATTTCATTGTAACCTCCTAATGTTCAAATTCTTTATTGAAAAATTAATAAAATTGCTTAACATAAATGTGATATAATTATAATTCTTTAATGTTGTGAAAACAAAGACAATAAAACTTTCTTGAAGCTCTCATTTATCAGGCAATTAATTTCGAAATTTTTCATGCAAAATTATCTGTAATATCTTCTCCTGTTTTTGCTACAAGAATTCGAAAAGAAGATGGGTCCATTTTTTCATCCTGAATTAATTTCAATCTAACCAAATATTTAAATTGAATTTTTGTCAAAGTAGAAATGAAACCTTCTTTCAGTTTTTCTCCAAGAGAAGGATGAACTATCAACTTCAAAGATTTATGTTTACCTTCCAGACGATAACGCTGCAACCATTTTTCAATATCGTGAATAAGATTTGATTTTTTTGTCAATAGTCCTGTGCCTTGACAATAAGGACAAACTTCAGTTATTGACTGAACAATATTTTCTCTTACTCTTTCACGAGTAATTTGCATCAGACCATATTCTGTCATTGGCAAAAGAGCAGTTTTAGCGCGGTCCTTCTTAAATTCTTTTTTCAATTCATCATAAATTTTTTTTCTGTTTTTTTCATCTTCGAGATCAATGAAATCAACAACGATTAATCCACCAATATCTCTCAATCTTAATTGACGAGCAATTTCTCTTGCTGCTTCTAAATCTGTTTTAAGTGAATTTAATTCCTGTTCTTTTTTTGCTGCATATCTTCCGCTGTTAACATCAATTACAGTCATTGCTTCGGTATGTTCAATAACTATGTGCCCGCCGCTTGGAAGAGGTACTTTTCTTCCCATTAAAGTTTTTATCTGCTCTTCTATTTTGAATGCTTCGAATATTGGTTCCTCACCTCTATAATATTCAATTCTATCTAATAGTGAAGGCTGAACGAATTGAACATAATTTCTAATTTCTTTCCATAATTTTTTTGAATCGACAAAAACTTTTGAAACATCTGGGGTAAATAAATCGCGTATCACACTAATTGTTGTGCTTAAATCTTTATAAAGAATTGCCGGCGGTTCAAGTTTTTTTGCATCTTCCTGAATATCTTCCCATTTTTTTACTAAAGATTTTAAATCGGCTGCGAGAGTTTCTTCATCCTGGTCTTTTGCTGCAGTTCTTATAATTAAACCACAATCTTTTGGAATAATGCTCCTTGCAATTTTTCTTAATCTTTTTCTTTCTCTTATATCAACAATTTTTTTTGAAACGCCAATTTTGTTATCCATAGGAAGGAGAACACAAAATCTTCCAGGAATAGAAACAGAAGATGTAACTCTAACACCTTTATCCTTAACAGGTTCTTTCAGAATCTGAACTAAAATTTCCTGTCCTTTCTTGAGTTTTGGAATCTGTCGTGCTCTTACGACATGTTTTTCTGTTTTAACTTCTGTTTCTTCTTGCTCAGTTGTTTCTACCGAAGAGTTTTCATTATTTTCTGATTGAACATCTTCATCAATTTCATCAGTTTCATCATCATCGAATATCCCTTGCAGAGCTTCGGTTCTTTCTCCGATATCAGAGAAATGCAGAAATGCATCATGTTTTAATCCAATGTCAATAAAAGCAGCACGAATGCCTGGCAAAACACGAGCTACTCTACCAAGATAAATATCTCCAACCATTCTTTGCTTTTCGGGATGCTCAACAAAAAAATCAACCAGATTTCCATCTTCGGTGATTGCCACTCTTGTTTGAGTTGTTGTAGAACTAATTATAATTTCTTTGTTCATTTAAAACTCTTTTAATTCTGTTAAATAATTATCCTATTGCTTCATAATCATTTTCAAGCCAGAATAAAACTTTCTTTTTAAATTTTGTATTTATAATGTGATTGTATTCTGATTTATAAAAATTATATTGAATTTTTTCTGTGTGTTCATCAATTAGTGATTTTAATGAATTCAAATCTTGCTTTGAAAATACTTTTGGCATCAATTCTTCAATACCCTGAAAATTTTTGAAATACCAGATTATATTTTTTTTAGCTTTATCAAGACATTTTATTTCGCCATATTCTTCTTTTAATAAATCAATTTGTTTTAATAAAGCTTCTCTTATCATATCAACTGATGGTTCTCCAGGGTCAATACCTGTTTCAATAAGTGAATTGTATCTTTCAAAGATAAAAGGATTTCCAATTGCACCGCGTGCTATCATTGCAGAATCACAATTAGTTTCATTAATCATTCGACAAACATCATCTGGATTAAACAGTGAACCATTCCCAACAACTGGAATATTTACATTTTCTTTTACTTTTCTAATCCAATCCCAATGAGGTTGTGCATCATATTTTTCATCTCGAGTTCTTGCATGAATAAATATAATTGATGCACCGTTATCTTCAATTAATTTAGCTACTTCAACAACATTAATTTTTTTATGATTTTTGCCCAATCGAATTTTTACAGAAACAGGGATTCCCCCTGAATTTTTTACCATTGAGGAAACAATTTTTCCAATTCGAACAGGGTCATCAAGTAAAGCTGCTCCCATGAAATTTGATGTTACTTTTTCAACAGGGCAGCCGCTGTTCAAATCAATTAAATCGGGTTTCAACTTAGAAATTTCTTTAACTGCTTCGCCAATAACAACAGGATCGTTACCTAAAATTTGAACGCCAATTGGTTTTTCTGATTTATGGAAGGAAAGATTTCGAAGTGTTTCAAAATTATTATTGATAACACCTGCAGCACTTACCATTTGAGTAAATGTAAATCCAGCACCATGTTCTTTGCAGATTTTTCTAAATGAAGCATCTGTAATTTCTGCCATCGGTGCTAAAAAAAGTTTTCTGCCAATATCAATATTTCCTATTTTCATTAAGCATAGCCATAATAAATATCAGCTACATACTTCAAAATCTTTCCTTTATTCAACAGTTATTTATTGTTCTCGTTTTCTTCAGAATTTTGATTTTCTTTTAACAATGCTTTTCGAGATAAAGTGAATTTGTTTCCATCAATACTCAGAAGTTTTACTTTTATTGTATCGCCTTCTTTCAAAACATCTGATACTTTGTTAATTCTCTTATTATCAATTTCTGAAATATGAAGCAGACCTTGAACACCAGGCAAAATTTCAACGAAGGCACCAAAATCTGCTATTCTAACTATTTTGCCATTATAATTTTTTCCAACTTCCGGTTCTGCTGTTAACCATTTAATATATTCTTTTGCTTCTTTTGCCAGCTTTGCATCTTGTCCTGAAATATTTACTGTCCCATCTTCATCAATAACAATTTCTACATTATAATCTTTCTGAATCTTTTGAATAATTTTTCCTCCTGGTCCAATAACTGCTCCAATTTTATCAGTTGGAATTTTAGTTGAAAGCAGTGTTGGTGCATAAATCGAAATATGAGGACGTGGAGCTGAAATTGCTTGGTTCATAATTTTAAGAATATGCAATCTTCCTTCTTTTGCTTGCTGTAATGCTTTTTCCATAATTTCATAGGATATTCCCTGAATTTTAATATCCATCTGAAATCCTGTTATTCCTTTTTCAGAACCTGCAACTTTGAAATCCATATCACCAAGATGGTCTTCATTGCCAAGAATGTCAGAAAGAATTGCATATTGGTCCCCTTCTTTAACAAGACCCATGGCAATTCCAGCAATTGCTGTTTTGATTGGAACACCGCCATCCATCAAAGCCAAAGAACCAGCACAAACAGTAGCCATTGATGATGAACCATTCGATTCAAGAATATCCGAATTCAATCTTATCATGTAAGGAAATTTATCTTCAGATGGAATTACATTTTTTAATGAACGTTCTGCAAGATTACCATGACCAACTTCTCTTCTGCCAACACCGGTATATTTGCCAACTTCACCAACACTGAACGAAGGGAAATTATAATGAAGTATAAATCTTTTTCTGAATTCAGCTTGCAAGCCATCAATAATTTGTTCATCTTGTTTTGTTCCAAGAGTCAAAGTAGTTAAGCTTTGAGTTTCGCCTCTTGTAAATAATGCAGAACCATGAGGACGAGGCAGCAAACCAAGTTCAATTGATATTGGTCTTATCTCATTAGTTTTTCTTCCATCAAGTCTTAATCCTTCTTCCAAAATTCTCTTGCGCATTAACTCTTTTTCCATATCATGAAGAATCTCTTTAATAACTTTTTCTTGTTCAGGATATTTTTCTGCAAGAGCAGCAATAACTTCTTCTTCAAGTTCTTTATTTTTATTTGAGCGTTCTTCTTTAGATAAAACAGTTGCAACTATAGTTTTGAATTTTTCGTATGCTAATTCATGAACATCTTTAAGAAGATTTTCATCAATTACTTTTGGAGGCACTTCTAATTTTGGTTTGCCGCACAGTTCTCGTAATTCTTTTTGAGCTTGAACAATCTTTTTAATTTCTCCATGAGCAAATTTGAGAGCATTAAGCATATCCTCTTCGCTAACTTCTTTAGCTTCACCTTCAACCATCATAATTGAACTTTCTGTGCCGGCAACTACAAGTTCAATATCACTTTCTTCAATTTGTTGAAGTGTAGGATTAATAATGAATTCTCCGTTAATTCTTCCTACTCTTACTTCACCAATTGGTTCAAGAAATGGGATATCAGAAATAACTAAAGCAGCCGAAGCACCGCAAGCAGCAATAACATCAGCATCATTTTCATTATCGAAAGAATAAACAAAAGCAACAATTTGTGTGTCGTTGAAAAAGTTATCCGGGAATAATGGGCGTATTGGTCTGTCAATTAATCTTGCACTTAAGATTTCTTTGTCGCTCGGCTTTCCTTCGCGTTTAATAAATCCGCCGGGAATTTTTCCTGCAGCAAAAGATTTTTCGCGATATTCAACATTAAGCGGAAAGAAATCAATATCATCTCTTACATCGCCCATTACCGCTGTAACAAGAACCATTGTATCGCCGTAACGAACCATCACAGCACCATTAGCCTGTTTGGCTAATTTGCCTGTTTCAAAAATCAATTTGTGCTTGCCTATTTGTACTTCTTTTGTATATACCATGTTTTAAAACCTCTATTTTCTTATGTTCAATTCTTTAATTATTGCACGATATCTTTCAATGTCTTTTTTCATGAGATAATCAAGCAATCTTCTTCTTTTTCCAACCATTTGCATCAAACCTCTTCTTGAAGCATGGTCTTTTTTATGACTTTCAAAATGGGCAGTAAGATTGTTAATCCTTTCAGTCAATATTGCAATTTGCACTTCAGGTGTTCCGCTGTCTTTTTCGTTTTTACCATATTTTTTGATTAACTCAAGTTTTCTTTCTTTTGAGATTGACATTTTGTAACTCCTTTATTTTTGTTTTACAATGTAACCCCAGAATTAACCGGGATTAATTAATTAAAAACTTATTTAATTCTTTCTATAATTTCTTTAGCAGTTTGAACATCCAGATTAATTTGATTGATTAAATCTTCTTCCGATTCAAATTTCTTTTCATCACGAATACGATTTATGAAACTTACTTCAATATTTTCACCATATACTTGTTCATTAAAATCAAAAAGATTTACTTCAAGAATTATTTTATTTTCATTTTCAAATGTTGGACGAACTCCGATATTCATCACTCCATAATATTTTTTTTCATTTAATACACAGCTGACAACATAAACACCGTTTTTGGGAACAGCTTTTCTTTCATCATTAAGTTCAATGTTAGCTGTAGGGTATCCTAATTGTCTTCCTCGTTTTGTTCCTTCAACAATTTTACCATTGATTTTATAATTTCTTCCTAAAAAGAGATTAACTTTTTCTATATCTCCATCATTCAATGCTTTACGAATTTTAGTACTGCTTACAATTTGTCCATCAATCATTTCTGCTTCTACTGAAGTAACATTAAAATTATATTTTCTGCCAAATTCTTTTAGTTTATCTTCATCTCCTAATCTGTCTTTGCCAAATTTATGGTCGTGACCAATTACAACATGAGAAACACCTAAATCATTTACTAAAATTTTTTGAATAAATTCTTCTGAAGTCATTTGAGAAAATTCCAAAGTAAAATTTTGAACTATCAGATTCTCAATTCCAAAATTTTCTAAGAACATCTTTTTTTCTTCAAGTGTTGTAAGAATTTTCAAATCATAATCCATTGCAATAACACTTCGTGGATGCGGTTCAAATGTTAAAAGAACATTGGTTCCATTTATATTTTCACTTATCTCAATTAATTTTTTCAAAATTTTTTGATGACCAATATGCAATCCATCAAAACTTCCAACAGTAACAACTGTTCTATTTTGTTTTTTAAATTCAGAAGAATCTTTATAAACTTTCATTTATCAATCATTTAATTAACAGAAAAAGAATTTGATTTTAGAAATTCAAGAAATTCATTTAGTTGAAAAGCATCTTCAACATTGTAATTTCCAATTTGAGTTCGGCGCAGAGATTTTAAGTAAGCACCGCAACCAAGTTTTTTGCCAAAGTCATTTGCAATCACACGAATATAAGTTCCTGATGAACAGGTTATTTCAAAATGAATATCAGGCAGTTCAATTTTATTTATCTCGAATTTTGATATAAAAATTTCTCTTGGTTTTCTTTCTACTTCTATTCCTTTTCGAGCAAATTTATAAAGTGCCTTTCCATTTTTTTTAACAGCAGAATACATTGGCGGTATTTGAGTTGTTGAACCTAAAAATGTATTTCTGACATTAAAAATCATTTCATCTGTAACATATTCAAATTCATTCTCGCTGTCGAATTCAGTTTCAAGGTCGAATGATGGAGTTGTTTTTCCAAGTGAAATAATGCCAGTATAAGTTTTATTCAAACCAATAAATGAAGGAATCTCTTTAGTTTTCTTGCCTGTGCAAACAATTAGAAGTCCCGTAGCCAGCGGGTCGAGTGTTCCAGCATGTCCTGCTTTTTTCACATTCACAGCCCTTCGAATTTGATATATAACATCGAAAGAAGTTTTTCTAAATGGTTTATCAATAAGAATAATTTCACCTTCTAAAAAATCTGGTACATAATCATTCGATATTTTTTTTGTCATCATGCTCATGAATCTTTCTGATTATTCCTTCAATCTTTTCAACATAGTCGAGAGTATCATCAATATAAAAATCAAGTTCGGGCACAAATCTTATTTGAATTCTGCCAGCAAGTTGAGTTCTAATCCAGCTTTTTAATTCATTAACTTTTTCAAGAACTTCCTGTCGTTTATCTTTGTCGTAAACTGAAAGATAAACTTTTGTGTGGCGCAAGTCAGGACTCATTTTAATATTTGTAACAGTAATTATGCTTAAGCTTGGGTCCTGAATTTTATGTAAAAATATCAAACTAAGTTCTTCTTTAATTAAACTTGCTACTTTTTCAACTCTGTATGATGGCATTATTCAAGCTTCTTTTTTGTTTCAACAATTTTATATGATTCAATAATATCACCAACTTTAATATCGTTAAAGTTAGCAATACTCAAGCCGCATTCGAATCCTTTTTCTACTTCACGGACATCATCTTTGAATCTTTTGAGAGAATCAAGCTGACCTTCATAAATTACAATTCCATCTCTGAACAAACGAATTTTACTATTGCGAACAATTTTGCCATCCTGAACATAACAGCCAGCAACAGTTCCAACTTTTGGAACTTTGAAGATTTGACGAACTTCGGCTGTTCCAATTAATTCTTCAGAAATAACTGGGGAAAGCATACCTTCAAGAGCAGATTTTACTGCATTGATTGCATCGTAAATAATGTTATAAAGTCTAATATCTACTTTTTCAGTTTCTGCTAATTTTCGTGCATTAGAATTTGGGCGAACATGAAATCCAATGATTATTGCTCGAGATGCTGCTGCAAGAAGAACATCTCCTTCTGAAATGGCTCCAACACCTTTATGTATAACTTTCACAGTTACTTCATCATTTGATAATTTCATTAATGCATCAGACAAGGCTTCAACAGAACCATCAACATCACCTTTAACAATAATTGGAAGTTCTTTAATGCCACCTTTACTAATTTGATTAGCAATTTCATCGAGAGTAACAAGACGAACTTGACGATGATTTTGTTCTCGTTTAAGCTGCTGTCTTTTAATACTTACTTCTCGAGCTTCTCTTTCTGATTCTACTACAACAAAGATATCACCTGCCTGAGGAGTACTTTCAAAACCAAGAACAAGAACTGGAGTTGATGGTCCAGCACTTGTAACTTTTTTGCCTCGTTCATCAAACATTGCTCTTACTCTGCCATAGACAACACCTGCAATAAATGGGTCGCCAATTTTTAATGTTCCTTTTTGAACAAGAACAGTTGCAGTAATTCCTCTGCCTTTATCAAGTTGAGCTTCTATAATGGTTCCGCGAGCTAATCTGTCTGGATTTGCTTTCAAATCCAGCATTTCTGCTTCAAGAATAATTTTTTCGAGAAGAAGGTCAACATTAGTTCCCAGTTTAGCAGAAATTTCAACACATTGATATTTACCTCCCCAATCTTCAACAAGAACATTTTTTTCTGCCAGCTGTTGTTTTATTTTTTCAATATTAGCATTTGGTTTATCAATTTTATTAATAGCAACTATGATTGGAACATTAGCAGCTTGTGCGTGATTAATCGCTTCAACTGTTTGGGGCATTACTGCATCATCAGCGGCAACTACAAGGACAACAATATCAGTAACTTTCGCACCACGAGCACGCATAGCTGTAAAAGCTTCGTGACCCGGTGTATCGAGAAATGTAATTTCTTTACCATTGTCAAGAACAACTTTGTATGCACCAATATGCTGTGTAATTCCACCTGCTTCTCCAGCAACTACATTAGTTCTTCGAATAAAATCGAGCAAAGAAGTTTTACCATGGTCTACATGTCCCATTATTGTAACAACTGGGGGACGCGGTTTTAATTTATCTTCTGGGTCAGGAATATCTGCATCTATATCAGCTTGATATTCATCTACTAATTCTATTTCATAACCAAAATCGTCTGCAATTAATGTAATTGTTTCAACATCAAGTCTTTGGTTAATTGAAACCATCAAGCCAAGATTTATACATTTTTGAATTACTTCACTTACAGGTACTCCCATCAAATTAGCAAGTTCATTAACAGCAATAAATTCTGTGACCTTAATTTTCTTTTGCTCGAGTTGTTTTTGTTCTAATAATCTTTCCTGTTGTTCTTGTTTTTCTTTTCTCTTTTTCTTTCTAATTAAAGCTCTTTCACTTAATGCAGATTCATCAAGACTTAGCATTGTTCTCTTAATTGCCTCTTCAACTTCTCGTTTATCAATTTCGAGCTTCTTAATTTTTCTTTTCTTTTTAGATACAACCTCATCAACACCTTCTTCGCCGCCTTTTCCTTTCTTTTTAGCCTTTAATACTTTTTTCTTTTTCTTCTTTTTCTTTTTAGACTCTTCAATCTCTTCTGCAGATTCAGCAACAGCTTCAGCAGGTTGTTTTGATGTTTCAGCTTTTTCTTTTTTATCCAGTTCAATTTTGCCTACAATGGTTAAGCCTTTCTTTTTGGCTTCTAATTCTATTTCGGTTTCTGTCTTAAATTTTTGTGTTTCTTTTTCTGTTTGTTTTTCAATAGTAAGTTCTTGAGTTGCAGATTCTGATTTAGCTTCAACAGATTTGTTTTCAATTGGTTGTTCAACTTGTGGCTGTAAGTTTTGTTCTTCAGAAACTTCTTTCTTTTCACTTAAACTTTCTGATTTTGCTTCTTCTGCAGGTTTTTCCTGCAATTTAATTTCTTCCTTAGGTATCTCAACAGGTTTCTCCTGAACAGGTTTTTCCTCGATTATTGATTCTTGAACTTTTGTTTCTGCAGCCGGTTCCTGTTCTGCTTCTCCTCTTTTCTTTTGAAATTCAGAAATCTTCTTGTAATGTTTTTCTGCTTTCTCAATATCTTTCTTAAAGTGAACACGAATATCGCTCTCCATTTCTTCAGTCAAAAGGGTCATATGAGATTTAACTTCGTAACCTTTTTTCTGAAGAAATTCAATCAAATTTTCTGTTGGAATATTATACTCTGAAGCAAACTTGTAAAGTCGAATTTTCTTATCTTTTACTGCATCCGGCATTTGAGTACCTAAGTTTTGTGAATATTATTTTTTCAATTAATCTTCTTCTTCAAATTGATTTTCAAGAATTTGAATAATTTCTTTTGCTTTTTCTTCTCCTATACCTTCAATTTCTTTCAACTTATCAACACCTGCTTTAAGAACTTCAACTGCAGTTTCAAAGCGGTTCATTATCAATATATCTACAATGTCACTTCCTAATTCTTCGCGGAGTTCAGGAAGTTCAATATCTTCTTCATATTCATCAAGTTGTTTTTCAAGTCGAATAACTTCAATATCATATCCAGTCAATTTCATTGCCAGACGAATATTAACTCCTCCTTTTCCAACAATTAAAGAAATCTGGTCACTTTCTGCATAGACAACACATTTTTTTGCATCTTCATCAATTTCAATTTGTTTCAATTTTGCAGGAGCAAGACATCTTTGAATAAAAATAACTGGGTCATCAGAATAATTTATTACATCAATGTTTTCGTTATTCAATTCACGCACAATAGCATGAATTCGAACACCTTTCATTCCAACACAAGCTCCTACTGCATCAATTCTTGCATCCTGAGATTCAACAGCTACTTTTGCTCTTTCACCTGGTTCACGTGCTATTCCTTTAATTTCAATCACACCATCATAAATTTCCGGAATTTCAATTTCGAATAATCTTTTTAAGAACATATTATCTGCACGAGAGACAATTATTACAGGTCCATTAGGAGTTTTCTTAACTTCTTTTACAACTGCTCTGATTGTATCCCCCTTTTTATATTTCTCATGTGGAATTTGTTCAGAACGAGGAAGTATTAATTCATTCTTATTATGATTAATTAATACATCGTTGCGTCTTACCTGATAAATATCACCCACTACAATTTCACCAATCATGCTTCGGTATTCATTGTAAACTATATCTTTTTCTATTTCACGAATTCTCTGGTTCAAATTTTGTCGAGCAAGATTTATTAATCTTCTTCCAAACTGAGATAATTCTATTTTTTCAACATAATCTTCGCCAACTTCCAAACCATCTTCATTACCGCGTGCATTAACTTCGTCGATGCTGATTTGGGTACTTGGGTCTGTTACTTTTTCTACAATGGTTCTTTCAAGAAATATTTCTATATCGCCTTTGTCCATATTGACAACTACATCATATCTTGCATCTGGTCCGTATTTCTTTTTTACAAGCAGACCGAAAATTTCTTCGATAATGCCTGCAAGCACATCTTTGTCTACGCTTTTTTCACGCACCATCTGTGCGAATGATTCTACTATTTCAGGGTTCATTTATATTACCTCCATTATCAAAAACTTATTAATACTTTTGCTTTAACAATATCTTCAAAATTAAGTTTTATTTCTTGATTTTTTTCTTGAAAGTATAATTGATTTCCATCAATACGAATTAGTTTTGCTGTTATTTTTTTAATCTTATCATCCTCTTTGTAATTAACTTCAAATTTTCTGTTAATATGCTTGTTAAATTGAACAAGATATTTCAAAGGTCTATCGACACCAGGAGAAGAAACATCGAGGCGATAATTTTTAAACAAATTTTCAGAGTCGATGGCTTTTTCGATTAATCTGCTTACTTTCATGCAATCATCAGTAGTAACAGCATTTTCGCCATCAATAAAAATTTCAATTATCCGAAGTCTGTCATCGCCGCGAATTACAAGGTCGATAAGCAGAAATCCTTCGGATGCAACAATTTCTTCAAATTTTTCGAGTATTTTTGATTTTTCCATTTTACACAAACAAAAATCGCCCACGAGGGGCGAATTAGACTGCACAAATTTATAAATAATTGAGTGAATTAGCAAATTATTGATTATAAGATTTAATGAGAAAAAATTGGTGATATAAAGAATAGGTTAATTTTTTAGAATTTACAAATTCTTCTATTTCCTTAAAAAGATATCTAAAAACTTTTCTATAAATATGAAATTTCGTTGTGCATTTGGATTACTTAGCGGTTCATTATATACTTAAGCGCAGAGAGCACAAAGTTTTTGTTTCTCACAAAGTCGCAAAGCCGCAATGTTTTTTGCGTTTTTATTCTTTGCTGCTTCGCGTGAAATGATTTTTAGATTCTTCTGTAATTATATTTACATTTGCGTCATTCTTGAGTCCGCCAATGCGGATTGAAGAATCTCTAAATAATAGATAAAGCAATCAAGTCTTTCTGGCAAAACGAAGAATCTTATAAAAATTTTTGAATTAGTAATTAGATTTTTTGTCGCAAACAAGTGGCGGATTACTCAGAAAGACAATTAAAAGATTAATCCGTTCTAGATACGAATTTTGGAACAGAACAATCTCAATTTTATTTATCCATTATAAATTTGAGTTTGCTTTTTGTTTGGAAGAAATTTTTCTGACGTAAATAATTATTAATTGCAAAACTAGTATAAAAGATCTATAAAACTTTCATTTATCAAAGTAAATTTTTAATAATCTCATCACAAATTGCATAGCCCTTGGGGGTTAATTTCAATTTCTCTTCTTCCCTTTTAATAAATCCATTTTCAATCATTCCTTGAATTAATGGTTCTCTTTCATCAAGCCAATTACTGCCAAATCTGTTTATAAAATCTTTTGTATCCAATCCGCTGCTTCTAAGTGCAAGCATAACATATTCATCCAGCATTTGATTTTGTGTCAACGATTCTTCTCCAATTACTGCATTATTTTTTTTATTAATTGATTCAAGATAAAAATTCAGACTTGAGTAGTTCCACCATCTCTTCCCATCAATAAAAGAATGTGCTGAGGTTCCAAATCCAAAATAATCTTTATATCTCCAGTAAGAATTATTATGAATACATTCAAATCCCGGTATTGCAAAATTAGATACTTCATATTGAACAAAGCCGTTATTTGTCAGAAAGTCTATTGTTAATTCATATAATTCTGCATCATAATCTTCACCTTGAATTTTCACTTTTCCATCAATTACCATTTTGTTTAATATTGTTCCTGGTTCTAAAATTAAACTATATGCAGAAAGATGTTTAATTGGAAGTTTGATTGCCTGCTCTAAATTTTCCAACCAGATTTTTTTTGTTTGATTTGGCAAATTAAAAATTAAGTCGATACTGATATTTTGAAAACCAATATCATTTGCTTCGAGTACGGTTTTAATTGCTGTTTGAGAATCATGAATCCGTGTAAGAAATTTTAATTCATTATTGTTAAATGACTGAATGCCGATGCTTAATCTATTAACGCCAATTTTTTTAAAATCTGTTAATTTGTTTTTATTAAGTGTGCCGGGATTTGCTTCAATTGTAAGCTCGGCATCGGAAGGCAAATAAAATTTTTTTGATATTAAATCGATAAGCTCATAAAAAAATTGGGGCTCCATCAACGATGGAGTCCCTCCTCCAAAATAAATTGAGATAATCTTTCTGTTGCTTGAATATTTATCAGCAAAAAAATTAATTTCTTTTTTTAATGCTTCGAGATATTCGTCTGTGTTTTTATTTGTAATTATTGAATAAAAATCGCAATAAATGCATTTGTGTTCACAATATGGAATATGAAAATAAATTGATGTTTCTTTCATAAAATTTTATAATGAGCTCAATCATAATTCTTTCAAAAACCTAATGAAATTCCTGCACTTGCTGTTTTTGTTTTTGCAAATTTATAATCTGCATTTATGTTAATTGCAACAAGTTTAATATTTAGTCCAATTGTAAATGCAGAATTATTATTTCCTTCCAGTTCAAAATTAACTTTTGTAGGAGGAACGGGAACACCATTAACAGTTTCATTTGATTGATAATCATATTGAACTGTTGTTTTGGAATTTTCAAATGTAAATCCGGCATAAGGAGTGATTGATACAATTCCACCAAATGTTTTGCCTGTGTACAATCCATATTGAGTAGCAGAACTTTCGAAGATATCACCAACTTTTAATTTCTGAGTAAAGAATGCAACAGCAAGGTCGAGAGGCAAAGGATTTTTAAACCAAACACCAGTATTATGAATAAATCCAATTCCCCAGAAACTAAATTTTCCCATATCCTGAATATCAACACTTGGCAGATAACGGAAAGATGCATAAGTGCCAGCAACTGTTCCAACTGTTAGCTGCACTGCTGCAGTTGGAAATGCTGGCAGTTCATCTAAAAATCCAGTTACTTCTTGAAGTGATAATTCATAAGGATTTACTGTGTATTGCTGGTTACCAGCTTGAATTGTTTTGCCAGGGAATTTCACTTTCATGTATTCATTTTTGCTTCCAACAATTGTTGGTCCCGAAAAATTAACATTAAATTTTGTATGCATTAATTCATTCTTGAGATTATTATAATTCTGAGTTCCAATATTGTTTGGAGTTATATTTGAATTATAAAGTATTTGTTGAACTTGATATTCAGAAAAATAAAAATCGCCAGAAGCACTAAATCTTTTTACATCACTTGAGAAAAAAGAACCCATTGCAATAACTTTTACATCAAGATGTAAACCAAGAAAATCTGCAGGTGGAAGTTTTGAAACCCAGCCTGAATTAAGATTGGAGCCAAATGCTGATATTACAGGTGCAACATAAGCTTTACCAACTGTTGATGATAAATTTGATAAAGTTTCTTCGAGGCTTTGTGCTTTCAAATTAAATTGAGTAAGAAACAGAAATGTTATGATTATTACTGTAAATATATTCTTCTTCATAAAGAACCTCTTTTATTTTAATGGTATTACTAATTTAACAATCTTGTGGGTGGATAAAAAGAAATTATCAAATTAATTCCCTCTTTATGTGTTCGAAAGCACTAATTGTTTTTTTGGGAAATTAATTCTTTTGCACCCGTTAGTGCTGCCTCTGTTATTTTTTCACCGCTTATTAATCTTGCAACTTCACGAATTTTTTCTTCTTCATTTAATAATCTAATAGAACTTACAACACGATCTCCAGATTTTTTCTTTTCAACAACAAAATGATAATCTGATAATCCTGCAATTTGAGGTAAATGTGTAATTGCAATTATTTGATGAAATGAAGCAAGCGACTTCAAAGCTTTTCCAACTTTTTGAGCAATCCTGCCGCTGACTCCAGTATCAATTTCATCAAAGATCAAGATTGGAAGTTTATCTGATTTTGCAAGCACAGATTTTAATGCAAGCATAATTCTCGAAATCTCGCCGCCAGAAGCAACTTTTATCAAAGGTTTTGCATCTTCTCCAGCATTTGTTGAAATATAAAATTCGACATAGTCAAACCCCCTGTCGTTGTATTTATATTTTTTATTATCAACAATTATAAAATTTTCTGATTCGGTTAATTCATTTGTAAATTTAATTTCAAATGTTGGGTCACTAATTCCAAGATTTTTTAAGACAGCTTCAACATTACTTTTAACAGCTTTAGCAATGCTTTTCCTTTTTTCTGAAATATTTTTTGCAATGTCGCCGGAAACTTTTCGTAAATCATCAATTTCATTTTCAAGTTCTTTAATTCTTTCCGAAAAGTTTTCTGCAAGTTGAACTTCTTTCCCAATTTTTTCTCTATGTTCTAATACAGATTTTATTGAACCACCATACTTTTTTTTCAGCAGATTGAATGCTCCTAATCTTTCTCTAATTTTTTCAAGATGACTTGGATCAACATCAATCTTATTTTTATAATTTCTTAAATAAGATGAAATTTCATTTATAATTACAATTGCAGTTTCAAGTTCATTAACTTTTTCAGAAAATGATTTATCAATTCTTGAAAGCTCATTTAATTTATTTTTAACGGCTGATAATTGGTCATGTATCGAGTTTTCACTTTCATAAAGCTGCTCATAAATTTCGCTCGACATTGATAATAATTTCTCTGAGTTTTCAAGAACTTTAAGTTCATTTTCTAAGTCTTCCTCTTCTTCTATATCAGGCGCTACCGAATCAATTTCTTTGATTTGAAATTCATAAAGGTCTTTTTTTTCTTTTAATAAATTTTCTCTTTCAAGCAGTTCTTTTAGTTCATGCTGAAGTTGGTGAAGAATATTGATATTATGCTTAAATTCTGTTAGATATTGGTTTATATCCGCAAATTCATCAAGCATTTCAAGATGATTTTCGGTTTTAAGCAGCGATTGATGTTCATGTTGACCATGCAAATCCACAAGCAAATCACCAATTTCTTTTATAACATTTAATGTTACAGGAGTATCATTCACAAAACATCTGTTTGTACCTTTGATGGAAAGTTCTCTTCTTATAATTAATTCTTCATCGGCTTCTATATCATGTTCCTCAAGAATTTTATTTACTTTTTTATTGCCAGAGATTTCAAAAATTCCTTCAACAATCGATTTCTCAGCTCCTTTACGAATTACATCAACAGAGGCTCTTTCACCGAGCAATAAACCCATAGCATCAATAAGAATTGATTTGCCGGCACCTGTTTCTCCAGTTATGATATTAAGTCCCTTACCAAATTGAATTTCAATATTTTCGATAAGTGCGTAATCTTTTATAAGAAGTGATTTTAACATTTCAGTAAAAATATTTTTATACGAATATGATGAAGTAACAAGTAAGTATCAAGTATAAATAAAGATTTGACAGAACAAAAATGCTTTTATATATTTGTAACCCAAGTTTGAAAAAATTACATCGCGGGGTGGAGCAACTGGTAGCTCGTCGGGCTCATAACCCGAAGGTTGTAGGTTCAAGTCCTACCCCCGCTACAAAGAAAACCTCATTTCAGAATGAGGTTTTTTAGTTTGAGGGATCTTATGAAATATTATGTCTATGTAATCGAAAGCTCTGAGGGTTACCGATACACAGGCATGACTGAAAATCTTGAAAGAAGATTATACGAGCACAACAACAAACTTAAATCCTTCTGGACTAAGAGGGGTACTAATTGGAAAATAATTTATCAAAAAGAATTCGATAATAAATCTGATGCTCTTAAATATGAACGCTTTTTGAAAAGTGGCCATGGAAAAAAATTATTAAAATCTCTCGGCTTGTAGGTTCAATCCCGACAAAGTCGGGACTACCCCCGCTACAAAGAAAACCTCATTTCAGAATGAGGTTTTTTAGTTTGAGGGATCTTATGAAATATTATGTCTA
>JBBFLD010000001.1:849366-851532 GCA_037481715.1 Melioribacteraceae bacterium
TGTAATCGAAAGCTCTGAGGGTTACCGATACACAGGTATGATTGAAAATCTTGAAAATGCTATTCATATTTGACTACTTTGTGGTCAGTCTTTCTGATTCATTAATCATTCCTATTAACATTTAACCACTCTGTGGTTATTCATAGTCAATAATTAATCCCGAAAGGGTTGAATTATCACGCCAATCAATATTCAACTTAATTGAACTATCAATTATTCAAAATCTCTCTATTGATTTTTCCACAAAAATTAATTCCTAAAAACTTATTCGACAACAAAACGAAATAATTCTAAAAATAATTTTCACTTGTTAAAAAATGATACCAACGCAAATATTTCTTAATCCTTTCAATATCTTTCTCATTCAATTCTTTATACCTTTTTACATCAAGATTATCTGTTAAATCATTTATCTTCACATTTACTGCAATACCGTTCGTTATTACTCTATTAATAAATTCTTCGTATGTTTCATTTTCATTCTTCGTCAAACATTTCAATGCATTAATGATATGCTCTGGAAAACCCTCAGCTTCTAATTTTTCAAATGTCCATTCTGTATCTTCTACAATATCATGCACTACCCCACATATCTTTTAATCAAGAGTCTTTCCCATATTCATTACTCTAAATACATGTCCAATATAAGGTTGTCCATTTTTGTCAACCTGATTTTTGTGTGCTTCCTGGGCAATTAACATTGCTTTGTTTAATAATTCTTCTTTGGTCATTACAGTTATCTCACTTATTAATGATTTCGAATATGTCATTTAAATTTACTTCAATGTTCTTCTTTAGAACAATTGAATCTGCAAGTTTAGATATTTCTCTATCAGCATTAATGTTGTTCAACATATTTATAAATTCTTGTGTTGATTGATTTTTTAGTTTATAGCCATCTTTAAGTACATTCATAATTGTCGATGCAAATTGTAAAAACTTTCTTTCATACAAATCAAGATAATTAACTATAACTTCATCTTCTAAAATATTATTAAGAATCCAATAAAATTTCTTATGCTCTAACAGTTGTTCAGTATATTTATGCAGAATTTTCTGAAAAGACAAATATGCATTATCTTTATCGAAGTTCGTTTTAAAATAATTATCCGCTAATGAATATTTATAATCGAAATAAATTGAACCTGCAATCAAAATTCCGAATAAAGACAATTCCCATGTATGATAATAATGTTTATCATCGGAGCGTAGCAATCCAAATCTGCGCAATTCCAACGATGCAAATCTTGTATTTGTAATAAACCTCTGAACACCTGTTTTAGTTTTTGCAAAATCTCCTTCTTTTAGAAATGCTTCGTTGTCTTTCATAAAATTAAGTGCTGTTTCCAGTGCGGGCTTATTTTGTTTGTGATTTACAAACAGATAAATCATCAGCGGCATAATTAAATGGTATTTTGAATATGCATTACTATAACCAAACAAACATTCATATTCTTTTAACTGCTGATTCTCGATACTTAAATTGGGATTTTCTACTATTCTAAGTTTATATTTCAAAACTAAGGATTGATATTCAAGCAATTTTAGCTGAAGTTCTATTTCTTCAAGCAATTTTGGATTTTTGGAATTTTTATATTCTATAACAAGCTCATTGATTAGATTTATTATTGATGCATCCATATTAGTATAAGTTAGTATTATTCAAAAATAGGAAAAATTAAAGAAGTGAGTTTAAGAAATACGAACTTGATAAAAAATTTTTTCGAGTAAATCTTTTCATTTAACAAATGAATCATTCATTTTTATTTTTGATGAATGACTGATGTAATTTAGAATCAAATAAAGTCCATAAAAATAAAAACTATAAAATATATTGAGTATTCAAGTAATATTCTGACTATACAGTTTATCCACCCTCTGTAATTTTTTTGTTACTGCATTGGTTTAGATTAAAAAAATCTTAATGGAAGATAATTATTAATCTCTCTCCTCAGTTTATCTGAAATATATTTATTCGCCTCGACAGATTTTCCACTCGAGTTCCGGCTACTAAGAAATTTCATTAATCAGCGGAACGAGATCCCGATTTATCGGGATATGGTTCGATTTCCCGACTAATTTTATATAAAATTTTTAAGATTGTCGGGACGACCTCACTTCGTTCGGTCGCAATAATTACACATTAATCAATCAAACTAACTCTTT
>JBBFLD010000002.1:0-173847 GCA_037481715.1 Melioribacteraceae bacterium
AAGTAATTAGATTCTTCGTCGCCCGCCAAAGGCGGACTCCTCAGAATGACATTATACAAAAGTCATTCTGGAAGAATCTCTATAAAAACTATTAAAAATCATTTCAAGTCTCAACGAATTTTATCGGGATGAAGCAATCTCAAATATTTTTCATTTCTCGCAAAGCCACAAAGTTTTCCATTGCGTCTTTTAATCTTTGCGTCTTGGCGAGAAATTACTTCTAAATTCTTCGGTCATGTCGTTCTATGCGAAGCGAAGAATCTCTAAAAACTTTCCGTTCCCTGCGGTTTCAATAATTAAACCACAGAGTTCGCTAAGAAAACACAAAGATTCCTTTACAAACATGGCGGCTTAACATACTTTAACGTTACCTTAAAAACAAAATTTGCTTTTACTATTATTAATTGAATATCTACTATAATAAATCAGCTCAAGAGCCTATTTCATTTACACATATATTCCATTCTTCAGTTAAACCATATTTATCTATAAACTTTTTTAGCAAATCAATATTAATCTCATTTTTTGAATTTTCTAATATTCCTTTTATATCAATTATATGTTTTTGTGATTTGCCCTCTCGATAATATTCAAGTTTTTTTATAATAACATATTCCACAGGTGCCACAGGGAATCTTGTTCCTTGAAAATTAATTACATTGATATTTTGCAGTGCCCATTGGTTTAATTCATCATTCCCTGCAAAATAAATATCTGCTTTAAATCCAGTTTCATGATGTATTATATTACAATGCCCTCTATTTTCTTTCAATATTTCTATTTTTAAAATCTCTTCAGGGGGACAATAAAATTCTTCTTGAGAAAATATTTTTAAGAAATCACTAATTTTATTTAAAGGTAGTGTAATTATTATATCAATATCATTTGTTAAACGAGGCTCACCGTACACGATTGATGCAACCGCTCCACTAATCATATATGGTAAATTTAATATATTCAATCTATCAGTAAATATTTTGAATAAATTATGTTCTTGCATACAGAAATATCTTTATCAATTCATTGTTAATTTTTTTATCATCCCAATCTGGATATTTATTTTTCAGAATCGTTCTTTTTAATTCTTTTGCTGAGTGATACAATTGTAAAGAAAGATTCAATTTTTTCTCAGCACTCAAATGGTAATATTTAGTTTTTAATTCACTTTTTCTTTCGTTGTTCATGTTAATTGTTTTAACTCAGTTTCTATCTTGATTATAATATTCTTTTCTTAAAAAATACAGATAAATTTACTTACTTTGCGATTCTTTTGCGCTCTTGGCGGTTCAATATTTTTTGGACACAGATAAACACAGATTATTTAGATTTTCTCTGTTTTTAGATTCTTCAGTCGAAACTTCATGTCGTTCTGAGTCCGCCAAAGGCGGACTCCTCAGAATGACAATATACAAAAGTCATTCTGGAAGAATCTCTATAAAGACTATTAAAAATCATTTCAAGTCACAACGAATTTTATCAGGACGAAGCAATCTCAAATGTTTTTCATTTCTCGCAAAGCCGCAAAGTTTTCCATTGCGTCTTTTAATCTTTGCGTCTTGGCGAGAAATTATTTCTAAATTCTTTGGTCATGTCCTTCTAAGCGATGCTAGGAGCCTCTAAAAACATTGCGTTCTCTGCGGTTTCAATAAATAAACCGCAGAGTTCGCTAAGAATACGCAAAGATTCCTTTGCGATCTTGGCGGTTTCAATATTTTTTTGAACACAGATTAATCAGATTTTCTCTGTTTTTAGATTCTTCAGTCGAAACTTCATGTCGTTCTGAGTCCGCCAAAGGCGGACGAAGAACCTCATATAAAATTATAAAGAAGTAATTAGATTCTTCGTCGTCCCGATTTTTCGGGGCTCCTCAGAATGACAATATACAAAAGTCATTCTGGAAGAATCTCTATAAAGACTATTAAAAATCATTTCAAGTGACAACGAATTTTATCAGGACGAAGCAATCTCAAATGTTTTTCATTTCTCGCAAAGCCGCAAAGTTTTCCATTGCGTCTTTTAATCTTTGCGTCTTGGCGAGAAATTATTTCTAAATTCTTTGGTCATGTCCTTCTAAGCGATGCTAGGAGCCTCTAAAAACATTGCGTTCTCTGCGGTTTCAATAAATAAACCGCAGATTCTATTCATATTAAACCACTTTGTGGTTTTTAACCTTTAACCTGCTACTTTCTACACATAATCATTTACGTCTTTGCACGAAACTGCGTTTCGTGTTACAATCACAATCCCATCATTCCAGTTTTCCCCACCAGAGGCGGGCAAGCATCATTCCAAATGCATCTGTTTTCACACCTATCATTGAACCTTTAATCTTTAGATATAGCTCCGCCACGTCAGTCACATGGCATAAATTTTTACCAAAAAAAATCGTTAAAACAGTACCTATTTTATTAATCCTCGAAGAATTAACTACCCAAGATTCGGATTAAAAAATATATGTACCATTTTAACGGTAATATACTCTCAATCCTATCAAAAGTCGGGAACAAAATTTGCTGGATTATATAGCCCTTGCTACTTTATGCCCTTTATTTTTTAATGCAAATTAATAATTGCGCCTTATAAAATCAATTTTTCTAAAAGAAAATTATTAGCAAAGATAAAATATGTTTCTAAATACTTTTTATTAATTACTTCGATAAATATCAAAACGAAAATTTTAATCTCATATAAATCATCTTACCAGAAGGAGAATATTCATCACTCTCATCACCATTGAAATAAATACCAATTAAAGATAAATCCAGATTTTCAATTAAATTGTAACTTAATGTTGAAAGTATAACAAATGAATTGTCATACACATTGTGAAGTGAGATTACATCAATTCTGCTTAATGGAGAAAGATTGTAACCAACCTGATAAAATAAATTTAACCTTCCTGCTGAAAGCATTCCAAGTTCTAAAGCATCATTTCTAAATAAAGCAGCATTTTCTTTTTTGCCAATGTTATTGTAAAGAAGTTCTGAATGAACATAAAGTGAGTTTTCAAATGTGTAATCAAATGATAGAACAAAACTAAATTGAATTCTTCTTTCATTATAAAAAAGATTATTAGCAATATTACTCCTTGATGGTGAATTCATTAATAAAACTTCTCCTCTAAATCCTGCACCATGTATATCTCCAGCCCATGCTGTTCCAAGCATGAATCTCTTTTTATAATTCCCAATCAAAAAATAAAAATCATATTCACTAAAATTAGTTGAATACTGAAATGCAAATTTTGATTTACTAATTTCTTTCTCTAATTGAAAAGCAATGTCATACTTTGAAAGCTCAGATGAAAAATATTGTAATCTAATTGCATCTGCTGCTTGATGTTCTTCATAATCAAAATCTAATACCGAAAGAGGATTAAAAATATCAGTGATATTCCAAACCCAGCTTGTTCCCCACGCTATTCTTTGTTTTCCTAAACTCAATCGAAATTTATCGAAATTGATATCTGTCCACAATCTGTCTATCTCTAAATGATTAATTGTGTTTTTCTTCTTCCATAAAAATTTACTTAGTTGCAAAATTCCATTATCAGAAGAAAAGATTTTATCGTAATCCGGAATTTTTGATGGTGAATCTCCAATTATAATTCTATTTCTTATTCCTAATGAAAAATTAAAAATATCAGAAGGATACCATCTAAAATTTAATCTCGAGTGGGATGTATTATCTATTAAATTATCATCAATGTTTTTTATTTTAGATGAACTGAATAAGTACTTAACATAGCCGCCAAGTTCATAGCTGCTTTGTGCTTGAAGTTTTGTTGTAAATAAAATTATGATAAAAATAATTTCAGTTCTGAAGAATGTCTGATGCAATTTTTCCATCTTCAAGTGTAATTACTCTTTTAACTTTTCTTATGACTTTATTATCATGAGTTGCAAATATGAAAGTAATACCAAATTTTTTATTTAATTCTTCAAGAATATTTAAAAGACTTTCAGCAGATTCTGAATCAAGATTTGCTGTAGGTTCATCGGCAAGCACAAAGGAAGGATAAGATGCAATAGCTCGAGCTACTGCAACTCGCTGTTGTTGACCACCTGAGAGTTCATATGGCTTTGAATTAATTTTATCTTCAAGTCCTACTGCTTTTAATAATTCGAGTGTTCTTTTTTCTCTTTCATGTTTTGGAATTCCTTGAAGCAGCATTATAAATTCTATATTTTCTTTTGCAGTTAAGACTGGAATTAAATTGAATGATTGAAAAACAAATCCAATGTTATGAAGTCTAAAATTAATTAAGTCATCAGTTTTGAATTTAGATATATCATTGCCATTAATAATAACCTGACCGCTTGTAGGTAAATCTAATCCGCCAATCATATTTAAAAGAGTAGTTTTTCCAGAACCTGATGGACCAACGATTGCAGTAAATTCTCCTTTTTCGATTTTCAAATTAATGTTCTTCAATGCATTCACAGGAACTTTTGTTTCATCATAAATTTTATTGAGGTCTTTAATTTCAATTAAAGCCATATCAAACTCCGATGAATTTCGCTCTTTAATTTTTATTTCAAAGATTATTCAAAATTTATTTTCAAAAGTCAGGTTCAATTAAAAGTTCTTATTGCTTCTGCAGGTTTTAATTTAACAGCTTTTACAGCTGGAGATAAAGCAGCAATGATTGATGTAATCAACATCATAACAAACAAACTTATATACATTTTTAATGGCAGTTCTGGATAAAGGATTGCAGAAATTCCATAAGAAGCAAGTCCTTCTCCAAATAATGACAAATCAATACCATTCATTTTTAAAAGCTGAATTGTAATAAAACCCAATAGAGTTCCAATCATTCCACCAGTAAATAAGAGGATTACAGATTCAATAACAATCAGAGAAAATAATCTTACTCTTTTCATGCCAATTGCAAGCAATACTCCAAATTCACGGATTCTTTCGAAGACAGACATCATCATTGTATTCGATATTCCAAAAAGAATTGCGAAAAGAATTATTCCCATAAAAATATTCAGCTCGAGATAAAGAAATTCTTGAGTCAAAATGTATTCAGGAGCTAAATCTTTCCAGCTGTCAATTTTTAAATTCGTTAATTGTGACTGCAGTATATTTTTTGTTGATTCAATTTCGTTTATGTCTTTTACTCGAATTGCAATTTCATGAATTAAATCTTTTTTCCCAATTAAGGATAAAATTTCTTCTGAATTAACAAAGCAGTTCCTTTCATCAAACATCAAAGATTCAGTTTTAAAAATGCCGGCAACTCTAAATGCAGAAGCCACAAGATTTCCATTCACATCTTGAAATGACAAAACAAGCTTTGAACCAGGTTTCAGCTTTAATCTTTCTGCTAATTTTCTTCCAATCAAAATTTCATTATCATGATTTCGATTAAGATATTTTCCAGCAATTATTTTATTATGAATTGAAGTGATTGATTTTTCTTTTTCAGGTTGAATTCCAATTATCTTAACACCGCCAGAAGAAACAGGTGAAAGTGCTATACCATCAATAATTGTTCTTTCGGAATAATTTTTAATAGAATTTGTGTGTGATAATACTTTCCTAACTTTATTTATATCAGAAATATTTTGATTGATAAGTTTTTCTTCAAGATAAATTGGATTATGAATTTGAATATGAGATAATTCACGATTGATTGCAGATTCAATTGTTGTTTCCCACATTCCAATGAATACTGCATTTGAAAATAATCCTCCCCAAATTCCAGCAAGAGCAGAGAAAATCAAAATTAAACTTCGTTTTTTATTTCTCCAGATATTTTTCCATGCAAGTTGAAGAATCATTGCCGCATTGCTTTTATTGGTTGAAGTTTTTTAATATATCTTACTGGATAAAGAGCACTGAATAGAGAAATGATTAGGATAATTAATGTTTGAGCAAAAAAAATTCCTGCATCAATACTAAAAGGAAGGATTGGTTCAACTCCAAATTTCAAACTTAGTTCTGCTAATTCACCAGTAAATTGAATTGGATTTTTATTAAGATAAAAAATCACTGGAATTGAAATTAACAATCCAGCAAATGCACCAATAAACGAAATGAAAATTGTTTCAAGAATTGAAATGAAAATTAGAATAGATTTTTTCATTCCTATTGAAATTAAAATACCAAACTCTTTTGTTCTTTCTGCAGTCATCATCATTATTGTTCCAAAAATTCCAAATGCAATTATCAAATAAAGAATGAATAGCATAAATATACCGCTTATGCTGTCGATTTCAATTCCTTGAACTAATTCAGGCATCATTTCATCCCATTTCATTACCTCATAATTATTTGTTAATAATGATTTAATCTGTTCATAAACGCTGTTCAATTTTTTTGGATTATTCAGCATTAGTGAAACAGATGTAACTCTATTTTCCATTGAAAAAAGATTTTGTCCATATCGAAGTGGAAGATATATTAATGAATTATTCATATCAGGCAAATTAAATTTTATAATTCCAATAATCGGAGATAATGCATAAGCAGTAAATCCATAAATTCCCTGTCCATAAAGAACAACGCTATCACCGACATTCACATTCAGCATTTTAGTAAGTCCTTCTGAAATTAAAATTCCTTCATCATATTCATTAAGATATTTGCCATGAATTAATTTTTTTTCTAAACCAGTCATTAAATTTTCTTTTTCAGGTTCAATGCAAACTGCACTTGCAACTTTTGTTATTTCTTTTGATGATACGAGAAGAAAATTTTCTAAACGAGGGACAGCATTTTCTACATATTCTATTTTTTCAATTTTGCCGAATAAATTTTTATCATACACAAAACTTTTTTCAAGACTTCTTTCATTCCAATAACCTTTAGCATGAATTTGAATATAGCCGGTATACATTCTTACTGCACTATCAATCATGTAATCATAAGTTCCGTTTTGCATTGAGCGGGTTATCAGTGCAAGAAATACAGAAAAGAAAATTGATAAAGCTGCGAGTATTGTTCGTCGTTTATTACGCCAGATATTTCTCCATGCAAGACTTAAAAACAATTTCATTACCGTACTCTTGTCATATTTTGTTGTGAAAAAAATGATTGATTAATTTCAATGTTGAACTCAATTTTCATGTATTCGATGATTGTTTTATTGTTAGGTTTATTTATTGGAATCATTTCCCATCGAGTTGGCAATGTTCTTCCGCCAATATTTTTGATTTCACTTCCTGTAAAAATTTTCACAAGATTATTTTCTTCGTCATAGAATTCTGATTTTAATTGCATATAAGAATTTTTTGTTATGTAAGTGATTACTTTACTCCATACCACACCTGCTTCGGGTTTAGGAATTGATTCTATTTTATAACAGATATAATCATTTAATTTTTCTTCTCCAAGAATTTTATGTGTATAATCTTTTTCATAAGATGATGAGCGGACTAAATCGTCATTAGTAAAATCAGAACCCATCCATGATTGGTTCATCATTGATGGAGGAATTTTAATAATTTTTTGAATTGAAGGAAGCCAGTTCCAGATTTCATTTTTTCTTTTTAGTGTAACTGTTCCTTTGTCTCTTGCAGGTTCGGTAATATAAATCATTGCATAATCTGGTTCTAAAGCCCATACTTTCATTCCAAGAATTCTTTGCCAGTCTGGTTTTATAATTGTCATTTTCATTTCTGAATAGCTGCTTTTAGCATAAAGCAAGTCTTGTGCTCTTTTTACAATTTCATTTGCTGATTGTGCGAGTGATAAATTAATGCATAAAAGATAGGAAAGGATTAAAGATGCAGGTTTCATGTTAAAGATTTTTTTTATTAATTAAATTAAAAAATTTATTCAACAAAATATTTTTTATTAGAGGAATGCCGAGAATATAATTTTATTCCAAAGGAGTGCCTTACGGTTCAATCTTGTTCCAAAGGAATGCCTTCGGCATAATTTTGCAATTTTGCAATTCTCTAATATTAATACAGCCAACATTCATTAACCTTTAACCTTCAACCTGCAACCTTCAACCATGTTCACGAAACTTCGTTTCGTGTTACAATCTAATTCGACTTTACACGAAATTTCATTTCGTGTTACAATACACCTGCCCATTATTCCAACATTCCATTTTTCCACTATTCCAAACGCTTTTGTATCTTCTCCTTTCAACCTTCAACCTGTAACCTTCAACTAACAATCTTGTTCCACAGGAATGCCTTACGGCATAATCTTGCAATCTTGCAATCTTGCAATTCTCTAATATTAATACCGCCAACATTCATGAACCTTCAACCTTAAAACCTGCAACCTTCAACCTGTAACCTTCAACCATATAACATGCAAATCATTTATTTCATCAAAGAATTTTGTCTTCCATATAATATATCTTCAGCAATAATTTTAATATCATTTGATAATATTTCGTAATCTGGTTTCTTAATCCATTTAATTAATTCTAATTTTTCAATGGGGAAAGTATGTAATATTTCATAAATGCTTAGTGGGTCTACTGCTAAATCTTTGCTTCTTGACTCATTAATTATTCCCCTAAAATCAAAACTAAATTTTTTACATAAAATCCAGATATCAACTACATCTTTTGGTTCGTACCTGAATAGAGCAGTAATCTTATTTGATAATATATTTTCAAAGCTGTCAATTTTGCCAAGCACATCATCTACTATGAAATTTCCAAAATGTGGAGCTATATCATTAACAAAGTCAATTTTTAATAATGCGTCTGATTTTTGGATAAAAAACTGTGCATTTGTTTCTCCTACAATTACTTTTGATTTATCAATTGTATATTCTTTATTTATTTCTCTTTCTTGTAATTTTTCATAAAACTTTTTTACATAGGTGTGAAAATTTTTGTCGTTGTTTACAAACAAATCCAAGTCATCAGAATATCGAATTGAAGAGTAATATCTGCTAATTGCTGTACCACCTGTTAGATAAAATGGAAGCTCTAATTCTTTTATGATTTGTAGAATTCCATCCTGCATCGGATATAATTTCTTTTCGTAATATTCTTCTAATTCTTTCATATTTATCTCTTAATTCTTTAGGATATATTCTTTTGATTAAATCATCAGTTAATAGTTTTTGAATATTATCCATTCCAAGAATATCGATTAATTCATACCATGTTAGTCTTTCAAACATTCTTTTGATAATCAAATTAAATTCATATGTATCAATTGAATCAAATTCATGATTAATAATTTTATCAATCGGTAAATTTTCAATTTTGTAATCCCAGAATATATTTTTCAATGCGTTATATTTTTCGATGTAATTCATGTAGTCCTTTCATTATGTTATGTTTAATATATTATAATATTATCATTAAAAAAAATTGAATAATATTTAATCCCTACAGGGCTTGTTTAAAATTGCCTTCAACAATTCATCTATTAATATTGAACCCTTTCGGGGTTCTTGCAATTTTGAAATTATGAAATTTTGAAATCATCTATTAACATTGAACCCCTATAGGGTTCTAATATATATTTATTTCCTTTCATCTATTAATATTAAACCTCTTGCGGTGTTTTTAAATTGAAACCGTCAATATGTAATTTGTTCCAAAGGAATGCCTAACGGCATAATTTTGTAATTTTGCAATTCCCTAATATTAATACCGCCAACATTCATTAACCTTCAACCTTAAAACCTGCAACCTTCAACCTGTAACCTTCAACTAACAATCTTGTTCCAAAGGAATGCCTTACGGCATAATCTTGCAATCTTGCAATTTTGCAATTCTCTAATATTAATACCGCCAGCATTCATTAACCTTCAACCTTAAAACCTGCAACCTTCAACCATGTTCACGAAACTGCGTTTCGTGTTACAATCTAATTTGGCTTTACACGAAACTTCGTTTCGTGTTACAATACACTTGCCCATTATTCCAACATTCCATTTTTCCAATATTACAAACGCTTTTGTATCTACCCCCTTTCAACCTTCAACTTGTAACCTTCAACTAACAATCTTGCAATAATAAAACATCATTCTTCCATTGTGGAAATATTTCCTGGGTCCTGACCTAATGCTCTTGCTTTTAGGACTCTCCTCATAATTTTTCCACTTCGAGTTTTGGGCAATGAATCAACAAATTCAATATGTTCAGGTTTTGCAATTGGACCGACTTCATGACTTACATGCTGTCTTAGTTCTTCGATTAATGCAGTTGATTTTTCATAACCATTTCGAAGAATTACATAAGCATAAATTGCATTTCCTTTAACTTCATGAGGAAGTCCTATTGCAGCGGCTTCTGCAACTGCAGGATGACTAACTAATGCACTTTCAATTTCTGCTGTTCCTAATCGATAGCCAGATACTTTAATAACATCATCAACTCTTCCAATAATCCAGTAATAACCATCTTCATCTCTGCGTGCACTGTCACCTGTTAAATACATTCCGGGGAATTTACTCCAATATTGTTGAATATATCGTTCAGGGTCTTTATAAACTGTTCTTATCATTGCGGGCCACGGAGTTTTAATTACAAGATAACCTTCTTCATTTGGTTTTACAGAATTCCCATTTTCATCAACAACATCCATTTCGATTCCGGGAAAAGGTCTTGTTCCTGAACCAGGTTTAAGCGGAACACAAGGCATTGGAGTTATCATGAACATTCCTGTTTCTGTTTGCCACCAGGTATCCATGATTGGACATTTTTCTTTCCCAACAACTTTATAATACCATTTCCATGCTTCTGGATTAATTGGCTCTCCAACTGAACCTAATAATCTAAGTGAAGATAAATCATGTCTTTTCACCCAGGCTTCTCCAAATCTCATTAAACCTCTAATGGCAGTTGGCGCTGTATAAAGAATATTAATACCATACTTTTCAATCATCTGCCACCAGCGGTTAGGATATGGATAATTTGGTGCACCTTCATACATAAAAGAAGTAGCACCATTTAACAAAGGACCATAAACAATATAACTATGACCAGTAATCCAACCTGGGTCTGCTGCACACCAATATCTGTCTTCTTCATGAATATCAAATACATATTTTAATGTAGTATAAACACCAACCATGTAACCGCCGTGAGTGTGCAAAATTGCTTTCGGTTTTCCAGTTGTGCCAGAAGTGTAAAGTATAAAAAGCGGATCTTCTGAATCCATAATTTCTAATGCACAATTTTGAGTTGCAATCGGTAAGTTCATTAATTCATGATACCACATATCTCTGCCTTGTTCCATATTAATTTCTTGATTGGTTCTTTTCACAACTAAAACATGTTCAACTGTGCCGCATCTTTGCAAAGCTTCGTCTGCTATTTGTTTTAATGGAACAATTTTTCCGCGTTGATATGCTCCATCTGCAACAATTAATACTTTCGAATTACTGTCTTCAATTCTTTCGGCAAGAGATTCAACAGAAAATCCTCCATAAACAACTGAATGAATTGCACCTATTCTTGCACATGCCAACATAGCAATTATAATTTCTGGAATTCTTCCCATATAAATTGTAACTCGGTCCCCTTTTTGTACTCCCATACTTTTTAACACATTTGAAAATTTGCAAACTTCTCTGTGTAATGCATAATAGGACATTGTTCGTAAATCACCATTTTCCCCTTCCCATATAAATGCTAATTTATTTCTTCGAAATGTTTTGATATGAACATCAAGACAATTATAAACAATATTAGTTTTAGCTCCAGTGAACCATTTATAAAAAGGTTTATTAGAATCATCAATTACTTTTTCCCATTTACTAAACCAATAAAGTTCATCAGCCATTTTCGACCAGAATCCTTCATAATCTTTCTTTGCAAATTCATTTAGTTCATCCCAATTTTTTATGTGTGCTTTATTTATTACCTCTTGGTCAGGATAATAAACTTCCCCTGTTAATTTATTATTAATCATAACTCCTCCTCTTTAATTTAGCTTTTGAAAATTAGACTTATTGTCTTTAGATTTGCAACTGAAAATAAAGTTTGATGATTATATAATCAATAAAATTTTTGTGAGGGGTAAATCTAAACATATTGTTAACTGGCTGATTTTAATCTTATACTTTTCACTTTTATTTGTAAATATTTTTCATGTTCATCAGAATGATTTCAAAATTTACAGCCAGTTAGAATTATCAAAGCAAGAAAATGTAATTGACCCATTTAAAGATGAATCGGGCATTTGCCGTGCTGAACAATTTTTCAATTATACATTTAATGGACAATTAAAATCAGCTTCAAATCATACTTGCCATAATCAAACTATTGCAATTATTCAGATTAATTTTGTTTTCAATCCGCTCTTAAAATTTTTCTCATCAACAAATTTACGTTCGCCTCCCTTTTTGTTTTAACAATAAAACTTATTTATAAAAATACTTTTATTCATTCACCTAATGAAATTATAAAGGGAGGTTTATTATGAAGAATATAAATTTTTTCTTCTCGATTATATTTTTTTTGACAACATTAATTCATGCACAAACATTTTCATTAATTGGCTATGTAAAAGAAGAAAAAGATAATTCACCTCTAATTGGTGTTAATGTTTTAATAGAAGAATTAAAAATTGGAACAACAACTGATACAGAAGGCAAATTTGAATTTCATAATTTGAAAAATGGAATTTATTCTTTGAAATTTTCTTATATCGGTCATAAAACAATTATTAGGAAAGTAAATATTCCTGAAGACAAAATAATTGAGGTAAAACTTCAAGAAGGAATAATAAATCTGCAAGAAGTAATTGTCACAGGCAATCCAGTTTCAATTGACCCAAAAGATTTATCCCAAAGTATCTTATCAATTGCGAATATGGATTTACTCATTAAAAATAATTCTACTATTGCACAGATATTAAATTTTCAACCTGGTGTCTCTATGCGTTCCAACGGTTTTGCTGCTTCACGACCAGTAATTAGAGGTTTCAGCAACAATCGAGTTTTAATTTTAGAAAATGGATTAAGAATGGGAGATTTATCAAATACATCAGAAGACCACGCAGTTTCAGTTGATGGAAATACACCAGAAAAAATAGAAATACTGCGTGGACCTTCGAGCTTGCTTTACGGAAGTAATGCTATAGGCGGGGTTGTGAATATTATAACAGAAGAAATTCCAGATTATATCCCAAATGGAATTCATGGAGAAATTAACTCAGGAAGTTCTTCAGTCAATAAAGAATATAATATCAGCACTGATATACATTTTGGCATTGACAAATTTTCCTTTCACACAAATTATTTCAATCGAGGAAGTAAAAATTATTTTGATGGAAATGGTTCTGAAGTATTAAACTCTGATCGATTTACAAAAGAATATCAATTTGGATTTTCTTTTATCCCTTCATTTGGAAGAAGCGGAATCAGCTTTAAAGATTATTACAACAGTTATGGTATTCCAATAGCAAATAATGAAGATGAACCAGTCAAAATTAATATGAAGAAGAAAGAATATCGTTTTCTAATTGAGAGTAATAAAATTAATTTCTTCATAAATGATTTTAGTCTTAAAGCTGGATATCAAAACTATGAACACCAGGAAGTAATTAGAACAACAGGAGAAATCGGAACATCATTTGGATTGAAATCTTACAGTTTAGATTTGTCTTTTAAGCACAAACCAATTTTCAATAACATTAATGGTGTAATTGGATTCTGGTATCAAAAACAAAATTATAATGTTACAGGAGAAGAAGCTTTTACTCCAAATGCAGATTATGAAGGATTAGCTGCTTACATTTATGAACAAGTTAAAAGTGAAAAAATAAATTTTCAATTTGGTGCAAGGATTGAAAATAATAAAGTATTCATTCCAGCATCTACAATTTCTGATACATCTTTTACGGCTGAAGATAAAAATTATTTATCATTCAGTGGTTCACTTGGCTTTTCTTTTAACTTAACTGATGATATTTCTCTCTTTTCAAATATTGCAAATGCTTTTCGAGCTCCAACAATCGAAGAACTTTCATCATATGCAATTCATGAAGCAACTGCTACTTTTGATATTGGCAACAGAAATCTTAGTAAAGAAAATAATATTGGATTTGATTTAGGTTTACGATTAAGAAAAGAGAATCACTTTTTTGAATTAAGTAGTTACTATAATATGCTCAATAATTTTATTTATCGAAAACCAACAAATTATTTTTATGATGCAGCATCAGAAAATAGATTTAATGAAACATCAGGTTATCCTGTGTTTATCTATTCTCAAACAAATGCAGTTATTTATGGATTTGAATTAATAACACAATATGAATTCACAAGAAATTTTTCTTTAACAGCTATAATGGATTATGTAAGAGGCATTATTAGAGATACAAAAGAAAATTTACCACAAATGCCTCCATTTAGATTTTCATTAGAACAAAGATATTTTACAGATAATTATTGGTTCGGTTATCAATTAAAATTAATTGCTGAGCAAAGTAAAGTCTCGATAAATGAAGCCCCAACAAAAGGATATGGAATAATAGATATTTATGGTGGAATAAAAATATTAACTGGTAAATTTTATCATATACTGAATTTGAAAATAGAAAATTTATTAGATCAGCCTTATAAAGATCACTTATCATCAATAAAAAATTTTGCATATATGGCAGGAAGAAATATTCAGTTGAGTTATAAATTTTTATTTTAATTAAGTGATTATTATATTGGCGTCACAAAATTTTGACTTTTCTTTTATATAGTGTGGAGAGGTGGCCGAGTGGCTGAAGGCAGCGGTTTGCTAAACCGCCATAGGGGCTTAAACCTCTATCGCGAGTTCGAATCTCGCCCTCTCCGCCAAGATTTTAACCAATGAAATATTTTGTTTACATACTTTATTCTCCTTCATACAATCGTACTTACGTCGGTCAAACTAATGATATTTCAAATCGTTTGAGTTATCACAATTCTGGTAAAGTTAAATCCACTAAACCTTTTAGACCTTGGACCTTGATTTACTATGAATCTTTTTCTTCAAGGTCCGAAGCCATGAAAAGAGAAAAATGGTTCAAGTCAAAACAGGGCAGAAATAAAATTTCTGACATTCTTAATAATTTTTTTCTTGCTGAAGGCAGCGGTTTGTCCGTCCCGTCATTTTAATGACGGGACGGGATCTCGACTTTTGTCGGACTAAACCGCCATAGGGGCTTAAACCTCTATCGCGAGTTCGTCCGTTTCGTCCCGAATTTTCGAGACAAACGAGATCTCGTCACTTTTTCAAAGTGACGGAAATCTCGCCCTCTCCGCCAAGATTTTTAATCTAAATTCACAATTTTTTTTAAAGACTTCTTTTTAATCTCGCTCTTCTTAAGTTTAATCCAAGGTTAAAAAAGTCATCAATTTTGTCATCACTTTTTTGATGAGTATTAAAATTGATTCTTCACTGATTCAAAGAACGTTTTTTATTATAAAACCTCCACAGAGAAACCAATGGACTAATCTTAAGTAAAACTCTGAATTAAACTTTAAGAAGCTATTTTATAATACTTTATAAAATTATAACCTTTTATCATATTAAATAGAATTATCGTCATTTACTTCACAGCTGTCAAAAATACTTTTCAAAAGCAATGAAATTAGTAAATATTGCATTTATTCCGAATAATATTTGTTGTTTTTGATCTCAACCCCCCCTTCTCTTGGCAAGTGAAGGATGAGAGTGAGATGAGTTATTTTAATTTTTAAAAATTTCACATATATATTTCAAACTCACAAAACTAAATTTTTATAATAAAAAATTATTTTGGAGAGATAAGAAATACCGATTCCATAAAGAATTATTGACTTAAATAAAATTGAAAATAACAATTTTATTATTTAGATTTAGTCTTAATAATAATTAATTATTTTTGTAATGATAAAAGTAACTATTACATCTCCAGTTTTCCTCTTTAGAGAAGGCTTTAAATCTATCCTTAAGAAAAAAAATAATTTTGTAATTCAAGATGAGATAACGAACAAAAAAGAATTTTGGAATAAGTTAAAATCATTTCAACCAGATATCTTAGCAATTGACATAGACCAAAGAGATTTTATACATCTTGATGATATAGTAAGAATAAATGAAGTTTCACCAGAAACTAAAATTTTGGTTATATCAGATAATAATAAAAAAGATATTGTTATGAAAGTTATAAAAAACGGTGTCTTAGGTTACTTAACAAAAGAATGCGAAGAAAATGAAATCTTAATTGCTTTAGATTCTCTTTCTAAAGGTGAAAAGTTCTTTTGTAATAAAATCCTTAACGTTATACTCGAAAGTAAAATAGAAGAACCTAAAAAGGAAGCTGAATTAACTAAAAGAGAAATAGAAATAATTAGACTTATTGCAGAAAAATATTCAAATCAAGAAATTGCAGATAAATTATTTATAAGTATCCATACTGTTTACACTCACCGTAAAAACATTATGAAAAAACTGAAGCTAAAATCACCTGTAGAATTAATTCTTTATGCTATTGATTCTGGCATTATTTAATCATTGCAGTCCTCAATAATACACTTACCTAAAATTGTTAAAAAAATTACCTATGCCAGTGTATTGTATTGAGAAGGAACAAAAAATAATTTTACAGTTAAGATTTAGTCTTAATAAGAATTATGTATACAATAAAAATTAAAACTTTCCTTCATATAATTTTCCCTCTTTTGGCATTTTATTCACTTATAAATGCTCAACAAAAATTTGCAATTTCAGGAATAATATATGATGAAGACCAAAATCCAATACCAAATGTTAATATAAAAATTGAAGGGACAAACATTGGTACATCTTCAGATATTAAAGGCAATTTTGAGATTAGCAATGTTGATTCAGGTAAACATGTCATAGTTGTATCTGCTGTTGGTTATGAAACAGAAAAAAGAATTGTCGTTTTATCTGGGAATCATAAAGTTTCTCTAAAATTTTTACTTAAAAAGAAATGTATCTCAATAGATAATATTGTCGTAACTGGAACTCGAACAAGCAAAAATATTCTTAATACACCAATTAAAACAGAAATTGTTACTAAAAACGACATAAAAAATTTTGCATTTACAAAATTAGATCAGGTAATTGTTGAACAACCAGGTTTATTAATCATAAATGAACCCTGGGGAAAAGGTGTTCAAATGCAAGGGCTTGACCCAGATTACACTCTCGTTTTGATTGATGGAGAACCTTTAATTGGAAGAAATGCTGGTACTATTGATCTATCTCGGTTTCCAGTGTCAAACTTAAAACAAATCGAAATAGTAAAAGGTCCATCCTCTTCCCTTTATGGAAGTGAAGCTCTCGCAGGTGTAATAAACTTAATTACAGACATGCCAGATAATTCATATAGCTTGATTATTCAATCACTTTACAAAACATACAATACATTTGATGTTACTTGTAATTTGTCACTTAATAAAGAAGAGTTTTTCAAGCAAAATGATGAATTGAACACTTCTCTTTTTCTTGAACGTACAAGTTCCGATGGATATAAGCTTATTCCATCATCTTTATCTTTAACATCGCCAAAATTTTTTAATTACACTATATCACCTCTAATAAAATATAAAATTAACAACTCTTCTTTCATTAAGTTTAATAGCAGAATTTTTTTGCAGCAGCAGAACAATATAGAACAAGTAACAAAATTAAACGAAATAAGATTAGTTAATTCCACTGATAAACTGACTGATTGGAACAACAGCTTATCATTTGAACATAAATTTACCTCATCAATTAAATCTGAAGCTAAATTATATTTTTCAAGATACTTTACAGATTCTAAATCAACTTTCCAAAATGATGGTGGTATTAACGAAGAAAATATTTTTGACCAATACTTTTATAAAACAGAAATTAAAAATGACTTTTTGTTTAATACAAAAAATTATCTCATTGCTGGAGCAGGGTATATTTTCGAAACTGTAAAGTCTGACAGGATTTATGATGGTAAAAAACATGCAAAATCTTACTATTTTTTTGCACAGGAAGAATGGCTGCCAAACGACAAATTCGATTTTGTAATTGGTGCTCGATTTGACCATCATAGTGATTATGCTTCAAGGATAAGTCCTAAATTCTCTATTCTGTTCAAACCTTTTAACTTTCTAAAAATTAGAGCTTCAGTTGGAAGTGGATTCAAAGCTCCAACACTCCAGCAGCTTTATCTTAATTTTACTAACGCTCAAGTAGGCTATAGTGTTTTTGGGTCTTCTAATATTCAGGAATCTATTAAACAATTATTAGAATCGCAGCAAATCCAAAGGATATTAATAGATCCTAAAAGCATTTCAAAAATTCGTGCTGAAAGTTCAGTAGGATTTAATTTTGGAATAGAATACTCACCCACTAATTCATTTTTCACTTCAATAAATCTTTTTCGAAATAATGTTAAAGACTTGATTGAAGCTAGTCCAATTGCAATCAAAACAAATGGACAAAGTGTTTTTACTTACTTCAATATTAATAAAATATATACTGAAGGAATTGAAACTTCATTAGCATATTCCCCTCTTGATAATTTTTCTTTTTCTATCAGTTATCAATATCTACAAGCAGCAGACGAAGAAATTCTTAACAAAATAAGAAGCGGCAAAATTTCAAAGGTTGGTTCTAATGGAAGAATAAGGTTAGTTCAGGAATCAGAATATGGGGGACTCTTCAACCGTTCAACTCATTCAGCTACTGTTAAACTTTCTTATCAAAATAATGAATTAGGCATCGTAACAAACTTAAGAGGAATTTTACGAAGCAAATACGGATTTGGTGATACTAATGGTAATGGTATTCTTGATGATAATAGTGAATATGTTCCTGGCTATGCAATCTGGAATTTTACTTTAACAAAACATATAAAAAATTATTTAACTATTGTTTTGGGAATAGAAAATATTTTCGATAAAACTAATCCACAATTTATTCCTTCTTTACCTGGCAGAATTATTTATGGTGGAATAAATATCGAATTTTCAAAAAACAATTGATTAACAATTCTAAACATGAACAAATTAGGAGCATACATGACTAAAGTATCAAAACTAAATTACAAAGTAATAAAATATCTCTTGATTATTCCGCTAATCGGATTAACAATTGCGGGATGTTCTAAAGACAACATTATAGAACCAGAAGTATCATTACCTTCTGCAAAAGTACATACAATATACAATATACCTGCGGATACGGCTAATCAAAATAAAAGCACATATTTCAGATTTAAGGATAGTACAATTGTCAGTGGCCCTGATACTGCAACTGCCAATTGGGATATTGCTTTCAATAAAACAATTATTTACACAAACAGTGGAAGCAGCGGTCCTGGCAAAGGCGGAGCTATAGTTTTAAGAAATGTTAACTTTGAAGATGTAACAGAAGCTCCGGAAACAGGCTATGATATTGATTCTGCTTCAGCACCTGCTATTCCGACCGGCTCCGGTAAAGGCTGGTATCATTATTCAGGTCCACCAAATCATCTAATAACCCCAATACCTGGAGTAGTTTTAGTTATAAGATGTGGAAATGGCAAGTATGCTAAAGTCCAAATATTAAGTTATTATAAAAATGCACCACAAAATCCAACAGGAAAAGAACCTTCAAGATTTTATTCGTTCAAATATTTTTATCAGGACGATGGTTCAAGAAATCTTAAATAACATAAATAAGGAGAATAACAATGAATAGAAAAATTCTACTACAATCATTTTTTTATATATTAATTAGTTCAGTCATAACATTTGCATATTCATCTTATAACTTTACGCAGCCTAATTCTAATGAACCTATGCATCATAAAAAAATTTCGGTTGTAATTGTAGGACACGGAGCCCCTGCAAAAGATTTCCCTAAATTGAAAGAGTATTTTAAGCTCCATGATACGCACTCAATTGAGGCAGAATTATTAGAGAAAGAGTTAAGAGATTGGCCGCGCAATGCTGATAATGATCCTTATTGGGCAGGTTTTATGGAAATAATTAATGATTTCAAAAAGCAAAATAAAGAATTTTATTCTGTTTATTATGCATTTAATGAAATGTGCGGACCAACTATCGAAGAAGCTCTTGAACAAGCAGTACATGATAACCCCGACCTGATAATAGTTACAAGCATAATGTTTACTCCAGGTGGTAATCATTCAGAAATAGATATACCTGAAAAAATTGAATTATTTCAAGAAAATTATCCAAATATAAAAATTATTTATGCTTGGCCTTATAAAACCTCTGATATAGTTAATATGTTAACAAAACAAATAAAAAGTTTTACCGAAAAGAATAATTAAGTAAAGCAGTTTTCTTTATAAAGAATGAATTTTGTAACTATTTATAATTTTTTGAAAATACTGGGATGAATTAATTACGATTTTAATATAAATATAATTTGAGATTAAATTTAAGAAGAATATCTTTTTAATAAGTGAAAAAACTAATAAAATTTTGTGTCGTTCTCTGAAGTGAATTTTAGTCAAATTAATATTTTAATGCATTTCGATTTACAAAACACTAATCTAACTAACCAGAGGGCTTAAACCTTTTGCCCTCTGGATGTGCTTTTCAGGCTGTTCAACTAAAGGAGAATGAGCAGAGTTTTTTATTATTAAACTCTGTAAGTATGTGTTATAGTGTTTGAATATAATCATTTACAAAATTTTGTCGAATTAAACTACTTTTAAAACAACCCATATGTTCTTAAGATGACGAATAGCTATTACTTTGTAAAATGTCTTTACTTATAAATAAAGAATTACATCGTTATTAACCAATTAATTGCTTATCTTTGTATTTCATTTTTTAATTAATATTGATTTTCATTATGAATAATATAAATAAGATTCGAAACATTGCTATTATTGCTCACGTTGACCACGGGAAAACTACTTTAGTTGACCAGATCTTAAAACAATGCCAAATATTTCGTAAAAATCAAATTGTGCAGGAAAGATTTTTAGATTCCAATGATTTAGAACGTGAACGCGGAATAACAATACTCGCAAAAAATATTAGTATTCCATTTAATGGTTATAAAATTAATGTAATTGATACACCTGGACATGCAGACTTTGGCGGTGAAGTTGAACGTGTTCTTAAAATGGCTGATGGTGTTTTACTTCTTGTTGATTCTTTCGAAGGTCCTATGCCTCAAACTCGTTTTGTTTTAGAAAAGGCTTTGAGTTTACATTTAAAACCTATTGTTATAATCAATAAAATTGATAGACCCGATAATCGCCCCCAAGAAGTATTAAATGAAATTTATGATTTGTTCATTGAATTAGATGCTGATGATGAACAACTAAATTTCCCAATTTTATATGCAAGTGGAAGAGAAGGTTGGGCTGTTTATAATTTAGAAGATGAAAGAAAGGATTTAACTCCACTTCTCAATGCAGTAATAAATTTTATTCCTCCACCACCTGATAATATTGGTTCTACACAAATTCAAATTTCTGCACTTGATTATAATGATTATGTTGGCAGAATAGGAATAGGCAGAGTTTTTAGAGGAACACTTAAGAAAAATGATAACTTATGTGTTATCAAAAGAGATGGAACCATTCATACTGTTCAGCCAAAACAATTATTTGTGTTCGATGGATTAACAAGAACAGAAGTTGAACAGGTTGTCTGTGGAGATATTTGTGCAATTGTTGGCATAGATGATATTGATATTGGTGATACGGTTGCAGATGCAGAAAATCCAGAACCACTTCCAATTATTTCAATTGACGAACCAACAATCAGTATGACATTTACGGTTAACAATTCTCCTTTTTATGGAAAAGAAGGAAAATTTGTTACATCTCGTCAATTAAGAGATAGACTTTATAAGGAATTACAACATAACGTTGCACTAAAAGTTGAAGAGACCAATTCACCAGATGCATTTAAAGTATCAGGAAGAGGTATCTTACATTTGTCAATCTTAATCGAAAACATGAGACGCGAAGGATTCGAACTTCAAGTTCGTGAACCAAAAGTTATATATAAAGAAATTAATGGTAAAAAAGCAGAACCTATTGAAATACTCGTAGTTGATGTTCCAACTGAATATTCAGGTAAAGTAATTGAACTTGTTGGACAACGAAGAGGCGAATTAATTAAAATGGAAACCAAAGGCAATCTGCAGAAACTTGAATTTCATATTCCTTCAAGAGGATTGATGGGTTTAAGAACAAAAATTTTAACTGCTACTTCCGGTGAAGCTACAATGCATCATCGTTTCTATCAATATGAATATTTTAAAGGTGCAATTAATAAATCAAAAAATGGTGTAATTATTTCAATGGATACTGGTCCTGCAACTGCATATGCAATTGATTCACTTCAGGATAGAGGAAAATTTTTTATTGAGCCTGGAGAAATTGTTTATCAGGGACAAATAATTGGCGAACACAATAAAGAAAATGATATTGAAGTAAATATTCAGCGCGGTAAAAAATTAACAAACATGCGTGCTTCAGGTTCAGACAAAGCAATTAAAATTGTTCCACCCATCAAATTTACACTTGAAGAAGCACTTGAATACATTGAAGATGATGAAATGGTTGAAGTAACTCCAAAATCAATTCGATTAAGAAAAATTTACTTAGACCCAAATGATAGAAGGAAATATAATCTTGGCAAAGCTGTTTGATAATTTGGGAATAGATTAATAAATGTAAGCAAAATTGTAAGATTGCAAATAACTCGAAATTGCAAAATTAAAAAGATTATGCCGAAGGCATTCGTTTGGAACAAAATTACAATAAGGCATTACTTCGGAACAAAATTGTTATAAATATTTCTTCATAATAAAATCTCAAAAACATTGCAAGGCTTCAATGCAAATCTTTTGAAAAATTTATTATTTCATTTTTCTCAGCTGCCTTAAATGCATTCAATAAAATCTTTATATCATTATATCCTTCTTCAAATGTATTGATGAATTTTTTCCCTTTGACAACGGCGTCATAAAATTCTTTAAACTCATTTTCAAAACCGCCATCCGTTTCTACTGTAATTTTTTTTACATTTTTATTTTCTCTGTAAATTTCAATCACATTATTAGTTGTAATTAATGTTCCTTTGTCACCAAATATTAATAATTCATTTTTATAAATCCCATTTACAGAAAAATAAATATTCAATACTCCATTTACTCCATTTTCAAATTCATAATTAAGTGAAAATGTGTCGTCAGTTCCAATTTCTTTTCTTATTGATTTTTTAATTGCATAACCCGATTTAAAATTACCAAAAAGCAATCTCAATGCAGCAATATTATGAACACCACCATCATAGACAAAACCACCTGGATATTTATTATTCTGTCTCCACTTAGTTTGAGCATATTTATTTTTTAATGAAAGATTATTAAATACATTCCATACAACTGAATAAACATTCCCAATAATTTTTCTTTCTAATAATTTTTTCATTTCTAAATAAAGTTCATCTTGTCTATAATTTTCTGCAAGATAGCATACAACATTTTTATTTTTAGATAACTCAACTAATCTTTTAGCATCTTTTAGATTTGCTGCGAGAGGTTTTTCAAGAAAGACATGCTTGTTAGCATTAATTGAATCAACTGCAGTTTTATAATTCAATTCAATTGGAAGGGTGATGTCAACTGCATCAACATTATTATCTTTTAATAAATCTTTATAATCAAGATAATAAGGAACATTGCCTACAAGTTTAGAAAACTCTGCTGCTTTTTTTTCAGTATGATTACATACAGCAGTAATTTCAAATCTGGCAGATAATTTTTCAAGTGCCGGCAAATGGAGTTCTCTTGCTGCAATTCCGCAACCTATAATTCCCAATTTTATTTTTTTCATTATTAGACCTAATAATTTTTGAATATTCTTTTACAAAAATAAAAAACTCCCTCTTTTGGAGGGAGTTTATTTTTGATTTAGAGGGGTTCTTCAGTTTGTAAGGAGCTTTTCTTTAAATCCCAGAGCTTTTGACTGACCATTACCTTTATTATCAAATTTAAAGTGGCTGATTAATTCTTTGAGATTTGTGGTCATTCTATTAAGTTCATCGGCGGCTGATGCAATTTGTTGAATTCCAGCTGCACTTTCATTTGTAACTTTGCTTATAGTTTCAACATTTCGATTTATTTGTTCACTTGTAACACTCTGTTCTTCGCTTGCAGCAGCAACTTGATTTACCACATCTAAAACTGCATCAGAAGCAAGTATAATTTCTTTCAAAGAATCACCAGCTTTTTGAGCAAGAGTTTTACCAGATTTTACTTCGCTGCTTCCTTCACTCATTGATTCAACAACATTTTCTGTTACTTCTTGAATTCTCTTAATCATATCAGATATTTCTTTTGTAGCTTTAGTTGTTCTTTCAGCTAATTTTCTAACTTCATCAGCAACAACAGCAAAACCTCTTCCCTGTTCGCCTGCTCTTGCTGCTTCGATTGCAGCATTCAAAGCAAGCAAATTGGTTTGATTTGCAATATCATCAATTACCTGAACAATTTCTCCAATTTGTTCGCTGTTCTTACCTAATACTTGAATCTTTTCAACTGCTTTTTCAACAAACTCTGCGATGCGGTTCATTCCTTCGACAGTTTTCTCAACAACTTCTCCTCCTTCACGAGCAACTTGACCAGCTTTCTTTGACGCATCGGAAGCTAAAGTTGCGTTCTTCGAAGTGCTTAAAATTGTTCTTGTCATTTCTTCTACTTGTGTAACAACCTCAAGAGCTTGCGAGCTTTGTTCCTGTGCGCCAGCAGCCATCTGTTCTGTTGATGAAGAAATTTGTTCACTTATCGAAGCTGTTAGATTAATCATTTCAGCAATGTTAGATAAAATATTTGTGAGCGAATCACCAAGTGTATTAATGCTGTTTACAATTAACTTATGATCACCTTTGAACTCACCAGTAACTCTTGCATTGAAATTACCATTAGCCATCTCTTCAAGAACTTCAATCCCAGCTTTTATTGGCATGAATAAAGCATCAAGTGTTGAATTTACTCCGACAATAATTTCTTGATATGCACCATAAAATTTATTTGCATCGCCACGCTTTGTTACCTTACCTTCAATAATTTCTTCGGTTAAATTTTTCATTTCTGAAATAAGATTCTTTAAGTTCCCAATCATTAGTTCAATGCTCTTTGATAACTCATCATCTTCTGATAATACTTTCACTTCTACATCAAGATTTCCTTTAGAAATTTCTATAGCAGCTTTAATTTTTTCATGCTGTGCATGTCTTAATTGTTCAAGCATTTCGGATAGTTCACCAAATTCGTCTTTGGAATCATATTGAACAACTTCCTTAAAGTTACCAACAGAAAACTTTGCAATTACATTCTTCAAATACTCAACAGGTTTTGTAAGAGAAGATACAATTTTTGTGAAAGCATAAAGGAAGAATAATAAACCTGCTATCATCCCAGCAAAAATAACTATGCGAGATGATGTAATTGCATCAGATAAATTTGTATTAAGTGTTTCTCCTTCAGCTCTTAAATTTTCTTTTAAGTTCTGAAAATTATTAAGCATCTTTTCGCCAATTTCTTCACCGGAAGTTGTTGCAACTTCTGCGGCAAGTTCATAATCTTTAATTGCTGCAGCACTTAATGTTCCATCAATAACAAGACTTTTATAATCAGCCCACGATTTATTAACCTCTTTTAAATCTTTCTCAATTGAAGTCCCTTCATATTTTTTAATTAAATTGGTTAAAGATGTATCGATAGAACTTTTCATCTTGCTAAGGGACTTCAAATTTTTTTCCATCTGAGATTCAAAACTCGGAATGGAAAATTTAAGCAATGTATTTTTGATACCCTGAAATTCTCTATAAATTAAATCTACTTCATTAGAAGGAGCTATGTAATCAGAGTAAATCTGATTTTTATAGTTGTTAATCTTAAACATCTGTACTAAATCGTTAAGAATAACTATTGTACAGAGAGCTCCGAGTATAAAATATGATACACGGAGTTTAGCTTTGAACTTAAGATTTTTTATCGACAACATGGCTTTCATCTATTTTTGTTATTAATTCAACTTAAATACAAATGACATTGTTAATTTTACTTTTACAGGTTTACCGTCTTTTTCACCTGGTTTGAATTTACTTGCTCTTAAAACTCTTTCTACTTCTTCGTTACATCCACCGCCAATTCCTTTGATAATTTTAACATCATCAACACCGCCATTTTCATTAATGTATGCCATTGCAATAACTCTTCCTTCAATACCAGCAGAGCGTGCAACACTTGGATAATTAACTTTTTTCATTAAATTAGCTAATCCATCAGTTGGTTCTGGCATTACATCAGCTATAGGCAGGTAATCTTCATCGCCTGGTAAAATTATGTTTTTACCAGCTATAGTTTTAGATGAAAACATAATTACAAATATTAAACCAAATAATACATATTTAGAGCGCATACTTTACTCCTGTATATTTTTACAAATTTTTAATAAATACCATTTTTATTTAAGAAACCTGAATAAGCTTTATCAGAAACTTGAATATGATTGGTAAGCCATTTTGTTAAAAAGTTCATTAGTTCAAAAGATAAATTTGTTTTGCCTGATTTGTATTCAGTCATAAACCCATCAACTTTTTGAACAAACATATCATGTTCTCTTTTGTGCTTAACTTTTTCTGGATAATTATATTTTTCAAATAATTCTTCTTCAGATTTGAAATGTGTTTTAGTATAAGCAGCCATTTCAAAAAGAATTTTTGTAAGAACTGTGCTCGATTTCCCCTGCTTCATCGCATCATGTAATTCATTAATTATGTTTACAAGTTTTTTATGTTGATTATCCAAACCTTTTATGTTAACGCTTAGATTATCACTCCAATTAATAAGCGACATATGAGCTCCATAATTTTCATTGATATTATCGATTAATTAAAAAATTTTTTAAGCAACGCTCTGAACAATTTTTAAAATTATTCTTCCTGATTTATTGCACTTAATTCTAATTTTTCATTAGATGATAAAATTTTCTCTAAATCAATTAGAATTAATAATCTATCTTCAAGTTTACCAACTGCTTTTATAAACTCTGAATTTACATTTGTAACTAAATCCGGCGGCGGTTCTGTTATTGATGCTGGAATTCGTAATACTTCAGTTACGGCATCTACAATAAATCCTACTGTTTTTCCTGATACTTCAACAACAATAATTCTTTTATCTTTATCAACTTCTTTTCTTGGAAGACCTAATTTGCTTCTAAGGTCAATTACAGGAATTATTCTTCCACGAAGATTTATAACACCATCAACAAAATCTGGTGCATTGGGAACTTTAGTTACCTGCATCATCCTAATAATTTCCTGAACCATTAAAATATCAACAGCGTATTCTTCATCAGCTATTTTGAATCCTACCAGCTGAAGTATTTCTGCAGTTTCATTTTTTGCTTTTGATTTTTCATTCATCGTCAACCTCGAAATAATTTTAATACATAATATTATCGAAAATAGCGTAAGTATGTTTAATTAATAAAAAAAGGCAGACAAAAATTCTTTATCTCTGCCTGCCTTTCGGAGTATGTATGTTAACGTAAAGGTGAATAGTTTTCGATTGAACTTTACACAATTTACTTACCTTTCAGCTCTTTAATTATGGCTTCGGCAACTTTGTTAATTACTTCCTCTGAGTCATAAAATTTGTTAGCAATTTTTTGTTTAATCTCTTCTAACTTTTTCGAAGCCATTTCGCTCTTTGCTAAATCTCTGGCTGCAGAGGAGATTTCAATTTTGTCCTTATCCTTTACCTCGCCTGAACCTTTTGAATCCGTAGTTTTAACTTGATTAGGCGAAGGTGTAAAAGGATTATTGTTTGAAATACCTTTTATTTGCACAGTTTCACCTTAAATAATTTATAATTTTTCTCTGGCTATTTAAGCTGGATATCTCTTTTTCCAGTTTAGATGCTGCCAGCTTAAATTGCTCTATTATATTATCGTATTTTTTTTCAATTAGTTTAGCCCTATCACACACTTCAGGAACATTTTTTTGAAGATAATCCACTCCATACCTTTTTATGAGTTCATCTTTGATTTTTTGAATTACCATCATAGTTTCAAGAGCAAGCTGGAATTTTTCTTCAAAATTATCTGGATTGAGTTCATCGAGCTGAACTGATAAACTATCCAGCAAATTAATCATTGCACTAATTTTATTTTTTAAATCCTCTTCCATAAAAAATTATCCTAAACTTGTATAAGATGAAGAGCCAAACAATGAAAAATAATTTTGATACGATAACAACTGTGCTAATTGCATTTGCATCTTTTGATATTTTGACCTTAGAATTTCTGCATTTTTGTCAATACTTTTTTGTGCAGCAGTAATGCTGTCATTCAATGATGATATTGTAGTATCAAAATTTGATTTTGCTTTTGCGATGTAACCATCTGCACCAAGATATGGATTAATTCTATCATACAGTTTTACTGCTATACCATTTGTGTCTAGTGTAAATAAATTTATCAAGCCATTCAAATTATTATTAATAACATCTTCTAATCTGTCTGAATCACTAAGAACTAAACCGTTGTCGATATTAAATGTAATTCCAATTTTAGATAAAGTATTAATTTCATTGTCGGGAATTCCTGCGACTGAACTATAAGCAATTGTGCTTAATGTGCTAAGCAATGATGAAGCAGTTGTATCACTAACAAACAAACCACGAGAAGAATCAACTGTCTTGGATTTATCTTTAATGTATTTATAGATATCATTAAACTTTGTGATAAAGTCATTTATCTTATCTTTAATCTTTGTTGAATCATTTTTAACTGTTATATCAACATCAGCATCAGAAGACTGCATTACAGATTTTAATGTAATGGTAGTACCATCAATCAAATCAGTAATTATATTTGAGTTTCTTTCTACATTAACACCATTAAATGTAAGTTTGGCATTGAGCTGGTCAGAAGTATAAAGAAATCCTGGTGTATCATTGCCGGTATTTTGAACAAATGCTTGCCTTGTTGTTCCTAAATTCAATCCAATTGCAGATAATGCTGCATTACTACCGGATTCGGAAATTTCTGTAATTCTGTAATCATAACCAGAATTTTTAGATTTGATTGATAATTGAGAATATCCTGTTACAGGTGAAAAGAGGGAAGCACTTACCAATCCAGAAGCACCTTTTTCTTTAGTTACATTAATTCCTAATTCACTTAATAATATGCCAGTATCATTTTTTATAGTAATATATTTTGAAGAATCATTAACTGTAATTTTTAATTGATAATTAGAACCATCTACAATTTTTTCTGCGGTTAATCCATCAATAGAATTAATTTGTGAAATGATGCTATCAATTACATCACTGTAATTTCCTGCAGAATAATTTATTACTGTTTCAGTTCCATTTAAATCTATTACAAATGAACCTGATGAAGTTGTGCTGCCAGAAATTGATGAAGAAAGAACTACAGCTTTATCAGAATTAATTGCACTTTGAATTTTTTGCATCAAAGTGCTGTTTGAAATTTGACCATTAGTAAAATCTGAGCTGTCAAAAGTAACAGATACTTTGCTTACAAATTCTCCGCCTGAACCATCTCCAGTTTTAATAACAAATTCATGTGTGCTTGGAGATGTAATAACTGTTGAAGCTGCACTCGAATTTAAATCTATAGATAAAACTGTATCATTCTTGGCAAGTTGATTTATTCTGATTGAATGAGTTCCATCCAAAGCACCTGAATTTGCAACTACATCTAAAAAATTTGTATTGGAAGATACTGCAGCTTTAGAGTAAAAAATAGAAGTCGATGATGCGCTTTTAAGTTCACTCAAAATAGATTTCAAAGAATCAAGTTTGCTGCTTAATGTAGAATAAGCAGAGTTAAGATTTTCATAATATGATTTGCGTTTGGTTAAAGGAGTTATTCTCTTACTCTGCTCGTTAGTCTTATAAGTATCAACTAAATTATTGATACCTGATGTTGTAAGCGCATCATATGCCATGCTTTATCTCATATTTTTTAATGCATTAATCCAGGTATCTCTAAGTTCAGTTAAAATTTTCAAAACAATCTGGTTATTGTGTTTTCTCATTTGTTCCTGGCAAAACTGATAAAGTCTTAACAAACCTATTGAAATTTCTTTAGCAGCTGGGTCATCAAAATTCAGAGAATTAATCAAAACCTGAATTGCATCATTTGTTTTGAACATATCATTTTTTTGGCAATTCAGAATTGCGAAATCATAAACTTTCAAAATCAGTTCTTGAGGGGTTGCATTATTGATTTGATTGAAGATATATGGATTACTTTTATTTCTTAATGTTTGTGCTGTATACATTTTTTTAATCCATTATTTTTTATTTAATGCCCCCTCACATAGAGGGGGCTTTAGAAGACATTCTCTTTATTAATTTCAACTAATGTTTATTACTTCAGGTTCATATTAACGGAAAAGGTTAAGAACCTGTTGAGGTGCTGTATTCATCTGTGCAAGCATTGCTGTTGCAATCTGAGCACCAATTTGTCCCTTAGTTGCATTCAACTGCTCCATTGCTACATCGGCATCGAAGATGTTACTTATTGTTGCTGTATTATTTGCTATGGCGGCGGTTAAGTATTCTTCTCTCGAATCGAGTGTCTGGCGCAAGTTACCTATCCTCAAGAGCGCATTACGGACATTTGTAGCTACAGTATCAACGCTTTGATTAAGTACAGTATCATCAGTTGTGCTTTGTAAACCAGAAGTACCAATTGTTGAATTAAGTGTACTAACTTGTAAATAATTACTACCTGTAGCAAAATCAACAGAAAATGAACTGCCACCAACATCGAATTCAGCTGCCTGAGTTAATGCAGAGCCATCTGTGCTAGCCAATAATTGTGTGCTATTAATATTAGTGCTCTTCAAGATTGAATCAATTTCACTTGCAAGAGTTCTAATATCATCAGCAATAGCAGCCTTATCTTTCAATGGGTCTTTTGCATCAACTTGTTTTGCTTTGATTTGATTTAATTTGTCTGCAATCTGCTGCAATGCTGACTCTGCTGTTGCTAGGTAGTTCTTTGCCGATGCAATGTTGTTGAGCTGTGCTTTTTGAACTAAGGTTTGTGCTTCCAGCTGTTTGCCAACATTATATCCTGAAGTATCGTCTGCTACACTGTTAATCTTCTTCAATGTAGAAAGACGCAGCTGGGCTTTTTCTGTTTGTGCATTTACTTTTGCTAATGCATTGTATGCTTGCAATGCACCAATGTTTGTGTTAATTGAGAATGCCATAAATAACCTCCTTGTAGTTTATTTATTAATACCTGAGCTTCCATGCTCAAGTTTGTTAATTAAATGAGTTTTAATTCTCACTTTAATTATCGGAAGTGTAAATAAAAAGTTTAGAGAATTTCTTACATTAAGTTCCATTAAATAATTTTTCTATTTTATTACTGAGTTAATTCTATAAATACAATATCTACTATGATTTATTGTAGAATGTTTTATAAATAAAAAGAGTAATTAAAAATAAAACAGCCCCGATTTTATATCGGGGCATTCTTAAAGAGAATTTGATTTACTGAATTTTCTTCTTCGGAAAATAATCCTATCATAAATAAATTAATCAAATACCAATTAACGAAAGAGGTTAAGGACTTGTTGTGGCGCAGTATTCATCTGTGCAAGCATAGCTGTTGCAATCTGAGCACCAATTTGTCCCTTAGTTGCATTCAACTGCTCCATTGCTACATCGGCATCGAAGATGTTACTTATTGTTGCTGTATTATTTGCGATGGCGGCGGTTAAGTATTCTTCTCTCGAATCGAGTGTCTGGCGCAAGTTACCTATCCTCAAGAGCGCATTACGGACATTAGTGGAAACATCTTCGATATCGGTATTCTTATCAGTTTTTAATCCACTAATTGCAGTACTAAGATCTCCTACTTTCAAGTAAGTATCTTGAGCAAAATCAATTGTAAATGTAGATCCACCAACATCAAATGTATCACCTGCTAAAGCAGTAGCGCCATCTGTGCTAGCTAATAATTGTGTGCCATTGATATTAGTGCTCTTCAAGATTGATTCAATTTCTTCTGCTAGAGTTTTAATATCATTAGCAATTGCATTCGAATCTTTTAATGGATCTTTTGCATCAATTTGTTTTGCTTTGATTTGATTTAATTTGTCTGCAATCTGCTGTAATGCTGACTCTGCTGTTGACAGATAGTTTTTTGCCGATGCAATGTTGTTGAGCTGTGCTTTTTGAACTAAGGTTTGTGCTTCCAGCTGTTTGCCAACATTATATCCTGATGTATCGTCTGCTACACTGTTAATCTTCTTCAATGTAGAAAGACGCAGCTGGGCTTTTTCTGTTTGTGCATTTACTTTTGCTAATGCATTGTATGCCTGCAATGCACCAATGTTTGTGTTAATTGAGAATGCCATAAATACCTCCTTGTATTTGTTTTTTAATTACTCAAGCATCCTTGCTTGAGTTTATTAATTAAAATGAGATTTATTTCTCACTTTAATTATCGTATAACACTATAAAAAGTTTAATGATGTTAGTAGTTATGATTATAGAAACAAATCAAGTAGGACAGGGTTGGAATTTATTGGTAGAAATGATTTGAAAATTATCTTATCATGATTTTAAAGCATTTTCTAATCGAAGTCTTATTGCCTTTACTTTAGGAATCATATCTAAAAGATTTGAGAAATTTTTTTCAATCATTGTAAATAACTCGTATGATTTTTTAATGTTGTTTATCTTTAAATAAAATGAGGCTAAATAAAATAAAGCTGCTGGGTCATTTTTAATTATTTCAATATTGTTCTGTAATAATTCTACTGCGCTTTGCGTATTATTATTATTGTCATAAACAGAGGCAAGATTTTTTATAACCTCAACATTATCTGGAAATTTATTTTTTAATTTTAATAACAAATCCTGTTTTATAGAATTATTTTTTTGACGATTTATTCCCATTAAAAACAATTCAAGATTATTTTTATCAATACATTTAAATAATATTTGAGCTATCTCTTGAGTAATCTCTCTCCCCTGTAATATACTCTCCATTAACTTAATCATTTGAATTTTTTCTGATGCTTGTTCTTCTTTTATTATTCTATAAAGCTCTCTCGTAAAATATTCAATCATATCGTTATCATTTGACTGATATGCAAGATTAAGTCCATAATAAATTATTTCTCTTGGATCTACATAAATTGTTTGTAAATTAACTTTTTCATGCTGTTGGATACTCTTATTTGCCTCCATTGCTTTTTGAGCATACAACTTAGCTTTATAAATATCTTTTTTTCTTAAATATATTTTTGAAATAAATAAGAAATAAAATGATTGCCGCGGATTTAGTTCTATTGCTTTATCCATGAATTTTTGTGCTCTATCCGAATCATAATTTCTATGAGCTTTTTGTGCAAGATATGAATAACATTCGGCTTTCAAATCATTTGGAAGTTCTTTGCTTGCAAGTGCTACATTAAAATATTCTTCAGCTTTATCATATTCTTCAAGAACAAAATAAGTTTGTCCTAATTGAAATGCATTATAAGCAGATTTATTTTCATTATAATCATTTAAAAGCAATTCTAAATTTCGTTTTGCTTTTGCTTCTTTAATTTCTTTATCTACATCATATCCAACATGATTAATTAATATTGAAGAATGATGTAATTCATATTTATTTTCTAATAGAGATGGGACAATTTGTTCATGAACTTTACCAGTAAATTTTATTTCTTTTGAATTTTTAAACAATCGCACATAACGAATTGCGTGGTCTCTTTCATTTTTACTGTCAACACTTTTAACAGTGCAATAATAACCAACTTTCGATACCCCATTAATCAATCTTTTTAATTCTTTAATTGAATTAGGGTCTAATCTTTCATCAGCATCTAAATAAAGAATCCAATCGCCTGAAGAATATTGTAGAGCATAATTTCTTGCAGCGGAAAAATCATTTATCCATTCGAAGTGATAAATTTTTGCTTTATATTCTTTTGCTATTTCAAGTGTTTTATCTGTTGACCCAGTATCAACAATTACTATATCGTCAACAACACCATTAACAGATTCAAGACAATCTTTTAGATACTTTTCTTCATTCTTAACAATCATAGAAAGAGTCAACGTTCCCATTTTCAGCCTCCATCGAGCGATGAATGTGATAATTCGTAACCGAGCATTTCATTTGCTTTTTCGAGAGCAGATTTCGCAGAACTATTTGATGGGTCATTTTTCACAGCCCATTCGAACATAATTTTTGCAGCTTCATAATTTTCCTGTGCTATAAATACTTGTCCAAGACCATAGCAAGCAGAAGAAGATTGAGGATTAAGGTTTAATTCTTTTTCGAAATATTCCTGTGCTTTTGAAACATCATTATCTGCTAAATAAATATTTCCTGCTAAATTTAGTAATTCATCATAACTAATAATTTTGGCATCCCCTTCTTTATAATTTTCGATTGCTTTAATAACAGATTCCTTAGCAAGATTCAATTCATTATCTGCAATATGAATTCTGGTTCTTTCAAAATATTGTTTGAATAAATCGGCATCAATCGGGTAATAAATTTGGCGTTGTTTAATAGTTTTATTTTGAAGCCAGATTTCTTCAGGTGTTGCACCCCATTTATCGATAAAAATTTGTCTGTTAGTTTCAAGTCGTTTTTTATAAGCATCGAGTCCATTAGCTTTAAAACTTTTTGAACCAAAGTGATGAATAAAAACATCTTTAGCAATAACAGTTTTAAATCCAGCAAGTTGAGCACGCAGACAAAAATCATCATCTTCATAATTACCCGGGGAAAACCTTTCATCAAGTCCACCGATTTTTTCAATTACTTCTCGTTTAATTAGAGTGCATAAGAAAGCGACTCTGGGGAAATGCAAAATTTGACCTTTATTTTTTTCTTTTATTTCTGCAGCATACTTATGCATTTCTTCGATAGAATTATACTTTGCATTTTCATCTTTTTGCAGTCCACTTACTTCGTTACTGATTGGGGCTACGATACCGATTTTATCATCAGATTCAGCAACTTCAATTAATCTTTCAATTAAGTTATCAGTGATAATTGTATCATTGTTCAGGATTAATATGTAATCACCAAGAGCTTCTTTAATACCTTGATTAACACCTGCAGGGAAACCAAGATTATGATTATTAAGTATTAACTTTACTTTGTTATTCTTATTATTAAGTTTGATAAGATATTCACGAGTATTATCAGTGCTTGCATTATCAATTACAATTAATTCATATCTTGCAAAATTAAGTTTGAAAAAAGAATCAAAAAATAATTTGGAATAATATAATCCATTATGAGTCAAAACAACCAATGATACTTTAGGTTTTGGATTAAATATTTTTTCAATTTTGTTAAAAACAGCTTCTACTGACCAGTTATTTTCTACATGAACTTTCCCATTCACAGATAGTTCATTCCAAAGATTTTTATCCTGATAAATATCTATTATAGCTTTTGCAAAATCATCTGGATTATCAGCAATAACAGCATTATAATAATTTATTAATCGCATCCCTTCAGCTCCTATAGAGGTAGTAACAACAGGTAATCCCCAAGAAAGTGCCTCACCAATTTTACCCTTCATTCCAGCTCCATAACGGAGAGGTGCAACCGAAATTCTTGCTTTTTTTAAATATGGACTAATATCATTTACAAAACCAGTTACAATTATATTAGGAGATTTTAGATTTAATAATTCTTTTGGAGGATGGTTCCCCACTATATAAAGTTTAATATGCGGGAGCACTTTCAAAACTTTAGGGAAAATATCTTTCAAAAAATATTTAATTGCATCTATATTTGGTAGATGCCAAAAATTACCAACAAACAAAAGATCAGAGGTATTTTCAAAAACTTTAACTTCATTAATCTTTTCATGAATGTTTGGAATAATATTTATTATTTTATTGATACCATTTTCTTCAAGTACTTTTTTATCAAAATCTGTAACAACCCAGATTTCATCTGCTTCAGAATATGTTTTTAACTCACGGAGTTTTCTTTCATAAATATGTTTTTTTTGACTTTCATTGTGATTCTCAATTTCTGCTTCGCGAAATTCACGAATAAAATGTACATCAACCGAATCTACTATAATTTTTGTTTGGTTAGAATATTTTCGAATAATAGAAATATAACGCTCAGCCACATGCCAAAAGCTTAATAATGCATAATCATATTTTCTATGACTTAGCAGTCTTAATAAATACCCATCTACATTGTTCATTAAATAATCTTTAACATATACTTCAATTCCCATTTCTTGTAAGATAGGCACATATTGTTCTGAATATAAATTGCTACATGAAATAAAAGTAATATGATAATTGAGTGCTAATAATGAACGTAAAATATGAAACAACCGGAGAGAACCAGAAGCCCTATTAAACATTGGTAAGTTTGGGTCTATCACAAGTATATTTCTTTTCCTCGGTTGTAAGAAATCTGTATTATTATATTTCTTACTTAAGTATTCTATTCCCGAAAATGAATTTTCTATAAATTTTGATGGTTCTGTTATTCCGAAACCATTTCTGTGTTTTTCATATTCTTCAACATAACCTTTGATTCTATATGCCTCAAAAACTAACGAATAGTAATTGTTTAATTCAGACTTTATTGCTTTTGATTCTTGAACTGAATTTGTCATATTTAATTTCTTCTCCAACTCTTTTACTTTTTGTACATTCTCTTCAAGCGAATCTTTAATAAACATCCAACGAAATTCTGCATCGTATAATCCAGCATAATTTTTTACTTCTTCAGTTGGATGTAAACGTAAAAAATGATATAACGACTTACCTTGTTTTTCACTTCTTCTACAAAAATCTTCAAAGGATATATTTCGGATCATATAACTTTTTGCATTTTTATTAAATATCACTTTTAGCCCATAATCTTTTAACCGATAACCAAGCTCAATATCTTCTGAACCAAACTTGAATGTTTGATTAAAAATACCAAATTTAACAAGAAAAGATCTTTTACAAGAACTTCTTCCACCCCAAAAGAATGTATAATCTAAAAATATCCCATCTTTAAAACCTTTATAATAAAATAAATTATAACCTATATTGGTAATATAGTACATCAGATATGATATATTTATTTTTGAAGACCAAGTAGTATAGCCAAGTACAGCAATATTTTCCTGAGGAAATTTCTTATGAGTAATAATATGTTCTTTTAATAAATTTTTATGTGCTTCATCATCATCATCAAAAAATAAACAAATTGGGGCAGTTGATGCAAATAATCCTAAATTTTTTGCAGCTGATATCCCAGAATTTTGAATAGTAAATAATTTTAGATTAAGACTATTAAGAAATTTATTACATACCTCAATAGTATTATCCGTTGAGCCATCATTAACCACAATAACTTCAAATTCTTGTCGAGGTAAAGTTTGATTTGTCAAACTTTTTAAGGCACATTCAAGGTAGTTTGCGCGATTGTATGTCGGTATGATAACACTTATTAAAGGCTTAGAGATTTTTGAGTTCATATCTAATCCACAGTTTTTATATCGATTACTTTAAAACAGTCTGTAAGACTAAAGTGAGAATATTTATTTAAAATTTTATTTCTTTGATTATCTGCGATAGACCAATCATAATTCTCAACTGGTTTTCGCAAACTATGATCAACGCTAATAGCATCAATTATTCCCATTTTTTTCCCTGCATCAGAAATTTTTTTTGCCCAAATATTTTCATACCCCCACCCCATTGGTGAAGTTAGATCAAATGGTAAAATCAAGTTAAAAATACTTTTATGAATACTGAAAACAGGTCCTATTTCTACAAAAAGTGTTTGGCGAGCAATAACCCCATCCTGCTGCTGAACAATTGGATGGTCAATATATGAATTTTTTGTTCGGGCTGGTTGTGCAAGTGCAAAGTCATATTTACTTTGCAAACCAATAAATCTATCAAGAAAATTATTCGGAAGAATAATATCATCATCTACAACAATTATGTAATCATAATAAGAAATATTTTCGCCTAATAAATTATTTAATATTTCAAATTTTGGCACAAATTTATTTATTAACTTCACTGTAAAGTTTCTAACAATATGATTATTAGAAATCTGATTTATAGCCACCCACTTTTGTTTCACATTATGAACTTTTGTTTTTTGTAGTGTACTTATAATATCTTCAACATTATTCAATCTATCACCCAAATAAATACCTACTATCAAAATATTTTTTTTCTCTGCCTCCACAATCTTACTTATATACTCATCATTTATAATTGCTGGCCTTTTCGAATCAATAATTTCAATTTGAGATTGATTTGAGCTATCAGGCATAAACTGTTTCTGTTGATGGTTTTGCACTTGTAAAGTACTTAAGGGCTGATATAAAATCTTACCGCCATTACTTTTCACCTGTTTTCCAAGGTCATATATTGCTAATGAAAAGTCCGATAAGTTATTATCAAAGCCATACTTCTCCCAAACATTTCTTTTGATAAACAATGCATGAATAGAAGAAGTAGGAACTTCAAATACATAATTGAACTCAGGATCGTTGGAGTATGCTCCCTTTCCATTACTTAATACAGAATTATTTTTTAGATATGAATAGCCAGCCTCTTCAATTTTGTCTTCTTCATCCAGAATCTTAAAAGTTATTGCGTCCACCATCTTTGACAAAGAAATATTCCTTAAGAATTCTAACCACTTAGGTTTTATTTCAAGGTAATAATTTAGAAAAACAATATCATTACCCAAAGATAGATTAGCTGCGATTTCACAACCTACTACATGATTTATATTTTCAGGTAATTCTATCAAAATATTTTTTTCGTCTTTGAGCACTTTTGTAATACTAAGAGGTACTTGGTTTTTATTTGCTACAATTATCAAATCTGAATTATGATTACTGACATTCTTTTCAAATGATTTCATTAAATTCAATAGATGATTTTCATTTGTAAAAGGTACTATAATACTCAAGTATGATTGTAGTTGATTTTCTTTCTGTGCATAAAACCATTCTCTATACTTTCTTCCAAATTCTTTACTTTGTAATATTATCTGATTTATATCAATATCCGATTCAAATAAGTTTGATAAAAAAGATTTTAAAATATTTTCTTCCATAATATATTTTTAGAATTTTATTGTTACCGAGAAAAAATAATTTAATATCATTTTAACTATACTAAATTCCTAATTAGCCATTATTTATTTGCAATAATTAATAATTGTTCTTCCCCCAGATAACCATATGCCTTTGAATAAGACAAAACTGCGTAGGCATCTTTAAAACCAATATCTCTGAGTTCATCTAATAATTCCCAACCGAAATGATAATAACATAAACTACCTTCCCCCGAATCGCTAATAGGATCACTATGATACTCAGGAGGAAGTAAATGCGAAATAGTTCCACTTTCTTCAAGAATTGCATAAACAATATTAGATTTAGAATTTTTGTTAAATGGTACAGTAAATAAAAATGTGCCATTTGGTTTCAATACTCTCAAACACTCTTTTACTGCTTTCTTATAATCAGGAATGTGTTCGAGAACATCTAATGAAATTAGATAATCAAACTTTTCATCTTCGAAAGTCAATTTTGTTAAATCTTCATTTCTAATCCCCGAAACATTTATTGTACCTAAGGGAATATTATCCCCTAGAAATTCACTTCCTATAATTGTTGAATTTAATTTTTGAAGAATTTTATAAAAGCCAGTGATTTGCTCTGTGATATATACTGAAGCATTAGTGAAATCATTAAACAAGTATTGAATAAGATGGTAAGTTAATCGCATTCTATTATTAAGACCACAATTAGGGCAAACTAGGTGTTCTCTCCAATTTGGAAAAAGTTTTCCATCAATTTGATAAGAGTATTTAAAATTAACCTGAAAATGCACTACATCTTTACAAACAATACAATAACCTCTGTAAGTAAAATCGGAAGGAGAATCTGGTATCAGAGTCTGTTCAAAATTTTTTCTTTCTTTATATTGATACATCATTTTTTGTTCGTATTCTAAATAATCTTCAAAAGAATATATTTTATTAAAGTAAATATCTTGTAAAGGTAACTTGTCAAGATTGCTATCAAAAAAAGAAGGGTCGAGTTTATTATTTTCAACCAAATAGTTAAGGTTATTTATAGCCACTTCATTATAGGGGTAAAGCTGTAGTACAGAAATGATTTTATTAAAAGCTTCTATATAATTTTGAGAAAGAATATTTATAACAGCAAGATCATTCAATGCATCGATATTGTAGGGGTTTACATTAATAAGATCATCTAAAATTTTTGATGCGTCATTTAGTTTATTCTGCTCAATAAATGTTTCAGCAATATATAATCTATCTGATTCATTATTCTTCTCAATAACATTTTCCCTTTTGATGGAAAGATTTTCAAAATTTATATTGGAATTATTATAAGTATCACCTTTTTTTTGATTAACCTTAATGATATCACTTATTAAATTTTTCGCTTTTAAAAATTCTAGGGTTTCTTTTAATTCATTAATTCTTTGAATTGAATCATTTAAGTCTTTATATGGGAATACATTATAACTAATAAATTTTGCTAAGTCATTAATACTAAACCTTGTTTTGACATTATTGTTATAACTTACCAAGTACTTATCAAGTAAATATTTTAAAGCATTTTTCATGCGCTTAAGTTTTTTGTCAAACTCTACTCTATTTAATGCTTCGTAAAATCTTTGTTTTAATAACGTTCTATTTTCAATTTCATAAAAAATATTTAATCTCCCAAACTGTGTATTAGTTAATAACAATACTGGCTTTTCAAATACTATACTTTCGAACTGCAAAGTTGTATTTCCAAATATTAATAAATCCGATAATTCCATTAAAGCTTTTGGGTTCAAATCATCGGGCATTATTAATATATTATTAGATTTATAGATAGAATAATTATTGGCATCTGCAAAATTTTTTTTCTTAAAAATTAAAAATAAATCATTATCGTTATCTATTATAAATTTTAATTCCTTTAAAATATCTTCTACGGATTCAAAATTTGGAGAAATAAAATTTGAAATTGGATGATGTTTTGGTATCACCTCCCCATGGCCAAAGAATGTTATTACTTTTTTATCTTTTGGGATTAAAGACTCACATATTTTAATGCTTTCACTAAAAGATTTATGATTATACTTATTAGACATATCACTTATTAAAAATTCTTTAAGCATAGAAAAATCAACTTGTCCATCATAATTAAGATATTCTAGGAAATCATAGAGCAATAAATGGTTCAACTTTAAGTCAGTATAGGGTAATACATTAAACGATTCAAATATCACAGTTCCAGGGAAAAGCCCTCTTTCCAACCATTTAACGGGTATGTAATTTCTTTTTGCATATTCCATAAGTATTTTACCTTGAGGAAAGAAAGGATCCCACACTAAATAAAAGGAGGGTTTTAAAATTTTATTTAATAATTCAATGAATTCTTTATACGATAATATTCCATTTATTGTTTGGCGATAATTTAATATTGAAGTGTTATACAAACTTTCAATTTCTACTAAATCAATATAGTCTTCATAAGAATTATTGTAATTAAGGATATTTTTGTTTGCATAATCTTTTAATAAACTAGGTATTACTATATTATGAAATTTAGAACTTTCCACATCAGTTGTTGATAGTAAAACAAGTTCAATATCATATTTTCTTAATTCTTCTGCAAATTGTTCCCAGAAACTTATAATGTCAGTCTTTAATGATAAAAAGCAGTTAGCTAAACATATATATTTCATAACTAATTATTTCTTTTTTCATTTATAAACCCTCAAAACACATACCAAAAATTTGATTAAAAAACTTATTAAATAATGCTTTTTTTTGCAGTTACTAACTTGTAAAAAATAATAAAATACATTTGGCTAATATTAACCAGTGTGGTTTATCGGACGGATTCTAATTCTTCGGTGAATTTTTTGATTTGTTCTTCTGCTTCTGCAGTAAGTTTTGCCCTCTCGGCTTCTTTTTCTTCTTTCAATTCTTCTATCCTTTTTTGATACTGCATTATGTTGCTGTTAATATTATTTACTGTCGCACGTTCTTTTTCTTTCATGTATTCTTCAGTTTCTTTAATCATTTGCTCTCTGTTATTCTTTAACATGCTTATTCTTTTTACAAGTCGTTGCTTTTCTTCTGCACGGTCAATTAATACTAATCCTGCTATAATCCCAGATATAAATGTTCCTACAATAAAACTGATTAATCCCCATTTGAAACCAGAAAATATAACATAACCCAAAATTGAATTAAACTCTGATACATCTGCTACTACTCTGTTTGAATAACTTGCTAATCCTCCAATTATAAATACTATGAATGCAATAATTGTATTGTTCAACATATTAGCAGAAAATGATTTCCCAGGATTGAATCTTTCAATGAAAGGAATTCTTGCAATCTGTTCTTCTAAATACTTTACTTCACTTTCGTAATTGTCATTAATTTTCTTTATTGCCTTCTCAAGATTTTCTTTTGCTTTTATGTGAAAGTTGTCGAGCTCCTTTCTTAACTTTTCTTCTTCTTGAGCATATTCAACTATATACTGGTCATACTGAGCAAGTTTTTTTTCAATCTCTTCAAATACCAATTTTTTCATCTGTCCAATAATCAAGTCAATCGTTTGATTGTATTTCCTTTCAAATTCAGGATACATTGCAATGATTAATGTATTTGTAGAATTCAAGTAAGATTGAGTTAGTTTTTCAAAAAAGTTTATGCTTTTCAAAATATCATCTGTAAAATATTCTTTTACCTGTTTTTCTTTAAGCAAATTTAATTTGTGCATTATTTTGTTAATTGAATTTTCTTCTGCGAGTCGATATGGCTGAAGCACTCCAGCAATCAGTTGAACTGCCGCAGCAAAATCTTTTTCATAAAAAATATTGTTGATAAATGCATTCATCAAAAAGTAGTTAAACATTCCAAAGTTGCTTAAATCGAGTGCAACAAGTAACCGATGTAAATCATAAGAGATTATTTCTTTAATGTAAAATGAAGTAACTTCATCATTCCCCATTTTTAATTCTGTAAGTGCAATATAAATCTTGGCAGTAATTCCGCTGGATTTTACATCAACAGCTTCTTTGAAACTTTGGTTTGCTTTTACATAATCTTTTTCCTTAAGATAAACAAAACCTATAAATAAGTTTATTATGTAATTAATTTCTTTTTTAACATCGTCTGATAATCTTAATGTATTTATAATTTCTTTAACAGTATTATAAAGCTCAATTGCCTTTGTTGGATTATATAGACTATTATGATAAGTCAATATTATGGCATGAATTATATGCTTAAAGAAATTATGTTTATAAACATCACGCTCAATAAAATTTATAATAAGATTTGCATAATATTCTCGTTCACTTCTTAATCTGGTTGTTGCCCACTTGGTAAAGTTTTCCTTTATTGATTTATGAAGGTCGAGATATTTTACTCTTGAAAAGTTAACCTTCATAAATTCTTCTATTTGATTTAATAACCATGAATCATAAATCCAGAATACAGGTGCATTAGAAAATGGAATAAAAACTTCCTTCAGGTCATCAGGCAAATCAAATGCAAGTATTTTTATATTTTCTTTGATGCTTGTAATAAAATCAAAATCTGCGTGTATAGTTAAATCAAAATGGTCTTTACCCAATCTATAAAAAGTGGTTAATGCAGTCTCTCCATTTTTGATTGTATAATTATTTTTTTCTAATTGCTCTATCATATTTTATGCTTTCTTATAAAACATTCTTTTTGGGAAAAGTTAGAATAATTTCTGTCCCTTTATTTTTTTCGCTGTTAATTACAAAATTTCCACCCATTAATTTTGTAAGTCTATATGCTACTGTTAAACCCAGACCAATTCCTTCGTAAGGTCTTGTGTATCCTTCAATTTCTTGACTGAATGGAAGTAATATTCTATCGATTTGAGAATTATCAATTCCAATTCCTGTATCTGCAATGATAATTTCAACATTATCCTGATAATTTCTTGATGCCAAATAAACATATCCATAAGATGTGTACTTAATAGCATTGTCAATGAGCAAATCGATAATTTTTTCCAGTTTTATCCAATCAATTTCAATTAAAGCTTCATCTTCACTCAGCTCGAGCTTGAAAGTAAGATTCTTTTTTTCTGCTTCATTCAATCTTTTTTCATAAACCTGTCTAAGAACCTGATTACAATTCAGGATTACCATTTCAAGTTCAACTTCGTCAGATTCAATTTGTGCTAATTCAACAATATTTGTAAAAGCATTCAATACTCTGCCTAAAACTTCTTTTACTGAATCCATTAATTCTTTTATTGACACATAATCCTGAGCAGCCAAACAATCATCAATAATTTCAGAATAGCCAATAATTCCATTAAATGGTGTTCTTATTTCATGCGATATATTTGCAATGAAAGCAGATTTCATTTTATTGAGTTGAATTTCTTTCAAGTAATTTTTCTCGAGCTGTTCTCTATATTTTGTTTCATCTGTTATATCTTTAAGTGTAATTATATAAATTTTACTTCCATTCCCATTGTGATGCGTCGATGTAATTTTGCAGTTAAAATGTTGATCCGATGAATGATGATAGAAAAATTGCTGGAATGAATCTTCATTTTCTTCGAGCAGTTTTATATTCTGGCTGATAATATCAAATAATTGAGGAGGGAGATAATCATTTATTACTTGAAGATAAAGCTTGCTCTTATCAAGATTAAATAATTTGCAAAAGTTGTCGTTTGCATTTTCAAAGTATATTTGATTATCAATTGATTTAAGAATCAACAACAAATCAGAAATGTTCTCAATTATTAATTTCTGTTTCTTTTCAGATTCCTCAATAATTTTTTTCTGATAGATATGTTCTGTAAGATTGTTGGCACTTAGAACAAAATTAATTTCGAAAGAATCAATTGGAGAAAAAGGCTGAAGTGTAAAATCCCAGTACTGAATTTCACCTCTCTTTTTTATTTCAACTAATTTCTTCCAGAATTTCCCATTATTTAATGCAAGAGATAAAAGTTCATAATCATTCTGGCTTAAGTATTCTTTCATTATCTCCGTAATTTCTACATTAAAAAGTTTATCCAGTCCTCGTGAAAATATTTCTTCAAATGAACTTGTTGCATAACTAATTCTTTTTTGATTATTGATAATTATAATTGGTACTTTGCCATAATCAAGCGCATGATGGAGTGAATCAATTTTCTTTTCAATAATTTTTCTTTGTTCAAGAGATTCTACAGTAATTAATAAATATTCATTAGACAAAACAAGAATTCTTTCTATGCCAACTTGATAAGTATTATTATTTGGATTAAAATTTGTATTAATGGAAAGGTCAGCGGTTAGATTGCGATATTTGCTTTCAACAAATCCTTTAACAAACACCAAAAATTCTGATGATGGATTAAGCCTTTGCAAATTATCGTTTACATTCAATCGAAATAAATTTTTAAATGCTGTATTGCAGTAAACAACCTCGAGCAAATGAGATACAATAGCAATTGCTCTGCTGGAAGGCAGTTCTTTATAATTAAAAAATCCCTTTTCGGAATTTGCTAAATTTTCATTGAAATTAGTCCAGTCAGGCATAATCAAGAATCACTTTATGTGTATACTTTTAATTAATATACCATCGTGTTCACCTCTTGACTCACCATTTTGTAAATGATGAATTTTCAATGAAGCATACTTATCCAAAAATTTTATCAAGCAATCATTGATATAATTAAATTCTTTATTTAATGAATCAATGAAATCACTTGTCAGTGAATCAATGGTATATTGGTCAGTTATAACATTCGGTTTTATAACACTTTGTGATTTAAACTGCTCGAAGAATTCATTTAATGAATTAAGTGTTTTATCAAAATCGCTTTCATGCATATTAAATTTAATTGGAGCAATAAGTATTACTACAACAACAATTTCTGCTGCAAAACCAAGAACATCTTTTTTAATTTTGTATTCAATGTTTTTGAATTTATTGAGTTGATTAATCTCAACTGTAGTATCAAATTCAAATCCATCAAGTTCAAAAATGATGTGAACTTTATCTGCTTCTTGATTAATCTTTTTTAATTTCCAGCCATAAGCTGCAAGAAGCGCAGTAGCAGGAGAAATCAATGCAGTGTCATTAATTGGATTGGATGAGTATGTATAAGAATTTACTTTCTTATAATACTTTGGACTGCCTGCAGACTTTTTATAGTCTGAATTTGGGCTAATATTTACAACTTTTTCCAACATGCCTTCTCCTCCACCTTATTATCGAAGGAAAAGGCATATTTTTTAATCTCAATCTGTTTTAATCATGCGATTCTCGTCCACATAATCAATCAATTGAGGATTTTGCAGGTAAATTAATTGCTGGACAAATTTATTTATTCTATCAACGGATTCATTAATTGTTTTTAATTCTTCCGATAATTTTGCTTTTTCTTCTTCACTAAGTTCATTTTCTATAGTCTTAAGAGAAAGCACAAGACTGCTTAATGGATTATTAATTTTATGGCCAATTGTGCAAGCCATTTCAATTACAGCTTTATTATGTTCAGCGTTCTTAAGTTCATTTTGGAGATTATAAATTCTAATGCCTGAACGGATTCTTGCAAGTAATTCCTGATTTTCTACTGGTTTAACAAGAAAGTCATCAGCACCAATATCCAAGCCCATAATTCTATCTTTTAATGAAGAACGTGCAGTCAAAATGATAAAATAAATTCCTTTATACTTTTCATCACTTTTTAAAATATTGCACAAAGCAAGACCATCAAGCACAGGCATTGTCCAATCTGCAAGAATAACTTTTGGTGAAAAAGTTTTTAAGACTTCAAGTGCATCCTCGCCGTTAATAGCAGTAACAACTTCATAATTATTTCGTGTCAATAATTTTTCGAGGATGAACCGTGTATCTTTTTCGTCTTCTACTACTAAGATTTTATCCTTCATTGATAAACCTATTTACTTTTTGAATTAATTTTTCAAAACTGATTATTGGTTTCAGGATTACATCATCTGCAAGGCTTTCCCTTAAAAGATTATCTCCACAATAATTTGGAGAATATGCAGTTACTAATATAATAGGTAAAACTAAATTATTAAAATTTTCTTTAATATATCTTGACAATTTTATACCGTCATATTTTTCTGAGTTCAGATAAGTATTTCTTAAATTAATGTCCATAATAATCAAAGAAATTTTTTCATTCTTAATTGTTGAAATAATTTTTTCACCGTCTTCAAGAATAATAACATCATGTCCAAGCTTACGAAAAAGTATACGATAAAATTCCTGCAGTATATTATCGTCTTCTATGATTAATATTTTATGATTATTCTTCACAATTTATCTTGTATATTTTAATGTAATACTTATTCTTCTGTTAACATAGCTGTAAGGGTCGTTTGGGTCACGCAGTCGTGTATCTGCATAACCACGAATTTCATCAATTTGTTTTTCTGATACTCCTCCTGCCACAAGAGCTCGCTTTGCAGAATTAGCTCTGTCGGCACTTAATTCAAAATTTGTATAACCAGTTCCATCATTTCGATATTGACGAGAGTCTGTATGTCCTTCAATTATGATTTTATTTTTAAGCTTAGAAATTTCAGAACCAATTTTAAGTAATAATCTGCGAGCTTCTGGTTTTAGTTCTGAAGTACCAATTTCAAAAAAAATATCGTTAGCAGAATCAACAAGTTCAATTCTTAAACCTTCTTTAACTACTTCAATTTTAACTTGGTCAGAAAGCTTCATTAATTCAGTATCTTTAGACAAATCTTCTTTAATCTTTTCAGCCATTTTTTCGAGTTCTTGTTTTTCCATTTCCTTTTGTTTCATTTCTTCCTGCAATTTCAAATCAATCATTTGAGAGGAAGAGCCATCAAATAAATTTTTGCTTTTTGTAGAAAATCCTATTGGATCGGCAAAATAAGCTGCTACGGCTTGTTTAACTTCTTCGCTTTGTCCTAAAACCCAGAGTACAATAAAAAGAGCCATCATTGCAGTAACAAAATCTGCATAAGCAACTTTCCAAGCTCCTCCATGATGACCACCGTGACCCTTTTTAATTTTTTTAATTATTGGAGGTTCATCAAAATGGACTTCCTGAGGAGGCGGTGGCTGTTCCTGCTTTGTTGTTGGTCTTTTATTTGCAACTTCAGGCATTATTTCTTACCTCGCAATGCGTTTTCTAATTCTTGAAATGTAGGTCTATGGTCAGAATAAATTGTTCTTCTTGCCATTTCAGCAGCAACAAATGGCGGGTTTCCTTTTACATAAGCAAGTATAAAAGTTTTTATAATTATTAAATCCTGAATCCTGTCGCTAATGATATGATGAAGATTTGCAGCAATAGGATTAACAAAACCATAGCTGAGTAACACACCTAAGAAAGTACCAACTAATGCTGCTGCAACGTGATGACCTACTGCTTCAGCACCTTCATTAATTGAAGACATTGTTATAATAACTCCAAGTACAGCTGCAACAATACCTAATCCTGGCAAAGAATCTCCTACTCTTCCAATCGTTTCAGAGACTGGTTTATTTTCATTTTCATAAGTTTCTATTTCTGCATCCATCATATTTTCAAGTTCATGAGGTGGAACAGAACCGGCAAGCATAACTTTCATTGTATCACAAAAGAAATCTTTTTTAATTGGGTCTTCAATAAAACTTTTACTCTTAGAAAGTATTTCACTTTTTTCTGGTGCTTCAATATGTTTTTCAATGGCAAGCAACCCTTCACGTTGAGCAGTTAAGAAAAGTGTGCTGAATGCTTTCAGCATTTCAATATAATCTTCTTTTGATGTTGAATGACCTTTGAACAATAAAGGAAGCTGAGACATAATTTTCTTTAATAGAATTGGCGGCGAAGAAATTAAAATGCTGCCTATTGCTGCACCACCGATTGTAATAAATTCTGAAATTTGAATTAACAGTACAAGATTACCGCCAGCAATTAAAAACCCAGCTATTACTGAGCCAAGAACTACAGCAATTCCAATTATTACAAACATTTTTCTCCCTTATTTTGAGTTTAATATTTCTATAACTTCTACTTCGTGAATTAAATCCTGATATTTGCTGTAAACTTCAATCCAGTCAATATTTTTTTCGTTCAATAAATCTTCAATTGTTTTACATAAATTCGAAATAATATTAAATCCAAGTGTTCCGCTTGAACCTTTGAGTTCATGCGCTACTGTTTTGAGTAAATTAATATTCTTGGCATTCAATGATTCTTCAAATACTTTTAATTTTTGCTGCACATTGGCAAGAAAAAATTTCTTCATGCTTTCTAATATTTCTTTCTTGTCAATATTGCTTAATGATTTTTCTCTTTTGATATTCATTAAAAAGTCTTTTCCGAGTGCTTCACTAATTCCTTTTAACAGAACTTTTTTACTCAAAGGTTTAGAAATTACATGAACAGCACCAGCTTCAACTGCAGCAATTACATTTTTTTTATCAGTATGACCACTTACTACAATAACAGGGATATTTTTAAAATCATCAAGCATTTTTATAATTTTTATCATTCTTAAGCCGTCAAGGTTAGGCATCATTATATCTACAAAAATTAATCTGGGTTTGTATTCAATTGCTTTTTGAATACCTTCCAACCCATCGCTGCATGTGATAACTTCAATATCATAATCAGATAAAAAACTTTTGAACAGCGATTGAATTACTTCTGAATCATCAATTACAAGAATTCTAACCTTGTCGTCATACGGCACGGACATTATTCTACCTTTTTAATTTTATATTTCGATAAATCAACTTTATCCTGTGTACTTGATTTTGATGCTTCCATCGAATACTGAATTACTTTTTCATAAACTTCACCGCGGTAAATCTGAACATCATTAGGTGCTGTAATTCCAATTTTTACTTGATTCTCAGATATTGACAAAACTTTTATTGTTATATCCGGACCAATTTTAATTTCTTCATCTGTTTTTCTTGATAGTATTAGCATAATTCTACTCAGTGAATAAATTGTAATAAAGAGAATACTTATCACTATCTAAAATTTTTTGAAAACCTGTTTTGTTATCCTGATTAATATAAACAGGTGCTTTTAGATTAATTGTAATCTTAAGTGGATCAGGATTTAAGATTACAATTCCAAAAGCTTCATGATTTTCTTCCTGAGGATAGTTTTCGTCAATCAATCTTAATCCAAATAATGGAAAAGCTATCTCAGGTTTTTCAATTGAATTAAGCCAGTAAAAAATGTTTTCTTCCGGTTTAATGAAAACAAATTTTTTAAGTTCTTCAAAACCAATTAAACCATTTTCGAAAGTGATGACTTTGTCATCAGGAAATTCAATTTCACCAAATTGTTTTGTTATTATTTTCATGTTTACTCACTTTAATATTACTATGTCTACTCTTCTATTTAATGCTCTTGTTTCTGGTAAATCATTTGATGCAATTGGTCTGTATTCAGAATAACCAACTATTGAAACTTTATCAGGTGATAGATTTTCATTCTTAATTAAATAATATGCTGTATTAAGTGCTCTATCAACAGATAAATGCCAGTTCGATGGATACTGTGGTGTATTAATTGGAATATTATCAGTATGTCCTTCAATTCGAATATCATTTGGTAAATTTCTTAAAACTTGCGCAAGTCTTTTCAAAACTAACTTTGAATTTTCACTTAAAGTAGCTTTACCAGGCGGAAACAAAATATCATCAAGAATATGAATTGTAATGCCTCGCTCATTTTGTTCAAGTCTTATTGAATTATTGTAATTATACATAGCAATCAATTTTGTTAAATCTTCTGCTAATTTATCTTTTGGAGTAGGTATAACTTTATCAGAATTTACAATTGATAATTTTGAATCACTTCCAAAGATACTGCCAAGTGCTGCAACAACACCTTTATATTTTCCGCTGTCAATGTTCGACATTGCATATAAAATAATAAAAAGACCCAACAGCAGAGTTATTAAATCTGCATATGTAATCAGATAACGGTCTTTATCACTTTCTTCGCGGAAGAGAGTTTCTTCAGAATCTAAGCGCTCTTTCTTTCCAATTGTTCGCTTTGTGGAAGCATACCCACCAATCGAGCTTTCATTATTGACGGGATTTCTCCACTTAGAAGTGTTATCACTCCCTCCAGCGATATTTCCATCATATGTTTTTCTTCGAGGTGACATTTTTTTAATCTATCTCCTATAGGCAGCCAAATTATATTAGCTGTAAAAATTCCCCATAAAGTTGCAATAAATGCTGATGCAATATTTCTAATTAAGGAATTTGGGTCGGCACCTGCATTAGCCAAAGTCATAATTAAACCCATTACAGTTCCAATTATTCCCATTGTAGGTGCATAACCCCCCATTTTTGTAAAGATAAAAATATTTGAGCTGTGTCGTTCCTGCATAGCTTTTATTTCAAGTTGAGCTAAATTATAAAGCGATTCAGGGTCAAGTCCATCAATTGCATATTTTGTCATCTTCTGTGGAAACTTGTATGGGAATTTATGTAAATCTTTTTCAATTGATAGTAAACCTTCTCTCCTTGCTTTAATTGATAATTCTATAAAAGTATCAACAACTTTTTTTGTATCATAATGCGGTGGAAAGTAAGCTAATTTTATTAATGAAAACATCTTCTTAAAATTATCCAGACCAAAACCAATAATAATTGCAGAGAATGTTCCACCAATTACTATCAACAAAGAAGAAAAAATAAACAAAGCTTTTATCGAACCGCCTTCGAGTATAAAAGCTCCAAAAATTGAAAATATACCTAATGCTAATCCTAATAATGAACCTGATTTTTTCATTACATATAATCCAAAATTGATTTTGGTAAAATTGATGCCGCTATTTTATACGAAAGCTGCAACAGATAATCTTGATATTGCAAATCAATTGCTAACTGAGCAGGGTCTATTTCTTTTCTTTTAGATAAAAATTCTTGCGAATCCTGCAGCTGTTTTGACAAAATTGTATTTATGTCTTCAAGACGATTATATTTTTCGCCTGTCAAAGATTGAATAGAAAGAATTTCTTTGTAAGCTGCATTTAATCTGTCCTTTAATGTTTGGTCTGGTGGAATTCCTGCATCAAGTGAATCAATTATATCATTGATTGTATCAAGCAAATCTGAATTTACAATTCTATCTCCAGTTACATTAATTGTATCTTTTATGTTATTGGCAATTTGAACTTTGACTTCACCTGTTAAATCAGAAGAATTTGTTACAACTTTTCCATTCGAATCAATAGCCCAAGGTTCAATTGAATAATTTGTTCCTCCAAAAATATACATGTCATTATACTTCGTATTCAAATTATGAACAATAGATTCAAGTGAAGCTCTTACTGATTCAGCTACAGTTTTAAAATTTGAGTTAAGCGGATTGCTGATATTTACAGTTTGTGAAATAATTTTTTGAACTTCATTTCCAATATTCTCAAGAGAATTTATTGTTGTATTTACAAATTCTTTTGCGTAATCAATATTTTTCTGAAATGTTTCAATTTTTCGAATTTGTGAATCAATCTTAATGATTTCGAGGGAATCAAATAAGTTATCGCTAAGCTTTTCAATTTTGCTGTTCGTAATGAGCTGATTCTGAATCTTAGCTTTTCTCTCATTAACCTGATTTTGATTATAAATATATTTCTGGCTCAATATGTTATCTGAAATTCTCATTTACTAAACCATTTCAATTATTGTTTTTAACATTTCATCAGAAGCTCTTATTAATCTTGCAGCAGCTTCATAAACTCTCTGAAATCGAATTACATTTGTCATCTCTTCATCAATTGATACTCCTGAATAAGAAGATTTCTGAAGATTTAATTGCTGCAAAACCATTTGAGTAGTTTCAATTCTGCTGTCGCTTGTTACTTTTTCAAGTCCAAAATCATTTAGAATAGATGAATAAGTTTCAAGTATTGTTTTATCTCCAAGTTCTGGAAATTTCTGGTCTGCCAATCTTGCAATGCTATTAGCAATATCTCCATTACCATCATTACCTGGAGAACTTGAGACTGCAATATTTCTTGGATTATTAAGAATATCTGGATTAATCTGAATTTTTCCGTTAACAAATGAATCGACTATAGCACCATTGCTCCAAGTTCCAAAGAATGGAATATTAGTAAATGAATTTCCTCCTTGAACAAGAGTGTAACCTTGAGTATGAAGTTCATTTACTTTCTGAATAAAAGTATTAGCAAGATTTTCTAAATCACTTTTGTATTTAGGAATTTTATTTGAATACAAATCCGCAATCGCAAAAAGTTCGCCGCTGTTTAAGACAATTGAAGTACTCGTATCAGTTTTTGGAACTACTTTCATTTTTCCATTTTCAAGCCGAACCTCAAATTCATTATATACATTTTTATCAACTGCATGAATTCCGCCTATACTAACAGACACAGTTCCATATTCATTTTGTTGAACCGTTATATTTGCGAGCTCACTTAATTTGTTAAGCAAAGCATCTCTTCTGTCCATCAATTCACTTGCTTTAATTCCAACTGCTTCATTTTCATAAATTTTTCTATTCAGGTCATAAATTTCTCTTAAGTATGAATTCATTTGATTTACTTTATCAACTGCATCTCTTTGAAGTAAATAATGAACAGATGAAATGCTGTCGTAAACATCTTTGAATCTTTCACTTAGTCTTTGAGCCTTTTCAATAATTTGCGACCTTAATTGAATTGAAGTTGGATTAGTTGTCAGCTGGTCCCATGAATTAAAAAAGTCATTGAAATAAGAAGACAAACCATAATCAGAAGGTTCTGCTAAAATTGTTTCTATCTGCTGAAGCAATTCAGAGCGTTTATTGGCATCGGAATATGAAGATTGAAATTGACGGATTTGATTTTCTATTAAATCATTTTTAACTCTTATCACATCCTGAATTTTAACACCCATTCCCATACCAGCTTGAGTCTGCTCTGTTCCAAAGACAACTTTCTGCCTTGTGTAATCAGTATTGCCGGAATTAGAAATATTTTGAGAAGTAACATCCAGAGCACGCTGATATGTTGCCATAGTTCTTACAGATATGTCAAAAATTCTTCCGATACCCATCACTAAACTCTTTTATTTACAATGTTATTCTCGCCTTTGCCAAAAACTGTATAAATTGTATCACGAATAATATTTCTTGACACATTAACCAGAACAGTAATGTGAGAATTTAGTTTAATAATTTCTGCGGCTTTAGTTTTTATTGCATCTCTTTTTTCTTTAATCTTATCAAAATTTTTATCCGGCAAAGAGTTAATCAATTCTTCAATGGAACCATTTTTTAATTGAATTGAATTTTCGTTTGCCAGTTCGAATGTTAATTTCTTTCTTTCTTTTTCTTCCATTCTAATTGCTGAAAGTAATTTTTGTTCGTCATCTACTGCTTTATCGAGCAGTGACATATCATTGTTAAGCAGTGCTTCTTTTTTTGCTTTTACAACTTCTAAAAGGTCATCAAAATTTTTTTTCTGCCTTTCAATTGAATTTGTTAATTCTTCGATTTTCATGATTCACTCTCACTAAAATGATTTAAATAACTCATTACTTTTGTAATGTAGTTCTGTGTTTCTTCAAAAGGTGGAATTCCTTTATATTTTTCAACATTTTGCGGTCCGGCATTATAGGCAGCCAGAGCTAATTTCAAATCACCATTATATTGTCGAAGCATTTTAGCGAGATATTTAGTTCCTCCATAAATATTTTCTTTTGGGTCAAAAATATTTCGCACACCCATTTCTGCTGCAGTTGAATCCATTAACTGCATTAACCCTTTTGCTTTTGCAGGTGACACCGCTCTGTGATTTGCTGCTGATTCTGCTAAAATTATTGATTTAATTACATTTTTATCTATTCCAAATTCTTTTGATGCTTCTTCAATTAAATCATCATATTTTTTAAGACGATTCAATGATTCATTACTCGGCTGAACTTTTGGAATTTGATTGTCATTAACTTTTATCTCAATTTTTTCTGATGATTTTAATTTTACCTTAAATGCAGGGTCCATATCTTCACCGGTAATTTTTTTATAAAGTGCTTCTGCAATTCCTAAACTTTTTCCCTGCGAAATATATGATGCCATTTCCTGCTCAAATATTGTATCAAACATATCGTTGCCGTAACCTTCTTCTCCAAATAATCCATTTGTAGTTTTGTTCATTGATTGAAGAAGCATTGCTGTAAACAAACTTTCAAATTCTTTTGCAGCCTTTGCGATTTTTGCTTTTTGTTTTTGGTCGTATTGACCTTTCATCTCCTGAATCTGGGAGATGTGTTTATTCATGTCCGTTATTTTTAATGATATCTTTTCCATATTACATTATCACTAATTCTGCTATTAATGCTCCTGCTTCTTTTAATGCTTGAAAGATTGCAATAATATCTCTTGGAGAAACTTTCAATGAATTAAGTGCAGCTGCAACTTCCTGCACATTTGTAGCACCTTGAATTGCAATTGTCTTTGTTGAATCCTGAGAAACATAAGGAACAAGATTGTTGAATACAGTTGTTGTTCCGCGTGAAAAAGCATTTGGCTGAGAAATAATTGGATAAGAACGAATCTGAATATTTAATCCACCATGAGTAATAGTTACAGGCTGTATTTTAACATTATTGCCTGCAATTACTGTCCCGGTTCTTTCATTCAATACAACTCTTGCAACCTCATCAACTTGAATATTAATGCTTTCAAGTTCTGCAAGGAATGAAATCAAATTATTTTGTCTTTCTTGAGGAACATTTACTCGAACTTCGGCAGCATCAAGAGCTTTTGCAATTTCTCCGCCAAACTTAGAATTAATTGCATTACTGATATTGTTTGCAGTTGTAATATCCGGCTCTTTCAAAAAAACTGATATTTCTGAATTTTGTGATTCTACAAAATTAATTGGTTCTTTTAATGAACCACCGCGTGGAACTCTTCCTGCAAGTGAATGATTTTTCGAAATTCTATTTCCAGAAATTGTATTAATATCATAACCGCCAACCGAAACTGGACCTTGAGCAAAACCATAAACTTTGCCATCCATTCCAGAAAGTGGGGTCATCAATAATGTTCCACCTTGTAAACTTGTTGCATCGCCAAGCGATGAAACTGTTACATCAAACTCTGCACCGGGTTTTAAATTTTTATTTATTGATGCTGTTACCATTACAGCAGCAACATTTTTAGTTCTTATATCATTTTGTGGAACCGTAATTCCAAATCTTTTCAACATGCTTGTAATTGATTGAATTGTAAATGAAGAACGATAACTGTCGCCTGTTCCTGCAAGACCAACTACCAGTCCATATCCAATAATTTGCTCTGAGCCATATCCGCTTAGATATGCTACATCTTTTATTCTTTGGGCTTGTGATGAGTTGTAAGCAAGTATTAATAAAATCAAAATCGTTATAAATATTTTTCTTTTCATGGAAACACCTTAAAACAACCAGTGAAATAATTTTGTCAGAATTCCAGGTCTTTGAGAAGAATCAATCATTCCGCTTCCTTCAAAAGTAATTTCTGCATCAGAAATATTAAATGAATAAACTGAATTGTCAGAAGAAATATCACTCGGTCTAACAATGCCAGTTATCTTTATCATTTGTTCTTCGCCATTTATTACAATTTTTCTGCTTCCTCTAATCCGCATATTTCCGTTTTCATAGACTGAATCAACAATTGCACTGATTTTTGTTTTTACAACTCCAGTTGTTTTTGTAGAACCAGAACCCGAGAATGAATTATCTGTTCCAAGATTTATATCTGTTTTTGGCAGATTAGTTTTATCAATTCCACCTGCTAAATTTGCACCGAGAGAACTATTTCTGCCTGTAGTTGTTTCTGCATTGTTCGATGCTTGTGATGATTCAAGAACAATTATTGTTATTGCATCTCCCACTTGAAAAGCTTTGTGGTCGGAGAACAAAGAATACAATGAATTCTGTCTCATATTCTGTGCATACAAAATTGAAGCAGCAAACCAAGTAATAATCAATAATCTTTTCATAGTTCTACTCAATTAATGATACATTATATTTATCAATAATTTTTGCTTTGAATAATTTGTTATCGTTTGTCACAACTCTTATGACATCCCCAATTCTGCCATCTTCTCTTGCTGTAACTTCTGTTGAAATATCAACTCCATTTTTTCCGGCATGCAAGATTAATTTGTCATTATAAAAAACATCAGGAACAGGTTCTATTAATTCTTCAATTAGTATTGAACCATTTTTAATTTTTGTTTTTGCTCTGAATCCTTCGGCAAAATCAAGATTTTGAATTACCTTGCCTCTAACATTCGTAATATCAATTAATTTATGAGTAAATTGATTTTCGGATAACAATTCATTCCTGTCAATATTCTGCAAAGCAATAAGAACATTTTGATATAATTTCACTTTAAGAGTAATTAAAGAAAAACTTACTTTATTTTTTCTATCGTAAATTTTAACCGGGACAAATGCATAATTTTTATTCAGGTTGAATTCTCTTTCATAATCAAGCACAAGTTTGAAATAATTTTTCGGCATTTCTTTAACTTGATATTCATACTTATCGTAAGATGCAAATTTCTCGTCAAGATAATTTTTTAATTGAGATTCAAAAGCTTTATCGCTGTTAAAAAATATTTGCAACAATATTAATAATGCCGAAATCATTTTTTAACTTCTCTTAAGGTTGTTTGCAATTGTCATCATATCTTCTACTGTTTTAACAGTTTTGGAATTAATTTCGTATGCTCTTTGAGCAGCAATCATAGCAATCATTTCTTCAACAATATCGACATTAGAAGATTCAAGATAGCCTTGATGAATTTCTCCAAATCCTTCACTGCCTGGGGTTCCAAGTATTGGCTGACCAGATGCAGGAGATTCAGCATAAAGATTATCACCAAGAGCAATAAGACCGCCGTTATTCATAAATCGAGCTAATTCAATTGTGCCCAGTGTTACTGTAGAACCATCAACTTGATGTGCTGTTACAGTTCCATCTTTTGCTATCTGGATATCTACTACATCATTTGTTAGAGTAATACTTGGTTCAAGTTCATATCCGCTTGCTGTAACAATTTTTCCATCCGCATTTAATTTGAATGAACCATCTCTTGTATAAGCAAATGTTCCATCACTTTTTCTTACCTGAAAGAATCCTTCGCCATAAATTGCAAGATCAAGCTGATTATTTGTAGCAACTAAATCACCTTGCTTAAATATTTTTTGAGTTGATGCAGGCTTAACTCCATTGCCAACCTGAATTTTATTATTTGTATTTTCATAAATGCCAGGTGTAGTAGTTGAAAGCGGATTAATGTTTACTTCCTGATACATCAAATCCTGAAAATCTGCTTTGTTCTTCTTAAAGCCTGTAGTATTAATATTGGCAATGTTGTTAGAAATAACTTCAATATTTATTTGCTGTGCATACATTCCAGAAGCAGCTGTTCTTAGTGCTCTTGTTGGCATATATCACCTCTCTAATTAAACTTTCCCAATTTGATTTGCGTGGTCTAAAGACTGATCCAGTGCATTAATAACTTTTTGAGATCTTTCATAAGCTTTATTCAACTGAATCATTGCTTCCATTTCGAGTATTGGATTTGCATTCGATTCTTCTAAATATCCTTGAGAAATTTTATATTCATCTTGACTTGCTTCAGTATAATTTTCGTCTGTAATTAAAAAGTTTGATTCTCCGCTTCTTGTTAATTGTTCTGGGTCATCAACTTTTACAACGAGCAAAGTATCGATGTAATGTTCATCAATTTTTATTTCTCCTGCTGTTGATACAAGAATTTCAGAACCTTTCTGACGAAGTGTATCTTCAAGAAAAATTCCGCCATTTTTTCCTAATACTTTTCTTCCTTGTGCATCAACAAGATAACCCTCATCAGAAATTTGAAATCTGCCGTTTCTTGTCAATTCAATTGTTCCATCATCACTTTTTACAACAAAAAATCCTTTGCCGTTGATTGCAAAATCAAGTGGATTTGAAGTCAATACTAATTCACCTTGCTGCTGACTTGTTAATTTTCTTACTTGAGATTCACCAGCTTCGTTTATGTATTCAGAAAACGGGATTTCTCTTTTGTAAGCTGTTGTATTAATGTTTGCAAGGTTGTTCGAAATAATATCAATATTTTTTGCTCTTTGGTCCATGCTTCGTGCAACTGTGTAAATTCCTTTAATCATCTTTAAGCTCCTTATAATTTTTCATACTCAAGATATTTTAACCTTGCAGCAAGCATCAGCTCACCTTTTGAAATCTTAAGTTCCTTAGCTTTCTTTGTAATGTTTTTCTCAGATAATTTTTTAACAGGAAGATTATGAATCAATTCTCTTCTCGATTTCGATTTTTTATCTTCAATTCTTGAAGGAACTCTTTCTTCTCTGAGCATCTTTATTTTATTTCTTAATTCAATTCCTTCTTTTATTTGAATTCTTAGAACTATTCTTCTTACTGCAATCAAAGTGAAAAGAAAAACAGAAAAGATTATGAGAAACTTTGCTTCAAATGAAAGATCCAAGAATAATTGCAGCAAAGTTTTCTTTGGCTTAAAATTGGGCACTTCAGAAATAAATTCTTTATAAGAATTATTTGAATCGTTACTTTTTGATTCTTTCTCCATTTTTAATTTTGCTGCAAGAATCTGCTGTTCAACAAGACTTCTTACATTAATCGTATCTTCCGAAGTTGTATCTTTAACCACACTTTGAATGGAAGATTTGCTGATTACGCTGTCAATATTAATTTGTGAATAAACTGCTGCTGCATAAAAAATTATTAATGTAAAAATTGTCTTTCTCATTCTTTCAATTTCCTCTTTAATGGAAACAAAAGATGAATACTTGTTCCTTTCAAAGGAAGAGAATCAAATTCTGCTTTGCCTTCACTCTTTTTCATTAACTCTTTGATAATTTTTACCGTAAGATTAGAAACATAATCCGATGGTTCGCCAAAATTTTCCCAGTAATCAGTAATAAAAACAGAGAGAATTACAATTTCATTTATGTATTTCGTTTGAATTACAATTCCGCTTCCGCTTTTAGATTTCTTTTTAATCATCGAAAAAATGTTGGTTAAAATCTGTTTAATTTCTTTTGAGCTTGTTAAAATTGGAGGCAGATGTTCTTCAAGGTCAAGTGCGCATTCCAGTCCAAGATTCTTAAGTGTAGAATTAATTATTCCATAAAATTCTTTTATTACACTGTTGATGTCACATGGAAGATTTTGTTTTGACTTCCCGGAATTTATATCATTAAACTTGAGCAGCTTTTGAGATAAACTGCTTAAGCGAGTAATTCTTTCTCGAATTTTTTCAAATATTTCAGTTTCAATTCCGGTGTTTGTGCTTTCAATGTAATCAACACCACTTTGAATTACTTGAAGAGAATTAAGCATGTCTTGAATAATTCCTTCTGCAAATTCTCCAACTGCATACAGCTTAAAATCATTATTCAGCTTTGATTCATAAAGCTGAACTTCATCATAAAGCTTATTAATTGTTTGTCTCTGATTAAATGAAATTATTTGAGGAACGATAATTCCAAGAAGAATATAAATTGCCTGATTTTCTATTGAATCTTCTGATATTTTATTTGCCGGACCTAATAATGAAAGCACACCAAGATTATTTTTTACATAATTTACAGGAAAAATAGTTTGATATAATTTAACTCCTTCGCCAGTGTATGAATTTAAATCAGGGATTAAAGTTGGTTTTTGAGTTTCAAATATCCAATCAAGTATTCCATTTTTGTAAGCTTTGTTCACAAGATTATTTTGAAGTGAAGAAACATTTGGATTAACAGCAACCAAACTTCTTTTTGTATCATCAAACAAAAACAAATCAACTTCTTTCGATGTAACAATTCTTTTCACATATTGACTGAATAAGTCATGAATTTCCTGAGGAGTTTTTAATTCAGCAACTGACTTTTGGAAGCTGAATAAATTTTGAATCAAGTAATTGTATTTTTCAAAAAGATTAGTTTTGCTCTGATGAGTTTCAAAACTAATTCTCTTATATTCTTCAGTATTGCCGCCTTTAGTGAAATACTGAAGAGTATTTGCAAATGGTTCATACTTTAGAGTATTTTCTTTTATCAGTCTCAAATTAAATACCTCAATGAATCTATTTGAAGAAGAATTGGTTCATGATACATTGAAATAAATTTTTCTAATTCTTCAGCTTCTTTTAATTGAAGAATTTCAGAAGCTTCTTTACCGAACTCCAAATCATCATCCCAACTGAACTTTGCAAGCTGAAGTTTTTGGGTCATATAATCTGCAAGATGAATAATTGATGTTAATATTTTTGTATTTGATGCAAGATTTGGTGTATGATGATATTTAACCATTTCACAAATTGATTCTGGTATATTCCAATTTTTTAATAATGTATAACCAACACTTTGATGGTCCATTCCCAGCTGAAAGTTTTCTGCTTCAAGATACTTCATTCCCTTTTTTACATTTTCCATGATTGCAACAAAATCGCTATGCATGTATCGATGAATTACTGAGATGCCCAAATCATGCAGTAATCCACCAATAAATACATCATTGCTTTCACGAATTCCCATATCATCAGCAATTTTCTTTGCTGTTGTTGCAGTAATGTATGAATGAAGCCAGAAGCTTTTCTGGTCCATGTATTCATCACTTTTATTTTTCATTGATTCCATAAGTGAAAGGGCAGTTACGATGTTTCTTATTTCATTAAAGCCCAGTATCATAATTGCATATTCAATTGAAGAAACTCTTTTTGCCAATCCATAGAATGGAGAATTGGCTATTGTAAGAATTTTTACAACTATGCTCTGGTCTTTAGAAATAGCCCTTGCAAGTGTGTGCGGACTTGTATTTAAATCTTTCAGCAGTTCAAGAACCTCAGATAAAATTTTTGGAACCGGTGAAAGACTTGTAACTCTTTTAAGAACTAATTGAGTTCTTTCCTTTTTTTGTGCCTGGTCAAATGAAATTGTATACATAGCCTTTTATTAATTTATTGATTCAAAATGCCATTTAAATAATTCTTCATAACTGGAAATAAATTCTTCCAGATATTCATTATTTCCAAAGCCAAGAATATCAATTATGTTTTCGTCAAATTCGTAACCGCTGTCCCATGTAAAATTTCCGATGCCAAGTTTGTATGTCATATAATCAACAAGATGAATTAACGATGCAAGCACAGGATTTTTTTCTGCTAAAGAAGGTCGATGATGATAAACAATAGCTTCAGTGATATGAGGAGGAAAGTTCCATCTTTCAAGCATATATTCTGCAATATCGCCGTGATCGTATCCCAATACAACTCTTTCTGCTTGGTGATAAGTTATTCCCTCATTTTTAACCATTTTTACAATTTTCTTAAAATCATAATTCATATATTTATTGAGAATAACTAGACCAAGGTCATGAAGTAATCCAACTGTAAAAACTTCTCCTGACTTTGGATATTTCAAATCATCTGCAATTCTTTTTGCTGCTGTAGCAACCATTAAAGAATGAGTCCAATATTCATTATGATTCCAATCAAGAGATTTTCTTACTCTAAGTGTATCGAGCAACGATAATGCAAGCAAAATATTTCTGATATGTTCAAAACCGATTATTACAATTGCAAATTCAATTGTGGCAACTCTTCTTGGTAATCCATATAATGGAGAATTTGCAACTGCTAAAATTTTTGCTGCAAGAGCCTGGTCTTTTGAAATTACTTTGCACAAATCAGAAGCACTCGTTCTGTCGTTATCTAAAAGTTGAGTTACCTCAGTTATTATTTGAGGTATTGCAGGAAGATTTCCAATTCCAGAAAGTTGCTTTCTAATCTTTTCTTTAATTTCTGACGTAGTTTGATCAAACATTATATAATGCCAATTTTTGTTTCAATGATTTAATAATCTTTGAATGAAGCTGGGATACACGAGATACTGTTATATTCAAAACTTTTGCAATTTCTTGATAATTAAGTTCTTCGTAATAATAAAGGCTGAGCAAAGTTCTGTCTCTTTCATTCAATTCTTTAATCAATTGAACAAGTTTCTCTTTGATTTCATTTTTTTCAAGAATCTCATCAGGAATTTCACTTTCATCAGAAATCATTTCATAAACTTGCATTCCTTCATCTTCAATAAATGTATTGTTTAATGAAATTGAAGTACCAATTGATGATGTGCCGTCCTCGCATGCCATTTCATATTTATGAGTATACTTTCTTATTTCATCATAAATTTTTCCGCGGATGCGTTGTATAGCATAAGTTTCGAACTTTGTCCCGTAATCTGGATCAAATCTGTCAATTGCTTCGCTTAATCCTTCTATACCGAATTGGAAGAAATCTCTTCTGTCGAAAATTTCGTTTTGATTAAAATTGCTTTTATGGATTACGTAATGGACAAGGTTAACATAATTTAGAATAATTTGTTTTTTTAGTTCAGGCGTAGGTTTTGCCTTGAACTTTGCCCAGAGCTCTTGATTATTCATTCTTATTGCTTCCTGTTAAATCTTGAGTATAACTATTAATTTTTTCGTATGAATTTTTATTTATTGCTTTAATTAATCCCAGAGTTATTACACTGAGCATAACTGTAAGAGTTATGAATATTGCAAATGAGTTAAATATTATTTTTACTAAGTCTGCTCCTTTTTGAACAAAATAAATGATTGAAAAAAAGAATACTAAAAGACCAATCTGAAGAATTATTTTGTTCATAACTTCTCCGTTTTGTTATTATAATTTCAAACACTATACCATCAATAAAACTCAAAAAAGCTATAAAAAAAGGCAGTTTTGTGATGATTTATGGAAGGATGGATGAATAAGGCTGGTTACTATTAGCCACATGTGCGATTTTCAAAAATCGATGAACTATTTCATCAATTTCAAGTGAAGCAACAGAATTGGGATATACTGCAGCAAATAATTCCTGATTTACAATTGATTTATAAACCATTCGGTCGTAATCAACTACACCTAACAAAATTATTTCTGTTTTCAGAAAATGATTTACAGCTGTATTTAAATTTTTGAAAGCTTGTTCCCCTTCTTCTTTATTATCTGCTTTATTAATCACAACAAAGTTTTTTGGTTGTTGAAGATTTTCGTTTATAATTTTTATTAAAACATATGCATCCATCACTGCAGTTGGTTCAGGCGAAGCTGTAATTAGATTAATATCAGATCGGCTTAGTTGATAAATTATTAAATCATCTGCTCCTGCAGAACTATCGAGAATTATATAATCATATTCATTTGCTATGTAATCTAAATGAATGAAAAAATATTCAAGCAAATCGCTGTTAAGTTTTGGAAATTCTGAAGAACCTGAATCTCCAAAAATGAAATGTAAATTTTCTGAATATCGGAATATCAATTCATCCAAAGATGATCTTTGCAAAAACAAATTTGATATTGGATTTTCCGCTATTTCATTTATCATTAAATGCAGATTAGAAAAATTAAAATCAAAATCTACAATTAGAATTTTCTTGTTGAGTCGTGAGAGTTTGTAACCAAAGTTTAATGCTAAAAATGATTTGCCTGTACCTCCTTTGCCAGAGCAAACAGAAATAATTTTTGTATCCGAATTTTTTTTACTATTTCTTTCAAGCCTTTTAATTTCAATAAGCCTTGATATTTGCTCGTTCATCAGTAAAGCTTCCCTTTGTAAATTAAGTTTGCTAAATATTCAGAATTAACTGAAATAATATCATCAGGAATTACCTGACCATTTGTTAAAAATACAATCGGTAAGTTAAAGTTATTTGAAAGATTTAATATGTTTCCGTAAGCAACTGCTTCGTCAATTTTTGAAAATATTGCCGAACTGTAATTGAGTATTTTGAATTTTTGAGCAACATCATACAAAGTTCTATATGAACTTGTAGAACTCAATACAAGAATTGTTTCGTCCACATTTGCTGCATCAAGATATTCTTTTATTTTATTCAAATTATCTGTGCTTCGTTGACTTCTTCCAACTGTATCTATAAAAATCAAATCCTTATCTCGAAATTTTCTTATCAGCTTTTGCATGTCCGATGGTTCATAAGCAACAGCCATTTCAATGTCACTTATTTCAGAAAAAATTCTCAGCTGGTCAATTGCACCAAGTCGATATGTATCAATTGAAATTAAACCTACTTTTAATTTGTGAATGATTTTTGAAATTACAGCAAGCTTTGCAATGCATGTTGTTTTTCCTACGCCTGTAGGACCTACAAGTGCAACTTTTGTTGTTTTGCTTTTTCTTACCTTAAATTCCTTTGTATGAATTAAAGATGACATTCCAGCAATTAAGTAGCTTTCAAGATTTGTTTCGCCAAGAAGTCCATCATAATTCTTAAGCTGATTTATTAAAGTACTGGCAATATTTTTTTGAACTTCTCTTTCAATTAGCAAATCATAAAGTTCATCGAGTTCTTTTTCTATTTTTTTATTGGAAGAAACAGTTTTTTCTGAAGATGGTTTAGCAGCTGTAAATTCTTTACCTGAAGAAAAGATTTTTTTCGAGAGTTTTTCTATTTCCGATTCAATTGTTGCTTTGTGTTGAGCAGCTGTGTCCTCACTTTTTGATTTTACTGATGCTGGAATATCTTTGTCAATTCCAGCAGTAATTTCGAACATCTTTCTGTTATTAAATCTTCTATCTCCTTCAATTACTCTTGTGCCAAGAATTATAGCTTCGCCGCCGAGTTCATTTTTCATCTGTTCGGTTGCTTCTTTCAAAGTTGGAGCTATAAATTTTTTAATCTGCATTTTCCACCTCTATCTTTCCAATAAATTCTATTTCTACATTTGATGGTAATTCACTATATGATAACAGAGCATAATCAGGAAAACTTGAATTAATTAGCCGATAAAAATATGGCCTGATTGCTGCTGAAGTAATTATTACTGGAGGATATCCAAGTTTATTGAAGTTTTCTAATTCATCTTGAAGTTTTGTATTTAATTCTCTTAAAACATTTGGAGATAAACCGAGAGTAATAATGCTGTCCTTTTGAGATTGAAGAGATTTTGTAATCATTGATTCAAGATTTTCTCCAAGTGCTGCAGCATGAATAATTCCATTTGAATCTTTATAAAGATTTGCAATCGTATCTCCAATTGTATGACGAACATATTCTGTAAGCACATCAATATTCTTTGTTGTTTTTGAGTAATCAATCAAGGCTTCAAGAATTCTTACAAGGTCTTTAATTGGTATTCCTTCTCTCAATAAATTCTGCAATACTTTTTGAATCATTCCAAGATTTAATACTTCTGGATTAATATCTTCAACAACTGCGGGATAATCTTTCTTGATATTTTCAAGCAGCTGTTTTACATCTTGTCTTGATAAAATCTTATCAAAATTTTTCTTTAGAGTTTCTTGAAGATGAGTTGCAAGAACAGAGATAGCATCAACAACTGTGTAACCCAGCATTTCTGCTTTTTCTTTTTCTTCGTATGTAATCCAGTAACTCTTTAATCCAAATGCCGGATCAGTTGTTGGAATTCCAGAAATTTCTTCATCAATTGTTCCTGGATTCATAGCAAGATATCTTTCAGGATACATTTCATAATTCGCAGCTACATTGCCTTTAATTTTTATAACATATTCATTCGGAGATAGCTGGAGATTATCTCTAACTCTAACTGGAGGAATTAAAACTCCATATTCAAGTGCAATAATTTTTCGAGTTGATGCAATTTTCTGAAAAAGATTACCTCCCTGTTTTTCATCAACAATGCTTATTAATCCATAGCCAATTTCAATTTCGATAGGGTCAACCTGAAGATATTGTTCAACTTTTTCTTCAACTGGTTGTTCTGCAGTTTGAACTTCCTGTTCAGCTGAAGCTGTGGAAGTATCCAAAATTTTATTTTTTCTATTGATGTAAGAAGAAGTTGCAAGCACTGCACTTAAAATAAGAAATGGAATTGTTGGCATTCCGGGAATCAAAGCAAAAAGAAATACTGCACCAGACACAGTTCCAAGAACACGAGGATTTGCAAGCAATTGAGTTTTCATCTGAAGGTCGAGAGCAGTTCCAGATGCACTTCTTGTAACAACAAGTCCAGCAGCAGTTGAAATCAATAATGCAGGAACTTGGGATACTAAACCATCACCAATTGTTAAGATTGTGTATGTTTGAATTGCATCTTGAAAACTTAAACCACGCTGAGCAACGCCAATTATAAATCCACCAATTATATTTATTCCATTAATTACTAATCCTGCAATTGCATCACCTTTTACAAACTTGCTTGCACCATCCATTGCACCATAAAATTCGGCTTCGCGTGCAATTAAATCTCTTCTTCTTCTTGCTTCTGCTTCTGTTATTAAACCAGTATTCAAATCTGCATCAATAGCCATTTGTTTTCCTGGCATTGCATCAAGTGTAAAACGAGCAGCTACTTCTGAAATTCTGCCAGAACCTTTTACTATAACAACAAATTGAATTACAACAAGTATAATGAATACGATAAATCCAACAACATAATTTCCGCCTACAACAAACGAACCGAATGATTCAATAATTTTACCTGCATAGCCGTCAATTAAAATTAATCTTGTTGAACTGATATTTAAGCCGAGACGATAAAGTGTTAGAATTAATAGTAATCCAGGAAAAACAGAAATATCAAGTGGTGATTGAATATACAAAGCTACAATCAACACAAGAACTGCTGTTGAGATATTTACTGCTAAAAGAAAATCCAACATTGACGGCGGCAATGGAATAAGCATAAGACCAAGCATCAAAATCAAACCAAATGCTAAAACTATATCTGTATTTTTACCAAACTGCTTCATGTTAAATTATGCTTCTTTGTTTCTTTAATTTTTTCATTTGATAAATGTATGCAAGAATTTGAGCTACAGCTTTGAAAAGTTTTGCCGGGATTTCATCACCAACTTCACATGATTTATAAAGTGCTCTTGCAAGTTCAACATCTTCATAAAGCGGAACATTATTTTCAACAGCAATTTTCTTAATTCTTTGAGCAAGTTCATCAAGTCCTTTTGCAACTACTTTTGGTGCATTATCTTTTTCCATTTCATATTTTAATGCAACAGCTACGTGAGTCGGGTTTGTAATTACTACATCAGCTGTTGGAATATCTTTCATCATTCTGCGGCGAACAATGAGTATCATTTGTTTTCTTATTCTCGATTTTATCAGAGGGTCGCCTTCGGTCTGCTTTAATTCTTCCTTAACTTCTTCCTTTGTCATCATCATTTCTTTTTTGAATTTATATTTCTGATAAATAAAATCCACTGCTGCAATTATTGAAAAGAATAAAACTATCTTCCATGTCAAAGCAAAAAATGAATCGAGCATGAATTGTACTGTATCTTCAATGCTTAAATCAACAAGTTTTACTGTATCAGAAATTAATTTTGAAATAATGAAATATGTGAAAATGCCAACAACAAATAATTTGATTAATGCTTTTGATAATTCTACAAGCGAATGGATAGAAAAAAATATTCTTTTAATTCCATTTATTGGATTAAACTTTCCAAAACTTATTGCAAGAGCTTTTGGTGTTATCTTAAAACCAATCTGAGCTATATTACTAATAAGTGCAATTACCATTACTCCAAATATGATTGGAAGAGTTAAAGTGAAAAAGAAAAGAGCCCATTTAACAGCATAAGTTTGAATAACTGCTTTTGTTAATTCTACATGATTCAAAGAATTAAGAGCATCTTTTGTGAAGTTATAAAATTGTTCTCCAATAAAATTTTTTGTCAGGTAAATCAATATTAGGCCGGACCCAAAAACAGCAAGAGAATTAATTTCAATACTTTTTGCAACCTGACCTTTTTCTCTTGCATCTGCAAGTTTTTTACCCGTTGGTTGTTCAGTCTTTTCCTGTCCTTCGAATTCTGCCATTCTACGACCCCATTGCTCTAATTAATTGAAGCAAGCTGGATTCATATCCTTCAAGTAAATTTTTAATTGCATAAACATAAAATGGAACTAAAGTAAGAAGCAGAAAAATTCCAATACCGCTTTTCAATGGCTGCGAAACAAAAATAATTTGTATCTGAGGAATTACCCTTGCAATTATGCTTTCTGCAATATGAATAAGGAAAAACGAAACAATAATTGGAGATGCAATTTTAATTGCGATTGTAAAAACTACAAATGAATACTTAATAAGAAGCTGATATACTGAAGAATTTATTACATACTTCCCAATTGGAATAACTTGAAATGATGCCACAACTCCGCTGATTACATAATGATGACCATTAATCAAAATGAAAATTAATATTGAAGTGTAATACAAAATTTCACCTATGATATTATTCGGAATTTCTTCCATAGGATTTAATACTTCTGCAAGCATAAGTCCCATATCAAAACCTATGTAAGTTCCAGCATAAGAAACTCCCCAGAAAATAAAATTCATCACATAACCTATGATTAATCCTGTAATCAATTCTTTTGCAGAATAAACAACAAGCGTAATTAAATTTATATCAACAATAATTTTGCTTTTGTCAATTGTTAAAAAAGTTATATATGCAATAATTAACGCTAAGAAAATCTTAGCAAGTACAGGAATTGAATTATGTGCAAAAATTGGTGCAGTAAAAATCATTCCTGCAATTCTCATAAACACAAAAAGAAGAATTATAAAATCTGCTATTAAAATGTTCGTCATTTAATCACTGTAAGAAACATTGTAAACATTTTATTCGTAAGTACAGTAAGTTTATCAACAATCCACGGCAAAAGAAAAATTATAACAACAACGGTTGCAATTAATTTTGGCACAAAAGTCAATGTCATTTCTTGAATTGAAGTTGCTGCTTGAAATATTGAGATAAAAATTCCAACAATTAAAGAAACTCCAAGAATTGGAAGCAGAATTATAAAAGCTGTATAAAAAGCATCTTTTAATACTTCAATAATTACTTCTTCGGTCATTATGAAAAACTCCTTACAAGTGAACCAATAATTAAATTCCATCCATCAACAAGAATAAAAAGCAAAATTTTGAATGGAAGAGAAATCATCATCGGAGGCATCATCATCATTCCCATTGACATTAAAATGCTTGAGACAATCATATCAATCATCAAAAATGGAACAAATAAGAAAAAGCCAATAATAAATCCAGCTCTCAATTCACTTAAAACAAAAGATGGTATTAAAATATAAGTTGGAAGTTCACTTCTATTTTTGGGTCTTGGCATTTGAGATAAACTTACAAACAATTCCATATCTTCATCACGTGTATTTCTAAACATAAATTCTCTAATTGGTTCAATCCCTTTGTCATAAGCTTCTTTAACTGTTATTTTATTATCCATTAAAGGCTGAAGTGCCTGTTCATTTACTTTTGACCAAGTTGGAGCCATAATAAAAAATGTGATAAACAATGCAATACCAGCAAGCAATTGAGACGGCGGCATTTGCTGTGTTCCCATTGCACTTTTCAAAAAATGAAATACAATAATTATTCGAAGGTAAGATGTTGTCATAATAATAATTGATGGTGCAAGAGAAAGCACAGTCATCAAAAGAAGAATTTGAAGAGTAACGGAAACGTCTTCTCCCTTTGTTGCAGTTCCAATATCGAGATTAATTTTGGGGAATGGAATTGTTTGTGCCTGTGCAAATAGATTTCCTGCTGTAAATGTTATAACCAAAAAAGCTAATAATAAAAATTTCTTTTTCATCTTATTCCTAAGTTCTGCTTCAATAAATCCAAAAATGTTTTTTTAATTTCACCTTGAGTTAAATCATCATCTAATTGTGGTGAATAATCATACTCTTTAAGCAATGTTATATTGTTTTCGCTTATTCCAAGCAAAAAAATTTTATCCTGAACTCTTACTACAGATAAATATTTTTTAGGCATTATTAAATGATTATTAAGAACTTCTATTTTGAGCAATTTGGATTTTTTACCATTAATCGAAAAAGAATATTTTCTTACCATTATAAGAGCAAAAAACAGAAGTCCAAGTATTAATACTAATGGCAGTAATGTTTTTATGATATCTAAGAATGACATTAATAAATATCCTTAATTCTTTGTGCTGGGTCTACAAGTGCAGTTATTCTTATTCCAAAATGTTTATCAATTACAACAACTTCACCTTCTGCAATTTTTTTGTTGTTCACAAAAACATCAACAGGTTCACTTGCTAATTTTTCAAGTTCAATTACATAACCTCTTTCAAGCTCAAGGATATCTTTAATTTGCATTTGAGTTCTGCCAAGTTCAATATAAACGTTCATCTGAAGGTCTTTAAGCAAACTAAGCTTTTCTTCAGCACCTCCCATTGTTCTTGTTGAATCATCAAACTCATCAAATTGAGCTAATGAAGCCTGAAAATTATCTTCAATGTTTTCTAAATTATCCATTGCATTATTGGTGGTGTTATTTTCGTCCATAACAACCTCATTTAGATTTTTTTTCGAATATTTTTTCTGTGACTTTTACTGCTTTGTGATTATTTGAAATACCTGCTCTTCCTAAAAATAAAACTCTGTCGCCTGTCTTAACTTTTACATCTTCATCAATTCTATTTTTGAGTTTTATAATATCTCCAACTTCGAGTTCCATCAATTCTTTGACAGAAATTTTTGTTGTACCAAATTCAACTCTAATTGGAACAGATGTTCTTGTAAGATGATTTGTCAATACTTCGCGAGATGTAACACCAAAATATTTTGTTGCACGAATTGATGATAATTTTTGAGTGGTCATCTTTGCTAAAATGCTGTCGAAAGCAAATGTAGCAAAGCAAATATTCATCAAGTATGACTGTTCGCCAATTACAATTTCAAATGTAATCAAAAGAACTGATTCGCTTTGAGATGTAATTTGAGCAAAGTCAATATCGGGCTCAAATCTTTCAACTACAAATTCAAGATTATCAATTATCTGCCATGCTTTGTTCAAATCATACATTACTCTATCAACAATTACACGAAGCACTTTTTGCTCAATAGGTGTAATTACTTTTACCTGTTTTGTACCAGTTCCGCTTCCGCCTAATAACTTATCTACAAATAAAAATGCAAGGTCGTTATTAATTTCAAGAATTCCTTTAATATCTGTGTTCTTAATTTCAAATGTAAATAAGCATGCAGGATTGGAAACAGATAAAACATATTCTGAATAATAAATCTGGTCAACTGTAGCAACATTAATGCTTACAGTTGTTTGAAGTTTGGTAACAAGAAATGAAGTAAAACTTTCTGCAAAATTATCGCAAATGCTTCTGATAATACGAAGTTGATTTTTTGAAATTCTATTTGGCAGCCTGAAATCAAAAAGAACTGCTTCCTTTTCAGGACTTTGTTCTATCTTCTGCTCTTGTCCACTTTTAAGATTATTGAGCAGCTGGTCTATTTCCTGTTGCGATAATATTTCTGCCATAACTATTGCAAAATATATTTGCTGAAATAAACGTTATTGATTTTTACATCCGGCATAAGTTGAGTAATTCTTTGCGATATTTCCATTCTCAATGTATCGCGATAAACTGCATCACTTAAGTGTGCTAAATCTTTGCTGCTGAGAACTGAAATTATAGCATCTTTAACAAGCACTTCTTTTTCTTTCAGTTCTTTTTGATTTTGTTCTGTGAGAAGGTCGAAGCCAATGGAAGAAAGCAAAAGTCGTTTTCCATCTGTGCCGGCTGGATTGATAATTAAATCTTCTACAACATAAATATACTTCCCAAATTCTACATGACTAATTGAATCCTTGCCATTGGCTTCACCGTTCTCTACGGAGTCAACTGCGACAGAAGAGGTGTGAGATTGGATTTTGGGCAATAATATGTTTGCTGTAATAAAATAAACAGCAATCAGTTGCACTATAAAAAGAGGGAGCCCGATTAATAATACTTTTGAATTGAATCCTTTTGAACCGGATTCTTTGATTCTCTCTTCTGCCTGTTCTACGATATTTTTTTCATTTGTTTGTTCCATAGCGACAATAATTTTTCAATTATAATGCCACTATGAACAATTAAAAAAAAGATAATTAATTGAGGCAGGAAAAATTTGATTGGCTAATATTATTCAGTTGGATAAAAGAATAATTACAAGATTGTGCCATAAGGCATTCATCGGGAACAAAATTGCAAGATTACAAGATTATGTCTAAGGAAGTCATAATGAACAAAATTTCAAGTTTTAGGATTCTATACTACATCCCATTATTTCGTAATTATTATAGAGGGAGATGATAATCTCATCTCCCTTGCGCTAAAATTATCTAATCAAATTAGTAATTTCTTGAAGCATTGCATCTGCAGTTGTTATTACTCTTGCATTAGCTTGGAAGCCGCGCTGAGAAATAATCATCTTTGTAAATTCTTCTGACAAATCAACATTTGACTGCTCAAGTGCTCCTGATTGAATTGTAGTAACAGAATTTTCACCTGGAGTGTCAATCCTTGGGTCACCACTGTTAGCAGCAACATTATACATATTATCTCCAACACTGACCAATGCATTCAAGTTTTTGAAAGTAGCAACCATTATTTGAGCTAATTTAAGTGAATTTCCATTAGAGAAAATTCCAATTATATTACCATACTGGTCAATGTTGAGATTGGATAATGCTGCAGAAGCAGAACCGTTCTGAGATAAAGCTGCAATCTGTGAACTTAAGTTAGTTTGAGTTACACCAGCAGTGCCTTTGCCAAAATCAAGGTCAATAATTTGAACTTCTGCACCTGTAGAAGGAGTAAATGTTATTTGAGGAGTTGGAGGTGTAGTTGTTACTTGATTGCCAGCCTGCCATATACTTTGTATTTGCCCATTTGCATCAAAATAAATTTCTCCAAAAGCATTTGGACTTAATGTACCGCTTGTAGTTGGAACGGATACAGACCAGCTCCATCTGTTGTTATCAACATGCTCAAATTTTACTGATAAGGTATGAGAGTTACCAAGAGAATCAAATATTGTAACAGCACCTAAAACCGGCTCTGGAATTTCACCTTTATCTACTCGACTGATTGGATTTGTAGAAGCATTAAGATTGGTTAATGAATTCATATTAATTTTGAAATCAAGTTTATTTGTAGAATTCGAGAAATTAACATTAATTGCTGCTGTTCCTTCAATTCCTGTTAATAGACCTGTTATACTATCAAAAGCCAATTTTATTTTTCCATCATTACTATCGCTGTCATTGCTTGCAGTATTTTCATTATTGACTATTAATCCATTGCTGTCAAATACTTTATAATAGTAATACCAATCTGAACCATCAAATTCGTAATAATTAACTAATGAGTATTCCTTTCCATCTTTACTGAAAATTTTATTACCAGTGATTGGCTGGATAGTTCTATCAATGTTTGAACTTCCTGCTAAGTTAGTAATTTCAGTTAAATCAATTTTGAATTTTAAATCTGGGAAATCAGGACCATCTGTGCCTGAATCATATAATCCCATATCAATAACATCTGTTCCATCAAATTCAATGGATTCTGTTTTATCATTTGTTGCAGAAACAGTAGTTTGTTCTGTATCATGTAATTGATACTTCAATTCCCATTTGCTTGATGTAGTATTGTACTCAAATTTATAATATAAGTAATAAGGTTGATTTTTATTATCATATACAAGCATTTCTTTATAACCATCCACAATATCAGTATCACTTGAACTTGGGTTTGGATATGGAGTTGTTGTATCCGAACTGCTTAAGTTACCAAACATTTTCAAATTGTAAGTATAACCATCATCAGGATATCTTGAATTAATTGGTGCAGTATTACTCAAATTACCAACCAAATCAACTACATCAGTTCTAATTGTTGGAGAGCTGCTCTGAAGATTTCCACCCCATGATACATTTGTAGTTTTAACTGCAGGCAGTCTCATGTTTTTATCAATTACTATATCCTGCAAAGTTGTTCCTGGAGGAATTTCTCCCAATCCATTTGCAATTTTACCTTGAACAACTGCGCCATTTTGAGGATTTACAAGTTTGCCATCAGCATCAAAAATAAATGCACCAGCACGGGAATATAATTGTTGTCCATTGCTCTTTAAGATAAATAATCCGGGACCTTGCAATGCTAAATCTGTAGTTATACCAGTTCTTTCAAAAGTGCCTTGGTTCCAGTTGCGATCAATTGAATTGATCTTGGTTCCTAATCCAATCTGGAATGAATTTGTCCCACCAGTAGTTGTTGTTGGATTGGTACCAGCTTTAACAAATTGATTAAAAGTATCGCTGAAGGTAACACGAGAACCTTTGTAACCAATTGTGTTAACATTAGAAATATTGTTGCCAATAACATCCATCATTGATTGATGGTTACGAAGACCGGACACTCCGGCAAAGAGTGAATTTAGAAGTGCCATAGTTAACCTCCTTTAGATTTTTGATTCGGCTTCAGTCAGTCCACCGAATCTGGAGCGTCCTCGGAAGGTCCCGCTCCATTGTTTATTACTTTAGTTAATTAAAATGCAAAAACTACACTGTCAATATTTGTAAAAACATTTTCGTTCGAGTTTTCGACCTCGATTGCAGTAACAACAGTACGATTCGGAATATTTACTATAAATGCAGTATTGTTCATCAAGATTAATGAATCACGCGAACCTTTTGCTTCTGCTTTTTCAACTGCATCTTGAATCTTTGCAATCTCTTCTTCACTTAATTGAATTTTTCTTGATTCCAATCTTTTCATCGCATGATTAGAAAATTTTATCTTCTCAAGTTCTTCCTTAAATATCGAATCAAAAGATGCTTTAACCGGGTCGCGGTGATTCTTTACCGAATCGCTGCTGCCTGTAATCGGAATAAATGGAACAGATATTCCATTAATTTCAGGCATTAATTATCACCTCCCTGTTTATTGATAATTTCAAGTATATCTCCAGCTGAATATTGTGCTCCATTAATTATCAGAAGTGTTCCATTATCTGAATACTTTATTCCATCAATTAATCCAAGAATATATGATGTAACATTTACGGCATTATCATTATAATCACTTGCTATCACTTCGAACTTATAATCCCCATTAATTACTTTTTCACCATTATTATCGGTTAAATCCCACAAAAGTTTATTGCTTCCTTTTTTGTTAGAAGCTTCTAATGATTTTATTAATGTTCCATATTGATTGTAAATATTTACTTTAACAGATTTTACACCTTCCGGCAGCTCATATCCAATGCTTAAGCTTTCTTGTCCATTGACCTGCAAATCTTTTGAATTTACTTTTACTTGCTTGCCAATCAAATTTGCAAGCATTGTATTGTTAATTGATTGAGTGAGCATATAATTTGCATCTATGCTTTGCTTGAGATATGAATTTAAATTTGTAAGCTGCTCGAGTGAACTGAACTGAGCTAATTGTGCTGCATATTCAGTTCCATCCATCGGATTTAATGGGTCCTGATTTTTTAATTGCGCAATCATCAGCTTTAAAAAATCATCTTTCCCTAAAACACTTTTGTTTGAAGATACTGTCGAAGTATTCGAATTTTTATTTACTTCACTTACCATTTTCTGCCTCTCATATTAAATAATCATATGTGTTGTAGCCCATCAATTTTTTTGTTGATGGTGCTTTGGAATTTTCTACGTTAATTTCTTTTCCATAAGATTTTGAATAAGATTTTTTTCTGTTATTAGAATTCCTTAAAGACTTCTGCTCATAATTGCTCAAACTTACATTAACATCATTAAGCTGAATTCCTGATGATTGCAGTGAGTTTTTTAGCTGCTCAATATTATTTTGAATTAACTGCTTAACTTGTTCATTCTCAACTTCAATATTTGCACGAAGTTGATTTTCAATATAGTCTATTGAAAGAGTCAGTTTGCCGAGATTTTCTGGACTTAATTGAAATGTAATACTCTGTTTATTGCCGCCGTTAATATATTTTGAAATTTCATCGGTAATTTGATTTGCATTAATAACTTTTAAAGATTCTTTCAGATTGCCAAACTCATTTTGAATTTTACTTTTCAATGTATTGATTTGATTATCGGGCAATTCAATTTTTTGATTGGAATTTTCATGAGTATTTATCTGTAAATTTTTCTGTGGCTCTTTTGAGATAACTTGCTCAATCTTATTTACATTCTTCTCTAAATCATTCACGGATGAATCTGACTTACTCAAATTTTTCTTAACACTTTTTTCATCCTTGCTATCCTTAGAAAAATTAGCATCGTTTGAACTAACTGATGGAGTTATTTTAACTTCATTTTGCTTGAATGATTGATAATTAAAAGGTTCATTTGAATTTGTTTTATGAACAAGATTAACTTGATTTGTATTTGCATCAACCTTTTTACTTTCATCTGCATTATTCAAATTAACTGGTTTTACTTTTTCAGCAGCATCATTTGTTTGATTCTTTTTATTTTCATTTAGAAATGATTTTAAACTTGATTTCGCAAAGCTTTCAATAAGTTTATCAGGCAGAGGTTCTTTAATTTGTTCTTGGTTATCAGGAATTATTTTTTGATAACTCTTAACTTCTTTTGAGTTATGTTTTTCATTGAAATTGACTGGCGTTTCAAATGCTGCTTTCAGATTAACTTTTTTTGTTTCAACTTTTATGCTCTCAATATTTAATTCTTTTATTTTGTTTTCTAATTCATTCTGAGTATAATCACTCTTAACCTCATTAATTTCCTTTTTATCAGATGCTTCAGATTTTTTATTAATAACTACTGGGTTAAAGTTTGTTATCTCTTTTTGGGATGAATCTTTAATAATCTTAGCTTTTGTAAATTTTCCTCCTGATAACAAACTAAAATCGATTTGAGAACTTGATGAAGGAAGAATATTATTTTCGTTTAGTGAATCATTTTTTATTCGCGGAGAATATTCAGAAGTTTTTTCAAATTCTTTGTTATAACTTTTTTCAACAGAATTGTCATTAACAAAATTTTTATTCAGTATAATCTGACTTAAACTATTATCAGCTTCAGACTTTTCTATATTAACATAATTATTTGATTCCTCAGTTTTATTATGCTTAGCAGAATTATTTTTTTCAATAGTTTTATCAATATTAACAGAATTCAATTCATTTTCATTTTTTTTAACAGGATTTATAACACCAGCAATTTTAGAATTATCAACTTCACCTTTCGAATCAACAATATCAGTTTCTGCTTTGCTGCTTTCTTCAGCAAATAAATTATTTTCAGCAGGAATGTTTGTTTTAAAATCTTTATCAGGTGAATAAATAAAATTATTATTCTCAAATGAAGTGTGAATAAATTCTAATTTATAATACTTTTCTTGTGGATAAACTTCTGATTGATTCTCAAATGTTGAATTCTCTTTTTCAAATTTATTTTCTTTTGTTTTTTCTATATCATAAAGATTATTTAGAGCTGCTTCATAATTTATATTTTTATTTGAAGCAATTAAATCATTCTGAGATTTAGTTCCTTTAAGTTTTTTACTCAAATTATTTTTGTTTTCGATAGCAGGTTCTGTGCTTGAAATTGTTAATGTTAATTTCTCGCCATTTGTTTTAAGAGTAACATTAAAAATATCATTATTGTCAATTGATGTAATTATAGCTTCTGGATTAAAACTAATAAAATCATATTCACTCGAGCCAGTAGAATTAATTTGATTATTTTTATCTTTTTCATTCAGATATACAATTTTTGAATCCTGAAAATTACCATTATCCGAAAAATCTTTTTGTTTTAGTGATTCATTAATTTTATTAAAAAACAGTTCGAGATTTTCTTTATCGAGAATAAATATTTTTGAAGTGATATGAGCTGAATTAATGTTAACTGAATTTGAATTCGAGATAAGAGCAATATTTTCCAATAATTCAATTGCCTGCTGAATGCCTTCAACAGTTTCTTTGTTTGATTTTGTTATTGTTAAATTCTTCAAATCATTTACATCAAGAAGAATTTCTTTTTCCTGTTGATTAATATTTTGCTGGCTGGCATCAAGTTCTTCTTCGCAGATTTTAATTATATCCGAGAATAGATAAGTCTTATTAGAATTATCCGACGAACTTAAAAAGTTCTTATTCCCAACTAAAAAAGATTTATCAAAAAATAATGGATTTAAGTTCATCATTGCACACTAACTATTCTGTTTGCTACTTCTGGTTTAAGTTCTGCAATTATTTCTGCTGCTTTCTTCTTCTTCATTGAAAAGATTATATCTCTTGCTATATTATCGGAATAACTCTGTATAATTTTAGCAGCTTTTTTAGAATCCATTGCTTCGTAAAGTTTTACGGTGTTTTTGAGCCAGGTTTTATAAGCACTATCTTTTTTTGTTGATTGACTCACTTTATCAGGTTGAAAATTCGTTGGGACTATTGTTTTAGATTCTTTTTCTGCTTTTAATCTTTTTACTTCTTCTAATAAAATGCGCAGGCTGTCAAGCAATACCGAGTCTCTTACACTCATCGAAAAAGTATCGTATGCTGATTTTTCTTTTGCTGAACTAAGTGAATCAGTTAATTCTTTTTTCAACTTTGCTACATTTTTACCATTATTGCCTTTAGGCAGAGCTGCAGCTTCTGGTTTAATATTACTTACAGGAGTAAAATCAAATGCAAAAACATTTCTGTAATTTGATGCTGCATAAATCATTAGTAATGTTACAATTAAAAATGCAGCAATAAATGCAAACCCATAAATAATTTTTCCTTTCACGATTCTTTCCTGTTAAAATTATTTATAGCAATTTCATTAAGTTGTTTGAGTTCTTCCCTGTTTGATTCAAATAAAAATTCTTCATATTGTTTTTCTTTCAATGCTTCGAGTATCTTTTTTTCTTTTTTGCGTTCAAGCAGTTCATCAAGTTTAAGCTGCCTTTTTGTTTTCCAATCTTCTATTCTTCTGCTCAAATTAGATATATCTTTTTCTAAAGTTTTGCATAACGATTTTGCACTCTTATAATCAATTGCTTTTATTTTTCCGCTGTTTATCTTATCACCAAGAACCTTTCTCTTGGTTATTAATTTTTTCTTTTCAGTTTCAAGTCTTTCAATCTCTTTTTCTATTTCAGAAATTTCTTTTAATATTTTTTTTTCGAGAACCTCTTTAATTCTTAAAATTGATTCATACTTATAAACAAACTTCGACATTAGTTATCCATTATGTGATATAACTTATCAATTGTATCGGGATAATTTGCTTTTTCAAAAATATCCTGTTTAAGAAATGTTCTTAAATGATTAATCTTGCTTATTGCTCTGTCAATTTGAGGATTGCTTCCTTTTACATAAGCTCCAATGTTGATTAAATCTTCTGCTTCTCTGTAAGTTGCGAGTAATTCATTGAATGCCATTATTTTTTTATAATGTTCATGGTCAATAATATCAGGCATTACTCTGCTTACACTTTGAAGTGTATCAATCGCCGGGTATTGTCCCTTATTAGCAAGTTTTCTTGAAAGAACAATATGGCCATCAAGAATGGAACGAACTGCATCTGCAATTGGCTCGACCATATCGTCACCATCAACAAGAACTGTATAAATTCCAGTTATTGAACCTCTTTCAGAATTTCCTGCTCGTTCAAGCAATTTTGGCAAAAGAGCAAATACAGAAGGTGTGTAGCCTTTTGTTGTTGGAGGTTCACCAATAGTCAATCCAATTTCTCTCTGAGCCATTGCAAAACGAGTTACAGAATCCATCATAAGCATTACATCCAAACCTAAGTCTCTGAAATATTCTGCTATAGTTGTTCCTACATAAGCACCTTTCATTCTAATTAGAGGAGATTTATCGCTTGTAGCAACTACAACTACCGAGCGTTTTAATCCTTCTTCACCTAAATCTTTTTCTATAAATTCTCGAACTTCTCTTCCTCTTTCGCCAATAAGAGTAATAACATTTACATCTGCGCTTGTATTTCTTGCAATCATACCAAGTGTTACACTTTTACCAACACCACTTCCTGCAAATATTCCAATTCTTTGACCTTTTCCAATTGTCAATAATCCATCAATTGCTCGAATACCTGTTTGTATAGGAGTTGTAATTCTTTTCCTTTCAAGTGGATTTGGCGGTTCGCGATGAGCTTCTCTGTATGATGTATAAAAAATTTCTCCTTTGCCGTCAATTGGATTTCCAAGACCATCGATTACTCTTCCAAGTAATTCTTTTCCCACACCAACAAGAAAACCTTTTCCTGTTGCTTTAATTTCACATGCAGGAGAAATGTTATGAACTTCGCCCAATGCAATTGAGAGCACTTTCCCATTCTTAAATCCTACAACTTCGGATTTACAGATTTCATTTCCATTCTGGTCAACAATTGTGCAAACTTCTCCCATAACTACATTTGGTCCAATTGATACTATAACTAATCCAACTACATCAACAACTTTTCCATTTACTTTTAGTGTATCAGATTTTGAAATTACTTTCTGATATCTTTCTAGTATGTCGTTAACTATATTCATTTTTCTTTTTTAGGAATACTTTCTTCTAATTTTTTTCTTAATTCTTCCAGCTGACTTGAAATTCTTGCATCAACATTTCCAATTTCTGTTTCAACAAGACATCCCCCTTTTTCAATTCTATTATCGGGTTCAAATTTTATTTTATTGAATGAACTGTTATTCAAAAGATTTCTGCTGAATTCATTCAACTTATCAAGGTCATCAGGATTTAATCTAATTTTTACTTCATTAGCTCCAATAATTTTTGAAATTGCTGCTTTGAGATTTTCGTTTATCAAAGTTTCTATTTCAATTTCACGCTGAAGAATTTTTTTGGAAATTTCATAAGCTGTATTAATCACAAGACTTTCAAAAGCAGTTTCAAATTCTTCCATTCTCTGGTCATAAGCTGAAAGAATGTTATAAACTTCTTCGTATTTCTTATAGAGTTTTTCAGAAAATTCTTTTTCTAAATCTCTTCTTAATTTTTGCTGACCATCATTAAAACCTTTTTTGTATGCTTCTTCAATTCTTTTTTGTATTGATTCAATTTCTCTTTCTTCTTGGACTGAATCTTCACCAGAGCGAACTTTTACAACAGGTTTAGATTTGCCAGCAGTAACTTTCAGAACATTAGACATAAACTTCTTCTGGACCTCCTCTTATGTTCAGAGAAATTTCTCCAGCTTCTTCGAGTGCTTTAATTACATCAATTATTCTTGCTTGAGCTGCTTCAACTTCTTTTAATTTCACCATTCCCATGTATTGCAATTCTTCTTTTAACAAATCAGCTGCACGTTCAGACATATTCTTAAATATTTTCTCTTTAAGTCTGTCATCAGCAATTTTAAGAGCAAGAGCCAAATCTTTTCTATCAACTTCGCGCAGAATTTTTTGAATATCTCTATCGGCAATATTTATAATTTCATCGAAGATGAACATCAATCGTTTTACTTCATAAGCAGTTTCAGGGTCTTTTTCTTCAAGCCGTGTAAGAATTTCTTTTGTTAAAGAAACATTCAATCTGTTCAAAATTCCTGCTAAAGTTTTTGGACCGCCAAGTTTTCCAACAGATTGGCTCATCGATAAACCAGCAATCTCATCAACTACATGTTCTATTTGCTTTAGAGTTTGAGGGGCAATTTTTCCTAAAGTAGCAATTCTATAAGCAACATCAATTCTTAAATCTTCAGGAAGTTCTTTCAATGCAGCTGCAGTCTGGTCTGGACTTAATTGAGAAAGAATTAATGCCATTGTTTGAGGATGTTCTTTATTCAAGAAATTAATAAGCTGTGCAGGTTCTGCTCTTTTAAGAACATCAAAACCTTTGAGTGTTGTAAGTCTCTTAACTTTTTCAATAATTTCCTGAGCTTTTGGTTTACCAAATGTTTTTTCAAGAACTGCTTCTGCATAATCAATTCCGCCTTCAAGAACATACTCGCGAGCAGTAACCATGTTATAAAATTCTTCAATTACACTATCAGCAACTTTTGATGGAATATTTTTGACTTTTGTAATTTCAGCAGAAAGAGTTTCAATATCACTCGGGTCGAGATGTTTGAGCACTGCTGAGGCAGCTTCGACATTCAAAGCAACCATCAGCATTGCAGCTTTTTGCATCCCGGTTATTTCAGAAAGCTGGTCCTGTTTCTGTTGCACTTGTACATTTGTATTTGTATTAGATTTCATACTCATGCATCCATGCATTAATTAGTTTTGCTGCTTCCGCAGGATTTTTTGTTACATAGTTTATAATTTTTTCCTGTTGATTTCTTTTCAATAAAGCTTCATCAGAAATTTCATCTTCTAAATCACCCACAGGAATAAGAGGACGTTTTTTAGATGCAGCTAATTGATTCATTAAATTTGTTTCTGCTTTTTGCGGCAAAGCAGATGAAGATGAAACTGTGCTATAATCCCCAGTATTTATTGTTCCAATAACAATTTTTTCTGTTTTTAATTTTTTCATTAAGCTCTTAAGAACAAATATGGAAGCAATAATTGCAACAAGCATAAAAATTACATTTGTCAATTCATCTGCATTTGGAATTACAGAATTTTTATCTTCAACTAATAAATCTTCATTTGACTTTACCTCAAACGGAATGCTTACAAGAGAAAATTGGTCGTTTCTGTTTGGGTCGATCCCAACTGCATTTTTTACAAGCTCTTCAAGTTTTTTAAGTTGTTCTGGTGGACGAGGTTCATACACAATTTCTGTTTTGTCTCCATTTTTTACTTCTTTTGGAATATCATTAATTACAGCAGCCACACTCAATCTTTGAATATTGCCGCTTCCTTCAATAACTTTTTGAATTGTTTTGCTAATTTCATAATTGGTCAAAGTATTTTCGTTGTTCTGTGCTGTTGAATCTTTTGAGCTGACTCCTTGATTATTTGATTTAATCGTTTGTTCACTTACTGCAACCTGTGATTCAGGGTCGAATTGCTCCATTGTTTTTTCTACTTGATCGAAATTTAAATCTGCATTTACCTGAACTACTGAATTTCCATATCCAAGAACATTATCAAGAATTGCTTGAGCTTTTTTTGCAAGATAATTTTCGACTGACTGTTTAATTTCATATTGTTTGGTTGATGCAAAAGCAAGAGGTCCTTCTTCTGCATCATTTGATAAAATTCTTCCTTTGGTATCAATTATTGAAACTTTGCTTGGCTGTAAGCCTTCTACACTTCCACAAATCAAATTGACAATTGATGAAATATTTTCTTTACTGATTAATGCTCCATTTCTCAATTTCAAAACAACAGAAGCCGAAGGGAGTTTTTCTTCTTCCTTAAAAATTGTTTTTTGAGGAATTACAATATGAACTCTTGCACCTTGAACTCCATCCAATTGCGAAATTGTTCTTGCAAGTTCTCCTTCAAGTGCTCTTTTGTAATTAAGTTTTTGCATGAATTCCGACATTCCCATTGTTGTCTTATCAAAAATTTCATAACCTATTACACCAGAGCTTGGAATACCGCGTCCTGCAAGAGCTAATCTTGTTTCATAAACTTTTTCTCTTGGAACTTTAATAGTTTGTCCGCCATCATCAATTTTATACAAAATTTTTTGGCTTGAAAGATATTCTACAACTTTGGAAGCATCTTCAGCAGAAAGTCCGCTGTATAGTGTAGTATAAGTTGGTTCATTCAAGAAAAATAGAAGAACAACAAGCAATACTGCCGTAAGCAGTATTCCACCGATTAACATAAATTTTTGCTTGGGATTAAGCTTATTAATGATTCCCAGCAATGCTTGTAATGGATTTGAATTCATATCAGACTGGTATCCTTGTTAATTCTTTATACATATCAATTGCTTTGTTACGAATTTCCATTAATAATTCCAGGGCTGTTTTTGCTTTTTCTCCAGCAATCATCACTTCGTGAAGTTCAACACCATTGCCAGAAACAAAATCTTCAATAGCTTTTTTTGATTCTTTTTGCGCTTGATTAACATTATTAATCAGTTCAGCAAAGGTATTTGTGATGCTATTTTCTTCTTTTGGCTTTTTAACTTCCGAATTGAGAGAATTAACAACAAAATTATTTAATCCATCAATTTTCATTTTATCCTCTCCTGTCAATTATAGAGCCTATTGTAACTCCGGTTACTTTCCCTTTTGCATTGTAGAATTCATAACTCAGAATTTCTTTTTGTTTATCTGGATAAAGATTTGCAAAAAATTTTTTTTCTTCTTGAGTTACTTCAGGCTTTTTAATTTTATTTGTGTTATTTAATGATCCATGATTAATTACCGAATAATTTCCAATTGAATTTGTTGTGATTTTCATTTTATATCTCCAGTGAATCTTTTACCATTTGTTTTGATGAATTAAGTGCAGTAAGATTTGCTTCGTAAGCACGAGTAGCTGCAATCATATCAACCATTTCATTTATTATATTCACATTCGACATCTGCACATAACCATTTTTATCTGCATCTGGATGGTCAGGCATATAAACAACATCACCTGGTTTTTCATCTGTTAATTCATTTATTTCAACATTATCCTGAACTGGTGGAAGTGAAATATCTTTAGTTTTTACACCAGTAAAATGATTTTCTTTTGTTGTGTTCAGTTTAAGAATTTGTCCTTCAATTGCAAGTTTTGAAGCAAAGCTTGTTTTATCTTCCTGCACTCTCAAATATTTTCTTTGATAAGGTTCGCCGTTCTCTGTTCTAATTGTATCTGCATTTGCAATGTTCTGAGCAATGAGTTCCATTTTTTTTCTTTGGATACTCATTCCTCGAGCACTAATTCCAAAACCAAATAAACTTCCTAAAATTTTCAAATTTTACCCCCTCCTCTAATAACAGTTTGTAATGTTTTGTAATATTCTCCAACTTTTTTCGAAGCAAATTTGAATCGAAGTGTATTTTCTGCAAGTTCGGACATTTCTTTTTCAATATTTACATTATTGATTCCAGAAATATTCTCGCTGCTTTCATCATAAACGATTTCAAAAGCAGGATTTTCATCCTGAGTTGAATTTATTGCAGGCAGATGTTTGCTGTTGGTAGTTTTAAGAATTGCATCAGAATTTTCTTTCAACAGACTTTTGAAGGAAACATCTTCTCTCTTATAATTTTCTGTGTGGACATTAGCAATATTATTTGCAATAACCTTATTCTTAACAACACAATAATTAAGCAGGTTTTCAAGCAGTTTTATAGTTGACATACACTTTTTTGGATTTTTTTAATATTATATCCAAAAGAAGTGCCATCATAAAAAATTGATTTTTATTGATTTGATTAACAGATAACTAAAAAGATTGGCTAAATGTGAACAATTGTAAATTATTAATCATTATAATCAAGAATAATGCTTTTAGTTTGACCGCATGAACAAACGAACTTAATTTCCTTTACAACATCATTTGCATCTTTTTTCAAATATATTTTAACGCCTTCAATTTCATCTTCTTCAACTGTTACTTTAGAGTAACCTTTGATTTCAACATCAGAGGCTTTAATTAAATTTCCTGTATGAACTTTGTTTTTTGTAAAAATATCTTTCATTAAAGCTTCTTCAAATCTATTAGGCATGGCAAAGCACCTTATTTATTTGTTCTGGAATTTTTTCTAATGGTAAAACTGAATCTGCTAAACCTGCATCAACAACTGCTTTTGGCATTCCATAAACTACACACGATTCTTCATCCTGAGCAATTGCATAACCACCAACACTTTTCAGATACTTTACAGCTTCAAGACCATCTTTTCCCATTCCTGTCATTATTACTCCAAGCGTATGCTTTCCATAAAAGTCAACAACTGAACTCATCATTACATCGACTGAAGGTTTATGAATTGCATCAGCTGGTTCTTCTGTAATTTCTATTACAGCATTTGTAAGATTAATTTTTTTCAATTTCATGTGGAAACCACCAGGCGCAATATAAATTACTCCATTTTGAACAGCTTCCCCATTTTCTGCCTCTTTAACAGATAAACTGCAAATTGAATTTAATCTATCTGCAAGTGACTTTGTAAATTTTGGTGGCATATGTTGCACAATAAAAATTGGTACTCTAATATTCGACGATAACATTGGCAAAATTTTTTGTAAGGATAAAGGTCCTCCGGTTGATATTCCAATTGAAACTGCACGAAAATCATTTCTGCTAATTTCTTTATGAGAAACCTGAACGGTTTTTTTCTTAAATAATTCTGAAGATTTAGCAAGTCGTTCTAATCTTTCTTTAAGAAATTTTTGACGATAAATTTCCTTTACTTTTGTAATTAAGCTGTCTTTAATCTTAGTAATGTTAACATTAACATATGAAAGTTCTTTAGGAATAAAATCAACTGCTCCTAATTCTAATGCTGTTAAAGTTGCTTCGGCACCTTCTGTTGTAAGAGAGCTTACCATTAAAACTGCAGTTGGTGCTTCTGCCATAATTTTTTTTAATGCAGTAAGCCCATCCATCACTGGCATTTCAATATCAAGAGTAATAATGTCAGGTTTTAATTTTTTTGCAAGTTCAACTCCTTCCTGACCATTTCGAGCAGTTCCAATTACTTTTATCTTATCATCGCTTTCAAGCATAAGAGAAAGAGATTTACGCATGAAAGCAGAATCATCAACTACTAATACTGAAATATTAGGCATTAATTCTTTTTTCCAGTTTGTTAAATAATTCGTTAATATCAAGAATTATTACAACGGTGCCATCTCCCATAATTGTAGAACCTGCAATGCCATCAATTTTTCCAAGATAATTTCCAAGTGACTTAATAACAACTTCCTGCTGGCCAACCAAATCATCGACTTTTATTCCAAATCTCTTTTCGGCAACTCCAACTTCAACAATATATTGCCACTCAGTTTCTTTTTTATGACCATTTTCTGTGTTCTCTAAAAGTTCTTCTAATCCAATAATTGGCAAAATTGAATCTCTTAAATTAATTACTTCTTTTCCACGAACAGTTTCTATTTGATTTTTATTTACTCGAATTACTTCAATAACAGAATGAAGAGGTATAACGAGAGTTTGGTTGCAGGCTTTAACAATCATTCCAGAAATAATTGCAAGTGTTAGAGGAAGTCTCAAAATTATTTTTGTTCCTTTATCAACCTCAGATTCAACAGAAATAGTTCCTCTCAATTTTGCAACATTAGTTTTAACAACATCCATCCCGACTCCACGACCGGAAACATTTGTTACTACCTCTGCAGTAGAAAATCCGGGATGGAAAATTAAATTGTATGCTTCCTGTTTTGATAGTTCTTTTGCTCTTTCTGCAGTAATAAATCCTTTACTAATTGCTTTTTCTTTAATTACTTCTGGGTCAATTCCTTTTCCATCATCTTCTATTTTGATTACAATATTATTTCCTTCATGTTCTGCGGATAAAATTACTGTGCCTTTTCTATTCTTTCCTTTTGCCAATCTTACTTCAGGTTTTTCAATTCCATGGTCAATTGCATTTCGAACAAGATGAACAAGCGGGTCATTTATTTCTTCAATTAAGTTTTTATCTACTTCTGTATCTTCTCCATAAATCTTAAGTTCAACTTCTTTTTCGAGTTCTTTGCATAAATCTCTTACAACTCTTGGAAATCTGTTAAACACTTTACCAATTTTAATCATTCTTAATTTCATAACAACAAGCTGAAGTTCACTCGTCATCAAATCAATTTGTTTTGTAGCATCTGCCAAATCTTTAGCAATGTTTGAATTTTCAAACTCAAGAGCAACCTGACTATTAACTTGCATCAAACGGTTTCTCCCTAAAACTAATTCAGAAGCAATGTTCAACAATGCATCTAATCTTTCAACTTCAACACGAATTGTGTTATCTGTTTTTTTGGATTCAGCAGCTGAAGAAGATTTTGATGCAGAAATTTTTTCTTTTACAACAGTATCAATTGTTTCGGTTTTGTGGTTATTTTCTTCAACTTGATTTGATGGTGGAGCTTTAACTTCTGTTCGATTTTCATCAGCAGAAACATTTCCCATGTTTTCTAATAAACCAGTCAAAACCTTAATAACATTATCTACATCAACATCTTCATTTTTTTCGTTCTCTATTTTTACAAGCAATTCTTTTATCGTATCATATCCTAAAATAATTCCATCCATCAAGTTAGAATTTAATTTTGCTTCTCCCTTTCGCAGTTTGTTTAAAATGTCTTCACACTTATGTGTAACTGCAGGTAACTTTTCGAGACCAAGAAAGCCAGAAGTTCCTTTTATTGTATGAAAAGAACGGAAGATTTGATTAAGAAGATCAAGGTCTTCCGGACGTTTTTCAAGTTCTATTAAATCGACATTGAGATTTTCAAGAATTTCTTTTGTCTCCAGCAAAAAGCTGTCGACAATTTCTTTCATCTCAGGGTCGATTAACATCGGGTTTTGAGCTGAACCTTCCATTACTTACCAAATAATTTATCAATTTCTTCTTGTGAAGTTTTATTATTGCCGTTAATTAATTCATCAGCAATTTTCTGCATTTCATGATTGCGGTCATATTTTGCATTTGGATTAAAAGGCTTTTTGCTTTCATCATGCTCGCCTTCAAAATGCGGAATCTGAAATCCATCCTGTTTGTTAAAATCAAACAATAAAGATGAAAGCCGATTTTGAACAGAATGAATTAGATGATTAACTGATGCTAATTGTTGAGCTGTTATATCCTGTACCTGAAGTGAAATTGTAATATTTGTAATATCGTTTTCAATTTTTTGAATTACATTTTCCAATCCTACAACTTTGCTTTCAAGTTCGTCAATTACAAGTGCAGATTTAAATTCTTCAAGCCTGCCATTTAAACTTGGATATTCATTTATCAATTTATCCAAAGCTACTCTCTGATTAAAAAATCCATTCTTCATATCTTCAAGTTCGTTCTTGATTTTAGTCATATCAGCAGACATTGAATCAACAATATCAAGAATTTCACTTGTAGCAATTTCAGTTGCATTTGTTACACTATTAATTTGATGAGCAGCTTTGGGCATTTTGCTGGTTGTATCTTGAATTGAATTATTTACATTTTCAAGCAGCGGGACTATATCGGTCATAAAATCAATAATCTTTTTGAAAAGAGGAACAATCTTTTGACCGAAAATGAAGAACTGTTTTAAGTCCCCTAATTTCTGAAATACCTGTTCCATGCTTAATTGGTTTTCCATTTTTAACTCCATTTTATGAGCTTGCTAAAATTTGTTCAATCTTCTCCCTTAAGATTTGAGGCGTAAATGGTTTAACAATATAATTATTCACTTTAGCTTGAAGAGCTTCGAGTATATCTTCTTTTAATCCTCTTGTTGTAACCATTAAAATTGGGAGAGATTGAGTTTTTTCGTTTGAGCGTATTGCTTTAACTAATTCAAGACCGGAAACTTCCGGCATATTCCAATCGGTTATAACAAAGTTGATTGAATCATCAGAATTTAACTTTGAGAGTGCCTCTTTGCCATCGGCAGCTTCTACAAAGTTATCATAACCGATTGATTTGAGGGAATTGGCTACAATTCTCCTCATTGTAACTGAGTCATCGACAACTAAGAATTTAAGTGCCATAGTTTTACTCCTAATTCAAATATTTTGAAACTTCATATAAAACTCTTTTTGGGTCAAATGGTTTTATTAAATATGAATTAGCTCCACATTCTAACCCTCTGTGTATATCTTCACTGTTACCTAATGAAGTCAACACAATTATTGGCAAATCCTTATACTCTTCATTATTCCGGATAGAACGAATCAGCTCAAATCCATCTACATTTGGCATGTTTAAATCAGTAATAACTAAATCAATTTTGTAGTTCGGAAGTTTTTCTAAAGCTTCCATTCCATCTGAGCATGTTATGATCTCGTAACCTTTCACACTTAAGGCTACAGAAACAAATTTTCTAATTGTCGGAGAATCATCTGCAACTAATATTACCCGTTTCATTTTTATAATTACTCCTTCTTATATCCGACAGTCTTAGGAAAACTCACAAGATTAAATGCTTTCGAAATACCTTGCAAAGTTTCTGAATAACCGATAAACAAATAGCCTCCTCTGTTTAAAGAATTATATAAATGCGAAACCACCTTTATTTTCGAAGCATTATCGAAATAAATTAAGACATTGGCACAAAAAATTATGTCAAAATTGTACATTGTCTTCATCATAATATCATCATATAAGTTGAGTATACTGAAAGAAACCAATTTTTTTAACTCTGGTTTTACCTCAAAAGTGTTACCATTTATTAAAAAATATTTTTTAAGGTAATATGGCGGAATATTGCGAACAGAATATTCTTTATAAATTCCGCTCTTAGCAGTTTCAATAACTGCTGAACTTATATCTGTTCCAACAATTTCTATTTCTATGTTTGGATATTTCGGTTTAACCAAATCATCAAAGACCATTGCAATTGAATAAGCTTCTTCACCGGATGAACATGCTGCGCTCCAAACTCTAATTTTATTTTTCTTTTGTGAAATTTTATTTTGAATTATTTCAGGAAACACCTTTGAAGCCAGTGCATCAAGTTGAGGTTGATTTCGAAAGAAGAATGTTTCATTTATTGTTATTGCTTCGTAAAAATATTTCTTTTCTTCAGCGTTTTTATTGCTTTTTAATAAGCTGAAATATTCTTCGTATGTTTTTAAACCAAGAAACGAAATCCTCCTCTGCAAACGGCTTTCGAGCAAATATTTTTTATTATCCTGAAAATAAATTCCTGTCAGATCATAAATAAATTTTCGTATTTCCTGAAATAACTGAAGCGACATTGTCATCTGCTTCGGCAAAACACTGCTTAAGCTTTTACTTAAATCAGGAACTTTTAATTCAGTAAATTGGCTCATATCATTAATTATTTAGTGGAATTAATTTTTTTTCTTTGTTCAATAACTTCTTGAGCTTTATTTCTTACCATTTCATCTTCATCCTGTGCTAATCGAATTAAAGCATCTGTAGATTCAGAATTATCAACCATTTCAAGTAATTCTATTAATCTTAATTTATTCCAGATATTTTCATCATTAATCATTGAATCAATAAACAGCAAAGCACTTTGTGGGTCAAGATTAAAAATAATTTCCATGCTTGCTCTTCTTACTTCTTCATCCGGATGATTTAAGAATTCACTCACTGCATGAATAACATTGCGAATAATCACTAAAGAAATTTGGGATTGAACTTCAGAACTCATTACATAAGAAACAATTGATAACAACAAATTCAAAATATGAACAATATTTTCCGGCTTTTCATTAAGAATACGGGGCATTTCTTCAAAGACAAAATTTATATTGTTAGCTGCTTTAGAACGAATAATTTCATCAAGCTCATAATCTTCTCCAAGAAATCTTAAGCTTGCAAGCAAAATGTCTTTGTCATTAAATACATTTATCAGCGAGAGAGCAATTTTTTTATGTTCTGCATTCCCTTCTCTTAATGTATACATTAATAAACTTTTCATCTTATCATCAAAAGGAATATCAAGATTATATTTTTCTTTAAGTAAAAAGATTGAAGTAATAAGTGGCCAAACAAGCGGTCCATGAACATTTAAGATTTGTTCAAGAAGGAAAAAATATGTGTTTACATCTCCAATGTAACCAAGACTTTCAAGAATTGAATATTTAGTTAATTCATCTTCAGAATTAAATTTAGAAATAAGAAAATCGAGAGCTTTTTGAGAACCAATTTTTCCTAAAGCTTCTACAATTGTGGGTTTATACAATTCATTTCTTTCATAAAAAAGAAGCAGTATATCCACAGCATCTTCATAATGAATATTTCCAAGTGCTTCGATGCAAGCAAGTATAACATTATCATTATCTGTTGTGCTTAAAATCTCTATAATGTGATTTACTGCTCGTGGATTTGCAATAATACCAAGCAAATCTATAATAAACTTTTTATCATCATCATTTCTATCATGATTATAATCAATCAATGCATCGATGGATAAATCTCCAAGTTTTGCTAAAATTTCTCCTGCAAGATTTCTAATTGATATATCTGGAGAAGAAACATAATGGACAAGATGCGCTGGTGCATCTTCAGGCATATGATTCAATAGTAGCATTGTAGCAGCATTACGCACGCCTTTGTCTTCGTGGGATATTAGAGAACAAATTTGAGGGGTATACTTTTTTACATCTGCATCTCCATTTAATGCATATAACACATCAATTATTTCATCACTTGTATGTTTTTCTAATTCATTAAAAAAATTTTCATTGATAGAAATGTCATTCATATAAAACCATTATTAGTTTTTGATTAACTTTCAAGTTATGTGCCGTTATTATTTTTACAAAAAATCTGATTAAAAATATTTTTTAATCTTTGTTTATGAATAATATTAGCCAAATGATAATAATCATCCACTTAGATTATCGAAAAGTTCTTGAAAAGATTTAGAACGAATTGATTATATTGAAAGCCAAAAAAAGAATTTTAGATAATCATTTAAATTAAAGAAAATGAAATCTCTTTCGATAATAAACTACGAAGTAAAATGTTTTATGAATTGAAGTCTATTTTGAATAAATAAATTTTTATAATGACACAATACAGCAATTATAAGTCGAACAATCCAGAAAATGCGAAGCCCAATATAAAAGGCTTACACACTTTATATTTATTATTAAATGCTTTTGATATTGGTTTTTTAGTAAGTGACAACTCAGGTTCTATAATTTATTCAAACACTTCCCTTCTTAAAATTTTGGGTATTAATTATGAAGATATTCATTCGAAAGACATAAATGAATTCATTGATTATCTTAATAAAAATTGTTTGAATGATTTAGGAAATATTAGTTTATTAAAAAATTTATCCGAAGATGAAGAAAAATATTTAAGTCTTATCTTAAGCTGTAAAGAAAATCGATTCATAAAATTTTCTTCTTATCCTTTGACTACTTTTGGTTTTCCATATAGAATATGGCTTTTCATAGATTATACAGATAAAGTTGCAGGTGGAATCACAATTAAATTTGATGTCCCTCCAAAAGTCAAAGAAGAAGATTTAGAAGAACTAATTAAAACACTTCAAGAAAAAAATTCAGAACTTGAAAAACAAGTTGAGAAATTAACACAGGATAAATCTTCAAAAGAAAAATTCATTTCTGTTATTGCTCATGACTTAAAAAGTCCATTTCAGGGTTTACTCGGAATATTTGATATAATCACAGAAACTTTTGATGAACTTACAACTGACGAGCTTAAAAAATATCTTGGATATGCAAAGTCATCAGTAAAAAATTTATATCAGCTTATCGAAGAATTATTGCAATGGTCACGCATTGCACTTGGGACAGTCCAGTTTAATCCGACTAAATGCAATTTATATCAGGAAATGGTTAATGTGATTAATTTAAATAAAAACTTGCTCGATAATAAGAAGTTAACAGTTATTAATTATCTTAAAGAAAATCTTGAAGCATTTGCCGATGAAGTGATGGTTAATACAATTTTCAGAAATTTATTATCAAATGCAATTAAGTATTCAAAGAGAGGCGGCACAATTATAATTGATGCAGAAAGACAAGAAGATTTTATTCAAGTATCTTTTACTGACCATGGTATTGGAATGGATAGAGAAATTCAAGAAAAATTATTTAAACTTGGCGAACAGGTTACCATGCTGGGCACAGAAAACGAGACAGGAACTGGATTAGGATTAATTTTAAGCAAGGAAATGGTTGAATTAAACGGCGGTAAAATCTGGTTTGAAAGCGAACCAGGGAAAGGTTCAACTTTTTATATAACACTTCCAAAAGCAAAACAGTAAAAAATTATGGAAAGAGAACAGACAGTAAAAGCAAAAAAATACGAATCAAATATTCATGTTGATAACTCTTCAGAGTTATTCCATTTTATTTTTGAAAATTCTGCGCAGGCTTTTGCTGTTCTGCAAAATGATATAATTGTAATGAGCAATCCTGCTTTCAAAAAATTATTTGGATTTGATAAGAACGATTCAATTAATGGGAAATCAATTTTAGAATTCATTAATCAATCTAATCACAGCATCTTCAAAAAAATATTAGCAAGTTCTTACAATAACAATGCTCCTTCTGAATTCAACCATATCAAAGGAAAACGAAAGGACGGAACAGAGTTCGAATTAAAAATTGATATTACAACTTATCAATTAAATAATGAAAAATTTTTAATCACATCTTTTCAAGATGTAACTGAGAAAAAGAAAATTCTTGAACAAGTAAATAAATTATCAAGAATCGTAGATCAAAGTTCTTCAATTATTATAATAACAGACTTAGAAGGAAAAATTGAATATACTAATCCCAAGTTTACAGAAGTAACAGGTTACTTCTTTGAAGAAGTTCGCGGTAAAAAAATGAACTTCTTAAAATCTGGTTACACTCCAGACCATGAATATGAAGAATTATGGAAAAGAATTTTATCAGGCAAAGAATGGCGTGGTGAGTTCAAAAACAGAAAGAAAAATGGCGAGTTCTATTGGGAATCTGCAACAATTTCTCCAATTAAAAATGATGAAGGTGAAATAACTCATTTTCTTGCAATTAAAGAAGATATTACCGAAAAGAAAGAAATGGAGTTTGAACTAAAACGAGCTCTTGATAGTGCTGAAGAAGCAAGCAGATTAAAATCAACTTTGCTTTCAAATATGAGTCATGAACTTCGAACTCCATTGACTGGAATCATTGGATTTGCAAGTTTATTAAGGGATGAATTAAATAACGCGGAACACGTTGATATTGTTGATAAAATACTTAAATCCGGTAAACGGCTTTTAGTTACATTAAATTCAATACTCAACTTATCTGAAATTGAATCCGGCACATTCCCGATTAATATCACTGAATTTAATCTCGCTTCTTACACAAAATATTTCTTAACAAATTATGATAAAACAGCCGCAGAAAAATCTCTTTCATTCAATATAGAAATTCAAGATGAAGAAATTTGTGCAGTTGGGGATGAAAATCTTTACAAACAAATTTTACTGCACATTGTTGATAATGCTTTCAAATTTACTCCTGCTGGAAGTGTAAGAATTGTTGTAACATCAAATCAGGATTCAAATAACCTTCAGGCAGTTGTGAAAGTAATAGATACAGGAATTGGAATTGCAAAAGAAGACCAAACAAAAATATTCAGAGAATTCAGACAACTCAGCGAAGGAATTCGAAGAAATTTTGAAGGAAGCGGTTTAGGATTAGCAGTTGCAAAGAAAATGGCTAAGTTGATGAATGGAGATATTACAGTTGAAAGTGAACTTGGAAAGGGTTCCACATTCAGCATAATTTTACCTGGAGTAAAAATTCAAGAAACTGATGATATTAGTCAGAAAAAAAGATTAAAACCAATCTCAGAAAGAAAATCAAAAGAGACAAAGCTTAATCGAAAACCAAAGATATTAAGCATAGAAGATAATTTACTTAATGCAGAATTAGTCTCCCTCTTTTTACGCGATATTTGTAATGTAGACAGTGCTCATAATTACTCGCAAGCAATGGAAAAAATTAAAAATAACAAATATGAAGCTGTTCTTGTTGATATAAATCTTGGTAATGGCCCCAGCGGAATTGATTTTGCAAAAGAAATTAGAAAATATCACGCATACAAAAATACACCGCTTATTGCAATAACAGGTTATGCCTTGTTAAGAGACGAAAAAAAATTATTAAACGACGGTTTTGATTATTACCTTGCCAAACCTTACGACAAAGAAGAACTGATTGATATTTTAATGCAGGCAATTAAATTCGAAAAAGAAAACCAAACTTGAGTTTGTCACTTCAATTATTCATCACATAATTACTTGATTTGATTTTAGGAGGGAGGACCGCATTTTCATACGGTCCTTTATTTGAAATTTCAGGGCAATAATTTTTTGGGGCACTTTATTATCGATAAAAAACTTAAAAACTTTAGAGCAGAGATTTCAGGAAGTTTAACTTTGATTAATTTGTTTTGTTACTTCAATTCCAAGTTGTTCCATTCTATAACGAAGCTTAGAACGAGACAATCCTAAAATTTTTGCAGCTTTAACTTGATTGCCATTTGTAATTTTGAGTGTCTTTTGAATTAATGCTTTAACAACCTGATCCATTTTAATTCCTTTGGAAGGAATTTGAAGTATGAATTGGTCGCTTGAATCTTCAACATTACTTTTGCTGTCAAGCAAAAAACTGAAATGATGTTCACTCAAAACATTGTCTTCGCATAATAGAACAACTCTTTCCATAACATTTCTTAATTCTCTGATATTCCCTTTCCAGTGATAAGATTTAAGAAGTTCAAGTGCACCAGAATCAATTCCTGTTATTTCCTTATTAAACTTCTGATTAAATTCTTTTAGAAATGAATAAGCTATATATGGAATATCTTCTTTTCTTTCTCTTAATGGGGGGATATAAATTTTCACAACATTTAATCTGTAAAATAAATCTTCTCTGAAATTCCCTTTTGCAACTTCTTCTTCGAGATTTCGATTTGTTGCTGCAAGAACTCTCACATTGACACTAATTTCTTTTTCGCCTCCAAGTCTATAAAACTTTCTTTCCTGAAGAACACGCAAAAGTTTTACCTGCATATCAAGACTTAATTCGCCAATTTCATCGAGCAATAAAGTTCCATTATTTGCCAGTTCAAATTTTCCAAGTTTAGTTTTTTGAGAAGCTCCTGTAAAAGCTCCTTTTTCATGACCAAACAACTCACTTTCTGCTAATTCTCTTGGAATTGTTGCACAATTTATCGTAATAAATGGTGCATTGTTGCGAGGACTTTTTTGATGAATATATTTTGCAAAAACTTCTTTGCCAGTGCCGCTTTCCCCTTCGAGCAATATTGTTGTGTCTGGACTTTTAGCTAATTTTTCGACTGAATGAAGTAGTCTTTGAATTTTAGTGCTTCTTCCAAAAAAGTCTGGAGTTAATTCATCCTCCATCAATAAAGTATGAAGTCTGTCTACTTCTGATTTCAATCTAACATTTTCAATTGCTTTATCAAGTACAATAAGCAATTGGTCTAAGTCAATTGGTTTAAGAAGAAAATCAAATGCACCTAATTTAATTGATGTTACAGCCATCTTAATATCAGCATAACCTGTAATCATAATTACAGGAATAGAAGGATATTCTTTTTTGATAGCCTTAAGCAGGTCAATTCCATTATGTGTAGTTAAATATATATCAAGCAGAATTACATCCGGTTGAAATTCATTAATGTATGCCTTGGCTTCGTTGGCATCAAGACATGTTTGTACTTCGAAATTTTGCTTCGTTAATACTTTCTTCAAAGAAGAAGAAACTAAATCATCATCATCAATTATTAATACTTTCGGATTCATAGCTTTCAGTTATCATTTGTAACTATTGAATTAAACTTTACAAAAAATTTTGAACCTTTTCCGTACTCAGATTCAAAATATAATTCAGCATTGATTTCATTTAGTAATCTTTTGCAAACTGTCAAACCTACACCTGTACCTTTATCTTTGCTTGTAAAAAATCCTGCCAAAATTTTTTCTTTATCTTCTGGTTTTATTCCGCATCCAAAATCTTCAACTTCCCACAAAACTGTATTTTTATCATTATCTCTTTTAGTTCTGACTATAACATTGCCTCTGTCATACGATGCTTCTATTGCATTATTAATCAAATTAATAAACACCTGAAGCAATTTATTCTCGTTTGCATGTATTGAAGGAATTGTTTCATCTAATTCTTTAATTATTTTAATTCCTCTTTTAGAAGCTGTAATACTTACGATTTCTATTGTTCGATTCGTAATTGTATTAATTGATATAGGTTTATTTGCATCTGACGACTTGCGTGTAAAATCAAGTATGTCGCTGATTATAAAATTTATTCTTTCGAATGCTTCAAGTGAAGATGTAATTGATTCTTGAATTTCTGATGATAATTCATTCTCAAACATTTTCATGTAATCAAGATTTAACTTGATTACTGTAAGCGGATTTCGAATCTCATGCAATAAACCTGCAGTTAGTTTACCCAAAATCGTAAGCTTATTGTTCTGAACAAAATCTTCCAATTTATTGATATGAATCTTTTATATGTTATAAAATTGTTATACTAAAAATACAAAAAGATTTATTATTTATTAAGTAGTGTAATGATTATTATTTTAGATTACAGAAAGGAAATTACGAGTATCTAAAATTCCTTCATCATTAATAGACAACTTATCAAATAGTTTTTCAATTTATTGTTGTGTCAAACTTATTTTCTTAAATGATTATTTCTAAAATAATCTATTGTTTTCTTTAATCCTTCTATTAAAGAATTTTCAGGATGAAAGTTTAATTGTTCCACTGTTTCTTTTATTGATGCTTGACTATGCTTAATATCCCCTTTTCGTTCTTCTTCATAAACAATTTGGCTTTTACTATTTGTAAGTTTTATAATTTCTCTTGCAATTTCATTTATTGAAATTGATTTGCCAAGTGCAACATTAAAAACTCCCGAGACTTTATCATTCTTTGCTGCAAGCAAATTTGCTTTTACAACATCTTTAACATAAATAAAATCTCTTGTTTGCGTTCCATCACCAAAAATTGTTACTGGTTCATCTGCTAATGCTTTCTTAATAAAAATAGGAATTGCAGCAGCATATTGACTGTTTGGATTTTGTCGTGGTCCAAAAACATTAAAATACCTTAACGAAACTGTTCCTAATCCAAATTCTTTGTTATACATTTTCAAATAATATTCACCTTCGAGTTTGGTAATGCCATAAGGTGATTTGGGATCAGGTATAGAATTTATAGTTTTTGGCAATTCTTCATTATCGCCATAAACTGCAGCCGAACTGCTGAATACAACTTTTTTTACTTTATGATATCTTGCTGCTTCAAGAATATTCAGCAAACCAATTATATTTATTTCAACACATTCATAAGGTTTTTCAATTGATTCAGGAACAGAAACAAGTGCAGCTAAGTGATGAACATAATCTGCATCTTGAAGCACATCAAACACTAATGATTTATCTGTAACACTTCCTTTGTGAAAAATTATACCATTAAGATTTTCTAAATTCGATAAAAAGCCAGAGCGTAAATTATCTATAACATGAACTTCTGCTCCATCTTTAATCCATTGTTCTGCAATATGACTCCCAATGAAGCCCGCTCCGCCTGTTACAACAACTTTTATTTTTTTCATTATTTCATCATTGATAATTTTTTATTTTGATATACCAGCTGCTCGATTCTTCCAGAATTTTGCTGCTTCTCTTAATAAATGAATGAATATCTTCTATATCGCTTTCATTTAATTGAGCTAAATCGTAAATCTGTTCGGTAGCAGTTTTAATAAATTCATCATTTGAATCAGCTTTGAATATTTTAATCAAATTTCTTATGAGAACATTATCAGGATTAACTTCTAAAATCTTTTTCTGTGGTGCTAAATTTTTGTTCGTAATTCTCAATATTTTTTGCATTGTGTTTGTTAATTCATTATCCTTAAGTACAAGACATGCCGCACTGTCAACCAGTCTTTTTGATTCAACTACATCTTCAATTTTATCTCCGAGTATCTTTTTCATTTTTGCAAGCAGACTGCTGAAGTGTTTTTTATCGTCACTGCTTAATTCTTCTATTTCTTTTTTAGTTTCTGTTACGGATTTGAATTCCTCTAATTTTTTTGTATCAACTGTTTCAACAGATTTAAAATCATATTCTTTATATTTTCCCAAAGAAGTTAAAATCAATTCATCAACAGGATCATACAAATAAAGAACTTCAAGATTTTTGTTTTTAAAAATTTCCATGTGAGGGTCAGAATCAATAGCATTTCTATTAACACCACTTGCGTAATAAATTTCTTTTTGATTTTCCAATTTTCTACTTACATAATCTTCAAGTGAAATTAATTCATCTTCATCTTTGCACTTTGAGGAATTAAATCTCAAAAGTTCTATGTATTTATCCTTATTGCTGAAATCTGTATAACCAAGTTTGAAAACTTTACCATGTTCTTTCCAGAATTTATTATAACCTTCTCTATCGTTCTTCGCTTTCTCAAGCAGATAACTCAAAACTGTTGTTGTAACGCTTGAAGCAATTTTATTGAAAATAACATTTTCCTGAAGTGTTTCTCTTGATATATTCAGCGGAAGGTCTTCTGAATCAACTACACCTTTTACAAAGCTCAAATATTCTGGAAGTAAATCTTTATTTTTGTGCTGAATTAAAACTCTTCGTACATATAAATCCAATCCATAATTTTCTCTGTCAATCCAGAAATATTCACTGCTTTTCTTTGGAATAAATAACAAAGCATTAAATTGAATTGGCGCATCAATTGATTTATGAATCACATCTGCAGGTTCTTCTGAATCATAAGTTAAAAATTTATAGAACTCATCATATTGTTCTTTTTTAATTGAACTTTTTGGCTCACGCCAGATTGCACTTATTGTATTTATTCTTTCATTGCCAATAAAAATTGGATATGAAATAAAGTTAGAATGTTTTTTAATGATTGATTCAAGTCGCCACTTTTCAGCAAATTCAAACGCATCATCTTTCAAATAAATTTCAATACTTGTTCCACGAGGAATTTTTTCTTCCAATGTTGAAATTTCATATTCACCTAAACCATCAGATTTCCATTGCACGGGTTCATCATCAGGGCGATATGATTTTGTTTTTATTACAACTTCTTTTGCTACCATAAAAACAGAATAAAATCCAATTCCAAATTTTCCGATAAGATTTGTTGCTTCAACTTTAGCTTCAGAAAGGATTTTCAAAAATTCTTCTGTTCCTGATTTTGCAATTGTTCCAATATTTGAAATGAGTTCATCACGACTCATTCCAATGCCGGTATCAGTTACAATTAATTTCTTATTCTTTTCATCATTTATAATTTTTATTTCGAGCGGAAGGTCTTTATCAACAATTGGAGTTCCACGATTCGATTCAAAGCGGAGTTTATCAAGAGCATCCGATGCATTCGAAATTAATTCTCTTAAAAATATTTCTCTGCTCGTATAGAGAGAATGAACAAGAATATCTAAAAGTTTTTTTACTTCGGCTTTAAATTCATATTTCTTTGCGGTTGCGGTTTCACTCATAAATCCTCCAGATAATTACACATTTCAGCACCGCAAAAATAAAGAGGTTTATTTATTGCAGCAATTAATGAAGTTTATTTTGATTTGTCATCTTTGGAAGATTCATCTTCGCCGCTTAGTGCTTTTTTGAAGGATTTTATTCCTTCTCCCAAGCCTTTCATAAGTTCAGGAATTTTCTTTGCACCAAATAATAATACAAGAACAAAAATTATAATAATTATTTCTGTTGCTCCAAGATTACCCATTTCAGCCTCAAATTTTCATAAGAAAAATATAAAATAAATTTACTAATCCAAAATTTATCTCTTCTTGAATAATTCAAAAAGTGCAATAGAAACCATTATATAAAAACATAAGTACATTAAAAAAGAAGAAGCAGCTGCAAGATAAACAAAGTTTTTATTGACAAATCTCATTAACCAGATTGAACCAAATGTTACAACTATTGAAATTAGCGGCTCAATCATAAGAAATAATTTCCATCTTTCATTTATTCTTGTATAAAAATAAAATATTAGTCCAACTGAAAGAAAAATAAAAGATAACCCAAGCACATGATTGTGTGTAGTTAATAACATTTCAGAGATAGGTTTTGGATAATTTTCAATAATATCTTCAGATTTTATTTCATCTCCATTAAATCTTGCAACTGCTCCTTTTGGAGTTAATGAAGTTGTATGTTGCAAAAAAGTTAATCCTGTTGAAACACCAATGGTAATAACAAGCAGATAAACAATAAAAAATATTTTAAGCGATTTATTTTGATTAAAATTCATAATTCATCTTTAATATATGAATAAAGCTTTGATAATTTTTTAATTCCTGCTGAAACAGAATTAGCAGAAATTGTAGCTCCACTAATCGAGCTGATGTCATCTCCTGTTTTAAATTTTGAAGATGCATCTTTCCCTTTGAATTGATTTAACCAATTTTTTTCCTGAACTGCATTGCCATAAGATTCTCGATATTTAATTATTTCTGTATCAAGTATTTTCCCATTCAAATCAAAAATTACCAAAAAAGTAATCGGAAGAGATTTTCCATAAACATCATCAAGAAAAGCAGTAGCTATGTGTTTATTATTATCATAAATTTTCCAAACATAAACATAATTTCTTATGAATCTTTGACGGCATTCCTGTTCAATTTTATTTTTAAGTTCTGGAGCAATATCATATTTAAGAAATTCTGTTTTTACATTATTTCCAAAAATATTTATTAATAATTTTTCACAATCTTCTTTTATACCAATATTTAATAAAAGAAAAAGTATTGAAAGAAATATTTTCATAAGAGCACCTTAATTAAAACATATATCCCATACCGATATTTAATAATTTTACTTTTTCGTTTCCCAATTCACGAGTTCTAATTCCATAATCAAACTTAAATACAATGTTATCAAGTGGTTTGATAGAGATGCCTGCCATCCAATAAGTGAAATGATTCCTTTTTTCGGAATCACCACCTGTTCTGGTTTTTGCTGCTGTGTTATAATCAGAAAATCGAACAAAGGGAATTACTTTTGTTTGCCAATTAAGTAATTCAGAAATATTGTAACCTAAATCAACATAAAAACCTTCCGAGCGCTGCAAATTATATTTTTCATAATTTATTACTCCATATTCAAATGCAGCATCAATGGTATTGGATTGATATCTTGCATGTAATTCATATAAATAAATTTTATTCGAAGAAGTATCGCCGTAAGCTTTATTATAAGTAAATGAACCACCAATTTTCAAATTCATAAAACCAAGATAATCAACCCTGAGATTATAAAGTGGATTTTTTGCATCGGATTTAAATCCTTTTCTTCTTCCATCTCTTATTGCATTTGATTCACTAAATTTATCACTGTTTAATCCTTCCATAATAGTCAATTTATAATCAAAAGAATTTATTCTTCCGTAAACAGCCATGCCGTTGCCAAACCATGTTGTTGGGATAATTCTTGTGTTGTAATCAGGTCTTTCAACTCCAAAAAATGTAGGCGGTTCATGAATTTCATTAATTAAACCTACGGAAGGCAAAACTACTCCAAATTGAAATCCCATCCAATCACGATAATGATAATTGATGTAAGCCTGTTCTATTTCTAATTCACCTGCATCATCTTCAACATAATTATGTTCTAATTCAACTTCTGAGTGGAAAGACCAATTATCATCCCAAGTAAAACCAATAAAAGTTACAAAACGATGGAAATCAAGGATTTGTTTGATGGGCTTATTAGCAGCCTTTTCCTGATTAAAGTGAAGTTCACCATACGCATGTATTGAACTTTCAAATTTATAATTATTAGTTTGAGAATAAATAACACTTGAAATTAAAATAAATAATAATGAATAAATGACTGCAAATGTATTTTTCATAGTAACCTCATTTTGTTAAAGAAAATAATATTTATTTAGACCAAATCTAAATTATTTGTTATAAATTGTCAACTAGTATATCAGATTTTTTAATTTTTCTTGATATGATTTACTTTGATTTTTCTTGAAAATTTAAAGCAGCAGAATTGATGCAGTATCTTAATCCAGTTGGTTTGGGTCCATCATCAAATACATGGCCTAAGTGTCCTCCACAATTTTTACATAAAACCTCAAGCCGATGCATTCCAAAGCTGAAATCATCCTGTATGATAATTTTATTTTTATCGATTACATCATAAAAGCTAGGCCAGCCGCAGAAAGAGTGAAATTTTGTTTCTGAATCAAATAATTCCTCTCCACAACCTGCACATCTATAAATCCCCTCTTCAAAAAAATTCCAGTATTTACCTGAAAAAGGTCTTTCAGTTCCTTTTTCCCTTAGAATATAATATTGCTCAGGAGTTAATTTTTCTTTCCACTCATTTTCTGATTTCATTTTATCACTGCTTTAATTTTGTTATAAAATTCTTCTGCTTCTTCCAAAGATGAAAAATATCCAATTCTTACACGATACCAGATTCCTCTTCCAGGTATATTTACCTTAACCATAAATGCTTGATATCCCATATTTTTTAATTTGTTAACTTCTCTTTCTGCTTTCTGATTTTCTTTCCATGATGAAACTTGAATACAAAATTTTTTGCCATCAGTAAAAATTGTTTTACTAACTAATTGCTCTGAATTAAAATCATAATCTTCATTTTGTAATTCCGTTGTTGGCTTAAAAGTCTTTACAATACTGCTATCCAGATTTTTTGATTCTACAAATTCATTTTTAATAGCTAAGGGGAAATACTCTTTGCCTTGTTTGTTTTCTTTCTTTTGTTTTCTTAAAAATTCAATACACTTTTCAAAAAGAGTTGAATAAGTTTTGCTTGTATCAATTAAGTGAAAATTATTTTCACTTACTATCTGCAAAGGTTTAAATGCATCGCCAACAATTTTTAGATTTTTATCGTAATACAAATTCCCAACAATATTAACTTTTCTTGAAATCGTATCAAGTAAAGTTTGTGTTTTTATATAAACTATTTCTTTATTAATCTCTTTTATAAATTTTGGTTGATTGTAATAAGTAATCATTAGTGCAGAGATAATATTTTTTTCCTGCTTAATGCTTGAAGTATCTAAATAGATTTCTTTATCATCAAGACTAATAACTCTATCCCACTTTCTTGGAATTATTTGAGCATAGAGTGATAAAGAAAAAGCCGATACTAAAATTAACAGACCAGCACAAAAAAATTTTTTCATAAAAAAATATTTAACTCAAAAATCAATTATAAGATAAATTATTTCGGATAAAAATAAAATTCATTTTAGAAAAGTTATGGGTGAGTTAATAAATACATTACAATTATTTTTCGATAAAATTTTTATTTAATTATTCACAAATTCAGATTTCTTGACAATCATACATTGATGTATTAATTTGCGCACAAATTTTTTGAAAATTAATGCTTACTGAGTTCGGTAAAATTCTGATATTCATATTATTTGCTGCAATATTTGTAATAATTACACTATTTGTAGCAAAAATCATAAGGCCTAATAGACCGACGCATGAAAAATTAAAAATTTATGAATGCGGCGAAAACCCTCAAGGCTCTCCGTGGGTTAAGTTTAATATTCGATTTTATGTAGTCGCATTGATTTTTTTAATTTTTGATGTTGAAGTTGTTCTTCTTTTTCCATGGGCTTTAATTTATAAAGATTATGGAATTTATGGTTTTCTTGCAGGAATAATCTTTTTGCTTCTTTTAATTTTGGGAATGGCTTATGAATGGAGAAAAGGAGATTTGGAATGGGCAAGACCTCAACCAAAACCCCCTGTCCTTGAAGATCTATTAAATAACAAAAATCAATTTTAATTTATGGGCTTACTCGATAAAGAATTCTCTGATGGAAATATAGTAATCACTAAAGTAGAAGATTTATTTAATTGGGCTCGGCTTTCTTCAATTTGGCAGCTTGGATTTGGACTTGCATGCTGTGCGATTGAAATGATGGCAACTTCTGCTTCTCATTATGACTTTGACAGATTTGGAGTTATCCCTCGTAATACACCGAGACAGGCAGATGCTATAATTATTTCCGGCACAGTTACACTTAAAATGGCTCTACGTATTAAAAGATTATATGAACAAATGCCTGAACCAAAATATATTATTTCAATGGGAAGCTGCGCTAATTGCGGAGGACCATACTGGGAACATGGTTATCATGTTTTAAAAGGTGTTGACAGAATTATTCCTGTTGATGTTTATGTGCCTGGTTGTCCGCCACGACCAGAAGCTTTATTAGAAGGATTATTAAAATTGCAGGAAAAAATTAGAAACGAGTCATTAATGAAAAAATCTGTATGAAAACTGCTGAAGAAATTTTTGAGATATTAAAAAAAGAATTTGGTGAAGCGATTATTTCAATTGAAAAAGACCTTCCTACTGAACCAATTATTTCTGTTAATCCTTTTGAAATAAAAAAAGTTTGCTTGTTCCTTCGTGACAATGAAGAATTAAAATTTGACAGCTTGATGGTCTTATCCGGTGTTGATGATGCAAATGGTGAAAAAATTAAAGAAGAAGATGGAAGTATAACTATTAAAGGCGGAACATTAAGTGTTTATTATCATTTATATTCAATTCCTCTTAAGCATAAAGTTACATTAAAAGTTTCAACACCAAGAGAAAATCCTCAAGTAGAATCTGTTGAATCAGTCTGGAAATGTGCAGACTGGCATGAGCGAGAAGCTTACGATATGTTTGGAATCATTTTCTTAAATCATCCAGATTTAAGAAGAATTCTTATGCCTTATGACTGGGAAGCTGGTTATCCATTAAGAAAAGATTACAAAAATCCTGAATTTTATCAGGGAATGAAAGTTCCTTATTAAATTGAATTTACTATGGCACTAAAAACTGAAACAATGATTTTAAATATGGGACCTCAACATCCATCAACTCATGGAGTGTTGAGGCTTGAACTTGAGCTTGAAGGTGAATTAATTAAAAATGTAAAACCACACATCGGCTATTTACATAGATGTTTTGAAAAGCATGCAGAAGCAATGACTTATCCTCAAGTAATTCCTTATACCGATAGAATGGATTATCTTGCATCAATGTATAATAATTTTGGTTATGTTTTAGCTGTAGAAAAATTGCTTGGTATTCAAGTGCCAGAAAGAGTTGAATACATACGTGTGATAATGGGTGAACTTCAAAGAATTGCTTCGCATCTTGTTGCAATTGGAACTTATGGATTGGATATCGGTGCTTTCACACCATTTTTGTATTGCTTCAGAGATAGAGAAAAAATTTTAAGCCTTTTTGAAATGACATGTGGCGCACGCCTTCTTTATAATTACATGTGGGTTGGTGGATTATCTCATGATATTCACCCAGATTTTGTTCGACTGACAAAAGAATTTATTAAATCTTTCAGACCAACAATTGACGAACTCAATAATCTTTTATCTTACAATAAAATATTTATTGAAAGAACTGCTAATATTGGAGTGCTTCCTTTAGAAACAGCAATAAATTATGGCGTAACTGGACCAGTTTTGAGAGGAAGCGGCTTGGCTTTTGATTTAAGAAAAAATGAACCTTATTCAATTTATGACAGATTTGATTTTGATATCCCTGTTGGAAAAGGATTAATGGGAACAGTTGGTGATTGTTGGGATAGGTATTATGTTCGAGTTCAAGAAATGGAACAAAGTTTAAGAATTATAGAACAAGCAATTGACCAAATTCCCGATGGTGATGTTCAGGCAGCAATTCCAAAAAGAATTAAACCACCAAAAGGAACAGTTTACTTTAGAGTTGAAAATCCGAGAGGTGAATTAGGATATTTCATTATTAGTGATGGAAGCCCAAATCCATTTAGAGTAAAAGTTCGAGCTCCTTCATTTGTAAATCTTGAAGTCTTAGGCGAACTCTGCAAAGGCCATCTTGTTGCAGATGTTATCGCAATCTTAGGAAGTATCGATATAGTATTAGGAGAGGTAGATAGATAATGTTTCAATTACTATACAACTTCACTGGCGATGCAATTATATCAACAATTGTTGTTGCATTAATTCCATTAACTATTATTTTAATTTATGCTCTCTTTGCTATCTGGCTTGAAAGAAAAGTTTCTGCACACATGCAGGATAGATTAGGTCCGATGAGAACTGGATGGCACGGATGGCTTCAAACAATTGCTGATATGATTAAAATGATTCAGAAAGAAGATACGATTGCAGCAGAAGCAGATAAAAAATTATTTAACATTGCTCCTGTTCTGGTATTCACAGGTTCATTTGCCGCTTATGCAGCTATTCCCTTCTCGAGTGCATTAATTGGAAGCGAAATTGAAGTTGGACTTTTCTATATTGTTGCAATTTCATCTTTAGTTGTAGCTGGAATTTTAATGGCAGGCTGGGCTTCGAACAATAAATATTCATTGCTTGGTGCTATGCGTTCCGCTGCTCAAATTGTAAGCTATGAAATTCCAACTGCACTTGTTGTTTTAACAATGGTAATGTATACTGGAACCTTCAGCTTAGCAAAAATTAGTGAAATGCAAACAGCTTATTTCTGGAACTGGAATATTTTTGGCGGACCTGAATTTGGCATAACAAAATTCTTATTAATTCCATTTATGATTGTTGCTGCATTAATAATGTTCATTAGCACATTAGCTGAAGTCAATAGAACACCATTTGATATCCCTGAAGCAGAATCTGAACTTGTTGCAGGATATTTTACTGAATATTCTGGAATGAAGTGGGGTATGTTCATGCTTGCTGAATATGCAAATATGCTTGCTGTTTCAGCTGTAGTATCAATTTTATTCTTCGGCGGCTACCAATCTCCTTTTGGATATCTTGGAAATTTATTTAACATAAAATGGCTTATCCCATTCGAACAAATTTTTTGGTTTTTATTAAAAGGTTTAATTCTTGTATTTGTTCAAATGTGGCTGAGATGGACATTGCCGCGTTTAAGAGTTGACCAACTGATGACAGTATGCTGGAAATATTTGATTCCTTATGCAGTTGCTAATTTAATTTTTGTCGGAATAATTTCATTATTATAACTATGAAAGAATATTTAAAAAATACATGGCAGGCAATTTATACAGTTCTTGTTGGAATGAAAATTACATTCAAACATTTATTTACGCCTGCAGTAACTATTCAATATCCTGATGTTAAAATTCCTTTGCCAGAAAGAGTTAGAAATCGATTATATGTAAATATTGATGATTGCATTGGCTGCGACCAGTGTTCTCGTGCATGTCCAGTAAGCTGCATTGAAATTGAAACTGTAAAAGCTCTTCCAGGTGAAAACCTTGGAGTTACATCAAATGGTAAGAAAAAAGCTTTATGGGTAACAAAATTTACTATTGATTTTGCAAAGTGCTGTTACTGCCAGTTGTGTGTATTCCCCTGCCCTACAAATTGTATTTATATGACAAATGTTTATGAATTTTCTGAATACGACAGAAGAGATTTAATATACAATTTTTCTAATCTTACAGAAGAAGAAGCAGCAGAAAAAAAAGCTAATTATGAAAAATTCTTAGCTGAAAAAGAAGCTCAAAAAGCAGCAGCATCTAAAACACAAGAATAAATTTGAATTTGCTATGACTTATTTTGATGTAATATTTTATTTATTTGCTTTAATAACAATAATATCAGCTGTTATAGTTGTAACAACAAAAAATATTGTTTATTCAGCTTATAGCTTATTGCTTACTTTATTTGGAATTTCTGGAATTTATGTTTTATTGGGTGCTGATTTTCTTGCCGTTGTCCAAATCATGATTTATGTGGGCGGAATTCTTATCCTGCTTTTGTTTGGTGTTATGCTTACAAATAAAATTACAAGTGTCGATATAAGAACTGGAACAGTTCATCTATTGCCTGCAGCTATTGGAGTTGGATTATTGCTCGGTGTTTTATGGGCTGTTATGATTTGGACAAACTGGAAAACTCAACCTGGTGAAATTCCAATTACAACAATTAAAAATCTTGGCAATCTTTTAATTACTGATTACATTTTAATTTTCGAATTGCTTGCAGTACTTCTGCTTGTTGCTTTAATAGGTGCTGCATCAATTGCAAGAAGAGAAGAAGAAAAAATTGATTAACAATAAATTTCAGAATTATGACAGTTAATGTAGGCTTAACTCATTTTTTAATAATTAGTGCAATTTTATTCTCATTAGGAATTTACGGAATAATTACCCGCAAAAATGCAGTAATGGTTTTAATGGGAATTGAATTAATTCTCAATTCAGCAAATATCAATTTTGTTGCTTTTGCAAGATATGGAAATTTTGGTTTCAGCGGACAAATCATAGCATTGTTTGTTATTATTCTTGCAGCTGCCGAGGCAGCTATTGCGCTTGCTATTGTTCTGAACATCTATAAAACTTTCTCAAATGTAAATGTTGATGAAATTGACAAACTAAAAGAATAGCCTTATGACAGAATATTTACTTGTTACACTTTCGATCATTACTCTTTTTCTACCTGTTTTTGGTTTTGCAACATTAATTTTCTTCGGAAAAAAATTTCCAAAACTCTATCTTTTTGAAGTTGGTATTCTTTTTACAGCTCTTATAATTTCTATTTTAATACTTTTTGCAAAATTAACTTATTTCGATAAAGATATTGTTTCTTCCTTAACATGGTTTATCTTAAGTAATGCCCCAAACACTGGAACCGTAAACATTGAATTAGGAATTAAGATTGATAACATTACTGCCATAATGCTTTTTGTTGTTAATCTTATCAGTGCTCTCGTTCATCTTTATTCAATTGAATACATGAGAGGTGATAAGAGATATACACGATATTTTGCATATCTTGGATTATTTACTTTTTCGATGCTCGGAATTGTTCTTACTCATAATTTATTGATGATGTATATTTTCTGGGAATTAGTTGGATTATCATCTTATTTATTAATTGGATTCTGGTTCGAAAAAAAATCAGCTGCAGATGCTTCAAAGAAAGCTTTTATTGTAAACCGCGTTGGCGATGTTGGAATGTTCATTGGAATTCTGATTTTATTTACGAATTATAAAACTTTTACATTCGATACTATATTTCATCAAATCTCAATTGGAAATCTGCCCTTTGGAAGCGAAGCATGGCTTACTGCTGCTGGTATATTGGTTTTTATGGGTGCAGTTGGTAAATCTGCTCAATTTCCATTGCATGTCTGGTTGCCCGATGCCATGGAAGGTCCTACTCCAGTTAGTGCATTGATTCATGCAGCTACAATGGTTGCAGCTGGAGTTTATCTTGTAACAAGAATTTTTGTAATGTTAACCGCTGATGCTATGCTCGTAATAGCTATTGTAGGGGCACTTACTTCATTCGTTGCAGCTACAATTGCAATTACTCAAAATGATATTAAAAAAGTACTTGCTTATTCAACTGTTTCTCAGCTTGGATATATGATTATGTCATTAGGTGTTGGTGCTTATGTTTTTGCTTTCTTCCATCTTGTTACACATGCATTTTTCAAAGCATGCTTATTTCTTGGCTCGGGTTCAGTAATTCATTCAATGCATCATGAGCAAGATATACGAAACATGGGTGGATTAAGAAAGAAAATGCCAATTACTTACATTACATTTTTAATTTCAACTTTAGCAATTTCTGGAATTCCTTTAACATCTGGATTCCTTAGTAAAGATGGAATTCTTGCTGGAACACTTGTATTTGGTAAACTTACTGGGCACTGGCTTATTCCAGTATTTGGATTTACTGTAGCCGCTTTAACTGCATTCTACATGTTTAGACTTCTTATTCTAACATTTCACGGCGAACCAAGAGACCATCATAAATTTGAACATGCTCACGAATCTCCATTAGTAATGACTGCACCTTTAATTGTGCTTGCAATACTTTCAATATTCATTTTTTATACACCAAATCCATTCTCCCCTGATGAAGGATGGTTTTTGAAAAATTGGGTTAAGACTCCTCAACAGGTAACCCCAGTTTCTTCAAGATTTGATTTTATGAAATCAGAATCCAAAAACATTAACATTCACGGAGAAATAATTCATTCAGAATTATATACAGAAACATTACACTGGGCTCACTACCCTGCTATGATGTTATCAATTACTCTTGCAGGTTTAGGAATTCTTTTTGCATTCATGTTTTATCAATGGAAAAAAGTAAATGTTGATAAGCTAACAGAAAAGATAAAACCAGTTTATAATTTCTCTCTTAATAAGTGGTATATAGATGAATTATATGATGCAACTGCAGTCGGACAAACTCTAAACTTCAGCAAAGTTTTAGCATGGTTTGATAACAATATCATCGATGGAATTGTAAATGGTTCTGCATGGATTACAAAATCATTTTCTAATTTAAGCGGTTTATTCGATAACTATGTTGTTGATGGTTTGGTAAACTTTACAGCATTCTTTAGCGGATTTGTTGGATTTTCTCTTAAAAAATTACAAACTGGCAAAGTGCAGACTTATATTGTATTCGTTGTTTTTTCTGTGATAATTCTTTTATTAATCTTTAAGCCATTTTGAGAATAACTGTTGATTCATAAATTCTTTGTCAAAAATTAAAAATAGGTTGAATATATGAGTGGTTTCCCGATACTTTCATTAATCACATTTCTCCCAATTTTGGGGATGATAATTGTTTTAATACTTCCCAAAGAACAGCAAAAGCATATTAAATATACGACATTAATCATCACAGCTATTCAGGTTATTCTTGCAATTATTCTTTTAGCAAATTATAACTACTCTGCTGCAGGAGTTTATGAAGAAAAATCCTTTCAATTCATTGAAAAATTTAGATGGATTGAAATTTCAGAAATATCATGGTTAGGCAAAGTAAAAATTGATTACTTCCTTGGCATTGATGGAATAAGCATGCCGATGGTTTTATTAACTGCAATAATTTCTTTCATAGCAACAATATCTTCATGGAATATTGAAAAGTCAGTTAAAGGTTATTTCGCATTATTTCTTTTACTCGATACAGGTATGATGGGAGTATTTGTTGCTCTGGATTTCTTCCTGTTCTATATTTTCTGGGAATTAATGCTTCTGCCAATGTATTTCTTGATTGGAATTTGGGGCGGTCCAAGAAAAGAATATGCAGCTATAAAATTCTTTATTTATACTTTGTTTGGCAGTGTTTTCATTCTTCTTGTTATGATTGGCTTATATTTTAGTGCAACTGAAACTCTTGCTGACGGCACAAAAGTTTTTACATTTAACTTGCTCCAGTTAATGAATCCAAATAATTATCTTCAGGATGGAATTCTTTCACCATTGAATCCTCACAATTTAAGATTTATTGCTTACTTGGCATTATTTGTTGGATTCGCAATTAAAATACCAATGTTCCCTTTCCACACATGGTTGCCTGATGCACATGTTGAAGCTCCAACTCCAATCTCTGTAATTCTTGCTGGTGTATTGTTAAAAATGGGAACTTATGGAATTCTAAGAATTAGTTATCCAATATTCCCTGAAATTACCAGACAATTAATGTGGTGGATTGCATTATTTGGAATGATAAATATAATCTACGGAGCCCTTGTTGCATTGGCTCAAAAAGATTTCAAAAAATTAATTGCTTACTCTTCTGTTTCTCACATGGGTTATGTTTTGCTTGGTATGGCTTCTTTATCATCAACTGGAATTACAGGTGCAATTTTTCAGATGTTCAATCACGGAACAATTACTGCAATGCTCTTCTTAATTGTAGGTGTAATATATGACAGAGCACATACAAGAGGATTAAATGATTTTGGAGGATTGGCTGCTCAAATGCCAGTTTATACTGGATTTGTTACAGTAGCATTCTTTGCTGCAATTGGATTACCAAGTTTAAGCGGATTTATTTCAGAGGCTCTCGTTTTTGTAGGTGCATTTGGAGTTACCAATATTAGAATAATTACAATGATTTCTACTCTTGGAATTCTCTTAGGTGCAGGTTATATGCTTTGGACTTTGCAAAGAATTTTCTTTGGACCATTAAACGAAAAATGGTCTTCGTTAAAAGACCTTGAATTTAGAGAATACGCAATGTTTGCTCCTCTTTCTGCAATTATAATTTTCCTTGGAGTTTATCCATCTGCAATGTTGAATATTATGAATACATCTGTCAATACACTTGTAAGTTTTCTTTTTAATGGTCAATAATCATTAATCAAATAATGGATTGTAAGTTTTGATGGAACAGACAAATTTAATTCAGTCACTAAATTTAATTTTACCTGAAATAGTTCTAACTGTTTTTCTTGTTATACTCATATTATCAGATTTAATTTTTCACAGAAATAAATCCATCATTCCATACATAGCTGGAGCTGGAATTTTTATAACTGGACTTTTTTTAATCTTCCAGTTTTATGATAATGGATTTGCATTCAGTCAATCTGTAAATGCTTTAAGAAATTATGGAATGATAGCTGTTGATTCATTTGGTTCATTTTTTAAAGTTATAGTTGTGATATCATCACTTCTTGTAGTGCTGTTTTCATTCTCTTCGTCAGAAATAAAAAATACACAGGATAGAATTGGTGAATACTATGCATTGATTTATGGAATGATGATCGGCATGTTCTTTATGATTTCTGCTGCAGATTTAATTTTAATTTACTTATCAATGGAATTACTTTCTCTTTCTTCTTATGTTCTTGCAGGTTTTATAAAATTAAGAGACCGCAACAGCGAAGCTGCATTAAAATATTTAATCTATGGTGCAGTCTCTTCTGGATTAATGCTTTTTGGAATTTCTTTAATTTATGGAATGACTGGCAGCACAAATCTTTATATAATTAATTCCTTAATTCAGGCACCCAACATAAATTTATTTACACTATCATTTGCAGTAATTTTAATATTTGCAGGAATTGGTTATAAAATTTCTTCTGCACCTTTCCATTTTTGGACACCTGATGTTTATGAAGGTGCTCCAATAACAATAACTGCATATCTTTCAATTGCAAGCAAAGCAGCAGGATTTGCATTATTAATTCGATTTATTAAAACAACCTTTGTAACATTTGTCAACTCGGATGGGTTCTGGAATTTAATTGGTGTATTCGACTGGAAATCTGTATTAGTTGTAATTTCTATTCTAACAATGACACTTGGAAATTTTTCTGCACTCTGGCAAAACAATTTAAAAAGAATGCTTGCATATTCAAGTATTGCTCATGCAGGATATATTTTGCTTGGATTGGTTGTTTTTTCAAATCAAGGATTGATGGCAATTTTAATTTATTTTGTTTTTTATTTAATAATGAATCTTGGTGCTTTTTATGTAGTAATGTTGATAGCAAACCAAATTGGTTCAGAAGAAATTGATGATTATAATGGACTTGGATACACATCCCCCCTGCTTGCAGTTTCACTTGCTATTTTTCTTGTATCATTAACAGGAATACCACCTACAGCTGGATTTATTGGAAAGCTATATCTTTTCATTGCTCTTGTTGATGCAAAAATGATTGCAGTAGCAGTAATAGCACTTCTTAATACAGTAGTTTCACTTTATTATTATATCCGAGTATTAAAACATATGTATTTAGTAAAAGCTGATGAAAACACACCAGTTATAATTCCATCATTAGGAAATAAAGTTTTGGTATCAATATTAGCTCTGGCAGTGTTATTGTTTGGAGTTTACTTTTCGCCAGTTATCAATCTTGCAAAATCATGTTTGATAATTATCGGTTTATAAAATTATCAAAGTATAACTATTGAAATTCTGTTCTGTAAAAACAAACTGACTAACCAGGACTTTTCTTAATAACAAAATCATTGAATAATTTTTTCAAAACCGATTTTCTTTAAGTTAGTTAAAATCACAAAAAGGGAAATCACACTTAATATTAACAATATTATTCCTTTTACATACTCAGAAAAAATTAATTCGCCTAATCCAAACAAAAAGGAGTAAACTAAAACTATTCCCAAAAACCAATTAATAAACAGATAAATAAAAATTTTAGTTGAATTAGTTTTTGAAAACTTCTTCCAGCCAAAACCTCCAGCATGAATCTTATTATTAAATTCAATTAGTTTATTTTCATCAACAGGTTTTGTAAGAAATGTAATAAGAATCCATACCAATGTAGTTCCCAATACAATTGGATAAAGAGTTAATGGAGATTCAAGATGAAAAAGATAAACAGCGATTGGATAAATTATTACAGGAGCAATCATAGCAGAAATTTCTGACCATGCATTAATTCTCCACCAATACCAGCGTAAAATAAGTACCCCACCTAATCCTGCGCTTGTATTTAAAATAAAAATCCATGCTCCTGATATTGTAGTTAAAAAATATTTTGTAAGTACTAAAGAAAATATTGTCATTAAAATTATTCCAATTCTCGAAACAATGACATAATGTTTTTCATCTGCATTTTTAATTATAAAGCGGCGATAAAAATCATTAATTATATAAGAAGTACCCCAATTTAATTGAGAAGCTACGGTTGACATATAAGCTGCGAGAAAAACAGCAATTAAAAGTCCAAGCAAACCATTTGGCAGATATCTTACCATTAACTTTGGATACATAATGCCGGGGTCAATTGTATTTTCATATTTATCATAAAATTCTTTGAATTCATTTGAACGAATAATAACATCATTGGAATGAAGTAATTGTTTATTATTATAAACTTCTTCGCATTTACTAAATAAAACAGGATTTTCTTTTTTTAATGATTCCAAACTTTGAGAGCGAGGTAAAATTATTAAAGCTGCAAGTGCCACTAAAATCCAGGGCCATGGTCTGATTGCATAATGTGCAATTGTAAACCATAAAGTTGCAAGAAGGCTGTGTTTTTCATTTTTTGCAGACATCATTCTCTGTGCAATATATCCCCCACCTCCCGGGTCTGCACCAGGATACCAGCTTGACCACCATTGCAAACCAATATACGCTAAGAACGACCATAATGAAATTGAAAGAACATTTGTTTGAATTTGATTAGCAGTTAAGTTTTCGATTCTTGGTAAGAACGACAAAGTTTGAGATGAAAGATTTTTTGTTAATCCTTTTAGTCCATTTACTTCTGGCAAGTTTATAACAATAACAGCAAGAATAATACAACCAATCATTGCAAATACAAATTGAAAGCTGTCTGTTCTTGAAGTGCCAAGCAAACCAGAAGCTGATGTATAAACAGCAATTATGAAAGCACAAATTATAACCAAAGCAAAAGCATTATAATCTGGAAATACCACACTAAATATTTTTTCCATCGCTTTGTTAACCCATCCAAGAACAATGGCATTCATAAATAAACCTAAATAAATTGCTCTAAATCCTCTTAAGAAGGAAGCTGCTTTGCCTGAATATCTCAATTCAATAAATTCCAAATCAGTCATAATGCCAGCACGACGCCATAATCTTGCAAAGAAAAAAACCGTAAGCATACTTCCTATTGCCATATTCCACCACAACCAGTTTCCAGAAATTCCATTTTTAGCTACAAGTTCTGTAACAGCTAATGGTGTATCGGCAGCAAATGTTGTTGCTACCATGGCAGTGCCTGCAATATACCATGGCAAATTTCTGCCTGATAAAAAGAAATTGGAAGTTGAGTGCCCAGCTTTTCTGGAATAATAAAATGCAATTAAAAAAACTACAATGAAATAAAAAACAATAATTGCAAAATCGTAGGAATTAAGATGTGTCATTAGTGACCTCTAAAGAAGTTAAGAAGTATTAGAGTGTAACAAAATAAATTCTATTGCTTGACTACACCCACTTTAAAGAAATTTTCTAAAATTAATGCAGCTGCACCAACTGCTACTGAATATTGATGATAATTATCAACCACAATTTCGAGTGCATCATTTGTAATTGGGATTACTCTCATTTCAATTTCTTTTCGAACAGCTTCGATTATTATATCTTCTAATTCTGAAATTACACCTGTTAGAATTAAAGAATCTGGATTAAGCAAAGCCACGGCAGGGGCAATTGTTTGGCCAATGATACTTCCAATTTTTGAAAAAATAAGATTTGCAATTTTATCACCTTGTTTTGCAGCTTGAACAAGGAATTCAACATTTATATCATCAATTGAAGTAATGTAATTCTTTAAGTATTCTCCTTCTACAAATCTGCTTTTATATGTTGTCAGAAACTCTCTCAATGTAGGTAAATGAGGATAAAGTTCGCCGGCACAAAAAGAAGAACCTCTATATAATTCACCATTGATAACAATTCCAATTCCAAGTCCACTTACATTCTGGTCAATCTCAATTAAAACAACGAGATAATTTCTTTTAGCTTGTTTATTGCTTTTTAACTTATATCCAATTGCAACTGCATTAGCATTGTTTTCAATTTGAACAGGGAAAGGAAATTGTTTTAACTTTTCCAGTAAATTGAAATTTAATTCTGGAAGTATACTCGACATCATCACTACACCATTATAACAATCAACTATACCTGCAAAAGCAATACCCAAACCCAATATTTTTTGTTGTTCAAGATTATTTTCCTGAATTATTTTATTTACAGCATCAATAATATTATTTGCTAATTCTTCAACGGTATTTCCAGTATTCTGCCTGATTGTTTTCTTAGATATAACTTCTCCTTTAAAATTTAGAACAACGAGGGACATTTCTCCTACTTCTATGTCAAGTCCAATTACATATGCTGCATCTTTATTTAATGTCCACAGATAAGGTTTTTTTCCGCCCTTTACAGTAGAATCTCCTTTACCATAAAATGTTACAAATGACTTTGCCGATAAGCTGTTAAGAATATTAAAAATTGTTGAGGGTCTCATCCCTGTAATTTTGGTCAAATCAGAACTCGCAATAATATCGTGCTCTTGGATTAATTTTAGAACAAGTTGCTCATTAATATCTTTAACAACCCTTGCATGAAGTGAAAGTAATTTTCTGCTTTTCATTTTTTACCTTCATTAAAGTTATTTTATAATTATTTCATCAATAAAAAGCCAAGCTTTTTTGCCAGCACCAATATGCCACGAAGGACAAACCCCAATATTTTTTGCATAAACACGAATAAATCTTGTTTTCACTTTTTCAAAACTTGTTTCTACATTTTTAATTCCGTCGGGGATGTATTGTTTATCATTCTCGATATTTAATTCATAAATTTTAGAAAACTTACTTCCTTCATTTGAAATATAATATTCTACTTTTGAAGGGAAAAATATCCAAGAACCTGCTTTTTGTAAGTATGAAGAATTGATATAACTAACATCTGTGATTTCCCCTAAATCAATTACAACATCTAAATCAACTTCTTCGTAACCTTGCCATGCATCGGAATTAAAATTTTCGTTGCCTCTTATTCCATCAATTAATCCCCACTGTCCGCCTCCAGTATATGAATGACTGAATTCTGTATTGTATTTAATTTGCCACTTGTCAGGAATTTTATAAAATGAACTTGTTACAGTTTTACTAAACTTATTATTTCTAAGGCTAACAAACTTTAAAGTTGATGAATTTTTTATTGTTATTGGTTTATTAAATTTTATTCCATTCAATTCTGGATTTGTATTATCCAATGTGTAATAAATTTCGCTGCTATCAATTGTTGATAAATTTACAACTGTTGAATCCCTAAAAATCTTATCCCCACTTGATAAATAAGGAATAACAACATAATCATTCTCAACTGAAGTAATTGGACAGTTGTTTATGTTCGTAGCCCAGTTTGAAGGTTTAGAATCCATTTCAAATATTATTTCCCCTCCATTAACAATATCTGAATGTTTTATAAAAGAAAAAAAGTATTCATTATTATTCAAATAGACTTTACGAATATAGTAATTTTCATCGGTTAAATTTTTTGTTGTCACTTTAAAATACTTTTTATCACCTACTTTGATAGAAACAGACTTAAAGTTAGGGGTTCCAATAATGTAATTATTATTTCCAGGACAAACAGGATAAAATCCAAGTGAACTAAAAATATACCATGCAGACATTTGCCCGCAGTCTTCATTTCCTATTAATCCATCAGGTTTATCAGTATAAAATGAATTTAAAATTTGATGAACAATTTTCTGAGTTTTCCAGGGTTTGCCGGCAAAATTGTAAAGGTAAGCTATATGATGACTTGGTTCATTCCCATGAGCATATTGACCAATTAATCCTGAAATATCCGGCTGATATTTACCATATAATTTATTTTCGGCATTAAAAAGTTCATCTAATTTTTTTTCATATTTATCAAATCCACCCATAATTTTTATTAAACCATTTATATCATGAGGCACAAAAAAACTATATTGCCATGCATTTGCTTCAGTAAAATCTCGGCTTACCATGTAGGGGTCAAAGGGTTCTATCCATTTACCATTTTTTTTAGGTCTAAAGAAATTTGTAGAAGGGTCAAAAAGATTCAAATAATATTTTGCTCTTTCACTGTAATATTTATAATCTTCATTATAACCTAAAGCTTTTGCCATTTGAGATATACACCAATCATCATAAGCATATTCAAGTGTTTTTGAAACACTTTCGTGTTCAGCATCTGAAGGAATATAGCCCATATCCCTGTAATAATCCAATCCATTTGAATTTTGCATTGAACTTTTTTTCATTGCTTCGTATGCTTTTTTAACATCGAAGTTTCTAATTCCTTTCATGTATGCATCAACAATAACAGGAACAGAATGATAGCCAATCATAGTTCCAGTTTCATTCGAAGCCAGCTCCCAAACGGGCAGCAAACCACTTTCATCAAATTTTGCAATGAGTGATTTTATCATATCTTCATCTCTCTTAGCATCAATAATTGTTAATAATGGATGCAAAGCACGGAATGTATCCCACAAAGAAAATACTGTATACATAGTAAAACCTTCTGCAGTATGAATTTTACCATCCATCCCAATGTACTTGCCATCAATATCTGAAAAAATATTTGGGCTCAAAAATGAATGATACAACGCTGTATAAAAAATTTTTTTCTTAGTAATGTTTTTATCATCAACTAAGATTAATGACAGCTGTTTATTCCATTCCTCTTCTGCATTTTTTCTTACAGCTTCAAAACTCCAGTGAGGTATTTCAGTTAATAAATTTTTCTTTGCTCCTTCCAAACTTGTATGTGAAATACCAACTTTAACCAAAATTATTTCGTTTGATTTTGTTTCATATTCAAAATAAGCTTTTAGATTTTTTCCATTAATCACTTTTTCATTTTTTATCACATTCTTATAATTTACAATTCCATATGAATTAAATGGTTTTGAAAACTCAGCATAAAAATAAACAGTATGGTCTTTTGCCCATCCATTCGACCTTCTATAACCTTGAATAGTAGTGTTATTAATTATTTCTATTCTTGAATCAATCACTTTATCTTGAATTCCATGTTCTAAGTCAATTAATATGTAAGATTTTTTTGATTGAGGAAAAGTATATTTATGAAAACCGGCTCGATATGAAGCTGTTAGTTCTACTTTAATCTTATAATCTTCTAAAAAAACTGAATAATAACCGGGCTTTGCAAATTCTTTATCGTGGTTAAATCTTGAGCGATAACCTGAATCAGGATTTTCTTTTGTTCCTGGTTCTGTTTTCAGTTCACCAGTAATCGGCATAATTAAAATATCACCATAATCACCGCAGCCTGTCCCACTAAGATGAGTGTGACTAAAACCCATAATTGAATTATCAGAATAATGATAACCAGAACACCAATCCCAGCCTTCTGTATCAGTATCAGGACTTAATTGAACCATACCAAAAGGCATTGATGCACCAGGGAAAGTATGACCATGACCGCCTGTTCCAATAAATGGATCGACATAGTCTGTTAATTTTTTCTGTGCAAATATTGTTAAGGTTAATGCTAATACAAATGCTAAGATTAATTTTATTCTGTTCATAATATTCCTAAAATTTATTGATGAATTCACCGCTTTCCAAATTCCAGTCATTCCCAAAATAGCCAATGAATTTAATTCCATCATCATCAGATTTTACAATATTCTCATCATAAATTACAACATCTGGCAAATTAATATATGGATGATGATATGCAGCAAAGTTTGAAATTCTCATTCCTGTAATTCCTGTTCCAGAAACAGCAGCAACACTTGCAATGTCACTATCTTTTCTTGGACAAATAATTAAACAAGCAAAATTTTTCCCTTTGTATTCTTTATCGCCAATTTTAAGTTTTCCGTTTATAACTTGGATTGGACTATCATCCAACAAAAGTTTCCATGCAGAGTTTGTTTTTGCATTTCCAAATAAAACAACATTTCTATTTTTATATGCTTCTGGATTGAAATCATCATCTTTAATTAATTCAATAGAAGCATTTCCTTGATACCAAAGTTTTTCGGCATCATATCTTGCTTTTTCATATGCCCATTTGTTTTCTTCTTTAGTGCCATGCGTTCCAAAAACAAAAACCACATCATTATTTAATACTTCTCTAATATTTCCGCATCTTTCTGGATTTTTATTTTTTCTTGATGGCTCATCACACAGTTTCCATTCATTGTTTTGATTTTTCAAATAAATTTTTCTTGATGACGGCACCTTTATATTATCAATAAGTTGATTATCAAGTTCAACAGAAAATGGTCTATCATCTTGGAACATTGAAACATCCAAGCCTAAAATTTCTATATTGTTTGTTGTCCCAATAAATTTTCTTTTGCCATATTCAAGTTTGATATTAATCCTGCTTTCAGTTTGTTGAACTTTTTGATTAAAAATTTCAACCCAGTTATTCTTATGTGATATTGCTAAATTTGATGTAACATAATTAATAGTTTTAATTCTTTCTTTAGATGGAATTGAATGACGGGAAAAGAAATCAAACATAGGAAGCCAGTCAACACAATCAGCACCGCTTTCATCTGAATTATCCCACCAATGCCCAGCTCCTTTTTCTACATGAAATTCAAAATCTTTATGGAATTTAGATAACACATCAACCATAGATTGTGCCTGAGAAATAGGAACATTATCATCAGCATCACCATGAATAATATAAATTCCATTTTGGTTTAGATTCTCAGCAAATTTGTATGTATCGCTTTGACGTGCTGACCTTAACAACATTTCTTTAACTCTAGTGGTATCAACTAAACTTCTGATTCTATAAGACCAGATGCTTATCCATCCTGCACTTGGACCAATGGCAGCAAATTTATCAGGATAATTAATGCCAAGATGCCATGTGCCGTGTCCACCCATTGAGTGACCAGTTAGATATACTCTATTTTCATCAATATTAAATTTTTTCTTTGCAATATCTAATACCTCGAGTGCATCAATCCTGCCCCAATTTTCCCAATTGAATCCATAAGGTCTGCGATTGGTTGGCGCTACTATGTAACCCCAATTTTTATGTCCATACGAATTTGCTTGATTAATTGCTTCTACGCCTGCACCGTGCAAACTTAAAAATAGAGCTGGTTTTGATTTTAAATTTTCAGGAGGATTAACTGCATAGTATTGAACACTTCCATCAAGCTTACTTATAAATGTTTCTTTATGAGTTTCTTCAGGAGATAAAACTTTTATTTTCACAATAGTTTTTGTTAGAACTTTTTCTTCATTTTTGATTTTTTCAATCAACTCAAGATTTAATTCGATTTCACCTTTTTGATTTTGTTCAGGCAATACAATTCTGAAAGGAGCTTTATAAATTGATAGTGGATTAATAACTTCCACAGAAGTATAAACAGGATTTGAATTTTGTGAACTGACTTTTATCAACAAATTTTTATAAATCTTTTCTGATGCATTAATTATTGGAATTGCACCATAAAGATTAACTGGCTCGTTAATCAATATATCAGGAAGAGTTAAATCGTATTCATTAAAAATCAATTCTGGATTATTAAAATGTAATTTAGCTTTTAATGCTCCCCTGCTGCATTCAAATAAAAATTCATTTTTCCCTTTATTAAGCTGGATAGGAATTAAAGAATAATCAAATCTTGGTTCCCAATCTTCATACGTATCTTTGAAACGATAAGGATTCCCTGAACGGATAACACCATTAACATAAACATTTTCATTTCCCATTGCCTCGAGAAGAACAATTTGTTCTTTATTCGAATAATATTCTACAAATACATATGCATTTCTAAGAGATTCATTTTTGAACCAGCCGGAATTATCTGCAATAATTTCCTGCCATTGATATGATTCTTTATCATTTACTTTTAGTTCATCACCTTTATGTGGAGTTTTCCATTTACCTAATTCAATTTGAGATGCAATTGGATTTGGCGAAATCACATTGCTTCTTGAAAATGGCAGTTTAATCATTAATCCTTTTTTGATAACTAAAGTATCAGATGCATTTGAAAGAGAACTAATAAAACACACAATTAATAAAATTAATAAGATGTTAAATTTTGTTTTCATAATAATTACCTCATTTTAATCTTTAAAATCATTTCTTACAGTTCCATCATCTCGATGGTCACGAACCATATTTTTCAAACGATTCATCATGTCCTTAAAATCTTTAAGTCCACCAACAGAAAACCAGATTATAATTAAAAAAGAAACAACAAGATTAATGAGAACATAATATCTCCAAAATGTCATCCATGCAGAATCTGGGACATCATTAGTAAGATTTAATATAGTTCCAATAATAAAAACTGCCACCCATATAAATGTCCATATATATGAAATCAAATAAATAATTTTATCTCCCTTGGTAAATTCTTTTCCTATTCCAAGCATTCTCCATCCTTTGAGCGGAACTTCGTTTACAATTATTGTTTCTTCTTTTATTGCATATTTACCACGGTGAAGCATTTTATCCATGTTAAATTCATTTTTCTTACCAAGCAAAGAAACAAGTATATAAACTAATGATGATAAACCCATAGCAATTGCCCAGAAATATTGACCATTAATTGGGAAATTTGGATAAATTTGCTGAAGTATTATTCCTGTTACAGCAGTTATTGAACCAATAATTAAAGCTGACCACGCAGCAGCTGTAGTTCCCCGCTTCCAATAAAGTCCTCCAATTATTACAGCACCAGACCCGCCGACAAAAATTGCAGCAGTAATAGCAAAGTAGAGAAATATATATTCTGTCATTGGGAAGACTAAGCTGAACAAGAATATAAAAATGCATACACCGAGAATAGCATATCTTAACATTTTAAGATGTTGTTCTGGTGTAAAAGATTTTTTTCTAAAAGGCATTATTACATCTTGAATAAAAATGCTTCCCCATGAATGCATGTAAGAGCTATGAGTGCCGATTGTTGCCATAATCATGACAGCAAGTAAAGCACCTCTTAAATAAACAGGAAGTACTTTTGAAAGAACAAGTGGAACTCTTAATTGATTTCTTACAGCTTCATTATCAATAGTAGATAAAGTATGATTAACATTATCAGTAACTGATTGAAAATTAGAATGATGTAAAATTGTAAAAGCAACTACTGGAATGAAAACAAGGAAAAGCCATTTAGGAATATCTCTCAAATTACCTAATACTTCTCCCATTTTTGCTTCGTGTGCACTTTTAGCAGATGAATAAAAACCTTGAGAACCCTGCCAGGACATTTTAGCATAAATTACTCCAACAACATTGATTAAAAAATACCAGAAATTAAAATCGGGGACTTCGCTTGTTTTATAAGGATTAATTAAAGATGCATTTTCTGGAACTGTACTTACTGCTTCAAAAATCTGATTCCAATTTACTATTATAAGACAAAAAGCAATTATAGCAAGAAAAGTTAGATTTGATAAAACTCCCTGAATAAATTCAGTAATAATAATCGAAATTTGTCCACCAGCAAATACAAAGTATAATGAGATGGATAAAAATCCAATCATAACTAGAGGGAATGTAGAAATATTCATTCCAAGAATATTGATGGATAATGGAAGTCCACAGTAATAAATAATAAATCTTGCACTTACGGCCGGGAATATTCCAAAATTTAGTAAACCAGAAACAAAAGCCAAGATACCGGCAAAAATTCTGAAATTTCTGCTGTAACGCATTTCAAGAAATTGAGCTACAGTTAGTGCACGTGTTTGTCTGAAACGATAAATAACCCAGCCCGTTACAGTAATAATCAATAAAACAACAGCCATGAAAAATTCCCACCAGCGCAGGCAAAAACCAGCTACATAATTCATCTCCCATTGACCAACAATTGTAATAGCACCAATGGCTGCCATCCCTTGAGAAACCGTAATCATATATCTTCCAGCCGATCTTCCAGCAGATAAAAAATCTGCAACACTTAACAAATATCTTTTTCCAAGATATACTCCATAAAATAGAATACTTAAAAAAAGTGCTACAATAATTAATTCTAAAAATGTAATTTCCATAAATACCTGCTGAATTATTGTGAACTAAAAATTTGGTTAACTTTTTTGTTAGGGATTGATAAAATCATAAAAAGATAATTTCAATTAAAATTAAATATGGTTAATAACTTTTTATTCATGTTATAATATTGTTTTTATTTTACTAAAAAATACTATATTTTTATTACAACTATTCTAAAGAATTTTATTCTAAATATCAAAGAAATTTTTAGATTTTTTTGAAAATAATTCAATATTTTTTCTAAGATTATTTTTATTAAAAATATACATGAGGATAAAAAATGAAATTTTTTACTTTATTAACACTTTTATCATTCTTTTTAACTCAACAGCTAAAGGTTGAAGCATCCCAAACTCAGTTAAATTTAATACCATATCCTGAAAAAGTTAAAATTGTTAATGGGTCTTTTTCACTAACATCTGAAACTGTTATCATTTGTAAAGATGATTTCATAAAAAATTATTTTATTGAAAAAGTAAAAGAATTTTGCGGCATTCAAATTTTATCTTCAAAATCAAAAAGCAGAAGTTCTTCAAAAAGTAAAATTATCTTTGAAGTTGATAAGTCATTTAATATAAAAAATAAAGAAGCGTATCAACTTATCATTAAACCAAATCAAATCAAACTTACTGCAGGTTCAACAGTAGGATTATTCAGAGGTGTGCAAACAATTTTTCAACTAATTCCCCCTGAGATTAAAATCAATAAAAATAGCTCAGCAATCAACTTACAATGTTGCATAATTGAAGATAAACCAAGATTCACATGGAGAGGATTAAATCTGGATTGCAGTCGTCATTTCATGACAAAAGATTTTATCAAAAGATACATCGATATTTTGGCATATTATAAATTCAATACACTGCATTGGCATATAACCGATGACCAAGGCTGGCGAATTGAAATTAAAAAATATCCTAAATTAACTGAAATTGGTGCATGGAGAAAAGAAGCCGACGGTTCAATATATGGTGGTTACTATACTCAAGAAGACATTAAAGAAATAGTAGAATATGCAAAAAGCAGATTCATTAACATTGTCCCTGAAATTGAAATGCCAGGTCATTGTCTCGCCTCGTTAGCTTCTTACCCAGAAAATTCATGTACTGGTGGTCCATTTGAAGTTACAAATTTGTGGGGTGTAATGAAAGATGTTTACTGCGCAGGCAGAGATTCAACATTTTATTTTTTACAAGATATTCTTGATGAAGTTATTGATTTATTCCCGAGTAAATATATTCATATCGGTGGAGATGAAGTTCTAAAAGATAGATGGAAAGCATGTCCAAGATGTCAGGAACGAATTAGAAAAGAAGGTCTTAAAGACGAACATGAACTTCAAAGTTATTTTGTTCAAAGAATAGTTAATTATCTTGAATCAAAAAATAAAAAAGCTATTGGCTGGGACGAAATACTTGAAGGCGGTTTAGCTAAAGGAGCAATTGTTCAATCATGGCAGGGTTATAAAGGAGCTATTGAAGCAGCAAAACAAAATCATTACACAATTTGCTCTCCAACTTTTTATACTTATCTAAATTATGACCCCGATAATCTTGATTTACAAACAGCTTATTCTTTTGAACCCATTCCAGATGAATTAACAGATAAAGAAAAAAAATATATACTTGGTGGAGAAGCAAATTTATGGACAGAGTATGCCCCGCAAGAAACTGTGGACAGCAAATTATTCCCAAGAATTTTAGCTCTCTCAGAAGTATTCTGGTCGTCCAAACAAAATAAAAACTACGAGAATTTCTATCAGAGACTTCAAGCTGTTTACTCAGATTTAACTGCTTTAGGAATTCAATATGGAAGAGAATCAAAAATTATTTCATATAATATCAATTTTGATGAAGTTAACAATAAATTCATTCTAACAATTACACCCAATCAAAAAAATCTGCAGATAAGATATACATTTGATAGCTCCTTGCCCGATACTAATTCATTAATTTATAAAGAGCCAATTGTAATTGACAAATCTACCAGAGTAACAATTGGAGGATTTTTAGGGAATCATTTTATTAATAAAAAAATTGAATTCTCATTTGCACTTCATAAAGCATTAAAGGGAAATGTAAATTACTTAAATGAATATGATTCACGATATAGAGCTAATGGAAATCAAACATTAATAGATGGAATTCGCGGGACTAATGATTTTCATGATGGATTGTGGCAAGGATTTGAAGGAAAAGATTTCGAAGTAATCATTGATTTGAGAGATGAAAAAGAAATTAATCGTGTTATACCAAGATTCTTTCTCAATGTAAATTCATGGATATTTCTGCCGAATAAAGTAGAAATATCGCTCTCAAAAGACGGAATAAATTTCAATAACAAAAAAGTAATTCTAAATGATATACCTCAAAAAACTTCTGAAATACTCACAAAAGATTTTATTGCAGAATTCAATAAAGAAAAAGCAAGATACATAAAAGTATTTGCTGAAAACATAAAGAAATGTCCAGACTGGCATCCTGGAGCTGGCGATAAAACTTGGTTATTTATTGATGAAATTATTGTTGAATAAATTTTCAAGGATAAATCATGAACAAAGAAAAAAAAGAATCTTTGCATGCTGGCGCAGTTGAAATTTCAAAAGCAATTAAAAAATATTATCCAGAAACTGACCCTTTGGTTCTTTCCAAATTAGAAGAATGGAAAAAGTTGAAATTCGGATTACTAATTCATTGGGCTCCGTCAAGTCAATGGGGGATTGTAGAATCGTGGTCATTATGTTCTGAAGATGAAGAATGGTGCAAAAGAAAAATTGATGATTACTGCGAATACAAGAAGCAATATGAAAATTTATATACAACATTTAATCCTGTTAATTTTAATCCCGCAAAGTGGGCAGAAGCAGCAAAAAATGCCGGCATGAAATATTTTGTATTTACCACAAAACATCATGATGGCTTTTGTATGTTTGATTCAAAATACACTGACTATAAAATTACAAGCAGCAAATGTCCATTTCATACAAATCCAAATGCCAACATTACAAAAGTTTTATTTAATGAATTTCGCAAGCGAGATTTTATGATTGGAGTTTATTTCTCCAAACCTGACTGGCATTCAGATTATTATTGGTGGCGAAGATTTGCAACTCCTGACCGCAATGTAAATTATGACATCAAAAAATATCCTGAGCGATGGAAAAAGTTTGTTGAATTTACTCACAATCAAATTGAAGAGTTGATGACAGACTATGGTAAAATTGATATTCTGTGGCTCGATGGATGCTGGGTAAGAAGTTACACTGAAGATGAATTAAACGAAGAAAGAAAACGAGCAAACTTTAATATCTATAGAATTCAGAATCAGGATATTGATATGCCTGCACTTGTAAAGAAAGCAAGAGCAAAACAACCAGGTTTAATTATAGTTGACCGCGCTGTGCCAGGTATTTATCAGAATTATCTTACCCCAGAAAATCAAATACCGGATGAACTTCTTCCCTATCCATGGGAAACATGTATGCCTATGACACCAAGCTGGTCATACGAACCTAATTTGGAGTATAAATCAACAAGACAATTAATTCATTCCTTAATTAAAATAGTTGCACGTGGTGGCAATTTCTTATTAAACATTGGTCCAAAGCCAGATGGTGAATTTGAAGAAGAAGCATACAATAGACTTAATGAAATTGGTAAATGGATGAGAATAAATGGTGAAGCAATTTATAATACATCTCCGCTCTATCCTTATCAAGAAGAAAATATTTTTTTTACAAAACAATCGGATAAAATCAATTATCTTATTTATTTGATTGATGAAAAAGAAATTACATTGCCGGATAAAATCATTCTAAAAAAATTTATTCCAAAAGAAGCATCATCAATTTCGATTCTTGGTGAAAATAAAAATCTCAGCTGGATAATTAGAAATGACCAGACTATAATTTTTATTCCTGAAGATATAAGATTGAATACACAAAATAGATTTGCATTAACAATTAAAATAATAAACTCATAATTGAACAATGAAAAAGATTATTTTCATTATTGTAATATGTTTTCTATATGAAAATTTTTCAGCTCAAAAATTTGATTTTGAGAAACAAGAAAACATTAAAATAATTCTGCCTTCTGATAGTGAAGAAGACATAATTCGAAAAGCTGCAAACGTAATTCCTTCAAAAAGACAATTCGAATGGCAAAGACTTGAATTTATAGGGTTCATTCATTTTGGTATTAATACATTTATGGATGTTGAATGGGGTTCAAGAGACGCAGATATTACAAAATTTAACCCCGTCAAACTTGATTGTAATCAATGGGTTAAGGTACTTAAAGATACTGGAATAAAAATGATAATACTCACTGCTAAGCATCATGATGGATTTTGTTTATGGCAAACAAAATTTACCGATTATAATATTTCAAAAACTCCATATAAAAATGGCAAAGGAGATATTGTTAAAGAACTTTCTGAAGCATGTAAAAAAGCAGGAATAAAATTTGGCATTTATCTTTCTCCATGGGATATACATGAAAAAACTTATGGCACAGATGCGTATAATGAATTTTTCAAAAATCAATTAACTGAATTACTTACCAATTATGGTGAAATTTCTGAAGTCTGGTTTGATGGCGCATGTGGAGAAGGTCCAAATGGGAAAAGACAAGTTTACGATTGGAATTCTTATTATTCATTAATTCGTAAATTACAGCCAAATGCAGTTATTGCAATTATGGGACCAGATGTAAGATGGGTAGGAACAGAATCAGGATATGGAAGAAAAACAGAATGGAGTGTTCTGCCTGGCTCATTTATGAATTTAGAAGAAATTGCTGCTAACTCGCAGCAGGAAGTTCTTGACGGAGCATTTATTCCCAGAGACTTAACTGATGAAGATTTAGGCAGCAGAGAAAAAATCTTAAAGGCATCTTCTCTCATCTGGTATCCCGCAGAAATCGATGTTTCAATTCGTCCAAGATGGTTCTATCACAAAGAAGATGATGAATTTGTTAAATCACCTTATAAACTATTCGATATTTATTTTAATTCTGTTGGACTTAATGGTGTTCTGTTATTAAATGTTCCTCCTGATAAAAATGGATTGATTCATAAAAACGATATTAAGAGTTTGCAAGGTTTGCGATATTTATTGGACAAAACCTTTAATAATAATTTGGCAAAAAATGCTAAAGCAATTGCTTCGAATCAGACAAATCAAAACAAAATTCAAAATATACTTGACGAAAAATATGAAACATACTGGACTACAGACGATACTATTTCATCAGCATGGATTGAATTACAATTTCCACGTAATATAACTATTAATTGTGCAATGCTTCAGGAAAATATTTTAGTTGGTCAGCGCATAGAAAAATTTCAGATTCATTACTTTGAAGACAACTCATGGAAATTTTTAACTGAAGGAACAACAGTTGGATATAAAAGATTATTAAGATTTCCCGAGGTTACAACAAATAAAATAAAAATAATAATTGAACAGTCGAGAACTAATCCTACGCTCTCTTCTTTCGGATTGTATCTCACTCCGCCAGAAGTAACAATTCAAGCTAATGAAAAAATTTTTAGAGATAGTACAACTATTACAATTTCTTCAGACCAAAATAAATCAACTATCTTTTATAAACTCAACACAGAAAAATTTTTCAAAAAGTATAAAAAACCTTTTAAGATTGATAAGACAACAAGCATAACTGCTTATGCTATTTCTGAATATGGTAAAAAAAGTCTACCAGTTACAGAAAAATTTTTTAAAGCAAAATATAATGTCATCAATAATTCTGAATTTAGCAGTCAATACACAGGCGGTGGTTTATATTCGTTAGTCGATGGAATTTATGGAACCAAATATTTTAATGATGGAAGATGGCAGGGATATCACGGAAATGACATTGATATTACAATTGATTTAGGCAGTGTTAAAAGCGTTAAAAAAATATCAGCAAATTTTTTGAGAAATATTTCAGCATATATATTTCTTCCAAAAGAAGTTAATTATTCTATTTCTTTAGATGGGAATAAATTTGAGAATATTTACACAATTAAAGAAGAAAATCAAAACGATAATGAAATTTTTATAAAAACTTATGAAGCTTCTATCAAAGAAATTAAATGCAGATATGTAAGATTAAAAGCAAAAAACATTGGTATCTGTCCAGATTGGCACATTGGCAAAGGTGATAAAGCCTGGCTGTTTATTGATGAAATTAGAATTGAGTAATAATTAAATATTTTCTGAAACTTCAGATTTATTCAATAACGACAAACCATAATAAAGAATAATTATGAAACTAATTAATGGGATTATGTAAGATGTATTTATACTTCCAGTCAAATCTGAAACTAAACCTTGAACAGCAGTTAAAACAGCTCCACCTAATATTGCCATAATCAAACCAGAACTACCAATTTTAGTATCTTCTCCTAAATCTTTAATTGCCAATCCAAATATTGTAGGAAACATCAATGACATACAAGCAGAAATTAATACAAGTGCATAAACACCAAAAACACCGCCAGAAAATATAACTATGCTTGTTAATAAAATTGCAAAAAAAGATAACAATGATAATAATTTGCTGGGCTGCAGATATTTCATTAAACCTGTGCAAAGAAATCGAAATCCGCCAAATAAAATCAGCGATGCTAAATAATATGAAGCTGCATCTTTCTCATTCAAACTCAATTCTTTCATAGTATATCTAATTGTAAAGGACCAGACACCAATTTGAGCTCCAACATAAAAAAATTGTGCAATTACACCTCTCAAATAATTTTGCTTTTTAAAGAGGCGTTTGAATGTTTTGATTAATTCAAGATTTGAAGATTCATCTGATCCGGCAGGCATTTTTAATACTGCAATCAAAATCCAGATTACTATAAGAATTAATGCAACTCCAACATAAGGTCCCATCACTGCTTCTAATTCTTGAGCTTGAATTTTCGTTAATTGTTCTTGAGACATTATTTTTCTTTCTGCCGCCGATGCACTATTCAAATTACTCAAAATAAAAAGTTGGCTGATAAGAATACCCGAAATTGAACCAATTGGATTAAACGACTGTGCTAAATTTAATCTTCTTGTTCCTGTTTCAGATGGACCCATTGCAATTATATAAGGATTGGCTGATGTTTCTAATATTGAAAGTCCACCTGCAAGAATATAAAGTGCAAAAAGGAAATGATAATAATTCATGGTTTTGCTTGCTGGATAAAACAGCAATGCACCGATAATATAAAGTCCCAACCCCAATAATACACCAGACTTATAACTAAACTTTTTTATAAAAATTGCAGCTGGTAATGCTAAACAAAAGTAAGCTCCATAAAAAGCAATTTGAATCCATGATGTTTGAAAGTCAGACATACTCATAATTTTCTTAAAAGCTGCAAGCAAAGTATCGGTCATATTATTTGCTAATCCCCACCAAGCAAAACAGCTTGTTATTAAAATGAAAGGAATTAAATTTTTTTTAGGGATTAGTTTATTTTTATTTAATGATTTTTCATTACAACCATTATTCATAAACATTTTTGAAATTATTTTTATTTATAAATTGGACCAAAATTTTTACAAGCTCTAAAATCTGCTCCTTCTAAATCAGAAGTTCCAAACGCATTCCAAGCACTTGGCCTAAAAATTCTTTCTCTTGATACATTATGCATGTTGACTGGAATCCTTAACATTGAAGCAAGTGTAATTAATTTATCTCCAATATGTCCATACGACACTGCAGCATGATTAGCACCCCAATTAAGCATTACTGAATAAACATCTTTGAAAACTCCTTCGCCTGTTAAATTTGGGACAAACCATGTGGTAGGCCAGGTTGGATTAGTTCTTTCCTGTAAAATTTCATCTACATCTTTTGGCAATTCAATAGTATATCCTTCTGCAAGTTGTAAGACTGGTCCTAATCCTTTTATCAAATTAATTCTGCTCATTGTTACAGGCATTCCTCCTTCAGTTAAAAATTGAGAAGAAAACCCGCCACCTCTAAAATACTCTTTAATAGCTGGACACCATTTTGTAGCTTTTAAGCAATCTTCCATTTCTTCATTCGTTATTTCCCAGAAAGGTTTAATTGCTGGTTTATCATTTATTTTTTGCTTGCCTGAACCATCTAAAGCAGACGAGCCGGAATTAATTAAATGTATAAAACCATTTTCGGCTAAACCTTTTAGTTGTACACCTGTAACTCTTTTTACTGCATCAGGACTCCAATAAGATCTTACATCAGAAAAGATTTGAGCTGTATTTGTCAACAAATGACCGAACAACATTGCAACACCATTTAGACTATCATTTTCAGTTGCAACAATAAATGGTTGTCGAATACCATTCCAATCAAATGATGAATTCAGAATAGCTTCTGTAAAATCACCATTTGGCATAAAATCAGTCCATTGCCTTTGTCCTTGAAATCCAGCTGCAATTGCATTATGTCCATTGGATTCTTCAGTAAATCCCATTTCAGAAAGTTTTTTATTCCCTATCATCAAATCTCGTATAATCATTGTCATTTTAATAACTGTTTCCCACTCATATTTTTTTCTTTCTTTAGTTGATTTTTCAACATTATAATCTTTTCCTTCAATACAATATTTATTTACCCACATCACTGCCAAATTATATTCTTCTTCATCATAAATTTTATTATCAATTCTTCTGATAATTTCGCTCATATCTACAAATTCGTTTCTCATTCCCAAATATTCTTTAAAGAAATGAGTATCTACTATTGAACCTGCAATTCCCATGGAGACAGAACCTATTGAAAGATAGGATTTGCCTTTCATTTCAGCTACTGCAAGAGCAGATTTTGTAAATAATAATAATTTTTCTTTTACATCTTCAGGAATTGATTCATCATCTTTATCCTGAATATCTTTTCCATAAATTCCAAATACTGGAAATCCAAATTGGCTATAACCTGCAAGAGCGGCAGCTAAATAAACTGCGCCAGGTCTTTCTGTTCCATTAAATCCCCATACAGCTTTGGGAATCAAAGGCTCTGTATCCATAACTTCTGTTCCATAGCACCAGCAAGGTGTAACAGTAATTGAAACTCCCACATTATTTTTCTTGAATAATTCTGCGCATTCAGCTGCTTCAGCTACTCCACCAATACAAAATTCTGGAATTACACAATCAATTTTCTGTCCATTTGGATGACGCAAATTTTCTTCAATTAATTTTGCTGTATTCTTTGCCATTTGCATGGTTTGATTTTCAAGTGATTCTCTTACACCGCCTCTTCTGCCGTCTATAACTGGTCTTATTCCAACTTTAGGTGGTTCACCTTTCAAACGGTAAGTGAACTTGCTATGAGATGTCATATCTTACCTCTTTTTTTATTGATTTAATTCAAATTACATTTTAATGCAATTAAAATCCTATTTGAGTAAGTATCAAGTGCGTACCAAAATTTTTTATATATAATTTCTATACTTGCTCGCTTCTTATAAATTCTATTAACTTTCTAAGTTCAGTTGAATATTGATAAAATTCTTTCACATTCATTTCTTTTAAAAACAACATTCCATGAGCAGCACGTACTCTTGGTACTGGATGATTCAGGAAAAATTCTTTTCCTAAGTATGTTCTTATTTTTTGATATTGATCAACTTGAATATGCTGAACAAGACGACAGAAAGGACCATCATACTCCCAGCTAGGAAAACTTGCATCTTTTTGTGAACCGTAACAATTCATAAAAACATTTTCAAGAATCGCCATAGAGTTCAAACTAACAGGAACATAAATATTTGCTTCTGCTGGATGGAATCGATACCAAACATTACGATAACCCCAAATTTTTAAGTTAGATACATCTTCTTCCTTTTCATATAATTTAATGGCTTCGCATATTGCCTGTAAAACTTTGTAATGTGTATCAGGACCACTTCCCTCAGGGTCAAATGCCAGTGTTATAATTGTCGGTTTTATTTTTTTAAATAACTTATAAATTGGTATTACATCTCTGTTCAATTCTGGATTTTCTGTAAAAATATTTCCTTGATAAAATCCCAATCTTAAATGAGAAATATCTTTTGTGCTAAATCCATAATAAGCCCATGTTAATTCCTCTTCCCATTCTCGCACCATGCCTTTAAGTTTTTGAACATAAGAAATATCTTTTTTACCGGGATATTGAGTTTTGAAATAATTAATAAGTTCATTTATTCGATCAAGTAAATATTTTTCGCTGTCTTCTTCATAAATCTCAATTATATTTCTTAATAATCTTCTGGAAACAGCTTCTGTTCTTTTTGCCAGATTATTTTCAGCAATGCCATCAAGGAATAAACTTACATCATTATTTTTAGCTAAGATATTATCCGCATCAAAATAACCATCACTTAATTTAGAATCAAAAATTCCTGATGTTAAATGTTCTTTTAATTGTTCTAATATTTTTAGCATGTAACTATTTGTAACAGCAGTAAAGCCGCTTGTTAAAATTGCAAAATGGTGTTTATTAAGAGGTGTTCTAACTAAATGTGTAATTAAAGCAAGATAACCAAGCATTATATCATCGTGATGTGGTGCTGTATGAAGAATTACTTGATTAACAGGTGTATCCATTCCTTTATTAAATCTTTCAATAATTGCATTATGAATTTTTTCATTTATTTCTTTTACAGATTTTCCAGATTTCTTCAATACTAATGATGCTAATCTATTGCTTTCATAATCAGATTTTGTTAACGAAAGAACAGGTTTATTTACTTCAGTTGATAAATCAAGTACTGCTTTTTCAAGAGAAAATTCAGAAAGAGTAGTTTCTTTTTCTACATTAGCATAGATTCTTTCTTTTAATTTAGATGCGGCTCCATTTGTTAAATAAAATCTCGAATCTTTTAGTCTTTGTAATACAGTAGCTGGATATTTATTAGTTGGAGGATTCTCAATTGATTCTTTAACAATATTAGCTTTTGATTCTCCAGCTGCAATAATAATTGCTGTTGCATTTGGATTATAAGTAATTGTATCAAGACCAATTGTAATTACCAATCTTGTAGATGCTACTTCAAATCCACCTAAATCAGTTGATGCAGCTGCTTGGGTTTGATAATTTGTTGCAGTTAATCGTGTTGTTGAAAAATGGTCACTTCCTTGAACATTAAATCCAATATGTCCATCAGGACCAATACCACCAAGGAAAAAACCAATGCCCCCCATTTCTCTAATTTTCTTTTCATACTGTGTGCAAAATTCATCTACAATTTCAATAGTTTCTTTTTGCAATCTTTCAAGTCTATTTGATGGTAATTTTGTTCTTAAACTAAGGTCAACTCGATTATCTGGAAAGATTAAATTAATTGGAAGATTTTCTGCTGTACCAATTTTATTTACATTAATCAATAATGCATTGTTAATATCGAAACCAAATTTTTTGATATAAAACTTTTTTACATAGTAATAAAAGCTATTATGCTGAGAGGAATCAATAGGATAGAATTCATCTATTTGAACAAATTTGATTTTTTTCATATCAGGTTTTCTTTTGGGGTCTAAATCAACTTTTTTGAGTTTTTCTACAACATCAGGCTTATCCCAATTTTTCATTAAATAAGAAAACCAGTAAATAAAATATTCTGGAGTTTTACCAGTAGGAAGTGATACAACTCCTTCGGGATTATTTTGCAGCCATTCAATAAATCTTAATGCAGTCAGTTCTCCAAGTTCTGGAATATTCTCAACTTGAATAACTGGAATTTTTTCTGTTGGTTTATAAATAAATTTTTTACCTGACTTTTTTAAGAAATAATATTCAACTTTAGAATTTGTATCCATTTCTCTCCTTTCTAAAAAATTATTTATCATATTTATTAAGTTCGTTTAATGCGAAAGAATAAGCTCCAAGAGCTATAGCTTTGCTTGTTCCTAATTTTGAAATGCCAACACCAATTTTTTTTGATGAGTTATATTTTACTTTTTTGTTTGTTCCATAAACTGTTATTTCAACTGATTCATCTTGCAAGAATTTTTTGAAATCATTATCGTCTGATAGATTATAAACTTCTGCCATTAATCTTTTTACTTTTGTTCCATCAGAAGATTTAACATAATAACTTTTCATTTCTTCAATTAAGAAAGGCATGAAAAGAGAACTTGCCCCAGCTAATCCTCCGCCAATTACAACATTGCAATCAAGTAATGTTACAGCATTAGCAATTGCATCACCAACCACTTGAGCCATTGTTTTGTAAGCTTCAATTGCAGCATTTTTATTTCCAGGAATTAAGCCTAATGCAATTTCATAAATTTCTTTTGGAGAAGGTGAATCTGAAAAATTAATTCCTGTTTTCTCGCTGTAAACTCTTCTTACTCCTCTGATACTTGCATGTTCTTCAACATATTCATTCGGGGAAATTTTATTTCTTAACAACCAGATTTCTCCAGCCATTGAATTATCACCAATGTATAATTCACCATTTACTGTTAATCCAAATCCAAATCCAGTTCCTAAAGTAATTCCAATAAGATTTTTATAACGTTTTGGATTTCCTGATTTTTCTAATTCATTATTAATCCATGGAAGAAAACCCCATAAAGCTTCGCCGTAAGCATATAAATCACCATCGTTATTTATAAAGACTGGCAAATTAAATTTTTCTTTTAGCATTGGACCCAATGCAACTCCGCCTCTGTATGCTGGTAAATTTCCCAAATCTCCTAAAATTCCATTAGGATAATCAGCTGGACCTGGGAAAGCAATACTTATTGCATCAGGCGGAGCATTTAGTTTAGTTTTAATTATTGTAAAGCCATCAATAATATTTTTTAAGGATTTATCAAGATTATCAGCTTCTGAACTAAAAACAATTTCATCAACAATTTGAGTACCAGATTGAACAGCAGAAAAGACAAAGTTTGTACCTCCTGCATCTAAAGTCATTACTATTCGTGAATCTGATTTCATAATTTTTCCTCATTAAATTTGAGATTTTTTATATGAGATTATTGCTGTAAGTAATATGTATAATAAACAAATTAATGGAACAGTAAACCCAATTAATAGATTTTTTATATCACTAATTTTTCCCATAATTAATGGCACAATCGCACCGCCAGATATTGCAGAAATCATTAAGCCAGAAAGTTCGTTCGACCTTGATGGAAATTTTTCAATCACTATTGAAAATATTAGAGGAAAAATATTTGCAAACCCAAAACCTGCCATTATGATTCCAGCATAAACTAAATATTCATTTGCAGTAAATAAAAGAGTTAAACCCATAACTGAAAGTAATGTAGTTACAATAAAAAATTTTTTTGCATGGAACTTATTTAAAATTTTTGCTCCAAAATATCTTCCAATAACTAAAGGAAGAAAAAATAAAGACCAGCTAAGCCATAATGAATAATTTGACGTCCCAAAATATTCTTTCAAATAAATTGGAATACCTGAGCTCATCGATACTTCTGCTCCAACATATAGAAATATAGCAAGTACCATTAAAGCAACATATTTTTCTTTTAACAAATTAAAGCATGAACTAAATGTTGCATGATTTTTTTTCAATTTATTATCATCAATCTTTAATTGCTGAACAGAAAAAAATGTAAATAAAACTAAGGCAGCAAAAACAGGGAATAAAATACTCCAATCTAAACCAAAATAAATTGCGGCAATTGGAGGCAGTAAAAATCCAAAAGAAGAACCAATTGATTTGTAAAATTGTGCTAAAGATAAATTTTTTGAATACTTCCCTTCGGGTGAAACATCATATACAATTGGATTACCAACAACTTGAAGTATAGTTGCCCCTGCACATAAAGCAAGAATTGTAATTAATAATAAATAAAAGTTCAGATTGTTTTTACTTATATATGAAACATTATTTCCATACAATCCACTTATTAATGCAAGCATTAAACCTGTTAATGCTGTAAGTAAACCAATATTCAAAATTAATTTTTTCCCAACTCTATCCTGAATTATTCCTACAGGTATTGAAAGAAATCCAAACATTATAAACCCTGTAAAAGGAATTAATTGAGCCATAGTATAGGACAGAGTAAAAGATTCTTTTGCTAAACCAACTAATGGTCCAACAACATCACCAAAACCCATACATAAAAAAATTAAATAGATTGGAAAGGTTTTTGTTTTCATGAGCATAATTTGTTTAGTGAATAGAAAAGTTATGTGAATGAGATTTCTAAGAACTAAATTGATAAAATAATAGTCAGCCGGTTATTCACCGGCTGACTAACTATACAATTAAACAGGAGGCTATTTCATCAAAACGATTTTCTTGAAAGCTCTGAATGAATCGGATTCAAATCCAATTAAGTAAACACCGCTTACAACCTGTCTGCCTGAATCATCTTTGCTATCCCATGAAGCAGAATATTTTCCTGGCTGCATTTCTTGGTTAACTAATGTTCTAACTTTTTGTCCAAGAATGTTATAGATAACTAATTTAACATTAGCTTGTTTTGGTACGCTGAAATTAATTTTTGTTTCTGGATTAAATGGATTTGGATAAGCATCTGATAATGAAAACTCAGCAGGAATTACATGTTCAATTTCTTTAATTCCAGTTAACCATTGATTTTTCTTTTCAGGGAACCAGTTCAGGTCTCCAACCGGATAGCCATCAGAACCAAAAGTCATTAATGCAGAATTTGAATAAGCAAGATTTTCTGGCAAGGGCCATTTTGGTGGGAAGTTTAATTCATAATGCCATGGATTATCAAGCTTGCGTGCAGCAATTCTGTATACATATCCAATTAATTCATCAAGATGAGCAACAACTTTTGAATCAGTAAAGTTTGGATTAGCATCAATATTATTTGTGCATGAGATAAATGGTGAATAATCAGGTGATTTTGAATTAGTAAGAGAATCTAATGCCCAAAGTCCATAATCATTTATCCATCTTGCAAGAGTAAGTTTACGAACAAAGTAACCTTTTCCACCTGATGGAACTTCAACACTGTCTGCAATTTTAACCGTGTCATTCCAATCATTGTAAAACTTTACAAGTTTTTCAGGGAAATGATAAACATTATTTTCAGTTATGTGAACTCTTTTACTTGGAACAAAAAGGTCAGCAGTTATTCCTTTGGCTTCTTCTACAAATGCTTCTGGACCAACAACAGAGCGTCCCTGATATGTTCCTGTTCTTCTTATTTGATAGATACTCGACGATACTGTATCAGGCCAATTAAAGAACCAGCCGTTCATAACCTGTTCTGGATCTCCGCCCCAAGCATGAGCAGCATATAAAAGATTATTCTTCATATATAAGTTGGAAGCCTGACGAGTTAAAAATGGATTTACAGCACCATAAACTATAGTGTTATGTTCGAAAACAGAATATGGGTCATAACCTCTTATTGAAAAGATGTATGAATTACAAGCAAAGAATGTATTATTGATAAATTTAATAGTATCAGGTTGATCAAGTCCGCCGGAAAGGAATGGTTGTCCACCAAAATATGAAGTTGAATGAATGAAATTCCTGAAGTGACAATCTTGAACATCTAATTTAACAAAGTCTGCACCATCAACACGAATACCTGCTTCAGTAAATCCATCGAATACAACTCTTCTCAGTTTAAGAGAAATATTATCTGCACCAATATGTATAGCTCTACTCCAACCTAATGTTTTTCCATCTGCACGCATAGATAACAAGTATAAATCATTCAACTCAACTTTAATTCCCTGTTTAATAAGTTTGAAAAACCATTCTTCTGAAGAACCATCAGCTCTGATAGCTGGAGCTAAAACTGGTGGCCTTTTTGTGGGATCACCTTTTGCCATAAACTTGCATGGGTGATTAATTTCAAAAGCTTTTTCAATATAGTAAATTGCCCCACGGTCAAGAACATAAACTCGGTGTGCTGTTACTGCAGTATCTGCATTAATGATATCGCTTATTTTTAATGATTGAGTACCAGGTATATAAACAGTATCTGTTGTTGATTGAGCATATAATGAATTTAATAATGGTACTACAATTAATAAAAGCAGATAAATGTAATGCTTTTTCACCTTCATATTATTACTCCTTATAATGTTATTGTTAAATTGCCTTTGCAGGCGTTATTTATTAGAATTAAATAAGGATTAAATTTCATTTCATGTGTACCTCCTTGTTTTTATTATAATTTCCAACGCATACCTAATTCTGCTGTCATATCATAACGTTGTCGAAGTGTAACAAAGCCGGTCTTCTGATTAATATCTACATCATCTTCGCCTGTGAAGTTGTTGAGATTAAAGTATACTTGAATTCCAAACCAGGGCAATTCTTGTTTAACTGATAAATCAAATCTTATATATTTATCGGAGTGAACTCTGTTCTGCAGCCAGAAATCAGGTTTCTTAAAAATATTATCTTGATAGAGCATTGAAACTCTTAAAGAAAATCCCTTATAATCATAACCTAATGCAACATTGAGAATATCATTTGGCTGGTTTAGCAATCTGGTTGTATAAAATGTATCAACAGATACAGTTTTTTGAATATATGTTTCGGGATCAAGATAAGTATACAAATATGATTTAGGATAATCAGCTTCTGAGAAAATATGAGTATAATTAACATTCAAAACCAATCCAGATAATGGACCCGGCAAATACCAGAAGTGAGTTTGCCATTCTGTTTCCATTCCAATTACATCTATAGGAATTGAATTGTTGTCGTATGTGTATAAAGTATATTTCTCTTTTTTATTCTGTAACTTTTCTTGTAGTTCAGGATATTTGCTAAAATCTTGCGGGTAGGTTTTTACTGGGAAAATTAAATTCTCAATTCTCTTTTTAAATCCACCTATGCTGAATAATCCTATGTTATTTGTATAAACCGATAAAACAACATCAAGATTTTCTGAAGTGGCAGGTTTTAACCGATAATTATTATACAATATAAAATTATTACCTATGTAGTATCTTGGTATAATTGTATTATAATCAGGATAATTCAATGTATTTGTGTAAGCAATATGCAATTGCATCCAATCTAAAGGCTTAAATCTAAAATGGAACATTGGTAACCAGTATCCATGAGATACTTCTTCCTCAGCTTCTGTATATTGAATTCCCCCAGGAACTTGTTCACCTCTAATGCCTTTATATTTTGTAGTTAAATTTTGATATCTCACACCTGGCAATATTGAAAACATTTGGCCAATATTGAGTGTAGCCATCACATATCCAGCACTCTTAATTTCATGACCTGAATAATCATACAATGTTGATTGTAATTTTCTTGGTTTGTAACCACCACCCCCTGCACCAACACCATAATTCTTTTTTGCTACATCAATTACATCAAGCATTAAATTGACATTGAGAGGAGGTCCAAGTGTATAATCTCCATTTAGAAATTTTCCGTAGCTGTAACTTGAATCAATAAAATCTGCAAATGTTATACTTGTCCCAAATTGAGGGAATGCACGCATAATAGCTGCAGATACCTGAGCTCCGTCATCATAAAATACAGAACCACTATTTTCATTATAATCATAACTTCTGTTTCTAAATTGGTATGCTCCACCAAATTTTATTTTGCTTGTTAATAATTCTGATATAGTAAAATCTCTTGTTACATCTAAAGCTGCATTATAAGTTCTATCTTTTGTGATATTGGAAACATTATATATATCAAAAAATGCTGCATTTTCGGGGTCATGGATTACATGTTTAACAATTTCACTTGGTGGTGCATATCTCAACAAAGTATATTTATTTGCAAAACCTGCAGCATTTTGCCAGAAATTAAATCTAACATCTTCTGGATATTTACTTCCTGAAAAAGAGTGAGATAATTTTGCATCTATTCCAAATCCAAATAGGTTTTGTTTAATTGTTAATAAGTTGCTGTAAACATCAAGTATGTTTTTTGAATTAGTCGCAGAATAAAATAAATCATCGTCAAGCAAATTATAAGACTCACTTCTCGATATTGCTCTTGTATCACTTCTGCTAAAGAAGTTCATAAAGCCAATGCTGCCATTTTCATATTGATAATCAAGAACAAGTGTAGCACCGTATCTATGACGGTCTCTAACAATATCAGTTAAACTCATTGATTGGAATTCAGGATTGCCCACATCTGTTACAAATAATTTCCCAGCAAAGTTATAATTGGAATTAAGTTCGTTAGAACTTAGATTCCTTTTTTCTGCACTTCCTTGTAAAAAAATTCCAAAACTATTATTCCAGAATCTTTGTTCGTAAGAGCCAACAAATTTATAATCGTTATATGTGTTTTTTAGATTATTATATCCGCCTTGAGTAAATACTTCAAAACTTGGTTCTCCAAATTGTGTTTTTATTGCTTTTCTCATTGTAAAGTTTATAACACCACCTAATAAAGTTGCATCCATATCAGGAGTGATTGCTTTAACTACTTCAATACCTCCAAGCATGTTAGAAGAAATCATACTCAAATCTGTAGCTCTATCTTCCGAAAAAGATAATTCATCATTGCTTCGATATTCAGATTTATGTTCATTTGGGTCACTTGATGTTACATTTGAAGGAAGTTCTACTCCATCAATAGTAACTCTATTGTATTGAGGAGATAAACCACGAACAACAACTTTAGAACCTTCGCCACCAGTTCTGATGATTGATACACCTGGAAGTCTTGCCACAGATTCAGCAGCATTTGCATCAGGCAATTCTCTAATTCTTGCAAATGAAACAACATTTTTAATCGCTATAGAAGTAAGCTGCTCGTTAATAGCTTTTGCCTGACCTTCGGCTTGAGCAGTGATGACGACTGTATCACCATAAACAGTTTCTGGACTTAAATAAAAATCCTGTACTGTTGTTTTTCCATTCTGAACTTCAATAGAAATTTCAGAACTTTTATACCCAAGGAATGATGCTCTTAATATATACTTTCCAGCTGGGACAGATTTAATTAAATAATTACCATCCATATCTGTTGCACTTCCAAAGCTTGTCCCTACCAAAATTACGTTGCTAAAAGGTAAAGGCTCTTTTGTTTGCACATCTCTGACTTTTCCTTTAATATTCCCACCAGGTGCAGAGAGAACTATTGAACTCATCAATAAAAGCATTAATAAAACGTAATTTTGAAATGTAAATTTTGGGGTCATACGAACCTCGTTTTTAATTAATTCAAAGTAAATAGAGATTAGTTTTTTTGCAATAAAAATATACTTATCAAAAATAAAATGCAATAATCAGAATTGAATAATAATAAATATTTTTTTTCTGAAGGTATTTAATAAATATATTTTGGTATAGAATAAACTAATACTATTATTCATTTTACTAATATTCTAATCTCTTTAATTATTTGTTTTGAAGATTTGCCAATCATAACTCTATATGTGCCACTTTTTACCTTATATTCTCCTTCTTTTTCATCCCACCTTTTTAATAAATCTGGGGTTATCTCAAATTTAATATTATTTTTTTGGTTTGGATTAAGCATTACTTTTTTAAACCCCTTCAATGATTTTACTTCTCGTTTATCATTTTCGTATTTAATATATAACTGAATTGTTTCTTCTCCTTTAAACTTGCCTTTATTTGTAACATCACATGAAACATAGAATGTATCATTTATATTAATTACGTTTTTATCAGATTTTATATTACTCAATTGAAATGTTGTATAACTTAATCCATAGCCAAATGGATAAAGAACTTTCCCTTTGAAATATCGATATGTTCTATTGTCCATGTTGTAATCTGTAAATGGAGGAAGTTGCTCAGCAGATTTATAAAAAGTTATTGGTAATTTTCCTGATGGATTATAATCTCCAAATATAATATCTATTATAGCATCGCCGCCTGATTGTCCTGGATACCATGCTTCAATTATTGCAGGAATCTTTTTGTTTTCCCAATTTATTGATAAAGGTCCACCATTCATCAAAACCAAAATAATTGGCTTGCCTAGTTTATGAATCTTTTTTATAAATCTTGATTGAACATTAGGCAAATTTAATGTTAATCTATCGCCACCTTTGAATTCCTTTGAATCTACTTGTAATGCTTCTCCTTCAAGTCTTGGAGATAATCCCATAAACATCAACACTAAATCAGATTTTTTTACAATATCAATTGCATTTTTTTCTGTATACTCTTGAGGTAAAGCCCACAATAACTGCATGAATGAATATCTTTCTTTTTTATAAAGTTCAACTTTTATTTTATACATTTTTTCTTTTTCCAATTTGATAAAGCTGTATGTAATTGATGGGTCGAATTCTCCATAATAATTTACAATCAATGAATCTTCTATATAAATTCTAAAACCATTATAACCATATCCACCAATTGCATATAATCCAGTAACAGGCGGCATCAAGTATCCAATCCATCTTACACTAAATGTATCTGAATTGGAAATTGGACTATCTGTTAACCAGCTGAAATTGATTATGCTATCGATACGTTCAAAAACTGCTTTACCTGTAAAGTTTGTGTTAGAAAAATATTCACCTCTTAGACCATTTTGCTTTTTATCTTTTGATACAAAAAGATAATCACTACTTATCAAATCAAATGATGGAACATTTTCAGCAAAGTAACAACCTCGTTCATAATAAATTTTTGCATCTTCAATTCTTTCTCTGATTGCTTTTAATGGTGTAACTGGATTAGATGGAAATCCATGATAATTACCCAATAGACTTTCGAGATTATCTGCATTTGGACCAATAACAGCAATACTTTTATATTTTCTTTTTAATGGTAAAATATTTTTTTCGTTCTTAAGCAGAACAATAGATTTTCTTGCTGCTTCGAGTGCAAGCAATTTATTTTGTTCTGAATCAATAAAACTCTCATCTAATTTGTTGTAAGGAACTTTATCAGGCGGGTCAAACATTCCTAACTTGAATCTAATTTTAAAAATTTTCTTTAATGCATTATCAATATCACTTTCTGCAATTAATCCGTTTTTGAGTGCATTCATTAACAAAGGATAAGAGTTTCCACATTCCAAACTTGTCCCAGCAATCAGTGATAAAGAAACTGCTTCTTCTAATGATTTAGTATATTTATGAGAATTAAATATATCCGATACAGCCCAGCAATCCGAAACAACAAGTCCATTAAATTCCCATTCTTTATGTAAAATATTATTCAGCAAGTAATTGCTACTGCAGCATGGTTCACCTAAAACTCTATTATAAGCACACATTATTGACTGAGCATTTCCTTCTTTAATGCATTTATAAAAATGCGGCAAATAAGTTTCTCTTAAATCGTATTCATTAACAACAGCATTAAAATGATGCCTTTCGGATTCAGGTCCACTGTGAACTGCAAAATGCTTGGGAGTAGCAATAGTTTTAAAATAATTTTTATCTTCACCTTGAAGACCTTTCACAAATTGAACTGCTAACTCACCTGTAAGATAGGGGTCTTCGCCATAGGTTTCCATTCCTCTGCCCCAACGAGGGTCTCGGAAAATATTAATATTGGGAGCCCATAATGTTATGCCATTATAAATTCCAACATTATTTTTCTTAACTGCTAAATTATATTTTGCACGAGCTTCGTCTGAAATAATACTTGCGATTTTGTAAATTAAATCTCTATCCCATGTTGCTGCAAGAGCTATTGGCATAGGAAACAAAGTAGCCAATCCATTACGAGCGACACCATGAAGTGCTTCGTTCCACCAATTGTATGCAGGAATATTTAATCTTTCAATAGCTGGAGAATTATGAGTCATCTGAGAAATTTTTTCTTCAATCGTCATTCTTGAAATTAAATCTTGAACTCTCTCATCTACGGTTAAATTATGATCTAAATACTTCGGAATATTCTGCCCATATACAAGACTCGTCAATAAAACGATTATGATGATTGAAAAATTATTTTTCATAAGAATTAAAATGTTCTTTTTAATAAATCTGGATTTTCTTTATATAATTTCAATATCATTTCTCCAAAAAGGGAGTTGGGCCAAGGGAACCAACTTCTTGTAAATTCCCAAGGATTATCTTTATTAAATGATTCATGCATAAAATATGTATCAGCATGAGTATTTTTCAGATACTTCATATTCTGAATAATTTCATCTTCATTTGTACTTGTTATAATTCTCATTATTATGCTTAGATGCCAGATATTATTAACTAATGTGTGCGGGCTTCCTATTCCCTCTGCAAATTTTCCTTTGAAGAAATATGGATTATCTTCACTTAAAATAAACTTTCTTGTTTCCTGATAGATTTCATTTTCTTTGTCAATACAATTGAGATAAGGGAGAGATAGTAAACTCGGAATGTTAGCATCATCCATAAATAATTTATTTCCAAATCCATCTACTTCATATGCAATAATTTTATTGTAATGAAGATGATTTGAAATTGCAAAATTATTTATTGCTGTTTCTACTTCATCAGCAAGTGATAAACACTTGCTTGCAAAATCAAAATCATGAAAAATTTCTTTATACATTTCTGATAACTGTCTTAATGAAACAACAGCAAAATAATTTGAGGGAATTAAAAATGGGAATATTGTAGCATCATCTGAAGGTCTGAATATAGAAACAATTAATCCATTAGGTTTTATTGGATTGCCATAACCATTTCCAGGAACTGTGTCTGTACTCCAAGATGTAATTCTTCCAAATCTGTAAGAACCTCTATCATTTTTACGCTGTTGTTCTATAAATGTATTATAAATTAATTGAGTAGCCTTTTTCCATTCATTTGTAAAACAGGAAGTATCCCCAGTTAATTTCCAGAAATTGTAAGATAATCTTATATAATAACATAGTGAATCTAATTCCCATTTTCTTTCGTGCAATTCAGGTTTCATTTCGGTTAAATCGTTTATCCATATGCTTTCCTTTTTATCGTAATTAAATGCATTTGCATAAGGGTCAATAAGAATACATTTTGTCTGCCGATTGATAAGTCCCATAACTAAAAATTTGAGATTATCATCCTGGTCAACAAACTCTAAGTAAGGAAATATTTGTGCAGTAGAATCACGCAGCCACATAGCTGGTATATCACCGGCAAGCACATAAGTATCAGGTATTCCATCTTCGAATTTGAAAATTACACTTGTATCTAATGTATTTGGAAAGCAGTTTGAAAATAATCGAGCTAAGTCTTTATCAATCAAAAAATCTGAAATCTCTTTGATTTTTTCTTCAACAGCTTTGCTGATAAATTTTCTTTCTTTTAAGCTTGGACGAGTTTTCATTAGTTTTAGTTGTTTATTATTAAAATTAATCCATCACTGTAAATAGAGATATTTTTTTTATCAAAAGTTTTAATAGAACATTTGAAAAAATCATTTATTGTTTCAAGCTGTGGTTTGTATGTATGCCCCTCAATTTTTAGTGGTTTTATTCCTAAAGATGAAATATTATTAGCGTATTTTTTATTTTTCTCAAAATATGATTTTTGCAGATAGTAAATATTTCTCAAATACCACTTAATATTTTCTAATTCATTTTTGATAAAATCTGCTTTACCATTTCCAGCTTTTATGTTAGTAAATTGAACATAGCCCCACATTTCTGGATAATGCATATTGATAACGCCCTGAGGACTCCACACCCAATTATCTTCTGGATAAGGTTTGTTAGTTTCTGGATTAATTACTTTTTCATAATGATTGTTTTTAACATAAGTTTTCCATTCTACGCGTGAAAAATTTATTCTCCATTGATCACCATCAGCAGGTGGAATTTGAATTGATGTAATTTCTTTAAAAGCTTCCCATGGAAAAGCTACTTCTACTGTCCAGCAGCTATCGATATCGTTTGGATTATTTATTGTTCCATAAATATAAACACCAGATTTTAAATTTTTTATATCGAATCCATGCAGTGCTGCTTTATCCATATCTCGATATGGTTTAATCAATAATAAATCCCAAACAGTATTAAATGCATTCATTTCAAATTCGACATACTTGTGTGTATCCCCATCTGGGTCAATAAACACTTCAAAATCATTATCATAGAAAATTATATCATCACGATTTTTCAATGTAGCCCATATATGTGGTTCTTGTAATTCAGCGGCAATGTAGAAATAATTATTATCCCATAACATTTTTACTCGTGTTCTAAAACGAGGTTGAGGTTTTGCATCTCCTTCAATATCTAAGAAATCTTCTGACCATTCAACTTTTTGCCAAGATGATTCATCAAGTTTACCATCGATATTAATATTCTCATCAGTGAAGTAACAAATATATTTTCGAGGATTAAAATCGATTTGAGGAATTGGTATTGATTGAGCAAATGAAAAACCATTCAATAAAAGAAAAACAAAGAATGAGTAACAAAACTTTTTATTGTTTAGCTGCATCAATTAATTCTCCTATTGTTGAAAAAGCCAAACATACGGAAGTATCAGCAGCACCATAATAAATTAATACTTTACTCGAATTCAATGCATAACCATTGTCATCATACTCTTCGACAATTGCACCAGTTGGAAAGCAAACATTTTGAACCTGTCCAACCATTTCATAAAGTTCACGCGGTTCAAGAATATTATACTTTCCTCGATAAATTACTCTGCTCGGGTCAAATAAATCATGAAGAGCAACCCCAACTTGATAAATATTTGACGCTGCAAAATGAGTTGCTACACCATGGTAGATATGAAGCCAGCCTTCTTTAGTTTTAATTGGAGGAGGACCAGAACCAATATTTTCATCCCAGTAATGAAATCTTCCTGACATAACTGGCTTAATAATTTTCCAGTTTAAAAGGTCTTCTGATTCGGAGAGATAAATTGTATTTCCTGTAGTTGGTCCACCCTCAAGCTGAACTTTATTTAGTCTTTCGAACCTTAGAAATTTTCCATTAATCTTTTCAGGAAATAAAACTCCATTTCTCGAATCATCATTTGATACAATTCCTAAAAAATTATATTCTTCAAAGTCATTAGTAAAAGCTAAGCCAAGTCTGCACCCATCATCCATATCCATTGCAAACATAATATAATAAGTATCGTTCAGTTTAGTAATTCTTGTATCATAAACATGATAAACTTTTTTCGTTAGTTTTTCCAAACCCATAAAGTTGACAATTTTATTATCAACCTTAAAATTAATTCCATCATCACTTACAGCTTTAACTATGAAAGTTTCTCTTCCTCTGTTTTGCACTCTTAGCAGTAGTAAATATTTATTATTAAATTTAATTGCACCTGGATTAAAAACAGAAGAAACATCAATTAGATGAGGTTTTATTTCTGGAATTTCTCTTCTTGTTATTATTGGATTATTTGAATACCGTTTTAACATTTTACCCTCTTTTCATTTTCCCATTATTACTTTTACATGACAGATTTCTTTTTGTGATACTGGAATAATATTAGAGTTTAGCTTTTCTCCATCTACATAAAGTTCTTTAATACCAGATTCTACACCAGCTTCATTATCAACATCAATCATATATCTTGTTCCACGAAAAACTCTTTCAACAGAAAAAGATTTCCAGTTAGAAGGAATGACAGGGTCAACAATTAAGCCACTGTAAGTAGGTCTGATTCCCATAATATAATCATAAAAAATTCTATACATCCAAGCTGCAGTTCCTGTTTGCCATGAATGACTTGCTTTACCTGGAGATGAATGTTCGTTGCTTGTGATATATTGTGAAAAAACATATGGCTCAACAGTAAAAATATCCGAATCGATTCTATTAGGTAATATTTTTTTAAGATAATCAAAAGCAATATTACCACGTTTCATAATTGCTTCGGCTTGAATAAGCCATGTAATAGGATGGCAAAAAATTCCTCCATTTTCTTTTTTACCTGCTACACATCTCGTAATTAAACCAACATTTGGATCAATCTCTCTAAATGCTGGGGCACAAATTTTAGGACCATATTCCGTATCAAGATATTTTCTAACACTATCAAGTGCTTTAATTAATCTTTGTCTATCTGGTAAATTTGCAATAACTGGCCATGATTGAGTATTGATAAAAATTCTCCCGTATTTATTTTCTTTAGAACCAATTTTTCTTTTCCCGCTTCCGAATGCTCTAATATACCATTCACCATCCCAGCATAATTCTTCAATACTTTTAGTTATTTTATTTTTTAATTCTTCAATTTCTTTGTAATCAATTTTTATATACTGAAATAACTCAATTAATCTGTTCAACATAGCAACATAAAACATTGCAGCCCAAACACTTTCACCACCATCATCACCGCCAATATAATCTAAAGTATCATTCCAATCGCCTCTTCCAAATACAGGCAAATTTCTGGCAGTTAAAATGTTCTTGATAAAATTAACAACTGAATATAAATGACTTAAAATTGTTCCTTCTTCACTGTCAACATAAGAAACTTTTTCATTCAATATTTCAAAATCACCGGTTTCACGTATATATTCTGTTACAGCAAGAATATACCAAACAGGGTCATCACAATGTTTTGTAAGTTCTCCATTGGAGTCATTATAAAAATGATGATATACTCTTCCATCCTTGAACATTTGTCTCGATAACAAAAGAATTCTTTCTTTTGCTTTTTCGTGCATTGCAATTGTAACAGCAATTGTATCTTGTGCAGTATCGCGAAAACCAAAACCCCGGCTGATTCCCCAATAATAATAACTTGCAACTCTTCCGACATCAAAAGCAACTTTTGCCTGATAAGGAACCCAGTAGTTCATAAAAATATTTATGTCTCTATCTGGCGTGTTACAACGAGTATGATTAATAAATTTTTCCCATTTATTCTGAACTTGCAATAACGCATCATTTACTGAATCAACATTATTATATTTTTTTAATATTAATTCTTTTTTCTCATTAAATTCTTTTTTAGGAATAACACCAAGAGAAAAAATTATTTCCTTTGTTTCATTTGGTAATAACTCAATATCAACCCTAAGCACGCCAACTGCATTTCCATAATCTGTATCTTTATTTGATAATTCATCAACTTCCAATCCTAAAGGATTACTTTCATTTCGAAAATTTCCAATAAATCTTTCTCTTAAAGTTTCATACTGTGTTACTGGAAAATTAACAGTAAAAAATGCCCATTGGTCCCATTCCTGATTTTCTTGTTGCTGTGTTCCATTCGATTTTGTTACCCAGTAGGTTTTGGTTGCAAATAATGTATTAAGATTTTTATCAAAATAAACACGATTAAAATGTTGGTCATCACATTGATTAATTAAGTCTATTAATCCATGCCCCAATGCAAATTCAACATATGCATATAAAGATAATTTTCGAGTGGTGTTCGAATCATTTTTAACTGCAACTTTCCAAATTTCTCTATTATCATCTAAAGGTACAAAAAATAAACCTTCAGCATGAATATTATTTATTAAAGATTCAATTTTAGTATAACCAAAACCATGAATAGTTTTATAAGAATCTTTGTATTTACCCACAGGCTGCCAGCTTAAAGTCCAATACTCTTTACTGTCTTTGTCTTTTATGTAAACATATTTCCCAGGTCTATCTGGAGGGACTTCATTTATGCGATATCTTGTTATTCTGCCATGCAGCGGATTTTTAATATAACTAATACCTCCAGCATTGTTTGAAATTGTAGAAAAATATTCATCATTATAAATATAATTAATCCATGGAGTTGGAGTAGCTACATTGTTAATAATAAATTCCTTACCATTTTCAGAAAATTCACCATATTTCATTATAATACCCTTAAAATAATTAGTATATTTTTTTCTAAAAATAACTTATCGAAAAATATGTAAGCCATTTAATAAAATCAATTAAATTATCTATTAAAATTGATTCTTTTTTTAATAAAGAATTATTTTTAGTTCAGTTTTTTTTATAACAATAAATATTATTGATAAATTTAAAAGAAGTAAAGGGAGGTAAAAACTTATTACTTTAACATTACTGTTATGTAATAAGTGAATTATGAAATTTTCATCAATAAACTTAAGATTGCGCTTTTTAGAGTTGCATTTACATAAAATTAATTACAGAATTATTTGATTTCTTTCGCATCTCTTCATTAATAATAGTGTAACGTGTTCGACCACCATTGTTTTTTTCATTATTAAAACTTTTTACCGATTCTTTTAATATATCATTACTGCTTTTTAGATAAATTAAATTTGGATTGGTAAGATAAATTTTGTTTGTTCCTCGATATTTTATTGCTTCATTGTAATAAAAATTATTCTTTGAAAGTGGCTGGGGTATAATTGGGAGAGAATTATTGATATTCAAATTAACATTTTGTTCTTTGTTTATTTTTTTATTCTTTAATCTTAATCTCGATATTAAATAAGATAATATTATTACAACTCCAAGCAAAGCTATGGAAATCTGCAATCCCTCATATATAATATCAATTAATTCCATAAATTTTATTTTATATTCAACTACAAAAAATCAATATTAATGCCATCATCGATTTATAATTTTTTCGTCTTTTTCTATGTTGTTTAATAATTAAGTAGTTTCACAATGAGAAAATGATACTTTTTAAAACAACATTCGTTTACAGATTAATTTTGTTTTATTATTTTTTAGTTAAAATAAAATTCATTCTATATTATGGAGAGAATTGAAATAATTAAAGGCGACATAACTAAATTAAAAGTCGATGCAATTGTTAATGCTGCTAATAACTCATTATTAGGAGGAGGTGGGGTTGATGGTGCTATTCATAGAGCAGCAGGTCCAGAACTTTTAGAAGAATGTAAAAAATTAGGTGGCTGTCCAACTGGCGAAGCTAAAATAACTAAAGGCTATAACCTGCCAGCTAAGTTTGTAATTCATACTGTGGGACCAATTTGGCATGGTGGTAATTATAATGAAGATGAATTATTAGCTAATTGTTATAAAAATTCCTTAAAACTTGCAGTTGAGAATGGAATTAAAACTATAGCTTTCCCTTCAATCAGTACTGGAGCTTACCGATTCCCTGTTGAACGAGCTTCTAAAATTGCTTTTAATACAGTAATAGAATTTTTACATAAACATAATGAAATTGAGAAAGTTATATTTTGCTGCTTTGACGATAAAACTTATTCTATCTATTTACAATTAAAAAATTCCAATTAATTTACTACTCACATTTAATTTTCTATTTGCCAAATATATTTAACATCTATAAGTTGTATATTGAATTTTATCATAGGAGTATATAATGAGAACTATAGTTGCATTGCCTGGAGATGGTATTGGAAAAATTGTTCTTCCAGAAGCAATTAGACTTTTAAATGCAGCGGGATTTGAAGCTGATTATGTTTGGGGAGATATAGGCTGGGAATTTTGGTGCAAAGAAGGAAATGCTCTGCCGCAAAGAACTATTGATTTGATTGCCAATCATAAAATTGCTTTGTTTGGTGCAATAACAAGTAAACCCAAAGATGCAGCCGACAAAGAATTAAATCCAGAACTTCAAGGAAAAGGCTTTACTTACTTTTCCCCAATAGTTTCTCTTCGACAAATTTTTAACTTGGATATTTGTATTCGTCCATGCATATCATTTAAAGGAAATCCACTTAACTTCATTCGTAAAAAAATTGATGGCACTTATGAAGAACCGTTTGTCAATGTAGTTGTATTCAGACAAAATACTGAAGGATTATATGCAGGTGTTGAATGGACTAATCCTCCCAAACAAGTTAGAGATGCTCTCGAAACTCATCCAAAGATGAAAGCATTTGCTGATGTACCAAGTGAAGAAATGGCAATCTCAACAAGAATTGTTACAAAAAAAGCAAGTGAAAGAATTATACGCGCTGCTTTTGAATATGCAAGAAAATATGGATATAAAAGCGTAACTCTTTGTGAAAAACCTAATGTTCTTAGAGAAACTTCTGGCATGATGCTTCGAGTTGCAAAAGAAATTTCAAAAGATTATCCTGAAATTGAGCTCTGGGATACAAACATTGATGCACAAATGATGTGGCTTACAAAAAATCCCGAAGATTATGGAATTATAGTTGCAGAAAATATGTTTGGCGACATAATTAGTGACGGCTTTGCTGGTTTAGTTGGAGGACTTGGTTTTGCTTGCAGCGCAAACATTGGAGATGAAATTGCAATTTTTGAACCAACTCATGGTTCCGCACCCAAGTATGAAAAACTAAATCCATCAATTGTTAATCCAATTGCAATGTTTATGAGTGCAGTAATGATGCTTGAACATATCGGTGAAAATGAAATTGCAAATAGAATTCGAAATGCTATTGCAAAAGTAATTGAAGAAGGAAAGGTAAGAACTTATGACATGCTAAAATTGAAAGGCGGTCCAGATGTATTTGAAAAAGGCGCTTCATCAACTCAACAAATGACAGATGCTGTTATTTCTAAGTTGTAATTAAGAAGCAAGAAATTTGCTAAATTGTTACAACATAAAATTAAGTTATTGAGAAAATTATTTTATTTATTTTGATGACATCTCAATGAACTTAATATACTCCGCTGTTCTCTGTGATAATCTCTGAGTTTCTCCATGTAAAAAATAAAGTCACACAGAGAATCAAAGAGAAATAATAGTGAACAATGAAAGAAATGAATTTTGTAATTTTGTAATCAAACAAAGGCAAAAAAATGAGTGGCATACTTTTAATATTATTTGCTATTCTAATGTTCATTGGTGCATACAAAATTTATGGCGGATATATTGCAAAAAAATTGAGTGTATCAAACTCAAATGCAACCCCATCACATTCATTATATGATGGAGTAGATTATTGCCCTGCTAAATCTCCTGTTTTGCTTGGACATCATTTCGCTTCAATCGCCGGAGCTGGACCGATTGTTGGTCCTATCATTGCTGCAAGTTTTGGATGGATTCCTGTTTACATCTGGATATTAATGGGTTCTGTTTTTATTGGCGGTGTTCATGATTATACAACAATCATTGCTTCTGTTCGACATAAAGGAAAATCAATTGGTCAGATAATAGAAAATTATATCGGCATAAGCGGCAAAAAACTTTTCTTAATTTTCACTTGGGCAACATTAATTCTTGTTATTGCTGTATTCACATTAATTGTTGCAGATACTTTCACTCACATTCCCAGTTCAGGAACATCCTCTATACTATTTATTCTTTTAGCAATAATTTTTGGATTGAGTGTTTATAGATTCAAAGTGCCATTATGGATTTCTTCAATTATTGGAATCATCTTTCTATCAATTTGCATTTATCTTGGTTATATATTCCCTTTACAATTAGATAAAAATACATGGATTATTATTCTGCTTATTTACATTTTTCTTGCTTCAGTAACACCTGTTTGGATTTTGCTTCAACCAAGGGATTATCTCAATTCATTTTTCTTATATGGATTAATGATATCTGGAATTGTTGGATTATTTTTTACACTTCCTGAAGTTCATTTATCACCTGTTACAAATTTTACAGTAGATAAAGTTGGATATCTATTCCCTGCTCTATTTGTTACAGTTGCATGCGGTGCAATTAGTGGATTCCACTCTATTGTAGGAAGCGGCACAACTGCTAAACAACTCGACAAAGAAACAGATGCTAAAATTATTGGCTATGGAGGAATGCTGATAGAAGGTTTGCTTGCAGTACTTTCACTTCTTTCCGTTGCTTCGTTAGACCAACAACATTTTCTTGAATTATTAAATACAAAAGGAGCTGTTGCAGCTTTTTCAACAGGTATTGCAAATTTTATGCATAATATTCCTTTCTTGAATATCTCTGTTGATGCAGCTACAAGCTTTGCAGCTCTTGCCGTGTCAGCTTTTGCACTAACATCGCTCGATACCGCAACTCGATTAGCCCGTTATTCATTTCAAGAATTTTTTGAAATTAAAGAAAAGAAAGAACAAAGTATTTTAGTAAAAAACAGATATATTGCAACTGCAATTACAGTTTTATTTGGTGCTGCATTAACTTTAAGTGGACAATCAATGTCAATCTGGCCAGTATTTGGAAGCGCAAATCAATTATTAGCTGCAATTGCTCTGCTTGCTCTCACTGTCTGGGTTGCTCATCTTAACATTGATATGAAATTTACATTGATACCAATGTTATTCATGTTTGCTGTTACACTAACATCTCTATTAATGTTGTTTTATAATAATTTAATCTCAGGTAACTTTGCTCTTTCATTTATTTCATTATTGCTGTTTGTTCTTGCAGTAATTTTAGCTCTTCAAGCTTATCAAGTATTAAGAAAAAATCAAAAAATACCAGTAGCAGTAAAATAATTTTATGATAAAAGAAAAAATTAAAAAACTTTGGCCCGAAATTGATTGGATTCAAGATGAATCTTTGAAAGAAAAAGTTATTGACTGCTGGACTTTTGCAATTGAAAATTCTTCTCTAACAGTAGAAGATTTAGAAGAAATTCCGTTTACTCTGCTTATCAAAGATTGTAAAATTTCTTTCATCAATCATAAAAGAACATGTGTTCAGTTAGCTGTTGAAATTGCTAAAATTATGAAAAAGAATTTTGGTGATTCTATTAACATAAATATGGATTATTTGATTGCAGGTGCAATTCTAATTGATGTTGGTAAATTGTTAGAATATGAAAAAGTTGAAGGCAAAATTATAACAAGCAAAGCTGGCACTCTCGTTCGTCATCCATTTAGTGGATTAGCTATTGCAGCAAGATTTAATTTACCTTATGAAGTTCAACATATAATTGCAACACATTCAAAAGAAGGTGATTTAGAAAAAAGAACAATTGAATCAATCATTGTTCATCATGCAGATTTTGTTTCGTTCGAACCTTTTCAGTAAAAATTTTTTAATGAGGCTATATCAATGCCGCAAACATTAATTGAAAAAATTGTACAAAAATTTGCTGTTGACTTAATGCCAAATCATATTGTGAAATCTGGAGATTATGTTACAATTCGTCCAGCTTATGTAATGACACATGATAATACTGGAGCTGTAATTCCAAAATTTCAAAGTATTGGTGCAAAGAAATTAGCAAATCCTCGCCAAGTTGTAATAACCCTCGACCACGATATTCAAAACAAAGATGAAAAAAATCTGCAGAAATATAAAAAGATAGAAGAATTTGCTAAATCAATGGGAGCAGATTTTTATCCCGCAGGCAGGGGTATAGGGCATCAAATTATGGTTGAAGAAGGATATGCATTCCCAGGAACTTTAGTTGTTGCTTCTGACAGTCATTCTAATATGTATGGTGGCATAGGATGCCTTGGAACTCCAATTGTTAGAACTGATGCAGCTGCTATCTGGGCAACAGGTAAAACATGGTGGCAAGTCCCTCCAATTGCAAAAGTTGAACTAAAAGAGAAATTAAATCCAGGTGTTTCTGGAAAAGATGTTATAATTGCTCTTTGCGGCTTTTTCAATAACGACGAAGTCCTTAACCATGCCATTGAATTTACTGGCAGAGGAATTGAATTTTTAACCATTGACGAAAGATTAACAATTGCCAACATGACAACAGAATGGGGTGCTTTAGCAGGTATATTCCCCATTGATAATATATTAATTGATTGGTTAAATAAAAGAGCTAACTTTATTAAACAAAGAGGGTTAGAAGGTGTAGCTTCTGATATTGATGGAAATGGTTTACACCCAAGATTAAACCTCGATAGAATTAAAAAATTAGAAAAAGAAATCGAATATTTAAGAGCAGATGAAGATGCTTTTTATGCTAAAGAATTAACCATTGATTTATCAACAATAGAACCCTATGTATCAGGACCCAATACAGTTAAGAAGATGCTCCCAATTTCTGAAATTAAAAAGAAAAAAATAAAAATTGATAAAGCCTATCTGGTTTCATGTGTTAATTCAAGATTGGAAGATATAGCAGAAGCTGCAAGAATCTTAAGAGGTAAAAAAATTGCAAGCCATGTAAAATTTTATATAAGTCCAGCTTCGAGTGAAATTCAAAAAGAAAGTGAAAAAAGAGGTGATTGGCAGGCATTAATTGAAGCTGGAGCAATACCATTGCCCCCTGGCTGCGGTCCTTGTATAGGCCTGGGCGAAGGCTTGCTTGAAGATGGAGAAGTTGGAATTTCAGCTACAAACAGAAACTTCAAAGGCAGAATGGGTTCGCCTAATGCAACTGCTTATCTCGCTTCGCCTGCAGTAGTTGCTTATTCTGCTCTGTCTGGTTATATAGATTATGAATGGAATGAACCACAAAAAAATATTATCGGTGAAATAAAAGTTAATCAAAAAGAAATAGCACCCGAACCTGTTCAAATTATTGATGGATTCCCTGCCTCAATTAATGGAGAAATTATTTTTTGTCCTCAAGACAATCTTAACACTGATGGAATTTATCCAGGTAAATACACTTACAACGATTCAATGACTCCTCAAGACCAAGCAAGTGTTGTCATGGAAAATTACGATCCCAATTTCAAATTAATTGCAAAAGAAGGAGATATTCTTGTTAGTGGATTTAATTTTGGAACAGGCAGCTCTCGTGAACAAGCTGCAACTGCCCTAAAATACAAAGGCATTCAACTTGTTATAGCAGGTTCATTCAATGAAACATATAAACGAAATGCAATTAACAACGGATTTTTAACTATCGAATGTCCTCAACTTGTTAATGATTTGAAAACTCAATTTGGTTCAGAAAGCTTAACCATTAAAACAGGAATGGTCGCAAATATTGATTTTGAAAAATCTATAATTAAAGTCAGAGATAAAATTTATTCAATAAATCCTATTGGTATAACTGCACAAAAGTTAATTGTAGCAGGTGGATTAGAAAACTGGATTAAGTCCATGCTCTGATTCTTTATAATTTTTTTATGTCTATAAAAAAGATGAATAAAATCCTTTGCTTTCATTATCAAAATTGATAATTTAATTTACGATGATATAAAAAATCTTTTATGATTAGAAAAAATATAATTTCAAAACACTTCTTCCCTTTCCTCAACTTTCCTAAAATTTACGAAACCAACTGGCAAAACAAGTAAATCTCTTTCATAATTTTTTAACAATTAAGGATTAACACTATGAAGAAATCTATTTCTCGTGTTATGTCTGAGTTTGCTATTAGTCTCAAATTTGATGATTTGCCTGAAACTGTAATTGAAACAGCAAAAAGATTTTTGTATGACTCAATAGGTTGTGCATTTGGTTCTTATTACACTAAAGATGTGAATATACTCCATCAATTGTTAATTGAGATGGGGGGAAATCAAGAATCAACAATTTTTGCTTTTGGTGAAAAAATTCCTGCTGTAAATGCAGCATTAATTAATTCACTAATGATTCGCTCATTAGATTTCAATGATATTTACTGGAAAGAAGACCCTTCGCATCCATCAGATTTAATTCCTGCTGCTTTATCCTCCGGCGAATTAGTTAATGCATCAATGAAAGATGTTCTAACAGCCATTGTGATTGGATATGAATTCGAACAGCGTTTATGTGAATTTGCTGTGCCTGGAATTAGAGAGCGTAAATGGCATCATGCAACTTTAACTCAATTTGTTTCTCCAATTTTAGCAGGAAAAATTCTTGGATTAAACACTGAGCAATTAATTAATGCAATAGGAATTAGTGCCTGCCATAATTTTACAATTGGCGCACCAGCTTCAGGCAGATTATCAATGATGAAAAATTTTGTTGACCCTCTTTCAGTTCAAAGCGGTGTTTTTGCTGCTTTACTTGCTCAAAAAGGTTTTACAGGACCAGAACTAATATTCGAAGGTAAAGAAGGTTTGATGGATTGCTTATTCGGCTGGGATTATAAAAATCAAAAAGTTTCTCCACTAAAAATTTCGGGAAGAGATGAGTATGGAGAATGGAAATGGGATATCGAAAAATTAACTGGCAATCTTGGAAGTAATTTTAAAATTCTCGAATGCAGCATGAAAGCATTTCCAACTGAAGCTTTAACTCACACTCCAATTTCAGCAGTGTTAAATGTTATTTCAAAAAATGATATTCATTATAATGAAATTGAATCCGTAACAATTAAAACAATCTCAAGAGTTTGCGATATTCTTTTTGACAAAGATAAATATCGTCCAACCTCAAGAGAAACTGCAGACCATTCACTTCCCTATTGCATTGCAGCTGCAATAGTTGATAGAAAAATTACTACACAATCCTTTTCTGATGAAAAATTAAAAGATGAAAGAATTTGGAAGATTATTGATAAAATTAATGGCATTCCATCAAAAGAATTCGAACAAATGTTTCCTGAAAAACAGCCATGTGAAGTATTAATCAAAACAAACAATGGTAAAACATATAATGAATATCTCGAATATCCTAAGGGTAATCCTCAGCAGCCAATGTCTATCGATGAATTAGAAACTAAATTCAATTCATTAACAGAAGGATTATTAAATTCATCCAAACAGAAAAGAATTAAAGAAGTGATTTTTAATTGCGAAGAACTTAGTGCAAAAGATTTTATGAAAGAGTTGGTTTTGAATTAATTAATTCACAATTTATTTTCAAATAAATTTCATTAATTATTATGAAACTGAAAAAAGAAAAAATCGGATCAGCAGGTAAACGCGGAGAATCAATCCGTGCCGATTGTTTTATACAAATTGAATTAACTCAACGAACTGGATTAAAAATTTCATTAAAAAGCAAAGTTGATTCGCTTTATGGCAGCAGTATAAGAAATTTGATCAACGAAATGAGCAATTTTTTTGAATTAAAAAATGCTATTATTACTGTTGAAGATTTTGGGGCTCTCCCTTTTACAATTGCAGCAAGATTTGAAGCCGCTTATAAAAATCTTTTCCCTGATGATACTCGAGAATTTCTTCTTCCTTTCAATAAAAAGAATAATTACAAAACTGAAAAAAATAGAATAAGAAGAAGCAGATTGTATCTGCCAGGAAATGAACCTAAATATTTCCCAAATGCAGGACTTCACAAACCTGATGCAATAATTCTCGATTTGGAAGACAGCGTTTCTCCAGAAGAAAAAACTTCTGCAAGATTTTTGGTTAGAAATGCACTTCGTTCAGTTTATTTTTATGAAGCTGAAAGAATGGTTCGAATAAATCAATTACCCATGGGTTTGGATGATTTGTATTTTGTTATTCCTCATAATGTTCATGTAATACTAATTCCAAAATGTGAATCAGCAATGACAGTTAAAGATGTTGAGGAAGAAATTAATATCATTAAAGCACAACAAAATATAAACGATATTATTTATCTAATGCCTGTTATTGAAACAGCACTTGGAGTTGAAAGAGCCTACGAAATTGCTTCTTCATCTGATTTAGTTTGTGCCTTAACAATTGGACTTGAAGATTATACTGCTGATTTAGGTGTTGAACGCACACTTGAAGGGAAAGAAAGTTTTTATGCACGTTGCGCAATTATTAATGCTGCAAAAGCATCTGGCGTTCAAGCTATCGATTCTGTTTTCTCAGATGTAAATGATATGGAAGGTTTAAGAAATAGTGTCCTTGAAGCTAAATCTCTTGGATTTGAAGGAAAAGGCTGCATTCATCCCCGTCAAATTAGAATTATTCATGAAGCATTCACCCCAACACAAAATGAAATAGAAAAAGCTAAAAAAATTGTACTTGCTTTTGAAGAAGCAAAATCCAAAGGATTAGCTGTTACAACTTTAGGAAGCAAAATGATAGATACACCAGTTATAAAACGAGCTCAAAGAATAATCAACCTTGCAATTCAATATGGTGTATTAAATAATGATTGGAAAAAAGAAATTAACAATAAGTGAAAAACATTCTTATTTCAGATTTTATCAATTGCTCATATAAAATTTTTATGAAATAATTTTTAAGAACACGATAAACTTTCAAAGAATTTTTTAACAATAAAAAATTCACAGCAACTATGAAACTAATAAAAAATGAAGCTAACCGATTAGTGCCTGACGAAGTTAATGGTCAGATACAAATTCCATTCAAAGGAGTAGGCAAATATAAACCATACGGTAGAAAAGCTGCTCCATTAATTCGCAGCTGTATTGATTATCCTTCCAATGGCAATAAAGTAGTAAAAAATTTGAAGGAAGCATTGAAAAAATGCGGTATTAAAGATGGAATGACAATTTCAACTCATCATCATTTAAGAGATGGTGATTTACTAACAAATTATCTTTTCGATGTAATTCATTCAATGGGAATAAAAAACATTCGATGGTTCCCCAGTGCTTCTTTTCCTGTTCATGAACATTTAATTAAATATCTTGAAGATGGAACAATTCATCATATCGAAGGAAGCATGAATGGACCATTAGGCAGATATGTAAGCGAAGGAAAAATGAAAGGCATTGGTGTATTACGTTCACATGGAGGCAGATATCAAGCAATTCAAGATGGCGAAGTTCATATCGATATTGCAGTTATTGCCGCCCCTGCATCAGATGAATTTGGAAATGCTAATGGACTTTATGGCAAATCTGCTTTTGGAGGATTGGGCTTTGCTTTGGCTGATGCTCAATATGCAGACAATGTAATTATTGTTACAGACAATCTTGTTCCTTTCCCATGCGTTCCATGGCAAATTCAAGGAAATTATGTTGATTATGTTGTTGAAGTTGAATCACTTGGCGACCCTTCAAAAATTATTAGCGGTACAACTGAAATTACAAAAAGCCCTGATAGACTTTTAATTGCAGAATATGTTGCAGAATTTTTAGACGCTGCAGGAATAATTAAAAATGGATTTTCTTTTCAAGCTGGAGCCGGAGGAACAAGTCTTGCATTCATTCCATTCCTTAAAGAAAAAATGAAAGCAAAAAATGTTAAAGCAAGATTTGTCCGCGGCGGTTCTACAAAATATCTTGTTGAATTGCTCGAAGAAGGACTAACTGATTACATCTTGGATGGCCAAACATTTGACCTTGAAGGTGTTCGTTCAATGAGAGAAAATCCAAATCATGTTATGACTTCACCATTTACAAGTTATAATTATCACGGCAAAGGAAATTTTGCATCGATGGTTGATGTTGCTGTTCTTGGAGCCACCGAAGTTGATATTAACTTCAATGCAAATGTTGTAACTCATTCGGATGGCTATTTGCTTCATGGCATTGGAGGCTGGCAGAATTGCTTATTCTCAAAATGTACAATTCTTGCTGTTCCCTCTTTTAGAGACAGAATCCCTGTAATTGTTGATGAAGTTACAACATTATGCGGACCTGGTGAATTAATTGATGTTATAATAACTGAAAGAGGAATTGCAATTAATCCTAAAAGAAAAGATTTAATTAATGCAGTAAAAAAATCTTCATTGCCCATTCGTTCAATTAAAGAATTGCAAAAAGAAGTTTATGAGATTTGCGGAGGAAAACCTGATAAACCTAAACTTGATAAATCTCATGTGGTTGCAATAGTAAAATGGGTAGATGGAACCGTGCTTGATTCTATTTATAAAGTAGAAAATTAATCATAATAAAAAAGTTTTTAAGATTGTTTTAATAAATTAAAAAGTAATTATTGAAAGATTCAAAGCGGGAAACCAACATTTAATTGAACAGTTGCAGAAAATTTACTTTTATTTACTGCATTGTTCTTTGAAGAAGAAACTGGAATTATCAAATTATTACTATCATCATAAAATTTATCAATCACAAAAAATGAATAACCTGCTGTTGCTTCAATACTCACATAATCTGGAATAAGATGCAAAATTAAACCAGAACCTACAAAGTAACCAATTTTAACTTTGTCAGCTGCAATTTTGTCTTCTTCAAGAATATTATTATTCATGTCTAATACTTCAGTATTAAATTCAGGATTCATAAAAGTAACATGTCCTTCAAGAAGTTTTATATCAAGAATAGAAAAAATTGGGAAACCAAAATCCAAACCTACACCCCAATGATTCATTGAGAGTTCATATTTATTTTTTTTCTCATTGTTAATATCACTGCTGATTTGTCTTGTATGAGATTCTTTAAGAAATTGATAATAACCTTTTGCAGTAATAAATGCTTTTGCAAAACGAGCTCTAAAAATGTTTGCACCAAAGCGATATCCAGTAGCCTGCTTAAAATCAAATTCAGTATTAAGATTTGGATTATTTATAGTTTCTGGGAAAAGATATTCTTTTATTCCTATTGATTCATATTGCTGTTGTGTTATGCCAGCATAAAATCCACTTAAGCCGAGACATCCAAAACCAAATGTCTGGCTGAATAAATTAATTGAAAAGAAAATAAAGAATATTGAACTGAACAGTAGTTTTTGCATTGTTCCCAGATTTTTTTCTATTTACAATTTACAAAAAAAGAATTAAAGAATTGAAATTAGTTTGAACGATTTTCAAGACCATGACCATTTAGACTTCTTTCACTTTTTCTGAGAAGATAAGCAAAAACAAGTCCAAAGAAACCCAGTGAAGAAAAAATCCACATTCCTAAATTATAACCTGATGGATTTTGTGCACTTGCGTGCGATATATCATTTGCAAAACCGATAATTATGTTAAAAGAAAATAATCCAATATTTTGAATCATTGTCATTAATCCATATGCAGTTCCAAGTTTGGAATTATCTACAATTAAAGCAACTGAGGGCCACATTACAGCTGGAACCAATGAAAATGCTATCCCCATAATTGCCATTGGTATTAATAAATAAATTGGAATAGAAGCATGTATATCAAAGAAATCTAAATTTATATTTATGAAATCACTCTCAGACATTATCTCAGGCTTTCCAATTTTATATGCCATCATAAGATATACAGGAATAATCAACAAAGAACCAAACATCATCAATAATGACCGCTTGCCAATTTTATCAGCAAGTAATCCAAATAGCGGAGTAAATAACATGGCAGCTAATGTTAACATGCTTGAAAGATTTCCTCCAACTTCTCTTGATGTATTATGTGCATCTTGAAAGAATTTTATGGCAAAAGTTTGAAATGGAAACATTGCAGAATAAAAAGTAACACACAATGCTGTGATATACCAGAAAGATTTTGGGAAATTAAAAACTTCTTTGAGAATAACTTTGTCTTGCGAACCTTCTTCAGGTAATGTAAATTTTTTTGTACCTAAAACATCAAGAAAATAATAAATGATAATTGTTACAACTGCAAAAACACCAGCCCCTACAGTAATTAATAATGGTGACTGCCAGTAATTATATAAACTTTTTCCCCATGTTGGAGAATTAAGAGCTAAGAATGAACCGAGTCGTGCAACTGTTAAGTTTAATCCAAATGCAAATGATAATTCTTTCCCTTTGAACCATCTTGCAATAATTGTAGTAATTGCAACAATCATTGATTCTGCACCCAAGCCAAAAATTAATCTTCCAGAAGCCATTACAATTAAGTTGCCTGTCAATGCTGTAATTATCGAACCAATCATTATTAAGCATGTAAAAATTAATACAGAGGTTCTTGTACCAATTTTATCAATAATAATTCCGCCAATTAAAACCATAATGATATTTGGAAAACTATAAATACCCTGAAGCAATCCAATATCTGCATCAGTAAATTTCAATTGTTTAACAAGTAAGTCAGCAAGAGGACTTATGCTGTCATAAATATAATAATTGCCAAACATGGCAAGACTAATAAAAAGTAAGATTGTCCAACGGTAAAGAAAAGTCGGTTGAGGTTTTAAATTATTCTGCATGGTTGTATTCAACTATTATTCAGTAATTACAAACATAATATTTTTTAAGTAATATTTTTCTTGAGTATCTAAAAATATTTGAAAAAGTAATAGTTGATATGAAATATCAAGAAGGAGTTTGAAGGATTTTTATAAAAATTTCTATCTTCAGAAATAACCAGCATTACTATGCAAATAAGTTTAATAAATATTCTTGTAAGTCGATTCTAAGAATCGAGCAAAATTTGCAACATTATTCACTGAATCGTGATTTTAAATTTTGTTACACGATTCGACAATCGTGTTCACCTGTAGATTCTAAACTACTATATTGCAAGCTGTACTTAAACATGTAAAAAAAACATGGAAACATAGATACAAATTTTTTTAATATTTCAATTAACATACTGTTTATATAACATTAAACGATATCTTAAAGCTCTGCATATTTCTTTTATATTTTCCATTTTCTGCAAATTGATTTTTTAATGTGTATTAAGTCATTTACTTTTCTATTCACAATATTTTGAAACTTTTATGTGGTTCTTTTTAAATTATTAACAGATAATTTTTCACGATACATTTATTTTGAATAATTAATTTTAATTGAATAGCATCATCTGAAATGATTTCTTATTTGATTATAATTGCTTGTATAATTATCAGTCTAAAATTATCAAGAATTTTGCTTGGACTTGGCTGGCGAAGAAAAAAGTAATTTATTAGTATCTAATTTTTCTCCATTCAACAATTCTCTTGTTATTTCATTTAATTTCTACCTCTTAATCTATATCAGTTATTATAAAATCTACTTTTATTTTCTTTTGTGTACTTTATGTTTCATAATAAAGAATCTTCAGAGGACTTAAATGAAATCAAAATTTCTAAATTCTAATTCGATTAAATCCTGCTTATAATGGAACGGATTTACTTGATAAAGACAAATTCGTCGAAGAAATTTTAGAAATGATTGAAATCCTGCTTTTGCAAAACAATTCTACTGTAGTTAGGCTAATTTTACTATTGACTGAGTGTATTTACTATCCATAGATAGGATTATTAGACATATTTTTGAACTGAGTTCGCCAAAAGGCGAACGAACGAAAATCCCGCTTTGCGGGACAATTCTACTATAGTTCGATTAACACCACAAAAGCCTTCACAGTCGCCAAAGCAATGAAACTGTTTCAATTCTACTATAGTTCGATTAACACGCCGCTTCTATTAGGGAAATGAATGAGAAATATAAGTTTCAATTCTACTATAGTTCGATTAACACTGCAGGGCTACGCTTGCATCGGCGAATTCTTTAGGTTTCAATTCTACTATAGTTCGATTAACACTATAATAATACAACTATTGGGATAAATTCAAAATTGTTTCAATTCTACTATAGTTCGATTAACACTCAACGGCTTCATTTATATAAAAATATAAATCATTCGTTTCAATTCTACTATAGTTCGATTAACACACATTTTACTCGACAAATTTACACTCTTAAGTTCGTCAGATATTTTTTGAAGTGAGTTCGCCAAAGGCGAACGAACGAAATCCCGCTTTGCGGGACAATTCTAATATAGTTCGATTAACACTGATTTTTACACGACAAATTTACATTCTTAAGTTCGTCAGATATTTTTTGAAGTGAGTTCGCCAAAAGGCGAACGAACGAAAATCCCGCTTTGCGGGACAATTCTACTATAGTTCGATTAACACGGCATATTGCCTATTGCTATTATCTCGCCTTTAATTGTTTCAATTCTACTATAGTTCGATTAACACTATTAGAGATTTATTTAGACGATTTGTTAATGTTATGTTTCAATTCTACTATAGTTCGATTAACACACAAATGCTGCTGAATTATCAAATTTATATAAATAGTTTCAATTCTACTATAGTTCGATTAACACTATTGAAAATGCAAAAATACCATTAGACATTAATACGTTTCAATTCTACTATAGTTCGATTAACACCAAAGTTAGTACCGTATTCAAAATCTTCGTCGTAGTGTTTCAATTCTACTATAGTTCGATTAACACTCTATACTTACTTCTTCCATACCTCCTTTGAGGTAGTTTCAATTCTACTATAGTTCGATTAACACCAAACTTTTTCAATTTATCAATGTTATTAGTAACCTCAGTTTCAATTCTACTATAGTTCGATTAACACTCGCACGGCATAGATATTTATGTCTTAAAGAATTCTCGTTTCAATTCTACTATAGTTCGATTAACACTATGCCTGCAGTTAATAGATTGTGGACTGTTAGTTGTTTCAATTCTACTATAGTTCGATTAACACAATAAACCATCTGGGATAGTGAAATTGTTCTGCTAAGTTTCAATTCTACTATAGTTCGATTAACACGTTCTTCGCTTTATATAATCAACGAAATCGATAATCGGTTTCAATTCTACTATAGTTCGATTAACACACTAATGAATCGTACATCAATATTTTTGTATAAATAGTTTCAATTCTACTATAGTTCGATTAACACTAAGCACAGAGTTGATGGGACCTCCTATTATGATATGTTTCAATTCTACTATAGTTCGATTAACACCTAAGAACATGCCCCGCTTTTTGCGAATTAACCATCGTTTCAATTCTACTATAGTTCGATTAACACTAAATTAACAAGCCAATTATCAACCGTTTCAAATTCGTTTCAATTCTACTATAGTTCGATTAACACGAAGTGCCTTGATGTCCATGCCGGCGGAATAAATGTGTTTCAATTCTACTATAGTTCGATTAACACCGATGCGAGAGTCGAAAGAAGAAGTAAACCAATTAGCGTTTCAATTCTACTATAGTTCGATTAACACTTGTTTTAATTGCATTTCGTAATTTTTAATTTTAGTGTTTCAATTCTACTATAGTTCGATTAACACCTGGTATTAATATTCTATCACCAACGGTTATAGTCCGTGTTTCAATTCTACTATAGTTCGATTAACACAAACGGGGTGTATGAATTTGTAGATAATGTAATTGAGTTTCAATTCTACTATAGTTCGATTAACACTATTGTTAAAATCTTGGCAGGATTATATTAATGTTGGTTTCAATTCTACTATAGTTCGATTAACACTGTAGAAGATATAGAAAGACTGATGAAGTGAACAAGTTTCAATTCTACTATAGTTCGATTAACACCGTGAGCAACAGAAAGAAGTAATTATTAAAACAAAGTTTCAATTCTACTATAGTTCGATTAACACTCATTGCATTGCTGCCACTTAATAATCCAATATTTGTGTTTCAATTCTACTATAGTTCGATTAACACGGTTGTTAAGCAAGGGAATATAAAAGAATTTTTACTGTTTCAATTCTACTATAGTTCGATTAACACTTGGTATATCATATCCGCTACACCTAAAATCTTCGCAGTTTCAATTCTACTATAGTTCGATTAACACGATATTTCCGTTTTCGTCTAATGCTTCTTTAAGTGGTTTCAATTCTACTATAGTTCGATTAACACATGTGCAGGGGCATATCTTAAACAAGATATTAAAACCGTTTCAATTCTACTATAGTTCGATTAACACTACAATAAATGCGCCAATAATCTTAGAGGATTAGAAAGTTTCAATTCTACTATAGTTCGATTAACACAGTAAATGATGTCTTAATAGTTCCTAAACCAACTCCGTTTCAATTCTACTATAGTTCGATTAACACGCTTGACGGAACTATTTGCCTTCATGATTATGATGAGTTTCAATTCTACTATAGTTCGATTAACACTTCTTCTGTTAATTTATTAATGGTTTCAGAATCAGTGTTTCAATTCTACTATAGTTCGATTAACACTAATTTTTTTGTTGATTTGATTTTAATTTTTAATTCGTTTCAATTCTACTATAGTTCGATTAACACGAGTTTTGATTATGATAAGTGTATGGTTGAGCAAAAGTTTCAATTCTACTATAGTTCGATTAACACCGGAGTAAACTCTATAGCAGTTGAAGTTGCTATCGAATGTTTCAATTCTACTATAGTTCGATTAACACGCTAAAACCTTGCTCTTTAATCGAACTATTGTAGAATGTTTCAATTCTACTATAGTTCGATTAACACACTTGCAGTGCTTACCGTAATAATCCCCGCACTGCGTTTCAATTCTACTATAGTTCGATTAACACTCTATCATCAGTAAGATACTTCACAGGAGTTAATATGTTTCAATTCTACTATAGTTCGATTAACACACTTGCAGTGCTTACCGTAATAATCCCCGCACTGCGTTTCAATTCTACTATAGTTCGATTAACACTCTATCATCAGTAAGATACTTCACAGGAGTTAATATGTTTCAATTCTACTATAGTTCGATTAACACCTATGATAAAACAGGTAACTTAATAATCCCAATGAAGTTTCAATTCTACTATAGTTCGATTAACACCTTAAATTTCTTGTTGTTTATATATACAACGTTATTCGTTTCAATTCTACTATAGTTCGATTAACACTATTTATGTTTTATTTCTGTTATACCTCGAACTAAGTTTCAATTCTACTATAGTTCGATTAACACTCATTATTTAATTCTAATACGGCATACATTATGCTTTGTTTCAATTCTACTATAGTTCGATTAACACCAATTCCATCAGGTTCGATTAAAAATTTATATAAAGGAGTTTCAATTCTACTATAGTTCGATTAACACTTATACCTTCAACTGATACATCAAATGTTAATGCAAAGTTTCAATTCTACTATAGTTCGATTAACACTTGCTGCGTTGATAATGTTCCTAAGGGAATTAAACTGTTTCAATTCTACTATAGTTCGATTAACACTTATACGATGTCTAACAGGCTATTTAATATTGATACCGAGTTTCAATTCTACTATAGTTCGATTAACACCTTCTAATAATTCCTTTGCTTTCTTCCTTGCTTCGTGGTTTCAATTCTACTATAGTTCGATTAACACATCAGAGAATCACTTAAAATTAGAGAGTATAACTAGTTTCAATTCTACTATAGTTCGATTAACACTTTTCTTTATCCTGTTTTTCTCTTCATCAATTAATGTTTCAATTCTACTATAGTTCGATTAACACCCCACAAAATAAATTGCTATGTGAGTTGCTATTAGAAGTTTCAATTCTACTATAGTTCGATTAACACTCCCGTTAATATCAATGATACTCGATGATTTACATTCGTTTCAATTCTACTATAGTTCGATTAACACGGGGCTGGCTCGGTGATTTTATTCATGGTTTAATTCGGTTTCAATTCTACTATAGTTCGATTAACACTTCACCCGCAGCTATATTTGTCTTTGTCGGTGGCAAAGTTTCAATTCTACTATAGTTCGATTAACACGTTCTGCCTACCTGGTCATAAACTCTCGTAATTCTTGTTTCAATTCTACTATAGTTCGATTAACACAATTGCTTTTGCAGTTCAAGATTTTGATTCTTCTTGGTTTCAATTCTACTATAGTTCGATTAACACAATATCTTGGTGGAATCGGAGGCATTTATGTACCTTGTTTCAATTCTACTATAGTTCGATTAACACTCCCGTTAATATCAATGATACTCGATGATTTACATTCGTTTCAATTC
>JBBFLD010000002.1:173946-325111 GCA_037481715.1 Melioribacteraceae bacterium
CTACTATAGTTCGATTAACACAGCCCGAATTTACGCCATTTTAACTCATTTTACAACATTTTTTTTATCCTCCCATCGTCTACCTCTAATAATGTAATTTTCTTTGGACTTCGACGACTTTTCATATAAATGAATCAATCTCATTCCTCTCTACTCCTATTATCCCTCTTTCTTGATAATTCTGCGACTCAAATGTGTAATAAATTATACTGTCAAGTTTTTCATTTATTATTTCTTTTATTCCATGTTTTATTTTTTCAAATTCACTCTCTGTTAATTCACCTTCAAATACTGAATTCTGAACCCAGTTTAAATGTTGACGAAGATATTTTAATAATTTTGCCCCTCTTTTGGGAGCAGCATCATAAACTATTATTACATACATTCCTGCCTCTGATGAATTTCTTCTTCTGAAATAAATTCATGATTTGTAAAATCATTTTTATTTATGTGTTCACATTTTTACCACCATATCTTAAACGGCTCGTATTCTTTTTCACCTAACAAGTGCTTTATAATTTTATAACATTCTAATCGAATTAAATACTGATAGCTTACAGATTTTTTTAATTGTCTATGCTTAATTGTTGTTTTTAATTTCTCATCATATTCTTTCAAATAAATTTTTCTTCCCTCTTCAGTTAAATAACATTTATTAAGTTCTTTACTGAAATGTTTTTCCTGAATTTGATTTTTATTTAATAAACTAAAAATTATTCTGTCAGATAAAAGCGGCTTAAATATTTCTGCTATGTCAAGCGACAATGAAAATCTTCTTTCTCCCGGCTCATGCAAAAAACTTATCAACGGATTTAATTGTGTTTTGTAAATTTCACTTAATACAGTTGTATAGACTAAAGAATTCCCGAATGATATTAATGCATTAATTGGATTTGACGGCGGATGTTTTGTTCTTTTTTCAAAATCTATTTCATTATTAATAATTAAGTTCCATGCAGTATAATAATTTGATCTTATATTCCCTTCTACGCCCATCAATTCCTGAACATCATCGCATTCCTGAATTTGAGTAATTAATTCCTCTGTCTTCCCAATAAAGTAACTTAAATCTTTGTCTCTATTATTATAATATTGAAGGTTCTTTTTAATATTTTCCGCAGCTCCATGAACAAATCTTCTTGCCAGATTGATTCTCTTTTCTTCATCAAGATGATGTTTAACTTGTTCAATTAATAATTTGCCAGAAATGTATGGTTCACGAGGATAAAATGATGAAGTGTAATATCCATAATAATTGAAAAGATGAAGTATGATTTCTTTTTGTGCAATGAAATTTAAAAATCTTGTATTAAACCTTAATTCGCTGAAACAATAAATTGAATCAATATCCTCAACAGGTATAGGTTTACGAGGCAATCGTTTTGGTTCAATATCGTCAGAATCTTTTTCATTAATTGTTTGGTCCTCAACTTCAATTTCATCTTCAGAAGTTATTTCTTCTGGTTCTTTGCTTTCTCCTGGTTCAAAGTAAAGAGTGTTTTCTTTTCGAATAAGTTTTCCGCTTGAGAATATGTAATAATTTTTTTTCATGTTAGATCAGTATTGATTTTGTTTGGAAATGATGAAATAGAGATTTGATTTAACTATAGCATAAATCATAATAAGAACAACTTTTACAATATGGTTTATTAATCACAGGAGGCGGAGACTTTTGTGAAATTAAATTTTTGATATCACTTTTAATTTCTTCAATTCTGCTTTTATCCTGTTGATTAAATTCCACTTTAATTAACTGTCTAAGTTTTGGATAATCAATTTCACCTGTTACATTTTCGATTCCAATTTTGTTGAGCACGTAAATATAAAATTTGACCTGCCAGATATGAGTTTCTTCCATTTTATCAGATTTTTTTACTTCATGAATAACTTTTCTTTTTGGGTCATAAAAATCAATAACAATTTCATCATCGTCTTTAACAATATGCAAATCATGTTTTTCTCTTTGATAAGTTGAATCGGAAATAAATTTGCCAAGAGCTACAGTATCGCTTGTTTGCTCCATATTTATTGAATGAGCAAATAACCAAAGATGTCTATAACAGTGAAAGTAATATGATATATGCGTACCTGTTATTTTCATATTATTGTAGAATTTGAATCAGCTTCTATTTTTTGAGATTCATTATTTTTTTCATTACATACTATATCGGTAAAATAAATGTTATTTAACCATCTTTTTAATTTCTCTTTGATCTTAGACTCATATTCACATTCATAATCTATCCAATATTCTAATGAATTATCATAACTTATTATCTTACTCCTAAAGCCAGAAATATTAATTACATATTTAGAAAGTATTTCTTTCTTAAAATTAGTGTATTGCCTATTAGCTTTTTTATATTTTTGCAAGAAATTATCAAGATCTTTTTTTAATTCATCTTTTTGTTTTTTGCAGATAACTGAAGTTGAAATTATTTCTCTAAATATTTTTTGTGCTTCTGCTTTTCTATCGGACATATATCCAGCATCCAGAATCTCTAATGTTTTATAAAATTCGGATAAATACTTTCCCTCTGGTTCAAGTAAGCGATACAAATTAGAAACTAATATAAATTTTTGATACTCAGATATTAGGTAACTACCGATTCTGTTATCAAATAAATTTATCTCAGCTTCTTGTTTCGTTTTTTTCTTTTTTTGCTTTTTGCTTTTTGATTCTTCAAGCGAATTTCCAATAACCTCACCTTTACTATAATATTTATTAATTTCTGAAATCAATTCAGATTTTTCTATTTCCAGACAAAACTTATCAATAAATCTTATCATTATGTAACTTTTTTCTATTAACTCTTTTTCATAAACTTTTCCATTTCCAGATTCATAACCTTCTGTAAATACAATAACTTTAACATTCGGTTCACCTTGATATTCATAATTTTGTTTTTGTCTTCTTAATATTCGTCCCATTCTCTGAATGAGTGAATCCAATGGAGCAATTTCGGTAAACAAATAATCAGCATCTAAATCGAGTGAAGCTTCTACTACCTGTGTAGCAACAAGAATTTTTCCTTCTCTTTCATTTTCTTCTTTAGGATTCTTAAAATGTTTCTCTATTTCATTATAAATATTTTTTTTGTCGTCATTAGTAAATTGTGAATGTAACAGCCAAACATTATTTTTTCTTTTTTGAGTAATTTTTTTATAAACTTTTTTAGCTTGTTCTACAGTATTTACGATAACCATTACTCTCGAATTAGCCCCCTTCTCAAGTATTTCATCAATTAACTCAGGAGTAAAAGAAAAATCAGTTTTATTGTTAGAATCTTTTTTGTTCTCGATTATTCTTAATTCTATTTTGTGTTTTTTTAGTGTTGTATACTTTTGTTTTTCATCTTCATAGCGATTCATGAATACTTCATTTACATTAAGTTTTTTCAAACGATTGATAATCTCCTCTTTAATATAATCTGGCATAGTAGCGGTCATTAAAAGAAATTTACCGCCCATTCTAACAACATCCTCAATAAATTTAACTACAATTGCAGCTGCTCGTGGGTCGTATGCCTGAACTTCATCAATAACTAATTTCGAGTAAGAAAAAACTGCATATATTTTTTCGTATCCAGGAGGTCTAAGTGCATAAGGGAAAAATTGGTCGCCTGTAGAAATAATAGCAGGATAAGAAAGTTGGCGAGCAGTATCATAAAGTTTAATTGAATTTTCTTCTTTATTTTTTGCAAGAAAATAAACATCTGCATCAGAATGAAGTAAACCAGTTTTATCATTATCAAATATATTTGCTGCTCGTTCAAAGATTTGTTCAGCAGCAGAACGAAGCGGTAATGTATAGAAAAATTTTTCTCCATTTGACCAGAGAAATGAAAATTCTGTTTTACCAGAACCTGTAGGGGCAATTAGAATAACATTTTTGTCTTTTAGATTTTCAACTTCTTTAAATTGCCAGATATTGTTTTCCGAAATTTTAACTTCTAGTTTTTCATTAATTTTCTCTACTACTTTTTCTTTGATTAAATCATAGCTTTTATTTTTAATTTCAATTTGATAATTATCTTCATCTTCTTCACAGAAAGAAGCAAAGTGGTCACAGCGAATTATGAATCCACTTAATAAAATCCAATCTTTCAATTTTTCTTCTGATGTTTCAATTCGTTTTGGCAGCCAATAAAGTTGATATGGTGGGATGACATATTCAGTGAATGAAATTCCATTCGATAATCCATTCAGCATTTTTTTGTTAAAGGAAATTAATTTTTCATTAAAGCCATTTATCAATCTTATTTCATTTAGAAGATTTTTTTCTAATTCTTCTAATAATCCATTGTTCAGAAATTTATCACCAAATCTTTCAAAAGCTGTTCCTCCAAATCTCATTAAATCTTCCAAGCTTTCTTTCCAGTGATGATAGGCAACAGCTGAATTTAGAAAATTCAAATAATCTTTATCATATTGTGTATGAACTGATTTTAATTCTTTCTCTAACTCTGTTTGATTAATCCATAACACAGAAAAAATTGAGTGATAAATATTGTTAGTTACATCGAATGGCTTATATGAATTATTACCCAGCTGAACAATCTGAAAATAAGGTAATACTTTTCCTAAATCATGGAACTGGATAGCAAGCTTGATATACTCTCTGAGATATTGTTTTTCAACTCTAATTTTTATTTGATCAAATGCATTGAGAACATTATTTGTATGTTCACTCAATGTAATTACTCTATTATCTTTTTTTATGCTTTTAGCCCATATTTTGACCTGTTCCATTAAAGTCCCCCAAAAAAATTGGAAGTTTTAATTCTTTATCAATTATTAATTCTGCACCTTTTATTTTCCCATCATTTAACTTGGTTCTCATATATTCAAACTTTCTTACACCGTGACGATTAAATGTTTCTTGATAATTTTCTATTTCACAAAATGTAGTAAGATTATAAAGTAAGCCATCAAATTGTTGATAGTCTATTTTATAATTATCGAACTGAAATATTTTTTCAGGAATCCAGAAGAAATGCTTATAATCTGCATCACTACAATTAAACTCGAAGTTATCAATACTCAATAATTTTGGTTCCTCTTCAAATACTATCCAGTCCTCTGCTCTGCCGAGATGCAAAATTTCAAGCCGATTGACTGGATTAGAAATTCCTTCTTTAATTTTATTCAAGTAATTCAAATCAGTATGATAAAGATAAATTACAAGTCTTACTTCATTCAGAACATCAATGGACATAGGTGATTGACCTCCAATGTGCTCGATATGTCCATTTAATTCTCTGTTTTCCAAATAACCAAATCTGGACTTATGACTATCTTTCCCCAGGTTTCGAAACCAAATATATTCTGTTGTCTTGCTATCAAATCTTCCTGCTATTGAAATCTTCAACTTTTTAATTCCATTTTTATACAAATCATCTTCTTGGTTAAAAATCCCCAGTGCATTTACAATGAATCCAATTACAGTTGAATATGGTGGCAGTGGATATGTATGCCTTCTCAGATAAGTAAAAGGGATTCTATAATGAGCCTGAGGTTGATAAATTTTAAGTCTAAGAATGTTCATTTTCATTTTTCTCGCTTAGTTATTTCCTAAACCAACTTCGTTTAAGAATTCATTCCAATCTCGTGTTATCTTATCATTTGAAACATTAACTCTCAATCTCTCACAATCTTTAATAAAGATTTTGCTATCAATCCATGAATTATCAAAGCAATCGTTGATACCAATTACTTTTACTTCATTCTTATCTTTCTTAACATCAATATAAGGATGAAATATTGGGGAAGGAATTTTAACTCCGCTTGCAATGATAAATAAAGGAATAATTGTGTTAGGCTCTCCACTTGATTGAGCATGAAGACCATCTTTTATAGTTTCTAAAATATTTTTAATTCTTTCTTTTTTAACTGTATCATTCAGTATATAATTTATCTTATAAGTATTAGAATTAACACATATTATTTCAATTTTACCATTATTACTTAAATATGCAGTATCATCTATAATTTCAATTATATCTATAACTTTTACAGCTCCTTTTTCTAATGTAAGAGTCTTATTTATTTCATCATATTCTGGTTCTCTACTAACACTAAAAGTATATGTATCATCTTCCACATTTAGCTTGTAATCTATTATTTTAAAATCGGACCTTCCCTTTTTACTTTTTTTTGAATCACTCACTTCTTCATCTTTAGAATTCTTACCCTTTTCAATAAGTTTTTCATCCCACACAAGTTGTTTATTATCAGTTTTTCTTATTTTCTCTTCTTTCATTAATTTTTTGTCTACAATCAATTCATAGCCTTCAATTACAATTTTCCCACCATCAACCTCAAAATATATATTACCATCTTCATCTTCTTTTTTATTAACATTCTTTAAAATTGCCTTTTTAGGTTTATCGATTTCTATTGTTAATTTTTTATTATCATCTGATAAATATGGTTTACTCGAAACAATCCAACTGTCTTTTCCAAATACAGTTAAATCAAATGTGAAAGTAATTTTATAAAATGATTTATGTTCCTCTTTACTGTATGGATTAGGTTTTAATTTCAGTCCTAAATTATTTGCTCTATCTACAAGGTCATGATTTGCATAAAATGCCATGTCTTGTTCATAATTAAAAAGTGAAACAGCTTTTGTAATTCCAACCGGCGACTTTCGCGTGATAGAACTTTCACCACCTATCGTGTACATATATCCAAAAGCATCTAACTCTGCACTTGATAGAATATCATCCTTAGTAATATCAAATTGCACAACTTGTCCCTGACCAGTTACCATTGCATTTCCCCAATTATTATTAAATGCTTTTTTTAAAGATTCAAACAAATAATGTCTAATAGCAGGCTTACTAATAAATGATCTTGGCTCTCCATTTACATTCATCTTTTTTATTGAAAGAATATTACCACCAATTTTTTCATCTCGGTTTAATGCAGAGCCCTCAAAGATTACAGTTAATGTAATATTTTTAATTGTGTTATTATTAGACATTGTAAATCCTCCTTTTATAAAATTATTGTTCTGATTGTTCTTGACTCAATAATCCACTTAAGAAAGAAAAAATAAAAACTTTGAACATTTCATCTGAGTAATATGGCTTGAATGCCTCTAATAGTATTTTAGGAAACTCCAGATTATAAGAAACAAATATTCTCATAATGCCGTAATAGACATCTGCTCGCTTACCGGCACGAGTTTGTTCAAGCAGCCGATAACCAACATTCTTAAACGCATCTTTTAAATCGCTTTTATATTTGTATCCAAGTCCCCTCAAACTTTCCATTAGCTCAGAAGAATTCATACCAGATACTTTCTGTAAAAGTGCTCTAAATCTTGCTTCATCTTTTTTTATTTCAGTAATATATTCAAGCTGATTCTGGAATTCTTTTAATTGACTGTTCAATTCTTTAAATCTTTTTTCAAAGTCTTCGTAATTAATTTCACCGTTTTGAATTTTTTGTTCTAATGTTTGTGTATCCATAATTAACTCCTTTTAATTTTTTCTTCAATTAATGAATACAGCTTTAAAATTTTATTAGCTGTTTCTACTAAGTTTCTCTGGTTATCCCATCTGTAGAGTATGCTTTTAATTAAATCATTATTTCTTTCATTATAATCCTTTGTTGATTCTCTTAAGAGTAAATATGCAATCTCTGTAAGGTATGCGTATTTTCTATCAAGCACATTATTAAGAATTTTGAATTCTCCTAATTCAGTTAGTAATGATGCAACTTCTCTATCAGAAATAATTTTTACTACATCATAAGGCAACGAAAAGAAATCAATTCCTTTGCTGCTTCTTGTAACAATTTCAATATTCATCCCAGTCCATAAACCAAGTGTAGTTGCTATTTTTCTTGAATACTCAATTATCGACATTGCAAGTATCTCTCTTTTACTTTTCGATTCTTCATAATTGTCTGTTCCATAAACTTCTCTTACTAACTTGTTTAATTCATACATTACTTTGAATGATGGAGCATTAATAAAGATTTGGGAATCTGGCATCTTTGTTAATGCAAGATGATGGTGAAGTAAAATGAAATTGCATAGATGACAAATTTCTAGACTTTGTTTCATATTCCAGAATCCATTTGGAAATTCCCCGGTAGATGGTCCTAATAATCTATTATGGACTATATTGAAATCCTTGATCTTTTCAAAAAATTTTTCAGCTGCCTCATTTTCATTTTTTATTTCCTCAATATAACTTTCTGGTAAGTAATATGGATTGGTACAAGTATTACATCTTCCGCTTTGATCTAAATTTATAAAACGCTTAATGAAACTAATAAAGACTGTTTTTTGATTCCCTCTTGTATCGATATAGTTAGGATAATATTCATTTTTACCTTTCAAATTGATAATCTTATTTTTATCAAAGTAATTATTTTCGATATCTAAATCATTAAAAACACTCTTATTAACTTCTATCAATCCACTTGTAAATGTAAAACTATCAGGTGGAATTGTTGAAATAAATCCTACAACTCCGGCATTATAAAGCCAATTAGATGGATAAAGAATAAGTTTATCGTTCATTGCTTTATCACCTCCAATAATCCAAAACCTTGTGAACGATGGACGCCAAGTCCAGCGTCGTATATCATCTGCAGTATTTCAGGAATTGACTTTATTCTGAAAGTTCCTATTACTGCAGGTGTCTTTTGATAATGATAAACAACTTCTCTTCCCCATTTTTCTGGTATAAATTCAAATGGGAAATCATAATCGATATTCAAAAATTCCTTTGCGCATTCTCTAACTGAAAATTGCAGACCTTCAAGAAATCCTTCTTCGCCCGGCAATAAAAATTTGTTTGAATCACCAAGATTATTAACAAGTAATGGTGATAATGTTTTTACTTCAATTTCATCATTTCTTATTTTCCTTATGGGATGCATATAAACTCTTTTTGGCTTGAAGTAAATTTCATAGCCCTCTCTTTTCCATATGTGTTTTTCTTTTTGCTCTTTGAGCTTCATAAAACCATTGTAGACATAAGCAGCAAGTTCGAAAGATGAAGTAGAAAAATTTAATACGGCAATATTTCCCACATTAAAATTTTCATTATTGCTTTTTTGTAATTGAGGGAAATAAACACCAAATGTGAAGGGCTTTAATTTGTGCTGGTTGTAATATAAACCGAAAAGAGATGGATTTTGTTTTTCAATAAGCTTTTTAATTAGTGAAATAAATCCTATCCGGTAATTCTTTGGAATTTCTGCAGGACTTATTTCAAAATCAAATGTAAGTCTCACATTATCCTCGAATTATTTATTACAAATTATTTACCCTAATCTATTAATATTCAATCCCTTCGGGGGTTTTTAAATTACAACCAGTTAACCTTTCAATTAGCAAACTGCAACTATTATGTATTTGCACGAAACTATGTTTCATGTTACAGTCACCAGCCGATTATTCCATTATTCCAACTTTCCATCATTCCAAGCGTTTCTATTCTCATCATCTATCATTGAACCCCTGCAGGGTTCTTAAAATAATTTTATGCTTTATTTTACTTCTATTCATATTTAACCCCTTTAGGGGTTTTAAACTATAAGCTATAAATCGCTACACTTAGCTTGCAATCTTGTAATCTTGTAATACTGTAATTTTGTAATATTGTAATTTTGTAATCTTGTAATTTATTTAATCTTGTAATTTTGTAATCTTCGGACCACCCTCTGAATGTATTAAATTTCTAACTCAATTTAGCATTTAAAAAATATTTTATAAACAAAAATTTTTAATCGGCTTTATGCCCTCTTCCATTAAATTAATTCTGCAGAATAATTTTTAATCTTTCTTTTAACTTCTTCAATTCTTTTATCAGAATTTGAATTTGCATAACAATAAATGCAACCAAACGGACATGTATCATAAATTCCAATATCTTTGCTTTCATAGCAGCCGCATCCTAATCGAGATGGAGAAATTTTATAATTACTTTTTTCATCATCACGACAAATTGAATCAATAATTTCAATATCAACACAGTGAGCTTTTTTTAATTCTGGAATTCTTTTGAGCAAATGGTCTTCTGTACAGGCGTATAAATCTATTTTTTTCTCTTTCGCAATTTCTAATAGTACTTTTACTAATTTAATTTGTTCTTCAACTGATGGCTCATAAAATTTTATATCAAAATCTCTCTCTGCTTTCTGCAAATTTTTTTTAGTTTTCTTATATAAATCGATAAAGCTTATGTAACATCTTTTTGTGATACCGAAAAGTTTATCTGCTATGTATCTAAATTTATTTATAATGAATTCATAAGGAGTTATACTCGAAATAATTATTGGATCAAAACGCCATTGAATATAATTATCACCATATCTTTTCGCTAAATATTCTGCATAAGAAATTGCATGATTTATATCCGGACTTCTTTTCTCCAAAATTTTTGAATAGCCATTTATTGTCAAATGCATGTAATGGTGTTTATTATATTTTTCATCAATAAAATCGAGATGCTTAAAAAGGGGTTTTGGATTGCGAGTCCAAAATACAAATGCTTTTACTGCTTCTGGACTTAAATCGATATAAACTGGTTTTTGTGAAAAAGGATTTGGATAATACAAATATCCAAGCTTCATTCTTTCAATCAGCCAGACTGAATAGAATGCTGGTATATCAGTTCTTCTGCTTGCAGAGATTATTATTTTTTTCATTCAAATGGCTTTAACTAAAATTGAATTTACTTTAACAAAATAAGGGAAACATTTTTTATGGGACAATTAATTACTATAATAGGTATGATACATATAAAAAATTGTATGAATAATTCTTGATTACTTTTGTAATACTAATTTTTTTATTTCAGAATAATTATTTGTTTGAAGTCTGCAAAAATATATTCCACTCGGCAAATTATAAGCATACCACACTTTTTTATAATTACCGGGATTTAACTCTTTATCTATCAAAGTTGTAATTTCTCTACCTAATATATCATAAATCTTTAATTTAACATGAGTCTGTTCTGGAATTGAAAACTCAATTATAGTTTCTGGATTGAATGGATTTGGATAATTTTGTTTTAGTTCATAAAATTTTGGAAGTGATAAATAATTTTCTTCAACAGAAATTATAACTCCATTTTCTCTATAAATTGCTAAGCCGCCTCCGTAAGTTCCAATCCATTTATTATCATTATAATCAATTGCAATTGACAAAATAACATTATTTGGAAGCTGTGAATTTGATGAATTATAAACTTTCCAGTTAGTTCCATCATATTTAACTAAACCTCCACCCCATGTACCAAACCATAAATTTCCAAATTTATCTTCTGCAGCACAAGTTACATAATTAACAGGCAAACCTGAGCTAACATAGTAAATTGTCCAAGAATTATTTGCATATTTAACAAGTCCTGCTTTATTATCAACAATTAATGCATAGCCTGTTCCTATCCATAAATTATTTTTGCTGTCAACAAAAATAAAATAGATAAAATCAGAAGGGAGATTTGTATTTGCACTGTTATATAGAATCCAATTAGAATCATCATAAACTGCAAGTCCTTTGTTAGTACCAATCCATTTTTTATTATGTTTATCAATTAACAATGCAGAAACAAAATCTGAGGGCAATCCAGAGTTTGATTTATTATAAATGACTGGAAGAGCGTTATCATATTTAATTAATCCTGCACCAATTTGAAAAAGTGGATTTCCAGTACCAATCCATTTATTACCGATTGAATCAATTGCTATACACAAAAAATCAATTGGGATATTAAAATTATTGTGATCGATTTTAGATTCACTTAATTTTATCAATCCATTGCCTGAGGTAATCCATAAGTTATTCAAATTATCTGCAGTTATAGAATAAATTGTATTTGATGGGAAATTATTTCTTGGAATATTATAAACTGTCCAGCTTAAACTTGAAATTCCTTTTGACAAATCAAGTTTAACAAGACCCGAATCCATAGTCCCAATCCAGAAGTTTTTCCTGGAGTCAATTTTAATTGAAGAAATATTATTTGATGGGAAAGAGTTTTTATTTTTACTAAAAATCAACCATTCTTGATTTTGTGCTTTGCTGATTTGCAAGAGGGATAAAAGTAATGCAAAAACTAATTTTATTTTCATACTCCCTCCTGATAATTAATTCCATTACCTTAATTAATATAAAAATTTCTTCCCAAAAATCATTTTACAGAATTTTCTACTTCATTAATACCATTTTAATAATCTTACTGTATTTCTCTGAATGCATTTTTAATAAATATATTCCGCTTGCAAGTTTACTGCCGTTTATTTCTATTTTATAATTCCCTGCTTCGTGATATTTATTCTCCATCACTGTACTTACTTTTTGTCCTATTACATTATATAACTCCATCGTTACTGTTTGGTCTTCGGGCAATGAATAGTTTATTATAGTGCTGATATTAAATGGATTGGGATAATTTTGTGATAAATAAAATTCTTTAGGTAAAAATTCTTGTTTTATCTTTTCTATCTCTTCTTCAGTTGTAAGCACTACTTTATAAATCTTCTTCTTTATTGATTTTGGAATTTCATATCCCTTAGCCAAATCATATATCATTTTTGCTTCTTCATCTATTAAATAGATTTCCATTGCTGTATTATTTTCCTCAGCTTTTAATCTCAGGCTTTCATTGTTGCTGTTTGCTACTTCAATTTTGTATTCATTTTTCTCTTTTATCTTATTTCTATAATCTGCTTTCTGATATCTTTTTCGTGGAGATATGCTTTCATTTACAATGTTGATATCCTCTTCATTTACTCCAGGTGAATATACATCAAATTCGTCAAGTGTATCTGCTGCATTTTTATTTATGCAAATTCTAACACTCGATATTTTATTATTATCCTTGTAGAGTGAAATTCTGGCTATTAATGAATCGTTCGATTGTTTGTAAAGAGATTTCTTTTTCAAACTGCTTACATATGGTATTTTTAATTGTGTTAGATTTGTAGCATTAAAGAAATAATAACCTTTATAAGGTTTAAAGTTTGTTGCTTCTGAATATGAACCTTCAAAATCCCAGATTGGTTGTGTTATTCCATTAATTGTTTTTACATCTTCCCACGATATACTTTTATCAAATGGATTTGAAATTAAATTCCAGCTTTTGTGAAGTGATATTGCATATGTCCCATCATCGTTGAGAGTTACTGCATTAACATTTCGATTTACAGCAATATCATTCTTACTAATTATCCAGAATGCTTTACCTGGACTAAAATTAAATGTCGATGAATTATCAAATTCAATTTTATAATTATAATCTTCTCCATTATCCCAGAATACATTCCAATCTATTCCTCTAACTTTATTTGAAGTTGAGAATAATTCTATAATGGAAAAATTTACATCACCGGGTAATCCAATTAGTTTTTCAGAACTATGTTTATTGTTACTATCAAATTTATAAACATAGCTTAAATACATATTCCCTATTATAGAAAAAGTTTGATCACTAATATCAAAAATATTTTGATCATTATAATCACTCACTTTTATCAAGCAACTATTTGAGATTACTTTAGGGATTTGCCATAGATAAGAACCAGATTTGGCTGAAATATTACTTGCAATATTATTCCAGGTTATGCCGTTATCAGTTGAAAAATCAATATTGATACTTTGGATGTCTGTACTTATCCATTTAATTTCTAATGTGTCACCTAAGCTATATTGTTCTGAAAAATTAGGAGATATTAAATAAATACTCTTGTTAATATTTTTGCGCCAAAAACAAATTTTATATTCGCCACATGATATAATTTCATTTCCTAAAGGACTAAACATGAAAACTTTTGCATTATGATTTCCTGTTGATATATCCCAAACTTTAACTTTGCATATAGAATTACTTTCTCCTGTTATAATTTTACTTCCATCTGGAGTAAATAAAATAGAAGATATTTCTGCTTGGTGATTTCCTTCCCAAAGTAATGAACCATTAATAATATTCCATATTTTTAAGTTACCATGGTAACCTCCTACAGCTAAAATATTTCCATCTGGACTAAAGGATAATTGAGACACCAAATTATTATGAGTATAACTCCATAATAAAGAGTCACTTTTAATATCCCATAATTCAACTTTCCCATGATAATATCCAATAACTGCTTTATTACCAGCTGGATTTAATGAAAATGAAAATATAGTTTTAACTTTCTTTCCTCACAACAATGTACCAGTAGACAAATCCCATACTTTTATTCTGCTTGTACTTGCAGCTGCTACTTTTTTCCCATCTGCACTAAAATAGATTCGATTATTTATATACTCAGATAGGTACCCTGCCCAGAATAAAAAACCTGTCGAAGAATCCCAGACTTTAATTAAGTAATATTTATCAGCAGTAACTATTTTGCTTCCATCAGGACTGAATGCTATAGCTACTATTTGAGCCTCATGCTCATTTTCCCACAATAATGTTCCTGTTGATGAATCCCAAACTCTAATTTTACCAATGTAATCTCCAGATGCCATCTTACTTCCATCAGGACTTAATGAGACTGCAGTAACCGATGTATCAAGATTTTGTTGCCAAAGAAAATCCCAATTATTTTGGGCAAAACTCTTTGTCATAAAAATGATAATTAAAGAAAAGAGTATAATTAATTGGTTCTTCATAGCAATTTATATTTTTATTTATATTTAGAATCTTCATCTGAAAACACAGATTCAAATAGAGATAATCATTCTCATAATATTTATAAAAGAAACAAAAATGAACCATCTTTTTGAATCTTATATGCCCTTAGTAGTTTTACTTAATTTTGATAGAATCAAAATCTTTAATCACATCAATTTTAAATTAAATAATTATTTACAAATAATTTAGTAATATTTTAAAAAACCTGCTTCATTTTTATAAACCAGCAATTTCAATCAGTCATTATTCTACTACAAAGATTCGACATAAACTCATCATAAACTCATCTTAGATTCGTCATAAATTCATCTCACATACGCTTCACATACGCTTCAGATACGCTTATTTCTCAACTATTTCATATCTGAGTTATAATTAAAAAATTATTTCATGCCACTAATGCACGAATATATTCTTTTTTAATTCGTGAATTCGTGGCAAAATTAAATACTTCAGTCAATTTCCCTTTAAACTAAAAAAGCCTTGTAATTTATTGTTTTACAAGGCTTTACAGTTGTGGGCGCTGAAGGATTCTCCTTAATGGATTCCTTTGGAAGAACCTACGACCCCCTGCTTGTAAGGCAGGTGCTCTGAACCAGCTGAGCTAAGCGCCCATAAAATTTTTCATCTTTTCAAATGGCGCTCTGAATAATTTCAGATATTTACCGAATTTATTACTAACAGACTATAAAGAACTTAAATTTTGCGCTCCAAACTTAGAATTTTTAAGCCAAAGTTTCAAATTTTTTCTAAAAATTTTTTGAGCGGGCGACGGGACTCGAACCCGCGACATTTAGCTTGGGAAGCTACTACTCTACCAACTGAGTTACGCCCGCAACTGTTATAAAAATATTAACAGCTTACCTCTTATTCAAGATTTTTTTAATTAATTTTTATAATAAGATTTTATTAATCATGAAAATAAGCAAAAAACGTAATAAACTACTCGAAGCAACTATTCTTTTATGAATTCTTTTTTTAAGTCTCATCCTGTGGGATACCATAATTATCTATCCTATAAAACTTTTTGTGATTCTTTTGCATGAAATAAGCCATGGAATTGCAGCGATAATTTCAAGTGGAAAAAGTACTGAGATTAATATCGATTTAAATTTAGGAGGTAAATGCATAACAGAAGGCGGCAATTCATTTTTGATTGTTTCATCAGGTTATTTAGGCAGTTTTCTATTTGGTTCAATAATTTTCTATTCAACATATAAAAAAATTTAAGTGTATATGTCATTACTCTTATTGCAGTGATTATTTTTTTGTCTGCCGCGAATACAATAAATAATTTTGCTATAAGCTTAATTTCAATTTCATTTTCAGTTCTCTTATTTATATAAAATTTACTCCTCAACAATTCTCTAATTATATACTAAGATCAATCGGTTTAATTAGTTGTCTTTATGTAATTTTTGATATTAAAGAAGATATTTTAAGTGACACTTACTTTTATTCAGATGCATCTACTGCAGCTGAATTAAGTGGAATATCAGAATTTGCATGGGAATTAATTTTGGCTATCAATATCTTTGGTTGGAATTATATTGCTTATGAAAAAAGCATATAAAAAGTATTAACATACTTTATAATCCCGAATTATGCATTTGGATTATTAAAATATCTCTAAATTTATAATCCATAAAGCAATAAATTATAACCCTTTTATTAGCAATAAAAAATTGAGCACTAAATTTATTAATAGAAGTGTAAATTCTTTATAAAAATTTTTTAATGAATAATTTGGAACTATTAAATGGATAAAATCATTGCCTAAATTGAATACAATTACAGAATAAGAAATATAGACTCTCTGTTAATTACTGAAAATTTCTTAATTGATTTTCAATATAAATAATTCTTTCTTTAATAAAACTCTTTACTTTTTCTGTTTCATAATTGATATCGTAACCGTTAGACAAAATCCACCTGTCATCGTAATATGCTTTAATAATTAATGATTTCAACGAATCTATTTTGGGAAATAAAACATCCTCTCTAAATGAGTCATTTAATATTTTTCGAAAATAGTTTTTATACATTGTTCTATATTTCTCATAATTCATTAATTTTTGAATCAAATAATTCCCGCCCGGAAAAGCAGTTAAGCTACCTTCTTGAACAAATGTCCTGTCAAGGTCCCAGGGAACAACTTCGTATTTACCAGTAGAACCATTCTTTAAAAGATAAAAATTATGGATTACTCCATCCCAATTATATGTTAATATAGTAACAACCCAATATTGGAGAAATTTTTCAACATCAAAAACTTTTTCCAAATGTCCTGGAAAGTCTTCTGTATTACTACTTGTTATAGAAATTAATTTTTCGAGACTACGGAAGTTTTCATCTTCAGGATATTCTTTTTCATATCCGTATTTTACATCTTTTAATAATTCATAACTAAAAAAGGCATTCCCATTAAATGCTTTATAAAGCTCATCTACTTTCACATTTCTTCTTAAGAAGAAATATAAGTTAACTGGTTCGATTAAAAAATATAATCCCTCATAATTTCCATTAATGTAAAATACTACTGGATGAATATCGAAAATATACAAATCAGTATGCTTAAAAATTTCTGATGTAACAAAAGATCTTACCATAGAAGGATCTATAGCCTGAGCGCTAAGAATAATTTTAGGACAGCTTAATATTGGATCGGACATTTCATATTCGATAATGTAATTCTTTTTAAAATTGCCCCTTGAGCTAAAACCCTGATGGCGTATTTTTATTTTATATTCTTTCCCGCTGATAATAAGAGTTCCATTAATTTTAAGATTAGAATAAACATTTTTTTTAAATAAGCCATAATCTTCTTCGTCAATTATTAGACTATAAACGGGTAAGCCATAATCCTTTGGTAACGGTGTGTCAACCACTAATTCGCAAGAACCGGCTAATACTATCAACAAGAAATATAATAGATATTTTATAAAATTCCTTACCATCTTATTTGCAGTTGAATAATTGCATTGCTACCTGAAAGAGTTCGTTTAGATTTATTATAAAAGTGATTGCTCAGGATGAGATCGCCGTTAATCATTAATCTTGTGTTATCATTGAAATAGATATTAATGCCAAGCAGGACCTGAATCCGATTCACATCAATATAATCGATATCGTTAACCAGGATACCTGCCAAAAGAAGGGGTTCGAACACCGATATAACTTTGCTGTTAAGACTAAACTTTTTTGATATTGTAGTCTTCAAAGCACTGAAGTAAACATTATCTTTTTCGCCACTTATAGAACTATAATATGACTCGATGGGATCTTGGCCGTAAAAGGCTTCGAGTTCCATATTAAATCCTTTAACATTACAAACCAATCCTCCGTTAAATGCGCTTGAATGAGGCACCTGACCATCTCTTGTTCGGATTGTCTGAAATGCTGCAAATACTTTATCGAAGCCTGCAAGTTTGCTTTTTGAGCCACGTGCTATAAAAGTAAATGCATGAGACTCGTTATAGTGAATTCCACAGCTTATGAAAAAATCTTCCATTTTCCATTCCAGCTGAATGCCGGGCTCTCTGTTAACATATCCCAACGGCTCGAAATAACGATTAATCATACTCCTTCTAATAGTTGGAAGTTTTTCCCTTGAAGTCCATTCTTCAATACCAAATCTTTTTCTCAGATCGCCTATTTCTAGTTCAAGTCTTTCCGTTATATCTATTGATGCCGAAGCTTCATACAATCGCATTTCTCTATCTTCCGAGTCACTTCTCATATCGATTTCAATTTTCGTATTCTCATTTATTTCAAACTCAGTTTCCAATTTAACCTTATAATAGCTTTCAATATAAATATCATCATATTCTGATTTTCCTCCTATTTCGAAATATCCATCGTAGCTCACTTTTTTTTGAGCGAAAACATCAGCTACATTTTGTATTAGAAATGCAGCTAGACCGAGTAATATATACTTAAAAGCGTTATGCACTTTTAAATTCGAGAATAGTAAAATTTTGTTTGTCATTGTTGAAAAAGTAACTTAAAAAAATTTTTGTTGGTATATTTGTACTTAATTTAATCCGATAATCGATGATTAGATTATTGTCCTGATTATTTCTCAAATTAACAATGTCCCAATCTATCACCTGATCGTTCAAGAATTTTTCTATTAGAGTTTTACCATCGGATAATTCAGGTACCAATACTCTAAGGATATAGATTTTGCAAAGAGGGTTTTCTTCTATAAAATTGAATTTCCAGAATATGAGGAGGATTCCGCTAATAAAGAGCGTGGAAATAACAGCCACATAAAAATACTTAAATCCACATGCAACTCCGATTGCCATAACGAAAAAGATATAAGTAATGTCCTGCGGATTTTTAACTTTGGTGCGGAACCGAATAATTGAAACCGCACCTATCAAGCCAAAAGCACCTGCAAGATTATTGCCAATTACTAGCATAATTGAACAAACAACTTCACTGATAAATACGAGCGTTTGGATAAATTCCTTGCTGTAACCCTTCCTTTTGTGCGTATTTGAATAAACCCAGACTACAATTAAAGAAAGCAGTAAGGTTGCTGTCAAACTCAACAGAGCTTCTCTAATCTCGAAATGTAATGATTCCAGAATTTTAAGAATTTCAAAGCTTTGCATATGATACTCTTTATATAAATTGCCATGGGAAATAATGCAACTAAAATAGTTTCCATTAATTATGTGCAATATTTAAACCATTTTTTCAATTCTACTCTGGAAAATGTTTTATATTAATTTTCAATTATTGTTTGAAAAAAATTACTATAAGAATATCAACAGTTTTTAATTTGAATCATACCCATCAGAAACTGTTTCCATACCATTTGAATCAAGGTGAGTTATTGGAGTTTCACCCATTAACTCTCTTAATGTATTTTTTAATTTCATAAGTTGAATAAACAAATCGTGTTCTGGAACCTTATTTTTGCTGTGCAAAGGACTTTTGAAATAAAAAGAAAGCCATTCTTGAATACCGTGCATACGGCTACGCAAAGCTAAATCAGTAAAAAGAACTAAATCTAATACTATTGGTGCAGCTAATATAGAATCCCTGCAAAGAAAATTAATTTTCAACTGCATAGGATATCCAAGCCAGCCATAAATATCTATATTATCCCATCCTTCTTTATTATCACCTCGTGGTGGATAATAATTTATTCTTACTATATGATGATAATTGTTATACAAATCAGGATAAAGTTCAGGTTGTAGAATTGAATCGAGAACAGAAAGTTTACTTTCTTCCTTTGTTTTGAATGAACCGGGCTCGTCTAAAACTTCACCATCTCTATTACCAAGTATATTCGTTGAGAACCATCCACTTAAACCAAGTAGCCTTGCTTTTAACATTGGAGCTATAACAGTCTTTACTAAAGTTTGTCCTGTTTTAAAATCTTTTCCGGCAATTGGAACCCCAATCTCCTCAGCAAAATCTATAATAGCGGGAACATCTACACTTAAGTTAGGAGAACCATTTATAAATGGCACGCCTTCAGCTACTGATGCATAAGCATAAAGCATACTTGGAGAAATATCTGGATGATTACTTTTCATCCCCTCGATAAATGCTTCTTTAGTTTTATGAACTTCACTTACAGGAATAAAAATTTCTGTACTTGCAGACCAGATAACAATAACACGATTAATTGAATTTAATTCCTTAAAAGATTTTATATCATCTCTTATTTTCATCATTAAATCATATTTTGTTTTCCCTTCCTTAATATAAGTTCCCGTCAAACGCTTCACATAATTTTGGTCAAAAACTCCTTTCATTGGCTTTATAGTTTTTAATTCTTCAGCAACATTATTTAAATCGTTATCATTCAACACCTTTGCATATTTTGCTGCTTCGTAACAATTTTCATCTCTAATATCCCAGCCACCAAATACCATATCATCAATAGAAGCTAAAGGAACAAAATTCTTTATTAATGGGAAATTGTTATCGGTTCTTTTACCAATTCTAATGGTTCCCATTTGTGTAAGCGAGCCAATTGGTTTTGACAATCCTTTCTTGATGGAACAGACACCGGCTAAAAATGTGGTTGATACTGCCCCATTCAGGCCTACAATTAAAACTCCAAGTTTTCCTTCTGGTTTTTGAATGTGACTTCCTTTCATCTCTCTCTCCTTATGTAAATTTTTTTAATTTATTTTAGTTAATACATCTTGTAATTCCATAATTGATTTTATTATTATGTCAGCACTTTTTATTTCTTGTGTAACTGACCACCCTTTGTTATTTATCCAAATTGTTTTACACCCAACTGACTTTGCCGGAACAATATCATTATTGTAAGAATCGCCAATCATAACAGCATCATTTGGTCTTATATCTAATTTATTTAAGGCTAGTTCAAAAATTTTGGGATCAGGTTTTCTGATCCCGACTACAGCAGAATCAATTATGGAAGTAAAAATTTTTTTAATTGTAAGTTCTTCTAAAACAGTTTCTATATTTCCGTAAAAATTAGAAATAATGCCAAGCAAATATTCTGATGATAGACGAATTAATACCTCTTTAGTAATCTTAATATTCTCAATTACAGAATTATAACAATAATCGGTTAATTCATTAAGTTTTTGTAAAAAATCTTCTCTTAAAAGATTGTTCTTTTGTAAATATTCTAAGTGATAAGTAATTTGAGTTTTTAAAGTTTGCTTCAAACCAAAATAAGGTTTAATAATGTTTATAATAGTCTGTTCAGAATAGATGAAAGCTTCTCTAAAACTAGATTTTGAAACTGGGATTTGGAAATGATTATAAACTTCAAAAAATTTTTCACTCCAATGAATTCCATCTGTATCGAGTGTACCACCAAAATCAAACAATAGTACTTTCTTCATAATTTGATTCAGTAATTAATTCTTTATTAATTTTCTTACCGCTCAAGGCAATAAAAACTAATCCTATTAAAATCCAGAACAACTCGCGAATCCTATTCACCAGTCCCAAATAAATACCAAATGAAGGAGTAATGCCGATAGTTTTAAGAACAAGAATTAGCCCGCCTTCACGTGAACCCAATTCAATAGGCATAAAGAAAAATATATTTATAATAAATGAAGAGACGGCATTTATGTACAACGCTTCTTGAAAACTTATATTTATACCAATAGCTTTTAGTATAAAAAGATTTTCTAATGATGCAAAAACACGGGCAAATGTTTCCCAGATTAATGCTAAATAAAAATCTGATTTTCTTTTAAGGTAAAGCTCGGTTACCTGATCATCAACTTTTTGCAGTAATTCAGTTTTACTATTAAGTGGAGCAGCAAATTTTCTGATTAATGGAATTTTTAAGATGATGCTTAGTAATGATTTTATAAAACCTTTTTTATGCCTGGTAATAAAAAAATAAACTACTGCCGAAAAAAACAATAAGATAAAAGTCAAAATTATTCTTGTAACTAATGTTAAAGACATCATAACAAATGCAAGCAGTATTACTAATATCCAGAAAACAAATGAAGAAAGGATGTGAATCATTGTATAAAGCAGAGTAACGGAAATAGCTCTACTTGTACCAAGTAGTTCTTTCAATTCAATAATTCTATATGGTTCGCCGCCAACAGCAATAGATGGAGTAATATAATTTAGTGCAAACCCGCTTATTGTCACCGAAATAATTTTTGAGAAAGATATTTGTTGTTTGCTATTACCAATAATTAAACGCCATGCAAAAGCATTAAACAGGTAAACAAATGCCCAAATCCCTACAACTGGAACGAAATACCATCCAGTTTTATGAAAGTTATTAATAATGTTATCTATTCCAAAATCTAAAACTAGATAAGTAAATATGGCAATACCAACTAAGAACAATATAATTTTTGATTTTCTACTCATTTTGTAATTCTATAGTTTTGTATTCACGAGCTGATTTATAACATTTATCTAGTAAGTAAATTGTACGGTAAGCTTCTTCCAATCCTTCTTTATGAAAAATTTTGTTATTAACAGCTTCAGCAAAATCAGAAAATAATTTCACATAAAAATCTGTATAGTGGGATTTATCAGAAGCATCAGGAACAGAAATTTTCTCTTCTTTTCCGTTAAAATTTTTGATCAGATAACTGCTGCCATCATAAAAGATGCTTCCTTTTTTCCAAATTAACTTTGCTTCATTTCTTCTTGAATGATATGCCCAAGTTAAATTAATTTGAATAATTCCTCGATTGTATTCTAAAATAACCTGAGAAGTATCCTCTACCTGAAAAATGCTATGGGCAAGGTTATGATTTATCGTTGTTACTTTTTTTGGTTTTCCCAAAAACCAGTTTGAAAGATATAAATAATGCAATCCTGTATCAGATAAAATTCCGCCTCCGCTAATTTCCTTATTTAATCTCCATGGAAGAAGACTAGCATTCAAACCAGGGTCGACTCCGCTTCTAAAAACATTGAATTGAAGAAATAATTTTTCTTCTTCATTTAACTCATTAATAAAACTTTTAAACACTTCCCACAAAGGTGAGTATTTATATTGATGGCAAGGAATAAATAATATGTTTGAGCAGCTTAATTTTTTATAAAGTTCTTCTGCTTCTGAAAGAGAAAGTGTAAATGGTTTTTCACAAATAATATGCAAACCCTTTTCAATAGCCCAATCAATTATTTCTTTATGATACTTAGGCGGTGTTGCTATATCTATGAAATCAATTTTTTCTTTTGCATACATATCATCTAGAGTTTTATAAAACCGTATCCATTTATATTCCTTTTCACTGTCCTCTCTTATTTTATCAACAACTTCAACTGCTGATGATACATTTATTATATCTTTTAATTCTTTTGATTGAAAAGCACCTAAATGATTTGTTCTAGCTATTTTTCCAAAACCAATAATTGCTCCGTTAAGCATTAACTAGTTCCTTCTTACTTTTTGTGAAAGACAATAAATACTTGTGGATATTTTCTTCTTTAATGATGAAGTAAACCAGCAGAAGATTTAATATTATTAACTCAAAAAGGAAATAATGAAGAACATTACCCCAAAAGATTGTAATAAATAAAACAATCATTCTCGTATTGGTTGTTAAAATGTTTTGATATTTTATCATTGGTTTGTTTAGTCTTCTGTATTCTTCACTTAACCAATGCGGAACAATACCATTAAATGACTGTTCGACAAAATTGTATAAACTTCGAACACTTTTTGCAAGCAAATTCTGCTGATATCTGTAATTAATATAAACGCGCAGTAAAAATTTTTTAAATGGGTATTTGAACCAGAATAGTTTACTATAGGAATCTTTTAATTCTTTAAGATCATCAATATCTTTGTTTTTGCCTTGAACAAAATACAAATAGAAAATTCTATAAAAATCTGCCATAGCTGATTGAAATGAATGACTAATTCCAGAAATAACAGCTATTAGAAAAATCCATCCGGAACCTCCTTCGACAACAAATCTAGCTGATAAATGCAAATAAATACTGATAAACATTAGATTGCCTGCAACTCCATCAAATATTCTTCCAAAACGGGAGTAAGTGTTGGTCAACCGTGCAAGTTGTCCATCGGCTCCATCTAATGCTTCTGCAATAATTAGCAATAAAACACCGATTAAGTTTATTGTAATATTTTGATAATAGAATAAGTGTCCGGCAGTAACACCAAAGATAATGCTGATAAAAGTTACAACATTTGGAGTAAATCCCATAGCTTTAGATGCAACTGCAATTCCATATCCAACTCTACGATAAAAAATTCTGTCAAGAAATTCTTCGGTATCTGGAGATTTATATGTTGCTTCAATCTTTAATTTGTTCAGCCACATAAGAAAAAGCTTCCTCTATAATTTGAATACCTTCTTCGGCAATCTCTTTGGTAATAATTAATGGTGGATAAATGCGTATATCAGCGTGATAACCCATTACAATTAGTCCTCGTTTCAAACATTCTTTGAAGACCATCTGAGTATATTTTTTATCAAGTTTTTCTTTTGAGTTTTTCTCCTTTACAAGTTCAATTCCAATCATTAATCCTTTTCCTCTTACATCACCTATAATTGGAATTCTTGATTTCATCTCATTAAATTTTTCAAGCATAAAAGCTCCAACTGTTGCGGAATTTTCTACCAAACCTTCCTCAATAATTGTTTTAACAGTTGCATAAGCTGCAGTCGAGGCTAATGGATTCCCGCCATAACTAGAGGAACTTCCGCTTGGATTACCAAAAGGTTTTGAAAAAATTATTTCTTCCCGAGACATAACTCCTGTAATAGGGAATCCGCCTCCGAAACCTTTTCCAATAGTTATAATATCTGGAACTATATCTTCATGTTGAGTACCAAACATTTTACCTGTTCTTCCAAAACCAGTTATCATTTCATCGCATATTAATAAAGCACCAATCTCATCGGCAAGTTTTCTTAGTTCTTTTAAAAACCCAGGTGCAGGAACAACATTACCAGCTGTTCCTTGAATTGGTTCAACAATTATTGCAGCAATATTATTTGTAGTTTCATAACGAATTTTTTTTCTTATGTGGTTAACACATTCCCAATTACATCCAGGAAAAGTTTTATTAAATTCACAATGTCGGCAGTCTGCATAAGGAGTAGTATAAATCCCTGCTGGTAAAGGACCTAATTGGAATTTGAAATTATCTCCAAGTAGACCAAGTACACCTACGGTCTTTCCATGAAATCCATTCCAGAATCCTATAAATTCTGTTTTCTTTGTATAAGATTTTGACATTCTTAAAGCTGCTTCAACAGCTTCTGCCCCTCCACTATAAAATTGGCTCCATTTCAAATCACCTATTGCAATCTCTGAAAGTAGTTTAGTAAGTTTAACCCTGTTTTCCGATGTAAAACTTCCAACATGAATGTGATCAATTTGTTCTTTTAACATTTTTGTATAGACAGGATGATTATAACCAAGACTCGCAACTCCAACACCGACAAAGAAGTCGATGTATCTGTTTCCGTCAACATCATAGACAAAACAACCTTCCCCTCTTTCAATTGCAATTTTAGAGAGTGTTGCAATAGTCTGAATACCTGGTGCTATATAATTTTGTTCTTCATTAAAAAGTGCTAATGATTTTGGACCTGGAATTTCGGTTTTGATTTTTGCAAACTTCATGGTCGAGGTCTCCATATTATTTCTGTTCTCTTCTCCTTTTAAAATTATTTTTAAGATTTAAGTGATAAACTATGTTTTATATTTTTTACTTTTTGAAAAATCAAATCTGCAATCTGTTGGCTTGCTTCATCTCTAATTGGTGCAAAACTTGGCCAATCATTTATATCGATAATTGAAATTGAACCATTTGGGGCGATAACTGCATCACCTCCGTAAACATCTAATCCAAGTGCTATAGCAGATTCTTTGGCTAGTTCAAATAGTTCCTTTTCATCAAATGGTGTATGATTAATACCATTTAAGTAATACCAATAAAAAAAGGGAGTGCTGACTATAGAATAAAATTTAATAACATCACCATCTAAATGTTCCTGAAGTACTACTTGCTCTATTCCCCTTTTCTCAAATTCTTGAAAAATATGTTTTTTTTCTTCTTCAGAGTAAATTAAAGTAACATCTTCTCTATGTATAGCATGAACATCACCGCGTTTTACCCAAATTTTTCTTGATTTAAAATCCTCGAATTTAATCTTATCTTTTTCATCAATAGATACAACAAGACTTTTCGGGAATGGTATTCCTTTTTCGGGTAAAATTTTTACCATATTAACTCTGTAACTGTTGATTGAACCTTGTGGTGAATTGATGATTAATTTTCCTTGCTTTTCCAATTCCAATAATTTTTCTGTCCCCTTTATACCTTGCGCCATTGAAAAAATAAAAGATTCTTTAATTTCGATTATTCCCAAATCTTGTTCTTCATAAATTTTTACAGAAACACCCAAATTCGTAAGATGTTCGACGGTCTTCATAAAGATCATAGCATCATTTCCAACATGATTTGGCGAGTATAATTGTTCTCTTCTTACTCCAGCTATTTGTAACATTTTAAAGTATCTCCTATTTAGAAGATTGAAAGATTGATATACTTTTTAGGATTTTCTTTTATATCGGAGACCAATTTATTTAGTTCATTTAATAATGATATAAGCTGTTTATAACCTTCTTTATCTTTCATAAGTCCACTTACAAAGGTTGAATCGCTTTTAAGTGATTTAGAAACCTCGTTCAAATTTTCAGCAAGTGAATTAATGCTTTTATAAAGCGAATCATTCTTGACCAACTGGCCTAACGATCCTTTCCCTCTATTAATTCCTTCAATAAGTTCATTTATATTATGGGAAACATTAAAAAGTTCATTGTATAAATGTTGCTCGTAAATTAATTTGCCCAAAGTCCCATTACCAGCTTTAATTTCACCGATAACAGAATTGGCTTCTGCTAACACAGAATTAATTTGGTTTGTTATCCGATCATCCTTAATAAGTTTTCCCAAACTTCCTTTACCCCCTGAAATCGAATCAGTGATCGAGGAAATGTTTTTCAAAATTTTGTTCAAGTTGTCAAGTCCGGGTTCGATTTTTTTTGTAAGGTTTTCGAATGTTAAGCTTGGTTCATATTTTATAGATGATTTATCGGTGAGAATTGGTTCCCCGGGATTTCCAACAGTAATATTTATCAATTTATCCCCAAGGATTCCTATGCTGTTTATCTGGGCCACGGAACTTATAGTTATCTGCTCTTTATATTTTTCTAATATTTTAAGTGTTATCCGGATCACATTCCGATTAGTAGAAGGAATGAACTCTATATCTTGAACTTCTCCAACCTTATAACCACCGAGGGTTACAGGAGCTCCTTTAATCAAACCTTCGCTATTTTCGGTGAATAAATAAATATTATATGTTTTAGAAAACAGGTAATTGTTAGTACCAAGTAAAAAAATAAATATCATAAATATTATAAGTCCAATAAAAACCGTTATACCTACTTTTAGTTTAGCTATCTGAAATGGTTGTTCTATCATATTAAACTATATTGTTATTATGAATAAATTTTATGTCAGCTAAAATTTCATAAAAGAAGTCTTTGATAAATTGATTTTCTGATCTTAATAAATCTTTCACATTACCCGAAGAAACAATCTCTCCATTGTTAATAACGGTTAGAATATCCCCAACAGCTATAGCGTCATCGAGAATATGTGTCACAATTACTGATGTAGTACCAACACTTTTTAGTCTTTTAATCAAATCAAGAATTGATCTTGAATTGATAGGATCTAATCCTGTTGTTGGTTCATCGAAAAGTATGATTTTTGGGTCAATTGCAAGGGCACGTGCAATTGCTAATCTTTTTTTCATACCCCCACTTAATTGATCAGGATATAAGTTTTCCGTCCCTTCAAGATTCACGAATGCTAATATCTCACGAACCTTGTCAGATATTTCTTTTTGTGAAATATTTGTATTATACGATAAAAAGTATGAAACATTATCAGCAACGTTTAAAGAATCAAATAGTGCATTGCCCTGAAATACGAATCCTATTTTTCTTCTTATTTTTAATAATTCATTATCATCAAGTGAAAATATATCTTGTCCATCTATTATAACTGTTCCATTAGTAACTTTAACCAAACCTATGATTGTCTTGAGTATTGTACTTTTACCTGCTCCGCTTGGTCCAAGTATTACGGAAGTAGTTCCATTCTCAATATGAAGAGAAACATTTTTTAATATATCTCTTCCTCCTAACTGAACAGAAACGTTTTTTAAATCTATCATAGAAGTTACATAATCTCCCAAACAACCTTTGTAAAAATGAAATCAATTAATAAAACAAGTGTGGTAGTTACTACCACTGCACTGATTGAATTTATACCGAGATCAGTTGTTCCACCTTTTGTTTTGAGACCATAATAGCAGCTTACACTTGCAATAAAAAAAGCAAAAAATATTGGTTTGACAGTGCCGACGAAAATGTCTTTGAATTCGAGAACTTTGATTGCTGTTGTCCAGAAATAGACAATATCAACATTGAAAGTCATTTTTGTAACGAGCATGCCGAAAACTACCCCGGTTATATCTGCAACAAGAGTTAGTGGAAGAAACATAACCAAAGCTGCAACGACACGAGGGACGACTATTTTTTCAACAGGACTTATACCAAATGCTTTTAATGCATCAATTTGTTCGCTTAATTGCATAGCACCAATTTCAGATGTATTTTTTGCACTGGTTCTTGCAGCCAAAAGAAGTCCCGTTACAACCGGACCAAGTTCTCTAATCATTCCGTAGGATACAGTACGACCAACAAGCAAAACGGCACCAAACTTATCGAGGCTGTGCCCCGCCTCAATAGCTAATATAACCCCAGCAAATAAACCGCCCAACATGGCAAGTAAAAATGCCTGTGATCCGATTACATACATTTCTCTTATAGTATCTTTATAATTTTTTTTAACCGTTGATATATTTTTAAATATATCAATTGTTAAAAAAGTAAAGTCCTGAAGATTTTCTATAGTGTCCATTAAACGAGGCATTTTAATTTGCCTTTTTATTTTCGTTCATCAAAAATATTTCCGCCTTCTTTATATCACTCATATGATCAACATCTATAATTTTTGAAAAAGGGAATGCTTTTAGTTTGTAACCACGATCTACCAGCAAACGCAAAAAATTTCTTAATCGCGCTATACCAGTTTTTAATGCGAATGACATTTTATCAAAAATTCTCGGAGAGAAATAATAAATTCCACCAGTTGCCCAGCTAAATCCATCTTTAGTATCACTAAACATTCTAATATTATTCTCATTATCTAAATCAACACAAAGCGGTTTTTCATCATCAATGAATTGAGTTACGGCAAGAACTCCATCGGTTTTATTATTAGCAAGGCAATATTTTAGAAAGTCAGAAAACTCATTTTCTAAAAAGACTGAATCGGTTGTTGCTAAAACAAAAGGTTCTGCTGTTAAATAAGATGATAATTCAAACAAGCTGTGCATTGAGCTCTCGGTATCTTTAACAATAAGATTAATTGAAATACCGAAGTTGTTTGTTAGAAGATATTCTTTAAGCTCGGGTTCGTGAGTGTTTATAATACAAAAAACTTTTTCTAAACCATTTTCACGACCGATTCGAATTATTCTCTCAATTAAATATTCCCCGTTTATTTTTATCAGGTGCTTCGGGAGTCTCAGACCTTCAGCTTTTAGACGGGAACTTTCGCCTGCACCTATAATTGCTAAATTCATTAAATATCCATATCAATATTTTCAATATGTCTTCACTAATTTGTATTTTTTGGTACTGATCTTAAAAAGGTTCCAAATTGTTTTAATTCTTCTAATCTACAAGACCATACAATATCATCACCCCAAACAGTAATATCAGGGCAACCATCACACATACTTTGTCTTCCGTCTTCCATAAAATCAACAGGTTGAATAAACATGATAGTTTGCATATATGCTTTACTAAACAAATTAAATGGATTCTTTAAGAAATTTCCAGCCGCCTTTCGAAGTCCTTTATCAAACATCCATAAAAATAACATTGCCGATCTACCTTTGCTTGTAAGTTTTGGAGATGCATAAGAAAGATAAGTTCCCTTAAAAAAGTGATGGGTTATCATTACCAATTCGAGAAATTTTGGTCCCAGGTAACCATATATTTTCCCTTTTTTACCAATTCTTTCCGTAAGCATCCACTTAAAAGAATCCACTTTTTCAGTACCATTTAAATAAGCTGCTGGTGTAAAGTCTGGAAATACTTCTCTAACTTTTTGCAAAAGGTCTGTAGAAAGAATATCAACCTTACGATCTAAATCAGAATGATAAGATATTTTTTGCCAATCGATTTTTTGAGCACCAGCATACCAATCAAATGGCAATGATGGAACCACATGCCTGAAACATATAAAGACCATTGTTTGAACAATGTCGATATTATCTTCTGCCCATTTAATAAGTTCCGGAACATATTGTAGTGTGTCTTCATAAACAGTTGAATTGAATGAGCAAGACATTCCACCTTCATCTGCAACCATACGCGCATAATGATAACGTAATTGATTTAACTCAACCTCATTTTTACCTTTCCACTCGCCAGGGCGACCTTGTTTGCTATCAACATGAAAAGTAAACCCATAAACACCAGCTTTTTTTAACTCTTTAAGAAGTTCTTTAGTAAGAGCTTTTCCATTAGTATTGAGTATGGGTTTTAATCCCCTTCTTTTTACTTCAGCTACAATATCAACTATTTTAGGATGAAGAAGAGGATCGCCGCCGGTTATCGAAATACAATCAGAATTGCGTTTACTCTGGAATACATCAAGTTCGTGATTAATCTGTTCCATAGTTTTGTGAGAGTTTTTTTCATTCTCACGATAACAGCCATCGCAAGCAAGGTTACACATTGCTGTTGGTTCAAGCCATGAAATTGCATTATCAGGCAAGGTCCATGGAAGGCGATAAAGTTCTCTGTGATTAACCAATTTTGTTGCCATCTGATTACTCTATGATATTTTTATTTCAAGATTTCTTTTTTTACTGATTTCTTTTAACTTTTTACGTCCTTTATCAGTCAATAAACCATTTAATAAAAGACGGTTTGTAAATTGAAAAACATTTTCTAATGAATAATTATTATGCAAAATAAATTCAGTGTTGATAATTGACTGAATTGCGCTTTGATGAATTAAGAAAATTATTTGAGGTGGAATATCAATAATAAATCCTTTCTCAATTCCTTCATAAAATATTTTTGAAATATTTTTATCAAACATTTCTTTTCTAAATTCCTCAATTCTTTTCCAAATATTCGGATAATGAATTCTAACTTCTTCAATAGTTTTTTCAGAGAATTTTTCACCAATTATATTCATTAATCTAGATATCTCAACTATTTTCTCAACCGGGTGAATTTTTTCTTTAACTATTTTTTCCAAATCATTGGAGATACATTCAGTAATGCGATTTATTATTGCTGTTATCAATTCTTCTTTAGAACAAAATTTTTTATAAATAGTTTTTTTGCTTACTTTTATTGATGAAGCAATGGAGTCAATTGATACGTTTCGAAAACCATTCTTAAATAGGTTTTCCTCTATCAGATCCAAAATTTTATCTTTATCTTTTTTCATTATGTTATTTTTTTAATTAATAAAAAATAACAAAAAGTAAACGGATATCAAATAAAATAGTTTACTTAGTTTATATTTTCAAAAACAACTTATTACATTAAAATCTTATTGTGCTTATTAATTAAACTGCAACAGAAAAAAATGATAAGCATATTTGTGGTGGTATTTTTTAATGCATTTCCGCATTTGAAATATATTCGAATCTATAGTGTCTAAACCTTCCAAATTCATTGAGAAAATATTTTGAGAGTTTTTTATAAATAATTTGCATATGAGACTCATCAATTTTTCTCCAAATTGAAGGATAATTGTAAGGAATTTCAGTAATTAATTTATTAGTAAATATTTTACAACTTTTATCAATAGAATGAAAGAACAATTTCCTTAATTTATGAATGTCTTTATCCCAAAACTTATAATTTCAAAAAAATTGGGTGCTGTATTTATTTATTACACAGCACCCAATAATAATTTAATTAAATTCTAGAAGTAAAATCTCGCTGTTAACTGAGTAGATGTCTTAAAGTATGTGTCAGTTTCTTCTTTAGGAATATCGCGAGAAAATTTTATATCAGCACCTATTCTGTGTTTGATACCAAAGCTGAAATGGTTGTCAATAAAATATTCGGCACCTAAAACAAGGTTAGCAAAAAGTTCACTTTTTGCATCAGGCTCTACTGCGAAAAATCCCCCTTCTTTCATATTCTGGTAAAGTACCTCAGCTCCTATATAAGGAGTAACTTTACCTACCTTGAAATTGTAAAGGCCATCCAAACCAACTCTGAATGCAGTTCCTGTAACTTTTGTTTGTCCTCTTGGTGCATCTCCACCAGGTGAATAAATATCGAACCCAAGCATAAACTCTGTTGCGAATTCATCAGATACATAATACTTTGCAAGAAGATTTGGTGAATCTACACCATCAATACCAAGACCAAATTTCCCTTGATTTGAATCTTGGGCAAAGAGTGATGTTGAAGCCAGTAATAAGGCTACGGCAAAAAAATAAGTTAATTTTTTCATTTTTTACCTCCGGTTTTGTTTTTGATAATTGATAGTGGATTAATTATTAAATAGTGGGAACCATTTTGAATGAGGTTCCCTTTTATAAGCTCTAAAATTCTATTTTTATTTTTCTCATTATTTTACTTTAATATTATATTGTTGCAAAACAAATATAACAAAAAAATTAAACTGTTGTCAACTAAATTAGTTTACTTGGGATACATAGTGGTTTTATAATAAGTTTTTAAAAGTTGAGTAATAAAATCTATAAAAATGATTTGGCAGAGACTTATTGAGTATAAAGCTCTGAAATAAAAGTATGAATATTATAATAAACCAGAGCCGTATCCTGGCACTTAGATTTAATATTTTGATTCTTTGAACCATAGAACTAATTTATTTCCGAAAAATCAAAATTTTTCAATTGTTCTTTTGCAGTTAGATAACCAATATCAATTAATTCTTTTGCTTTGCTAAACTCAAAAACTTTGAAATCGCGTGTATCCGGTTCAATAAGGATATCAGGTTTAGCAATTTGCATAATTAGATCACTTATATGAACTTAAACAATGATAAACATCTGATATAAAATGCTCCCAAATTTTGGGTTGTTAGTTTTAAATTTTTACCATTTTAATAAATTATTCAATATTTCTCTTTATTTATTTAAGTCTGGGCGGCATCCAGCCATCTCTTTTCCATTTAATCAGCTCAATATTAATGCTGCCAAGTATTACGTTCATTTTTGCTCGTATTGGAATTTGTGCAGAGTCGTTGCTAAACCAACCTTTGAATGGACCAGTAAGGCCAAATATTCCTTTGAACTGTGCTTTGCCGTCAAACTCAATAACATCTATTGGATAATTAACTGCATCTATTTTTGCTTCTGTATGTTTATTGTAAAAATTAAGTATTGTCATCCCTTTTGTGCTGTTAATCATTGTTGGGACTTTCATTTTTGTACCTATTCTAACATTAGCGCGTGCAAAAAATAAGAGAGAAAGCCCATCTTGTGTTTTTTCTTTAATAGTAACAGTATCAACTTTCTCTATATTGAATACTCTATCGTTTTTATTGTTAATCCTTCCATATTCAACAAATAACTTATTGTTTGTTCTATCATATTTGTATCTGGTTACCAGCCAAGTTTCGCCATTTTTTGTTTTACTTATAAAAGAATTTTAAAAACAGTTGTTATCCATTTCTGTTTCAAATATTGAATGCAGATTAACAAAGGGAAGTCCAGAATAGGAATCAATAAAAACAGAAGCTTTAATTAGATAATCATCGTTTTGCTTTTTAATTTCAGTTACTATTGTGCGGATAGTTCCAATTTTGATAAACCACCAGCTAACTTCATAGGTCAGATCTTCACCAGCAACAAGGAATTGGTTTCCTTTAGTACCATTTTGGTTTGACAGCTTATCTATATCATTATCTTCAAAACTTGAAGAGGTAGTAAAAAGAGTAGTCATTAAAAAAATACAAATACAATATTTTGCTGGTACATATTTCATGTTGAACTTGTGGTCAATTAAAATTCTTTAATTTTTCTTTTGCAGCTATATAACCAACTTCAATTAATTCTTTTGCTTTGCTAAACTCAAAAACTTTGAAGTCAGTTGTATTCGGTTCGATAAGAATATCCGGTTTAGCGATTTGCATTGTTAAATCACTAATTTGAACTTGCACGATGATAAATATTTGGTAAAGCACACTCCAAATTTTGGGGTCGGAAATTTTTTCATTTGAATTATCATTCAGAAAATTAATTGGGTGTTTAATAAAGTATTGTATCTTTTCGTTCAACGATAACTCTCTTACTTTTTTATTCACTTTCGTAATTTGTTTACCGTTTTCCTGACCGATTCCGTAGGTTCCAAATCTTCTAAGATTTACTGCAATTACTTTATCCACTCCATTCTTTCTAACTACATCAACAGGTGTAGGATTAACTAACCCGCCATCAACGAGTTTGTGTTTGCCAATTGTAACAGGTGAAAAAATCACTGGCACTGAAATACTTGCTCTGATAGCAGAGAGTAAATCGCCTTTTTCCAAGACAACCATCTTGCCGGTTTGAATATCTGTCGTAACCGCCGAAAAAGGTATTTTAAGATCATCAAAAGTTTTATTGCCAAACAAAGTGCTTAAAAATTCTGATAAATATCTCGTGTTTACTATGGAGGATAAAGACAGAGATGGTAAAAATATTTTCGCCATTAGTTTCCAGTCAGTTTGCAAAGCAATGTCTTCAATTTCTTTAACCGACATGCCCAATGCATAAGCTCCGCCGATTAAAGCACCAATACTGCTTCCTGAGATATAATCTATTTTTATTGCATGCTCTTCAATTGCTTTTAAAACACCAATATGAGTTAATCCCCGGGCTGCGCCGCTGCCCAATGCTAATCCTATTTTGGGATGATTATTTTGTTCTAGTTTCTTTTTCATACTATCTCTTTTCCTATAAAAATTTATCTCCCTGTAACTTGTAAATAAGTTGTTTTCTTTATAATGTAATTTGCTTTCGCTTCTGTCAATTGATCTTGTGCTTTCTGCAATAATGCCTGCGCTTCGAGCAGATCCGAAACTGTAATTAAACCATTTTTATAACTGTCTTCATTCACATTAAGGTTTTCTTCTGCTTGGACTTTTGATTCTTCACTTAATAAATATTGTTTGTAAGCGTCATTCAAATCCTGCCAAGCTTTTTCGATTTGTAAAAGAAGCAACTCAGAATTATCTTTAAAATTATTCTTGGCAATTTCTTCTTTTATGCTTCTTTCTTGAAGTTCATAAGAGCCGCTCCACCAACCGGAAATTGGAACTGAAATAGTGCCAAACACCATCCCTAAAGTTCTTTCCTTGCTTTCGTCAAATTTCATATACATTTCGCTAACTCCGATTGCAGCTTGTGGAAGATATTCGCCGCGTTTTATTTTCGTTTGCAGTTCTTCTGCTTCAACCGATTTTTCAAGTAATGAATATTCAACTCTATTTTTTAGGGCTTCGTTTTTATCAACAAAATAACTTTGAGGCAAATCTGAAATTTTCAGTTCTTCCTTAAACACTAAACTCGAATCGTATGGTATCCCGATATACTGGCAGAAAGCCATTACAGCAAGTTTTCTTCCATTCTCTAATTTCGATTTGTTTAGAAGAACTTCGCTCAGTTTTAATTTTACTTTTAAGACGTCATTCTTCATTACAACACCGGATTTATAAGCGTCTTCAACTTGCAGTAATAGCCTGTTTAATAGTTCTTCATATTTATTGATTGTTTTATATTTTTCATCAAGAGAAACAATCTGCCAATATTGTTCTTCGGTTTTCAAAAGTATCTCATTCTCTGTCATCTTATCTTTATATTCAGATACTTCTTCACCCAAAGAGGCAAGTTTATTTCCATAAATTATTCTTCCACCGGTAAAAATTGGTTGAACTGCATTGATATATCCGACAGTTCCTTTTTTTAGTAACCCGATAGTTGAACTCGGGAAATATGCAAACTGAGTTGCACTTTCGAGATTAGCTGGGTCGCCGTCATAGACTGGAAGATCACCACCTTGCATTTCCATTTCCATCAAGCTTTTCTGGGCTTTCCACATCAATCCACCTGCACTAATGTTAGGAAAGAAATTTGTAAAAGCTGATTTCCTTACCTGACGCGAAGCTTCAATTTCTAATTTGCTGTTCTTACTTTTTGCATTGTTTTGTAAAGCAAGTTGCTTACTTTCTTCGAGTGTTAAAACTCTTTGAGCAAAAATCTGGTTTATACTAAACAGTATAATTAACAGAATGCAAAAATTTATATTTTTCATAACAATTCACTCTCCGAAAGTTTTTCAAAATCTCTTCTATGAAAAAGATAATAGAGTACCGGAAGAAAAATCAGTGACATTATCATTCCAAAGATCAATCCGAAGCATATAACAGAACCAAGCGGTCCCCACAAAGGTGAGCGACTTAATATCATTGGAACAACACCGACTGCCGCTGCAGCAGATGTAAGAAATATCGGACGCATTCTTCTTTTGGCTGCAGAAATTGCCGCTTCTTCAAGTGTGTGTCCGCGTTCGTGGCGAAGTGATTCAGCATAGGAGACATAAATAATCCCATTACGTACGATAATTCCAAGTAAACTGATAATTCCCATTAAAGCTGTAACGCCGAACGGATAGCCGGTAATTTTTATTCCTAAAGCTGCACCGAAAATACTTAATGGTAACGTTGTCATAATGAGAAGAGATGTTTTGATAGTTCTGAATTGGAATAATAAAATGATAAACATTATTGCTACAGTGATTGCCATAGCGTAATAAACAGGTGTTACTTCTTCAACACTTGTTTCATAATCGCCACCGTAACTAATAGAAACACCTTCCGGCAATTTTAAATTATCTATAATAGGTTTTGCTTTATTAAAAACTACTGACTCGTAAACACCTCTTTCAACATCAGCCAATACAGTTATTGTACGAACTCCATTACGTCTTGCTATTACTCCTTCCGTCCATTCCGGCTGTGCCTCAGCTAATTGTCTGACTTGGACCGACGAAATTAAAAACGGCGAGGTTACATATTGATTCATAATGTCATCAACATTTGTTTTAATTTTTTTATCAACCTTAAGATTAACACTAACCGGATAATCACCTTCCCATATTGTTGAAACCGGAAATCCTTTTGTGCCAACTAAAAGCGAATAATCTAAAATTTGTTTAGTATAGCCGAGACGGCTTGCTTCGTCTTGTTTTAATTTAAGTCTTACTGCTTGCAGAGGTTCTTCATAATCTGTTCTAACCCACTTGGCTCCCTCTGTATTACGTAAGATATCAGAGACCTTACTAGCAACTTGTTTTATTGCTCGTAAGCTATCTCCAGAAATTCTAACTTCAATCGGAGCTTTGGTAACTCTCATTTCAAGCTGTTTCCAACGAATATAAGCGTGAGGATTTGAATTGCTGTACTTTTTACTGTATTCATCAAGTATTTCATTAGTAGCTTCGCTTGATTCTGTTATTACTAATAATTGTCCATAATTTTTTGCTGGAAAATTTGGCGCGTACAAAGTGTGAAATCTTGGCGAACTTGTTCCGATGAATGCAGCAACTTCTTTAACTCTTTTATCTTTAATGAGTTTATCTTCTATTTCTTTCATAACCTTATCGGTTTGCTGTAAAGAACTGCCAGTTGGCAGATAAACTTCTACGGCGAATTGATTTCGTTCAAAAGGTGGAAACATTTGCATTGGTGTGATAAATAAAATTATAAGTCCAAGAATAAATGATAATGCACCAAGTGAAATAACAATTTTTTTCTTGGTGAAAGAACTTTCCAGAATCTTATCATAAAAAGATTGAACCCAATTTAAGAATTGCCCTTTTTTCCCTTCGCTGTGTTCTCCTTTTATTCCGTGCTTGATGAACATATAACTCAACAATGGAACTAACACTGCAGAGACAATTAAGGATACCGACAAAGCAATTGTTACTGTATATGGAAGTGATCTTACGAAATCTCCAGCTACACCAGTTGTAACAAAGTTTAAAGGAACGAAAGAAAAAATAAGTATTAACGTTGCCGAAAAAACTGAACCAAAAAGATCTGTTACGCTTTGCGAAGCGGCATCGTGTGGAGTTATTCCGTTATCAAGCTTTTCTACATAATTATCTACAATGACTATTGCATTATCCACCACCATTCCAAGAACAACAATTAATCCAGCAAGAGAAACGGTCTGCAAATCCATACCAACAACCCACATAATTCCAAGTGTTATAAAAATTGAAATTGGAATAGTAGATGCAGCTACAAAAGCAACTCTTTTTGGCAAGAGAAGAATCGTTACAAGAATAACTGCCGTGATTGCGATAAAAAATTCTTTAAGAAAATTATAAATTGACTTTGAAACAAAATCGGGCATATCGGAAATGATTCCGACATTAACATCTGCGGGTACTTCTTTTTTAAATTTCTCTATCTCTTTTTTTACTTCATCTCCATATTGAACAATATTATTTCCCGGAAGCATTTCAAGCGAAACTATTAAACATTTTTTACCGTTAAGGCGTATGTAAGAATCCGGATCGGCATATTCCCTTACAACTTTTGCTACATCTTTAATACGAATAACATTGCCGGTAGGATCAGTATAAACAATTTGGTTAGCTATATCGCTTTCCGTTTTATAACCTGACGGAATGTGAATCGGTCTTATGAATTTTCCATCATCAATATCTCCGGCGTAGTCAACAGCACCCTGTGGTTTTAGGGCTGCTAAAACCATAAGTGGCTTAATACCGTAATTGGTTAGTTTTGCATCATCTATATAAACATTTATTTCTTCTTTCTGTAAGCCGAAGTGCTTCACTCTTGATGTAGAAGGAATCTTTCGAACGCCATCTTCAAACTTTTCAATATACTTTTCAAGTTCTTTGTATGTCTTTGTTTGTGATTCAACAGCCAGTAAAATTGCAGAGGTATTTCCAAAATCATCATCTGCTGTAAGAGACATTACACCGGAAGGAAGTTGTTCCTTCAATTCATTTAATCCGTGTCGAAGTTTTGCCCAAAACAGCTTTGGTTCTTTTTCTTTTTTCTGAACCTCGACATAAATAACCATAAAATTTTCTTTAGAAATTGAATGCGTTTTCTTTTTATCAACAGCTTCATATTGGAACAAATAATTTTCTACTTTTTTTGTTAATTGCTCTTCTACTTGCTGAGATGATGCGCCTGGAAATATTCCAATTATCAATCCCTGCCGAATCTTAAATTCCGGAAATTCATCACGAGGCATTTGTGTTAATGCAACTATTCCAAACAGTACTAATAATATGGTTGTTGAAATTATAAGTTGTTTATGGCAAATTAATATTTCAATTAATGTTCGTTTCTTTTTCATAAGTTTTTATTCCTCTAGTTAGCGGTTAGCAATATGTACTGATGAACCGTCAACAAGTTTTTGCTGACCGGCGACTACAATTTCTTCTCCTTCATTTAAGCCCTCTGTAATTTCAACACCATTTGATAATAGTTTTCCTGTCTTAACATATTTTCTTACAGCTTTATTTTTATCAACGACATACACAAAGTTTCTACCCTGCTCATCAACAAGAACAGCTCTGTTAGGGACAAACAATCCTGCGGCTTCATTTGCTTTATTTTTATAAAGGGTGACATTGCAAATCATACCAGGTTTTATTTGGTGGTTTTTATTTACTATCCCAATTTTGATTTTATAAGTATGTGCAATAGGATCTGCCATCACACCAATTTCTTCAACTGTTCCGTTGAATTCAGAATTGTTAAGAGCGCCTATTTTTATTTTTGCTTTATCTCCAATTTTTATTGAGGATATTTCACTTTCCGATACCGGCACTTTTGCAAATACCTTTTCAATTTTTACAATAGTTATAGAAGTTAAATTTGGCACTGCGCTCATTCCTGGTTCAATTGAGCGTTTACCAACAATGCCATCAACGGGGGAATATAGTTTACAATCGTCGACATTCTTTTTGGCAATTAAAGTTGCTGATTTAGCTTGCTGCAGACCTGTTTCAACTTCCACCAATTTTATTTCTGGAAGGTTGCCGTTTTTGTACATCGGCAATAATCTGTTATATGCATCTTCAGCTTGTTTTTGAGAAGCTAAAGCTATCTCATAAGCATTTTTGTAAGTTTCATCATTCAACACAGCAAGAAGCTGTCCCTTCTTTACAAAGTCACCTTCGGAAACAAGTACTTTGGCAACACTCCCAACAATCGAAAAACTTAACGGAATAGTTTCCGATTCTTCGATTGTACCGCTGTAAGCTAGCACCTCACTTCCGTCAATACGTTTTACTTGTTCGGTTTCAACTTCAATTATCCCATTGTTAAGATTTTCTGCTTTATCAGAGCAGCCCTGAAAAAAATAACCAGCACTCACAAAAAAGAGTGGAATTAAGATTTTGTTCATTTTCATTTTATATTCCTATAGATTATTAGACATATTTTGTATTTTGGTCGAAAGTTGTGTAAAAAAAATTATATTCCTTCTGCTATCATTCTTGTAACAATATCTATTTTTTCGTTATCATCATTATCTAAAAATAGGTAGAGTTCCAGTCCTCGGATAACCCCCACAATCACATTTGCTGCTTTGTTCAAATCCTCTTCTTTTAAAAAGTTAAATTCTTTTGAAGCAAGACCTTCTTTTAATATTTCTTTTATGATCAACTCTTCCTCATTATCTAAATATTCACGTAGCTTTTCTATGAATTCTTTATCACCCTTTATCTCACCTTTCACCAATGAATAAAGGCTAACCGTATTTTTTATTTCATTAAGAGTTGTAGTAATATATTTTTTTAACTTTTCCTTAGATGAACTTATTTGGCTAATAAAGTCTTTTCCTTTGTTGATAATAATATTGAGTTCAGTCTTAACTAATAGCTCAAAAATTTCATCTTTGCTTTTGAAATAATAGTAAAGAGTGCTTTTACCTTTGCCTGCTTCGTGCGCTATGTCTTCCATTGTCGTTTTATTAAGTCCCCATTTTTGGAAAACACGCTTTGCTGCTTCGAGAATTGCGTTTTTTACTTCTTCATCTTTAGTTAATACATTCATTCTATTAGACACTTTTCGTTTTACGGTCGAAAGTTAATGAGTTTTTTTATTAAAAGCAAATCAATAGATTAAAAAAATCTTATCTATCCAAAATAAATTTTTCATATTGCATCTAGCAGTGACTTAAGAATGAACGGAAAAATTTTATTCTATAAACCCGAATTATGCATTAATATTATTAAAATACATCTAAATAAGAGTAGCCATACCATATTAATGAGAAATATAAATTTTGGAGTTGAAGTTGGGTTAAAAGTTTGAATACTAAGTGATAGTAAAGCTATTATCACACCTAAAAAATAATACTCATATTTTTGTTGAAAATCACGGCTCGCTGAAAACATTTTTTCGAAATTAAGTTGATCACTCATAAACACTCCCAAATTAATTATTGATTTTCTCCGAATTTTTTCATCAATTCAAACGCAAGGTCTTTCATTTTCACGACTTTTTCATATTTAGTTACCCTTTTTCTTGTATATAATCTTTAGCTTCATCTAACAAATTCTCTCTATAATGAAATTCTTGTGACATTATTTTTCTTGGTTCACAAATTCGTTTAATAAAATTACAATTCTTGCAAGCTATTGATAGATCATTAAATTCATCAGGTTCGCCTTTAAGCTTTGGAATAATACGTTCAACTTGAATGGAATAATAACTGTCGACTGACTTAAATATACTTATTCTACAATCTTCGCATTTAAACTTTGTGCGAATTCCCAACACGAGCACTTGTTCACTCCAGCCAAGTCAATCGTTTTTTTTAATCTCAGGTATATCCATTTTATAAACTGCCCAACTATTACTTATCGCTATAATTTCAAATAGTCAATCCCCTATGAAAGGATGTAATCAAGTGGACTTCTTATACGATTAAATTTTTAATAACGTGACAGTATGCTTCATCTAATTTTTTGCTATAATCATCTGCACACAGCGTAAACCTTACTTTATCAAGAAGCTTTAGTTGGATAGTCATATTACTCAAGCTTGAATTCATATATCCCTCCATTGCCTTATTCAATGTAAAAACTTTAGAAAAAAATCAAAACTTTTTTATTTAATTTAATAATATGATTTATTCACAAAGTTGTAACTTAAATCTGCTTTTTAAGTCAAGTTGTAACGAATCTACTATGTTGAATATAAATTAGCAATGGAGTCAAATAATAATTTCTAATTCCATCCACAATAAAAGTAAAGATTAATTCATTTAGGAGAGAGCTCTACTAAAAGGAAATAGTAAATGAATGCTTTGTCAGTTAGAAATTTCTACTTCAGTCAATTTTCCTTTAAACTAAAAAAGCCTTGTAAGTTATTCTTTTACAAGGCATTACAGTTGTGGGCGCTGAAGGATTCGAACCTACGACCCCCTGCTTGTAAGGCAGGTGCTCTGAACCAGCTGAGCTAAGCGCCCATAAAATTTTTCATCTTTTCAAATGGTGCTCTGAATAATTTCAGATATTTACCGAATTTATTACTAACAGACTATAAAGAACTTAAATTTTGCGCTCCAAACTTAGAATTTTTAAGCCAAAGTTTCAAATTTTTTCTAAAAATTTTTTGAGCGGGCGACGGGACTCGAACCCGCGACATTTAGCTTGGGAAGCTACTACTCTACCAACTGAGTTACGCCCGCTTCTAATACAAAAATATCAATGAGTTAATTCTTATTCAAGACTTTTATTTATTTTCCATTTCAAAATTTTTTTATCTATGAAAATAAACTCTTATAAAAAAAATATTTTCGAAGTTGCATTATTATTTATTTTAATCATTGCTTCGTTTGTTGTGTGGGATTCTATTATTATTTTCCCAATTAAACTCCTTGTTGTTTTGCTTCATGAAATCAGTCATGGCATTACAGCAATTATAACTGGTGGTAAAATTCTTTCTCTTGAAATTAATTTAAATCTTGGCGGTAAATGCATTACTGAAGATGGAAATCAATTGTTAATTGCATTTGCCGGATATCCTGGCAGCTTTTTATTTGGAGCAATTTTATTTTATTCAACTTATAAACCTAAATTGAAAATTCTTATCATATCTATTATTTCAATAATAATTTTTTTATTTGCAGTAAATACAATTAGCAATCCTGTATTAAGTTTTATATCCATTCTTATTGCATTCTTAATTATCGTAATTAACAAATTTTTATCTGCATCAATCTCAAACATTATTTTTAGAGCCATTGGGTTAATGAGTTGCGTTTATGTGATTTATGATATTAAAGAAGATGTATTTAATAATTCATCTTATTTAAGTGATGCTTCATTCATTGCTGAAAAAACTGGTCTTTCTACTTCTTTCTGGGGATTATTATGGATTCTTTTTTCTATTATTGGAATCATATTTTTAATTGCTTTCTCTTTAAGAAAAAGTAAATTCTATTAATCATCTTTCACAAAAGTTAAGATTATCAAACCAACAACAAAGAAAAAGCATATTGAAAGTATTGCATACTTTTGTGTGCCTGTTATATAACTTATTAATCCAAATACTAATGGTCCTGCAATTGCAGAACTTTTCCCGAAAAAAGAATAAAAACCAAAAAACTCAGTTTTTTTATCGAATGGGGTTAACTTTGACATCAAACTTCTGCTGGTAGATTGTGTAGCACCCATTACACTTCCTGCAAGCAATCCAATCAAATAAAAACTCGAATGTATAATTGTATTTGAATCCAAAGAAAAACTTTTCGAAATCATCATAACCAAAAAACTTTCTTTATAGCTTGTTTGAAATGCCAGCAAAATTGTAAATAACCAAATTATAAGTGAAATGACCAATGATTTTTTTGTTCCGTACGAATCTGCTATAACACCAAAAATTAATGAACCTAATATTGCTGTTGTTTGAACAATGATAAAAAATACAATAAGTTCTTGAAAAGAAAATTTCAATGTAGTACTTGCATAATTTCCTGAAAAATAAATTACAGTATTGACCCCCTCAATAAAAAAGAAGAACGATAACAAAAACAGAGAAAGATTTTTATAACTTTTAAGATTGGATATAGTATTTATTACTCTGCTAAATCCAATCTTGAAGAATGAATTTTCCTTCTCAATTTTTTTTCTCGAATCTTTAATAAAAACAAATAAAGGAATTGCAAAGATTAAAAATATTAAAGCAGAAAGAGGAAATATTTCTCTAATCATTTGCTTCTGAATAAAAGGATAAATTATTGCAAGAGTTGTAAACGAACCAAGATAGCCCATTGCAAATCCATATCCACTTACACGCCCATAATTTTTTGGTTTTGTTATTTCAGGAAGAAATGAATCATAAAATACTAATCCAGCTTCAAATCCAATATTTGCTAAAATAAATAAAATTAATCCCGAAAGGATATTTCCCTTATTCACAAAATAAAGTAATGAAGTTGACACAATGCAAATAAGAGTAAAGAAAAGTAAAAATCTTTTTTTACCAGCTGAATGATCTGCAATCGCACCAAGCACAGGTGAGATAATTGCAGTAATTAACATCGATATGCTTGTTCCTAAACTCCAATAAAAATCGCCGATAGGTTTACCCTCTGCAACGGTCTGCTTAAAATAAACAGCATAAATAAATGTAACTACAATGATTGAATAAGATGTATTGGCAAAATCAAAAAGCGTCCAGACAAATACGCGAAACTTTTCGTTATCTTTAAGAATCTTTAGATTTCTTTGGTAAAGATTGTTCAATAAGTCCTCTGCCCGATTTGTTTAACTGGCCGGAATTTTTGAGGTCGTTGTAAATTGCATCAAGTATGCCATTAATAAATTTATTGCTGTTTGAAGTAGAAAAATCTTTTGCTATTTCAATTATTTCATTAATAGTAACTTTTGGAGGAATATCAGGGAAATATAATAATTCAGCGATGCCAATTCTTAATAATATTCTATCAATTAATGCGATTCTATCCATTTCCCAATTAGTAACTTTACTTTGAATTTTTTCATCGAGCAGTTTTCTATTTGCTATTGTTTTATTGATTAGCTGTTTTGCAAAATCTATATCTGTTTGTGATGATAAATCCGACAATACTAATTCAGTGAGGCCAGATAATCCTTCCCCATTTAGTTCATAAGCATAAAGAATTTGTAAAGTTTTTTCTCGTAATAATCTTCTGTTCGATTTTTTTGCCATAATTTTATTCAATTATTTATTGAAATAATATTAAAGATAAACAAACTTTACAACTAAATAGCAAATAACCAGAATAAAAGTAAAGCCACACTTTCACGTAAACGATAAAATACTGTTTTTGAAAATGATAACTTATAGTCAGAAGCAATTGCATTAGTACTTAAATAAAAAAATTTACTAATCTCAAGAATTCTTGGCAAATGGAAACTGTCTGATATAATTAGCATAATATTTTCTTTGCCTAGATTTTTTTCAAAATCTTTCAAAAATTTAATTTGTTCTGTTGTAGTTGAAGTTTTCTTTTCGATAATCATATCGTTATCATTAACTCCTAATCTCAAGAGTAACTTAAATGCAGCTTCAGCTTCAGAAATTTCACCTGGAGCATTACTGCCTGTTAATATTATTTTATCAATTTTTTTCTCCTGATAAAGTTCAAATGCTTTGCGAATTCTGCCTTCAAAAATTGGACTTGGTTTTTCTTTTTTCCATACTGCAGCTCCTGGAATCATAGCATAATCATAATGTTCATCTGGTTTAATATTTTCATTAAATCTTTTTACATTCCATACATAAAATGTTGAAAAGATTAACAAAAGAACAACCATAAAAGAGGTTCTAATTAAAGTTCTCAATTCATAAAGTTTATCAAAGGCAAATATAAGTCCCCAAACATAGTTTATCGAATATAAAATAATCACTTCGCTAAGTATAAAGAAAAATCCAGTATAAACTTTTTTTATCTGAAAAGAAAAAAGATATGCATTTTCATCATAAGTGAATACTTTTACCGAGAGTACAACAAGGATAAGAAGAATAATAGACAATAGCAGAAGTGTTACTAAAAATTTATGTCTAGCACTATTAAAATTTTTTTGTTTGATTTTAAGAACAACAACCCCAAGCAATAAAATAAATGAGAAGGTGATATTAAGAATATTTCCAATGTAATCTATTCTATAAAATAAAATTGAAATATTATTCAAATAATATTTAAGAAATGATAAGCCGATAAATTGAATTAATGTCAAAATGATAGTAATATTAAAATAATTAGTTGAGTTAATTTTCTTGCTCAATTTATTAAACCACTTGAATTTGGATTTATAAGCACATTAAAAATATTCTCGTTTTTCGATTTAAAAATTTTTGTATGAACATGAAATACATGTTGAATATTTTCTTCTGTAAAAACCAATTGTTTAGGTCCGCTAACAATAATTCTGCCTTCAACTATAAATGAAATTTCATCAGAATAAATTCCTGCTAGATTCAAATCATGAGAAACTGCAAGAATAGTAAGATTTTGTTCTTCTTTTAATTTATTAAGCAAATCAAAAATTGAAATCTGATGTTCGATATCAAGATGAGCATTTGGTTCATCAAGTAAAATTATTTTAGGTTTTTGAGCCAATGCTTTTGCGATTATTACTCTTTGAAGTTCACCACCAGAAATTTCATTAATTCCTTTTTTTTTCAAGTGACTTATTTCAAGAAGGTCAAGAACTTCATTAACAATTCGCCTGTCTTCTTTGGATTCAAAACCAAGAAGATTGAGATAGGGAGTTCTTCCCATCATTACAATTTCATAAACAGAGTAAGGGAACAAAGTATTAATTGACTGTGGAACATAAGCTACCTGTTTTGCATAATCTTTTCTGGAAATTGTTCTTAGTTCTTTTCCATTTAATCTTATGCTACCTGTGTAATCGTCTATAATTTTCATCAAGATTTTTAATAAAGTAGATTTTCCACTTCCATTTGGACCAAGAAGAGTTATAAAATTTCTTTCATTTAATTTCCAATTTTGGATGTTAAGACAAAAGTTGTGATTATTAGGCGAGTTGTAAGAAAACTTCAGATTGTCAATTTCAATAAGCAAATTAATAACCAAGTTTTAATTATACAGCTTAAAGATAAAAAGTTTACGGGTTTATTTATAAACTAACTGGAAGAAAATACCAGATAAAATAAAGGCGCTCAGAAAGCGCCTTTATTTTATTGAAGCTTAAATACTATAGGAATAGATACCTGAACTTTAACAGGTTTACCTCGTTGTCTGCCAGGTTTAAATTTTGTTTGCATAACAGCTTGAACAGCTGCTTCATCACAGCCGGCACCAATACCTTTAATTACTTCAGCTTTAACAACATCGCCGTTTTCATTTACGAAAGCTTTTATAAATACTCTTCCCTGAACTCCTGCACGTTTAGCAATTTCTGGATAAACAATTTTTTGTTGAATAGCCTCAATACCACCAATTGGTTCAGGTTGTTCTTCTACAGCAACAAAGAATACAGCTTCCTCATCTTCTTCTTTTGTTTCCTGTTTTGGTGGTGGAGGAGGAGCAGCTGATACTTGAGCATTCACATCTAATTCAGTTTGCCCAATTTCTACATCATTTAGCACATCTTCTGAAGGAGCTTCAATAGGTATTGGGGGCTTTGGTGGCGGAGGAGGTGCACTTTCCTGTTTAGTATTTACTACATCTTCAACATTTACTAATTCTTGAGCTGCCTCAACTTTTACTTTTTCCTTTTGAAACTGCGGAAAATATTTAAAGGCAACTATCATTATTGCCAGAGAAATAATCATTGAAGTTTCGAATACTCTCTGGTATTTTCTTCTCAAATCGACTTTTGGGTTTTTCCTTAAAGCCACTTAAATCCTCCTTTTTCCCCATTTTTGCGAAGGCTAACTTAAGAAATAGGGAAAGAATTGTCAATGAATTCGAAAAATTTTACATCATTTTTGGAATTAAGTTTCCTGAATTTCACTTTTATTTTCATTCATTTTAATAAATGAATTGGATAAAAATATTCCTGTAAATCCGCCAATTATGTCCGCACTCCAATCATACAAATCACAAAAACGACCGGGTACAAAAATCTGATGAAGTTCATCTATTGTTGCATAAAGTATCAATAAAATTATTGTAAACATTAAATAATTTTTTGAAATCTTGTTTGACTTTTTTTGAAAATGCAAACTCAAAGTAAGAAGGAAAGATAAAATTAAATATGCAATTAAATGTTCAATTTTATCTTGAGATGAAAATATTTGTGGTACCGCATCAAGAGGAATTGTTGTAAGATAAAATAAAAAAATCCAGTAAATGCATAACGGTAAATACACATATAAGTTTGGATTTTTTTGTAAGATTTTATACAAACGAGTTGATAATAAATTTAATCGCATAAGGAATTTTTTCCATTAAATCATTTGAAGTGTATCCGAATTCACTTTTTTCATTTACTAATAAATCTGCTGCAAGACTGTGAATATAAACTGCACTAATCAGGCTTTCTTCAATATCTTCTGATTGAGCTTGAAAAGAAGCAATAATTCCAGTTAAAACATCACCTGAGCCAAATTTTGCAAGTCCAGGATTTCCTGCTGAATTTATAAATGCTTCTCCTTGCGAATTAAAAATTATTGTTGGAGCTCCTTTCAAAACAAGATAACAGTTATTCTCTTTAGCAAAATTTTTCCCAATTGTTAAGATATTATTTTCTAATTCCTTGATTTCAATTCCAATTAAATCTGCAAATTCTTTATGATGAGGGGTTAAGATTTTACCTTTTAGATTTACTTTTTTGTATTCTTCATTTTGTAATGCAAAGATTGCATCTGCATCAATAACAAACTTTTTTGACTTATAGGAACGCAAAATTTCTCTAACTGCAATTTGTGTTTCTTCTTCTCTTCCAAGTCCAGGACCAATTGCAATCACATCAGCCCATTCAATTTTTTCAGATATTTCTTTTAAGTTATTTGTTGATAAAAATCCTTTACTACTATCATCATAAGAAAATACTATTGCCGGTTCAATTTTTTGTTGAGCTAAAATTTTAATCGAATTTGGAAAAGCAAGAAAACATGCACCCGCACCAGATTTCATTATTGTATTTGTTGCGAAAAAGGAAGCTCCCGGCAATTTTGATGAACCTGCTATTACAAAAACTTTTCCAGCTGAATATTTATGAATATTCAAATCTTTAACAGGCAAACCCGCAAAAGCATCCTCAGGTTCAATCAAATAATCATCAACATGTAATTTCTTGTAGTATTCTTCTCCAATTCCAATTGAACCTTTTACTATTTCGCCACAATGAGTATATCCTTTATTGTAGAATAAACCAGTTTTAAATTCAGAAAGTGTAATTGTTAAATCAGCATTAAAAATTACTTCTCCAGATGCTGATTCTAAATCCAACCCAGTTGGCAAATCAACAGCAACGCGATATGCATCAAGCTTATTGACATATTCTACTATTTCTTTGTATGGTTCTGATAAAACTCCTCTGCTTCCAGTACCGAGCATAGCATCAATTATTATTTCACAATTATCAAGCAAAGATAAATCTTTAATACTTTGATAAACGATTAATTTTGATTCAGGATATTCATTAAATAGATTTTTTATGATTCTAAAATTAATCAGCGCATCTCCTTTTAATTCTTCTTCCGCTCCAAGTGAAATCACAATAACTTTAAATCCATTATTCACCAAGTGTCGTGCAACAGCAAAACCATCACCACCATTATTTCCTTTTCCACAAATTAATCCAACAGTTTTACTTTTTATAAAATCATTTGCATACTCGATTAAAGCTGAGTAAATGCTTCTTGCCGCATTCTCCATCAACACAATACTTGGGATACCAAGAGTATTTATTGCATAACTATCTGCATCACGAACTTGTTGCGTTGTATACAAAGGAATCATAGTTAAATTGATTTTTATTTTAAATTATTTTTTTCACTTATCATTTAAAAAACTATTCAGATACCAATAAGAAAAATCTACAATTCAGCTTTATTAATATTTTAGATTCTTTGCTTCGCTAAGCATTAAATAAATCTTTTAGACAATATTTTTAAGATCCTTCTTTCACTTTAAGCAAAGTAACTGTATTATCTAAAACTATACAGAATAAATTTCCAAAAATTATGTCCATCCGTGTGCTATAACTATATAAGCTGTTAAGTTCGTAAAGAAACTTTATCTACATAAATTTTGAAAATTTTCTTTCCGATAAGATTGCAATTTGTAAATAAAATTTTAGTGAAATAATTCAACTTCTTTTGGTTAACACAGATTGATATTTTTCATCGTTATGAAACTATATTATTATATCAATAAAAGAAAAATTATTTTAGCAAGTTTATTCAACTTACTAATCAAAATTAACAAAAATAATTTCCCATCATCAAATTACAACTTGATTACTGATGTAATAATATTCATCAGTAAATCGGGCATAATTCCAAATATCAGGACTAATGCACTGCTAATAATTACAGAAGTTAAAGCGAATGGTGATATTTCTATCTGGAAGTTTTGAATAGGTTCTTTGAAATACATATAAACAACAACACGCAAATAAAAATATACACTAATTACACTTGATAGAACTCCAATTATTGCAAGCCATGTCAATCCACTTTCTATTGCTCCAACAAAAACATAATACTTTCCAAAAAATCCTGCTAAAGGCGGAATACCTGCAAGTGCAAACATAAACAGAGACATTAATGCAGCAAGGACAGGACTTTTTGAATTCAAGCCAGAGAATGAATCAATATCTATTCGAGAATCATTTTCTCCTTCTACAATTGAAATCACGCTAAAAGCACCAATGTTGATAAATGTATATGCAGCAAGGTAAAAAATAATTCCAGCAATGCTATCGATATTTCCCGCAGCTAAACCAATTGACATATATCCAGCGTGCGCAATTGAAGAATAAGCGAGCATCCTTTTTAAATTATTTTGAGAAATTGCAACTATACTTCCAAGCAGCATAGAAAGTGTTGATATAACTGCAAAATAATTTCTAAAATTGTTTGGAGCTTTTAATGTAAAGACAGCAGTCAATGCTATAATTAACACACTAAATGCTGCTGTTTTTCCTGTAGTCGACATTAAACCAGTAACAGTAGTTGCAGAACCCTGATAAACATCTGGAACCCACATGTGAAATGGAACGGCTGCAATTTTAAAACTGAATCCAATAAGAAATAAAATAAAACCTGTAACAAAAATTATATTGGTTAACAGATTAGAAAAATTTGTAATTAAAAATGAAATATTGGTAGAACCTGCAGCTCCGTAAATTAATGCTATTCCATAAACAATAAATCCAGTTGCAAATGCACCAAGCAGAAAATATTTCATTGAAGCTTCGTTTGCAGTTAATTTTTTTCTGTTAATTCCTGCAAGTATATAAAAACAGATGGACATTAATTCTAACCCAAGGAAAATCATAATTAAATCATTCGAGCCAGCCATTATCATCATGCCCAATACAGAAGATTGAATCAAAATGTAATACTCACCATAATATGTTCCATATTTTTTTATGTACTCAATCGAGCTAATAGTTATTAGCATTGCACCAAGATTAAAAATAAAATTAAATATTGCAGATTTTCCGCCAACTTCCATCATTCCATTAAACAAAACTGCTTGATTATTAATATTCAATAATGAATACAGAGCAACAATAAAGAATGAAATTATAGAAAGCCATGGAAGAATTTCTTCGCTCTTTTTTGTTGATATTTCAATTACTATAGAAAATAATATTGCAGCGCCAAGAAATATAAAAGGCATAATCATTATGTATTCTGATGTATTTGCTGGCATAGTAACTCAATTAATTATTTCAAAAAATCAAATGTATGGATGCTTATATTTTGTAAAATTGTTTGAACTGATACTTCAGTTAATTTCAAAAATGTTGAAGGATAAATTCCTATCCAGACAATAAATAAAATAATAGGCAGAAGAACCAATAACTCTCGTTTATTCATATCTGTTAATTCTTGGAACAAATTGGTATTCTTCACTTCCCCAAAAACCACACGTTGATACATCCACAATAAATAAACTGCTGCAAAGATTACTCCACTTGCAGCAAAAATTGTATACCACCAGCTGTTTAAAACCTGAGATTTAAATGAACCTAATAAAATTAAAAATTCACCGACAAAACCATTTAATCCTGGTAAACCAATTGATGATAAAGACACAATCATCAATAATGTAGAATATACAGGGACAATTTTTGCGATACCGCCATAATATTCAATTTCGCGATGATGTGTCCTTTCATAAATTACACCAACCAAAAGGAAGAGAGCTCCAGTTGATAAACCATGATTTATCATTTGAATAACTGCTCCTTGCATTGATTCAACTGTCATTGCAAAAATTCCAAGCACAACAAAACCAAGATGGGAAACAGATGAATAAGCAACAAGTTTTTTCATATCAGGTTGAACCATTGAAACAAGAGCACCATAAATAATTCCAATTACTGCGAGAATAGAAATAAAAGATGCATAATGAACAGCAGCTTGTGGAAACAATGGCAAACAAAATCGAACTAAACCGTATGTTCCCATCTTAAGCAAAACCCCAGCTAAAATTACTGAGCCTGCAGTTGGAGCCTCAACATGTGCATCGGGCAGCCATGTATGAAGTGGAAATATTGGAACTTTAATTGCGAAACTTAAGAAGAATGCAAGGAACATCCAGTTCTGAATACTTCGTGCAATTGTTGGACCAACTTTATATAAATCAATTAGATTTGTTGTAAACATTCCTGTTTGATTTGAAGCATAAACTGCAAGCCATATAATTGCAACAAGCATCAATAAACTTCCGAACATTGTGTAAAGGAAAAATTTAATTGATGCATAAATTCTTCTTTCTCCTCCCCAGATTCCAATTATAAAATACATTGGAATTAACATTGCTTCCCAGAAAATATAAAACAGAAAAATATCCAAAGACATAAATACACCAAGCATTCCAGCTTCAAGAAGAAGCATGGAGAAAGTGAACATTTTAACATTCTTATCTATTGCTTTCCATGTTGAAAGAAGTGTTAAAGGAGTTATAAATGTTGTAAGCAAAATTAATATCAACGATATTCCATCAACACCTACATGATAACTGATATTCAAACTTTTTATCCATAAGACCTTATGAATCAGCTGAAACTGTGGGTCTTGAGGATTAAATTGTTTATATGCAATTAATGAAATAATAAATGCAATTAAAGAAATCAGAAATCCAAACCATCGAATTACACTTTTTTGTTCTTCATCAAAAAAAAGAACAAGTATGCTTCCAACTATCGGAATTATAAGTAAGTATGTTAGAATTAGATTTTCCTGCATATTTTCAATAAATACCTTTTTATAAACTTAGTATTATCCATAAAAGAACTGCAGCTATTCCAGCAACAATTACAATTGCATAGAACTGTGCAATTCCAGTTTGAATTTTTCTTATATATTCAGAAATAACTGCAATAATTTTTGCAGCTCCATTTACGATTCCATCTATGATAAATGAATCAGTAAATTTCCACAAAACTTTTTCAGAGCCAATCTTAATCGGATTAACTACAGCTGCATCATAAATTTCATCTACATAATATTTATTCAATAAGAGATTATAAAATTTTCTAAATCTGTTAGAAATATTTTCTGTGATATTTTTATTTTTTGTATAAATATAGAGAGCAAAGTAAATAGCACTCAAAGCAAGTATAATAGAAATTGCCATCAATAAAATTTCCTGGGTATGAGTATGAAATCCATAATGCATAATTTTTTGTTCAGCTGGTTCATAAATTGGGGCAAGCCATTTTTCGAACAGATTTCCATTTTCTCCAGAAAAAACTTCGGGGATTCCAACATAACCACCAATAACAGATAGAACAGCAAGAATAATTAATGGAATTGTCATTACAGATGGTGATTCATGAGGATGAATTTTATGATGGTCAAATCTTTCTTCGCCTAAGAATGTAAGTGAGAAAAGTCTAAATATATAAAATGCAGTTAACATTGCTGTTAAAGCACCAATAAGCCAGAAAACAAATCCTCCGTTTGCATAGGCATACCACAAAATTTCATCTTTGCTAAAAAATCCTGATAATCCTGGGAATCCAGAAATTGCAAGAGCAGCAATTAAAAATGTTGCATAAGTTTTTGGCATATATTTTTTTAAGCCGCCGTAATGTTGAATATTTTGTTCTTCATGCATACCATGAATTACAGAACCTGCTCCAAGAAACAACAAAGCTTTGAAGAATGCATGTGTCATAACATGAAAAATAGAAGCACTAAAAGCTCCAACACCTGCAGCTAAAAACATGTAACCAAGTTGGCTGATAGTTGAATAAGCAAGAACTTTTTTGATATCATTTTGAACTAACCCAATTGATGCTGCAAACAATGCAGTTAGTAATCCGATTACTGCAACAAGCATCATAATTGCTGGAGCAGATGCAAATAATATTGATGCTCTTGAAACCATGTAAACACCAGCGGTAACCATAGTAGCAGCATGAATTAATGCTGAAACTGGAGTTGGTCCAGCCATTGCATCTGGCAGCCAGACATATAATGGAATTTGTGCAGATTTGCCTGTTGCCCCAATAAACAAAAACAGAGCAATTAAACTAAAAGTAGTTTCATTTATTGATAATGATTGTGCTTTGGAAAATACTTCATGGAAATTAAGAGAATCAAAAGTGTAATAAATCAAAAACATACCGAGCAGAAATCCAAAGTCGCCAATTCTATTTACAATAAAAGCTTTTTTTGCTGCATCGGCAGTTGTGCTCTTTTCAAATTTTTTATCGTACCAGAATCCAATTAATAAGTAAGAACATAAACCAACACCTTCCCAGCCAAGAAAGAGAACAACAAAATTATCACCAAGAACTAAATTCATCATTGCGAAGATGAAAAGATTGAGATAAGCAAAAAATCTCCAGTAACCTTTATCGCCATGCATGTAGCCAATCGAATAAACGTGAATTAAAAATCCTACACCTGTAACAATCAAAGACATTGTTAATGAAAGCTGGTCAACGAGATATGCAAATTTTATATTCAATCCATTTGCTGAAAGCCAGGTGAATAATTCTACAGTATTTGCTCGTTGGTCAACAGGCAATGACAATGTTTGAAGAAATGCACCTAAAGAAACTAAGAAAGCAATTCCAACTGTAGAGCTTCCAATTATTCCAATTATAATTTCATTTTTGATTTTTCTTCCAAAAAGTCCATTAATTAAAAATCCAATTAATGGAAGAATTACTGCCAGATAGATGTAATTAATCATCAGCAATTACCATTTAAAGATATTTATTTCGTCAATATTAACAGTCATTTTATTTCTAAAAATAGCAATAATAATTGCAAGTCCAACTGCCGCTTCGGCAGCTGCAACAGTCATAACAAAAAATACAAAAACTTGTCCTGCAGGATTCCCAAGATAAGATGAAAAAGTAACCAAAGCCAAATTAGCTGAGTTGAGCATCAGTTCAATACACATAAAAACAACAATTGCATTTCTTCTAATTAATACACCAATAACACCAACAATAAACATAAATGCACTTAAGATTAAATAATATTCAATTGGAATTGAAGACATACTAATTCCACAATTTTAGTTATTCAAATTTTTTCTTAGCAAGAATAATTGCTCCGATAGTTGCAGCAAGCAATAAAAATCCTGCTGCTTCAAAAGGAATAAAGTAATTCGTATACAATTCTTTTCCAATATTTTGAATTGTTCCAACTTTTACGCTCAATTCTTCACTTGGTGTCAATTTTCTTGAAGGCTTTCCATAAGAAATCAAATATGCCACTTGAAAGAATACAAAGACTCCAATTGCAATTGCAAAGTATTTTAACGATTTATTATTGCTTAATATAGAAGGTTCATTGTCGGTTCTTAACAACATAATTACAAATAAGAAAAGAACCATGATTGCACCTGCGTAAACTATAATTTGAACAACAGCAATAAATTGTGCATTTAATAATAAATAAAGTCCTGCAAGAGCAAAGAAATTTAAAATCAAAAACAAAGCACTAATTACTGCATTTCTTCTTGTTATCATCATAACAGAAGAAACCGCAGCTATCAAAGAAAGAATTGTAAAAAGTAAAATTTCCAGGTTCATTTATGGTGTATTCCTGTATATCATTCTTGGAAATGGAATTGCTTCTCTTAAGTGTTCAAGGCCACAAATCCAGCTTACAGTTCTTTCAAGACCAAGACCAAAACCGGAGTGAGGCACTGAACCATATCTTCTCAAATCAAGGTACCATTCAAAATATTCCTGAGGTAGATTATGTTCTTTTATTCTTTCGATTAACAAATTCAAATCGTCTTCGCGTTGACTACCTCCAATAATTTCTCCATAACCTTCAGGAGCCAGAACATCTACAGCAAGTGCAAGTTTAGGATTATCAGGGTCACGTTTCATATAGAATGCTTTAACTTCAGCTGGATAATGATGAACCATAACAGGTCTGTCAAATTGTTCTGAAATTATTGTTTCATCACCTCCGCCAAAGTCGTTCCCCCACTGAAAATCAACACCATTCTTTTTAAGAATTTCTACTGCTTCATCATAAGTTATTCTTGGGAATGGACGAACAACTTTTTCTAATTTTGATGTATCACGCTCAAGTTCTTTTAATTCTTCTTTCTTATCTTCAAGAACAGTTTGAACAACATATTCAAGAAATTCTTCAGCAAGGTCCATATTATCATTCAAATCATAAAAAGCCATTTCAGGTTCGACCATCCAGAATTCTGTCAAGTGTCTTCTTGTTTTAGATTTTTCCGCTCGAAAAGTTGGACCAAATGAATAAACTTTTCCAAGTGCCATTGCGCCGCTTTCAGCATAAAGTTGACCTGATTGAGTTAAATAAGCTTTACCTAAATCAAAGTAATCAAGTTCAAATAAAGTTGAAGTTCCTTCGCATGCATTTGGAGTTATGATTGGTGGATCAAAAAGAGTAAAACCATGTGAATCAAAGAAATCTCGAATAGCTTTTACAATTCGATGGCGAATTTTCAAGATCGCAACTTGTTTTTTTGAGCGCACCCAGAGATGGCGATTATCCATTAAAAATTCGATGCCATGTTCTTTGGGTGTAATTGGATAATCCTGGGAAAGAGAAATTAACTTAAGGTCTGTTACATCAAGTTCATAACCACCAATTGCACGACTTTCTGCTCTTACTTTGCCTTTAACTTCGAATGATGATTCCTGTGTAATTTTATCTGCTATCTCAAATACTTCATCACTAACATTATTTTTCACAACTACACATTGAGTATAACCAGAGCCATCACGTAGAATTAAAAATTTGATTTTTCCACTTGACCTTTTATTATAAAGCCAACCTTTAAGTGTAACTTCTTCCCCGACATGTTTTGATAAATCTTTAATATAAACAGCAGGTCTCATTATCTGGAAATTCTCGAATTTATTTTTTCAAATATAACTAAGTGATTATCTATTATGCAAAAACATTGATTTATCTTTTTTCATAAAAATCAATTTCAATCAACATTCGATATACTTACTTTTATTTTTTTCTTAAAGACTTCTTCAAACAATCCTTTGCGTCTTTCTAAGTTCCATAACTCAATATCTGGTTTTAATTTATTATCACATTCAAGATGAAGTATTACATTATCACCTTTAACTTCGGTTTTAATATTTTTAATAATTTGTCGATGTGTTCTGTCAACTGAATCTGCTAATCTTAAGATAGCTGATAACTTTTTGATAATTTGTTTTGTTTCCCCCTGCAGCATTTCAAATTCAATGTGGCTTGGCTTTGGATGGCTTTTACGATGATATCTTGCTGTGTGAGCAATTATATCTATTTCATTTTCATTAAAGCCAAGCAGTTCACTATTTTTAATTAAGTAATAACTATGATGATGATGATTTGCATGTGAAATATTATATCCAACATCATGCAAAATTGCTGCAGCCTCAAGAAGTTCTCTGAATTCATCTTTTAATTGATGAAGATTTTTTAAATCATCAAACATTTGAAGAGATAATTTAGCAACATGTTCGCAATGTATTTTATCGTAATTGCATTTTTCAGCAAGATGTTTAACAGATTCTTTTCTTATATCTGAAAGAATTGGCTTATTCAACTCCGAGCTGTGTTTTTGAAGTGTATCAATTATAATTCCTTCTCGCAATGCATAATTTGAAATCGTTATCTCCTGAATTTTCAACAAATCAAAAATTGTTTTTAGAATAATTATTCCAGCAGGAATTATATCTGCTCTTTTTTCATCCATTGCAGGAATTTTTTTTCTTTTTTCTGGAGTTTTTCTTTTAAGAATTTCTTCAGCAATTTTTTCTAATTCATCTTTATTAAAAACAAAATTGTTCAGATTCACTATTGAATTAGAATTCTCTTTTTTTAATGCATTAATCATCAAGCCAACAGACATAATTGTGCCTGATGTTCCAACAGTCAGTTCATATCCTTCATTCAAAAGATGATTAACAGTTGGATAGATTTCACCTTCAACCCATTTTCGACATTCTTTAATTCGAGTATCAGAAATAATATAATCCGGGAAAAATTTTTGTGATAATCTTACTGCTCCAATTTTCAAGCTTACAGAATAAATCGGATTTCCTTTTTCTCCAATCAAAAATTCAGTGCTTCCTCCTCCAATATCAATAAGAAGAATCTTTTTATTAAAAATTGGTAATGCTTTTAACGCACCAAGATAAATTAATCGTGCTTCTTCATAGCCACTAATAATTTCAATATCAATTCCGACTTCATCATATACTTTCTGAATAAATTCATTTTTGTTATGAGCTTCTCTTACTGCGCTTGTTGCCACAGCACGAATTTTTGCATTATGAGATTCTGCAATGCCCTTAAATCTTTTCAGACAGTTGATTGCTCTTTCTATTGCCTGCGGCAAAATAATTTTTATATCACCACTACTTCCTTCCCCCAATCTAATTACTTCTTTTTCTCGATCTATGATTTCAAAATTTCCGTTGTCTTTTATTTTAACAACAATCAAATGAAATGAATTTGTGCCAAGGTCTATAGCAGCTAAGTTTTGTCCTTTCATATTCTTTTCTTTCTTTTTTCTAATATCGATTTGCAAATATTAAACACATCATCTACGCTTACATCAGAAATTAGTTCAGATTTCCTGATAAAATATTTTTCATTTCCAATCGGTGCCCAATTAAATGGATTTGTTGGGCCAAAAATTGAAATTTGTGGTGTATCAGTTGCACCTGCTACATGCATAACACCAGTATCGTTCGTAATGAACAAATCACTTTTTGATATTAAAGCAGCAAGCTGAGATATCGGTCTATTCAAAAAATAATATGCATCAATTTTCAGATTTTTTTTGATGTAAGAAATTTCATTTTTATCCGCACTACTTCCGGTAAAATAGATTTTAATTTTGTATTGTTCATTCAGCATGTAAATTAATTTAATAAACTTATCGAGTGCCCATCTATTCTGTGGTTTTCCGGCTCCCACATGAAAACCAATTAAGTATTCAACATCACTAAGATTCATTTTTGAAATAAATTTTATTACTTCATTTTCATCTTCTTTTGAGAATTCAATATGCGGTCGAAAATTTTTTGTTGTAATACCAAAAGGTTTTACAATATCGAGAATAAAATCAGATACATGCGCATCAGGATTTTTTTTCCAGTTCAAATTGATTCTGTAGTTAAAAAGAAAAGAAAGATTATTTTCTTTGTTATCTAACGAAGCAGGACCAATTTTCATTTTTGAATTAGAGAATGCTGCAAGAATACAACTGGTTTTTGAAATTGCTACAGTTGCTGGAACAATTGCAACATCATATTCTTTTCTCAAAATTTTGACTAAGCTAAGCAAGTAAAAAATGTTAAATAATTTCTTTTTATTAAAGACAAACAAATAATCTATCAAACTATTTTTTGTAACTGCAAAATAATTTTCAGGACTTGCAATCAAAGTGATTTTTGATGATGGAAATTTTTCTTTTATTGCTCTGAATAATGAAATACTTGCAAGCATATCACCAAATTGATTATGCTGTCGAATAATCAAAAAGTTTTCTGGATTATTGAGTATGTAATCATGCTTTTCTTCTTCAGAAAAATTTTTGCGCAAATAATCAATAAAGAATTTCGAAATTAAATTCTGATGGGACATTTAGATTCAACTTTTTGAACTATCTTTTGGAACTATATCTTCAAATTTTGCTTCAATGATATCTTCATCTTTTATGTTGTATTTTGATTTATTCTTTTTTTTATGAATTTCATTTTCTGATTTATAATCAGAAGACAATGCAGCTTTTACCATCCTAACAATTTTGAAAATTAAATACAGCAATAAAAACCAAATTATTAATCGTATCATTATTTTATTTCCTTGCTTCTGGGTTAAAATATTCTATAAATCCTCTGTCATCTCGAAATATTTGTTTATAGAGTTCATCAAAATCTTCTTCTCGATTAATGAAATCAATATCGGTTGTATTAACAATTAACAATGGTGTTTCGTTATACTTAAAGAAAAAATCATTATAAGCTTCTGAAAGTTCTACAAGATATGCTCGTGTTAAATTTTTCTCAAATGTTCGTCCACGATGTTTTATGTTCTGCATAAGTCTATCTATGCTCGACTGTAGATAAATTACTAAATCAGGTTTTGGAATATCGCGCATCAGTAACGGGAAAAGAGTATCATAAAGTTTCAATTCTTCGCCGGAAAGATTTAAATAAGCAAAGATTCTATCCTTATCGAATATGTAATCTGATACAACATAATTATTAAACAAATCAGGTTGATTCAGTTTTAGAAGTTGTTGATAGCGGCTAATCAGAAAAAAGATTTGAGTTTGGAAAGCATATTTGCGTCTGTCTTCGTAAAATTTTTCGAGAAAAGGATTTGTTTGAAATTCTTCAAGAATAAGATTGGCGCGAAGTTTTTCTGAAAGTTTCATTGCTAAACTTGTTTTGCCTGCGCCAATAACACCTTCAATTGCGATATATCTAAGTTCTTTCACGGTATTAATTAAATTAGTGAGTAATCCAATTTACCAATTATATATTTTTCTATGTTCGACAAATCAAATTCTTTTAACTTTTTCTTTTGTCCAGGCGGAATAAAATCTGGAGCTATTTCGATTAATGGTATCAATGCAAAATCTCTTTTGTATACTTCAGGATGTGGAATAATTAAATCATCTGTTTCATAAATTAAAGTATTAAGGAAGAGAATATCAATATCAATTTCTCTTGGTCCCCATCTTTCGGATGATTCTTTTCTTCCAAGTTCTTTTTCAATATCCTTTAAGAATTTATGAAGTCCAATTACTCCAAGACCCGTATCAATTTCAATGACAGCATTATAAAAATTTTCCTGATTAGGATTTCCGTATGGTTTTGATTCATAAATCGAAGATGCAGCAAGAACTTTGCAGCTTTCAAATCCATGAATTTTTCTTACTGCAGCACGGAGAAAATATAAACGGTCCCCTTTATTAGAACCTAAACTCAGAAAAATATTATTCACCATTTTCTTTTATAACCTCCGCTTCTACATAATCCAGAACACCGCCAACCGGCACATTATGTTTGCGGACTCTGACTGCGATTTTTTGTATTGCCGGATATCTTTTAAGCAGTTCATTTGCAATTGTAGTTGCAAGGGTTTCGATTAAATAAAGTTTTTTCTGGTGAACTATTTCTTTAATAAACTTATAAACTTCATCGTAGTTGATTGTAAGTTTCAGGTCATCTTTTTCAGCAGCTTTTGAGAAATCGGTATAAATATCTACATCGGCTTCAAATCTGCCGCCAATATTTTGTTCTTCTTTTAATGCTCCATGATATGCATAAAAACTTGCATTTTTTATTCTTATGATATTAACCATTCTCACTTATAATTTTTTTGCTTCAAAATATTTTATCAACCCTCTAAAATTAGCAAATAAAATTCCTATTAGCACTAATGAACTTCCAAAAATTGTGTAACTTGATAGTGATTCATCTAAAATCAACCAACCAAGTAAAACTGCAACAATTGGGGTTATAAAAGAAGATAAAGAAAGTATAACAATGTTCATTCGTTTAAGAAGCCAGTAGTAAGTTGTAAAAGTAACAACTGTCCCAAAGAACGAAAGGAAAATAATTGAACCGACAGCTTTATAATCAAATTTCCATGCAGAAGAATTTTCAAACATAAATGCAGCAATAATCATAATTAAACCTGCAAATAACAATGGTAAAAAATTCATAGAAAGCGGATTTAAATGTTCACCATATTTTTTAATTATAACTGCAATTGAAGCTTGCATAAATGCACTAAGCAGAACAGCTAATGTCCCCCAAAAGTAATCGGATAAATTAAAGCTGAGGTTTTCTGAAAAAATAATTACAATTCCAGCAAAACCTAATAAAACACCCAATAATTGATTGAAAGAAACTTTATAATTTTCGAAAGCAAGGAAAGAAAAAATTATTACACCAAATGGAAGCATTGCAAATAAAATTGAAGCTAAACCAGAAGGAATATACTGTTCTGCCCAGTATACCAATCCAAATGGAATTGTAAAAGAAAATAAGGAAAGAATTAAATATAATCTCATTGATGATGAATCTCTTTGCAATTCGATGTTATTCAATCTCATAAGAATGTAAATGAAAATAGAAGCTAAGATAAATCTTACTCCTGCTGAAAAAATTGGAGTTAAAGAATCTAACCCAATTCGAATAGCAAGCCAGGTTGAACCCCAAATTAAACAAATTAAAATGTAACCCAATATTATTTTAAAATTTTCTGATATCATAAAATTTTTCTCATTGCAATTAAACCTAAAGCTCTGCCGGAAAATTTTCCGTCACGTCTGAATGAATGGAGTAAATCTTTTTCTTGATAAGAACAAAGTTCTGAGATTTCAATTTGTTTGGCAGGTATTCCATTTTCAATTAGAATATCTTGATTTGCTTTTTTTATATCGAGAAAAATTTTACCATCAATTTTTTTTAGATATTTTGAATCGAACAATGAAGCTACATCTTCTTTAACTTCATAATTTTTTTGGGAAATCGATGGTGCAATGTAGGCAAATAAATTTTTTGGGTTGGAATGAAAATTTTCAAACATTAGATGAAGAGTTTTTTCAAGAATTTTTTTATGAGTTCCTTTCCATCCTGAATGAACTGCTGCTATGATTTTATTTTTTATATCGTAAATAAAAATTGCAGCACAATCTGCAGAAGAAATTGCTAATGCAATTTCAGGAACCTGTGTTATTAAAGCATCACTCAATCCTGCATAGCCTGGTTTATCAATTATTTTAACTATATCACTATGAATTTGTTTTTGATAAGCAACATTAGCAGGATTTAATCCAAGTTCTTTAAATAATTCTCTTCTGTTTTCTTCTACAATTTCTTTTTTATCGCCAACAGAATAAGACATATTAAAGTAATAAGGTTCTTTTCTGTTAAGTCCAATTTTTGTAGAAAATCCAAAAATAATTTCCGGAAATTTTCTGAATAAATTACTCTGAATAATCTTTAACATTTCAAAAACAAGATGAGTGAAAATTCATTAAATAATTTTCAGACATTGTTCAAGGTCATAAATAATGTCATCAGGATTTTCAAGACCAATAGCCAATCTAATTCCACCGGCATCAATACCTCTATCTGCAAGTTGTTCAGGTGGAACAACAGAATGAGTCATAGAAGCAGGATGTTCAAGCAAAGTTCGAGTATGACCAAGACTAACAGCAAGAGTCATTGTGTAAGCATAATCAGCAGCATAATCCATAAATTTTCTTCCGTTTTCTTTGCTTTCAGCCGGGTTATTTCCTTTTATCACAAAGTAAATTAAACTGCCGGGTGCAAAGTTTCCGTTGAAATCTCTCATTTGTTTTTTTGCTGTTTCATAGTATTTAAAATCAGGTAAGCCTGGATAATTGACAAATTCAATTTTGGGATGAGAATTTAAGTAATCTGCAATTTTAGCAGCAGAATTGATCTGTTGTCTTAATCTAATTGGTAAAGTTGGAAGTCCATAAGTTAAAATTGACCATGCACTCTTAGGATTCAATACACCGCCAAAATCTTTTCTATATAGCTGAAGTAAATCTTGATATTTCTTTTTCCCAATAACAATACCACCCATATCTGTACCAAAGCCGCCGATTCCTTTTGTTAGAGAATGAACTACAAAGTCTGCTCCAAATTCAATGGGTCTCTGACAAAATGGAGTAGCAAATGTGTTATCAATAACTATTTGAATTTTGTTTTCTTCTGTTCTTGTTTTGTTTATTTCATCAACTACATTTCTAATTTCTTGAATATCAATTATTTGCAAATTAGGATTTGCAGGAGTTTCAAAATAGACTACTTTAGTTTTTTCTGTTACATGATTAAGTAAATTTTGTGAATTAGTTAAATCGATAGGAGTCCATTTAATGTTATATCGGGGATACCAATTAGTTAATAATGAAAGTGTACATCCGTAAAGAGTGTTATGAGTTATGATTTCGTCACCTGATTTTGTTAAAACACCAAGCACAGCTGAAATAGCCCCCATGCCGCTTGCAAAGCTAACAGCCATTTCTCCTTTTTCAACATAAGCTAAATTTTCTTCGAGCATATCTTTGTTAGGTTCGCCAAGTCTGTCATAAATAAATATTGGAGCTTTTTCACCAAATTCCTGAGTATGAGCAAACCTCATGAATCCTTCTGCACCTCTTTCAACAGAATCTAATCGAAATGTTGTAGAAGATGAAATTGGAGCTGTAACATGATGTGAGTAATCCCATTTATCAGTAATATACTTCCCATAGATTAAATGGGTATCCATAGAATACTTTGATTCATCATACTTATTATTTTTAGCATTATCAGCCATAATAGCCTCCGATTTTTTCTAACGAAAATTAAAGAAAAGTCACTTAGAAACCTATGTTATTTGAATCAGAATATTAATCTCAAAAAATTTTTACAAAATATTTTTATTATCACTTAAACAAAAAGCCTTCTTATCCGATAATATCTACGAGAATTGAACTTCACAAAAGGTATAAATGAGAATTAATTTAAAAATCCAATTCTTATTAGCAGCTGTTATTATTGGAATCCTTGTTTTCTTCCTTTATTTAAATGTCAATTCATTCACAAATGAAATAAATTCTTACCTTCTTCGAAAAGATATAACAAGCATTAAAACTATTGTTAATAATTACATAACAAAACTACATTTTTTATTTATTGTTATTACAATAGCAGCGTTTTGCTTAGCTTTATTTTTTATATTCACGCTAATTTCAAAAATAAGTCAGCTAAAAATAAAGCTTCATAAATTAGCACAGTTAGATTTTTCAGAATCATACAATAAATTTTTTATTAATGATGAATTAAGCAAAATTAATAATGACCTTAATCTGGTTCACAACACCTTTCATCGATTTGTTAAAAATACAAGTTTAATTATAGATGCATTCTTTAAATTCCGTAATCAAAAAAATATAGATGAAATTTTAGAAACATTAGCTGATTTAACAAAAGAAATCTTCGATGTAAAATATGTTGCAATTTCTGTCTTTGATGACAAATCACGTGTAAAAAAATTTATAACAAGAGGCATTGATGAGGAAACAAAAAAATTAATTGGAAGATACCCAGAAGGAAAAGGTTTACTCGGTTATATTCATCAAACAAAACAAACATTAATGCTTGATGACCTCTCAAAATATCCTAAGTCATTCGGAGTTCCTCCAAATCATCCTGTTATGAAAACTTTGCTTGCTACACCGTTAATCCATGAAGATAAAAGTTTTGGAAATTTATACATATCAGAGAAAAACAATGGTCAGCCATTTAATGAAGAAGATAAAAAATTTATTGAAATGCTTGCAATTATTGCAGTAAATCAAATTATTAATTTTGATTTCATCGAACAAATAACTCGAAGAAATAATCTATTAAGAAATGAATCTGAAAAACTAAAAGAAATATTAAATAATTTATCTGACAGAAATTTTGCAATTGATTTTAATAATAATCACTTTGAAGATGAAAACAACAAACTGATATTAGATAATCTGCAATTCATGGTTTACTCGCTGAAAGATATACTCAAGCAGGTTCGTGAAGTTACCGATACTCTTGCATCATCAACAAATCAAATTTCAGCAACAACAGAAGAATTGACTGCAACACTTAACAATCAATCAGCACAAATAAATGAAATAACAACATCAGCAGACCAGATGAATATTGCAATTCAAACCAATGCAGAAAATGCTGTTCAAACTGCAAACAAAGTTTCGACTAACGGACAAATTATTAAAGAAAGTATTTATGAAATTGGTGGAACAATTGACAAAGTCAAACAAATTACAAGTTTTGTTCAGAATGCAACTAAAAAATTAGAAGAACTTGGAAAATCTACAGAAGCAATCACTGGAATTTTACAAGTTATTGATGAAATAGCTGAACAAACAAATTTGCTTGCTCTTAATGCTGCAATTGAAGCTGCAAGAGCTGGTGAACATGGAAGAGGATTTGCAGTTGTAGCTGATGAGGTTCGTAAATTAGCTGAACGTTCTTCAAAATCTACTAAAGAAATTAGCGAAATTATTTCTGCTATTAAGAAAGAAACACATAATGTAATCGATTCTATGAATGCGGGGAATAAAAATGTTTTAGAAATAATTGACCTTATTGAAAAATCTCAGAAATCACTCGAAAAAATTCCATCTAATATCGAAGCAGTAATTGAATTGATTAATCAAATTGCTGCTGCAAGCGAAGAACAATCAGCAACTTCAAAACAAGTATATAAAAATGTGGAAAATATATCAGAAATGATTCATCAATCAGCACAGGCATTATCACAAATTGCAGTAGGTTCAAATGACCTCTCGAGATTAGCTGTTAGTTTGCAGGAACTATTAAATATGTTCAGACTTTCCGAATCAGATAATTTTGTTAAAGCAAAACAAATTACAGGTGATAACATTAAAATTGATGATTTTGGTTTTTCAGCTGCAAAGCTTGCTCACCGACAATGGAAAATAAGATTATCTAATGTAATTCTTGGGAAAGAAAAAGTTGAACCTCATACAGCAGGAAATTATAAAGCTTGTTCACTTGGTAAATGGTATTATGGAGCAGGTTCAGCTTACTTCAAAAATGACCCGAACTTTATTGAATTAGAAAAATGGCATATTCAACTGCACAAATTAGCAGAAGAAATTGTAACAGATGTAATTCATGGCAATAAAACTTCAGCTAAGATTAAAATAGAAGATATAGAAAAATACAGCGATGAAATAATTAAATTATTGGATATACTCGAGAGAAAGTCTACTAAATACAAAGGTTCTTTACTTACTCCGAGTTTACAATAAAAAATCACAACAAATTATTTTCTCTAAGCCAGTCATCATTATAAATGGTAGAAAAGTATTTATAACCGCTGTCATTTATAATGGTGACAATATTGGCTTCTCTATCTATTTCTTTTGCAAGTTTAACTGCTCCCCAAATATTTGCACCTGATGAACCGCCTGCAATTATTCCTTCTTCATAAGCTAATTTTTTTGTCCATCCAAAAGCCTTTTTATCATCTATTTGATACATATCATCAAGAATATCAAGCTGAGCTGTTTTAATTAAAAATTCATCTCCCATTCCTTCAATTAAATATTTTGAAGGCTTGATTAGTCTTTTGTTTTTGAAATATTCATAAAATATTGAACCTACGGGGTCAATACCTATAACTTTGATTGCAGGATTTTTCTCCTTCAAAAATTTTCCTGCGCCTGTAATCGTACCACCTGTTCCAATTGCCCCAATTAAATAATCAATCTTTCCTTCCATCTGTTCCCATATCTCAGGTCCAGTTGTCATGTAATGAGCTTCGTTGTTATCTAAATTATTGTGTTGATCGATATAATAAATTGTTGGGTCATTCTTAGCTAAGTTTAATGCATAATTGTTGTAAGATTCAGGATGTTCTGGAGGAAGTGAAGCATCGACTTTAATTACATCAACTCCAAGTACTTCAAGCATTTTAATTTTTTCTTTGCTTGTTGTATCACGAATTACAATTTTCAATTTGTATCCTTTTTGTCTGCAAACAATTGCTAAACCCATTGCAGTGTTACCTGATGAATTTTCAATTATTGTATCACCGGGTTTTATCTTTCCTTCTCTTTCAGCTTTTTCAATCATATACTTTGCAATTCTATCCTTGATACTTCCACCAGGATTCATAAACTCAAGTTTAGCATAAATCTTTGCTTTCAAGCCTTTAGAAATATTTCCTAATTTAACAATTGGAGTCCTTCCAATTGCTTCAAGAACATTTTCATAACAAAAATTTCTCATCTTTTATTCTCTGTTAATTTTTTTATAATAATGAATAACCTCTCAGAAATTCTTCGGCTGACATTCTTTTTCTTCCTTCCATTTGCAATTCCAAAATTTGAATTGCACCACTGGAAGTGCCAACAAAAATTTCTTTTTTAGTTTGATGAATTTTTGATTGTTCTAAATTTCTATTCTCAACAACTTTAGTTTTGTATACTTTATAAATTTTCCCATTATGCTCAAAAAAAGCACATGGGTGCGGTGATAAACCTCTTACTAGATTATGTATTTCTATTGCACTTTTTGACCAATCAATTCTGCATATCTCTTTTGTAATTTTGGGGGCTGGGGATGCTAATGAATCATCCTGTTTGATTAATTCATAATTTCCAGTATTGATTAACTCAACAGTTTTTAATACAACATCGGCACCAAGAATCATCAATTTATCGTGAAGTGTTCCAAAATTGTCTTCATCTTCAATCTCAATTTTTTCCTGAAGAATGATATTGCCGGTATCTACTTTTTCTTCAAGAAAAAAAGTTGTTACGCCTGTTTCTTTTTCTCCATTAATCAGTGCCCATTGAATTGGTGCTGCTCCTCTGTATTTTGGCAGTAAAGATGCATGCAGATTAAAAGAACCTTTTGAAGGAATTGTGAATACATCTTGTGGAAGAATTCTAAAAGCAACTACAACAAATAAATCTGGATTTATTTCTTTGAGCTGCTTAATAAAATTTTCTTCTTTGAGCGAAATTGGAGATAAAACTTTTAATCCTTTTGAAAGTGCAAATTCTTTTACAGGTGTTGGTAAAAGTTTTTTCCCTCTTCCTCTTTCTTTATCTGGTGCAGATACAACTAATTCAACTGTGTGATTGCTGTTTAATAATTTTTCTAAAGAAGGGATTGCAAATTCAGGAGAACCCATAAATACAATTTTCAAGTCACACTCCAGACAAATTATATTTAATCTTCAACAATGGGATAATTAATGTTGACTTCTCTCTTTTTAATTTTGTTTAAATCTTCCTGCAGTTGTTTCTTAATTTCTGCATTAACTCTGTCAGGAATTAACTTGCCAATTAAGTGATCATATTCATGAAGGATTACTCTTGCAAACAAATCATCTGCTTCGATTTCGACTTCATTTTCATCTGCATCAACATACTTTACTTTAATTTGTTTTGGGCGTTCAACTTCTGCCTTTAATCCAGGAAGACTTAAGCATCCTTCTTCCATAATTTCTGTTTCTTCTGATTTCAAAATAATTTCTGGATTAATCATCACAACTGGTTTGAATTTTTCATAACCATCAACACCTTTTAAATCAACAACAAAAATTGATTCTGTAAATCCAACCTGATTTGCTGCAAGTCCAATTCCATTAGCATTTCGCATTGTATCAAACATATCTTTAATTTTTTTAATCAGTTCATCAGAAACCGAACGCACAGGTTTAGCTTTCTGTCTTAAAATTTTATTTCCATATATCGTTATTGGTAATATTGCCATTTTAAATTTCTTCCTTTTCTTCTGTTTGAACAACACCTGCTGCAAGGTCTTTAAATAAAATTACCTCGCTTGAGCAGAATAACATTCGAATTAACAATCGAAAGATAATTAACATTTGCTGAAGAAAAAAGGAAATTGCCAAAAAGTAATAGGGTGTTCGTGGAATTTCTATCACAATAAGATTATAAACAACCGGACCCAATGCTCCAAGAAATGCAATAAACAAGAATACAAGAAATACAATTGAAAAATTGTTCTTAATAAAATTTGATGCATAGATAATTTCTTGAAAAACTTTTGTTTTATCTTTCAATGCAAGAGAAATTTTTGAGTAATCTGATATCAATGTAATTATTCCAATTAAGAACAGTAAGAATGTATATCTTAAAAAACGTATAATAAATTCAATCTTCATGAATTCAGTATTTCGAAATACAATAGTTATTAAATCACCAAGGAGGTCATTCAATAGAAATGCAATTGAATAAAAAATTACAGATACAAGAAGCACCTTAAAAAATCTGAAGAAGTATTTAACTCCGCCATAAAAAAAATCAACAAAATGATTTTTGTTGAACTGATTGAATACAGAGATCAATCCTCCAAGATAAAATGTTTGAATAATTGTATAAATTCCGGCAACTGTATAAATAGCCCATGGAATTTGGTCCAGCGGTATTTGGTATAGATTTCTGAATTGAAGATACCAGAAGTAATCGAATCCAAAATTTAATTTATCACTAATCAAAGAATTCTTTAAGTCATTTAAAAGCAAATTATAAATTGGAACACTGAGCACAACAGCAAATGCAGTATTTGTAAACCAGAACAAAATCACAAACTTAAGATTATGACTTACAGCTCTTATTGAGTTAATTAGAATTTCGTTGATACTTTTTATCATCCTATACTTCCAAGCATCATTAATGCATTTTGAATCCAGAAAAACCATCTAAGTGCAATTGAAATTGAAGCCCAATACCTTGGCTCCAATGTAAATGAATTATTTGCAAAATTTATATCAAGAAGATTTTTTCTTTGCGGATCAATCTCGGCTGCAATAACTTTGTTATCAGTTCTAAATTCAAAAATTTTCCATCTTTCTTTTCCATCCCACTTTTGATAGAGAGTATCTTTATCAGTAAAAAGTGCAATATCATTCTTAAAAATGCCGTCCTCCAATCTTTCTGCTAAAACATGGTACACATTCGATGAAACTTTTTTTACAGATGTAATTCTGTAGTCAAAAATTTTTGAGTTGTAAAAAATATTTTCCCAGAACCATGATATATCTTCATTGCAATTTTTATTAACTATATTAATAAAATCTTCTGATTTTGGATGTTTGTATTTATATCTATCAAAATATTCTTGAAGTATTTTCATCATTTTATCAAAACCCAAATATCTTTCGAGAGATAATAACATTAATTCAGGTTTATCATAGGAGTTTACAACATAAGAAAGTCTTGATGGCTGTTTGTAAGAAGTATCTGCAATCGAGCCAATTGTTAAATTTTTATAATAATCTTTTGCACTATTGCTGCCTTCAACTATTGGAATATCTGCAACAGTGTAGATTAAAGGAATATCATTGAACGAAAGAAAATTTATTCCATAGACAGGTATAAAGGTAAGTATTTTAAAATTTTCTAAAATGTTTGGATAATATCTGTACATTATTTTTGTTGAAAGATAAGAAGCAAAACCTTCATCGAGCCAGGCTTCATAAACTTCGTTGTTTGCAATAATACCATAAAAATATTGATGAGCAAATTCATGAGCTGTAAGGTATTCCGGTGAACCTGTGTTTTTTGGTGAAAATAAATTTACATGAACTGTAAACAATGTTGGATATTCCATTCCACCAGAAGCACTTGAATGAGGAACATCAATTAGAGAAATTGTTTGATAAGGATAAATTCCAACATAATTTTCAAAATACTCCAAGCAATATTTTACACATTGAATATATCGTTCTGAATATTTTTCATTTTCTGGTTGAATGTAAGCATTAATAAAAATTGGTGTGCCGTCTTTTCTATTATAAAAATCTTTTTTATGAATAATTTCATCGGAAGCCATCCAAGCAAAATCATGAACTCCATATTGAGTTATTTTATACAAAGTAAACTTTTCATTAACTATTTTTTCTTTACAAACTCCAGTTGATGCTACAATATAATTTTCTGGCACTTTAATATTTACATTGTATTCTCCAAAATCAGCATAAAAATTAAGATAAGGATGATATTGACTGCATATCCATTTGCCATTTTCAAATACGCCAACTTTTGGAAACCACTGAGATACAAAATAAAAATTTCTTCCTGCAGCTCTTCCAAATCTTTTTACTGAAATAGGGATTATCAATGAGTATTCGAAATAAATTTTTACTGTATCATTTGGCTTTATAAATTTATCCAGAATTACTTTAGCTACAGTGCTGTCGTATGGATTTGGAATTTCCGGCTGGAAAAAGATTAAATCTGAAGGTTTACTGTCAACATTAAATTTCTTAATCTTAATTTCTGTTTGATTTTCCTTTTCAAGATTAAATGCTGAAGCAAATAAAGTTTTATTGTTTTTATAAGCATTTGCATAAAAATGAAAATGAATTTCGTTTGTATAAAAACTTGTTTTGTTTATCCAGATGATTTCTTCTTTAACATTAATTTGATTTTCATGAGGGATTAGTTCAACGTCGATATAGTAATTGGCAACACTCTGAATTTTATCATATTCTGATTTCAGAATACCTTTGAAATAAACAGATGTATTCTGAACATCAAAATTCTGGTATGATTCAAAGTTATTTTCATAAAAATAAAGGATACCAGAAAATAAGATTAAAAAAATCAGAATAAATAATTTTTTCATACATCAGAAACATAAGAACACTAAATTTTTAATTCAATTTTATAAATAAAAAAGGCTGCTCAAAATTTATCTGGAATAAGGAGTAATTAATTTCGAGCAGCCTTAAAATCAGGAATTACTTTATTTCAATTGTTTTTGGTTTTACTCGTTCATGTTTAGGCAATCGAATTTCGAGAACACCGTTCTCAAGTTTTGCATCAATTTTAGATTCATCAATGCTGTCTGAAATTTTGAATCTGCGATAGAAGTTCCCAATTTCAGTTTCTTTTAGAACATATTTTCGATTTACAGCTTCATCATAATTATCAATTCTTCCCATTATGACAAGATGATTGTCTTCAAGTTTAATCTTGAGATTTTCTTTTTTTACTCCTGGGATATAAGCATTCAAGAAAAACTCATCATCGGTTTCATAAATATCAACAAGAGGAGCAACCCAGGATTCATTTTCTAATGCTTCTTCCCAGCTTTTTTGGGTTTTAACTTCCTGCATTTCTTTTACTTCTGCCATATCCACCTCCTTTTTTTATTTTTCAAACTTTTCAATTTAATTACTGAATTTATTTCTAAACTTTATTTTTTGTCATCATCAACAACTTCATAGGAAGCATCCTGAACATCCTTATCATCCTTTCCAGTTCCCTCAGATTTAGCTTGAGAACCAGGATTAGCTTGAGAATAAGCTCCCTGCTGAGCATAGAGATTCTGAGCAATTTCGTTCCATACTTTTGTTAGAGCATCAGCAGAATTTTTGATTCTGTTAGTATCATTAGTTTTGAGAGCATCCTCAACTTTCTGGATTTCACTTTCAAGTCTGCTTCTTTGTTCAGGAGTTAATTTATCTTTAAGTTCTTGAATCTGCTTTTTAGTCTGGAATACAAGATTATCAGCATTATTTCTGATTTCAGCAGCTTCTTTCTTTTTCTTATCTTCAGCGGCATGTTCTTTAGCTTCCTGTTTCATTCTTTCGATTTCTTCTTTTGTCAAGCCGCTTGAAGATGTAATTCTGATGCTTTGTTCTCGATTAGTAGCTTTATCTTTAGCAGAAACATGAAGAATTCCATTAGCATCAATATCAAAAGTAACTTCTATTTGAGGAACACCACGCGGAGCTGGCGGTATTCCATCAAGATGGAATCTTCCAAGTGTTCTATTGTCTGCTGCCATTGGTCTTTCACCCTGGAGAACATGAATTTCAACAGATGATTGATTATCGGCAGCAGTTGAAAATATTTCACTCTTTCGAGTTGGAATTGTAGTATTAGCCGGAATCAAAACAGTCATAACACCGCCTAAAGTTTCTATACCTAAAGACAATGGAGTAACATCAAGCAACAGAACATCTTTAACATCACCAGCAAGAACACCACCTTGAATAGCAGCACCAACAGCTACTACTTCATCAGGATTTACTCCTTTATGTGGTTCTTTGCCAAAAATTTTTCTTACAACTTCCTGAACTTTTGGAACACGAGTTGAGCCACCTACAAGAATAACCTCATCAATTTGTGAAGGAGTTACTCCAGCATCCTTCATTGCTTTTTCACAAGGTGGAATTGTTCTTTGAATTAAATCATCAATTAATTGTTCAAACTTTGCACGAGTAATAGTTATGTTTAAGTGTTTTGGTCCATCTTGAGTAGCAGTAATAAATGGCAAGTTAACATCTGTTTGCATTGAAGAAGATAATTCAATCTTAGCTTTTTCTGCAGCTTCTTTCAATCTTTGAAGAGCCATCGGGTCTTTTCTTAAGTCAATACCTTCCTGTTTCTGGAATTCATCAGCAAGATAATCAATCAATCTCTGGTCAAAATCATCACCACCTAAGTGTGTATCTCCGTTTGTAGATTTAACTTCAAAAACTCCTTCGCCAATCTGAAGAATAGAAATATCAAAAGTTCCACCGCCTAAGTCATAAACAGCAACAATCTGGTCTTTATGTTTTTTATCGAGACCATAAGCAAGAGCAGCCGCAGTTGGTTCATTAATAATTCTTCTTACATTAAGACCAGCAATTTCACCGGCATCTTTAGTAGCTTGTCTTTGAGCATCATTAAAATAAGCTGGAACAGTAATAACAGCTTCTGTAACTTCGTGACCAAGATAATCTTCTGCAGTCTTTTTCATTTTCTGCAAAATCATTGCAGAAATTTCTGGTGGTGAATATAATCTATCTCCAATCTTAACTCTTGCCGAGCCATTTTCTGCAGCAACAACTTCATAAGGAACTTCTTTTGTTTCTTCATCTACTTCATCAAGTCTTCTTCCCATAAATCTTTTAATTGAGAAGACTGTATTTTTAGGATTAGTAATTGCCTGTCGTTTTGCAGGCTGTCCTACAAGAATTTCTCCTGTTTTTGTAAAAGCAACAACCGAAGGAGTAGTTCTTCCACCTTCAGAATTAGGAATAACTACAGGCTCATTCCCTTCCATTACAGCTACACAGGAGTTTGTAGTTCCTAAGTCAATTCCAATTATTTTTCCCATTTTTCATACCCTTTAATTTGTTTATAAATAAAAAAAGGATAGAGTTGAAGTAGAAATTACTTCAACTCTATTACTTTTTCGTTTTTTGGTTTAGGATGCAATTTTTTCATATTGATTTTGAGCATTCCATCTTCAAACTTAGCTTCAACATTGTCGGAATCAACTTCAGCAGGTAATGTGAAGCATCGTTTGAAGCTTCCAAATACTCTTTCAGCTCTGTAATAATTTTTACCTTTCTTTTCTTCTTCTTTTTTCTTTTCACCTTCTATTGTCAAAATATTATCTTGCAATGTAATTTTTAAATCTTCTTTTTTTACACCTGGAATTTCGGCAACAACATTGATATTATTGTCGTCTTCCGAGATATCAATTCTCGGATTGAAATTATCTGTAAAGGAGAAGCCAAAATTTGCAAAATCTTCAAAGTATCTTTGAATTCTGTCATGTAAGGTTTCGAGTTCTTTTAAAGGTTCAAATCTTACGAGTGTCATGGCTATCACCTCCTTCTTTTTTGCCTTAATTATTACAAGAGGTGTGCCAGACATTCAATTTTCTTATAACTCATTATTTTTCAATAAGTTATGAGAATTTTATATTCGCTAAAGAAATTTGAAAGATTGACAGATTGTACTGAACTTTTATGTTAAAAACTTACTTTTGACAGAATTATATGCCAATTTTATAAACAAGCAGTTGGAGGTAAAATTGTTTAATATCGAAGAATTTGATATCAAACTCGACACTGAATTTATAGGACGCAATTTTATTTATTGCGATGAAGTCGATTCAACAAATAATGTATTGCTGACTAACAAAGATTTTAACAGAGATGGAACTGTCCTCCTTGCCGAATATCAGAGCAAAGGAAGAGGAAGAAGAAACCGCTCATGGGTTAGCAATGCAGGACAAAATTTAACTTTCTCCATTTTACTAAAAGGAGATTTCAAAGAAAAAAAGGTCAACTTGATTAATCTTGGCAGCAGTCTTTCTGTTGCTCAATCATTAGAAAATTTATATCAGTTCGATGTTGAACTAAAATGGCCTAACGATGTTTTAGTTAATAAGAAAAAAATTGCTGGAATTTTACTTGAATCAACTTCCAAAGGGAATAAGATTAACAAAGTTGTTATTGGAATTGGGATTAATGTGAATCAGCCAAACTTCCCTGGCAAATACGATATTCAACCAACTTCTGTTAGAAAAGAATTTAAGTCAATAGTAAGCAGAGAAAAATTACTAAGCGAAGTTCTTAACAATTTTGAAAATATTTTACAGCTAATTAAAGATGACCCAAACAAAATATTAAACGACTGGCGTAACCGATGCAAAATGATTGGCGAAAAAGTTAAAGTTGTTTTTGATGATAAAATTAAAGTTGGTGTATTTGATGATATTGACGAAAACGGATTTTTAATTTTAAAAGTTGGAGATACAATAGAAAAAATTCATTATGGAGATGTTAGTTTAAGATAGAAAGAAAAATTATGAAAGTTTATTTTGATAATGCAGCAACAACTCAACTTCGTCCCGAAGTCTTTGAAAAAATGAAACCATATCTTACAGAACATTTTGGTAATCCATCTTCTATTCATTCATTTGGTAGAAAAGCAAGAGTTGCGATTGAAGAAGCACGCGAAGTAATTGCTGAGTTTATCAATGCAAAACCTGGAGAAATTTATTTTACAAGCGGTGGAACGGAAGCAAATAATTTTGTATTAACAGGAATTGCTAAAACTGAATTTGCAGAATCAAAAAGAAATAAAATTATAACCTCTAAAGGAGAACATCACAGTGTTCTTGATATCTGCCAAGAACTAACCAAAGATGGTTTTGAAGTTCAATTTGTTGACATCGATAAAGATTCAATAATTATTTTGAATGATTTAGAAAATTTACTTGACAATAAATGTTCTTTAACTTCTGTAATTCATATCAACAACGAAACGGGAAGCATAAATCCAATTAAAGAAATCAGTTCGATTCTAAAAGAAAAAAAAATTTATTTTCATACAGACACTGTTCAAAGTTTTGGTAAAATTAAAATTGATGTTAATGAATTAGGAATTGATGCATTAACTGCATCAGCTCATAAAATCAATGGTCCAAAAGGAACAGGCTTTGCTTTTGTAAGAAGCGGAACACCATTAGCTCCACTGATTCATGGCGGTTCACAGGAAAGAAATCGCAGAGGCGGTACAGAAAATGTTGCTGGAATTGTTGGTCTTGCTGAAGCTGTTAAAATTGCAAAATTGGAAATGACAAATAATTATGAACATGTTAAAAAACTCCGCAATGAATTTATTAAGGGGATTTATACATTGGATAAAGATTATATCAAAATTAACGGCGGTGAAGATGCATTCCCCTTTATTTTGAATATAACTTTTCTTTCTGAAAAATATAAAAATGATGCAGAAGCAATGTTAATGTTTCTCGACATAAATGGAATTGCAGCTTCGAATGGAGCTGCATGCACTTCAGGTACACTTAAACCTTCTCATGTAATTTTAAATTCTGGTTATAAAGAAGAAGATGCTGCTGGCACAATTCGATTTTCTTTTGGAAGTCAAAACACAATTGAGGAAGTAGATTACACACTCGAAGTCATTAAAAAAATGATAGATAAATTCAAAAAATGATTTTTATAAAATATCTTTAACCTCTTCTACAAATTTTCTAAAATCATCAAGGTTTTCTAAATAATAAAATAATTTCTCTATATCGATTTCAACATATTCATGTACTAAAATATTTCTTAACCCAATTAATCTATGTAATTTTTCTGTTAAATCATTACTCAAGATTTTTTCATTATTTAATTTTTTTATACAATCATAATATGACTTTGGACTGCTCAAGTTTAACTTTGTAACAAGATGACAGGAAACATCGATTACTATTTGTATTGATTCAAATAACCCATATCTAATTATCCATTGTAACCTTAAATCTTTTTTTACATCATCAATTTTATACTCTTCTTTAACTTTTTCGAGCTCGTTCAAATTAGTTTCTAATTGATTTAATCTTTCAAGCATTTTCTTCTTCCGAATGCATTGTTTCCGATTCTTTTTAATAAAGATTTTCTTCCTTCTTCTATTAATCTTTGAGTATCAAAGTAAAATAAAAAAGTTAGCTTCTTAAACTGATTAAAAACACTTGTATCTCTAACAAAAATAATTTTGCAGTTAGAGATAATATTGTAAGCAAGCAAAGGAGATTTTCGATAAAGATTATTCAGTTCAACAATGTCAATTTTTTTCTCGGTCATTATTTCGAGGTGTGCAATAATTTCTCCTAATTCAAGAAGACTTAAAGATTTTTTTGTATATATCCCAATATCAATATCATTATAGTAAACAGAATTGTTTTGAACATAACTACCAAAAAATATTGCAAAGATTATGTTGTCATTTTCTTCAAGATAATTTTTTATTTCTTTTTCTGACATTATTTAATTCATAAATTAAGTTAGATAATCTAACATCAACGATAATTTTTCTTTCAGTTGTTTTCTTGGGACAATAAAATCAATAAAACCATTTTCAAGCAAGAATTCTGATTTCTGAAAACCTTCCGGCAAATCTTTTCCAATTGTTTGTTTAATTACTCTTGGACCTGCAAATCCAATCAATGCTTTTGGTTCTGCAATTATGACATCACCAAGCATTGCAAAACTAGCAGTTACGCCGCCAGTTGTAGGGTCGGTTAACACAGAAATGTAAGGAACTTTTGCATCTGCAAGTCGAGCAAGCCGCGAACTTGTTTTTGCCATCTGCATTAATGAGTATGCACCTTCCATCATTCTTGCCCCGCCACTTTGACTGATAATTATTAAAGGTATCTTTTCTTCGTATGCAACATCAATTATGCGGGCAATTTTTTCTCCAACAACTGAACCCATACTTCCACCAATAAAATTAAAGTCCATACATGCAAAAGCAACTTTTTTCCCATCAATTTTCCCAACGCCTGTTCTTACTGCATCATATAAGCCAGTTTTTTTAATTGTGGATTCAACACGCTCGGTATATTTTTTTGTATCTTCAAATTGAAGCGGGTCCGCCGAACGCATTTTCTTATCATGTTCTTTGAATGAACCCTTATCAAGTATTAATGAAATATATTGTTCGCTCCCAATTCTAAAATGATATCCACATTTTGGACATGTCCAGATATTTACTTCAAGTTGTTTGTTGTGAATGATTTCACCGCAATCTTCACATTTTGACCATTGCCCGTCTGGCAAATCAGTCTTTTTGCTGTCTGGTGAAATATTTTCTTTTTTTCTTTTAAACCATGCCATTATTTTCTCTTCTTAATTGTTGCTGATAAAGTTATAACATGAATAGGTTGTTCGGGGTCATTCGAATAAATTGCAACAGTTCTTACAAATTGACCAATTCTATTTGATGTGTCTAAATTGATTCCAATCGTTCCAGTCTCTCCAGGCTGAAGTTTTTTGCTGCTTAACAAAACAGCAGTGCAGCCGCATGTAGTTTTAACATCATTTATTTCGAGAACTCCTTTTCCTTCGTTCTTAAATTCAATTTTTGCTTCTACAACTTTTCCTTCATCAACTTCTCCAAAATTAAATTGATTACTACTTAAAACTAATTTGGGATTTTTCCCATCGCTTGAACCCATCAGCTTTTCAACAACAACTGCATCAAAAGATAATCTGTATTGAGGTGTTTTAGGGTCATTCGAAAAAACATAAATGTATTTTTTTTGTGGACCAATTCTTCCGCGTGAATCAAATTCAATTTTGATTTTTGTTTTTTCACCAGGCTTTAAAATCTTTTTTGAAGGCTGAACTGCTGTGCAGCCACATGAAGCTTTCACATCGTTAATTATTAAATCAGCATCACCTTGGTTGACTATCTCAAATTCATGCTCAACAGTTTGTCCTTCCAAAACCTCTTTGAAGTTATAATCAGGTTCAGGCGAAAATATTTTTGGCTGTTTGCTTTGTGCAAAAATTATTGTTGAAAGAATTGCTGCTAATAAAATTATTCTTTTCATTTTTTCACCTTTGCAATGAATTGTTTTAAGTAATATGGTTCCAAATAATCATAGTCGTAAGTTATTAAATCCTTGCCGAATAAATATGACCATAGTGCAACATAATTTGCATGAGGTCCGATAAGAATTTTTATCTCATGAGCAATATCTTTATCTGCAAATATAATATCAATTCCTTTTATTTTTTCATTTATTTCATTTTTATGAATTAATGATACATCTTCAATCTTTCGATATCCATTTTTTTCAGTTTCATAAGTGGCATAATAGAAGTCGTCTATTCCTGCTGATTTTAATATTGCAAATTTTCTCCCTTCAAGTATTCTTTCTGAAATTTCAAATGCCATTACTTCAAAAGTTGGGACAGGAACAATTGGCAGATTACTGCCCAGTGCCAGACCTTTAGCAGCAGAGAGTCCAATTCTTAATCCAGTAAATGACCCGGGTCCCATTGATACTGCAATATGATTAAATTCATTCAGTTCTATTTTTGAATTTTTCACAACATAATCTATCATATCAAAAATTTTTTCGGAGTGAACATGTTTGCCTTTTATGTTTGATTCGATGAAATATTTTTCATCAAGCATTGCAGCAACACTGCACAGCTCTCCTGAAGTTTCTATTGCGAGTATCGGTAAATTATTCATCATATTTTGTTAATTGTAATTAATCGGGAATTTTCGTCGACAAATTTAAAATTCATTTCATAATAATGATTTGGTAAAATTTCTTTCCACAATTCTGCCCATTCAATAAATACAATAGCATTTTCTTTTAGATAATCTTCAAAGCCCAAATCATAGAGTTCTGTAATTTTTTTTATTCTATAAAAATCGAAGTGATAAATTTTTTTCTGTCCTTTATATTCATTTACAATTGCAAAACTTGGGCTCGAAACATTTTCAATTCCCAAATTTCTACAAAATGATTTCACAAAAAAAGTTTTACCCGAACCAAGTTCTCCATTTAATGCAATCACATCACCTTCTTGAAATATTTCAGTCAATGATTTTGATATATTTTCGGTTTCTATTTCTGATTTTACTAATACTTCACAAGGAATGGTCATCAGGCTTTGCTCTCCATAGTTACAATTGGCAAAATCATTTCTTCCATTGAAATTCCTCCATGTTGAAAGCTGTCTTTATAATAACTCAAATATTTGTGATAATCAGTTGGATAGACAAAATAGTAATCTTCTTTAGCAATAATATAACTCACAGCTACTCCTCTTTTAGGAAGTTTATATTCTTGAGGATTTTTAATATAGATTGCATGCTTGTCATCTACTTTTAAATTTCTGCCAAATTTAAATCTGAGATTTGATGAAGCTTCGCGGTCGCCTAAGACTTTTGCACCTCTTAATGTTCTAATGCTTCCATGGTCTGTGGTAACAATAATTTTGGCTTTTGGAATTTTTGAAATTAATCGAAATGAATTAAGCAAATATGAATGTTGAAACCAGCTGTTTGTTAATGAGCGGTAAGCAGATTCATCTGGAGCAATTTCTTTAAGAATTTGAGAATCTGATCTGCCGTGTGCAATCATATCGAGAAAATTTACAACAATTGCCATAAAATGATTATTCTGAAAAGACAAAACATTCTGTTCAAACGAACGCCCAACTTCAGGGTCAATAATTTTTATATACTTTAAATCATTTCTCAATTTTATTCTTTTTCTGTCTAAGAGCAATTGTAATAATTCTTTTTCATATTTATTCATGCTGTTTTCATCATCATCAGGAACCGAGCTCCACAAATCTGGATAATATTTTTCAATTTCTGATGGAAAAAGACCTGCAAATAAAGCATTTCTTGCATAAGGTGTAGCAGTTGGAAGAATTGAAAAGTAATAATCTTTTTTAATATTGAATAAATCTTTTAGATGTTTTTCCATCACAAGCCATTGGTCTAATCTCAAGCAATCAATAACAAACAGAAAAATTGGACCTTGAGAATTTGCAACATGAGGTAAAACATATTTATTAAGGACTGATACAGTTAATGTAGGATTATCTTCACTATTCAGATTATCGAGCCAGTTTTTGTATTCATGTTCAATATATTTTGAAAATTCCTGATTGCATTCCCGTTTCTGGTCAATTAAAGTTTGGCGGAAATCAACTTCTGGATGAACATCAAATTCCATATCCCAGTAAACAAGTTTTAGATAAATTTCAATCCAATCTGAGAAATCTGGATTCATAATTAATCTTCTTGAAATCTCATTGAAATCACTCAAATAATCTTTTGCAACATATTCACTTGAAATTTTTTTGCTTTCAAGAATTTTTTTACATACCATTAATACTTGAGAAGGGACAATCGGCTTAATGAGATAATCACTTATTTTACTTCCAATTGCATCGTGCATCAAAGATTCTTCTTCACTTTTAGTAATCATTACAACAGGAATATCAGGATTAATTTCTTTTATTTGAGCTAATGTTTCCAAGCCGCCCAAACCAGCCATCATTTCATCAAGAAAAATTAAATCATATTGATTGTTTTTAACTTGGTCAATTGCATCTTCTCCGTTAGTTACTGTATCAACTTCGTAACCTTTTTCATTCAAAAAAATTATATGAGAACGGAGAAGCTCAATTTCATCATCTACCCAGAGAATTTTATTTTTTTTCATAGCTGCCAAATTATTTATGGTTAATTTTACTGAATAGCAATATGAACATCAACACCAGCTTCGTTCGTTGTAGTCGGTGGTATTCTTGATGCTCCTTGCGGTTGAATTGTAGTCCTTCTGTAGAAAATTGACATTGTTACACGAGAACTCATCACATATCTAATCTTTGGTTCAATTGTTACATTTGTCTTTCCATCCTGCGGTGTTCCGCCTTCTTTAAAATTTTCCATATCATAAATAACACTCGAAGTTTTTCCATTTGTATAAGAAAATGAAATTTCAATGTCATTCTTCAATGAGATTCCGAACATTGGAAGTTCAAAACCGCTTTTTGAATAACTTGCAGAAATATTGATATCTCTTGATAAGCTTTCTGTTATATTTCTTGTTGATGCACTTAAGCTGTAAGAAGTTCTTGCAGTATATCGAATTGAACTCTGAAATGAACCACCGAATAAATTATCGAATTGAAATGTTAATCCAAGTAATGGAGAAAATGCATAATCAATTCTTTGACTCTGAACTTCCTGCAATCCATCAGGATTAATTTTCCATCCTTCACTATAAGTTGAAGTATAAGTATGGCTCAAAGAAACTCGTTTTGCAAATGAAAATATTGAATATTTTTCTAAACCAGACCATGAAAAATTCCAGTTTGGACGCGGAATATATTTAGCAAACTTAGAAAGAATCGGAATTTTTGATAGAAATGATGTTGTTTCAAATCCTTTTACAAATGCATCAGAAAGATTTTGATTTGGATTTGGTGCACGTTTATCATAAAGTTCACTTACTTTTTTAATCCCATTACCAAAGAATGCAAAGACTAATGTTGGAGGAAATGTTAAAAAAGAACGGTCAATAGTTCCTGTTGAATTTACTGTAGTTGAATAAATATTGCCGAGTGAATCTGTTCTAAAAGTTATTGATTTATTAACACCCCATCCAACTTTCCAATTCAAATCAAGTTGAGCACCTTCCCAGAGTGGTCGAGATGTTTTTAAATCAATATCATTTTTATGAGAATAATTATCAGATAAATTTCCATTTGCAGCGCGTGGACCAATATCATTCGACAATCCAAGCATAAATAATCTTGATGGACCTTTAAGCGGTGATTGTTTGATACCCCAGAAATTATTGAACCCGGTTCCTTCGCCAAGCAAGCCTCCGCCAGTGTAACTGCTCGATTGAGAAAAATTTATAGAAATCTGGTCGTAATCAAAAAAGAGCCATTTAATTCCAAGCTTTAAGTATTGCAAAGCAATTTGAATATTGCTTGGACCTTTAATGGTATCTTCTTCTGTTTCATTAAACTCTGTTAATTGCTTTTTAGATTGTTGCGTTGAATCAGTTACATTTGTGCTGTCGCTAACTTTTGTTTGTTGAGCACGAATTCTTTCATCAACATTTGTAGAACGCTGACTTCTTCTTCCGCCTCTGCCTCCTTCAATCCGCTGCTGAGGTTGAGCAGGTGCTTGTGTTTTCGGTGCTTCTTGAAATAATGGCGCAAAAATAGATTTGATGCGAAAAGTTACACCGCTTGAAATTCTGTTTGAATAACCTGCACTTCTTCCAAGATCTGCCTGTTGAAAATTATTCTGCCAATTGTAAGCAACACCATAAGAAAAATTAACATTTATATATCTGTTCAAATCCCAGATTGATGGAAGTCTTGGATTAAGTCTTAAATCTAAATTCTGTCTGTAATTAAAATCTCTTCCAAAAAGATTTTTACTGAATATATCATGCCAAATTTCACTTTCAGGTCTTTCAACTTCATCAACAACCCATAAATAAGTGAGAGTTGATTGAACATCAAAATTATATGCTAAAGAAAGATTCAAAAGACCGCCTTCAGTAATATTCCAGTTAAATCCTGCACTTCTTGATGCAGTAAAATCTCTTTGAATGTTCGGTTTATTTGCAAGAGTTCTATTTTGTGTAAAGTTTCTTCTTCTTGATGCATTAACTGATGCATTAAATGTTTGAGGCAGAAAATAAATTCTAACATCTTTATAATCACTGAAAATATTCACAACATCACCAAGTAATGGAATATCAGCAGGTTTGAAAAATAAATCTCTGCTTAAATTAACTGAATAACTTGCACTTGCATTCCATACCCAGCCATTGCTTTGAAGAATTGTTGGTGAACGTCCTGAAGTTTTGTTATAGTTAAATCCAAAAGTTAAATTATTTATAAGATCTCGTATATACCATTTATCTGTTGGAAGTTTTATACGAATATTAGAAAGTGACCATGTTTCAGAAAGATTAACAGTTTGTGATTCTCTTTTTATGCTCCGAACCGAATCTTCAATTACTGCTGGGTCAAGATTTCTTTCTGTCAAATATTTTCTTAATTGATTTTGAGCTTCTACAACTTTTATATCTGTGCCGGGTTTGAATAATGGATTTATAGTTTGTTCATTTCGAGAGTATGAAATTCTTAAATTGCTACCTGCAAGATTAAGCGGAATCAATTTCAGCAAATCCATATCAACAGTCACACCCCAGTTTAATCTGTCTTCGCGTGTTCCAAATCTATCATTCAATTTATGAAAATAAGGATTGGACTGACTTACGTTAAAATTTACTCGCATTAAGTCTGCAAGAGCAAGAGAGCCACTTGCACTATAAGCCCAGCCAGGTGTATCATCAGCTTCAAGCACACGAAGCTCATTAATCCACACAGTTCCAGATATTTTTTCTCCAGGTGTTCCTTTATTTGCCGGGTTCACAATTCCAATTGTAAAAAATGTAATTCTTGTTAAAGTTGGATTTCCTCTAATTCCATAAGTATGACCTTCCTTCCCTTCAACTGGAACTGTATATAATTCCTTAAATTGAGATGAATCTCTTCTCTGTTTAATTGCAGTTAGTTCAGAGAATACAATTTTAACTTCATTCCAGTTCTGGTCGCTTGCCTTTTCACTTGGTCTTAACGGCTGGCGATATTCATAAAAGTTAGATGTATCTGAACCAAATCGAATATAAACTTCTGCTGAATAATTATTAATGTCTTTATAATAAGAAACATTGCCGGGGAATACATTTTCATCAGTATGAATAAACAATTTCATCTGTTTATAATTAAAAACATCCAGAGGTTTATAAAGATAACGAACAACTTCGCGTTTATCTCCATCTTCCAATCCCTTAATAATTAGTTCAAGAGATTGTTCATTTTTATAAATCTGATAATCTGGCTGACTTCTATCTCTTTCTCTATGAACTCCTGGAGGGGAATGATATTCAGGATTATCTTCAACATTCACTACAGAAACTGTAAGCACAGTATCATCAACTGTAACTTTTCTAAGTTTGGTGCTGTTTGGTGGGTCAAGAACTTTTTGCCATTGATTTCCAACAAGATTCATTTCTGCAAATCTTAAATGGACCGGTTTGTTTGAACCTGAAATCCAGAATCGAATAAATTCAACTACAGAAAAACTTGGGTCGCCAATTTTTTCTTTAAAATCTTTCAATGGAATTCTGAACAAATACCATCCAGAATTACTGCCTCCTCCCTGAACAAACGGATTAACCTGCTTGTTTGTATCAATAGGGACTACATAACGGAAGTAACTATTAACTTTGTCAAGAGTAAAATTATGATTCAAGTCTTCAGTGTCTGGTAGTCTGCCTAAATCAATTGAAACAGCATTTCCTTCTGTCCCATTAATTTTGGAATAATCTGCATTTGCAGTTAATTGAAATGCATAATTATCATGACTTGGATCTGGATTGTTAACAGGGTCATAACCAGGCTCTTCAGTATCTTTTAATCCATCCATACCTGTATCCTCTCCCTGGTCAACAAGGTCATTGAAATTTTTGTCTTCTGTATCAAGTTTTCCATTTGGAATCACATCTTCACTAATTTGGCCTAAATCAATATTTAATTTTAAATCAGGAGGAGCATTTTCAATTTTCATCCAGAATTCGATGAATTGAATATTTTCTTCAACAAGATTATTTGCTGTTGAAGAAAGAACTTTCATAATACCTGCCCAGTTTTTGCGTGTATCGTTCAAATCCGGATACCAGTTATAATAACCTGGTTTGTCTGGTAAATAAACAAGATCGAGAGCAGTAATTAAACTTTGGTCGGGTGGTGCCTGCTTTCTCTCTCCATAAAGGTCTCTTATCGTTACATCAGAAGGAAGACGATTAAACCAATATGCTTTTGCCTTGTAATTTATCTTTTGTTGCTCACTCATTCCTTCAAGATAGGGAATATCATCTGGTACACTAATATCTTTCCACGAACCATATTGCATTCCAAGTGGAATTGTTCTTTTTGCTCCTTCGAAGTCATCAATATAAGCTATACTTTTACCTTCATCACTTTCAATTGTACTTTTCTTTGTATTTGGGTCTGGATTCATGTAAGCATATTCAGCAATCAGATTAAAAGATGAAGCTGCACTTGTTGAAATTACTTTATCGAGAGCTTTTGTGATAAATGGCAAATTCATATTTGTCTTAAAATCAATCCCAAACATTGAATTATTCAAAGGTTCTTCTCCAATTCGAACTTTGTCGCTTAGTGTTTGTTGATTCAAGTTGAAGAATGAAAATCCAAGTGTAGTTTCTCGATTGAATTCATACAAACCTCTTAAGCCTACAAGAGTTTTAGATGCAAGCTGGAATAAATCATTTTGTTCGTAAGTAATTCTTAAATCGGCACCAGGTACAAGTGCTTCTGGTTTTCTTATTATAACTTGACCAATGTTATAATCAACTGTATAATCAACTCCTTCTCGAAGTTGATTTCCATTTAAAATTACTTTCACAGAATTTTCTACAACATTAAAACCAATATTGTAAGAAGATGTAACAGCTGCAGAATATTCACCAGTAATTAAGAATTTATCTTTAGATCGGTCCTGTTTTGCAAATGTAACTGTTGTATCATAAACAGCTTGATATTTTAGTGTATCTGGCAAACCATTAGGACCTTTTGGAAAATCTCTGCCAAATGGTTCAAGAACTGGAAAAACAATTTCACCAGTTTGAGGAAAAATTGTTCTCCCGGGGAAGAAGTCGAATGCACCATCTGGTCCTCCAGTTCCGCTTTTATCTGTTTTATCAAGACCAAATGCTTGAATCAATTTTATTCCATTGTAATCACTTTGAGGTTCACTTCCTTCGAATTGATATTTTATATCAAGTGTGAATCCTTCTTCTTTAACATCTCTTCCGCCAATTGGATAAATATTTCTTAATTGCAGTTTCCATGCTTTTTTAAATTGTGGTTGAAGATTTGGCGGCTTAACAAGTTTTAAAACAATTCTTGCGCTTGAATCTGCAGCAATATCTTGAACAAATTCACCATAATAAATATCATCATCTGGTGAAGATGTAGGACCTTCAATTCTATATGCAACAGCTATTGCATCCTGGTCTTGAATTTGAGTTTTAAAACTTATAAAACCAGTTTCTTTGTGAATCACATAATCAACATCTTGCTGAAGCATAACCCATCGTCTGTCAATTTCTTTAACTCCAGGAATAGTCTGCTCATTTGTATTTCTTAAATTATCATATCTTTGATTTCTTGTCCTTCTCGGCAAATCAATATAAGCATTTCCTTTGCGCTCGTTTGGGTTTACAAGACCTGTAACAGTTTTCCAAACTTCAATATCTTTAACACGAATTGAATCGTGAACTATTGGAATAGAATTTCCATAATAATCATTAAATACATTCAACTTTGGATCTGCATAAACATCATTAATGAAAAAATGATTTGGAGAATAATCATAAGCATGAATTTGAAATTGCTGAGTTTTAGCTCCGCCTGTTACTGCAACTTCTTGAACTTCGCCTTTCTTTTGAGAAGCTAAAGCAGTTAATTTGAATGGACCCATCTGCATTTGAGCTTTAATTCCAAATAATGCTTCGCTTCCTCCAACAAGCGGCGAAGACTGTAAAGAAACATTTCCTGCTTCTATACTTTGAATTATTTCATCTTCATAACCTGTGTACTTAATTTTCAATTGATTTTCGTATTGAAATGTTCTTTCTGTATTCCAGTCTGCAGAAAGATTTAATTTATCTCCAATTGTTCCATTAAGATTAATTTGCACCTGCTGTTTAAAGTCGGGTTCATTTCTTGTATTTCCAAGTGCAGATGTTGTAATTCCTTCTGTAGTTTCGTTGCGCCACGCACCATGAATATCAACAGCACCAGCAATTTTAATATTTATTTTTGGAGGGCCAAAAATGCTGAACAAAGATTTACTCGGAAGAGGAATTTCAATATTCGTAATATCCGTTATTAATTGACCCAAATCTTTTTTTGTATCTTTTAATTTGTATTGATAACCCAGCTGTTCCCAGTTATCTCTTGTAATTGCTTCAAGACGCAATTTGATATATTCTTCAAGAGGCATTTCAAGAAATATTTTTGATTCCTGTCCTCCAATTACTTCTTTGATAATAACTTTAGTTCCTGTTGAATCAAGCTGAACTATTCGATTCAAAGTTGCAGAAGATGGATAAACAAAAAATGGTGATTGTCTTTTGGGTCTGAAAGGAACAACATAATAATCTTCTCTTGCTGCACGAAAATATTTTAATCTTGCTGTTGAATCTGCTGAAAGCGAATCAATTCTTCTTATTGAATCCTGCTTAGCTTTAAATCGAATCGAATCAGCTCTTGACATTTTTACTTTTACAGTATCATTACCGAGTAAAGGTTTTTCTTTGTTATCTGTTGTATCGGGAATAACAAGTTGAGAATTGAGATAAGCAAGATATTGATTAAATAATTCTTTATTTGGTTTTGATGGTTTATCGAATTCAGGATTTGATGAGTTAACAAAATTGAAGCACGCATCAAATAAAATTAAATTTGTTTTTTGATTGGATTGACTTGTAAATCCAAAAAAGGCTATGATGCTAAAAAGAAATGCCGGAATGAATAAAATTTTTATCCAGTAGCCTAAAATATTTTTATTTTCGGAAGAAATAGCAGAACCTTCTAATTATTTACAATAATGGTAGAAAGAAAGTTATAAATCCTCCTTTAATTTTTGGGCTCAAATTTAATAAAAAAATTCAGGAAATATCAATCGTTAAATTTTCTTCTTTTTCTTTATTGCAAATTAAAGCTCATGAAAAATTTTTTCTTCTCATCAGAATATTCATTGAAATTTTTTTTGGACTAAATAATATCATTCAAATGTGTTTTAACTTGAAGAGTATCGATGATTGAATTTTTTTCAATAATCACAGCACTCAATTTATTCCCCACACAAGCTCCAGTATCAATATAAAGAGCATTAGAATCTTCTACGTAAGTTATATCGGGCTGCTTAGTGTGACCCACAATTTGAAGTTTGCCAAGATTTAACAATGGGTCACGAGTCCACATTATTCCTCGGTCGCTTGAAATATCATTTTCAATTAATGGTGCTAATAAATCGAGATTATTTCTAAAATCTGGAGGTAAATATTTTTCATAATGAATAGAAATGCCGGCATGAGAAATAAAACAGTCATCAAGATTATGAAAAAGAGGAGCTTTTTTAATGAATTCAATGTGCTCGAACATTTCTTTTTCATGATTTTCGTATGATAACAAAGTTGTTTCGTTTCCATTAAAAAACCATGAACGAGCAAAAATACTTGATGGTTCTTTGAAAAAATGGTAGAACATGTAATCGTGATTGCCGGGTGTTAGAATTATATTTTTTTCTATAACAAATTTTATAACTTCATAACTGTAATTACCTCTGTCGACTAAATCACCAACTGTATAAACCGGCACTTCAGGATAAAGTTCTGTAATTTTATCATAGAGTTCAACTAAAGTATAATAACAGCCGTGAATATCACCAATGACAGCAACCATAATCAGATATGATAAGTTTTCTTTGCGAATTCGGTTAATTCATCTCTAAAAGCTGGATGCGCAATATTAATCAAAGCACGAGCTCTTTCTTGAATACTTTTACCAAATAAATTTGCAATACCATATTCAGTTACAACATAATGAACATCGCCACGGGTTGTTACAACTCCAGCTCCGGGTTTTAACATTGGAACAATCTTGGAATATTTTAAATCTCTTGTTGCAGAAGGAAGTGCAATAATTGGTTTGCCTCCTTCGGAACGAGAAGCACCGCGAATAAAATCAACCTGACCACCAATACCGCTAAAAAATTTTGTTCCAATGCTATCTGCACAAACCTGACCGGTCAAATCAATTTCAATTGCAGAATTGATAGCAACCATTTTATTATTTTGAGCAATAAGGAAAGGGTCATTTACATATTCCTGAGGATGAAATTCAAAGATTGGATTGTTATCGATATATTCATATAATTTTTTTGTTCCTAAAACAAATCCAGCAACAACTTTTCCAGGATGCAAAGTTTTTTTCTCTCCGTTTACAACACCTTCTTCAATTAAATCAATTAATCCATCAGAAAACATTTCAGTATGAACACCTAAGTCATTTTTATCATGCATATATCGTAGAACGGCATCGGGGATTGCACCGATTCCCATTTGAAGAGTTGAACCATCTTCAATCAAGCTTGCAACATTTTTTCCGATTTTATCAAATATCTCAAGCATATCTGGAGTAGCATCTGGATCAACTTGAGGGAGTTCCTGCAAAGGCTGGTCAACTTCAACGATGTAATCAATTTTATTAACATGAATAAAACTATTTCCCAAGCCGCGGGGCATTTGTTTATTAACCTGAGCAATTACACACTTAGCTTTTTCAGCAGGAGTTTTAATATTGCCTACATCAATTCCAAAACTGCAAAAGCCGTGTTCATCTGGAGGAGAAACATGAATGAAAGCTGCATCTGCCTGAATAACTCCTCTCTTGAATAAAAGTGTAACTTCAGATAAAAATATTGGAATAAATTCTGCTCTTCCTTCATTAATTGCCTGACGAGCATTTGCTCCAATAAAAAAGGCTTTGTGTTTAAAATGTTTTTCCATTCCTGGTTTGGTATAAGGTAAATCTCCAACAACAAGGATATGATAAATTTCAACATCATGAAGTTCATCTTTTCTTTCTACAAGAGCTCTGATTAATTCGAGAGGAGCAGCACAGCCTGGTTGAATAATAATTTTATCACCGCTTTTTATAACTTTAACTGCCTCTTCTGCTGTTGTAACTTTTGAATTATATTTTTTAACCCAAGCAGCGTTAGCAGGTTTTTCAATGTTAATTTTTTCTATTGTCATACTAATTCCAATTTTAATTTTACCAAATAAATTGGTGAACCAAATTAATTGGTCGGGAAAATATGAAGTCGTCTGTACTCAAGATTAAAAGCTTCTGCAATAATTTCATTTGTGCAATAACCATTATAAGTACAAACACCTTTAGATAAACCAGCATCACTCAATAATGCTCTTGATAATCCATTATTTGCAATTTCTGTGATATAATCGATTGATGCATTTGTTAATCCATAACTTGCTGTTCTTGAAACAAGAGCTGGCATGTTAGGAACACAATAATGAATTACATCATGCATTACAAAAATTGGGTCAGAAATTGTTGTCGGTCTGCTTGTTTCAATGCATCCGCCCTGGTCAATTGAAACATCAACAATTACTGCTCCTTTTTTCATTGACTTAACCATTTCCTCAGTTACAATATGAGGAGTTTTACCAGCTTTTATTTGAATTGCACCAATAAGAAGGTCGGCAAATTTAACACCTCTTGTAATTGTATAATGATTAGCTGCAACAGTTGTAATGCTTTTTGAAATAAAATCATTAATTCTTTTTAGTTTTCTTAAATCTTTATCAAGAACAATTACGTGAGCACCGCGCGAATAAGCACTTCTTGCTGCATTAAAACCCACAACACCAGCACCAATAATTACAACTGCTGCCGGCGCCACACCAGCAATTCCTCCCATTAAAATTCCTCTTCCATATTTAGAATCACTTCCAAGAAATCTTTCTCCTACAGAAACAGCTAATTGTCCAGCAATTTCGCTCATTGATTGAAGAACAGGTAACTGCTCATCTTTTTCAATAAGTTCGTATGCAATAGCAGTCACTTTTTTTGCAAGCAGTTTTTCAATAATGCTTTTCTTGCCTACTGCAAGATAAAGAAATGAAAAGATGATTTGTTCTTCCTGCAGTAAATCAGCTTCTTCTTCTGTTAGAGGAGCTACTTTGACAATCATCTCTGAACGATGATAAACTTCTTCTGCATTGTATACAATATTAGCTCCAACAGAACGATATTCATCATCAGTAAAATGACTTTCAAGACCTGCACCTGTTTCAATAAAAACAGTGTGACCTGCTTTTACAAGTGTGTTTACTCCAGCAGGGGCAATAGCTACTCTTTTTTCTTCTCTTGCTATTTCTTTTGGAATCCCTATTCTCATTTTTTTATGAAAATTAGTTTGTGATCTTTTACTTCTTAGTTCTTAGTTCTTAGTTCTTACTCCTGACTTCTGACTTCTTACTTCTGACTTCTGACTTCTTACTTCTGACTTCTGACTTCTTACATTTTACTTGCACGAAAAATACTTATTAAAAACAGTTTCTACAAACAATTATTTTGTAATTAAACTGGAGTTATTGGTTTATTCCCTTTTAGAACTTCAATTACATTTTGAGCAGCAAGCAAAGCCATTTTTGTGCGTGTCTCATAAGTAGCACTTCCTATGTGAGGCAATAAAAATACATTATCAAGTTTCAAAAGTTCTGGATTTACATTGGGTTCGTTTTCATAAACATCAAAACCTGCAGAAAATATTTTTTTCTTTTTCAATAACTTAATTAAAAATTTTTCTTCAATAACCTCTCCTCTCGACGTATTAACAACTATTGCATTTTCTTTCAATAGAGAAAGATTTTCTTTGTTTAATAAATGATAAGTTTTATCTGTAAGCGGAACATGAATTGAAATTATATCTGAATTTTTTAATAAATAATTCAAACTTACTTTCTTTGCATCAGTCAACTTTTCTAATTTTTCATTTCTCGAACGATTGAAATAAATAATTTTTGTTTTAAATGCTTTCATTCGGATTGCTACTTCTGTTCCAATTCTTCCTGCCCCAATTATTCCAACTGTTTTCTCTTTAATATCATAACCAAGCAATAATGACGGTTTCCAGCCATCAAATTTTTCTTCGCGCATTAATTTGTTGCCTTCATGAAGTCTTCTTGCACAAGCAAGTATCAGTGCTACAGCTATATCTGCAGTTGCATCAGTTAGAACATCAGGTGTATTTGTTACAACTATATTTTTTGATTTTGCATATTCAACGTCAATATTATTATATCCAACAGCATAATTAGCAATGATTTTACATTTTGAAAGATTATCAATCACATCTTTATCAATTTTATTGCTTAACAAACAAATTAAAGCATCTGCATCAGATGCACGTTGAATTAATTCACTTTTTGTGATTAATCTATCTTGTTCAAATGTGTCAACTATAAGTCCATGTTTTTTGAGAAATGATTCAATATTACCAACAAGTTTTTGAGTTATAAAAACTTTCTTTTTCATTTTTTATCCAAAAATTAATTTAACAATAAAGAATGCACCAAGAATACCTGCAATATCTGCAAGTACTCCTGCAGCAACTGCATGTCTCGTTCTTCTAATATTTATTGAACCAAAATATAGAGCAAGTACATAAAATGTTGTTTCTGTGCTTCCCATAATTGTAGAAACAAGAATTCCTATGAAAGAATCAGGACCATGAACTGAAATAATTTCGGACATAATTCCAAGTGCACCGCTTCCAGAAAGAGGCCGCATTAATGCCATAGGCAATGCTTCTGCAGGGAATCCAATTAAATTAGTAAATGGAGAAAGAATTATAATTAAAAATTCCATTGCACCGCCTGCTCTAAAGATTCCAATTGCAATCAACATTGCAACAAGATAAGGAATAATTCTTACTGCTATGTTGAATCCTTCCTTTGCACCTTCGACAAATGTTTCATATATCTTTATTTTTTTTACTAAACCATATACAACAAAAATTATGATTATCAATGGGATTGCAAGTACAGATAATATTTCTATAAAATTTTTGATTAAGCTGATATCAATTTCTTCCAAATAATTTTTTGCAAAGAAGAATAAAAAAATTAATCCAGCTAAAATTGAAAATGCGATGATAATTGATTTTATATTTATTCTGATTAATGAATTTACCTGATTAAATTTTATTGGAAATTTTTCTAAAGTCTTAGCTGCTATTATTCCTGTAATAGTTGCACAAAGTGCGCCAAAAAATGATGTCCCGATTATTATTGTTGGATTGCTGCTACCTGCTGCCGCACGAACAGCAATTGCAGTAGCAGGAATTAATGTTAATCCAGCAGTGTTAATTGCAAGAAAAGTACACATTGCATTAGTTGCAGTTCCTTTATTTGGATTTAGTTTGTCAAGTTCTTCCATTGCTTTTAATCCAAATGGAGTTGCTGCATTTCCAAGTCCAAGCATATTAGCTGAAATATTCATAATCATTGAAGCAATTGCAGGATGATTTTGAGGAACATCTGGAAATAAAAATTTTGTTAAAGGACGAACAACCTTTGCAATAATATTTATGATTCCTGATTCTTCAGCAATTTTCATAATTCCAAGCCAAAGTGCCATTATGCCAATTAATCCTAATGCAATCTTAACAGCTGTTGAAGCATATTCAATCACAGCATTCGTAACTTCCTTCATCTTTACGAAAGAGACTTTTTCTAAATAAACAGAAGCTGAATAATGAGCTGAATCAATTTTATTTTGTAAAACTAACTTCCCAGTCACATCATCTTCTTTGCCTGATGACTTTGCAATTGTCTTCCATATCTCGGGAGAATCATTTCCAATTGTGAGGTAAAGCAGAAAGGTATTCTGATGTTCTGTTTTTGTTAATTTAACTTTTTGTTCAATATCATTTTGAATACTTGATTTATAAAAATCATTAAAAGTTTTTGAAGTGATATGAAGAGTAGAATTAAACGATTTCCTTTCGTCAACAAATTTTTCATCAAATTGACAAATTACATTTAATTGTTCACCATTTTTATATTTGTTTGTAGATAAGTCAATTATATCTAAAGCAAGAGCAGTTCCAATTCCAAGCGCTAAAAGAGCAAACCAGATATAATTGAGCATAACTTTTCTCAGAATAATATTTTTTGAACATCAAATTAAAAATTAATATCAAAAAAGACAGATTTTTTTAGAGCATTATTATTGAAATAAAAAATTTCCTATATCTTTGTAAAAAGATTTTTTACAATATCACAAATGAAGAATAACAATGAAAGCAGGATTAGTACAATTTTCACCAGCATGGGAAAATAAAGAAGAAAGTATTCAGAAAATTGAAAAATTATTAAATGAATTATCTGAAAATATTGATGTGTTAATTTTTCCGGAAATGACACTCACGGGTTTTACAATGCACAGTAATTTTTATGCTGAAGAGATTGATGGAACTGGTATGAAATATTTTTTATCTCTGGCTTCTAAACTTAAAACAAATATTTTCTTTGGAATAATTGAAAAGAATAATAATAAATTTTTTAATTCATTGGTTCACATAAGCAAAGAAGGATTGATAGCTGCATATTACAGAAAAATTCATCCTTTCTCGTATACAAAAGAAGATAAGTTCTATGCTGGAGGGAATGAACCCGTTATAACAAAAATTAATCAAACAAAAATTGGATTGAGTATTTGTTACGATCTCCGATTTCCCGAACTCTTTAGATTATATGCAAAACAAAAAGCAGAAATTATAATCAACATTGCTAACTGGCCAGTTGATAGAATTGAACATTGGAAATGTTTGCTTAAAGCAAGAGCAATTGAAAATCAATGTTTCATGATTGGAGTAAATAGAATTGGTGAAGACCCATTTTGCAAATACAATGGCTTTAGTGCAGTATTCGACCCAATGGGAAATGAAATTATAATTAATGAAAATGAAGAAAAAATTATAACATGTGAAATTGATTTAAACAAAGTAACTGAAGTAAGAACAACGCTGCCGTTTTTAAATGATATCAGATTAATATGATAAAGTAAGATTGGCATTGCAAATATTCTTTAATTTATAATCTTTGCTTGCTTGGTGTTTTTTGCGAATACTTGGCAACTTTGTATGTTAAAAGTAAAAATTGAAAAAAATTTTTCAAGGAAACTTAGAGTGGATATAAGTTTTTTTATAATTGATTAAATTCAGCATGAAAAAAGTCAAGGACTTCATTCTGAGGAGTCGCATTGGCGGAGGACGAAGAATCTCTAAAAATAATTTCACACAATGCCGTAAAGAATAAAAGACGCGAAGAAAAATCTGCGGCTTTGCGACTTTGCAAGAAATAAAAAATTATAAGATTGCTTTGTCCCTGTAATAGGGACTCGCAAAGACTTTTGTGGCTAACGAGAAATAAAAAATTTTACGATTTTGCGAACTGTGCGGTTTATTATTTATAGAACTGAATAATTATAAAAATTGGTAAGTACTGCTCATATAAATATTTATTCTGAATTCTCAATTCCATTTTGTCTCTTCTAACTTATGTGTGATTAATCTTATACCATTGCGATTAGTAATATAAAGCCAAATCCATTCTGTTAAAACGCTGTATCTATTTCTAAAACCAATTAAATACAGAATATGAACAAAAACCCACAAAAGCCATGCTGTAAGTCCACTGAATTTTAGAGTTCCAATTTGTGCAACTGCTCTTGCTTTTCCTATCGTTGCCATTATTCCTTTATCAAAATATTTGAAAGGGCTTCTCTCATTAGATGGAATTTGTTTCTTTATAATTTTAGCAACATATTTACCTTGTTGAATTGCAACTGGAGCAATAGCTGGCAATATTTTACCATTCTCTTCAAAATGAGCAGCATCCCCTATTACAAATACTTCAGGATAATTTTTTATTGAACAATCTTTCTCTACAATTACTCGCCCACTTTTATCAAGTTCTACATTCAATGATTTAGTAAGAGGCTCGGCTGTATTACCTGCAGCCCAGATTACATTATATGTTTCAATTAATTTATCATCTGCCTTCACACCATTTTTATTAACATCAGTTACTTTTGTATTAAGCAAAACTTTCACACCTAATTCTTGCAGTGACTGCATTGCAGAATAACTCAAACTTTCATCCATTGCAGGTAGAATTCTATCTGCGGCTTCAATTAAAATAATTTTAGTCTTTGATGGATCAATTTTTCTAAAATCTTTCAACATTGTCTTTTTAGCAATTTCTGCAATAGCACCTGCAAGCTCTACACCTGTTGGTCCGCCACCAATTATTACGAAAGTTAAATATTTATTAATCTCTGATTCATCATTAAGCAATTCTGCTTTTTCAAAAGACAAAAGCATTTTTTCTCTAATGTAAAGTGCATCTGAAATTGTTTTCAAACCAGGAGCAAATTTAGCCCATTCATCTTTCCCAAAATATGAATGTTTTGAGCCCACAGCTAAAATCAAATAATCATATAAAAACTCTCTCAATAACTCTTGGTTTTTCTCGACACATACAAATACTTTTCTGTTTACGAGGTCAACTTTTTTTACTTCTGATAAAATTACAGTAACATTTTTTTGCTTACTTACAATAGACCTAATAGGAGCAGCAATATCTGCAGGCGATAATGCAGCAGTTGCAACTTGATATAATAAAGGTTGAAATAAGTGATGATTGGTTTTATCGATCAATAATATTTCATAATCAGAATTCGTTAAAGATTTTGCAGCAGTTAAGCCGCCAAAACCAGCACCTATGATAATAACTTTTTTCATAAATTTTATTGATAGATGTTTAATCTAAACTTCACTTTTTATTTTTACCCAAACACTTTAAAACTAAATCTACAAAGTAATTTTTATTAATCCAATGAAGTAATTGAAATGGAAAACATAGGATTTAAAAAACTTGTTATAATGATAATATATACTATTTTATATTCATTATTTAAAAATCCGTATTATCAAAATATCACCTTAATGAATTTTATAATATTAATCCTCATTATAAATCCCCGAGAACTTCCTTATATTCTTCTATAACTTTAGGAATATTATTAGATGACATTATAGAAGAAACAACAGCTACACCAAAAGCTCCTGCATCAAGGCATTCTTTTGCTTTCTCGGGGGATATACCTCCTATTGCAAAAACAGGTAATTTTATAGATGAAGTAATTTCTTGAAGCTTATCTAACCCTTGGGGGAGACCATAAGTTATTTTTGTTGGAGTTGAATAAATTGGTCCAAAGACAATAAAATCTGCCCCATCTGATTCAGCCTGATAAGCACTTCTTAACGAGTGTACACTAACACCAATTAAGCACGATGGTAAATATTTTCTTACTATCTTAACAGACAATCCATTTTCCTTACAATGAATACCATCTGCATTTATTTTACTTACAATATCAATATTACTATTTATAAAAAGTTTTGCATTTGCATTAGAAGTAATAGTATAAATTTGATTAGCCAATTTTAAGAGTTCATCATCTGATAGATCATTTTCCCGAAGTTGAACAGCTTTTAAACCAGATTTAACTGCTTGTTCAATTACATTTTGTAGCGATAAATTTGAACATAATTTTCTATTAGTTATAAGATATAATCTAAAATCAATCTTAAACATTTCTACCTACGATACCATGAATAGGACTAGAAGCAGTAGCATAAAGTTTCTTAGGAATACGACCAGCTTCAAAAGCTAAACGTCCAGCTTTAGCAGCATTGCACATAGCTTTAGCCATTTTGATTGGATGTTGTGCACAAGCTATTGCTGTATTTAATAGAACACCGTCTGCCCCAAGTTCAAATGCTATCGCAACGTCTGATGCTGTTCCCACCCCTGCATCTATAATTAAAGGTAAATTAATCAATTCACGAATAATCTGAATATTATACGGATTACGAATACCCATTCCTGAACCAATAGGAGCTCCTAAAGGCATTATAGCTGCACAACCTAAATCTGCTAATTTACGACACGTTACAGGGTCATCATTACAATACGGAAGAACTATAAAATCATCTTTTATTAATTGTTCTGCAGCCTTAAGTAATTCTGGTATATCAGGGAAAAGTGTTTCATCATCACCTATAACTTCTAATTTAATCCAGTTAGTTTTAAGTGCTTCTCTAGCAAGTTGTGCTGTCAAAATAGCTTCCTTTGCAGTATAACAACCAGCAGTATTAGGGATTATAAAAAAATTATTATCGACCAATAGTTGTATCAAATTTTCATTCGAAGGATTATTCAGATTAATACGCCTAATAGCAACAGTTACAATTTCTGTTTCACTTGCTTTTAATGCTTCTAACATAATTTGAGGACTTGGATACTTTGCAGTACCAAGAATTAACCTCGATTTAAATTTTTTATTTGCAATTATTAATTCACTCATAATTTTATCCTAGTTTAATTAAAAGAATATTTAACCACCCTGAACAGCATGGATTATTTCAATTACATCACCTGATTTTACTATAGGTTTATTCCAATCATCTTTTTTGATAACATTTTCATTTACTGCTATTGCTATATGATTTAAATCATTTTTTACATTCAAATAAATTAGAATTTCTTCAAGTGAAATATTTTCATTTGTTGTATTTATTACTTTCTCTTCTCCATTAATAATTAGGTTCATATCAAATACCTTTCTTCAAATAATAATTCAAAAAAATCTTGAAGGTTGAAATGGTTTTATATAATCAATAATTGTATTAGTCATAATTAATTCTTTCATACCATAAGCAGTTATAGGTGTTAAAAGAATTCCATGACGATAGTGGCCTGTAGCATAATACAAATTTTCAATCTTTGATTGACCTATTATAGGAGCATTATCACGGCTTCCAGGGCGCAAGCCTACACTTAATTCATTTATAGAAAGCTCATACACATATGGAACAGCTTCCCAAGCACGTCTCAAAAGCCACATTATTTCTCCAGCAGTTGGATTAAGGTCAAAACCCTTCTCTTCACTCGATGCACCTACTAAAAGCCTTCCATCTGATTTAGGTGTAAGATAGACATCTGGAGCTCGTATTATATGAGTTAATTTGAATGAGCCATTCATATTTAATGAAATAATTTGTCCTTTTACTGGTCTAACAGGGGGAAGAATTTCTTCCGATAATCCCTCTATTTTTTTTGACCAGGACCCAGCAGCCAATATAACTTTACTATTGGATGTATCTATAAAAGAATTATTAACTTTAATTCCAACAACTTTATTGTTATATAATTTTATTTCATCAACAAGTTTATTTTCATAAATATGCCCCTCTCGTTTTACAAATGCTATTTTTAATGCTTCAATTAAAGCGCGATTATCTATTTGAGCTTCATCAGGAATCCAGATTGCAGCAATAGTTTTTGGAGATAACATAGGTTCTATCTCACGTGCTTCTTCACCATCCAACCAATAAACCGGAAATTGATTTTGAACATAAAAATTATAAAGACGCTGGATTCGTTCGACATCATCTCTATTAAAACCAATAATTAAAGTTCCGCATTTATCAAGGTTCAAAGATATACCAGAATCTTCTTTTAATTCGTCAATAAATTTTGGGTAAAGATCAAGACTTTCCTTACAAAGCTCAAAAAGCTCTAATCCTTCAAAATACGATTCCGCATAAGGAGCCAGCATACCTGCAGCAACCCAACTGGCTGCTTTACCAGCTGTATTACTTTCGTATATTTCAACGTTTTTTCCATTACGTACTAATTGCCAACCAACTGCTAATCCTATTATTCCTCCACCAACTATGTAAATTTTTTTTCCCATTTTTTAGTTGCTATATTTAATAAAAAAGCCGTTTCCTTTTAATCATCAAGGAAAACGGCTATAAAATATCTTTCCGTTTTCCTCCGCTGGTATTACCCAGTTCAGGTTCAAGGGTATAATCTCAGCTTGCATTAATGCAAGCACCCCTAACGGAAATAATTTTTATAATAAATTTATTGTATCTTAAAACTTTTGTCAAATATATTATTTATTTTATTAAAATAATTCCATAGCCGGCCAAAATATTTTTCATAAAAAATTTACTCGTATGATTTTATAGTATGTAAATGATTTTGCAATAAATAAAATAACATATTCCTCTTTCCCCGATGCATTCAGGTTAAGCAAGAGGATAAATCATAAATCAATAACATCACATAACATGAACTTGTAATACAAATGTTTGGAAATAATTGTGAGTCTTTGCTCAAATGTTGTTTTAATAATTTCATCCCTTCGGGATTTCAAGACTCATAAATAACCAAAAATCACGAAGGAACATGATTATAGAATCGAAGAAAATATTTTGAGCAACACCTAATATCGAGCATTATAAAAATTTCCCTGTGCTCTGCAAATATGAATTTAGAAATAATAAACACGAACTATTATACTTTATAGAATTACAATTAATCATTCAACATCAATCCCAATATATACTTTGCCATTTTCTATTTTAACTGGGTATGTGTCAATCTTATAATATTCTCCATCAAGATTACACCCCGAGATAAGAGAAAAATTTTTTTTATGAAACGGACAAGCTATTTTAGGTTCTCCATTTTTATCACCTATTATTCCCCTTGATAATGCTAATTGATTTTTATGAGGACATAAATTTTGTACTGCATACCATTCACCGCGAGAAGTGAAATTAAATACTGCTATTTGCTTATCCTCATATTTTATACATACACCGCCATTTTCCGGTACATCATCTACTGAGCAAGCATATATCCATACTTTTTTTTCAATTATATCTATCATATAAAGCTCCCTTACATTGTTAATTAATTCTTATTCTTATGAAATTATGATAGTGTGTAAATTTTATTTGTTTTGAATAACTTCATTAATTGCATTTATGAGATACATTAATTTGGGCGGGCTGGATTCTTTGGTAACATTAACTCCAAAATTTTTAAGTGCTGATGAACATACAGGTCCTATTGATACAATTAATGTTTTATTTAAATTTTCTTTTAATTTTTGAGTTCTGTTTAATCGATTAGCAACAGTAAATAAATTACTTACTTGCACTGCACTTGTGAATGCTACGACATCTATCTCATTATTTTCAAGTGCATCCATTAATCTAATCAATGGTTTTATATCATGTGGTAAATCCCATTTGTAAGATGTAATTTCTGTAACATTCCCACCTTTTTGGACAATTGTTTTACTTAAAAAATCATTTTTATCTCCATAATTTTGTATTACTACATTTTTACCTTTTAAATCGTATTTCATCAGCTCAATTATAACTTCTGATGTAGTAAATGGTTCTTTTGCATAATCTGTAGGTTGTACTTTATAAGCTCTTAATGCAGCAGCAGGTTTATTACTTCTTACAATGATTTTTGCTTTCTTTAGATGATAGAAAAATTTATCATTCAATCCTAAGTTTTTCACAGCTTCAAATAAAAACTTTACTCCAACACCTGTTTGAAATATAAAAATATCTGGGGGTATAAAATCCCATTTATTAATCACATTAATAAGCTCATTAGTATTAATATCAGGTACTTCAGAAATTGCCGGGGCTAAGAAAGGAATTCCCCCATTTTTTCTGATTAGATTTGATAGCTGTTCACTCGTTCTATTTTCTAAAATTGCAATTACTTTGTTTTCCATAATAATTCCTCAATAAAAATTACACTTTATCGAGACTGTAAATATTTCCCCAGCCATCAGGAATTTTTTGGCCTCTTACTTCTTTGAAAACTAATGTTGAATCCTTTTCATCTGAATTAATAAAACATCTAAATTGCTTTTTAATAGTTTCATTTTCAATTGCTTCTTTCCATTCGCATTTATATGAAGCAATTAATTTCTCCATTTCTTTTTCGAGTTCTTCACAAATACCTAAACAATCATTAATGATAACATCTCTAAGATATTCAATGCCACCTTCCAAATTATTAAGCCATGTTGCAGTTCGAGTTAAAGGGTCGGCTGTTCGAATATAAAACATAAGGAACCGGTCTAAATATTTTATACAGGTTTCTTCATCTAAATCTGCTGCTAACAAAACAGCATGTTGTGGTTTAGCACCTCCATTGCCGCAGACATACAAATTCCAACCTTTTTCTGTAGCAATAATTCCAAAGTCTTTTGCCTGAGCTTCTGCACATTCACGTATACAACCGGAAACACCACCTTTAATTTTATGAGGAGCTCTAATTCCTTTATATCTATTTTCTATTCTTATTGCAAAGCTAACTGAATCTTGAACTCCAAAACGACACCATGTAGAACCAACACAACTTTTAACAGTTCTTACAGCTTTTGCATATGCATGACCGCTTTCAAAACCTGCATCAATCAATTCTTTCCAAATATTTGGCAAATCATTTAATTGAGCTCCAAACATATCAATTCTTTGTCCTCCGGTTATTTTACAATATAAACCATATTTTTTAGCAACACGACCAAGTGTAATCAATTTATCTGGTGTAATTTCACCTCCAGGAATTCTTGGAACTACTGAATAAGTGCCGCCTCTTTGAATGTTTGCTAAAAATCTATCATTAGTATCTTGTAAAGTTCTGTGTTTTTTATCTAATACATTTTCATTCCAAATACTTGATAGCATAGAAGCTACAGCAGGTTTACAAATTTCGCATCCGTGACCTCTGCCGTAGCGAGTAATTAATTCATCAAAAGATTTTATTTTATGAAAACGAATAAGGTCAAATAATTGTTGACGAGAATAATCAAAATGCTCGCATAAAATTTTCTTTCTGTATACTCCCATTTCTTTCAATGTATTATTTAACAAATCAGTAAGCATTGAAGTGCAGCCGCCGCAACCTGTTCCAGCTTTCGTTATTTTTTTTATTGAACTGATATCACTCAAATTATTTTCTTTAATTACATTACAAATTTTCCCTTTTGACACATTTTCACAAGAACATATTATTGCATCATCAGGCAAAGAAGATACCCCAAATCCCTTTTCATTATTGGCAGAAACATTATCAAATATCAGTTCTTCTGAATTTACTGGTAGGATTAATTTATTCTTATAAATTTGCAAAAGTTTATTGTAATCTTTTGTATCGCCAATTAATATTCCTCCTAATAAATATTTACCATCGGATGATATATTTATTCTTTTATAAAGTCCTTTATTATGATTTTTATATACAATTGAATGATGTTCACTTTTACCTAATGCATCTCCAAAACTTGCGACTTCAGCTCCGATTAACTTTAATTTTGTTGACATATCAAAACCAATAAATTCTTTATTTCCGTCAGTTAAATGAGAAACTACAACTTCAGCCATTTCATAACCAGGGGCAACAAGTCCGTAAATTGTATTGTTATGTAAAGCACATTCACCTATTGCATAAATATCAGGATCAGAAGTTTGTAAAAAATTATTAACCACAATGCCACCTTTATCACCAACTAATAATCCAGCTTGTCTAGCCAATTCATCTCTTGGACGAATTCCAGCTGAAATTATTAATATGTCAGTTTCTAAGTATGTTTCATCTGCGAAAATTATTTTTTCAATTTTGTTATTGCCTGCAATTTCTTTTGCAGATTTATTAAGATGAACTTTAATGCCCATGGATTCTATTTTCGAATTAAGGATTTTTCCTCCTTCATTATCAACCTGACGTGGTAACAATCGAGGTGAATGTTCAATTATATGTGTTTCTAAATTTAAGTCCAGCAACGCTTTTGCTGCTTCAAGACCTAATAAACCACCACCTAACACTGCTCCGGTTTTTGCATTCTTACTATAATTAATAATGTTATTTAAATCATCGATTGTTCTGTATACAAATACTCCTTCTTTTTCCCTATTCTTAATTGACGGAATAAATGGACTTGAGCCAGTAGCTAATATTAATTTATCATAGTTTAACTCTAATCCATTTTTTGATTTTACTTTTTTTAGTTTAGTATTAATTGATACAACAGGATTATTTATGTGAATAATTATATTATTTTCACGATACCACTGAATTGGGGCAAGAATAAGTTTATCTTCATTTCTATCTTTAAAGTAATCTGTTAGATGAACTCTATCATATGCTATTCTTGGTTCTTCGCCAAAAACTATTATATCAAAGTATGCATTGCCCACTTTTTCAATTAACTTTTCACAAAATTTATAACCAACCATACCATTGCCCACTACTATAATTTTCATTTTCCCATTTGAATTCAGCTTTATCATATTATTCACCTTTCATTTTGTTTTACTTCTTATTAGCTGTAATAAAAAATTTTTGTTTAGGAATTTGGAAGCCACATATTTGTTCCATCATTATAATATTCGCATTTCCAGATTGGAACTTCATGTTTAATTTTATCTATGATGTATTGATTAGCTAAATATGCCTCTGACCTATGTTCATGCTGCGTTATTACAATTACTGCTACTTCATTTACTTTTACTTTTCCTATTCTATGGATTGCACTAGCATGTAAAAGATTCCATTTTGTTATTGCTGAGTCTAAAATATTTTTAATCATTTTTTCTGCCATTGATATATATGATTCATACAAAATGTATTTCACGGATTTATTTTTATTAATTGGCCTGATTTTTCCACAAAAGATTACAACTGCACCTCCATTAAAATTTTCTGATTCAGATAAAAATTTATTTACATCAATTTTTTTTCTACTTAAATGCTGCATGTTATCCTCCGCCTACTGGAGGTATGATATAAATAGTATTATTTTTTTTAATGATAGTTTTATCATCAACAAACTCTTCATCAATTGCAAAGCGGGAATTAACTAATATATCTTTTATTCTTGGTTGTTTATTTATTAATAAATCTCTCAGTTGTTCTATAGAACTATCATCGTCAATAATCAGCTGAAATTCTTCGGGTAAATAATCTTTAAGATTAGCAAATATTTTTATAGTCACTTTCATATCAATTCCGTTGATGTTTTATTATTAACCTCCTATAGCAATCATTGGTGTTGCACAGCCTGTAAATTTTAGAGGCTGCTTTTGATTCAGTGATTTTATTAAACTATCCTTAAGTAAATTTTCATCATGAATAATATTTGCAATGTTTTCTTTCACTTCACTGCTTATACAGCCATAAATATTGCCATAACTGTCTAATCTTAATCGGTCACAATCAGAACAAAATGGTTGTGATTCATTAGATATAGTTCCAAATTCATAACCATTCTCAATCTGCCAATACATAGCAGTAGCATTTACTTTTCTATATGAATTAACAATCAAATACTTATTGTTTATTACATTTATTATTTCATCTGTTGAATAAAAATATTTATAGAAATCCTTGAAGTATAAGTGACCCATTTTCATTAATTCCAGAAATCGAATCTTGATATTTTTTGATATCCCAAATTCCAACAAAGGGATTATTTGATTCTCATTAATATTTCTCATAATAACTGAATTGATTTTTACAGAGATATTATTTCTAAGTGATTCTTCTATTCCCTCGATTACTCTATTAAGTGCATCCGTTCTTGTTATTGAATAAAATATTTTTGAGTCGATTGCATCTAATGAAATATTGATTTCTTTTACTCCTGCTTCTGATAAATTTTTTGCTAATTTTTTTAATAGAAATCCATTAGATGTAATCTTAATATTATCAATGTTATTTAATCTTAACCTTTCAATAAAAGGAATCAGATTATGATATAATGTAGGTTCACCACCTGTTAATCGAATTGACTTAAAATGAAATAGTTTGTTTAATACAATAACTATCTCAGCTAATTTCTTGTAGTCAAGGATTTTCATGCCATTATTCTTTGATATAAAATTTTCTTCTCTGCAGTATGTACAATAAAAGTTGCAATCATTTGTCAAGCTTACTCTAAGTGTGCCGAATGTTCTTCCATATTTATCTTTAATAAACATTTATTCTTCAAACCTTTCTAATGTTTTTAGTCTTATCTCAAAATTTTCCTTTGGAGATGAACAGATGTAACAGGAATATGTATCTGGCAGTTCTTCAAATGAAGTTCCTGGTTTAATATTATTGAAAATATCCCCTAGCTCAGGATCATAAACTGTATTACAATCTTTGCATACATAAATTTTCCCGGGCACCCAATAATGCTTTATTTTTTTTGAATTCTGATTTGTCTGATTATTATTATGAAAAACTTTTTCTAAATCTTCGTAATACTTTTTTGATAGATACTTTATTGTATTAATCAGATTATTTTTAAGATACTCTCTGCTAATAAATACTAAATTTTCTTTCCCTGAATTGAGATTCTCCAAATAATAAATATCATAATATTTGAAAAATGGGATAAACCGAAATGGATACTTTATTTTAATAATAATGTTTGCAATGAAATTGAAGTACTCACTTGTGCAAATGCCATAGATTATCCCTGAAGTTTTGATTCCATTTTTATGGAGTTCCTTTATTAGATATGATTTTAATTTTTCCGTAGAAGTATCGAAATCTTCATATTCCCAATAAATTTCTGATGATAAATATTCTATATTAAAACCATTTTTACCTAGTACTATTTTCCAATCAATTAAATCTTCCTCTCTTATGTTTTTTATTATGATAGTTCTCCATGTAGTTAAATAGATTTTATTAATTTTTCTTTTTATGCATTCTTCCACAATACTTTCAAAGAAATTGACAGAATTTTCTGAATCAAAATTGCAAAGTTCTATCCACGAATTATCTCCATTAGGATTTATTCTGTTATAATTGTTAGAGACTTTTCGAAATTCCAGTTCTTCATGTTTTTCAATAAAAATATATTTGAATTTTTCATTTACATATTTTTGAATATTTTCTATATCATAATCATGCTTATCAATTATATATTCTTCTACTTCTTTAGCTAAAGCTCCCAAATCGGTACTATATATTAGTTTATTCCAACAATAAAATTTATTCTGTAATGGATTTTTAATAAGGAAGTACCAGAAGTTATGATAATTTGAAGCAACAAAACATAAATCACAATTAAAAGGTGATGCAAGATTCTGATTGATATCAATAATGTTGATTTTCAACTTAGGTTGATAATCAAAAGTATCAAGGACATCGTTTAAAATGCTCTCATTAATCCAGGAAGTTGTACCTTTAAAGTCTATTGCGACATAAGAGCTGACAATATTTGGATTATTCTCTAAATCGGTGAAATATTCTATATTGTTTTGATTGAGTAAATTAAGAATTTCATCAACATATTTATTGCTCAGCACTAAATACAAATTTTGTCTATTGCCTAAGTAAATCTTAATCCTGTTATAATTTTTAATAATATCTATTATTAATCGTAGCTGGTCTACATAAACAATTCCACCTTTAAAATTTACTTTTATTATGTTTTTTCTCTTCATCATAATAAAACATCTTCCTTGATGACTGATTTATGCTTTTTAAGTTGTGTGTCTAATATTTTTTTGATTTCTGGTCTGCAGCTGCCACAGCTTATCCCAGCACCTGTTTCATTACATAATTCATCTATATTTGTAATTCCAGTTTTAATTTTATTAATAAGAATTGATTCACTAATAGAATTGCAGGAACAAATTATTTTGCCATTTAATGAAATATCATCATTAGAAGGTCTTAATAACTTAGACCTTTTTTCTTCAGAGAGTTCAATTTTATTTTTTATAAGATTTTTAAATTCGTTAACCTCGCTTTTATCCCCTATAAATACAGCCCCAATTAATCTCTGATTATAGACAACACATTTTTTATAATATCTCTTTCTTCTATCGATAAATATTATTTCTTCGTAATTGTTATCATCTGATGGAATTTGTGTTGTCCCAATAATAGTTAGATCAAAAGAATTCATTTTTAATGAATTCATAGACAAAGAACCTTCATAATAAACATTCATATTGCCGCTTAAATGTCTTGCAAGAATTTCTGCCTGTTCTTTTATCGCTACAATATTTCCATAACAAATGTTATTGAACTCAGCTATTTCACCAATTGCATAAATTGACGAATCTGATGTTTGTAAATAATTATTTACAATTACACCTTCCCTACATTCTAATCCAGAGTTTTTAGCTAATTCAATATTAGGTATAGTACCAGTAGCAAGTATTAAAGCATCACATTCAATATACTGCCCGCTTTTTAGTTTTATACTTGTTAGTCTCACTTTCCCAAATACTAATTCAACTTCATCATTAAAATGAATTTTTATGCCTCTATCGGTAAGTTCGTCATGTAATAATTGACTTGCCTGAAAATCCAGATATTTATCCATCAAGCGAGATGTTCTATGAATAATAGCTACCTGCACACCCTTTTCAGATAATGAAGAAGCTAATTCTATCCCCAGCAATCCTCCTCCAACAATAACAATGCGATTATCTTTTTTACAATATGGCAGTAATCTATCCGCATCGTTAATTGTTCTCAAATAAAATATTCCCTCAATATTTAGATTAAGAGATTCAATAATTTTAGGTCTGCTTCCTGTAGACAAAATCAAAACATCATAATTATGTTCATTACCATTAGTATCAATAACAGTTTTAGAATCTCTATTTATTTTTTTAATAGCAACTCCTTTTTTTATTGAGATATTGCATCCATCGTTCTTACTTTTCATTAAAGTACTTTCCCAGTTTAATTCTCCAGTTATATAATTCGGTAAGAGTGTTCTATTGTAGAATGGTTGTAATTCTTCAGAAAAGATTTCAATGTCATCACTGGCATTAAGTTTTGTATAATATTTAATAAAATTGAAAGCAGCTATACCTGCTCCAATAATTATTATCTTTTGTTTTGGTTTTATAAACTTTTTAACTTCTACTGCAGAATACTTAAGGTCAGGTTCTTTAGATAATGGATCGATTAAGCTGCTTGTAAGATTATTTGCACGGCATAAATCAGAATTTAAGATTTTACCCCAATGCATAGGAAGAAAAACAACCCCTTTTTTTATGTCTTCACTTATCTTAGCTTCAACAATAACATTGCCTCTTCTGTTTTTAATTTCCACAAGGTCTCCATCACAAATATTTCTTTCTTCAGCATCAATACAATTTATTTCTAAGTATGGATAAGGAATGTGTTGTTTTAATTTTTGTACTTTACCTGTTTTGGTCATAGTATGCCATTGATCACGAATTCTGCCAGTAGTAAGAACAAGTGGATAATCATCATTTGTACTTTCAGATTCATTCATATCAGGTGTTGCATGAATCATTGCTTTTTGAGTTTTTGTATAGAAATTAAAATCAGTAAACAATCTTTTTGTTTGATAATCATTCGGAGATTTAAACGGCCATTGAACAGTACCTTTTTCTTTCAAAATAGAATAGTTTAGAGCAGATATATCTGCATTTGTTCCTTTTGACAACCTGCAATGTTCATCAAATATTTCACTCATATTTTTATAGTTAAATGCTTTTCCAAAACCCATTTTATGGGCAAATCGAATTATGATTTCAGCATCGGGCAATGCTTCGCCTGGAGGTGAAACAACTGGAGACAAGTAAGAAATTCTTCTTTCTGAATTAGTCATCGTTCCTTCTTTTTCAGCCCAGGAAGCAGCAGGTAAAATAACATCGGCATAATTCAATGTTTGTGAATTTTTAGAAATATCTTGAACAACAACAAACTTTGCCATTTGCAGTGCTTTTTCAACTTTTCTTGAGTCTGGCACACTTACCACAGGATTTGTACATACAATCCAAATTGCCTTGAGTTTACCCTCTATTAATGCATCAAACATTTCAGTTGCAGATAATCCTGGCTTAGATTGAATTTCCTTACTGCCCCAAAATTCCTGTAAATATTTTCGATGTTCAGGATTTGAGAGTTCTCTGTGATTAGGTAAAAGATTACACATTCCGCCAACTTCTCTTCCGCCCATAGCATTAGGTTGACCTGTTAATGAAAATGGTCCGCAACCAGGTTTTCCTATTTTGCCTGTAATAAGAGACAAGTTTATAAGACTTAAATTTTTCTTGACACCAACTACACTTTGGTTTAATCCCATTGCCCAAAAAGAAATAAAGCCGTTTGATTTACCAATAAATTCAGCTGCTTTAATAATCATTTCAGTTGGAACATCACAAATATCAGATGCTTCACTAAGACTTCGGTTCATAACTAATTTTTTGTATTCTTCAAATCCTTTTGTATGCTTTTCTATGAAATTTTTGTCTATATAATTCATTTCAATCAAACAACGCCCAATAGCATTGTTTAATACTATATCTGTTCCGGGTTTTAATTGAAGATGAATATCAGCTATCGAGCATGATTCAGTGCGTCTTGGATCAGCTACAATTATTTTCACATCAGGATTATTGTTCTTATGTTTTTCAATTCTTCTGAACAAAATAGGATGACACCAGGCTGGATTTGCTCCACTTATATAAAAACAATCTGCCAACTCAATATCTTCGTATGTGCACGGAACTGCATCTTCGCCCAATGATAATTTATAAGCTGTAACTGCAGAACTCATACATAATCTTGAATTTGTATCAATATTATTCGAACCAATAAAACCTTTCATCAATTTGTTCATAACATAATATTCTTCAGTTAAACACTGACCTGACACATAAAAGCCAACAGAATCTGGTCCATATTTTTTAATTAATGTTTTGAAAACAGTTGCTATGCGATTTAAAGCATCATCCCAAGTTACTCTTTTCATTTGGTGGCTGCGGGATAATCGCATCTGAGGATAAAGCAACCTGTCTGATTTGTCATTTACTGTAAAATGAAGATTAATTCCCTTTGAACATAACATTCCTTTATTTACAGGATTATCAGGGTCGCCTTCAACTATAATTTTATTTTCGGAAATTTTTTTTATCATTATTCCGCAGCCTACACCACAGTAACAACATGTTGATTTATATGAATCGTATTTCATTATGCTACCTTCTAATTTGTTTCACATTAATTATCAAGAAGCAGATTCTAATTCTAAATTTTCGAGTATAATTTCTTTTTCTTTCTTTGTTTGATTAAATCTCAACATAAATAACAATCCGATAACGAATACGGTTATGCCGATGAAAATAAATGCATCTTTATAACTAAGTGAAGCTGATTTAAATAAAAACCCAGCAAGAACTGCCCCAATATTCCCGCCTGCTGCTACTATACCACTAACACTTCCAATTGCTTCTTTATTTATAAAAGGAACAATAGCAAAATTAGCTCCGTTTGCCATCTTCAGAAATAATGCAAATACGAGCATGGAAATAACAGCAATGGTAAGGTTGTTAGTATTAGCAAATAGAATTATGCCCAGTCCTTCAAGTACTAATGTTATCCCTAAAAAAATTCCTTTTCCTTTTATACCATACTTACCCCCAATTTTATCTGCATAAATTCCACCTAAAGCGCGAGCAAATAAGTTCATTATTCCAAAAATACTTGCAAGAGCTCCAGCAAGAACAATATCTGCTTTGAAGTAATCCACAAAGTATATTGCTGCAACATTATCAAAAGTTATTTCCATACCAAAACTTGCAGCATATGCCATTGCAAGAAGCCAGGTTCTGTAATCTTTAATTGCTTTATTGAATTTACCTTTGCTACTTCTTTTATATAATTCTTTATTTATTTCTCTATAATTTCCATATGGCGTATCTTTGGTGTAATTATAGTAGACAAAAGCTAAAACCAATAATATTATTCCTGGAATAATCATAGCTAAACGCCAAGCTACAAATTTTGTAAAACCTATTGATACAATAGCACTAAATATTAAAGGCATAACAAGATTGGTAACTCCGCCCCCTAAATTGCCCCAGCCTGCAGCAATTGCATTAGCAGTGCCAACAATTTTTGAATCAAACATTACAGAAGTATGAAATTGTGTTATAACAAAAGATGCCCCGATAATTCCAATAAAGAATCTAAATATTAACAATGATAAATAGTCATTGCTTACGCCAATGAATATTATTGGGATAGCACCTAAAATCAATAAAATTGTGTATGTTAACCTTGGACCTAAAGAATCGCATAATCTTCCAAATACAATTCGAGCAAAAATTGTTGCAAATACGGAAGCAATAACAAGATTGCCAATTTCGTCTTTGCTTAATGCTAAATCTTCTCTTACAATTGGCATAAGAGGAGCAATCCCAAACCAACCAAAAAAACAAAAGAAAAATGTTAGCCATGTAATATGAAATGTTCTCATTTGAATGCTTGAAAAACTAAAAAGATTTAATTTATCGAGTGGTTTATTTTTATTTTCCATTTTGGTTACCTCATCATTTTGTTGAAGCTCTCACCCTTTTTAATTATTGTTTCTTTTTTATTATATTTGAGTGAGCAGGTAAGTAAAACAGAAGCTAAAAAGAAAGGCTAATCCAGAATGGATTAGACCTTTAACAAAAAAGCTTCTGAACTATTTCACTATGAAGGAACCGCCAAGTTCATTATCAATAGTGAAATAAGGTTATCTTACCTGCTCATTTTATTTTTAAATAAAATCTCAATACAATATTACCCACACCTTATTTTATTAGTTAATTATTCTAATTATTCTTAATAATATAGGCATCTGTTAATATTCACCTACTAAAATAAGGTTTTAAAGATATTTTGTCAAGATTTTTTTAATAAATTCATACTCTATAAAACTTATTTGCTAATTATCAATTAGTTATCTTCATTCTTATAGGGGCTTTTAATAAATTTAATAATGAATAGATTTCTGAGCTTAAAAAATATTTTTAAAATCTGGTTTAATTTTTTTAATTAAGACAACTACGAATTGTTTTATATTAAACTAAATAAAATGTATTATTTGTAATTGATTGTTTAAAATTAACAGAGGAAAGTAATGAGAGAAGTCTTTTGTGAAATATTACAAAGAAAATTATTCTTACCTGAAAAATGTGAAAGAATAGTAAGTTTTTCTCCGGCGATAACAGAAGCATTGTTTAAAATCGGCTTAGAAGATAAAATAAAAGCTGTAAGTACTTATTGTGTAAGACCAAAAGAAGCAAGAAAAAAAATAATAATAGGTTCATACTCAACATTTAAGAAAGAAAAACTTGATGAAATTAAACCAGATTTAATTTTTACAACTACAGGTTATCAACTTGATTTAGCAAACAAACTTTTAGAAAATTATCCTGTATATGCTATTCGTTTACCAGCAACAATATCAGATCTTATAGCCACATGCTGCGAAGCTGGACTTGTTGCAGGTTATTTTGAAGAAGCAAGAAGACTACAGAAATATCTTTTAACAAAACTAAATGAAATAATAAATATCAAAAGTTCTTCTAAAGTAATAACAGAAGAAGGTAAAATATCTCAGCAAAATAATCCGACTGTATATTTAGAAATAGATCTTGGCGGACCAGTTACATTCGGAGCTTACAGCTATATAACAGATGCTCTTAATTTTATTGGATTTAAAAATATTTTTGATAAGTACTGCAATGAATGGTTAAAACCAGATGATAAATATGTTAAGGATATAAGTCCAGATATAATTATTTATGAACCTAAAATGTTTTCGAAAAAAAGAAATCAGAAAGATATAATCGATGCTTTAACAAAAAGGTTTGGAGAAATAAAAGCAATAAAGTACAATAATATTTTTATAACACCTGGGATTTATGACTTTTTAGCACATCACGGTCCCTCATTTATTAACGAAGTCATACCATGGCTTGTTTCAATCAAAACGAAATATACTTTTTCTATTTAATAAAACGATAATCATTTAGAGATTTTGGGAATGAACAATATCTACAAAAAGATTTATTATGCTTGATGCTAATCGATTATCTTTTATGTTTATAGATAATTCTTTGTTACTATACTCTTTCATAATATTCTCATCAAACTCGGGATGAAATTGAACTCCCCATGCACATTTACCGATTCTAAATGAATAAATATTTTGCTCTTCATCATAAGCTAATATTTTTGCTTCTTCTGGCAAATCAAAAACAATTTGGGAATGAGATATATGAGCAAAAAATTTTACGGGCATTTTTGAAAATAATGAATCATTAATTGCTTCATTGGTTAAGTTGATCATTATTGTCCCAAATTTTTCACCTTGGGGATTAAAATCAACATAACCACCTATTGCTTTTGCAAGTAATTGATGTCCATAACAAATACCAAGATATGGTATTTCATTTTCTAAAAGTTTTGGGATCCACTTTTCAACCCTCACACTCCATGGATGATTATCAGTAACCATTTCATGAGCCCCAGTTACAATAACACCCTTACAAAATTTTATATCTGGTAATTCTTCTTTCCTAACATCAATAATTTCTATTTGAGTATCATCATTATCAATTTTCTTAATTATCCAATCATCAAAATCACCATACTTCTCTTTAATATGTTGATAAGTGGACCCCATCTTTAATATGTATAACTTTTTCTCGTTCATATTAAAATGTCAAAGTGCGCTTTCCCCTGATTCTCCTGTTCTTATTCTGATAGCATCTTTAACATCATAAATAAAAATTTTACCATCTCCTACCTGCCCTGTTTTACCTACATCAATAATAATCTGAATAGCCTTTTCAAGTCTGTCATCAGAGCATATTAATTCTATTTTTACTTTTGGAACAAAATTGATATTGTATTCAGTTCCTCGGTAGACTTCTTTATGACCTTTTTGCCTACCATAACCTCGAACCTCGGATACGGTTAATCCCATAAATCCGGCTTCGCTTAGAGCTTCTTGAACCTCATCTAATTTATGAGGTCTAATTATTGCTTCTATTTTTTTCATAATAACCTCTTTAAAATATTTTTGTTGTTATCAAAAACTAAAAGATAAACCTAAAGAAATTGTATTAGAGATTTTTGAAACGCCATTTTCTTCAATAAATATTTCTTGATTAGCATTATCTAATCTATATTCAACTCTTAAAGTTAATGCGTCCAGTTTGAATGTTGGTACAACTGTAAAATTAAAAGTTTTCAGGTCAGTTATTCCAGTTCTTGCACCTTGTTCATCTGAGAAATATTCAGCTCGTAATCCAACATCAAAACCTTCACTTAATTTAATTACAGGTTGAATTCCAAAACCCATCCACTTTGTATCTTCATTATTAATTTTTTCCAATCCATAATTAAATTGGAAATTAACAGCAATATTTGGGATTAAATTAGTAACACCAGTCAAATCAAATGAATTTCTAGCATCACTCGAGTTGAGTTGTTCAACTCCATATGAGTATGAAATTCCAAATGATAGCGGTTCCCCTAAATTAATTCCTAAACGAGCTATTATTGTTTTATCCAAGTTATTATCTACAAGTAAATCCCAACCATTAATAACTCCTAATTTAAAATCTAATTGTGGAGATGGAATAAAATTTATATATCCACCCACATGTGTAAAAGGTTCAGCTAAACCAAAAAGATATCCACGAGAAATTGTTGGATTATATGGTCCTTCAATTACTTCAATTCCTTCAAATGTTACAAATTTACCAACTGTAAATTTCCATTGGTCATTAAATGAATAAGTTAAATAGGCTTCTTGAAGATCGACGGCAACAGGTCCAGCCCCAAGCGCCGATTGATGTAAAACTCCATGAACAGCGGCATCAGTCCCAAAGTCTATTTGTGCATTATAACTTAATTTGTCTGAAGCATTGCCAGATAATTCTAAATGCAGATTATTGAGAGCTATTTGATTTGCCCTCGAATCATAAGAACGCAGCATATTTGTTTTTCCATTAGCAAAATTGTAATTATATGTAGTTTCAAAATAACCTGACAAAGAAGGTCCACTATTTTGTGCATTGCTGACAGAATAAAAAAACAGCAATATAATGACTAATGTATAATAATTTTTCATTTTAATTTCTCCTGATTTTACTTTGCTACTTTTTCAAATTCTGGATATGCTTCCATTCCATGCTCACCAATGTCCAAGCCCTCAATTTCTTCATTAACACTTACTCTTAATCCAATTAATTTCTTAAGTATTATCCAAATTATAAATGATGCAACAAAAGTAAATGCGCCAACGGAAACAACTCCAATTAATTGATTAAAAAATAATTTCAGACCACCGCCAAAAAATAAACCATTGCCTGTTGTACCTGGCATTAAGTGGTCTTCTGCAAAAAGTCCAACTGCCAAAGTACCAAATACACCATTTACAAGATGAACTGCTAAAGCTCCTACAGGGTCGTCAATTTTCATTTTATCAAAAAATATAACAGCATAAACAACAAGAATTCCTGCAATTGCTCCAATAATTAAGGAACTCCAAACATTTACATATGCACAGCCAGCTGTAATTGCAACCAAACCAGCGAGGCAGCCATTAATTGTCATACTTAAATCTGGTTTACCAAGAACAATCCATGCAATTATTGTTGAACTTAAAATACCTGCAATAGCAGCACTATTTGTTGTAATGACAATTCTCGAAATGCTATTTATGTCTGCAGCCATTGTGCTGCCGGGATTAAATCCAAACCATCCAAGCCACAAAACAAAAACACCAATAGTTGCCGATGTCATATTGTGACCTGGTATAGGATAGATTTTATTATCACGATATTTATTTAATCTTGGACCTAAAATAATAGCACCGGTTAAAGCAGCCCATCCACCAACGGAATGAACAACAGTTGAACCAGCAAAATCCCAGAAACCTAATTTAGCAAGCCATCCGCCTCCCCATATCCAATGGCCTGTAATTGGATAAAGAAAAGCAACTAGAAAAAATGAAAATATTATGAAGTCAATATATTTTATTCTTTCTGCTACTGCTCCTGAAACAATTGTTGCTGCTGTTCCAGCAAAGACTAACTGGAAGAAGAATTTTGCAAGTAAAGGGACCGATGTCCAGCTTATTGCAGAATATACACCTTGATATGCATCGCCTGTGGCTGGACTATTATCAGCTCCACTTAAACCAATTAATCCTTTTAATCCAATAAAATCATTTCCATCACCAAACATCAAGCCCCAGCCAATTAACCAGAATGCTAAAGATGAAATCGCAAATACTATAAAATTCTTTGAAAGTATATTTACAGTATTTTTACTTTGTGTGAACCCTGATTCAACAAGTGCAAATCCAAGGTTCATAAAGAACACAAGACATGCTGTGACAAGCACCCAGATTGTGTCAAGCATTATTTTATATTCCATAAAATATTTCCTCCTTGTTTATTTTTTTGGTAAGATGAAATAATTATTTGCATTCAATTAATCCAAAATAATATTGTATGAAGCCTGTATAAAACCAGTCAATTTTTACTGCAAGAAAGTTGAAAACACTTATCAAACACAAACAAGTTATTTTACACATAAAGTTAACCCTACGATTATTTAACATAGTCTTCTTAATAAGTAAGGATAATTTATTGTGATGCCTTAATAATTAATATAATTCTTACATTTAAAAATAATAAATAATATTTAAATGTCAATATGCCTTAGTTATATTTTTTTGTAAAGCAAGATTATTTAAGATATATGTAGGAATATTAAAGAAAGGATGGATACTTGCGTTTTTATCTTCTGCCTGAGAATAATCCGCGTGATTTGGTAATTTTAATATCCTGCAGTTCTGGAGCTTTCATTCTTAATTCAAATCTGAAACCGCGATAATATCCGAGTGGATTCCAGATAAAATTCATCTCCCAGCAATGAAGGTCTCTATATATTGTAATTTGAGGAGTTGTAATTTGTTTTAATTCAAAATCGTAATTTCCTCTTATTGTAAACTTCCAATTTTTTGTCAAACTGAAACTAAGATTAATTCCAACATTTGAATACTTTGAACTTGTGCTTGGATCAATTTTGCTTATGTTAAAATTGTAACTCAAACTTAAACTCCATGGAATGCTGTAAGAAGATTCTAAAGATTCACTTCCTTCTTTTTCTTCTTTCTTTTGAACATTTTTTTTCTTATCACTGAATTGCTCACTTGTTAAATTTGATGTGACAGAAAAATTGAAATACGTTAATCGAAATAATCCCTTCCCAGCCGAGATTAAATATTTATTCACTTTTGTTTTATTTTCATAATCATAAAAAGTATAACTCGATGAACCATAAAAACTCAATAAATTTCCTACCTGAGTGCGATATATAAGATTCAAATCTGAAAGCTTAAATTCCGATTGAGCAAAATTATATCCAAGCGATGCGGATAAATTTAGTAATTGAATTTTGTTGCTCTCTGAACTTTTTGATGTATCACTTTTACTTTTTGTAGTTTTGATTTCAAATACATTTCCAAGAGAAAAATTTAATGATTGTTGTTCCCCGGCATCTGCTCCTCTAAAAATTTCGCTGCTGTATTTATCATATTTTATTTTTTCTCCTTTTGAATTAGTGTAGTAATCATAGTAACCCCAGAAGTCTTCTGAAAAATCTGGTTTATAGACATAAGAAATTGAAGGCGTTAATGTATGTCTGAATGCTTCTATTCCAAAAATATTTGGTTGAAATATTCCGTATAACTTTGTATTTGCAGTTACACTTAAATCAAAAGTTCTGACAAAATTAATTTCGTTCAAATCTTTTGTTATAACAGAATCCTCTTCTGTCACTTCACCCGTAATTGAATTTATTTTTTTAACAACTATATTCTCTTTTTTAATTCTCTTATTATACCATTTTTCTGTGTAATTAATTCTTGGAGCTACACTGAAATAACCAATTTTTGGAGAAGCATTAATCGATAAATTATGTTGTATCCCCCCACGTATTGTTAAATTGCCCCCAACTTTATTTCTGTTGTTTGAAAATTGTCCTGTGTAAGTATATCCAATTTGTTCATACCATTTTTGTTTACCTAATAATTGAGAGCTTTCTTTTCTGAATGGATATGAAATATTTTTAGAAAAAGTAATGTTAGGTAAATTTTCATAAATATCGCCGCTGATTAAATTTTGAGTGCGGCTGTAATTAATAAATAAATTATCTCCTGATTCTTCCCATCTTTTTGTAAATGTAGCATTTGAAATTATATTTTGTGAAAGAATATCATAGTAATCTATGCTATTATTTTTTAAATAACTTGAAGAATAAAATTGAAGATTAACATTTAATTGAGTTGTTGGATTAATTTGTTGATTATGATACCAGGATAAATTCCAGTCATCAACATTTTGCTTATAAGCTGCAGGGTCATTCGGTTCACCAATTTTAATTTTAGAATAGCCAGCATTAAATGAACCATTAAAATCATATCTCTTAGCATATCTTAAACGAGAACGCAATCCATATCCACCTTTTGAATAATAATCTCCTGTAAAAGCAGCATCAAAATAATCACTAATTGCCCAGAAATATCCAAAGTTGTAAAAGTATTGACCGCGTCTTTCATCTCTGCCATAACTCGGCACAATTATACCACTTCTTCTTCCCCCTTCACTTGGAAAGACTGCAAATGGGATAGGTATTGGGAATGGAACACCACTAACATACATAAATATCCATCGAGCAAATACTTTATCTTTTTGAATTACTTTCATTTCACTTGCAGTAAAGTAAGTATGAGGTGTATCTTTTTCGCAGGTAGTAAACATTCCATGCTGAATGAAATAAATATTTTTATCTACTTTTTTTACTTTTTCTCCTTCATACCTTGAGCCTTGCATTTCATTTTTTGCAAGTGATATAAATCCGCGTTGAGTTTTAAAATTATATTTTATTTGATTTCCTTCATAAACTTCTGTCCCTTCTTTCAAAACAGGAGTTTGCTTGATTTTTACTTTTGCAGTATCAGTTGTATCTGGTAATCCAAAAGCTTCGAGTTCATTTGTGTTGTAGTCAATATTAATTTTGCCACTTTTTAATTCTGTATTCTTGTATTTTAATTCACCATTACCATAAATAAACATTTTTTTGTTGCTAACATCAAAAATTATTGAATCTGACGAAGCTGCATATACTACATCATCAACATCAAATTTTTTTCTTGATTTTGAAGTATCAATTTTTGAAGTATCTTCTGATGCTTTGATGGAATCCGTTTTGAAAAAAATAAATTCATGCGCCGATAATGAAACATTTATTAACAACAATATGAGAATTAATTTCTTCATAAAAATTTTTGAGAAATAAAAATGATTTTTTTGTTATAATGCAGCTTAATAATTTGAAACAAAAATTTCAGTCTATGATTTTAGCTCTTTCAATTGATTCCTCAATTTTCTTAATAATCATATCAGCAACTTTCAGTGCTTTGAGTCCATCGGCTCCGGTAATCGGCGGTTTTGTATCATTCAAAACAGAATTAATAAAAAGCTGCAATTCATATTGCAATGGATTAATATTAATTTGAGATGGACTTTCATAAACTACAGTTTTCTTTTTATCTCCAATTCCGATTTCTCCAAGATTAAGATAACCGCCTTTTGGTAAATTGTCTGAAGACAAAAGTCTAATTATTTCTGTATGACCTTCAATAAAATCAATCGAGAAATAAGTATCACGTTGAAAGAGTCTCATTTTTCTCATTCGTTTTTGTGATATTCTGCTTGCAGTAACATTTGCAACTGCAAAATTTTCAAATTCAATTCTTGCATTTGCTATGTCAATGTTGTTTGATACTACAGCAATACCGCTTGCTTTAATATCTTTTATCTCACTTTTAACAAGACTCAAAATTATATCAATATCATGAATCATTAAATCAAGAACTACAGCTACATCAGTTCCTCTGGTATTAAATTGTGAAAGTCTATCTGATTGAATAAACATCGGATTCAAATCATATTTTTCGAGAGCAATTAATGCTGGATTAAATCTTTCGATATGTCCTACCTGCAGTTTAAGATTTTTCTCTTCAGAAATTTTTACAAGTTCTTCTGCTTCCCAGATATGAACAGTAATCGGTTTCTCGACAAAAACATGTTTGTTAAATTCAAATGCTTTCTTAACCAATTCATAATGTGCACTTGTAGTTGCTACAATCACTACAGCTTCTGAATCTTCAAGAATTCGCTCTAGTTCTTGATATTGTTTTACATTAAACTCATCTGCTACATTTTTTGATTTGTTAAAATCTTTGTCATAAACTCCGATCAACTCACAGTTATCAATTCCTTTCAATAATTTTACATGAACTTTGCCGAGATGGCCTGTGCCGATTACTCCAATTTTTACTTTGTTCATAATCCACCACTGTTAATTTTTTTATAACCAATTATTTTATCATACCCGCCTTTTTCCGGAGTTTGATAATAAAGAAATACATGATAATCATTTTCAGTTTCCCAAAAGTTACCTTCGAGAATATACCAATCTATATTTTTTATTTCGCCATCTGTATTTTCTGCAGTAACATATTGGTAATCATAAACTCCTCTTTTCAATTCTATAGTCAAGTTAAGCAAACCATTATCATCAAACATTTCGTAATCTGGCAAAACCTGCCAGTTATTAAAAGCACCTACAAGAAAAATAGAAGCAGTTAAATTTTCTGGTGGACGAATTCTGAAAGTTACATTCATATATTCTGCATAATCACTTTTATAATTTGTAAGAATTGAACCGCCGTTGTAATCTCTATTTCTTTTCTTAAAAAAGTTTGAAACTTCTATTCCATCATATTGTGCATTTACATTTTTTTGGTTGAAGCGGTTGATATCTCTCAAATCTGTTTGGCGATATTCATTGCCAGTCTTAATATTTTTTGCAATAAACAAAAATTTACTGCCACCATTCCATTCGTAATAATTTTGTTCGGTTAATTTTGCTTTATCTATAATGATTGGATAAGAAATTTTTTTGTTTTCAATAATTTCTACTTGTTGAATATTTGATTCAAACAAAGTATCTGGTAATGTAAAAGATGTAAAAATTGTAATCGTTCTTCCTAATGCAGCAATTTCTGGAATTACATTTTCAATTCTATTTTTTGTAATGGAAATATTCATCTTTACTTCAGGAATTACTACAAAAAATTTTCCTTCTCCATAAATTTTATCCGGGTTTTGTGAATCAACAATAAAAAATTTCCATTTGCCCGAAAAAGGAAAAGTTACATTTTGATTCGGGAATACACCTGCGTAATGGTATCTTGCGTCAGTTACACGAAGAGGAAGTTTTTCTAACCATAAATTATATTCAGTATTATAGCCAATGTTAGCCAAAAAAATATTTTCATAAGGAATCCAATCTTTATCGCAGAATTTGAAAACAATATTCAAATTAGGAGCATAATCTCCCTGCACATCGAATTCAATAGTTATAGTTTTTTTTGAAGAATCTGATTTGTCAATTATCGGGAATGATATTTCACTTAATGAAGAATAAACACGAAGACTTTTTATTACAAAATCATTTGCATCAATTTTTATAAATAAAGCAAACAGCAAAGATATAATTAAAAAATTTCTACACATTTTATCGAAGTAAATGGTACGAAAATGTTGTAAGTCTGTTCATCTCTTTTAGATTCGAGCAGCAAGCCGTCATCATAAGCTGCAATCAATTTACCGGTTTTAAAAACAATTTCGTAAAAGGTTGGATGTTCATTTTCGCTTTTTCCATAAACCACACCGTAATTTTCAAACATAGTTATGTTCAGCATCTTGCCAATAAATTGAGACCAAGCTAATTTCATAATCTTCCTCTTTTAAAAATTGTTATAAATATTTATTCAAAAAGTATGGAAAAATGAAATCTTTTCCAATCATTTAGAGAAGAGATTAAAATTGATTAATAAAAAAGCACAGAAACATAAAATTTCTGTGCTCTGTGAATGGTCTTAATTGATTAAAAAATTTATTTCTCTTTTAATGTAATATCGCCGCCGCTTGTTTTAGCTTCTAATTTTTCTCCACCGCTATTTAAATCAGCAATTAATTTTTGTTTTGTTAATTTTTTTGTTTTGATATTCGAGAATTCGCATTCAATTTCGCCACCAAATGTTTCAAGAATTGCTGATGCATTTGTGTTAGATGGCAATACTAAAAATATATCTCCTCCAGAAGTATTTGCTTTTATTCCATTAAAATTATTATCCAGAGAAATTTTAATATCTCCCCCAGAAGTAACAGCATTTATTTTCCCTTCTTTTGCATAAATATCAATATCGCCTCCTGATGTATTTACATCAATATTGCCAGAAACATTTTTGCATTCAATATTCCCCCCTGAGGTTGAAGCATTAAGACTTCCGGAAGAGTTAATTAATTCAATATCTCCGCCTGAAGTTTTAGCAATTAAATTCCCGGTTAAGTTGTTCAATTTGATATCACCGCCTGAAGAAGTTAAATTAAATTTACCATTTAAGTTTTCTGCTTCAATATCTCCACCAGAAGTTTCTATGTTTACATTAAAATTTTGTGGAACAAATGCTTCAATTTTCAAACTCAGTTCGCCCCATAAACCAAAAAATGAACTCATCTTTCTTTTTGCAATTACACGAATCTCACTTCCTGATTTTTCAATCAAGAAATTCATTCTATCTTCTGCTCTTTTATTCCCAATTATCATGATGTTAGCTTCATTTTTATCCCAGGATTTTATCTTTACATCTGCTCCCGAAGTTTCAATTGAAATTGTTTCGCCTTGATTAACAATAAATGATTTTTCTTTTATTAATCTTTTTTCTTCTGCTTGAAGAGTAATGCTCATTACAAATAATGAAGCTATTAAAAGAAAAAATGTTTTCCCGAACTTATTTTGTAATTCTTTCATTTCAAATCCTCCATTTTATTCATATCTTTAGACTAACATATTAAAAGAAAGTTACATTTATCACTTGAAAAACAATTATAAATAAATTCTTATGAGTGCCATAAAATATTTTTTCAATAATCTTTTATTTCTTTTTTTTGTTTTAATGTTAACACTTAATGCTCAGAATAAATATAACATATCGCAATTCAGTGATGAATCAATCAAATTCATCAAACAACCTTTAACATGGGAAAAGAAAGACTGGATAAAGCTTGGAGCTGTAAGTGTTGGAACAATATTAACAATGTATATTGACCAGCCTGTTCGAGATGAGTACTTAATAAACAGAAATTATTATAAAAGTTTTCCAATCGAATTTGGAAGGAAGTGGGGAGAAATTTATACTACAGTTATTATTGGCGGAGCTTTTGGATTGTATGGTTTAATTGAGGATGATAATTCAACAAAAAGAATTGGATATGAGATATTTCAAACAGCATTTTATTCTGGAATTATTACTCAGTTCTTAAAAATTTCACTTGGACGAGCAAGACCTTTTACAAATAATGGTTCTAATTTTTATAAGCCGTTTACATTATTTAATGATGATTTCCATTCGATGCCATCGGGACATGCAACACTTGCCTTTGCACTTTCAACAATATTGTCAGAAAATACTGATTCAAAATTTTTGAAAATAGCTGCATACATTCCTGCTGTTTTAACTGCTGTATCAAGAGTTTATCAGGATAATCATTGGACATCTGATGTTCTGCTTGGTGCTGCTGTTGGATATTTTGTAGGTAACTGGGTGCATAAGATTCATGATTCTAAAGTTATGAATAATGAGAGCATTGAATTTTATAACACTCAAAATTTTCAATGGATTAGTATAAAAATTATTTTTTAATTAATAATTTTCTCCTGACTATATTTTAGAATTTCTTTATTAATTTTAATAATATTTTTGATTGCTTCCTCATCAATGCTTTCATTTTGTTGATGTGCCTCGTGAACAATTTTCTTAAAGTAATTTTCTAAACTTTCATCTACTTTATCTGAATCTAATACTTTTAATGCTTCTATATATAAAGGCTTAAGCCACAACTCTTGTTTGTCTATTTCTTCTTCGATTATTGGTTTTGCTTCCATAATTTTTTTCTCTATTACTTCTTCTATTGCTTTCATCCTTTCTTCTGTGTCCTTGCTTCTTAATCTTTCTTCTATGCTTTTACTCTGTCCATATAGCGTAAAAGTTAATATTAACATTATGATTACTGTTGTTCTCATTTTTACCTCTTATTTATTTGATTAATATCATCTTCTTATTTTGATTTGCTTTGTTTGCCATTAATCTGTAAACATATATCCCACTCGATAAATTACTTCCATCAAATTCTGCTTCATAGTATCCTGCTTTCTTATTTTCTTCAACAAGTGTTTTTATCTCTCGTCCTAATATGTCATATACTTTTATTTGAACTCTCCCTTCTTCCGGTATCTGATAACCTATTCTCGTTATCGGATTAAATGGATTTGGATAGTTCTGTTCTAATTTATATTCTTTTGGTGCTTCTACTTCTATCTTTATTATCTTTTCTTCTATTATTCCTTTATCATTACTTATCTCTAATTTTATCTCTTCTTCTTTGTTTATATCTGCTTTTTTATCTATAGAAAATTTGATTAACGCTAATGCTTCGCCTTTGCTTGCTATCTCTTCTATTTCATTTTGCATCTCTTCTATTTTTATCCATTCTGGTTTAGTTGCTATCTCTACTCTTACTTCTTGCAGTTTTTCTTCTGTCTCATTTGCTATGCTTAATTCTATTATGTTCCCCTTGCTTCCAAATGGAATCTTATAAACCGACTGTGAGTAAATATCTGAACTTAATAGAATTAGCAGTATAGCTATGCATGGAATAATGGAATATTGTGGCAAAGCCATCCCCCTTGGGAAGAATACTGGAATGATGGGGGTGTGTCTTTCTTTTTTCATAGCACCTCCTTAGGCTTTCCCTAAAAAATTTATACATTACTTAAAAAAATTGCTTTTTTCTTTTAATTCTATTTATTCTTTTCTTCTTTCCTTATCTTTTTTACTTTATCTGGTAATTTTTCAACCAAATATTCTGTATTATATTTTAACAATGCATATGCTTCGCTGCTCATCCTTACCCCTTTCTTCCCTCTCTTCTCTTCTTCCTGACTTCGTTTCCATATCTTCTCTATTTTACTTAATAACTTCTCAAGTTCTTTTTTAGCTTTCAGAGAATCTTCTTTTTCTATCAATATTTTTGCTCTCTCTAATCTCTTTATTATGTTTTTTACTATTCCGTCTTCCGGTTTCTCATCTTCGTCACAATCTTCATCTCTCCCTTCTCTTCTTGGGTCCTTCCCTAACCAACCAATATCTCCACTCTGTTGTGTGTATGATATTAAGGTATCTATTAGTGCTTCTGTATTAAAAGGAACTGGTAAGGATACAGGTACTACAGTTGTTCTCTTTACATGATTTGAAGGGAATACCTCCAATTTTGCAATTTCTTTTTCAAGGTGTTCTGGTGGTGGGCCATGTCTATATGAAAGTATGGGCGCTAATCCTTGAAAGTATGCAGCTCCAATACCTGGTATACCGTTGCTACCTAACGCAAATCCTCCTTTTTTCCACCCTGGCTCTAAGCCCTGATTACCATACCAACTCCATATCCTATTCATATATTCATGTTTATCATCAAACCCTTGTCGTTTTCTACCTAACCATTTTTGTGTTGATTTTTCCATTACATCAACTTTTTTACCAAATTGTATTCTAAAAACGATCAAATTCTGTTTACTTTTGATTCCATTTTCAATCTCATAATTATATATATACATACTACTATCTTTCTTAAAATCTACCCATGCTCTTACACTTGGCTCTATCTTTGTTGCAGGCACAAAAATTTCTGTAACCAATGAATCTCTTTCACCTGTCTCCAAGTTTTCTCGCATATATTGTATTATGTAATTTCCTGTTGACGAATCATATATTAACGTATCCTGTTGAGCCTTTATAATCATAGTTACGCTGTATAATATGATTATATTAAAAATTATTTTATTCATTTTAATTCTCCTATTTTTCATCTTCTATTTATATCCCAAAAGTATAGATGCCAGTGTTCATTATTTCTACCAGGATATTCTAAGTTAACTTTATACACTCCATAATCTTCAGCAATGCTTTTAAATACTGGTATAACATTATTATCATATTTGCCATTCCTATTAATATCAACTATAAGTATATCACCTTTATCATATTCATCATTTCTATTCCTGTCAATAAACCTATCTCCTGGCATATTTGTACTTCTCACATCTACATCCAATCCTACTCGATGATATGTGTGTGAGCCTTTCCATTGACCATTTATATCAAACTTACCTCCATTTGATAAACTTATATCATTTATTGCTAATAATGATAAATTGGGAAATATTCTTCTATATTCTTTAGCTATGTTTTCAATGTTTTTTATAACATTAGGTGTTCCCCAATGATTATTATCTTTATCCATACACTCCGTTGGTATTTCTCTATCACTCGGTCCATGATGATTACATGTGCCCCCAATTTTTACATAATATGGACTTTCTGGTAACAATTCTAATCCCTCTACTCTTACGGTTAACTTTGCCTCTGTTTCTTTTCCACTTCCTGCTATCTTTGCTATTATCTTCTCTATTCCTCCAAATTCACTTGCTGTATATTCCGTTTCATATACTCCATTTTCATCTGTCTTTCCTACTGTGATATTATCCTTAAACTTGCCTGCAGGTCTATTACCTCTGTGATCATGCCCACCACTCCCTTCTTCTGCTTCTGCTCTTAATTCAATTCCTATATCTTTTATTCCTTTTTCACTCCTTGTAACTTTTACCTTCACTTTTGTTTTATTATTCCCTCCAGTCCCTAATGGTCTTACTTCCTCTGGTTCTAAAATTATTTCTATCTTCTTATCCGCCTCTTTTATTGTTATCTTAGTATTCCCTTCTATTTCTTTCCCTTCATATATAATCGTTGCTGTTATTGTTGCTATACCTTTTATTTCTTCATTCCCCATTAACTTTAATCTCTCTTTGTTATTTATCTTAATCAATGCATTTGGACTTTGAATCGTATTATTTGCTATATATTTAACTTCTCCGTTCTTTATCTCTTCGGCTCTTACTGTTATTGTCTGTCCACTATTATTTCTACTTTCTAATCTTCCTAATCTTGACCCTTCTTCATCTAATGTTAATGTAATTTCTGTGTCATCTGATATCGTTATTTCTTCTCCTTCTTTGTTTATTAACCTTACTTTTATTCTACTTTTTTCTCCTGTCTCTATTGTATCTGGACTGGCATTAACTTCTAATTTTATTAGATTCTTTTTTACTATTAATATTTTTCCTATTCCTTCCAATATTTTTTCATTACTCTGTGTTACTACTCGTTCTTTTGTCTTTTTATTTATTGGTTGACTCTTCCCCAATAATATCCCTCTTGCTGTCGATGCATATATTTCTACTTCTACTGTGTCTTTCGGTATTTCTTCCTCTGCTATAAATCTAAATCCCTGTCTTACATAATAAAAATAATCCTCCCTCCTATTTTCACTCTATGAATATAAATCTCCATATCTATAACCCCTTATTATTTCCACATTAAATAATTCATCCTCATCAAATCCCTTTATCTCTCCTTCTTCTGTCCTCTCTTTCAATATTATTTCCGTACTCTCCCCAGGTCTTATTACATTCTTCTCAAATATTATTTCTATGCCAGCTGGTGGATTTGGATTGTGTTTTATGTAAAATTCTGCTATCACCTCCTTCGGCATTATATCTTCTGACATTGTGCTCATCCTTATTCTAACTTTCCCTCCTTCTTCAGGATTTTCTCCTTCTTCTGTAATAAAGTATAACCCTTTTCTTATTTCCTTATATGTTAATGATGAACTACTGCCAAGATAATTATTTCCTGCATCATACAAATTACCATACTCTGAGCCTTCTAAAATTTCTATGTAAAACATTTCATCATCATAGATTCTGCTCCCATTATAAATACAAAATATTTCTTCTACTGGACATTCATTCCGTGAACTTATAATATCAACTATGTTTTCTTCTCCATGCATTATTGTGTCCCTTGATACTGTCGCATAAATAGTATGTGTGGCTTTTTTGATATGTGTGTGGACTACTATTCTGCTTCCTCGACTTTCTACTGTATATATTACTTCTTCTTCCTCTGTAGGTATTTCTCCAAATACTATTGTATAATCATAGTGATACATTGATACATAATATGGATTTTTATCACAATCAATGAATTTTATGCCCTCGTCTATTACATTCCCCTCTGAGTCTTTTGCCATTAGGTCTCTCCCCAGCACTGTAATCTCGTTGTATATTATCTGAGGTGGGTTCTCATATTCATTAAAATATTCCCGCATGAAATAACAATATTCTGCACCCTGTATAATTCTAAATGTGTAATATTCATTTTCTTCTATTACATAATTACCTATATTTTGTCTTCCCGGATGAAGTGGATATTTCGAATCTGTCCATACATATTGAAGGTAATTTATACCATCTATATATGGATTAATTCTGTCGCATGGCATGTATCTGGTTTTTTGTTGTGTCGTGTTAAATGAATTCTTTGTAACTCTTACTTTTTCTTTTATTACTGTTTGAGAGTAACTTAAGGAGGTTAATAAAATTAGAAATAATATCAGTTTACTCTTCATATATTTGCCCTCATATGTAAACTATAATTACATTTTTAATATAATTACCCCAAGATTGTCAAGAAAAATTTTTATGTTACAAATTTTTTCACACTTTAAGTCTTTCTCTCAAATAAACTGAATAATAATATAAAAACCTGTATGCATCTTCATTTATCCATGCTAAGCTTTTCACTGTATTTATCCAATTCTCATATGCCTGAAGTATTATCTCTGCACTTGCTGGGTAACCCATTTGTATCATCATCTTTGCATTGTTAAGCTGGTAATAATTTATGTCTCGAACCCAGTAATATTGTATCCAGCCTAAATTATAACATTGATTATTGTAGCTGATTAGACTGTCTATCATTGTTAATGGGGTTTCAGTGCTGTCGGGTTTTTTGGGTTTGTAATCTAAAAACCCTAAATTAATTAATGTTTTTTTTACCTCTTCACTAAATGTATTGTACCTGTTTTTAATAAAATTATAATTCTCTGGTGAAGAATAATACCTTAAAATTCTCCATATTATTACTTCTTTAGTTAAGTCATAATTTTCTTTATCAACCCTTTCTTTGTAAAAATCTAACACTTGCTTATTCTTATATTTTTTCAATATTCTTCCAATAACATAATCTCTTACTATTCTTGATGTATCATTTGCTGCGACATCAAGAACTAATGTTAAATTAGTATCCTTATATATTTCCTGATATTTTTCAATGTAAGGTCCTATTTTAAGAGGATCAAAACCACTTTTAATTATTTTTTCAAAATATGGTTTAACCCTTTCTTTGTATTCCTCTTTCTTTGCCAGTTCTAAAAGCGGAGGAACAAAATGTACAGACCATAAATTATATGGATATTCCATTGATAATTTATTTAAATAATCAAAATACAATCCAACATAGTCATAGTTTGAAAATTGAAATAATATTTCAAACGCTTTCATAGCACCTGAGATCTCAACACCATACATATTTCGTTTTTGTTTACCAATTCTTATACTGTCTATGTATTCTTTTGCAATATTTTTCACATTTGGTGATCCAAGTTCATAAAGAGCGATCAAAAAGTATTTCCTATTATATTCACTATTTTGTCTAAAAAAATATTGCTCAAGGAGTGGAATCGCCTCCACAACCTTATATTCTCTTATTGAGTCTATTACACTATCATATGTATCTTCATTTATTCTGTTTAATAATTTTTGTTTGGCTTCTTCTGAAAGAGTTTGGGAGTACAACAAATTAAATAAAAATACGTTTATCAATATTAGCTTTACTAAGTTTTTCATAATCTACTCTCCTACTCTATAATGTAAAAATTATCAAAGAACTTCTCATTTTTAATCTCAGGGAATAGTTCAATTATTTTATCCTGATAAGGTTTGATGTAATGTCTTAATGAATAATTTATCTCAAACTCACCACTTTTTAGAGTTTGAAAATTTTCATGTAATTTTTTTCTTAACAATTCATTTACTTCTCTATAAAATTTTCTTCCAGAAATAATTACTGAATCAACATTATCATAATTTCAGAATTAAAGAAAAAATAATTTCATCCTCAGATATATCGTTTAGAAATTAAATTGCCCTATGATGGAAAATGAAGTTTTGTAATTAAATTTTGAGATAAGATTTATTAAAAAGGCTGACCACCTCTGTCAGCCTTTAATCATTAATAATTTTTTATTTCATGAACTAACTTTGTTATTGCATCTTTAGCATCGCCAAAATACATGAGTGCATTTGGATAGAAAAATAATTCGTTGTCAATGCCTGCATAACCAACATTTAATGACCTTTTATTTATTACTACTGTTTTTGCATAATCAACATTTAAAATTGGCATTCCATAAATTGGACTATTTTTATCATGACGAGCTGCTGGATTTACAACATCATTAGCTCCAACAACAAAAGCTATATCTGTGTTTGGGAAGTCGTCATTAATTTCTTCCATAGCAAGCATTTTATCATAAGGAATATTTGCTTCTGCAAGCAGAACATTCATGTGGCCTGGCATTCTGCCTGCTACTGGATGAATTGCAAATCGAACTTTTTTACCTTTGGCTTCAAGGGCATTTACTAAATCGCGCACTGCATGTTGTGCTTGTGCAACTGCCATTCCATATCCTGGAACAATAATTATTGATTCAGCTGCATCGAATATCATTGCTAATTCTTCAGCATCAACAGATTTTACCTGTCCTTTTTGAGCAGCTGTTGAAACTGCCGGACCAGCAGAACCAGCAGATTCCCATCCACCTAATACTACATTCATCAAAGAGCGATTCATTCCTTTACACATAATATTTGTAAGAATAATTCCAGAAGCACCAACCAATGCACCAGCAATGATTAACTCATTGTTCTGAAGAACAAATCCTGTAGCAGAAGCAGCCAATCCAGAATACGAGTTTAACAAAGAAATTGCAACCGGCATATCAGCTCCTCCAATTGGAAGAACCAGCAGCACACCAAGAATAAGAGAAATAATTCCTATTGAAATAATTAACCATTGGAGAGAAGGATTCAACACAAAATAAATTCCTCCCCCAAGTACAGATAATAACAAAAATGCATTTAATGGATGCTGCATTGGATAACGAACAACTTTTCCTGTAACCAATCCTTGCAATTTACCAAATGCAATTAAAGAACCTGTGAATGTAACAGCTCCAATTAAAATACTTAAAACAATTGTAATGCTTGTTTGATAATCATAATTGAATTGTGGAAAGTTTACAATTTTATAATATTCTGAAAAAGCAACGAGCATAGAAGCACCGCCGCCAAATCCATTTAATAATCCAACCATTTGAGGCATTCCTGTCATAGGAACTTTTAATGCCATCCAAGTTCCAGCTGCTGCCCCAATTACAAAACCCAATAAAATCCATTCGTATGTTAATACATGCTGGTCAAGCAAAGTAGCAACAATTGCTATAAACATTCCTAATGCTGAAAGGAAATTTCCATTACGTGCAGTTTTGGGAGATGCTAATTTTTTTATACCAAATATGAAAAGAACAGACGAAATTAAGTATGAAATTTCTATTATTAACTTCATATTTTAACTCACTTTTTTTTGAACATTTTTAACATTCTATCTGTAACTAAAAAACCACCAACTACATTTATTGTAGCAAATATCATTGCTATTAAGCCAAGAATTGTGCTAATCGTAAATTCATGCAAGCCTGCACTTAAAATTGCTCCAACTATAGTTATGCCAGAAATTGCGTTTGAACCAGACATTAGAGGAGTATGAAGTGTTGGTGGAACTTTTGTAATTAATTCGAAGCCAACAAATATGGCTAACACAAAAACATAAATTAACATTAGAATTCCTACGCCATCCATTTGAACCTCTTAATTATTTAATAAAACTTTTGTTCTTTCATGAACTACAATTCCATCTTTGACAATTGTAGCTCCTCCAATAATTTCATCATCCATATTATGAATAAAATTTCCATCTTTACTTGAATAATCAATTAGATTAAATAAATTTCTTGCATACATTTCACTTGCATGATAAGGAATTAAACTTGGCAAATTAGGTTCTCCAATAATTGTAACATTATATTTTTTCACAACTTTCCCTTTCTCACTCAGTTCACAGTTCCCACCAAATTCTACTGCCATATCAAGGATTACTGAACCAGGTTTCATATTTTTAACCATTTCTTCAGTTACAAGAACTGGAGCTTTCTTGCCTGGTATTAAAGCAGTTGTAATAACAATATCTGCTTCAGTTATGTGCTTGAAAATTAGTTCTTTCTGTTTTCTTAAAAATTCTTCTGATTGTTCTTTTGCATATCCGCTTGCATCTTGCATCGATTCATCTGTAGGAACTTCAATAAATTTTCCACCTAAACTTTGAACTTCTTCTTTCACCTGTGGTCGGACATCAGAAACTTCAACAACGGCTCCCAATCTTCTTGCAGTTCCAAGCGCAGAAAGACCAGCAACCCCAGCTCCCATAATCACTACTTTTGCAGGTGAAATTGTGCCAGCTGCTGTCATCATCATTGGGAAAATTTTATGCAGATAATTTGCTGCAAGTATAACACTTTTATAGCCAGCTATATTTGCCTGCGAACTGAGTGCATCCATTCTCTGAGCAAGTGTTGTTCTTGGAATTGCATCCATCGAAATTACATTTATTCCAAGATCAGCTGCTCGTTTTGCAACTTCTGGATAATGCAAAGAATAAAAAAATGAAATTAATGTAGTTCCTTTCTTCATTAATTCTAATTCATGTTTGTCTAACGCAGGATGATTTATTGGTCTTTGAACTTTTAATACAATATCAGCTTTAGAATAAAGCTCAACTACATCTTGTAAAATTTTTACACCGGCATTTAAATATTTTTCATCAGGAAAACCCGCTCGTATGCCAGCATCTTTCTCTATAAAAACTTCAAAACCTTTTTTGATTAATTTTGAAGCTACTTCGGGGACAATTGCAACTCTATTTTCCCCTTCCATAATTTCTTTTGGAATTACTATTACCACTATTTAACTCCTGTTAATTTTTTTTATATGGCAAAACTTAATAATATTCATTTTTATTTACTAATAATTTTTAAATTGTTGGAAGTCAATCCAAAACAATTAGAAAAATTCATCTCTATTCCAGTTAAATAATTTTTATTATATATCGATTATTAATTAGAACATTTTTTGAATTGACCTGTTAATTTAATTTATTCGAAAACAATTAGTCTATTTCTATGATAATTCAAAAAATATCTTATGTAGTTATATATTTCTTCATCTTATATCATAATATCACACCACAAAATTTCCGATTTGAAAACTTAAATTCAGATAATGGACTTTCACAAAATACTGTGCTTTCAATTTTGCAGGACAGCCGCGGTTTTCTATGGTTTGGCACTTATGATGGTCTTAATCGTTATGATGGTTATTCATTTAAGATTTATAAAATGGAAAAAGGAAATCCAAAAAGTATTCAGGGACAAACTTTCCGTTCGATAGTTGAAGATAAAAATGGCAACTTATGGATTGCATCTGTTGGCGGTGGACTTAACAGATACAACAGATTAACTGATGATTTTACAAATTTCCAGCCGCAGAATAATAATCATAATTCAATCATATCAAATCGAGTAAGAACTTTATTCATTGATAAAAAAGGAAGATTATGGATTGGAACAGAAATCGGATTATGCCGATATGATTTCAAAAAGAATATATTTATTGATTATAGAAAAATTCTTAATAATGATGCTTATCCAAATTCTGAATACATCGTTTCTATATGTGAAGACTCTTCCGGCATTTTATGGCTTGGCACTCAAAATGGTTTAATAAAATTCAATCCTGAAACAAATCAACACAAATATTATTTCAATGAGACAAATAACGAATTCAGTTTAAGTGGAAATTTTGTTGGTAAAGTCTATGTTGATAGAAGCAATACTCTCTGGGTTGGCACTGGAGATTGTCTTCATAAATATGACAGAGTAAATGACAGATACATTAGATACATAAATCCATATACAATCAACAGCAAAGATAAAACCATCACCGATATTATTGAAGACAGATATGGAGATATCTGGATTACTACATTATTAAATGGTCTCCAAAAGTTCGATAGAAAAACTTCTACATTTACAGTTTATAATCATGATGAATCAAATCCTGAAAGTATTGGCAGCAATATTTTATTTTCATTATATGAAGATAAAACAGGAATATTATGGATAGGAACTGAAGGAGCTGGTGTAAATAAACTTAACAGAATGAGGTCAAATTTTGTTATTTACAAAAATGTTCCTTTTAACAAAGAGAGTTTGAGTAACGACAAAGTTTATTCAATAATTGAGGATAAAACAGGAGTAATCTGGATTGGAACATTTGGCGGCGGTTTGAATAAATTTAATCCCGACTCAAAGGATAAAAAATTTATCAGATATAATTTTAATCCTTACAACAAAAATTCTCTCGTTGACGACAGAATAAGAACAATGTACGAAGATAATGAAGGCAATATTTGGATTGGAACAGAGTATGGCTTATCGAAATTCAATCCATCCAAAAACATATTTACTAATTTTATCAGTGATGGTTCATCTGGCAAATTGAGCAACAACATTATTTTCTCTATTTATCAGATTAAATCTGGTGAAATATTAATTGGGACATTTGGCGGCGGATTAAATATTTATGATAAGAAAACAAATTCTTTTATTTCATTCAAACATAATCCAGATAATTCTAAAAGTATAAGCAGCAACAACATCTGGTGTATTTTTCAAGATAGCAAAGGAAACATTTGGATTGGAACTGACGACGGCGGGCTCAATAAATTTGATATAAAGAAAAGAGAATTTGTTTACTATAAATACAACCCCAAAGACCCTTCATCAATAAGCAACAATAAAATATTAAATATAATGGAAGATACTAAAGGCAATTTATGGATTGGGACTATTCAAGGGCTGAATAAAATGATTATTGAAAACAATGATTACAATAATCCAAAATTTATTAATTATACAATTGAAGACGGCTTGCCAGATAATAACATTCAAGCAATATTAGAAGATGCCCATGGAAATTTATGGATTAGCACAAATAAAGGTATTTCAAAATTCAATCCTGAAAAAAAGAGTTTCCAAAATTTTGATTTTAGTGATGGGCTGCAAAGCAACGAATTTTATGTTAGAGCAGCAGTTAAAAGAAAAAGAACAGGTGAGATGATTTTTGGCGGCAATAAAGGATTCAATATTTTCCATCCCGATAGCATTAAAGAAGATAACTACATTCCCGATGTATTGATTACAGATCTTTTAATAATTAATACACCGGTGAAAATTGGAGAAAAAATTAATAATGAAATTGTTCTGAAGAAAAATATTACTGAGACAAAAGAGATAATAATTTCGTACAAAACAAACTTTATTACATTTAACTTTGCTGCACTTCACTTTGCCAAACCAGAAAAAAATTCATATGCGTATATGCTGCAGGGATTTGAATCAAACTGGAATTATGTAGGTAATCAACATTATGCGAGTTATAATTTTTTACCTCCTGGTAAATATATTTTTAGAGTTAAGGCAGCAAATCCAAATGGTTATTGGAATGATAAAGGAACAAGCATTATACTTACAATTACACCTCCTTTTTATCAAACTTTTATATTTAGATTCTTCATGCTCATTTTAATTGGATTAATTATTTATGGGGCTTATAATCTAAAAGTCAGAGGAATTAAGAAACACCAGAAAGAACTTGAGCAATTAATTCAAGAGAAGACTGATCTAAATGAAAAATTAATTCAGGAAATAGAAGAAAGAAAAAAAATTGAAAAGGAACTTATCATAGCAAAAGAAAAAGCAGAAAGCTCTGAAAAACTAAAATCTGAATTCTTAGCTCAAATGTCACACGAGATTCGTTCACCTGTTCATTCCATTTTGAATTTTACATCATTAATCAAAGAACAATTAGAAAATACCGATGATGAAATCATCAAAGAAAGTTTTGATTCTATAGAAAGAGCTGGAGACAGAATAGTTAGAACAATTGACTTAATATTGAACATGTCGGAACTTCAAACTGGTACTTACGAATGTATATACAAAGAAATTGACATAAACGAAAATGTATTAAAGCGTTTATATCCAGAATATTTATACAAAGCGAAGAAGAAAAATTTAGAATTCAATTTGATAATAAAAGAAGAACATCTAAAAGTTATAGCCGATGAATATTCTGTTACACAGATTTTTGTTAACCTGATTGATAATGCAATTAAATATACTCATCAAGGGAAAGTTGAAATAACATCATATTTAACAGATGACAGAAAAGCTGCTGTTAAAGTTTCAGATACTGGAATAGGTATCTCAGAAGAATTTTTACCAAAACTTTTCACAGCATTTTATCAGGAACAGCGAGGCTATACAAGAGAATTTGAAGGAAATGGATTAGGACTTGCATTAGTCAAAAAATATTGTGAATTAAACAATGCTGAAATTTTTGTAGAGAGTAAAAAGAATTTTGGTTCAACCTTCACTGTAATATTCAAAAACACATTATAAAAAAAGCTGCTATCAGTTACACAAAACTGATGCAGCTTAGTTTTGCAAAACTCTAAACTTAAGAAAGAGTTTCGTAAACACTTACATATTTTCTGTTATTTTTCTTTCTTTCAAATTTTACATAGCCGTCTATCAATGCGAATAAAGTATGATCGCCGCCAAGTCCAACATTTTTACCTGGATGAAAATTAGTTCCTTTTTGACGAACCAGAACAGAACCAGCTGTTACTTTTTCTCCGCCAAAAGCTTTTACACCAAGATATTGTGGATTGCTGTCTCTTCCATTTCTTGAAGAACCTTGACCTTTTTTATGAGCCATAAAAACCTCCGATTTCTAAGCTATTTTTGTAATTTCAATTCTTGTTAATTGCTGTCTGTGACCTCTTTTGCGTTTGTAAGAAATTCTTCTTTTTTTCTTAAAAACAATTATCTTATCATCTTTAAGATGCTCTAAAACTTTTGCATGAACTTTAACATCATTGATGTATGGAGTGCCTATTTTTGTATCATTATCATTATTCAATAAAAGGACAGTATCAAAAACAATTTCTGAATTTGGTTCTGCATTTAATTTTGGCACATAAATTTTTTTATTCTCACTAACAACAAACTGTTGTCCAGCAATATTTACAACAGCAAACATTATTCCTCCAATTATTCAAATTTTGAGCTGTAAATATATGGAATGGAAAGATATTAAGTCAATAAAGCAATAAAAAACATTGTATTATAAAATTAGTAATTTTTCTAATTGTAATGAAGATAACTTAATGTTTATTAAGCAATAGGATTTATAAAATTCTCCAATTTCATTTTCTGCTCATCAGAATTTGCATAATACTAAAAATTTTTCATGACTAAGTCTGGACTGAATAAGACGAAGCGGAATTAAGAATTTCATTTTTCTAAGTAGATTTCAAAAGATTTCAACTCGCTTAGTATGAAAAATAATTTAATTTGCAACAGCCTGCTCTGGCTGACCTGTCAGCCTCCGGCTGAGAACCGTCACACAAGGATTTTCTTCTAAACAAAAAAGGGATGATTTCTCATCCCTTTTCTAAGTGGGCAGAGACGGAATCGAACCGCCGACACAAGGATTTTCAGTCCTTTGCTCTACCGACTGAGCTATCTGCCCATCCACTTCAAATTTTGTGGCACAAATCTATAGAAAAATGAAAATAATTTCAAAATATTTTTTGATACTTTAAGAAAAACAAAATGCTCTTTTGACAATTATTTATGAATCTCTATAATAGGTAACGAATCTAAGATTTATATTAATCTTTGTTGCTTCTAAAAAAATATTCAGTCTGTCCATCAAGTAATGTAAGTTGAGCTTCAATATTTTTCAGTTCATATTTTTTCATATTCAATCTATATTTTTCATCAATTCTTCCATTCTTCAATCTATCTAAAATCATGTTATAATATTTTTCATCAATCTCTGCTGAAATAAATTGTCTCTTAAGAACTTTACAAATTTCTATTTCTGCACCGCTGCCTCCAAAAAGAATTAAAACAATATCTTTTGGCATAGTGCAAGATTTGATTAACATTTCAGAAAGTTTTTGAGGGATCTGACACGCATGGAATGTCTTTTCTTTACTAACATTTTTAACTAAATCAAAATAAAACCAGTCATAAGGCATTCTCCCTTTTGAACCATTTGCTATATTTTGTAATATCCGTTTATCTGTTGGATTTTTATAAGGAACTGCAACATTATCCTTGTAAAATTTATTATTCTTTGTCTTTCGGCAATGTAAAATGCTCCTATGAGCAGTTGTAAAGCGTTTAGGAGTGTGACCAACATTTGTATTATATACCCACGCATAATCAGAAACTTCGTAACATGCACTATCTAAATATTTTACTCGTAAATATGCATTTTGTTTTGGATAATTTATTAAAAACATGTTTCCAGTATCTTTTAATACTCGCAATGATTCCTTGGCTAATTCAATATACCATTCAATATATTCATCAAAATTTTTTGTATAAGATTTATCGCCATATTTTATACCAACATTATAATCGGGATCTCCAAAAACCATATCTACACTTTTATCTGGCAGTTCCTTCAGAAGCTGCATAACATCCATCAAAAATACTTTGTTCAAATATTTATCTATATTATTTGACTCGCCATTCATTTTTCACACACCTCTTTTAATAAGGTTATATTGAGCACTTTTTAACAACTTGATAGACGCCATATTATTTTCATCTTCAAAGATATAATTATATAATCTGAGAATTGAATTTCCTTCATCTTTTTTCCTTAAAATATAACAACAACTTATTTGTTGAATGTTAAGCTTGTTATCCTTTTTTAATATAGAATAATATTTGAATGGATGAAATAATTGATAAACAGCAAAATTTTTTGGAAATCCATTTTTACCCTCAATTACAGTAACAACTCCATTAAGCTCCAATGTCAAATCGATTTCCATTTGTAAATTTTTTATAATTAATTTTTATTTAAACGGTATGCAATATTTAATTTCAAGAAGATATACCTCCGCCGCCGCCTTCATTTGTCCTACCTTTTTTCCAACCTGTTTTACCCTCAATAGAAATACTATTAGGTGCATTTAATAATTTTCTCTCTAATTTGCAAACTTCACTAAATATGCAAAATCTTTCATCATTAAAAATAAGTCTGTCTTGTGGGATCAAACTCTCTAGTTTTTTCTTATCAAACGGTTTCCATGGCTGGCAATAACGTTTACTTTGACGACAGGCAGTTTTACCAAGTCTATATATAAGATAATCAATAGAAGCAGGGGTAGGAGGTCTATGATTATTAGAGATTTTCCCCCATTCTTCCCAGACTTTTCTCCATGCTTCACGATTTAATCTATCAACCAATGTATATTGAAAACAGTAAACATCTAAATAACTTGCGAGTAAAGGTATACGAAACTGAAGTATTCCTGTTCTTAATGCTACTCTCATAGTATTTTTATCACTCATTACATCAAGCTTATCTATATTACTTTTGTATTTCCATACACCTAAATCAGCCATATCCCTTAAAAACATATGTGCCTTTTTAGTAGAGAAACCATACTTTTCTTCTGCAGTGAGCGCTTGAACAATTTCTATTACATTTCCATTATGTGTATCATTAATATTATATGCAGAAGAATTGTATTTGTCTATTAATAATTTTGCAGAGTTTTGCATCCACGGTTTTCTTTTATCACGCTGCGAATCAGCATTTAGAAAATTAAGAAGTTTATCAATTAGTAAATCATTTTCATAAACTTTTCGAGGATTAAAACAATCTGGATGTCTTTTGAAAAATTCAAAAGGATTACTTCGTGCATGAATATCAATATTAAAATCTTGAATTGCGGTAAAAAATCTAACATTAGCGATTTGTTCTTTTGTCAGATCAAGTGTATCTAATTGAACCTTTATCAATGATTTTGAATAAATACTTTCTAAAATATTAGCCAATTTAAAACATTCACCATTAGGATTAATTTTGGGACTTAAAACATTCTCATGATTTTCTTCCCAATATTTATGGAATTCTGAAATATATGTCGAAGGAAGTGTAGTTTTCTTTTGATAAAAATAAATATTTATTTCATTTAAAATATTCGCCGCTAGTTGATATTCATCTTCGCTATTCAATTTATCATAATCAAATGCAATATTAAAATGCTTAGCTAATTTTTCTAAAAATATTAAAAAACTAGACATATTAATTATCCTTCGTTTTTTCATAAACAATTAGATACTGGTGCTTAATTAACAATTCATCTGATGTGCTTTCAGTATTATCAAGTTCATTTTCTTTAATTACTATTATAATTTCTTTAAGCCACAATTTATCGTCACATATTTCCTCAACTACTCTTTTTGCAAGAGGTTCTATATATCCATTAATTCTTATATCATGTGCTTGTATAACTAAAAATCCACCCGAATGTAAGTATTGTAATTCTTCTTTTACAATATTTTTTATTCTGTTAATATAATATTCTACATCTAAAGAAGAATTAAAACTAATTATAGGTGATTTTATAAATAATAATTCATTCTTATTGTTTGATTTTTTTGTACTGCTACTTACTTCACTTTTATTTTCTGAATAAAGCGAAATAACTAAATAATTTTTTTTATTTGAATACCTCTCAATTACATTCCTATCTAATAATTTTTCAAACTCGTTATCAGGGAATATCCAAACAGTTGTAGTCTCAAGCTTATCTAATTTTCTTTTTAATTTTATATCTTCTTTTACTGTAAAAATAGAGTTATAATTTTCTTTAGCTTCTTTTAATATATGTGCTCCCTCAATTTTAGGTTTCTCAAATATTGGAAGGTATTCATGCGCTAAGAGAAGAAAATTATATTTAATACTATTTTCATACCAAAACCCAGTAGTCTTACAATTATGTTGTCTCTTAATTACTAATTCTTTTAATAAAAATCCTGCTTTGAGAAATACATCAATTAATTTGAATCCGAGTGGTATAACATGCTTTTTTGATCTTGTATCACCAATCAATATTGCACATTTTTTGCCAGGTTTTAGAACTCTATAACTCTCTTTCGCTACAATGAACATTTCTTTTAGGAATTCTTCCATATTTAATAAAGAGAGGTCACCCACTTTTGAATCTGTATAATGAATTATATTTGCATAAGGTGGGTGAGCACAAATTAAGTCTATTGAATCATTATCAATGAACGATAAATCTCTTGCATCACCAATAATTAATTGTGGTTCATACCCTGACAAATTCGGAGCAATTTTATTTTCTTCATCGAATAGAGATCTCTGAGGTTCTATTTCAAAATCTAAGTTCTTTTTCGCTAATTCAATTGCATTTTCATTAATGTCAATAGCAATACATCTTCTTCCTAATAATTTACTTTCTACTGCTGTAGTACCTGCCCCACAAAAATAATCCAGAACTACTTCCCCAGGTTTTGAATATTTTAGTATAACATTGCGTGGAATATAAGGCGACCAGTTCCCTCTGTATTCTCCACTATGAGTAGCCCAATTACCTCTTTGTTTAAAACTCCATACAGTTGTTCTTTCTTCTTTGAAATCTTTCGGTTGATAACTCTTAATTTTTTTTTGAATATTTATTGCACTTATATTTAATCCATGAACTTTTGTAATTATCTTTTCAATATATTTAAATGTAACCCCATATTTTCTGCCAATCTCAACATCCGGTGTGCCCATTAATTTTTCAGTTAAGACAGCTTCTTCTAATTCTTTTCCCTTAAGAGAATCCCTTTTATTATTCATACCATCCTTCATGTAAAATTATTTAATATTTTTCTTACATCACCAGTGCCATTATTGCTTTCTGTACATGCAATCTATTTTCTGCTTCATCAAATACAACAGAATTTTGTGAATCAATTACTTCATCTACTACTTCTTCTCCCCGATGTGCTGGCAGACAATGCATGAATAAATAATCTTCTTTTGCATGTTTAACTAATTCTAAATTCACCTGAAATTTTTGAAATACTTTTTTTCTTTCTTCGGCTTCTTTTTCCTGTCCCATGCTTGCCCAAACATCAGTGTAAACAATATCAGCATTTTTTACTGCTTGAATCGGGTCGTTTATTATTTCAACTTTGCTTCCCATATATTTTGCAGTTTCAATCGCATTATCAACAATTTCCTTTTTGGGCTCATAACCTTTTGGTGATGCAATTGAAATATCAATTCCAACTTTTGAACAACCATTAAGTAAACTGTGAGCCACATTATTCCCATCACCAATGTAAGCTAATTTTAGTCCCTGCAATTTTCTTTTCTTTTCTAAAATTGTGAATATATCAGTCAACACCTGACATGGATGCAGTAAATCTGTAAGTCCATTAATTACTGGTATTGTTGCATATTTTGCTAAATCAATTACATCTTGATGAGAAAATGTTCGAATCATTATTCCATTCAAATATCTTGAAAGAACTTTTGCAGTATCGTGAATATTTTCACTTTTGCCAAGCTGCAAGTCATTTTGGTTGAAATACATCGCATGCCCACCAAGTTGATACATTCCAGTTTCAAATGAGATTCTTGTTCTTGTAGATGGCTTAGAAAAAATCATTCCCAGTGTTTTTCCTTTTAGAAGATGATGTTCTTCGCCAACATAAAGTTTTTCTTTTAATGTTTTTGCAACATCAAATATTTCATAAATTTCTTCTAAGGAAAGATCTGCAATTGAAATTAAATCTTTTCCTTTCATGTTTACAGCCATTTTGACACCTTTAGTTTTGTAGAATAATATTAAGAATTATATAAAAAATTTTATCATCTTATATTGATAAATACTAATTAGTTCTAAGATTCTTATACAACATTAAATTATTTGTAACAACTTAAGTATGACACTTTCTAATATAATTTAATTGTAGGATTTTTCTTCACTTCTACCTGCCAGATTGTTACAAAATAATCTTTTGCTATACTAAATAATTAAATAAGCCGTAAAATATATTTAAAAATGAGATTCTTCTCGGCAAAAAGGTTGATGAGCCTTTGATTCAATTCCTTTTCGCTCCATTCAGATTACCTGCTGTAAGCAAGAATGAAACCTTTAAATATTCTATAACAAATTGCTGTGCAAGTAGGAAACTCCATTGAATGTCAATTAAAATTACTTTTTTAAAATCTCCTCAATAATTCTTACTCGGGCAAATTTATAATGCTTATTCTGTTTTAGATATTTTTAATAATTCATAAACGAAAATAATATCAAAATTTATTCTCTCACAATTCGAGTTCCACAATTTTCTTTTTCAATTTCTTCTTCATTTGTGATGATAGCTTCTTTTCCGCCTCCTTCAATAAATTCAATTGCAGCTAATATTTTGGGTCCCATAGTTCCTGGCGGAAATTCTCCCATCTCATAATATTTTCTTGCCTCATCAATTGTAATTTTATCTAATGCTACTTGATTAGGTTTTTTATAATTGAGATAAACTTTTGGAACATCGGTGATGATATAAAATCTATCTGCTGAAATTTCCTTTGCTAAGAAAGCCGATGCAAGATCTTTATCAATTACTGCTTCGATAGCTTCGAGATATTTCGTATCTTCATGCCAATAGACCGGAATACCACCTCCACCAACAGCAATCACAATATGACCTTTTTTAACCATATCTTTTATAACTTTTTTATTCATAACATCAATTGGTTTTGGAGATGGAACTACTCTTCTCCAACCTCTTTTTGCTGGATCTTCTTGAAATATCCATCCATTAGTTTTCGATAAAAGTTCTGCTTCCTCTTTAAGGTAAAACCTGCCTATTGGTTTAGTAGGATTTTGAAATGCAGGGTCATTGATATCAATTAATACTTGAGTAATAATTGCAAGGACATTTCTTCTAAGATTTGTTTTACTCAGAGCATTTCGCATCTGGCGTTCAATCATGTAACCGATTCCACCTTGTGAATCAGCCACACAAATATCGAGAGGCATTTTAGGAATTTTATATAAATTATAACCAGCTTCATTCCTCAAGAGGATATTTCCTACTTGAGGACCATTTCCATGAGTTATTACAATATTGTATCCAAGTTTTAATAATCCAATCAACTTTTTACAGGTTTCAAGAGTATGAGCTTCCTGTTGTTCAATTGTGCCTGCTTCGTCGCTTCTTAAAAGAGCATTGCCTCCCAGAGCAACTACAGCAATCTTTTTCATAAAATTCCTTTGGATTTCAGAACTGATTCGAGTGTATTTTCTCCAATTTCTTGAAGTTCATACATTACACGGGTTGTTGGTTTATTGATTTTTAGAATTCTTCCTAAATCAATTGGAGTTCCAATTACAACTGAATCACACTCAGTCCTGTTTATTGTTTCTTCTAAATCTTTAATTTGCTGCTCTCCATATCCCATTGCAGGAAGTAATGTTCCAATATTGGGATATTTTTTATAAGTATCTGCAATCGATTTTACAACATAAGGACGAGGGTCAACAATTTCTTTTGCATTAAGTTTTCGAGCAATTACAGTGCCTGCACCATATTTCATTTCACCGTGAGTTAAAGTAGGTCCATCTTCTACAATCAAAACTCGCTTTCCAGTTATCAACTCAGGTTTATCCACAGTTATTGGTGAATTAGCTTCAATTACGATTGCATCTGAATTTACAAGATGAATATTATTTTTTACTGTATCAATTCCTTCTTTAGTTGCAGAATCAATTTTATTTATAATAACTGCATCTGCTATTCTTAAACATGTATTGCCGGGATAATAATGTAATTCATGTCCAGGGCGATGTGGGTCTGTAACAGTAAAAGTAAGATTTGATTTATAGAAAGGCATATCATTATTGCCGCCATCCCACAAAATTATATCAGCTTCTTTTTCAGCTTCTCTCAAAATTGCCTCATAATCTACACCTGCATAAATAACTCCGCCTCTTGCAATGTGAGGTTCATATTCTTCTCTTTCTTCAATTGTACAATTATATTTATCGAGGTCGGAATAATCTGCAAATCTTTGAACTTTTTGTTTAACCAAATCGCCATATGGCATTGGATGACGAACAGCTACAACTTTCTTTCCAGCTTCAGATAAAATTTTTACAAGCTTTCTTGATGTTTGAGATTTTCCGCATCCAGTTCTAACTGCTAAAACTGAAATAACAGGCTTTGTACTTTGTAATGTTGTTTCATTCATACCCATCAATCTAAAAGATGCTCCAGCTGCATTCACAATTGATGCTCTTGTCATCACATAATCAAATGGAACATCTGAATATGCAAATACAACTTCGTCAATTTTAAACTTATGAATAAGATTGGTTAATTCTGATTCTTCATAAATTTTAATTCCATCAGGATAAAGTTTACCTGCAAGTTCGGGAGGATAAATTCTTCCATCAATATTTGGAATTTGTGTAGCAGTAAAAGCTACAACTTCATAGTTTTCATTATCTCTGAAATAAACATTAAAATTGTGAAAGTCTCTTCCTGCTGCTCCCATGATGAGAACTTTTCTGCGTGCCATAAATACCTCTTTTTGTTTTTTATTCGACAGTTACACTTTTTGCTAAATTTCTTGGCTGGTCTACATTCAAACCTTTTTTAACTGCAATATGATATGCAAGAAGTTGAAGAGGGATTACACTTAAAATTGGCTGCAGCATATCAATTGTTTTTGGAATTCGAATCACATGGTCTACCATTTTGTCAATATGATTATCTTCTTCATTAACTATTGCAAGAATTCTTCCTTTGCGAGCTTTTACTTCTTGAATATTGCTTAATACTTTTTCATAAACACTATCTTTCATTGCTAAAAAGACTACAGGCATGTTTTCGTCAATTAAAGCTATTGGACCATGTTTCATTTCTGCTGCTGGATAACCTTCTGCATGTATGTAAGAAATTTCTTTTAGTTTTAGCGCACCTTCGAGTGCAACTGGGAAATGATAACCTCTTCCAAGATAGAGAAAGTTTCTGCAATCACTATAAATCTCAGCTATTTTTTTAATTTCATCATTAAGTTTAAGAATCTTTTCAATCTTTGCTGTAAGGCTTTGCATTTCTTTAATAATTTCCTGACCTTCCAACAAACTTAGATTTCTTTTACGAGCTAATAGCAAAGTTATTAATGAAAGCACAACTAATTGAGAAGTAAATGCTTTTGTAGATGCAACTCCAATTTCTGGTCCTGCGTGAATGTAAACACCTGCATCAGTTTCACGAGCTATTGAACTTCCAACAACATTACAAATACCAAGACACAAAGCACCTTTCTTTTTTGCTTCTCTCAATGATGCAAGTGTATCGGCAGTTTCGCCGCTTTGAGAAATAAAAATTACAGTATCATATGGGGTGATTACTGGTTTTCGATAACGGAATTCAGAAGCATATTCAACTTCAACGGGAAGCCCGGCATATTGTTCAATCATATATTCACCAACAAGACCAGCATGCCATGAAGTACCGCAAGCTGAAATAATAATTCTATTAGAATTAACAATTCTATCTTCGAATCCTTGCAAGCCTCCTAATTTAGAAATACCCTCATCAAAAATTAATCTTCCTCGCATCGAATTATAAATTGATTCAGGTTGTTCCATAATTTCTTTTAACATAAAATGAGGATAACCGCCTTTGGTGATTTCATCAATATTCATATCCACATCATGAATTTCTTTGATTATTTCTTCATCATGAATATTCTTTGCATGGAAATGGTCTTTATAAACTTCTGCAATTTCTCCATCTTCAAGGTAAACAACTTGACTTGTATATGCGATTAAAGCATTAACATCAGAAGCAACAAAATTTTCGTTCTTACCGATTCCAATAATTAGAGGAGAACCTTTTCTTGCAACTACAATTTTATCTGGTTCATCTTTATAAATTACTGCAATGCCGTATGTCCCCTCAACTTCATTCAAAGCATATCTTACTGCCTGGAATAAATTATTTTTTAATTTCAGATAGTGGTCAATTAGATGAGCTAAAACTTCAGTGTCAGTTTCGCTAACAAATTTATATCCCTCATTTATCAAACCTTTTTTTAATGAAGCATAATTTTCGATAATCCCGTTATGAATTAAAAAAAGAGTATTATCATTATTCATATGAGGATGTGCATTTTCGATACTTGGTTCACCGTGTGTAGCCCAGCGTGTATGCCCTATGCCAAGATTGGCAGATATATTTGCTGAATAAACCAATTTTTCTAAATCTGCTACTTTCCCTTTTGTTTTAATGACTTTACATTCCGAAGAATTAATAATTGCAATGCCTGCAGAATCATATCCGCGATATTCCAGGCGTTTTAATCCCTCAATAAGAATTGGGACACAATTTTTGTTGCCAATATAGCCAACAATTCCACACATAGTGACTCCTTTTTAATTATAAAATTAGATGATGAATAATAGAACTAAATTAATGATCAGGGCAAGGACGTAATAGTAGCAGTTTTGACTTGAAGTGTACCCTCTTATTTTTTATGGAATTAAAATGAATTTTCATAAGTATAACTTATAAATTCTGTGACAAATTTCTGAAAAAGTTATTGGATTATCAAATTTTTATTAAGTAAATAAAAAACAAAGTTATTCCATGAATAATCACTTCTATATTCATTGAATGTTGAACTGTGTAATTGTATATTTGCACCGTAAATTTTTTATTATGCGCCCGTAGCTCAATTGGATAGAGCATCTGACTACGGATCAGAAGGTTGAGGGTTCGAATCCTTCCGGGCGTACTAAATTTACTAATCTGTTTTAATATTCCTTTCTTTACCACAAACCAGGAGGTTGAGGGTTCTTCCAAAGGAATCCCTTTTGGGAGAATCCT